>NZ_JAQQEG010000068.1:0-26913 GCF_046027395.1 Paraburkholderia dipogonis | reverse complement strand
GTTGCCCGCCGTCACACCGGACAGGGCGACGGATTTCTTCGGTTTGAATGCGCCTGCGTTCGGCGTGCTGTTGTCTGCTTCACTCATGACTTCGTCTCCAGATTGCATGGGGGGATGCTTTTGACCGCTGCTTCAAATGCAAGGAACGGGCCAACCGCTCCGGCGCCCGCTAAGTGCCTGATTTCACGAAGGACGTCCGTTCGTGCCGGATCAGATTTCATTTCACAACTGAAATGTTAATTTCAAATCGGAAATGGATGCGCGCATAATGGACGGACTTTTCGTAGCCCGCCGCGAGCCGCCCAGCCTTGAGCACACCTCTTTTCGAACCCGCCCAGCGACCCCGCATCTGGGCAGTCAGCATCAGCCGCCTGCGCGATCTGTTCTTCGACATCGCCGGCGAATACGTGGAACGCGCGGACTTGCGCATCGTCTCGCACGGCTTCGAAGACGCCGTGCGAGAGATCGACGCCGCGGGCGCGGGTCGTCCGGACGTGGTGATTGCCGGCGGCTCGAACGGCGCGTATCTGAAGACGCGCGTGTCGGTGCCGGTCGTGCTGATCGGCCCAACCGGCTTCGACGTGATGCATGCGCTCGCGCGGGCGCGGCGCGACGGCGCGAAGGTCGCGTTCGTCACGCACGGCAACACACCTGACGAAGTGCGGCGCTTCACTGCCGCCTACGCACTCGACGTCACGTTCGCTTCCTATCAATCGGCGCAGGACGCGGAGAGCGTCGTGCTCGATCTGCGCGATCGCGGCATCGACGTGGTGGTCGGCCCCGGCCTCGTCACCGACCTCGCCGCGAATGCCGGCATGGGCACGGTGTTTTTGTATTCGCGCGCGTCGGTGCGCGCGGCCTTCGACACCGCGCTCGAAGTCGCCCAGGCCACACGCCGCGAAACGATCCGGCGTCAACGGCTCGACAATCTGCTGCAGCATCTGCGCGACGGCGTCGTCGCGCTCGACGCGCAGGGCCGGGTCGAAGCAATGAACCAGCGCCTCGCCGGCGTGCTCGGCCTCGACGCGGCGAATGCCGTGGGCCGCGTGCTGCTCGAACTCGCGCCCGATCTCGCGGGCAGCCTGCCGGACGCGGACGGCGACACGTTCTGCACGGTGCGCGGCGTGAGCTATGTCGTGCATCGCGGGCCGCTGGCCAGCAGCGGCGCGGCGGCGGGCACGGTGCTGACGTTCCAGGAATCGCGCGCGGTCGAACGGCTCGACCGGACGCTGCGTTCTCGGCAGCGCGTGCAGCAGTTCAGCGCGCGTTACCGGCTCGACGATATCGTCGGCGCGTCCGAATCGATCGAACGGGTGCGCGCGCTCGTGCGGCGCTATGCCCGTTCGGACGCCACCGTGTTGATTCTCGGCGAAAGCGGCACGGGCAAGGAGATGGTCGCGCAGAGCATGCATCAGTTGAGCGCGCGGCGCGACTTTGCGTTCGTCGCGATCAATTGCGGCGCGTTTCCCGAGGCCTTGCTCGAGAGCGAACTGTTCGGTTACGAGGAAGGCGCGTTCACTGGTGCGCGCAAGGGCGGCAAGGCGGGCCTGATCGAAGTGGCGCACCGCGGCACGCTGTTTCTCGATGAAATCGGCGAGATGCCGCTGTCGTTGCAAAGCCGGCTGTTGCGCGTGCTGCAGGAACGCGAAGTCGTGCGGCTCGGCTCGACGGAGCCGACGCGGGTGGATATTCGCGTCGTCGCGGCGACGCACCGTGCGTTGACCGAAGGCATCGAAGCGGGCAGCTTTCGCGCGGACCTCTACTACAGGCTTAACATTTTGAGCATCGGGCTGCCGCCGCTGCGCGAGCGGCCGACCGATCTGCTGCCGCTCGCCGTCGAACTGCTCCTGCAAGCCGCGGCGCGTGAGCCGAGGCTTGCGGCGCGCCTGCCGGACACGGCCGCCGCCGAACGCCTGCTCGCCCCGCTCGACGAGCCGCTCAAGCGTTACGCGTGGCCTGGCAATGTGCGCGAATTGCAGAACGTGATCGAACGGATCGCAGTCGAACTCGCCGATGTGGACCTGGACGCGCTGGCCGAAAACGCCACCAACGCTGTTCTCACACGCGACATGTTGCACACGGTCGCGCCTGAAATCGTCGAGCCGCACGCGCGCGCAAAGAAAACCGCTTTAACCCTGCGCGAACGCAGCCGTCACGTGGAAGCGGACGAAATCCGCGCCGCGCTCGCCGCGCACGACGGCGACCGCGACGCGGTCTGCGAGGCGCTCGGCATCAGCAAGACGACGTTATGGCGGAAGCTGAACGCGACGCCGTAGGCGCGGCGCTCAAGCTACTCAAACTACTCATGCCATTCGCGCCGCCATGCCGCGCTGCATTGGCGCCGGCGCGCGCGATGAACATGCTGGGCGTCATGCCGCAGCATCGCTTGAAATGGCGGCCGAAGTGGCTTTGGTCGAAGAAGCCGACCTCCGTCGCGACGACCGATCCCGGCACGCCTTCGAGCAATAGGGTCTGCGCGCGCTGAATCCGCAGGCCGCATAGATAGCGATACGGCGACGATCCGTATTGCTGCCGGAACACCGTGGCGAAGCGCGACACGCTGAGCGCGGACAGCGCGGCGAGTTGGGCGAGCGTCACGGGTTCATCGAAATGAGCTTCGATGAAAGCGCGGGCGGCAGTGAGGCTGATGGACTGTTTCATGACGTCACGATGGTCGAGCGAGCCGCCGGTTGCTTCACGAAACGCCGGATGGAAAACACGTCGAGAGGAATCGCCGTGCTGCCCGTATCGACGAGTTCCGCCAGCGTCTCGCCGACGCCGGGGCCGATCTGAAAACCCGACCCGCTGAAGCCGAACGCGTAGAACAGACCGTCGACCTGACTGCTCGGACCGATCACCGGCTCGCTGTCGGGCAGATAGCTTTCCACGCCGCTCCAGACGCGAATCACATGCAGCGGCGCCAACGCGGGCACGAGCCGGCGCATCTGCGCCAGTTGCCGCACGGTGTTGATTGGCAACACAGAAGCGCGGCTCGTCACGGCGTCGGCGGGACCGGCAGGACCGCCGCCGACGATGATGTTGCCGCGCGGAATCTGGCGAAAGTAAATGCTCTCTTCCTTGATCGACGTGAACACGCCCATCGACGACTTGAATACGTACGGCACCGGTTCGGTCACGCACATTTGCGGTCCGCGCGCGGTAAGCGGCACGGGTTCGCCGAACTGTTCGGTCAGCCGGCTCGCCCACGCGCCCGCGCAGATCACGAGCTGCGCCGCCCAGTACACGTCGCCGCGCGCGCTTTCCACACGAAACCGGCTACCGTCTTTTTCGACGCGCACGATCTCCGTATCCTCGATCACCCGCGCGCCGAGCCGCGTCGCCGCGCGACCGAACGCGGGCGCGGCGAGGCGCGGATTGGCGTGGCCGTCGAGCGGCGAGATCGAGGCCGCCAGCACCTCGCGGCCGAGAAACGGAAAACGCCCGAACATCGCTTCGCCGTGCAGCACCTCGAGCTCGAGACCGTGGGCGCGCGCGTCGATTGCGTACTGGTCGAAATTCTCGACGTCCCGCTGGTGGTAGCACACACGCGTATGGCCCGACGGCAGGAACTCGATGTCCTCGCCGAGCAGTTCCGCCGAGCGTTGCCACGTGCGCAGCGCGCGGTTGGCCATCGCCAGTTGCGGCAGCGCGCGGCCCTGACGGCGAATGCCGCCGAAGTTCACGCCGCTCGCCTGCTGACCGGTAAGTCCACGTTCGAGCAGAATCACCGAGCGGTTGCGCTGGCGCAGGAAGAACGCCGTCGTCGTTCCCATGATGCCGCCGCCGATCACAATCACATCGGCTTCGTTGCGGGTCGTCGCGCTCATTCGATCACCTCGTCGCTCACCTCTTCGGTCAGCGCCACCGGCAGCGGTTTGACCGGCGCCTGGCCGCGCAGCCGTCCCACAGAAGACAGCGGCACGCACGCGGCCGCCGCGATGATTTCCGCGCCCGCATGGCCGCAATAGCGTCCCTGACAGCGGCCCATGCCGACGCGCGAAAACGCCTTCGCGCGATTGGCTTCTTTAGCGCCGGTCGCGTGCACCACGCGGCGCAATTCGCCGGCCGTGATCGCCTCGCAACGGCAGACAATCGTCTCGTCCGGCAGCGACGCGGCGAATTTCGCGGGCCACGGGAAGGCTTCACGCAAGCCCGCGGCAAAGCGCGTGAAGCGCGCGAGTTCGGCGCGCAAGCGCTCCATGCCGTTGACCGCTATGCCGTGATCCTGCAAGGCGGCCAACGCCGCGAGTCGGCCCGAGCGTTCCGCCGCGTCGGCGCCGAGCACGCGTGCGCCGTCGCCCGCCAGATAGACGCCCTTGATGCTGCTGCGGCCATCGGCATCGATTTGCGGCAGCCATTGCTGGGCGTTCTCGTCGAACAGGAAGCGGCAACCCGCGAGATCCGCGAGTTGCGTCTCGGGCCGCAGGTGATAGCCGAGCGCGACGGCATCGCACGTCAATTCGAGTCGCTTGCCGCCGGGTAGCGCGACTTCGACCGCGCTCACGCCGTCTTGCGGCGAGCCTTTGATTTCAAGCGGCTGCACGCCGCGATGAACCGGCACACGCGCTTCGGATAGCACACGCGTCAACGCGATGCCTTTTCTGAGCGCGGCGGGAATCGCCAGCAGTCGCGGCAACGCGGCCACGCGCTGCATGAATGTCGAGGTGTCCAGCACCGCGGCAACCTGCGCGCCGGCCTTCACGTATTGCGCGGCCACGAGATACAGCAGCGGACCGCTGCCCATCATCACGATGCGCGAGCCGATCGCGCAGCCCTGCGATTTCAGCGCAACCTGCGCGCCGCCGAGGCTATACGTGCCGGCCTGGTGCCAGCCTTTGACCGGCATCAGCCGGTCCGTCGCGCCGCTGCAGACGATCAGCGCGTCGAACGCGAGCGTGCGGTAACGCGTGCCGCTCACGAGGTGAAGGATGTTCGGCGAAATATTCCAGACCAGCGTCTCCGGCAGATAGTCGATCCGGCTCGTCAACGCATCGAAGCTCCGATGCAACGACGCGGCGCGGGCTGCCTCGGTGCCATAGAGCGTCTCGTAGCTGCGCGAAAACCCTTCGGTCTGACGTCGATAAATCTGCCCGCCGTCACGCCGCCCTTCATCGACCACGACAGGCCGCAGCCCCGCTTCGACCAGCGCCTGCGCGGCGCGCACGCCCGCCGGCCCGGACCCGATGATGACTACGCGCGGGGCCATACACCCTCCCCGGCTTCCGCCAGTCTGGTGACGATCGACATGCCGGGTATCGCCGGCGTGCTGCACGCACGCACGCGCTCGCCTTGCGCGGTCCACACCCAGCAGTCCTGGCAAGCGCCCATCAGACAGAAACCGGCGCGCCGGCCGTCGCCGAATTCGGAGTCGCGCAACGTGCGCGTGCCGGTGAGCAACGCGACCATCAGCGTGTCGCCTTCGGCGGCCTCGCGCACGACGCCGTCCACGGTGATCGGAAAGGTCTTGCGGCCCGTTTCCGCGAGGCGCACAAATCGTCCGCTCATGCCGGGGTCGCCTCCACGGTCTGCAAACGGTTCAGTTCGGCGGCCGGATGGTGGCAAAGAATCTCCGCGCCCGAGGGCAACTTCTTCAGCGAGGGCGGCGTCATGTTGCACTTGCCGTCGATACGCACCGGACAACGCGCGCGGAACGAGCACAACTCGGCAACGTCGGCGCTCTCGCCCATGGCCGGCAACGCGGTCGCGACGATGTCACGGCGCGCGTCGAGCCAGCCGGGTTTCAACGCCGGCACCGAATCGACCAGCAAGCCCGTGTACGGGTGATACGGCGGCGCCGCGAGCACCTCGCGCTGGCCCGCTTCCACGCGATGTCCCGCATACAGCACGATCACTTCGTCACAGATCGCGCGCACCGTCGAAATATCGTGGCTGATGAACATGTACGACACGCCCAGCTCACGCCGCAATTCGGCGAGCAGATCGAGGATCGCCGCACCGACCACCGTGTCGAGCGCGGAGGTCACTTCGTCGCACAGAATCAAGGCGGGGTCGGCGGCAAGCGCGCGCGCCAGATTCACGCGCTGCTTCTGGCCGCCGGAGAGCCCGGTCGGCGTGCGTGTGGCGATGGAAGCCGGCAGCTTTACCAGATCGAGCAGTTCCAGCATGCGCTTCTTCGCCGCCGAGCCACGCAGATGATGATAGAACGCGAGCGGCCGGCCAAGGATATCGGCGATTGAATGACTTGGGTTGAGCGCCGTGTCGGCGTTCTGGAACACGATCTGAATCTGGCGATACTGCTCCGGCGTGCGGCGCGAGATTTGCGCCGCCAGCGGTTCGCCGTTGAACAGCACCTCGCCGCGCGCCCGGTCGACGAGACCCGCCACCACGCGCGCGAGCGTCGTCTTGCCGGAGCCGGATTCGCCGATCACGCCGAGCGTGCTGCCGCGCGGGATCGACAGACTGACGTCGTCCAGCACGCGCACGGCGGGCGCGCCGTGGCGGTCGATGCGGCCATAGCCCGCGGACAGTCCGCGAATCTCCAGCAGCGGCGGCACGTGTTTGCCGAGGTTCGGCGGCAACGTCAGCAAGGCTTCCGGTCGGCGTGTGGCCGCCAGCAACTGGCGTGTGTACGCATCCACCGGCGCGTCGAGCACTTGCGCGACCGCGCCGTTCTCCTTCACCGCGCCGCCGTTCAGCACGACGATGCGGTCCGCCATCTGCGCAACCACCGCCAGATCGTGCGACACATACACGGCCGTGGTGCCCAGTTCGCGAATTACCTTCTTGAAGGCCGCCAGCACTTCGATCTGCGTGGTGACGTCGAGCGCGGTGGTCGGCT
This sequence comes from Paraburkholderia dipogonis, assembly GCF_046027395.1. Taxonomy (GTDB): domain Bacteria; phylum Pseudomonadota; class Gammaproteobacteria; order Burkholderiales; family Burkholderiaceae; genus Paraburkholderia; species Paraburkholderia dipogonis_A. The sequence goes on along the minus strand of NZ_JAQQEG010000068.1, from coordinate 20,114 downwards.
CGTCGAACACGACGACGGCCGGATCGGTGATCAACGCCATCGCCGCCATCAAACGCTGCAACTGACCGCCCGACACCTGGTGCGGATAACGCTCGCCGATCGTTTCCGGCGCGGGCAGCGCGAGCGAGCGGAACAGCCCGATCGCTTTGTCGCGCGCCGCTTCTTTCGTCATCAGATGATGCAGCAGCGCCGGTTCGGTGACCTGATCCATGATCGTGCGCGCCGGATTGAAGCCGGCCGCCGCGCTCTGCGCGACATACGCGACGGTCCGCGCGCGCAACGCGCGGCGTCCCTTCGCATCGAGCGATAACACTTCGACCTCGCCGATGCGCACCGACCCACCGCTGATCGCGCAGCCCGCCCGCGCATAACCGAGCAGCGACAGCGCGATGGTGGTCTTGCCCGACCCGGACTCGCCGATCAGCGCGAGCACTTCGCCCTTCTTCACCGAAAAATCGACGCCCTTGACGATCTCCGTCACCGGCCCCGGCGCCGCACCCGCGACGACTCTCAGGCCCTTCACTTCGATCATGTCGCGATCAGCCATCACGCACCTCCGTGGCTACGGCTGCGACGCCGCAGGTTGTCGATCAGCAGATTCATGCCGATGGTCAGCGTCGCAATCGCGACGGCCGGCATCAGCACGGCAGGCGCGCCTTCCGACAAGCCGCCGATGTTCTCGCGCACGAGCGAACCCCAGTCGGCGTTCGGCGGTTGTACGCCGAGACCGAGGAAACTCAGCCCGCTCAGTAGCAGCACGATGAACACGAAGCGCAGGCCGAAATCCGCGAGCATCGGATGAATCATGTTGGGCAGCACTTCGACCCGCGCGATATAGAAGATGCCTTCGCCGCGTGCTCTCGCCACCTGCACGTATTCGAGGCCCATCACGTTCACCGCGAGCGAGCGCGAAATGCGGAACGCGCCGGGAATGTAGGCGAGCGCGGCGACCGTCGTCAGCATCGGAATCGACGAACCGAACGCGGCGATCACGACGAGCGCCAACACTTTGCTCGGAATCGAAATGAGCGCGTCGAACAGACGGCTCAGAATTTCATCGACCCAGCGGCCCGACACCGCCGCGAGCAGGCCGAAGAACGTGCCGATCACGCTGGCGAGCACCGCCGCGGCAAGCGCGAGGCCGACCGTGTAGCGCGCGCCGTAGAGAATCCGGCTGAGCATGTCGCGGCCGAGATAGTCGGTGCCCAGCGGATACGCCGCGCTGTAGCGGCCGAAAATTTCCGTCGAGGTCAGCGCACCGCCTTTGTACGGCGCGACCAATGGTCCGACGAACGCGACCAGCAGCCAGAACGCGACCATCAGCAGACCGATCAGGCCGAGTAGGGAGAAGCGGTGCACGAGGCGTTTGAGCACGCCGTGTTTCAGCGGCGCCGCTTCGACAGGCGCGGGCTCGACGACCACTTCGTCACGGCGCACGTCGTACAGCTCCGTGCCGGCGTGGGGAACATGGTGGGGATTGGTAGGTTGGCTCATCATCGACGCAGCCTCGGGTTGGATACGATTTGACACAGGTCGGCGATCAGCACGAGCGCGAGATACGCCGCGCAGAACACCATCACGCAGCCCTGCACGAGCGGCATGTCACGGTTGGTCACCGCGTCCACCATCAGGCTCGCGAGGCCGGGATAGTTGAAGATCGACTCGACGATCACCACGCCGCCGAACAGATACGACAGGCTCAGCGCCACGGCGTTGGCAATCGGCCCGATGGTGTTCGGCAACACATGCCGCCACACCACGCGCACCGGCGAGGCGCCCTTGAGCAAGGCCATTTCCACGTACGACGAATTGAGCTGGTCGAGCACCGCGGCGCGCGTCATGCGCGCCATCTGCGCGACCAGCACGCAGCACAGCGTCATCACCGGCATCGCGTAGATGCGCAACAGCGCGCCGAACGAATGCACCTCCGACAGATACGACAGCGCCGGCAGCCAGCGCAGCTTGACGGCAAAGATCAGCACGGCGATCGTCGCAATCAGGAATTCCGGCACGGCCACCGTGGAGAGCGTCAGCACGTTGAGCGTGCGATCGAGCAGCGAGCCGCGGAACATCGCCGACGAAATGCCGATCAACAGCGCCACCGGCACCGAGACCAGCGCCGTCAAACCGGCCAGTACCAGCGAGTTCGGCAAACGCGTCGCGATCAGTTGACTGACCGGCAAATTGTTCGACAACGACGTGCCGAAATTGCCGCTGACCACATGAAGGAGCCACACGAAGTAGCGTTGCAGCGCGGGCTGGTCGAGGCCGAACTGATGCCGCAAGGCGGCCACGGCTTCGGGGGTCGCCGCCTGGCCGAGCGCCTGCTGGGCCGCGTCGCCGGGAAGCAGCCCGGTGATGCCGAACACGACCGCCGACACCAGCAGCAGCGTGAGCAGCGCGAGGCCGAGGCGCGCGGCAATGAGACGTTGCGCATGTGCTTTCATCGTGAGTCGCCTCCTCAGTTGAAGCCGCGCGCCGCCCGATCAGCGGTGCGCGTGTTGCGGGGTGTGGCCGGGATCCGGCTCAGGCCTCGAGCCAGACGTTTTCCGCGAACATGAAGCCCATCAACCCGGCGAGCGGAATCGAGCCGAGGCCCTTGAGCTTGTTCGTATAAGCGTCGAGCGAACTCTGAAACAGAGGAATGCCGACGCCGCCGGTTTCATGCACCAGCACCTGCATGTCGCCGTAAATCTTCTTGCGCTTGGCGTCGTCCGGTTCGCCGCGTGCCTGAAGCAGCAACTGATCGAACTTCGGGCTCTTCCAGTTCGCTTCGTTCCACGGTGCATCCGACTTGAAGAACTGCGTGAAGATCACGTCGGCGCTCGGACGCGCGTTGACATTGCCGAAACCCAGCGGATGCTTCATCCAGTGGTTCGACCAGTAGCCGTCGGCCGGCACGCGCGACACTTGCAGATTCAGACCGGCTTGCGGCGCGACCTGCTGAAGGAACATCGCCATTTCAACCGACCCTTCCGCCGCCGGCGACGCGAAAATCTGAATCGGCGCGCTGCCGACCTTGGCCTTCTGGAAGTGGAACTTCGCCTTGTCCGGATCGAAGGCGCGCTGCGGCAAGCCGGCCAGGTAGTACTTGTTGGTCGGATCGATCGGCTGGTCGTTGCCGATCGTGCCGTAACCCTGGAAGATCGCGCGGCGCATCTGCTCGCGGTCCTGCAGGTACATCATGCCTCGCCGAAAATCGTCGTTGCCGGTAATGCCGCCTTCGTCGCGAACCACCAGGTCGGTGTACAAACCCGTCTTCGTCTCCAGCACGGAGAAGCCACCGGCGCCCTTGATCTGGGTAGTCGAACGCGGGCTCACCGCGTTGATCAGTTGCACGTCGCCCGAGAGCAGCGCGTTCACGCGCGCCGATTCGTCGCCGATGCCGATCAGTTCGACCTCGTCGAGATGCGGCATGCCCGGCTTCCAGTACTTCTCGTTTCTCACGCCGACCGTGCGCACGCCCGGCGAGAATTCCTTGACCTTGAACGGGCCGGTGCCGATCGCCGTTTTGAAATCCTTGGTGCCGTCCTTGATGATCTGGAAATGCGAGGTGGCGAGGATCACCGGCAGATCGGCGTTCGGGCCTTCCAGCGTGATCGTCACTTCGTTCGGGCCGGTCGCCTTCACTTCCTTGATCTGATCGGCCAGCGTCTTCGCTTTCGAGGCTGTGGCCGGATCCTTGTGGCGCATGATCGAATACACCACGTCGGCCGGCGCCAGCGCTTTGCCGTCGTGGAACTGCACGCCGTTGCGCAGCTTGACGACCCACACGGTGGCGTCTTTCGTATCGAGCGATGTCGCCAGCGACATCTTCGCGCCGAGATGCGAGTCGAGTTCGGTCAGGCAGTTGTAGAACATGAAGCCACGGACATAGTCGGTGCCGAGCGCGCCCTTCGCGGGATCGAGCGTATCGGCCGCGGAAGCGGATTGCGTCGCCACACGGATCTTGCCGCCCTGCTTCGGCTTGGCCTGCGCGAACGCCGCACCGCTTGCTGTCAGCAGGCCGGCGCCCGTCACCGACATCATGCCGGCCGCGGCCATCGCGCGCAGCACGCCGCGCCGCGAGGCACCTTTGGCGGTCAGCCGCTCCAACTCGCTGCCGAATTGAAGAGCGCCATGTTGCGAGTTTTCCTTATTCATCGAACTTCTCCGCGAGGGTGAGCAATGGGGTTAAGCAGGCGTGGCTGCGTGGTTTTGACTGCCAGTCGAACAACGAACGATCAATAAAAAATGTCTTTGATGCGGTAGTACGTGCCCACGAGCGGCAGGAACCAGGGTTTGCCGGTATGGCCGGGAATCGCGGGCCACTCCGGCTCGCGCCACGGATTCCGGTCGTCGTGGCCGTCCATTACGTCGGCCATCACCTGGCCCATGTGCGTCGACATCTGCGTGCCGTGGCCGCTGTAGCCCATCGAGAAATAGATGCCGTCGTGCTGCCCCGCATGCGGCAAACGGTCAGCGCTCATATCCACCAGACCGCCCCAGCAATAGTCGATGCGCGCGCTCGCGAGCATCGGGAACATCGCGGCGAGGCCTTCCTGCAGGATGCGTCCGCTCTTCGCATCGGACGGCCGTTCGGACGCCGTGAAGCGCGCCCGGCCGCCGAACAGCAAACGCGAATCGGGCGTCACGCGGAAGTAGTTGTGCATCAAACGCGTGGTCGTGTACGCGCGCCGGTTCGGAAACACTTGCGCGAGCAATTCCGGCGACACGGGTTCCGTCACGACGATGAACGAACCGACCGGTGCGAGGCGCCGCCGGTACCACCCGAACGGACCGTGCCGCGAGGGGCCGGTCGCGATCAGCACCTGCTTCGCGCGCACTTCGCCGCGCGCCGTGGTGATCCTGAAACCGCCGCTGTCTTTCACGATGGCGGTGACCGCCGCGTTCTCGTACAGCTTGGCGCCGCGACGCACAGCGGCCTCGGCGAGACCGACCGTGAACTTGCCCATATGCATCTGGCCGCCGTGCCGTTGCAGCAATCCGCCATAAAAACTGTCGGATTGAATTTCGCTGCGGATACGGCTGCGGTCGATCAGTTCGATATCCGTATCGACTTCACGGCGAATCGCTTCCGCCGTCTTCTCCAGATGCGCGAGGTGATGCGGCTTGGACGCCAGCTTCAGCTTGCCGGTCGCGATGTAGTTGCAGTCGATGTTTTCCTCGCGGATCAACCGCTCGACGGTATCGACCGCGTCCGAAAACGCGCGGTAGCAGGCGCTCGCGCGCTCCACACCGAGTTGCGCGACCAGCGCGACGAAGTCCTGCGCGACGCCGGTATTGACCTGCCCGCCGTTGCGCCCGGACGCGCCGCCGCCGATGCGGCCCGCGTCGAGCACGGTCACCGCGGCGCCGCGCTTGCCCAACGCCTGCGCCGCCGACAGTCCGGTGAAGCCGCCGCCGATCACCACCACATCGGTCTGGCCGTCGACCGGACCCTCGCACGCCGACAGCAGGGGCGGCGCGGTGTCGAGCCAGTAGGAATCGAGCTTCATCCGGTCTGTCCTTGAGATGGGCAATGAGCGAGGCGGCGGGCAGTCTTCAGCGCGTGAAAAACCGGTGCTTACAGACCGAGTTCCGAAGCCAGATGCGGAATGTCGTTGACCTCGTAGTACTGGTAATACGGCGTCGACGGTTCGTGGCCGCGATTGACAAACACCTTGTGCTTGATGCCCAGGTCGTGCGCGGTCATCAGGTCGTAGCGCAGGCTCGACGACACGTGCAGCACGTCTTCCGGATTGCAGTTGAGCTGATCGAACATGTATTCGAAGCCTTGCATGCGCGGCTTGTACGACTGCGCCTGCTCCGCCGTGAAGACCTTGTGGAACGGCGCGCCGAGCTTGTCGACGTTGCTCTGGATCTGGTTGTTCGAGGCGTTCGAGAGAATCACCAGCTTGTACTTCTTCGCCAGACGAGCGACGCCTTCCGGCACGTCCGGATGCGGACCCCAGGTCGGCACGGCTTCATAGATGCTCTGGGCGCCCGCTTCGTTGAATTCGACGTTCATGCGCTTGCAGGCGCGGCGCAGCGCATTGACCACCACATCGCGGTACGGCTTCCATGCACCGAGCACTTCGTCGCGCCGATAGCCCGAGTAAAACGCGACGAGCTTTTCCAGGTCCTCGCCGTTCAGCAAGTGGCCGTACTGTTCGCGCGTCATGTCGGCCATGTGGAATTTCGTCAACGTGCCGTAGCAGTCAAAGGTGATGTATTTCGGTTCGAATTCGATCATGGTGCAGTCCTATCGTGATGGTGAACTCGCTGTCGGAGTTCATTGGCGAAAACCGCTTTGCGTGGGACCGGAGTAACTGCTTTGCGTGACCTCCGGTCGACAAAAGCTCATTCCTGTTAAAGATTTAATCAGCGCAAAAACATAGATGTTCCTGATTAGGGCGTTGCTGGTGACACAAACCATGCGTTTTGAGGCCGCGGACAGCACAGAATGCGGCGATCGGGCTGAAAGCCTTGCCCATGCTGGGTTTGCGGCCGGCATGCCAGGCGGATGGCACGCGTTCAGGCGCGCAGGTCGATCAATACGCTTTTGAAACGCAGGTTGGCCTCGTAGGCCTGGCGGCCCAGGTCCTTGCCGATGCCGGAACGCTTGAAGCCGCCCGTGGGGATCATGAAGTCCGAGGTGCGCCCATAGCGGTTGACCCACACCGTGCCCGCTTCGAGCCCGCGCACGAAACGCAGCGCGCGGCCGAGGTCTGCGGTATGCACACCGGCCGCGAGGCCGTACTCGGGGTGCTGCGCCAGCGCGAGCGCTTCGTCTTCGGTATCGAAGGTTTGCAGCGTCAGCACCGGGCCGAAGACTTCTTCGCGTACCGCTTCGGAGTGGGCCGTGACGTCAGTGAGCAAGGTCGGGCTGTAGAACGCGCCGTCAGCGCCGCCGTCCGCCCTGACGCCGCCGTAGCGCAGCGTCGCGCCGGCTTCCAGCGTGCGTCCCACGATGCCTTCGATGCGCGCCGCCTGCGGCGCCGAGATGATCGGCGAGAGCGTGGTGCCGGCGGCCCATGTCGCACCGGGCTTCAACTCGGCGAAGATCTTGCCGATGCGCTCGGCCAGCGGCTCGGCAAGACTTCGCTCGACCAGCAGACGCGAGCCCGCCACGCACACTTGTCCCGCGTTGCCCGTGATCGCACCGGCGATGCGGCGCGCCACGTCGTCCAGACGCGGCGCGTCGGCGAAGACGATTTGCGGGCTCTTGCCGCCCAGTTCTAGTGTGACCGGCTTGGTGCCGCTATTGGCGCACGCGGCCATGATCGACGCGCCCGTGCGCGTGGAGCCCGTGAAGGTGACCTTGCTGATCTTCGGATGACGCACCAGTTCGTCGCCGGTCACGCGCCCGTCGCCCTGGATCACGTTGAAGATGCCCGCGGGCACCCCCGCCTGCACAGCCAGTTCAGCGAGCCGCAAGACCGAGAACGGCGTCATCTCCGAAGGCTTCAGCACCACCGCATTGCCTGCCGCCAACGCCGGGGCGATCTTCCACGAGGCCATGACCAGCGGGAAATTCCACGGCGCGATCGCGCCGATCACGCCATATGGCTCGGCGATCGTCATGCCCAGATGATCGTGATCCGTGGCCGCGACGTCGCCGCCCAGCTTGTCGGCGAACTCGGCATAAAAGCGGATGCCCTCGGCGGTGAACGGCACGTCCCAGCCAATCGCCTGAGCAATCGGACGCGTCGAGCCGAGCGCTTCCAGCCGGCCGAGCGTGGGCGCGTCGGCTTCGACCAGTTCGGCGAAGCGGCGCAGGATCTTCGCCCGCTCGCGCGGCGCCATGCGCGCCCAGCCACTGTGCCTGAATGCCTGCCAGGCGTTTTCGACCGCGCGGTCCACCATGGCGGCATCGGCGAGCGGCACCGACGCGTACACCACGCCGTCCGAAGGCCTCGACACCTCGATGCGGCGCTCGCCCGCCTCGACATATTCCCCGCCGATGTAATGTCCGCTGCGAATCGCGACGTCGTCCGGATTGAAGCTGTCCATGAGATAGGTTTCCTGTGTGACTGGCTGGTGGTCCGTGCGGTGCGTTTCGGGAACGCCGCCGCCATGACAAAATCGTAGAGCCGCGGGCGTGGCATATGTCGCTGACAAAAATCGCCACGCAGCAGAACTCACCTGTAATGCGCGCCCAGACCTGGCGTTTTGCATCGAATCTGGATGCGGCCGTTTTTGCGGTCCGCGATAAAAAGATCGTCCTAGTCACACCGCGCACCGGATGACACAGTGACGGCGTAAGCCTTCAGTCAATCAGGGAGTACGGCGTGTCCGATTCGATTACCTATAGACGCTTCACCCTCGACGACATCGCCGCCGCGCACGCGTTGACGGTCGAACTCAAATGGCCGCATCGCGCGGACGACTGGAGATTCGTCGCGCAGCTGGGCGTGGGTTTCGTCGCGGAAGACGCGAGCGGCATGATCGGCACCGCCCTGTGCTGGAAATACGGCGCCGAGCGCGCCTCGCTCGGCATGGTGATCGTGTCGCCGGGACGCCAGGGTCGCGGCATCGGCAGAAAGCTGATGGATCTGGTGCTGGACGAACTGGGCAGCCGCGTCACTTTCCTGCACGCCACCACCGCGGGCCAGCCGCTGTATGAAAAGCTCGGCTTTCGCGCGGCCGGCACGCTTGACCAGCATCAGGGCGCGGCGTTTCAGCCGCCGCTCGTGTCCCTGCCGCCCGGCGAGCGTTTGCGCCCGCTCGGTTCGAGCGACACCGCGCGGCTGGTCGAACTGGCGTCGCGGGCGAGCGGTCTGGATCGCGGCGAAGTCCTGCCCGCGCTGCTGGGCGCCGCCGATGGCATCGCGCTCGACCGCGACGGCGAACTGATCGGCTTCGCACTGTTTCGCCGCTTCGGACGCGGCTTTGCGATCGGTCCGGTCGTCGCGCCCGCCTCGGAGGATTCGAGCCGCGCCAAGGCACTCATCAGCCACTGGCTGGCGCTGAACGAAGGCGTGTTCGTGCGCATCGACACACCGGGCGACAGCGGACTCACTGAGTGGCTGGAACAGTTGGGCTTGCCGCGCGTGGACACGGTCGTCAAAATGGTCCGCCCTGCCACGCCGGGCGAGCCCGCGAGCGCCGGACAGGATGCGCATTACCTGCAATACGGCATCATCAACCAGGCAATCTGCTGACCATCATGGCCTTCCTCTATAAAGCCGACCCGGCGCGCGGCGCTCAGTGGGCCAAACTCTTCGCGCAGAAAGCGCCGGAGTTGCCGTTTCATATCTGGCCCGATCTCGGCGACCCGGCCGCGATCCGCTATCTCGCCGCCTGGCAGCCGCCGGAAGATCCAACGCGCACCTTCCCTAATCTGGAAGTCGTGTTCTCGGTCGGGGCGGGCATCGATCAGTTCGACCTGTCGGGCGTGCCGGAGCATGTGCCCGTCGTGCGTATGATCGAGCCGGGGATCGTCGAAGGCATGGTCGAATACGTCACGCAGGCTGTACTGACGATTCATCGCGACCTGTTCGACTACGGTCTTCAGCAACAGCAGCAGGCCTGGCGCGAGTTGCCGCTCAAGCCGGCGAGCCAGCGCCGCGTCGGCGTGCTCGGACTCGGCGTGCTGGGCACGGCTGTGCTGGAAAGGCTGCGGTTGTTCGGCTTCGACTGTGCGGGATGGAGCCGTTCGGGTCGCGAGATCGAAGGCGTCGCGTGTTATGCGGGCGAAAACGCATTGGATGCGTTTCTCGCGCGCACCGACATCCTCATCTGCCTGCTGCCGCTTACGCCCGCCACGCGCGGGCTGCTCGACGCGGAGTTGTTCGCGAAGCTGCCGCGCGGCGCGTCGCTGATTCAAACGGGGCGTGGTCCACATCTGAATCAGCAGGATTTGCTGGCGGCGCTCGAGAGCCGCCAGTTGCAGAACGCCATTCTCGACGTCACCGATCCCGAGCCGCTGCCCGCCGGTCATGCGTTATGGACGCATCCACGCGTGCGCATCACGCCGCATATCGCCAGCGCGACGCGGCCCGAAACCGCCGTCGACGTGGTGCTGGAGAATCTGCGCCGCCATCGCGAAGGCTTGCCAATGGTTGGCCAGATCGACCGCGCGCAAGGCTATTGAGGGCAGCACCGGATGAAACGCCCACGTGGCGCGGGTTTTCAGCGTCCGCAGCAGAAAATGCCAAGACCGTGCATCAAAACGCGTCGTGCGCGCTTTTCAGGCAATTGTTTAGGTGAGCAGGCGATCGTCGCTGATCAGTAGTATGGAACGGTCAACAGCCCCTTCCCGCGACGAGAAACCATCATGCCGATTCAATCGCTCATTGAAGCCGACCGCAAGCATCTGATTCACCCGGTCATCAACTACCGCGCGCACGAAGCACGCGGCGTCACCGTCCTCGAATCCGCCAGCGGCGCGTTTCTGCGCGACGCGGCCGGCAACGAACTGCTCGATGCGTTTTCCGGACTCTGGTGCGTGAACGTCGGCTACGGCCAGCAGAGCATTGTCGACGCCGCCACCGCGCAGATGCAGAAGCTGCCCTACGCGACCGGCTATTTCCATTTCGGCTCCGAGCCGGCCATCCAACTCGCGCAAAAGCTGGTCGAGGTGTCGCCCGCTTCGCTGCAACACGTGTACTTCACGCTCGGCGGGTCGGACGCGGTGGACTCGGCACTGCGTTTCATCACGCATTACTTCAACGCCACGGGGCGGCCGTCGAAGAAGCACATCATCGCGCTGCAACGCGGCTACCACGGCTCGTCGACGACCGGCGCCGGCCTCACCGCCCTGCCCGCGTTCCACCGCAACTTCGATCTGCCGCTGCCGAACCAGCATCATCTGCCGTCGCCGTACGCGTACCGCAACGATTTCGCCGACGACGCCGCGCTGATCGCCGCCTCGGTGGCCGCGCTCGAAGCGAAGGTGGCCGAGCTCGGCGCCGACAACGTCGCCGCGTTCTTCTGTGAACCGATTCAGGGCTCGGGCGGCGTGATCGTACCGCCGGTCGGCTGGCTCAAGGCCATGCGTGAAAGCTGCCGTAAGCTGGGCATTCTGTTCGTCGCCGATGAAGTCATCACCGGATTTGGCCGCACAGGTCCGCTGTTCGCCTGCCAGGGTGAAAACGTCGAGCCGGATCTGATGACGGTGGCCAAAGGCCTGACCGCGGGCTATGCGCCGATGGGCGCCGTGCTGATGTCGGACGAAATCTATCAGGGCATTGCAAACGGCGACGCCGAAGCGGTCGTCGGCCATGGCCATACCTATTCGGCGCATCCGGTGAGCGCGGCCATTGGCCTCGAAGTGCTGCGCCTCTATCACGAAGGCGGGCTGCTCGCGAACGGCGTGGCGCGCGCGCCGCGTTTCGCGCAAGGCCTCGACGCGCTGCTCGCGCATCCTCTGGTGGGCGACTCGCGCCACCGTGGCCTGCTCGGCGCGCTCGAACTCGTCGCCGACAAGGACAGCAAGACGGGCTTCGACCCGGCGTTGAAACTGTCCGAACGGATCGCCGCCGCCGCGTATGAAAACCGCCTGATTTTCCGTGCCTTCGGCGACAACATTCTCGGCTTCGCGCCGGCGCTCTCGTACACCGAGACCGAGTTCGATCTGATGTTCGAACGGCTTGAAAAGACCCTCGACGACGTTCTCGCACAAGCCGACGTGCGCGCCGCGTTGAAGGTCAAAACTCATGCCACCGCATGCTAGAGTAGAGGGCCACCTCAGCCCCATACACCCATCGCCGGAGCGATAACGTTACGATGAGCAGCGACTGCAAGCTAGACCGGATTGACCTGCGCATACTTTCCCAATTGCAGAAGAAAGGCCGCATAACCAACGTCGAGCTTGCCGACGCGGTCGGCCTGTCGCCCAGTCCTTGCCTGATCCGGGTCAAGCGTCTGGAGAAAGCCGGCTACATCATCGGCTACGGTGCGCAGATCCAGCTCGAAAAGCTCGGCGACGTGCAGATCGTGTTCACCGAAGTCACGCTCGCCGATCATCGGCGGGAAGACTTCATCAAGTTCGTGAATGCGATTCGCGACGTCGACGAGATTGTCGAGTGCCATCTGGCAAGCGGCGGTTATGACTATCTGCTGAAGTTCGTCACGCGCAGCGTGAGCCATTATCAGAGCATCGTGGAAGGGCTGCTCGAGCGCGATATCGGGATCGAGAAGTACTTCAGCTACGTGATCATCAAGTCGCCGTTCGTGAAGAGCCATTACCCGCTCGAAACGCTGTTCTCGCAGAATCATCACTAGGCGTTGCTTTGTCTTTGATCGGCCGGACCTTGCCAATCGGGGTTCGGCGTTCAACGTTCCGCTATGTCCGCGCCGGCCGCACCGTCGGCCGACGGACTCCATTGCGCGAATTCCTCGCTCAGAAAGTCCACGCAGACCCGCACCTTCGCCGACTGCGCGAGCCGCGCCGGATACACCGCCCACAGATTCGCCGGTTGCGTGACCTCGGGCAGCACCTGCTGCAACTGGCCGCTGTCGAGCAGCGGCCGCACATCCCACATGGAACGCAGCACGATGCCGCGTCCCGCCAGCGCCCATTGCACTGCCACTTCGCCATGATTGGTCGACAACGGTCCCGTGACCTTGATCGAGACCGCCTCGCCGCGCACCGTCAAACGCCAGAGACCGAATGGGTGGTCGCGCTCCTTGATCGCGAGACACGCATGCGAGGACAGTTCGGCAGGCTGACGCGGCGCGCCATGCCGCGCAAGGTAGCCGGGCGACGCGCACAGCACACGATAATTCGACGCGAGCCGCCGCGCGATCAGATGCGGCGCGATCTCATCGCCGATGCGCACATCGAGGTCGAAGCCTTCGCCGCCCACATCGACGAGGCGGTCGAACAGATCGAGCCGCACGCTCAATTGCGGATAGCGTTCGGAGAAGCGCGCGAGCGCGGGCGCGACGAAGCGCCGGCCGAAGCCGAAGCTGCTGGAAATGCGCAGTTTGCCGCCGGGAATGCGGCGCGTGGTGGAGACGTCCTCCACCAGTTGATCGACATCGTCGAGAATCTTTTCGGCCCACGTGTAGACGCGCTCGCCCGCCTCGGTGATCGCGACCCGGCGCGTGGAACGGTGCAATAAACGCGTACCGAGCGTAGTCTCGAGCACGTTGATGCGTTTGCTGACGTACGCCGCGGACACCGACAGGGCCTCCGCCGCCGCGCTGAAACTGGATTTGCGCGCCACTTCGCAAAACACGCGCAAATCGCCGAGATCGGGTGATGGGACGGCGCTCATAGGTCGATGGATGGCAGCGGAGTTTGTACACGAATCGTGCACAGTGACTTAACTAAAGCCATCATTTTAGTCTCAAACAGCAGGAATAAAATAACCGTTATCGAATCGTTCAGAAGCCCAACGGAGGAGCACAACATGTCGAAGAAATATCGGATCGCAGTCATTCCCGGCGACGGCATCGGCGTCGAAGTCATGCCGGAAGCCATTCGCGTGCTGGAGGCAGTGAAAACGCGCTTCGGCATCGAGCTGGAGTATCAGCACATTGAATGGGCGAACTGCGAGTACTACGCGAAGCACGGCAAGATGATGCCGGACGACTGGAAAGCGCAACTGCAATCGGCCGACGCGATCCTGTTCGGCGCGGTGGGCTGGCCCGACACGGTGCCCGACCATATCTCGCTGTGGGGATCGCTGCTGAAGTTCCGCCGCGAATTCGATCAGTACATCAATCTGCGCCCGGCGCGCCTTTTTGCCGGCGTGCCTTCGCCGCTCGCGGGCCGCAAGGCGGGCGACATCGACTTCTGGATCGTGCGTGAAAACACCGAGGGCGAATACTCGTCGGTGGGCGGCGTGATGTTCGAAGGCACGGAGCGCGAATTCGTGCTGCAGGAATCGGTCTTCACGCGGCACGGCAGCGAACGCGTGCTGAAGTTCGCGTTCGATCTCGCGCAACGGCGCGAGCGCAAGAAGATCACGGTGGCCACCAAGAGCAACGGCATCGCGATCAGCATGCCGTGGTGGGACAAAGTCGCGGCCGGCGTCGCGGCGCAGTATCCCGACGTGACGTGGGACAAGCAGCACATCGACATTCTCTGCGCGCGCTTCGTGCTAAGCCCGGATCGCTTCGACGTGGTGGTGGCCACCAATCTGTTCGGCGACATTCTGTCCGATCTCGGCCCGGCCTGCACCGGCACGATCGGTCTCGCGCCGTCGGGCAATCTGAACCCGGACCGCAAGTTTCCGTCGCTGTTCGAACCGGTGCACGGTTCGGCGCCGGACATCGCCGGCAAGAACATCGCCAATCCGATCGCGATGATCTGGTCGGCCGCGATGATGCTCGACTTCCTCGGCAGTCACGCCGGCAAGGAACGTGAAGCCCACGACGCGATTCTCGCCGCGATCGAAGCGACGCTGGTGGAAGGCCCGCATACCGGCGACCTCGGCGGCAAGGCGAACACCACCGAAGTCGGCCAGGCGATCGCTGCAAAACTCGCCTGAGTCTTTCGCTCACTCTCAGCCAGGACAACTCGCATGAGCACGGAAGCCTACCCCATCGAAGTCGAATTCCCCGATATTTCGGGCCACGAACAATCGGCGTCCGGCATTGCCTACGTCCATACGTTCGACTCGGGCGCACCGGGCCCGCACGTGATGATCAATGCGCTCACGCACGGCAATGAAGTGTGCGGCGCGATCGTCGTCGACGAATTGCTACGGCGCACGTTGCGGCCGCGGCGCGGGCGCCTCACGCTGGCGTTCGCGAACGTCGCTGCGTATCAGCGTTTCGATCCCGCCGAGCCCGATGCGGCCCGCTTCGTCGATCAGGATTTCAATCGCGTGTGGACCGCCGCGGTGCTCGACGACGCGTCGCGCACGTCCAGCGAGTTGGCGCGTGCGCGCGCGATGCGGCCGGTGATCGACAGCGTCGACGCCCTGCTCGATCTGCATTCCATGCACGAGAAGAGCAAACCGCTGATAGTCGCGGGACCGCTGCAAAAAGGCATCGATCTCGCCGTGCGGCTCGGCACGCCCGCCACCGTGATCTGCGACGAGGGCCATCCGGAAGGCCGCCGCATGCGCGATTACGAAGGCTTCGGCGAGCCCGCCAGCCCGAAGAACGCGCTGCTGATCGAATGCGGACAGCATTGGGAACAGAGCGCCGTTGCGGTCGCGCGCGACACCACTGCGCGTTTCCTGTTGCTGGCCGGCGTGGTCGACGAAGCGGATCTGCCGGCCGGCTGGCTCGCGCCGTTGCCGCCGGTGCAGCACATCGTCCGCGTGACGCAGCCGGTGGTGGCCACCAGCATGGATTTTCGATTCGCGGCGCCCTACACGGGACTGGAGATCTTCGCCGAGGCCGGCGCCGTGATCGGCTGGTCGAACGGCGAGGCGGTCACCACGCCTTACGACAACTGCATGCTCGTCATGCCTTCGCTGCGGCAACTGCGGCCCGGCGTGACCGTCGTACGGCTGGGCAAGATCGAGCAGACCGTGACGAACACCCAATCCAGCGGCCAATGACACGGCCTATGCACACTCAAAAGGTAACGAGAAGATGAAGGTACAGCAGCTCAAGCAAAGCGTGAATCTGCAGAATCTGGAAGACTGGGGCAAGGCCGGGCTGCCCGGCACGACGCCGATTCAGGTGTCGGGCGTGCAACGCATCATCAAGGGCAGCGAATCCGTCGACACCGGGATTTTCGAATGCACCGCGGGCACGTATCGCCGCTCGGTCAAGCAGGCCGAAGTGATGCACTTCATCGCGGGGCGCGGCCGCTTCACGCCCGATAACGAGGAGACCATCCACTTCGAGAGCGGCGACACACTCTTCTTCGAAGCCAATACCGAAGGACTGTGGGAAGTCGAGGAGACGATGCGCAAGGTCTACGTCATTTTCTGAACGCCGCGTCACGCGTTGCCCCGGGCGCCGAGCCGTACTGAATCTCTGAGGCCGGCGCTCGTCTCTCTTACCCGTCATATCCCGGCGCCCATGCTCGCTGCGGCCACCCCGTTCATCCGCGCTGTCTGGCGCCGTCTGCCAATCGACGCACATCCACAACAGTGTCGGGTAATCCCGCGTTGACCCTTCGTTGCCGGATTACTTACAGTTCAATCTTGTTCACATAAAGAATCGTCGTTCTTTATACGAACAATTAGACCGGGCGGCACGACGCGTTCGGCGCAGTACCGTCAGGTCACCTGTCCGGGTACTATTCGCTGTCGAAGCGCAGCGCGCCTCGAAGCGTTTCAGACAATGAGCGCCGTGGTCGTCGCGCAGCCAGTTCGCTGCCGGCGTAGGCATCGCGCACCGCTTCTAAAACGGCGTCCGATCGTATAAAAAGAAAAAGGCTCGTTCTGACGGGCCTTTCCGTATTCCGCAGCAAGGAGACATCATGAACCGCAGCACCGCTGTGAACGTTCAGACCTTCATCAACGAACATCCGTTTTCGCCGTTCCAATGGCTCGTGTTCTTCATGTGTTTCATCATCGTCCTGCTGGACGGTTTTGACACGGCCGCGATCGGCTTCATTGCGCCTTCGCTGATCGCCGAATGGGGCATCACCAGACCGGCGCTAGCCCCTGTGCTGAGCGCGGCACTGTTCGGCCTCGCGTGCGGTGCGCTCGGCTCGGGACCGCTGTCCGACCGGCTCGGGCGACGCTCGCTGCTGCTTAGCTCGGTGCTGCTGTTCGGCGTGGCGTGCCTCGGCTCGGCCTTCTCGACCAGCATTGAACAACTCACCGTGCTGCGCTTCATCACCGGCGTCGGCCTCGGTGCGGCCATGCCGAACGCCGTGACAATGATGGGCGAATACTGCCCGGATCGCCGCCGCGCGACCGTGATCAATCTGATGTTCTGCGGCTTTCCGCTCGGCGCTGCGTTCGGCGGGTTTCTCGCGGCGTGGATGATTCCGCATTTCGGCTGGCGCAGCGTGCTGCTGCTCGGCGGCATCACGCCGCTTCTGCTCCTGATCTTGCTGGTGATCAAGATGCCGGAATCGGTGCGCTACATGGTGGCCAATAGCCAGCCGGTCGAACGGATTCGCGCGGCGCTCGCGCGCATTTCGAGCGAAGCGGCGCAAGCGGGCAGCTTCATGATGACCGAAACCGCACCGCAAACCGGCGGCAAGGGCATGGCGGTGGTGCTGTCGCGCTCATACATCATCGGTTCGGTGATGCTGTGGGTCGCGTATTTCATGGGCCTCGTGATCTTCTACGCGTCGATCAACTGGATGCCGATCCTGCTGAAGGACGCCGGCCTCACGCCGCAACGCGCGACGCTGATTTCGGCGCTGTTCCCTCTCGGCGGCGTGGGCGCGGTGCTGTGCGGCGTGCTGATGGACCGCTTCAACGCGAACCGCATCATCGCGGCCTGCTATGCGTTGACGGCTGTGAGCGTGTACTTCATCGGCCAGGCAGTGGGTAACGTGGGCGCGCTGGTGTTCATCGTGTTCGTCGCCGGCGTGTTGATGAATACCGCGCAATCGTCGATGCCGGCACTCGCCGCCGCGTTCTACCCGACCGAAGGCCGCGGCACCGGCGTGGCGTGGATGCTCGGCATCGGGCGCTTCGGCGGGATTGCGGGTTCGTTCCTCGTGGCCGAGCTGACGCGCCGCCACTTCACGTTCGCGGGCATCTTCGCGATGGTCGCGGTGGCGGGTCTGATTTCGTGCGTGGCGTTGCTGATCAAGCAGGCGGCACGGCCGCATGTGTCGAACGTGGGTGCGCCGAAGGCGGAGTCGTTCGGGCATTGAGCAGGTGAAGGGGCGGCGATGGGTAGACGCTGCCCGGCAGCGGGAGCGCCGGAGGATCTAATGGATCTTCGAACTGCCTCGTCAGCCGTCGTGAAAGGGGATGCCAGTGGGGGCCGTGTCCGCCGGCCCCCACCCCGGAGTGTTGAGGTAATAGCGCGTAGAGCGACCGCCACCAACAAGAATTCTGGTCATGCCTGAGTAGCCAGTCGGAAAGAGAGCCGCCTGCCAGGCGCACAAACGCTCGTGTGTGAGTGGCGCCTCCCGCTGCCGCACCGCGTCATCCATGATGTCCAGCAGGCCTTCGACGCTTCGGGGCGCTTCGGGGCCGTCCTGATTCCCGACGCCCAGTCGCCGCGCCACGGACGAACGCACTGCCGTGAGGGCGATGCGTTCGCCCTCGATGGCTGCCGTCGCGACGGCATCCTGGCTCCAGGCCTCGGCGGCTAGTTCAAGGCGCCGTTCGAAACCAAGACCCGTCAGCTTGCCTTCAATGCCCCCTGGCTCCTGTGTGCGCGGGCCAGCTCGCCCCGATGCGGACAGCGTCATAGTGCATGCCGGGCCACGTGGGGACTTGTCAGATGAAGGATGGGCTTGGCGTCATGGTGCTGAATGGGTTTTGAGGCGATTGCGGGTTCCAATCGACTCATATTCTGAGTCGATTGGAATTATTGCCGAGTGTGGGTCGATTAGGCACTCTTGGGGGCTGAACTGGCGTGTACAAGTGATACTGGGGCCGACTCGGCGTGGCGCGGTTGTCCCTGGCGGCGAAGGAATCTTCACTTTCCCGATAAACTACGCGCTTGTTGACCCGTGCCCATCTAACCACAGGATTCAGGGAATGAAACGCGTAGTCGTATCCGCGCTGCTTGCGGCGTGCCTCGCGCAGCCGGCCGTTCAAGCCGTTGCGCAAACCGTCAGCGATCAATGCTTTGCGATCGGCGATATCGCCGGGCAGGTCGCCTCGTGGCGCGCGCACAAAAAGACCAAGGCCCAAGCGCTCGATCAGGCGGCCAAGTACTACAAGGATGCGGCTGACCGGCAAGCGGTCAGCGCCATCATCGAGAAGATCTACAGTCCGGACGCGCCGCGCATGACGCCGGATCAGGCCAGCATGGCGTTCACGTCGGACTGCGCGAACCGTAAGGCGCAGACGCAGTAGCGCCTGCGCCCCTCCATCCAACCTGCGGTGTGGGCGTGCATTCAGGCGCCCTTCCACGCGCAGACATCGCCCGTATTCAGCAGCGCCTTGCCGAGCACGAACGTTGCGTCAGATGGCGCCGGCGCCCGCACAGGCTCCGCGCCGAAATTGAACGCGAAGGTCAGATCACCACGTCGCCGAACGCGCAAACCGTCCGGCAATAGCTGCGTATCGATGCCCGCCCCGTGCGCCGCCTGCTGCAATACCGTGCGATGCAACGCATGCGACAACCAGCCCGCCACATAGCAAACCCTCCCGTGCGAGAGAAGCGCCGGCCATGTGTCGTCGAACTGCGCGTCGACATGCGTGCCGCCATTGGCCCGCCCGTGCTCGCGCCAATGCATCGCCACACCATCCGCGCCATCGATCGACACCGCAGGCGCCAGCGTGGGCCGCAGCGTTTCGACTTCGAGCACTTGCATCGGCAGAACGCGTTGCAAGGCGCCGGGCGGCAGCGTGGACGGAATGGCGAAGCTGTCGGTTTTCGAGCCGCTGCGCGGGCCGAAAACCCATTGCGCTTGACTCCGCTCGATCCGATGAACCAGCGCGTCGTCGATCACGGCGATGCTCGGCACGACCGCTAACGCATAGCCCGTCAGGTCCGCGCGGCTCAACACGATATCCACGTCGAGCCCGAGCTCGCGCAACGACTCGTAGTAGTCGAACGCCAGCGTCGGCATGTGAAAGATAAGGACAGCAAGTGCTGCTGTGCCCGCTCGTTTATCTGATTCCTCTGGGGATTCGCCTAGCGCGCGTCTCTCTTTGGCCCGTCTGCGTGCGGGCTTTTTCCCCTTTCGCTTCAGCTTCGACCTGTTAGACGGCGGTCCTGTACCTGTCCACGATCCGATTCCGCCCCGTCTCGTCTTGCCTGGTTATGCAAAACACTTATCTATTTAACGCCTTGACCGTTTTTTACGGCATTCCTATATACGCCTAGTCAACGCCAATTTGATAATAAAAAGGATAACTCTGAGCGAGGAAAAGCCTGTGTGGTCATGCGAAATTCTGTCGTATGCGGTCAGTCTGCGACACGTCCATGTATAGCCCCAGCCAGTCGCGCACCCTCAGCGTGTCGTGCGATGCCTTTCCAGTCGACCGCGGCAAGCAGGTCCTGTTTCCCCTTCGGTTACGTGGTACGGAGGCACTCGGCAAGCTGTACAGGTACACGCTGGACATGGCGACAATCTACTCGCCAACCATTTCCCGGTTCGGCACCCACGTTCAGATCGTTCCCGG
>NZ_JAQQEG010000067.1:0-28847 GCF_046027395.1 Paraburkholderia dipogonis | reverse complement strand
TAGCAAGCTGGGTTATCTGAAGGCGACGGTCGAGTTCGCCCTGCGCCATCCGGAAGTGGCCGCCGGTTTCGACGAGTACTTGCTTGCGCGCTCGCCAGTGCTCGCGGGACTGACAGACTGACCATCGCAGATACGGACGACACGACCGCGGGCCTTGCGAAAAAGAGAGCAGGCAATTGTTCGACGGCGATGACGCTTGACTATATCGGCCAAGATTGTGGTTCATTCAGCCGCACTTTCATTGCGCCAGTACGGCTTCGATACTATCAAAACCTGTCGACTCGTTCTTCAATGCCGAAGAACGATTGCCTTAAGCAGTAGGTCATTTTTTTCGAGCACAAAGTTCGAACTGGTGGCCTTCAATTTCAGGCTGTTTAACCGAGCGGATGCACAGGAAATTATGGGCGAGTTTATTCCAGAGTATCTAGTCCGCGAACAGGCAGCCGTGGGTGCGCTCGTATTGTTCGCCATTCTGCGCATTGTCTCCGCCGCTGTCGCCTTTCAAAAGGGCTGGCGCATATCCGTCGTGCAAGCTTATTGCGTCGCGATCGCAGTGCTTTACTGCCTACCCCCGTTATTCGATCTGTTCGTGCACGTGTATGGAATGCGGGCCGCGGCTGCCGCCGCGGAGCTCGAGGGTAAGGCAGCGGGCTCTGCGATTGCTCTCTTTTTCGCGCCCATTCTGAGTCACAGGCTCGGCTACGAATAGTTATCCTTCATGTCCCAAACTCTCTTAGCTTCTTCTTGATGGATGGCCGGTCCAGCTCCGTTGGGGAGCTGGACCGGCCCGGCAGGCCGATTTCCTGCATCCGCCAGCGTGCGCTATTTCGCTGTGGTTCCCGTGCCGCCGGTGCCGCCCGTTCCACCGGTTGCTCCGCCGCCATTGCCGCCACCGGAGATCGGTGCTGCCGCCCCCGCTGCTATCGCAGCGGCTGTCAACGATGCCACGGGCTGACCGTTCGCGGCAATCGCACCGGCAGTCTGCAAACTGTCCAGATCCGCATCCGCGCCGGGTTGCCCCGGCGTAAATGAAACCGTCAAGAATGAGGATGACGAAAGCGTTATCCCATACTGGGTCTTGATCAATTGGGCAACGGCCGCCTGCGCATTCGCGATCACCGTACTGTTGGACAGCGCGCTCTGAAACGTCACGTTGCTCGAGATTCCCGACAGCAGCCCGCTAACCGTGGTTCCAAGCTGGCCGGCCAGATAGCTCAAAAGCAATTCGGTCAGGGGTGTCACGTTGTAGGTGCCCGCGCCGGCCGCGAACGAATGCAGCACGGTGAAACCACTCGACGCCGTGATCGCACACGGTCCGTCAAACTTGAAGGTTGCCGAATACGCACCGCTTGCGCTTGCCGTCGCACTACCCGCACCGTTCTTGCAGGTCAGTACGATGCCTGCGTTGGCCATTGCCGCGCCTACCGCGGCCGTACCGCTCACCGTCGCGCCCGGCGAGTCGCCGCTGCCGCCACACGCAACCAGCGCACTGGTTGCAAGAACCATCGATCCGAACTGCAGCGTGCGCAGCGTGGCGCCGTTTAGAAGCTTCATCGCCTACCTCCAAAGAAAGTCATTCACAATTGACCGGCACTAACGCCCGTCCGCCGCTTACACCCGGCAAATCGTTTCCGCAGACGCCATGCGATCGCGCGACGCCGGTCGATACAGCAGGCAAACTCGCTTGCGGCTTCGGCTTCGTTCCGTCGCTACCCGGCCGCCCGTAACGCAGATACGCATCACGCATCCGGTAAAGCTGAGTCGAGAAGTACTCGCCGCTAAAGCGGCCCTGGTTCAACAGGTACTGTTGCGTGCTATACGGGAAGGCCACGTTCTCCGCCGCATTGGCCGACAGGTAATTCGTCGATCCCACCCGTGTACGGAAGTCGAGCCCGAACTGTTCAGAGCCGTACACCTGGCTGATCCCGGGCTTCATGCCCTGACGCAACGTCAGCGGGAAGCTGACCGTGGCGCCTACAAACGTGCCCTGCCCGCTATGCTCACCATGCACGCTCACCGATACGTCGTCGAACCAGCGCGTCAAGCTCGCAACGGGTCCCTTGTCTCCCCCAACAAAGCGCGCCACGCCGGCTTCGACCCACAACTTCCAGGACGGCTGCACCCAGCGGTAAGTCAACTCGGCATTCTTCTCGCTTGGCAATCCGTCATGGCCCGGTTCATGGTGCAAATAGGCGAGCCGCAAGCGGATCAGATCGGGGCGGCCCGGCACGAACACCGTTGTTTCGTTTTGCACGCCAACGTACGAGTAATCGAACTTACCCACCGATACCACGTTGAACACTTGCGGCATAATCCAGAAGCTTTGCGCCAGCGCGACCGCGTTCAGACCGCCGCGCAGGCGGTAATCGCTAAATACGCGGCCCTCGTCCATGTTCTTCGTGTTGTAGATCGGTGCGATATAGCTCGCATACAACTCCGCGCCACGCCAAAGCGGCACAAACCCCTCAATATTGGCGCCGAGCGAGATGTCGAAATTGCCGTACTCGGTGCCGTACAGATAACTGACAACCGGCTCGATCTGAATCCGCGTCAGACCATGCGTGTGCTCGTTGCCATGCCACACGATCGAATCCGCGTCGTATGTCGGACGCGTGCGCATCGTCATTGACGCACTTGCCAGCGTCGGCGCGCCGCCTTCAATGAACTGGGCAAATGCATCACGATCGACGATGACTTCGCCTAAGGGTTCATTGGCCTTCTTGATCACCACGTGAATCTTGTCCGTGCCATGCGCCGCATTCACGCTCGCTACGCCAAGCACGATGCCGAGCGCGTCAGCTTCGTTCTGGTTGTAGCGATGGTTTTCGTACTCGACCACGAGATCACGACCGCTCATCCCGACACGCACACGCTCGAGGCCGGCGGCAAAGAGTTGCGCGGCGATCTCGTCGAGCGCGGAGTTATCCAGCGCTTCCGGAATGGCGGGAGACTGCGCATCCGACGATTTGCGCGCCGCCACGTCACTCAGCATCACAGATGCATACGACTGCAGCGGTGGTACATAAATGATCGGCGCTGGGGCCAGTGCCTTGTTGGCTGCGGTAGCGCGTGTGTCTACCGGTTTCAGGCTCGCGAGGCGGATCGGGCCGTCATCGTCGGCAGCCGCGGTCTGGGCGAGCGCCACTTGCGGGCCATCGCACAAGCCGTCGGCACAACGCGCATTGCTAAAGCGTTTGCCAAGCGGAATCTGAATGCCCACCGAGAACGACGTGCGCGGCGACACACCATCGGTCGAGCGGATTGAGCGTATGAACGTGCCGATCACGTTTGCATCGGCCAGCCAGCTAATCCGCGGAGACTGGTAGCGCACGCCGGCATAAGGCGTTTTCGAATCGTCTTCCACGAGCAGCGACAACCCCGTGTTCCAAAGCGAGACTTGTGCGCCGCCAAATAAACCGTCCAGACGATCGCCCTGGCCGTAACCGGCAGTCAATGTCACGGGTCCAAACGCTTGCGATACCACGCCATATTTCGAGCGGAAGAAATGCGTCTGGCCGCCAATATCGGTCACACCGAACGCAATGCTCGGCTGATACTTGAAGAATTTCGGCACTTCGAGCTTGACGTCCGCCATCAGGTGGCGAATTACGAAATGCTCTTCGTGAGCAAGCGCGACACCGACATTCGCTGGATAGTTTGCCAGGCCGCCTGCCAGCTCGACATATGGGAATAAGCCGACGGCGCCCCAATAGATCTGCGATCCAGTCGCCGTCTTCCCGTACCGTGGATCGATGAAATCGTTGTACTGCACTTCGCCGACACCTTGAGGCAAGGCGAATCCATATGGAATAACCAGGCCGCCGGCCTGACCTAACGCATTCAACGCCGGCTCTACCGCGTGTGCCGGAGTCGAGAACGCCAGGACGGCAGCTAACGCCAATGCCTTTCTGCTCCCTGTGGGTCCCCGTCCGAATAAGTTTCCACTCATGTCTATAGTTGTTGGTATTCAAACACACGGCGGTGAATGGAACCGTTCTCAATCGTCACCGCAACTTATCTTCGTAATGCGGCGTTCAATCCAACTAATAAACAGATATGCATCCCAATCAAACTGGATTGGGAATCGTTATATTTTTTGTGATTGCCCGGCATACCGTGCTAACTGCTACAGATAAAGCCCAAAACAATCGGGCAGGGAAGTATCTTCTGGTTGCGGTGCATCATACATAGACCGCTTCATCGGAGAGGACGGCTGACGGAAAAGGCTAATATGTTGGCGGAATATTCCATTGACCTGCATGCAGATCGCATTGGCTGGCCGGCGTTGTCATTGCAAACCGGGTACGGCTAACGTTTCACGCAATGGCCGCGTCCGGGCTCTTCAACGATGAATTCTGGAAACTGGCTTAGGGCCGCATTGTTTATAGCGGAACGCTGGCAAGCGCAGATTCCGCATTGGGCCAAACACCTCGGACATCGCAATGAACAGCTCAAACGTGTATGACACACTCAAGCGTTCAGCCAGCCCGATATGAACCACGCCGATCAGCGAGGCTCGAACATGGCAAATATGGCGCGTTCGACATCGATTGCACGCCACATTTGCGGTCCATTCAACCGGTCGCGCCAATGCCACGGCAAACCACGCAGACAGCCTTCATTCAGTTGTTCAGCAACGGCCTGCGTGAAACTGCACCAGCTGGCATACTCGCGCTGGACGCGTCGCAATTGGACCGCCCCCACCCCGTTTGCGAATGGCCCGTTTGCCGCCCATGGGCTGTTCTGCAAGCCTTTGCAGATCCTGTTGTCATATACCGCAGTGCGCCTTGGGTCTAGCAGCGCAATCACTTTCGAAGCGAACGGCGTGCGGCCCAACTGGTTGATTCCGGCGAACATCTCTAGCGCGCGGCCTGGATTGCCCGCCTTGACGGCATTGTCAGCCTCTTCCAATACGTCCGCGATCTGCCCGGCACTGGTGGCTTGCTGATTGCCCCGCCCAAAAAGGTGCCGGTGGACACGGATAGCTGCAAACGCCGGACTGAACGTATAAAAACCCCACAATACGATCGATGCCGTGCCGAGCAATCGTTCAGTCGCGTTGCTGGATCGCAGCAGGCGCTCGTGATATGCGTCCAGCGTCGCATCGGTCACGTCCCCTTGCGCTGGAGGCACGATTTTCGCCCACTGGCCGCCCGGCAACTTGAAGTCGCCGGCATGATCGTCGAGGACAAGGCGCGCGGCCGGATAAGCATATTCATTACGGAACTTGACGAGCTGCATGGCTTGCTCGTCAGTGATCTGCATGCCTGTATGCAGGAAATTCTCTGGAAACACTAACTGCCTCTCCTTTTTGCCTTGACGCTCGCCCAATCGGGGAACGTCATTCATGACGACCGTCGTACCGCTTTCGGGCTGGGACGTAAATTGACTCGATGCACGGTCGCGCTGCTAGTACACGGCGGCGCGCGACCCATTGCTATATCGGCGTGCGCGGAGGTTTCTTTAAAGGAAGGCCGGAGCCGACGTCTACTGGACGTATGCGCTCAAATGAGCGCGCTGCTCCGTTCTGCGTCGAACGCTATCCGGCCAGGCCCGCGTCGATTGCCGACAATATGTCCACCGCGCGCCCTTCAATGCCGATGCCGAGCGCTGGATCTATCTGCGGCTCGCGAGCATTGATGCGAATCACCCGTGGGCCGTGCCGCTCACTGAAGCGTCGAACCGTAGGCAGCGCCGTGCCGGCGCCAACCTCGACGACAACAGGTCGCTTGACCGACGCCAACCAGCCGGCGAGGCGTGTGGCCTGTGCATCGGCGCGGGATGACAGCCACGCGGCGTCCCAGAACATCAGGATATTCGGCCTCGCCAGCGCGCCGCAGCGTTGGCAGCGCGGCAACGGGCCAATGTGCCGGCACGCGCGCTCGTCGATCTGCGGCGCGAAGTCTGCCGCTGGTTCGATTCGCGAGGAACACGGCTCGATGCACTGCAAAAAGTGAATCGAGCCGTGGCATTCCTCGATACGGTCCTCCGGGAAACCCGCCCGTTGAAATTGCCCGTCCACGTTGCTCGTGAAAACAAATGCGCCCTGAGGCATACGCCCGGCCCAGCCTCTGAGAATGGCGAAGCCCGGGTGAGGCTCGACCTCGCGATAAAGTTTCAGGCGGTGTCCATAGAATCCCCAAGCCAGTTCCGGCTCCTCCATAAAGGCCCGCGGGTTGGCGATAGACTGGAAATCACGCCTTGCTTCGGCCAGCGCCGGGTACGCGCGCCACAAGCCTGCATTGCCACGGAAATCAGGCAAGCCGGAGTCGACGCCCATCCCTGCTCCTGCAGTGATCAGTAGCCCATCTGCTTCGCGCAGCCATGCGATCGCTCGCTGTATCCATTCTTCCCGCATTGAAGTCACCTCGCTATCGCTGTTCGACGCGCGCGCCATTTTCCGTGCAGACAGTCGCCGTCTGCCCATTCGGGTGTGTCCATACATGGCAATCATGCTACCGCCTCATTGAGACAAACAGTGTCTCAGCACGAAGCTGGCCGGCGAAAATCGAATGAGACAGCCGTTGTCCGATCGCGCCGCTATCTTGTCGCTGTGCCGATTCCGAAACGAGGGAAATGAAACGAACATTCAATCATGGCTAGCCCCCTGCGCCAACGTCGCCTCTGCATGCTTACGCACTTCTCGCAACTCGCCTCATGCCGTCAATCGATTAGCGAGCCCTTTCATTATTGAAATGGAGTGGCCGTTGCAAGCGTGAACCAGCAGCGGCTCAGCCCTCTTATCGGCACGTCGCACCACCTCATCAATGTACCGCTTGTTCGTTCTTATGCGGGAACGGGCCAGTCGAATAGTCCGGTTGCAACAGAGCTGGAACAGATCTTATTTCCGCGGGGAAAAGTCAAATGGATTGCCACATCGACGCTCAAGATAACACTGTCTTTCAAGGTCACGCTCTGCCTGACAGGAAGGCGGTAAAACACATTGGCATTGCACTGTTCAATGGGTTTTCACTCCCTGAAACAGTGTCTATCGTTGAAGCATTTCAGTCGGCGAACCGGTTTGCGGAGAACGGACAACGCGGCGTATCGCCCTATACCGTGCAACTGTTTTCGGTGGCTGGCGGCCGGATCGCCAGTTCGTCATCCGTGTTTGTATGGACGGATAGCGTTGAAGCACGCGGTCATGCACACGACTTCCACGCCTTGTTCGTTGCTGGTGGCACGGGCGTGCATGAAGCCGTTCGCGACGAACGGCTGCTGAGTTGGTTGCGCCGCGCCCACTTCCGCAGCGAATGGGTTTTGCCTATAGCGGAAGGTCAATTCCTGCTCAAAGCCGCGGGGATTGCATCGGCGGCCGGTGCCGGCAGTGCCGGCACTCTCTTGCCGCAAGCGAACATTCGTCGAGGCTTCGGTCTGCCCACGTCTCGCGAAGTATTGAGTCCACTGGAAAGCGCGTTGAATCTCATCGAGGCAGATCTCGGTATGGAGATCACTCGCAAAGCCGCCTCGTGTGCCGCGCCGCCGGCATCCACACAGTTCACCTCGGTGTTGCGCATGAGCGCCTCGGGAAGCGTGAGCGACAAGATCAGGGCTTCCGCGCAGTGGTTGGAAGCAAACGGTGACCGGCCGATTTCCATCGACAAAGCGGCAGGACTCGCCGCCATGAGCGAGCGTAACTTTCTGCGCCGCTTCAAAGCGGAAATCGGCGTGACGCCATCCGACTATCTGCTGTATGTCCGACTCGATATGTGTTGTCAACTTCTTGTCGAAACCACGCTGCCGGTGGACAAGATTGCGCGACGGTGCGGATTGGGCGGCGGCGCACAACTGGCCAAGCTTTTCCGCAAACATATTGGGGCAACGCCCACCGGATACCGCGCCAACCACCATCAGTCGCATGATTGCCAATAGCGCTCGCGTTGGCGTCGAGCTTCCCTGCTGAAACAGCGAATTTTTGCCTATTTTCTGATCAGAAAAATATGCAGGGGTCGAGACATTATTTGACCGTATACGAGAGCGGGCTATCGACTACTGGTAAGAACACAATCGTTCCATAAAAAAACTGGCGATACTCGCGGAGAGCATCGCCAGCCTTCATCTGTGCTTTACGACTGCAGGAATTCCAGCAAATCCGCATTCACCCGGTCTGCATGCGTCGAGCACATGCCGTGCGGTGCGCCCGCATAGGTTATCAGCTTCGCATTCGGCATGATCTTCGCGGACAGCACACCGGAATCGTCGAGCGGAACGATCTGATCGTCGTTGCCCTGAAGCACCAGAGCGGGTACGGTGACTTTCTTCAGGTCCTCGGTGAAGTCGGTTTCGGAGAACGCCTTGATGCAATCGTAAGCGCCCTTGATCGACACTTGCATGCCGGCCAACCAACGCAACCCGTGAGAGAAAGAAGTGAAATCAGGTTTCCGTTGCGTCGTCGAGAACGGACGTCAGGATCATTGCGTCGGCATTGCGCGGCGCAAGCCGGCACGGACGCGGCCTGTATACCGCGTCGCCGCGACGAATCAGGCGCCCGCTCATTGCGCAGACGCCCTCGGTGCGAGCCCGCGACGCACACCAGACCTGGTCGCCATAGCAGCAGCGCGTGGAGTCGCGCCAGGAGATCGTCGCCGTCGAAGCAGTCGGCCGGTCCAGCAAGCTCACCGTGACGCAGTGAAGCGCCGTGTCGTCCACGTGACGCGCCTCGTTGCCTTCACTCAGCCCACTGCCGCGGTCTTTCGGCCCGCCCGCAGGCACGGACAACAGGCCAATGGTTTGCATCCACGGATCGATGAAATTTGCGTTTGCCAGCATGTCGCGACTCCTGTTGAAGCGTTACCTGATTGAATGGCTTTGTCTGAGGATCTATCGCAGCGTGTCGCGGCATTCACAGACCGCTTCGCCGTGCGCGAGGAATGACTGAACCTGCTTATCGAGCGCCATTCGCTTTCATCCTCCAGCGGTAAGGCGTCTCGCCGACAAAGCGCTTGAATACAGTGGTGAAATGCGCTTGCGAGCGAAAACCGCAGCTCAGCGCGACATCGAAGACGTTGTGCTTCGAGTTCAGCAACAGATGCTGTGCGTGTTCGATCCGGCGGCGCAGCAGGTATTCATGCGGACGCAAGCCCGTCGCGCGCCGGAATTGCGCGGCGAAATGCATGCGGGTGAGACCGGCACTCGCGGCAATGTCGGCGAGGCCAATCGTCTCGGACAGATGCGCGTCGATGTATTCGATCACGCGGTTCATGCGCCACTGCGGCAGCGCGGCCGCTTCGCGTTTTTGCGCATTCGATGCAGTGAATTGATGCGCGACAATGCGTGACACGATGGCGAGGCTGACACTTTCGGTAAAGACCTTACCCAACGGGGCATCGCGTGTCTGTGAAAGGACCAGCGCCTGACCAAGCCGATCGAGTGCGGCATCGCGAACCGGCTTCGGGTCGCCGAGCACGATCTCGCCCGCATGCGGATGCTGGAACAGATCTTCGTAGCACTCCGCGAGAACTTGTTGCGACGCGAACAGATGCAGCACGTCGACGGAGGACTCGAACACAGCACTGACGGATACAGCGGGCGCCGTGACCTGAACCACGCCCGCCGTCACTCGCCCTTGCATGAGTCTGCGGCCTGCGTGATTGAAGGTCAGCGACACGCATTTCAGCGCCAGACCGATGCAGTGATCGGACTCGTTGCCGTGACTGACGACTTCAAGCGGCGCGGTGATGTTGCGCGTCCAGCGCGACACCTGCACATTGCCCTGCTGCCGGTGCGGCTGCGCTTGATGCGCGCGCGGGCTGCGCCATTGATGCTCGGCGTCGATTGACCGGGCAATGCGTTGCGGCGTGATGTCGGCACCGGGTTCGGGATACGAGAGCAGCGAGCTGGTCATGATGTGTCCGTCCGATAGAGTGATCTGCCTGCGGTCGAAACACTTGCACCGCGATGACTCAAAGTTAATCAAACGGAGCTCACGCGCCTAGCCGTACATACGGTTGCCTACGACGTCAAATGGGTGGGTCAACCTATATGAAGGTTTAATACGGGAGGGAAATGCGCAGATGAAATAGCCGCGCCACGGCATCCGTCTGCGTACGGGAGCGTCGCATAGCGGGGGATTCGAGGGAAAAACGAACGACGATGCGATTTTCGCCGTTCGGGAGGCAAAGATGCCCGCGCGGTTTAGCCGCGCTGAACGCGCGGCGGCGTCGTGGTGCCTTGTGGCGATTTGACGCCGAGGGCTTCCGCCTTCAGCACGAAATCGGCAAGCGAGCGCGACTCCATCTTCTTCATGGCCTGACCGCGGTGAATTTTCACTGTGATTTCACTCAGCTTCATTTCAGCGGCAATCTGCTTGTTCATCAAGCCGCTCGCGACAAAGGCCATCACTTCGCGCTCGCGCGGCGTGAGCGACGCGTAGCGGCGGCGCAGATCCGCGACCGAGCGGTCCGCTTCGCGCCGTTCTTCGTCCTTGCCGAGGGCGGTCGCCACGGCGTCCAGCATGTCCTGGTCGCGAAACGGCTTCGCGAGAAAGTCCATCGCGCCGGCCTTCATTGCCTTGACCGACATGGCAATATCGCCATGCGCGGTCATGAAGATAATCGGCACACGCACTTCGCCCGCCGCAATCTGTTCCTGCACGGCGAGGCCGCTCTGCCCTTTGAGCCGCACATCCAGAATCAGACAGCTCGGCACATCCGGCATCTGGAACGCAAGAAATTCATCTGCGGACGCGAACAGTTCAACCTGCAAGCCCACTGAGCGCAGCAACATACCGACCGCTTCACGCATCGACTTATCGTCGTCGACGACATAGACAATCGAGTGACTCGCCGTGTTGCCCGTTTCACTGCTCATGACAGGTTCCCTCATCGAGCGGCAGAATGAACTGCAGCACTGCACCCGTTCCCTCGTGCGACTCCACCCAGATCCGGCCGCCGTGCGCTTCGACAATCGAGCGGCAGATCGACAATCCCATTCCCATGCCTTCCGCCTTGGTTGTAAAGAATGCGTTGAACAGCCGCCCGGCGTTCTCTTCGCTGATGCCCGTGCCGGAATCTTCCACGATCACCTGTGCGTGCCGCGCATCGAAGCGGCGCGTGCGGATCCGCAATTCCCGCGGCCGTCCCGTGACGCCCGACATCGCCTGCACGCCGTTCATCACGAGGTTGATGATGACTTGCTGCAACTGGACACGGTCGGCACGCACCTGCGGTGGCGGACATGCGTAATCGGCGTCCACTTCGACACGGTGCCCATCCAGTTCGCGTCGCACCAGTTCAATGGATTCTCTCACTATAGCGTTCAGATCGAGTATCGCCTGACTCGGATCGCGCTTTTGCGCCATCGCGCGGATCTGGCGGATCACGTCGCTCGCGCGCCTCGCGTCGCGAATCATCTGGTTAATGGACTGCCCGACCTCCTTCAGATCGATCTGCGGACGGTTCATCCAGCGCAGGGCGGCGTCGCCGCACGTGACGATCGCCGCAAGCGGCTGCGTGACCTCGTGCGCGATCGACGCGGCCAGTTCGCCGAGCATCGTCACGCGCGTCACGTGTGCGAGCTCGGCCGTCGAACGGTCGAGCGCTTCCTGCGCCACCCGCCCTTCCGTCACGTCCATCAGCGCGCCGACGTACTCGGGATGCGCCGACTGCGATGCTGCAAGATGCGCGACGTAGTGCACATATTTGACGCTTCCATCCGGCATCACGAGGCGATGTTCGACGTCGACGAGCGGCGCGCCCGCGAGGCTCTGTTGATAAGCGTGACTGACGAGCGCGATGTCTTCGGGATGCGAGCGCTCGAGGATCAGCCGGAAACTGGGCGTGACGTGCTTCGCATAGTCGAAGATCTGATACGTCTCGTCGGACCACCACATAGCACCGTCGGGCAGTTTTGTCGCAATGCTGCCGGTGCGGCTCAGGCGCTGCGCGTCGGACAGGAACGCTTCGCTGCGCTCGAGCGCCTGCTCTGCCTGCTTGCGTTCTTCGATATCGGTGTTCACGCCGTACCAGCGCAAAATGTTGCCGGCGTGATCGCGCAGCGGTTCCGCGCCGATATGCATCCACCGGTACGCACCATCGCTGCGCCGGATGCGCGAGACGTTTTCGAACGGCACGCCCGTGGCAATGGCTTCGTTCCAGGCATGCTGCGCCGCGGGGTAGTCGTCGGGATGAACGATCGAGCGCCAGATATCGCCGTCATGGTCGGCAAGCGTCACACCCAGTTCGTTCCAGCGGCGGTTGATGAAGCTCAGCCGCCCGTCGCTCGACGAACTCCAGACCATGCCCGGAATCGCATCGATCGTCGCGCGCAATTCGTCCTTCTGGCGCTGCAATTCGCCTTCCATCTGCTTGCGGACGGTGATGTCGTTGTTGGTGGCAAGCACGGCGCGCGGCTTGCCCTTCGCATCGCGCCACAGCGCCCAGCGGCTCGAAATGATGACGGTGGTGCCGTCATTGCGCACGCGCTGCAATTCGCCTTGCCAGCGGCCCGAACGCAACATCTCGCTGCGAATCTCGTCGAGTGAGACTGACGAGCGGGTTTGCGTCAACTCATGAATCGGCTGGCCGATTGCCTGCTGCGCGGTCCATCCGTAGAGTGCTTCCGCGCCGTGATTCCAGAACGTGATCAGATCGTTCATGTCGTACACGACGATTGCGTCATGCGTCAGATCGAGTAACTGCAACTGCTCTTGCAGCGTCGCTGTGTTCTTCTGATTGCGCAACGCCAGCACCGACGTCGTGGCGATGGCGAGCAGGCTGACGGCGCAGCGCGCCATCGCGCCGCCCGAGTAGTGCTCGTCATGCGACATCGCAAACGCAATCACCGTGAGCGCCACGCAACTCCACGCGGTGAGGATCGCCGCAGGCCGCGACCCGGTCGATGCGACGAGCAGCACCACGACCACATACAGCACGGCAATCGCGATATCGAGTGGCGTGAGCGCGTCGATCAGGAAGACGACCAGCGCGATGGCGACCGCGAGAACGGATAGCACGCGCGCGTCATGCCGCAGTGGTTCGCCGGCACGTGAGCGGAATATCATGACGACGATTGAGCGCGCCGCGCGGGAAGGCGGGAGACTAAACGGCGCGATGTTGGCATAGGCGTTCCAGCAAACGTTCGTTGACGAGCACCGGAACCCTGTCTCGTGCCGCAAGAGCGGCACATCGAAGTCAGACATGCAGGACGCCGACTCATAATCCGATGCTTATTTTATCCGAATTTCTCAATATCCAACGGTTAAGGCCCGCCGCCAGCGAGCCTCAACGAGGCTCGCTGCCTTCGCCCTGGAGCGTTTCGAGGCAACGCGATACGGCCGCGCCATCGACAGGTTTGCTCAGCACGCACATCGCTCCGTCGTCCAGCGCCTGGCGGCGCACCGTTTCCGATACGAAAGCCGAGATAAAGATGATCGGCAGCGCAATCCCGCCGCCGAGCAGGCGCCGCTGCATCTCGAGTCCGGTCATGCCTGGCATCTGCACGTCGGAGATGACGCACGCGACATCGCTGATCTGGCCGGACGCGAGGAAATCTTCAGCGGACGCATAGAGCCGGACGTCCCAACCCAGTGAACGAACCAGGCTCGATGTGGCGATGCGGACGGATTCGTCGTCGTCGATGATGGAAACTATCCGATGGGTATGCAAGCGACTTTCCTCTGCCATACATGCGGTTACGACGGCACGTTGTTGTCTTGCCCGCCGCTCAGGTGTTTCCATCTTATGGACAAAACCCTGCCGGGAAAATCATATGTGTGTATAGGGGAAGGCCGGGGAAGCCGGCATCAAGGCCTTCGTGACGATATCCCCGCGCCGCGGCTGAATCGTTTGTCACGAGTTAAAGGTACGCGCGACGCGAGTCCAGAACCATTCTACGAACGGCCACCGTCGCGCTCACTTTCCGGTGCAAACTGAGGAAGGGACTTTTGTTGAATCCCTTCCCGGGTGCCTCCAGCCCGTCGCGAGCGCTGCCTCTTGTATTAATCTGCGGCAGGAAAATCAAGCGTAGTGTCGTTGATACGGTTGGACAGGTTGGTGAAGGCAATGCTTGCCGAGCGCACTTTTAACAGCACTGAACAAGTCGGCTGCACGACCGGTGGCTTCGGACAATGCGATCGTGTGGAGACGAGTCATGATGATTTCCTCTGCGTATTACGTCGGTTGAGAAGAATCTGTGTCAATGTTTTGTGGCAATGAGCACGATCACCATCCTTGGAGTTCTTATTACAGGCCGTCGTAGACCATCTTTGTAAATTGGCTGCCATTGAACACAAAATTCCCCCATTTGGCGTCGAAGGCCGCTGTCGGCTTGGCGGCTATAATTTCGTCCAGTGATTTGCCTTGCGACTTCAAGGCTGCGACGTTGTTGCGTACCGTGACCAACATGTCGCGGAACTCGATCAGTTGGGCGCGTGTACCCACTGCGCCGTGGCCGGGAATGACGATGGTGTGGTCTGTCGTAAATGCCACAGCCTTGTTGGCCCATTGGATCGCCCCGTCGATGTTACCGCCATCTTCATTGTCGATATACGGATAAAATCCGTTCCAGAAGGTGTCTCCCAGCGCCAGCACATCTGCGTTTTCGAAGTAAACCCATAGATCACCGTCCGTATGACCATGACCGAAGTTTTCCACTTCGACTTTCGTTCCTGCGAAGGTGAAGGTCTTTTCATTATTGACAATCAGGGTCGGGCGCGCGCCTGCCGGCACCGGATCGAAGGTCCAATTCCAGGCATTGACATGCGTAGTCTCGGTCAGATGCCTCAAGGTATTCTCGTGTGCAACGATGGTAGCGCCAGCTGCATGCATCCATGCATTGCCATCGGTATGGTCCCAATGCCAATGCGTGTTCACCACGTATTTCAGCGGCGCGGGACTGATCTTGTCGAGAGTGGCTTGCAGCTTCTGTTGCGATTTGCTAATGCCCGCGTCAACCAGAAACTTGCCTTCCTTGCCGGACAGCACGGTAATGTTGCCGCCGGAACCCATCAGCACAGTAATATTTCCGCGCAGGGGTTCCACGACGATTTCCCCGTCGGCACGACGTAAATATCGGGCACCCGCACCAGTATGAAAATAGTCGTCTGGTGCGGCGTCCTTACTCGGCGAAGACTGGATGCCGGTTTCGGCGAAGGTTGCCGCGGAGGCCAACGGTGACCCGGCAGCAATGACGATCGATACGAGCAACAGTTTGGAAAGTACGCCAGATCTTTTTGTTAGCCTGACAAACGCATTCATAGTTCTTCACCTCCGTTGAGCAGACGCGAATCATCTGCGTGTGTGTCGAATAAGCGAATGGCCGGTTCCACGATAACTGTGAACTGCCCGACCTCATTGAAGGCAGAGCTTGCGGCATTGCTGCCGATGCGCCGCCAGCCAGCTACCGATCAATAGGGTCGAAAACAAGGCACCAGCAACGCACACTCCCGCCCAGCCCGCTTTGTAATAAGCCACACTAGCCGCGCTTGAACCGATTGCGCCACCAAAGAAATAACAGGTCAGATAAATGGTCGTGATCCGGCTCCGTGCGTCTGGAGCGAGTGCATAGATCACACCCTGGTTGGAGATGTGCAAGCCCTGCACGCCCACGTCCAAAAGCAGAACGCCAACTATCAATAACGTCAGCGAGTGAGCACCAAGGTAAATGAACACAAACGACACCAGAATCGCGCTGCTAAAAAGTCCAGTCGCACGATGCCCATGCCCGCGATCTGCCATACGCCCCGCCGAGCCGGCCGCGAGCGCACCGGCGGCACCGGCCAGACCAAACACACCGATCCTGGCCTCGGAGTAGTGGTACGGAGCGGCATTGAGAAGGAACGTCAGTGCGGTCCAGAAGATGCTGAAGCAGGCATAACCCAGAGCGCCATACAACGAGCGCAGGCCGATCGCTGGATGTTGCTCCAGCAGTGTCAGCAGAGACCGCAGCAACTGACGGTAGCGCCAGGATTGATCACTTCTTCGGTCTTGCGGCAATACCCGCACGAGGCACAAGGTCAGAAGCAGGATCAAAAATGCGGCGACACCATAAACGATGCGCCAGCCCGCCAATTGCGCGATGGTCCCGGAGACTGTCCGCGCCAGCAGGATGCCGAGAAGCAAACCGCTCATCACGGTGCCTACTACGCGTCCACGCTCGTTGTCGGATGCGAGCGAAGCGGCGAACGGAACTTGCAACTGTGCAGCGCACGAGGTTAACCCGAGTAGCATGCTTGCCGCAGCAAACAGTTTGAAGTCAGGGCTCAGAGCTACTGCGAGCAACGCGACCACCGTGAGCAGAAGCAAGGATACGATGAGTGTGCGCCGATTCAGCACGTCGCCGAGTGGCACGATCAATAGCAAGCCACAAGCGTAGCCGAGTTGGGTGAGCGTAACCAGGAAGCCAACCCGGGCCGCACTATAGCCGAAGGTACTCGCAATAGCGGCCAATAGTGGCTGCGAATAGTAGATGTTCGCGATAATGACGCCGGAGGCAAGCGCAAATAGCAGCGTCAACCGTCTCGTCAGTTCAGGTGTTCGGGCAGACATGAATGTCCTTGTCACGAGTGGGGCCCGCGTCAGGTGTCGCGGCGATTCTCACGCATTGGGACGGCGTGGATGTGCTTTGGAAAGGCATCCTTTTGAAATTCAAAGAAGACCATCGATTAGCGCTTGCACCGTCATCTCCTCAAGCAGGAGGTTGACGAGATCATGATGCGATATGGCTATAGCGTCCAAGATCGGTTTACTATTCAAACAATAAGCATCGCCTATAGTTGAGGCGCTTTCGAACGCCATTAATTGCTGTCGTGCGTCGTCGTCTCCCGTCCCCGTTCTCGAGGACGGCGAGATCGAGTGTCCTTTGCATCAGGGACGCTTCGACGTACGCACGGGCAAGGCCATGTGCGCGCCGTTGACCGAAAATCTGCGCTCGTTTCCCGTTCGGATTGTCGATGCGCGCGTGATCGTTCAGATCGAGTAGAGCGCCACCGCTGACAGAAGAAGCAGCACGCTCCAGGAGACAACATGGAATTGAACCTGAAGGACCGGGTCGCGATCGTCACAGGCGCCAGCATCGGCATGGGTGCCGGCGTCGCACGCCGGCTCGCGCACGAAGGCATGCAGTTCGCACTGGTTGCGCGCGATGTCGAAATGCTCGATGCGACTGCCACTGCATTGCCTGAATCCAGTGGCGCACATGTCCTGACCATGCAGCCGAAGAGCGGCAGGCACGGCACAAAGGGGCAGCCGATCCGTCGCGCCGTCCCGCACGGGCAATCAATTCAATGACACGCGTCAATTGATGATTGTTGACAATAAACAACGTGCCGCGTTATGTTCAGGAAGCTGACGGCCAGCTATCCCATCCTTTGAACTAACCGCTGATTATGACCACATCAACAACGTCCAGCGCTATCGAACTGCTGCAGCGGCACTCCCTTGCGACACTAGTCCAGGAAACACTCGAGCGCAGCATCGTCTCGGGGGAATTCGCCCCGGGGGAGAAGCTGAACGAAATTGAGGTTTCCAGGCGGCTGAATGTCTCTCGTGGGCCGCTGCGCGAGGCGTTCCGCGCCCTGGAACAAGCGGGTTTGCTGAAGACGGAGAAAAACCGCGGTGTCACCGTGCGCGCGCTGTCGCTACGCGAGGCAGAAGAGATCTACGAAGTGCGCGCGATGCTTGACGATTCGGTGGCCCGTGCGCTTGCCCACAGGATGACGCCCGATACACTTGCCACCCTCAAAGGCATCATCGCATCGATGAAAGCCACGAAAAAGGAACATGACCTTACCCGCTACACGGCGCTGAACGTCCAGTTGCACGACGCGATGGTCGTGGGCGTCGGCAACGAGCACCTGATCGAAACCTACCGGCATCTCGTTCGACAGCTTGGCCTGCTCCGCCAGGCGGCGATCCAATCGGAAAAGAGCGCGCTGGCAACCTCGATCACGGAACACGAAAAGATCGTCAGCGCGCTCGCCAAAGGGGATGCGGAGCGCGCGGCCACGCTCGTGCGCGAGCACGTCGCTCATGGCCTGGCGAGAATGCGGCGTGCCCACGAGCAATGGGCCGTATCCGCAAACAGTTCCGACACAAACTGAAGCGCATTAACCGGTACCACACACGCGCCGCGCTCGGCGATCGGCGCTCCGGGTCTGCCCGCCCGCAGTTGCTTTCTACGCTTTATCCGACTTCCCCGCAGCGTTGGCGAGTTTGCTGAGCAATCGGTCGACCAACCAGGGCTGCCGATCTTCATCTTCCGCGCGCTCCTTGCGACGAATCGCATCTCGCACGGTAATCGAGCCCACGAAGCGGATCGGTTCTGGCGGAAAATACCCCAACGGCCCGTTCGTCAAAGGACTGCGCGTCCATTCGTTATCCAGGTCGAGCAATAGCGACGACAGGATCTGCCCGCCCATATAGGTCGGTCCAACGCCGTTGCCGGAATAGCCGAATCCGTAGAGCACATTCGGTGCATCGTCGAGCCGGCCGAAGAACGGAAAACCCGTGACCGACCGATCCGACGGACCATTCCAGCTCGCCGTCACCGGCACGTCGCGCAACGCAGGGAAGAAATCGTGCAGCCCGCGCGTCAGATCGGCTTCATAAGGCGAGCGCTGATCGAACACCGGTGCTATCCGGCCGCGCCACGCAAACGTATTGCCACCCTTGCCCAGCATCAGCCGGCCGTCCGGCGTGCTGCGATAGTAGTAGACGAAGATCCGCGAATCAAGCACCGACACGCCGTCTTTCAGGCCTATCCGATGCAGCAATTCGGGGCATTTCTCGGTGACGATCATGTCGCTGGAGACGACTGCAAGCGTGCGTTCGAACTGCCGGAAACGGCTCGCCATCCATGCATTGATCGCGAGCACCAGTTTCGGCGCAATCACACTGCCGGCCGGCGTACGGACTGTCACGCGGTCGCCAGTAGCGAAGTCGAGCATCGGAGTGCGCTCGTAAACACGAATACCCATTGCGATCGCGACACGCCGCAGCCCGCGCACGAGCTTGCCCGGATGAACCGTCGCCGCGACCGGCGAATACACGCCGCCGAGATTGCGCGCCGAACCCGAACGGGTCGCCACTTCATCCGGTGAAAGATGTTGGTACGAATTGATGCCGCGCTCGCTCAATGCGGCGATCACCGGATCGAGCACGCCGATCTGTGCACGCGAGGTCGCCGTATAGAGCGTGCCATCGAGGCGTAATTCCGCATCCACAGCGTGCTCCGCACAGAAGTCGCGAATCCGCCCGACGGCCGCTTCGGACGCTTTCACCAGCCGAACCGCCTCGGCTTCGCCAAACAGCCGCCGCAGCGTGAAAAACTTCGTCGCCCACGTGAGCAGGCAGCCACCGTTGCGGCCGCTCGCACCCGCTCCGCACAGATCGCTTTCGATGATCACGATGTCGAGTTCGGGCTTTTTCTGTTTGGTTTGGATGGCGGTCCACAAACCGGTGAAGCCGCCGCCGACAATGCAAACATCGGCAGTAGTCGCGCCCTGCAGCGCGGGCGCCAATGATCCATCGGCAAAGAGTGCTTGTTCAATCCAGAACGGACGCATAGATGGTTCGCCTTGATATAACGGTTTAACTCTGCTCGGAGGAAGGAAGGCTTCTTCCCTGTTCGACCGGGAAGAAACCTTTACGCAGGCCTGTTCAGGCTTCTGCTTTCGCCGATATCCGCGTGATCCCCATGGCCTTCAGCGTGTCGGCGATCGCGGCAACTGCGCCAGGAATGCCGGATTCGCCGAAGTGGCCGATACAGCCGACGCGGAATGTCTCCAACCGGGTCAGCTTGCCCGGATAGAGGATGTAGCCACGCCTTTTCACTTCCGTGTAGAAGGTCTTGAAGTCGTAGTTGGGATCGTCGGGTGCATGGAACGTGACGATGATCGGCGCCTGAATCGACGGATCGAGAAAGGTCCGAAAACCGAGCGCAGCCATGCCTTCGATCAGCGCCCGGCAATTGCTTGCATAACGTGCGCCGCGCGCTTCCTGGCCGCCCTCTTCGATGTATTGCGCGATCGCCTCGTCGAGCGCCGCGACGACATGCGTCGGCGGCGTGAAGCGCCACTGCGTCGTGCGGTTCATGTAGGCCCACTGATCGTAGAGATCCATCGCGAGCGAAGGGCTGTTTCCCTCACAACGTTCCAGCACACTGCGGCGAATGATCACGAAGCCCATGCCCGGCACGCCCTCCAGACATTTCCCGGAGGCTGCCACGACGGCATCGAATGGCGCTCGGCGCGCGTCGATGTCGATTGCGCCGAACGAACTCATTGCGTCGATGATCAGACCGCGGCCGTGCTTCGCGACAACCTCGGCGATCTCATGCAATGGATTGAGCACCCCGGTGCCGGTTTCGCAATGCACGAGCGCGACGTGCGTGATGGCCGGATCGGCCGCGAGTGCGCGATCGACGTCAGCCGCCTTGATCTGCGTGTCTTCCGGGTAGTCGATGGTCTGGTGACGGCGACCGAGCGCACGGCAAATCTTCGCGATACGCTGGCAATACGCGCCGTTGCTCGGCACGAGTACATGTCCGTCGCGCGGCACCAGCGTCCCAATCGCGGCTTCCACGGAGAACGTACCGCTGCCCTGCAACGGCACGCATTCGTGCGTGTCTTCGCCATGCACGATACGCAGCGTCTGTTGACGGATGCGGGCAGTGATCTGGTTGAAGTCGCCATCCCACGAACCCCAGTCGCGCAGCATCGCCTGACGCGTGCGGTCGGAGGTCGTGAGCGGACCGGGAGTGAGCAGAATGGGTGCGGAGGACAGATTCACAGTAACTCCTTATCGATCTTTGATGAAGACGCGTTTCAGCCACGACGCGACGTGCGCCATGCCTGGGTTCTGCGCAATACGCCATGCGACACGCAGGCAAACAGCAAACACGCGAACGCCGCCGTCACGAGGACGAGCGTGGCCATCGCTGCGGCGGGTCCGATTTGCCCGGCGTCGTCGAGATTGAGAATGGCAACGGAGGCGGGCTGCGTATCGGGCGAGTAAAGGAACGCAACCGCTGACACCGTGGTCATGCCGTTGACGAACAGATAACGCGCAATCTGCAGGATCGACGGCAGGCAAACCGGCACGGTGACGCGCAGAAACGTCTTATAGAAAGGCACTTTCAGCGAAGCGGAGACCGCTTCGAATTCGTTGTCGATCTGACGAAGCGCCGTGACCGCCGTCAGGTGGCTTGATGAGTAGTAGTGCACGACCGTGACGATCGCAAGTAGCGCGAGCGTCCCGTATAGTCCGTTCAAAGGATTGGCTGGCGAGTTGAACAGAAAGATGTAGCTGATGCCGAGTACGAGACCCGGCACTCCCATCGGCAGAATCGCGCACAGATTGATGAAGCCGCGTAACCAGCGGGGGCCTCGCGTCTTCTCGACGAGATACGCGCCGCCGAACACGATGATGGTGCCGCCGATCGCCACGCACGCCGCCATTTTCAGGCTGTTCTTGTAGGCGTCGAAGATCCCGGCGCCGATCAGTCCCATCTTGTAGTGCTGCAAGCCGAGGCTCATCTGATACGGCCAGAACTTCACGAACGAGGCGAACACCGAAATGCCGACCACGGCCAACAGCAGCGTGCAGACGATCGCGCAATAGCCGAGCATCGCCATGTCGAAACCCCACGCCGGTTTCGGCTGATAAGGCGTGGAGCGCGCGCCGAGTTGCGATTGCTGCTTGCGGCGGATGAAGAAGTCGACGGCGAACGCAACGAGGGCCGGACAGAGCAGCAGCAGGCTGACCACCGCGCTCCGGTTGAAGTCCTGCAAGCCGATGATGAGCTTGTAGATGTCGGTGGAGAGCACCGAGTAAGGTCCGCCGATCACGACCGGCACGCCGAAGTCGTTGATGCAGATCGTGAACGACACCATCGTCGCGCTGATCAGACCATACTTCGCGCCAGGCAGCGTAATCGTGAAGAACTTGCGCATGCGGCGTGTGCCCATTGCTTCCGCCGCTTCGTATAAGCGTCCGTCGGACAGCGAAAGCGCCGTCACGAGAATCATCAGCACATGCGGAAACGCGGCGTAGACCAGACTGCATACAATGCCCGGCAGTCCATAGATCGAATGCCCGTGCAGCAACGGCTTCAGGATGCCCGAGTTGCCGAACCAGTAGATGAACGACACGGCTGACAGCAGCGTCGGCGCGAGCAATGGAAGCAGCGCGACTGTGCGGACGGCGTTTTTCATCGGCATGCACGAGCGGGTCAGCGCGTATGCGAACGCGAACGCCATCGGGATCACGATCGCCGTCACGAAGCAGGCGACGGTAACCGAATGCAGTGTCGACCTCCACACACCCGAATCCACCAGGTAACTGGTGAAATTGGCGAGCCCGACGAAATGGCCGTCTGCGTCGACGAAGCATTTGCCAATAACCAGTGCCAGCGGCAACAGCAGAAACACGCCGAGAAACGCCGACATCAGCACAAGGGCCAACTGCGCGATGCGGTCATGCCAATGACTCTTCTGGCGCACTTCGGCATGGCCATCGTCGCCACTGCGGTGCTCGATCAGAACGGCGCTCATTGCAGTCGCTCCTTCGCGGCGGAAAAGACGCACACGTGTTCCCGATTGATGGCCAGATGAAAGCGCGACCCCGCCTGTAGACACGTACGATGCATTTCATGAAACGACAGGTCGGCGACGATCTCCTGCTCATCCAGTCCGTCCACCTTGAAGCTGACCCGGCAGAACGCGCCGAGGAACTCCAGTTTTTCGACGGAGGCGGACAGCAGGTTGTCGGCCTCGCTACCGGGCGCACTGAGGTGAATGTCCTCCGGGCGTACGAACGCCGACACTTTCGAACCCAGCACCGCGCGCTCAGTTCCGCATCCATAGCGCAGCGCGATGGAGCCCGCCTTGAGGCTGCCGTCGTGCGTCACCTCGGCAGGAATCAGATTCACCTTGCCGATGAAATCGGCAACGAACGGCGACGCCGGCTCGCGATAGATTTCATGCGGCGTGCCGATCTGCTCGATCACACCTTGATTCATCACGACGATCCGGTCCGCCATGGATAGCGCTTCTTCCTGATCGTGCGTGACCATGATCGTCGTCACGCCGAGGCGCTGCTGCAACTGGCGGATTTCCTGCCGCAACCGCACGCGCACACGTGCATCCAAAGCCGAGAGCGGTTCGTCGAGCAACAGCAGCCCCGGCGATGTGGCAAGCGCGCGCGCCAGCGCGATGCGTTGCTGCTGG
The DNA here is from genome assembly GCF_046027395.1 of Paraburkholderia dipogonis. GTDB lineage: Bacteria > Pseudomonadota > Gammaproteobacteria > Burkholderiales > Burkholderiaceae > Paraburkholderia > Paraburkholderia dipogonis_A. Next base: position 5,683 of record NZ_JAQQEG010000067.1, on the reverse strand, counting down.
CCACCAGACAACTGGTTCGGATGCTTGCGTTGCGCGTCCGGCAGCCCCACTAATGCGAGCAATTCATTCACGCGATCGGCGATCGCGGCACGTTTCATCTTTCTATTCACGAGACCATAAGCCACGTTGTCGAAGATGGTCAGATTGGGGAACAGCGCGTACGACTGAAACACGATGCCGTAGTCACGAAGCTGCGGCGGCAAACGCGAAATATCGCGGCCGTCCTGCATGATCTGGCCGGCACTCTGTGTCTCCAGTCCGGCAATGATGCGCAGTAAAGTGGTCTTGCCGCATCCCGACGGGCCGAGAAAGCAGAGCATCTCGCCTTTCTTCACGCCAAGATTGATGTCCTCCAGAACCGGCGTGTCGTTGAACCGCTTATAGACTCGCTGCACGCTCAAATACGCTGTCATCTGCTCCTCCGCTTCCGCTTGCCTGCTCGCTCGCATGGCGGCGACGCACAGCCTGCGCTGCGTCACCGCGTCGGTCCGGGCGCACGTATCGCACGTATCGCGCGCCTCGGCGTTCCTCAAGATCCGGCTCAACCTGGCCTTACTTCTGTTCCTTGCTGCCGTAGCGTTTTTGCCAGTCGCCGAGAATGGCGTCGCGGTTCTTCGCGGACCAGGTGAAATCGTTCTTCACGAGCAGTTCCGAATAGTTGTCCGGGATGCCGGAGAGTTTCTTCGCGACACCGGGGTACGCCACGATCGCCCACCACTGCGCGGTGATTTCATTCGCCTGTTTGCTGGCCATGAAGTCCGCGAGCTTCTTTGCCGCTTCCGGCTGCTTTGTCGTTTTCATGATGCCGGTGGCTTCCATGTCCCAGCCGAGCCCTTCTTTGGGAAAGATCAGATCGATGGGCGCGCCTTGCGCCTGCAATTCGTGGCCGCGGAATTCGAATGAGATCCCGATCGGGAATTCGCCGGTGCCGGCCAGCGTGCAGGGCTTCGAACCGGAGTGCACGTACTGCGCGACGTTCTTGTCGAGCGCGTCCATGTACTTCCAGCCCTTGTCGTCGCCGAATGTTTGCAACCACGACGTCACATCCAGATAGCCGGTGCCGGACGACACCGGGCTCGGCATCACGATCATGCCTTTGTAGACCGGCTTGGTCAGGTCTTCCCATGAGGTCGGCTTGGGCAGGTGGCGTTTCTCTGCTTCGACGCGGTTGTAGCAGACCGTCGCGCCCCATACGTCCATGCCCACCCAGTGCGGCGGCGTGTTGGCATCGCTGTACTTGCGCGTCAGGCTGTCGAAGCCTTTCGGCGCGTAGGGCATCAGCATGCCCTGCAGATCGAGGAGCGTGAGGCTCGATGCAGCCAGTCCGAGCACCACGTCGGCGCGCGGATTGCTCTTTTCCGCGAGCAGTTTGGCAGTGACCGCGCCGGTCGAATCGCGCACCCAGCGGATTTCGATGTCCGGATTGGCTTTCTCGAACCCGTCTTTGTACGGCTTCATCGCTTCGTCTTCCAGCGCGGTGTAGACGAGCAACTGCGTTTTCGCGTGTGCGAACTGAGCCGCACCGAGCGTGACGGCGGCAGCCACGACACAGCGCAGCGCCACGTTCAAACGACTTCTGCAACCGGTTAACCCCTGCTTTTCCTTCATTTCCAGACCCCTTGAGAAAGTGGCGTCGCGGCCAGCGACGAAAACGACCGGTGCTACGGGACCACTGCTTGTTGCAACCTTCCTGACGACTGCTTTGGGAGAAAGCTGAATGTTGTCTGTTGTTGACAATCTACAAAGCATCAATTTTAATGTCAAGTATTGCCACACTTTGCCACATAATGCCTCATCAACAACACCCGACTTACCCCTAGCCGAAAGGACACGTCATGAGCGAAACACCGGTTTCCATCGAAGTGAACGGCCGCAGCTACAACTGGATGCATCGACCCGTGGTGGTGGTCTGTGTAGACGGCTGCGCGTATGAATATCTGGAGATGGCGGCGGCGGCAGGCGTCGCGCCCTTTCTTGGCAAGCTGCTGCATCCGGGCACTGCCCTCAAGGGCGAATGCGTGGTGCCGAGCTTCACGAACCCGAACAACCTGTCGATCGTTACAGGCGTGCCGCCCGCTGTGCATGGCATTAGCGGCAACTACTTCTTTGATCGCGACAGCGGCACCGAGGTGCTGATGAACGACCCCAAGTACCTGATCGCGCCTACTGTGCTCGCCGGGTTTGCTGAGCGCGGCGCCAAGGTGGCCGTCGTCACGGCAAAGGACAAACTGCGCCGACTGCTCGGCAAAGGCCTGAAGGGCGTGTGCTTCTCGGCCGAGAAAGCCGACGAAGCGACGCTCGAGGAAAACGGCATCGACGGCCTGCTCGAGCTGGTCGGCAAGCCGGTGCCGAGCGTGTACAGTGCCGACCTGTCCGAGTTCGTGTTCGCGGCCGGTGTGCGGCTGCTCGAAAGCCGTGAAATCGACCTGATGTACCTGTCGACTACCGACTACGTGCAGCACAAATGTGCACCGGGCACGCCCGGCGCGAACGCGTTTTATCAGATGATGGACGGTTATCTGCAGCGGCTCGACGAGTTGGGTGCGATTGTCGCGATCACCGCCGATCACGGGATGAACGCGAAACACAACGAAGACGGCGAGCCGAACGTGATCTATCTGCAGGAGCGCTTCGACGAGTGGCTCGGCGAGGACGCCGCCCGCGTGATCCTGCCGATCACCGATCCCTACGTCGTGCATCACGGCGCGCTTGGCTCGTTCGCGACGGTCTACCTTCCCCCCTCAGCCGACCTGGAAGACATGCGCCACAGGCTGACTGCGGTGCCCGGCATCGAACTGGTGTTGACAGGCGCTGAAGGCTGCGCGCGTTTCGAACTTCCGCCGGCGCGCATGGGCGACCTGATCGTGATTTCAACGCGCGATGTCGTGCTCGGTACGCGGCGCATCAAGCACGATCTGTCCGGCCTCGACGTGCCGTTGCGTTCGCATGGCGGCCTCGCCGAGCAGATCGTCCCGCTCCTGTTCAATCAGCCGGTCGCGAAATCGGTCGGCGAGCGGGCACGGCTGCGCAATTTCGACATCATCGATATCGCACTCAATCACCTTCAATGAACGGGGATCGGACATGAACGCTGTTGTGGAAACGAAGGCTCAATCGCACGTCCGTCATGAAGCGCTGCGAATCTGCGGCGAAAAAATCTTTCGCGACGAAGTGATCGAAGTGCGCAACCCTTACGACGGCACGCTCGTCGGCACGGTGCCCAAAGCGACACTCGAGGACGTGCGCCGCGCGTTCGAATTCGCGCGCGCGTATCGTCCGGCACTGACCCGCTATGAGCGCGCCGCGATCCTGCGGCGCGCCGCCGACGCAGTGCGTGTGCGCACGGACGAAATCGCCGCTCTCATCACGGCGGAAGCGGGCTTGTGCAAGAAAGACTCGATCTACGAAGCCGGCCGCGTCGCGGACGTGCTGGTTTTCGGCGCCGGCGAGGTACTGAAAGACGACGGCCAGATTTTTTCCTGCGATCTCACGCCACACGGCAAGAAACGACGCGTCTATACCCAACGGGATCCGCTACTCGGTGTGATTTCCGCTATCACGCCGTTCAACCACCCGATGAACCAGGTCGCGCACAAGATCGTGCCGTCGATTGCGACGAACAATCGCATCGTCGTGAAACCGTCGGAGAAAGTACCGCTGTCATGCTATCTGCTCGCCGACATTCTCTACGAAGCAGGCTTGCCGGTGCAGATGCTGCAAGTGCTCACCGGCGACCCGAGTGTGATTGCCGACGAGCTGATCACGAACCCGGCGATCGATCTCATCACGTTCACGGGCGGCGTCTCAATCGGCAAATCCATTGCTTCGCGGATGGGCTATCGTCGCGCGGTGCTCGAACTCGGCGGGAACGACCCGATCATCGTGATGGAAGACGCCGATCTCGACGAAGCCAGCTCACTCGCCGTATCGGGCTCTTACAAGAATTCGGGCCAACGATGCACGGCCATCAAGCGCATGCTGGTGCACGAGTCGGTTGCCGACCGCTTCACGGATCTCGTCGTGGAAAAGACTCGCGGATGGAAATATGGCAATCCGGCGGATGGTTCTGTCGATATGGGAACGGTCATCGATGAGGCGGCCGCGCAATTCTGTGAACGCCAGGTCAACGATGCGTTGTCGCGCGGCGCCCGTCTACTCGTAGGCAATTCCCGCGACGGCGCGCTTTACTCGCCGACGGTAGTCGACCGTGTCACGCCCGATATGCCGCTCGTCAAGTACGAGACGTTTGGACCGGTGTCGCCGATCATGCGTTTTGCCAACATCGACGAAGCGATCCATATGTCGAACAGCACGGACTATGCGTTGTCATCGTCGGTCTGCACCAACCGCTTCGATTACATGACGCGGTTCATCACTGAACTGGAAGTGGGCAGCGTGAACGTGCGCGAAGTGCCTGGGTACCGGCTCGAACTCACGCCGTTCGGGGGCGTGAAAGACTCGGGACTCGGCTACAAGGAGGGCGTGCAGGAAGCCATGAAGAGTTTTACCAATACGAAGACCTACTCGCTGCCCTGGTGAGATTCGGGTATCGAGTTTGCTATTGATGCCGCACGGCATCGTCGGCATGTGCGAGAAGCGCTGACGCGCTTCTCGCCACATCCGGACGTACTCGAAGCTGTTCGCCCTTCGTGATGTTCATGGAAGCACGTCATAGCGAGGCGAAGCTCCTCGAGCATCACGGAGACCTTGCGACCATTCGGCGTGGCGCGATTTAAAAGCTCCCCCCATAGACTGCAGTTTGGCCTTGGCCGACGTTGGTCCATCGACGGTGGCGTCCGGCGAATATGCCTGTATGTTGATTCGGACCGACGAAAGCAAGACGCCCCGAGGTCTACGTAGACTGAAAATCATCACCCGTGCGAGCGTCGACGGGAGCCCGTCGCCTTTTGCACGAAGAGGCTCGTTGATACGGAACAAACAAAGCTTTACGTCGATTCCGTAGATAGAAAATACTGCGGCCATCTACGCTTGACGATTTCTCCGTCCTCCGCATACGCGTAACAGCTATTGATCTTTCGTGGCCGCTCGTTTTCATTCAATGGCTCCGGCTCATTCATCCGGAGGGCCATCATCATCTGGATTGCCGTGGTGGCCATCGGAGCAAGCAGCTCCTTCAGGTGCGCACACGTCCGCGCGTCGGCCAGACGACGTTTCACTTCGCTGTTCCAGCCTCGGCCAATCTGCATGCCCTTCAATGACTGAAGCTCGTTGCCTCCATTCGAACACGGTCCGTATGGCGCCGCGTCGGTAAATGTGTGTACTTCGCGTACGGTCATCGTCTCGTCGAAAACAAGACGCACGCCCATGTCGTGCAGCGGTTCGCCCGCTTCAAAGGTCCTTCCACCGCTCGCGGGCGTGAACTTGTGAGGCTTGCGGTCGGTGACGCGCCCTTCCACCTCATAAAGCCCATCCCCGCGAAGATAGGCTCTCATATCGATCCGGCGAAAATGCAGTTCCTCGCGGCTGACCGTCGCCGGGAAGCGGGAATGTTGCGAAGAGCAGGTCAAGCCGCACTCCCGACATCGAGCGGCGCGCCGGTTTTCTGCTGAATTTCCTCGACCGTCACGCCATCGGCCAGCTCGACTAGCTTCAGGCCGTCGTCGGTGACATCGATCACGCCCAGATCCGTGATGATCCGATCCACGACGCCCACGCCCGTGAA
>NZ_JAQQEG010000066.1:0-29048 GCF_046027395.1 Paraburkholderia dipogonis | reverse complement strand
ACACGTTGCAGGCCATTGCCGCCGCCGGCGCGCTGCGCGCGCCGCCGGCTTCCGCGCCCGCGGCCGCCTCGGCGCCCGCTGCGGCGAGCGGCGCCGCCGCCATCGTGCCGGCGGCGTTCAAGTCCAACGGCCTCGCCTCGCAACTGGCCCGCCAGGGCGCGCACTGGGCCGTCCACCTCGGCAAGTCGTTACGCAGTTCGGTCGCCGCGCTGCTCGACGTCGCGTCGGTCCGCGCCTGGTGGAACTGGCAATCGACCAACCCACAAGCGCGCGCCGTGCTGGGCCACGTCGCGTGGTCGCTGCTGGCCGCGCTGATCCCCGCCCTCGTGCTCGAATGGCTCGCGCGCCGGCTGCTACGCCGCGCCTATAGGGCGCTGGCCGCACGCCGCGAACGGGCAGACGAAGGCGACGCCGCGCAAGCCGATCTGCCCGTCGATGTCGCGCCCCAACCCGCCGACGCGCCGAACGCCGCGCCGCCCTTGCCCGTTTCACCGCCCTCATCGGTGAGCGCGGCGCAGGCGCAAGCCGAGGCCGTGCCGTCAGGCACCTCCGCCGCTACGAAGGCGAAAGGCAAGGTCAACGAAGCCAAAGGCAAGCAGAACGCCAAACATCACTGGACGCTGCTGCGGCGCCTGCCGCGCGCGCTCCTCTCCGTGGTGCTGCGGCTGCTGCCGCTCGCGGTGTTCGTCGGCGCGGCGAGCGCGCTGATGTCGATCTTCACCGACGACGGCACGCCGCAAGACCGCGCGCTCGATTCGCTGGTCGACATCTACGTGCTGTGCCGCGTGATCGTGATCGTCAGCGGCTTCTTCCTGCAACCGGCGGCGCCGCGTTTGCGCCTGCTGCGCATGAGCGACGCGTGGGCCGCTTTCGTGCAACGGTGGATGGTGCGGATCGTCAGCGTGGTGGGCGCGGGTTCCGCGGCCGCGGAGATCGCGCAGTCGCTCGGCCTGAACGACGCGGCGCATCTTGCCTTGATGAAAGTGGTCGCGCTCGCCGGCCACGTCATGATCTCGATCCTGCTGCTGCAATGCGCGAGCCCGGTCGGCGAATTGATCCGCAATCGCCTCACCGCGCACAAGTCGCTCGAAATGTTCGGCAACGTATTCGCCGAAGTCTGGGCGTGGGCCGCCGTGTTCGTCGTGATGGCGCTGTGGTTCATCTGGGCGCTCGACGTGCAGAACGGCTACCACGCGCTGCTGCATCTCGGCGGCATTTCGCTGGCGGTGCTGGTGGGCGCGCGGGTCGTGTCGATCGTCGTGTTCGGGGCGCTGGCCCGGCTCTTTAATGTGCAGGACGACGCGGGCAGGTCGCTCGTGCACCAGCACGCGTACCGCTATTACCCGCTGCTGCGCCGCGTGGTGGCGTGGCTCATCGGCATCGTGACCGCGCTCGCGCTGTTGCAGGTGTGGGGCGTGCATGTGGTCGACCTGTTCCGTACCGGCACGGTCGGGCACCGGCTCGCGTCGGCGATCATCACGATCGGCGTGGCGGCCCTGATCGCGTTGCTGGTGTGGGAAGGCGTCAACGTATCGGTCGAACAGCGGCTGGACAGTTGGACCACCAGCGGCGACCTCGTGCGCGCCGCACGCTTGCGCACCCTGCTGCCGATGCTGCGCAGCGCGCTCTTCTGCGTCATCGCGCTGGTGGTGGTGCTCACCGGTTTGAGCGAACTCGGCGTGAACATCGGGCCGCTGCTGGCGGGCGCGAGTATCTTCGGCGTGGCGCTCGGTTTCGGCTCGCAAAAACTGGTACAGGATTTCATCACCGGCATTTTCCTGTTGATGGAAAACGCGATGCAGGTCGGCGACTGGGTCACGCTCGCGGGCGTGTCCGGCACCGTCGAATATCTGTCGGTCCGCACCGTGCGGCTGCGCGGCGGCGACGGTTCGCTCTACACCGTGCCGTTCAGTTCGGTATCGACGGTGAACAACACCAACCGCGGCATCGGCAATGCGGCGGTGAAGGTCAACATCGTGTTCGGCGAGGATGTCGATCTCGCCATCAACACGCTGAAGGAAATCGGCGCGGCCTTGCGCGAGGACGACAAGTTCAAGGACGGCATTCTGTCGGACTTCAGCTTCTGGGGCGTCGATGCGCTGGACGGCTCGGCCATCACGCTGGCCGGCCAGATTCAGTGCCGCGACAGTGCGCGCTGGGGTGTGCAGCGCGAATTCAACCGGCGCATTCTCGACCAGTTCCGCGAGCGCGGCATCGCGATCGCGAACCCGCAGCGCAACCTGCTGACGTGGGACCCGCAAAGCGCGCCGGCGAAAATCGAAGCGGATGACACGCACAAAGACGTACCTGACGCACCGAAGGACGCGCCGCCCGCCGATGCGCCTTCGTCCGCCGCGGACCAGCAGACTGACGCGCCGGTGGAAGACCAGTTGCCCGTCGACCCTAAGCCGGCCGGCGGCCCAGGAACGCCAGCAAATCCTGGTTCAACCTCTCCGCATGAGTAAAGTAAAAGCCGTGGCCGGCGCCTTCGTAGACATGCAGTGACGCGCCGGGTATCAGCGCCGCGGTGGGCCGCCCGGTCAATTCGAGCGGCGCCGACGCGTCACGGTCGCCATGCACGATCAACGACGGCACCTCGATCTTCACCAGTTCCGCGCGGAAATCGGTGATGGTCTGCACGCGGGCCAGTTCGAGCATCGCCTGATGCGAGGTTTGCAGCATCATGCGGATCGTCCAGTCGAGCGGCGCGCGCGACACGCCCGGCCCGAAGTACGGCGCCGCATTCGCCTCGATCCAGTCGGGAAAGGAGCGGCTCAGCGCCAGGCGCCCCTGCTCGAATAAAGCGGCGTCGATGCCGTTCGGGTTGTCTTCGGTTTTCAGCAGATACGGCGTGGCCGCGGGCGCGACGAACGCGACCCGGGCGACGCGCGCCGAACCGTAACGCGTCAGATAACGCACCGCTTCGCCGCTCGCGATCGAATGCGCGACCAGTGTGACGCCGCTCAGATCGAGCGCGCTCAACACGCTTTCCAGATCGTCGGCGAGCGTGTCGAAGTCGTAGCCGCGGCCCGGGTCGCTCGAACGGCCGTGCCCGCGCCGGTCGTACGCAATGCAGCGGCAATCGAGGCGCGACAGCGGTTCCATCTGGTACGCCCACATGTCGGAGTTCAGCGTCCAGCCCGAGAGGAATACCAGCGGCGTGCCCTGTCCCCAGTCGCGGTAGAAAAGGCGTGTGTTGTCTGCGGTGCGGATGGTGTTCGGTTCGTCGGCGAGATACGGTGCGGTCGCGTTCATGGAAGTCTCCTTTGTCGACCAGAGTTGGCGCTTTAGCGCTTATGGCGATCCGGAGTTAGTGCTTCAGCACTTACTCTGGTCCTGCGCAGCGCGCCCTGGTCCCATGCAACATGGTTGCGGCCTCAAGTGGAAAGCGTGATGCCGTGCCGCCACTGTGCCGTGCGGCGGTACGCGGGTCGATTACCTGGGAGGTAAAGAGGCGCGCTTATGAAGCGCCGTTATGCCGCGCTATCGCACGTCCCACCAGCGCGGCAGCAACCGCCGGACTTCCGGCCGCCGATAACGGTCGTCGATCAGATGCACCACACCCTGGTCCTGCTCCGTGCGGATCACACGTCCGGCCGCCTGCACCACTTTCTGCAAACCGGGATACAGATACATGTAGTCGTAGCCGTTGCCGAACTTCGTCTCCATCGTGCGGCGCATCTGTTCGTTGATCTCGTTCATTTGCGGCAAACCGAGGGTGGCGATGAACGCGCCGATCAATTGCTGTCCGACGAGGTCGACACCTTCCGAAAACGCACCACCGAGCACCGCGAAGCCCACGCCCTGGTTCATGGTGCGAAAGCGCGCGAGAAAAGCGTCGCGCGCCGCTTCGTCCATGCCGGGTTCCTGCGCCCAGACCGGCAGGTCCGGATGCCGCTCGCGCATCAGCGCGACCACGCGCTGCAAATATTCGAAGCTGCTCAGAAAGCCCAGATAATTGCCCGGCTGCGCCGCGTATTGCTTCGCGATCAGATCGACGATCGGCACGAGCGAACGCTCGCGGTCGCGCCAACGCGTCGATACGTTGCCGGCCACGCGCACTTGCAACTGCTCGGCGCGAAACGGCCCTTCCACGTCGAGCCATTGGGTTTGTTCAGGCAGGCCTAGGGTGTCGCGATAGAAATGATGCGGGTTGAGCGTGCCGGAGAACATCACCGTGGTACGCGCGGCCGCGTAGCGCGGCGCGAGAAACGGCGCGGGAATCACGTTGCGCACGCAGAGCGTGGCATTGGTTTTGTCGCGCGGCGCGTAGCGGTCTGTAGTGAGCGTGAGGTCGAAGATCGAATGCTCGCCGAACTGTTCGGCCAGCGCGACGAAATGCATCGCGTCGAAGAAAAAGCGCAGCGACGCTTCGTCGATGGAAAGCGGTGCTTCCGCCAGTTGATCGGTGACGGCGCCGATCAGATTTTGCGCGGCGGAGAGCAGTTTGCCGGGGACATCGGCATAGACCTGATAGGTCGCAGTCTGCGCGCGCTTGACGGCGTTCCACTCGCGTTGCAGCCGTTCAAGCGGCTTGCGCAACGTGACCGGCGCCGTTTTGCGCGCAAGCCGGAAGGCCGCCTGATCGAGCGACGCGGTGTACATGCGGCGCGCGCGGTCGAGCAGATTGTGCGCCTCGTCGACCAGCACGCCCACGCGCCACTGGTTGATCTGCGTGAGCGCATACAGCATCGCGCTGCTGTCGTAGTAGTAGTTGTAATCGCCGACCACCACGTCGGCCCAGCGCGTGAGTTCCTGCGCCAGATAGTACGGACAGACGTCGTTGGCGAGTGCCGCTTCGCGCACGGCCGCGCGGTCGAGGCGCGGACCGGCCAGCGCCACACTGCGGGCTGCGTCGAGCCGGTCGTAGAAACCGCGCGCAAGTGGGCAGGATTCGCCGTTGCAGGCTTTGTCGGGGTGCTCACAGGCTTTGTCGCGCGCGACCAGTTCGAGTGTTCTTAACGGCAGGCGCGTGGCGCCTTGATGGAGCGTTTCGATCGCGTCCAGCGCCAGCGCGCGGCCCGGCGTCTTGGCGGTCAGGAAGAACACCCGGTCGATCTGGTCCGACGCACACGCTTTGAGCAACGGGAAAATCGTCGCGAGCGTCTTGCCGATGCCGGTCGGCGCCTGCGCCATCAAAGGCTTGCCGTCGCGCGCCGAGCGATACACCGACACCGCCAGTTCGCGCTGTCCGCTGCGAAACTGGCCATGCGGAAACTGCAGCGCGTCGAGCGCCGCGTTGCGCTCGGCCCGATGCGCTTCTTCCTGCACGGCCCAATCGAGAAACCGCTCGCATTGCTCGACGAAGAAAATCTCCAGGTCGCGCGCGGGATGCGTTTGCGTTAGTAACACCTCTTTCTGAGTGCCGATATCGAAATACACCAACGCCACCGTCAACTCGGCGAGCCCGCGCGCGCGACACAGCAGATGTCCGTAGACGAGCGCCTGCGCCCAATGCAGCGTGCGGTGATTGGCCGGCATCCGTTCGAGATCGCCGCGATGCGTCTTGACCTCTTCCAGCCGGTTCGCTTGCGGGTCGTAGCCGTCGGCGCGGCCGCGCACGGTGAGGCTGCGATGCGTGCCCGTCAGCGTGATTTCGGTTTCGTAGCCGCTTGCGCGGCGGCCGGCGACCGTCACGTGCCCCGCCATGCCTTCGAGCGAGGTCGGCGCCGGCGTGAAACGCAGATCCAGATCGCCGCGCCTCGCGGTGAATTCGCACATCGCCCGCACGGCGACCACGTAGGTCATGCGGTGGCCTCGGTGGTGGCCTCGGTGGTGGCTTTGGTGGTGGCTTTGGTGGTGGCCTCGGTGGTGGCCTCGACCGCGACCTCGCCGTTGGCTTCGGTGGCAGCGACCTCGATAGCAGCTTCAGCCGCGCCACCTTCCGCGACTACGGCTTCATCGGCCCAGCGCACGTCGAGCACGCGCACCGGCATGCCGTGCTGCGCGCAATACGCGAGCCAGCGAATCTGGTTGTCCTGCAAGCGGTCGCCCGGCCCCTTCACTTCGATCAACTCATAGCGGCGCTCGGCCGGCCAGAAGCGGATCAGATCCGGCAAACCTGAACGATTACCGCGGATGTCGCACAGCAAACGCTCGAACCACAATTTCAGATGCGCGGCCGGCAGACAGTCGAGCGCCAGCGCGACGAGTTCCGGCGTGAGCATCCCCCAGAACACGAACGGCGATTGCAGCCCCGCCTTGCCATGCAGATGCCGCAAAATCGTCTCGCGATAGAGGCCGCTATCGAGTTGTTCGAGACACGCGGCGAACTGATCCGCGCGGCGCGCATGAAAATCCGGCGCGTGCAGATCGGCCGGACCACGCTGGAACGGATGAAAAAACGCGCCGGGCAACGCCGCGAAGACCGGCTCCCAGCACAACAGCCCGAACAGCGAGTTGATCAGCGCGTTCTCGACGTAATGCACCGGTGCGGTCTCGCACGTCAAATGATCGCGGGCGACGTATTCAACCGGCGTCGGCGCCTCGGGCCGCGGCAGCACGAGCGTGCTGCGCTCGACCGGCCGAGCCGCCGGCAGACGCGCCACCGCCCCGCCGCGCTTGCGCTGCAAACGCGGCAGCATGCGCGCGACGCGTTGCGCCTCTTCTTCGCTTTCCGGCGCGGCGGCGGCTTGCGAGGCCAGCGCGAAGGCGTCGTCGAAACGCTCGCTGCGTTCGAGCACGCGCGTGCGTCGATAACGCGCGCCGGGCCACGCACAACGCTCATAAACGGCGAGCGCGGTCGCCCAGTTCTGCCGACGCTCGCACAGGTAGCCGATGCGAAACAACAGTTTCGCGCGCCGCGTTTCAAGCCAGGGGTTCGCAGTTTCGATGGCGGCGATCGAAGTGACGAGGTCGTCGATCGCAGCCGCTTCCGTTTCGCCGCTGGGCAGCCATTCGAGCACCTCGCGGCACGCATGCAAGGCGAGATAGACGTCGACGTCCGCGCGCTGCTGGAACGCACGCGACGAAGGCGCGAACGCCACTTTCTCGTACTGGAACACACCGAGGTCGGCGAGCACGAACTCCGACCACTCCTGCTGCAAATTGCCGAAGAACATCAAACGCAGACGTTCGCAAAGCGGCGCGATCGCCACGTGAAGGACGCGGTCTTCAGTTCGACCGTGCCATGCCGAAAGCGGGCGCGCCGTGGCGCCTTCCTCGTCGCTCTCGCTTGCATAGAACGGGCGCAGTGTTTCCAGCAGGTCCGGTTTGCGCAGGCTCCTCGCGCCCGGAATCAGCGCGATGGCGTCCGCGAAAATCTCCATCAACCCGGCACGCGTGGTGAGCGCGAAGAGCTCGTCGAGCGAAAGACCCGGTTCGGTGTCGAGCCAGCCGAGCGCCGCGATCGGCGCGGCCGCCTGCAACGGGCAGCCGATCTCGTCGTAAGACAGGCGGCTCGCGCGGAACAGCGTGCCTTTGCGCATCAGCATGCGAACCAGCAGCGCGCGCGAAGACTGCGGCAACGCGGCGAACTCGCGCAGAAACGCGTGTTCGTGAGCGTCGAACACGTCGTCGTAACGCTGCGCGAGCCACGCCAGAGCGCGCTCGAAGTTCAGCAGATAGTAGAGAGCGTAGGGAGAGACTGGTGTTGCCACGGCACTTTCATGAAACCTGTATGTTTATACAGTGATGATAGCAAAATCCGTGGCGAGCCCGGCCACATTGCCTGAAGGCAACGTCATGGCGCGGCTTGAGCGTACTGCCATTCGAATCCGTCCGCGCCCCGCTTCACCCGCCCCGCCGATGCCTGCGGGAAATGCGCGGTGAAGAGCGTCGCGTTGCGGTCGGCCGCGTAGTTGAGCAACCAGTGCCGCGAGTTGCACGCGGACGCCGCATCGAGGCAGAACGTCGAGTTCCATTCCGGCCGGTAGACCTGAATGGGGTTATGCATCACGTCTCCGGTAAAGATCGCCTCCTCGCCGCGCGAGCGGATCGAAATCGACATATGACCGGCGCTATGCCCCGGCGTGGGATGAAACACGATACCTTCGCGCCATGTACCGCCCTCGGTTGGAATCGTCACGGCCTGGCCGGCTTCGATCACCGGCACGACGCTGTCTTCGAATACCATGCGGCGGCTGTCGCTCGCCGGGGTCGCGAAGAAATCCTGCTCCGCTTGCGGGAACACGTATTTCGCGTTCGGGAAGGTCGGCTGCCAGCGGCCGTCGACCCACCGCGTATTCCAGCCGACGTGGTCCGCGTGCAGATGCGTGAGCAGGACCTCGTCTACCTGCGCCGGCAAGATACCCGCGTCGGCGAGACGCTCCAGATACGGGTTGTTCAGTTGATGAAACAGCTTGCTGAACGGCCGTTGCTTGAAATTGCCGATGCCGGTGTCGATCAGCACGGTCAGGCCGTCCATCTGCACGACCCAGGTGTGCACGCTCAGCGTCACTTCGTTGCGTTCGAGGTCGAGGCTTGCCGACGACAGGCGGCGGCCCAATTCGTCAGCTGCGGACGGCGCCCACTCTGGATAGAGCACCGCCGGCGCCAACGGAAAACAGGTTTCGCTGACGCGGGTAATGCGCGCGTCGCCTACCCGGTGCGTGAGGACGTCAGTCGGCATGATGTGACTCCGTGAAAAGTGCGGCGGCAGCGAATGGATCGGTTATGCCACGCTGCCGCGGTGAATGGCTTCACTATCGCAAATCCGTGGCTTGCCGGCCAATGCCGTTTTCTGCGTATGGCGATGCGTTGCGGGCATCGCCATGCGAGCTGCGTTGTCCACCGGTTCATGGGAGCGTGCGACGCGCCTCCATGCAAACCGTCTCTTGCGTCGGTTCACGCGGGCACTGCCTTGCAAGCCCCGTCATGCGCCGTCCACGCGGGCACTGCCATGCAAGCCCCGTCATGCGCCGCTCACGCGGGCACTGCCTTGCAAACCGCGTTATGCGCGAGCCAACACCGGCGTGCGTCGCGCCGCCACACCGTACAGCAGCGCGCTGAGCGCAGCCGCTACACCGCCGACGCACGCCAGCGCCACGCCCAAACCGGCGCTTTGCCCGCCGAGGCGCTCATTGATGAAGCCGACCGCAAACGGCCCGAGGCCGCCGCTGATCGCGTTGGTGAGAAACACCAGCAACGCAATCGAACGTCCGCGCATACGATTCGGAATCGCGATCTGGATCGGCACCGGCGCCAACGCCATCGCGACACTCGCCGCGAACGCGGAGGCGCCATATAGGACCACAGCGATATGCACGTCGCCGACGAGCGGCATCGCGACGGCGGCCGGCACGAGCAACGCAGCCGCCGACGCGGACAGCGCCAGCACTTTGCGCACGGCGGCGGCATCGCTGACGCGCCCGGCGAGCCAGCCCGCGCTCAGCACGCCGAGTATGCCGCCGAACATATAGGCCGGCGCCGCCATCTGTCCGACTACGCGCGGCGTCAGATGAAAAATACCGGATCAGCAGCGTCGGAAACCAGGCCGCGTGCGAGTAGAACAGCGTGATCAGCGCGACGTAGGCGGCGAAGTACGGCAGGCAGAAACGGTTCTTCACGAACAGTTCGCGCAGCACGTCTTTCAGCGGCGGCGTACTGTCTTGCGCGGCCTTGTCCGCAATGGCAGACGATGACGCGTTTTCAGTCGTCGAGACGGCGCCCCGCGCGGCCGCGTCCTCCGCCATGATCGGGAGCGCTGATGACAAACCACGCCGTTGCGGCTCCCGCACCGACAACGCGACGATCGCCGCAAGCGCCAGCCTCGGCAATCCGACCGCGACGAACACCGCCTGCCACCCGTTCAAACCCATGCCCGCGAGCCACGCAGCGCCCGCGCCGTGCTCGATTGAACCGAGCAGCATGCCGCCGCCGAACAAAGCGACGCCACCGCCGATATACGGCCCCAGCATGAACACGCTGCTTGCCCGAGTGACTTTGCGCGGCGGATAGAGATCGCTGAAGATCGACAACGCCGCCGGGCTCAAGCCCGCTTCCGCGATCGCCGTCCCCGCGCGCGCCGCGAGCAGTTCGCCGAAGTTGTGCGCGAACCCGCACAGCGCCGTGGAGACGGCCCAGATCGCCACGCATACGGCAATCAACCGCACGCGATTGGAGCGGTCGATCAACCGCGCGATGAACACACCCGCCGTCGCGTAACACAGCGTGAACGAAAACCCTTGCAGCAGGCCGATTTGCGTATCGCTGAGCGCCAGCGTTTCCTTGATCGGTTGCACGAGAATGCTCACGATCTGCCGGTCGAGATACGAAAACGCAAAGCAGACAAAGAACAGGACGACGACGTAGGTGTGCCCACGACGCGTATCGGCGGCGTCGGCATCAGACACGGTGGTGACTGCATTCATGGCGATTCTCCGGCTGGCTTCTGTTCGATGGACTGGGTCATTGCCACTGCGCATCCGCGCCCAACACGGCGATACAGTCGCCCGGTTCGACGCGTGCAAACGAACGCATGCACACCACCACACCATCGCCCACAAAACGGATCTCCTGCGGCTCGTTCCACGGCGCGTACGGATCGAACACCCGAGCGGCCAACTGATCCTTTTTGACCTGATCGCCGAGCGCGAACGCGGGTTCGGCCACGCCCGCGCGCGAGGCGAACACGTAGTGCCGCGCGCCGTCCACTGTCAACCAGCGTGTGTCGTGCCGCGGCGCGGGCGGACGATCGTCAGGCGTGACACCCAGCGTATGCAGCACACGCCGCAGACCGTCCTCGACGATCGCGACGCCGTCGGGGTTGCAGGCCGCGTAGCCGCCGAATTCACCGCACAGGAACAGCTTGCCGTGCCGCTCGACGGCCGCGCCATACGTACGGTCCTCGCCGAGCAGGTCCATGAGCATGGTTTGCGGCGCGGCAAACGCCTGCACGAGCCGCCGGTATTCGGCGCGACGCGACGCGTCGGCGGGCGGCGCCGCGAGCAAGGCCGGCAGATGATTGAACGAAGCGCCGCCCGCGTGCAGATCGATCACGACGTCGGCACGCGGAAACAGTTCGGTGTCCGCATAGTGCGCAATCATTTCGGTGATGTGGCCGTTGCGCGCGCCGGGGAAAACGCGGTTGAGATTGCCCTTGTCGATTGGCGAGGTGCGCGAGCCGTTGATAAAGGCCGGGAAATTTAGCGCCGGCACGACGACCAGCCGGCCTTTGATCGACATCGAAGGCATGCGCCGGATCAGTTTCATCAGCGCGACCGGGCCTTCGTATTCGTCGCCGTGATTGCCCCCCGTCAGCAGCACCGTGGGGCCGTCGCCGCCCTTGAGCACGGTGATCGGAATCGGAATGTGTCCGTACGCGGAGCGGTCGTGCGAATAAGGCACGCGCAACGTGCCGTTTTGCAGGCCGGGGCGCTCGTAGTCGATGTCGGTGGAAATCAGCGATTGTGTGGACGGCATGGTTGTCTCCCGATAAGAAAGCGGGCCACGGCGCCGTCGTCGGATGACGCGCCGAGGTCGTGCATTCAATATCGTCGAGGCAAAAAACCAGCGCCAATGCCGATTTTTAGGGAAGCCGATGCCTTAAAGGCATCGCGAAGGCGAGGCATTGCCAGCCATTCACTTCTGCGCCTTGAGCAACGCGATGAACTGCGCGAGCGCCGGATTGCGATGCTGCTCGTGATACGCGAAATGCAGCGGCAACACGATCGACAGATCGGACAGCGCGAGGAATTGCACCAGCGCCGGCGGCCGCTCGCGATTGGCCGAGTTGACGATCGCCGCGCCCACGCCCGCCGACACCAGCGAGAGAATCGCGGCTTCCGTCGACACTTCCTGCACCACGTCGAGCGTCAAACCGGCGCGCTCGCACGCGCCGATCAGGCGGTCGTAGTAAGCGGGATAGACATGGCGTGGAAACGTGATGAAGGGCTTGCCGGCCAGCTGCGCGGCACGCACGGTCTTACTCCTGCCAAACGACCACGAAGCCGGCGCCGCCAGCACGACACCGTTTTCGAGCAGGGACAAGCTGGCGAACTGCTCAGGCAGCGCGCCGAAGTGATAGATGAAGCCGCCGTCGAGCTGGCCCGCGTCGATCGCCGCCAGTTGCTCCGGCGTATTCATCGGCGTGAGCTCGATGCCGACCTGCGGCGCCGTCTGCTGGAACGCTTGCAGCGCGTTCGGCACAAGACCGCCCCAGACCGCGTTTTCGACGAACCCCATGCGCACATGACCGGACACGCCCGCCGCGATCCGTTGCGCGACACGTGCGGCCGACTCGACCTGCTGCAGAATGCCGCGCGCCTCGCGCAGATACGCGTCGCCCGCCAGCGTCAATTTGAGGCCGCGCGGCGTGCGCTCGAATAGCGCGACGCCCAAGGTTTCCTCGAGGTCCTGGATTTGCCGCGAAATGGCCGGCTGGGTCACGTGGAGTTGCTCGGAGGCGCCGCGCACGCTCGCGTGCTCCGCAACGGCGACGAAGTATCGGAGATGCCGGAGTTCCATGTCAGCAGAGTGGCAGGCTTATCGAACGGGATGCCGCATTGTGCCATTCGATCGTGCCGCCGCTACTGCATTTTCATTGCGCCGCCAGCCACACCACCGTCAACGAACGCACGCCTTGTGCGCCGCGAATCAGCACGCCCTCGATATCCGCCGTCGCCGACGGTCCGGTGACGAGCGCCGCATATCGGGCGTCGCGGAAATCATCGCGCCGGTAGACGTCCTGCAAGCCGTCGATCAATTGCGCCGGGTCGAGCAGCACGACCAGATGCTGCACGATGTAGCCCAGCGCGTTGACCACGTACTCGCGTTCGCTGAACCACACCGAGCCGGTTTCGGCGACGCCGAAGCGTGCCCGCACCACACCGACGTCGATGTCCTGCAACGATGCGGGCTCCGTATCGGCGGTGAGCGCTCGCGTGCCCGGCACTTCCGCGGTCGCCGAAGCCACCGATGTGTCTGCGCCAAAGCGCTCGCGAATCAACCCGCTCACATCGGCCGCAGACGAGGCTTCGACGCAAGTGCCGCCCATCGCCTGCAAAGCCGCCGTGAAGCGCGCGCGCAGATCGCCGCCCGGCGCGTCGAACAGCGGCACCTCGGGCCGTGGCCGCGCCGGCGGCTGCGCCTGGCGAACCTTTTCCAGAAAAGCCTCACGCGTCGCCATTGTCGCCTCCACGATTCTTCTTGTACCAGGCGTGGAAGGTCAGCTTTGGCGCCTCCGGCAACTCGCGTTGCTTGCCCCAAATGTTGAGCGGGTTATACAGCACGAAATTCGGCAGCCGCCGCAGCGCGCTGCCCATCGACGACACCGTCGCTCGATACAAGGTCGGACTCGCCAGCAAACGCCCTGCCATTTTCAGCACTTCCTGCTTCACGAACGGCACTTCATGGCGCTCGGCGATCACCGTGCGCCACTTGTAGATCTGCTCGTGAATATTGATCTTCACCGGACAGACATTGGTGCAACTGCCATTGAGCGTCGACGCGAACGGCAACGCGCTGTAGCGCTTCAGATCGAAGGTTGGATTGATGATCGCGCCGATCGGCCCCGAGTACGTGCCGCCGTACGACAGACCGCCGCTGCGCCGGTACACGGGACACGTATTCATGCAGGCGCCGCAGCGAATGCATTTGAGGGAGTACCAGAAGTCCTCCATCGCGAGCCGCTCCGAGCGGCCGTGATCGACGAGGATGAAATGCATCTCCGTGCCCGGACGCGGCGCGCGGAAATGCGAGGTGTATTGCGTGATGGGCGAACCGAGCGCACTGCGCGACAGCATGCGAATGAACACGCCGAGGTCGGATACTTCTGGAATCAGCTTCTCGATTCCGATCGATGCGATATGCAAAGGCGGCACGTTCGCCGACAGATCCGCATTGCCTTCATTCGTGCACACCACCACCGTGCCGGTCTCCGCCACCGCGAAATTACAACCGGTCATGCCCGCCGTTTTCTCGCGCACGAAGTACGGCCGCGTGTTCATGCGCTGGCTCTCCGCCAGGTAGTGGATGTCGCTATTCTTCGGATCGGTGCCAATGGTGCGGCCGAACAGCTCGGCGACATCGGCGCGCAGTTTATGGACTGCCGGCACCACCATATGGCTCGGGTCCTGATGATCGAGTTGCTGGATGCGTTCGCCCAGATCCGTTTCCATCACCGTGATGCCGCGCGGTTCGAGATACTCGCGCATCTTGCATTCGTCGGTGAGCATCGACTTGCTTTTGACGAGCGTGGTCATGCCGCGTTCCGACATGATCTGGTGCACGAGCGCGTTGTGCTCTTCGGCGGTGGCGGCCCAATGGACCGTCACGCCGTTGGCCTCGGCCGCCGCCGCGAACTGTTCGAGATACTGCGAAAGGTTCGACAGCGTGTGTTCCTTGATACCCGATGCGAGCTCGCGCATCGTCTCCCATTCCGCGATGCCGTGCGCCTGCAAATCGCGCTTCTCACGCAAATCCCACAGGCGTTTGTCATGAAACGCCACGTGCTCCGTCTTGTTGATGAAAGCGCCCGCGGCTTTCGCGTGATCAATACGGTTGCTCATGCGCGTGCTCCGTTGAGGACCTGCGCGATATGGATGAAGCGCGCGTCGGCTTTCATGCGTTCCGCGCAGCCTTGCTGGTGCATGAGGCACGACATGTCGCCGGAGACGATGTATTCGGCGCCTGCGTTCAGATGATCGCGCACTTTGTCCTGTCCCATGCGCACCGACACCGGCTCTTCGGTGACGGAGAACGTGCCGCCGAAACCGCAGCATTCGTCGGGCCGTGCCGGCTTGACGAACTCGATGCCCTTCACGCCTTCCAGCAAGGTACGTGGCTTCGAAAACGGCGTGCCCGCCACTTCCGAAATCGATGCTTCCTTCAGATGCCGCAACGCGCTGCAACTATTATGCAAGCCCACGCGATGCGGAAACTCGGCCCACGGAAATTCACGCGCGCCGACCACGTCGTGCAGAAACTCGACGAGTTCGTAAGCGTTCGTGCGGACCTTCTTTACTTCGTCGGTTTGTTCGAGCGCGGTCAGATGTTCGCGCACGTGATGGATACAGCTCGCCGACGGTCCGACGATGTAGTCGTAGCCCGCGAAGTTGCGCGCGAACACACGCTCGGTGCCGGCCGCCTCGGCATGCGCGCCGCTGTTGGCCATCGGCTGGCCGCAGCAGGTTTGCTCCTGCGGATAGTCGACCTCGATGCCGAAACGTTCGAGCAATTCGAGCGTGGCGATCCCCACTTCGGGATAGAACGCGTCGATGAAGCACGGGATGAACAGGGCGACTTTCATAAGCTCATTGAAAAGAAAAGCTGCAGCCGGCGATTCACCTACTCTACTGCGGAATCGCGCTCATGAACCAGTACGTTGCAGCGCAGCGGAATGCACGGCCATTGAATGACTGGCGCAGATTCCGGCGTCTCAGTAAGACTGGTAAGGTTGGTCTGACCAAGAATATAAGGGAAGTGGCGAGAGGGTGTCAATCGCGGGTCGCGACGGAATAGCGGCGATTGGGATCGATAACGCCACGTCGTGCGCGCAAGCATTGCAGCGATGAACCGGAACTGAAGGGGATTTAAAGCGAAGGATTGAAACCGCAAACACGTGGGCGCCAGGCTGGCGCCCAGACAGCATTTACGAACTCACGCAATCACGAAACCACACTCGACGAAGGCTTCGCCGCGTCTTCCTTGTACATCTCGCGCACGAAGGTCAAATGACGCTCGGCGGCCTTGCGCGCCTTTTGCGCGTCGCGCGCCATGACGGCGTCGTAGATGGCCTGATGCTGGCTCATCAACTGCTTTTCCATCGCGTCGTCGTAATCGATCAGCCGATGGTATTGGCGCATGCCTTCGCGTATCAGCGTATGGATACCGTGCATCACATGCGCAAGCGCGATGTTGTGCGTGGAGTCGGCGATCGCGAGATGAAACGCGGCGTCCAGTTCCGCGAGGTTCACGCGATCCTGCGACTGCGAGCCGGCCTTCAATGCCTCGAACGCCACGCTGATCTTTTTCAGATCGGCGGCCGTGGCGCGCTCCGCGGCATACACCGTCGAAATTGATTCGAGCCCTTGGCGCAACTCCAGAATATCGGCACTGGTGCGCGGATTCTGCAGCAACAGTTCGGCGAGCGGCTTCGAGATGATCGGCGCCGTGACGTCGACCACCGTAAAACCGCCCCGCCCCGAGGTCTCGATATAGCCGTCCGCCTCCAGCCTGATCAGCGCCTCGCGCAGCGACGGCCGCGACACGCCGAGCTGCGTCGCCAGATCGCGTTCGGCCGGCAAGCGGTCACCGGGCATCAGCGTGCCGTCCGAGATCAGTTGCTTGATCTGGTCGGACACCACGTCGGACAGCCGTTTGCGTGTGAAGGACTGGATCGGGAGAAATGGCATGGGCAGCGGTGAATGAAGCCGGTTGAGCGAGCGGTTTTCAGGCGGTGGATCAACGTCCAGGCACGGTGCGTTGCAACGTTGCAGTCATGCGGCGACGTTGCAGCGAATTATACCGTTCAACCGAACACGCCGAATCCGCTTGTCAGGCAGGCCCGGACCGCGCTGCGAATTCTTCGGAACCCGCTAGCGCGCCCCCGCCGCATAGAAACTCGCCAGATCGCGCTTGAGCGTATGCAATGCCGCGTCGTCGAGATAGATCATGTGACCGGTCGGATAGTAGGCGATTCGCACGTTGGCGCGCAGCGGCCCATCCACGCCCAGATGCGCGAGCGCATATTCAGTCGCATAGAACGGCGTGGCGAGGTCGAAATAACCGTTCACCGACATCACGCGCAATTGCGGATTCTGCCGCATCGCCTCGGCCAGATCGCCCGCCGCGTATGGCACGGGCAGATGCTCACCCCACCATTCGCGATGCTTCCAGTCCCACTGCGTCAACGCTTCGTCGTTGAAGACGCGATAGCCGTCGGCTGGCGTGAAGTGCAGGTCCTGAGCGAAATGCTGATGCAGCGCCGCGTCGAAAGCACTCGAGACGCTGCTTACCGACGCATCGTAATCGGGATGCTCGGATACGCTGTCGAAGTCGAGGCCTTCGAAGCGCGCATCGTAGCGGCCGACGCTGCGCGCCTGATCGCGCAGCAACTCACTCCGATAACGCGACGGATAGAGACGCAAGCGGCTGCGCTTCACATAGGCGACATCGAGGCCGGTGAACTGCGCGACGCGCGCGGCGATCGCGTCGCGCTCGGCGTCGGGCAGTGCGTCGCCTTGCGCGAGCGCTTGCGCATACGGGCCGCGTGCAAACGCGCGGGCTTCGTCGAGAAAGGCCGGCAGACTGGCCGGCTTCGGCACGATCTTGTCGTGATACCAGGCAATCGCCGCGAAGCTCGGCAGATAGCTTTCGCTTTTGAAATCCGAACCTGCCGAGAACGCGGCCGAATCGAGCACCGACGACATCAGGATCACACCGTTGAGCGCGATATTGTTCTGCCCCAACTGATACGCAAGCATCGCGGCGCGCGCGGTCCCATACGATTCGCCGAGCAGATATTTCGGCGAATTCCAGCGCTGGTTCACCGTCAGATAACGGTCGATGAACTGCGCAAACGCGCCGAGATCCTTATCGACGCCCCAGAAGTCTTTACCCGTGCCATGACCGACGACCCGCGACAAGCCCGCGCCGACGGCGTCGATGAATACCAGGTCCGTGGTATCGAGCAGGCTGTCGGGATTGTCGGCGAGCGTGTAGGGCGCGGGCGGCGTGATGTCGGGACTCGCGGTGCGCACCCGCTTCGGCCCGAACGAACCGATCATGAGGAACACGGTGCCGGCGCCCGGCCCGCCGTTGAAGAGAAACGTGACCGGCCGCGTCTGCGGCGTTTTGCTGGCGACGGTGTAGGCGACGTAAAACACGCTCGCGTTGGCCTGCCCAGTCTTGTCGCGCAACAGCAGGTTGCCGGCGGTGGCCGTGTAGTCGATCTTCCGGCCATCGAGCCGGATCGAATGCTGCGTGACCGACGAGGTTTCCGGCGGCACGGGTATCAACGCCGCCTCCGGTTTCGCGTTGCGCTGCGCCGTGCTGCCCGACGCTTCGTTCTGCGCCGTGGCAGCCGGACGTGGCTGGCGAGGCGTGCGCGGCGAGGCCGCGTGTGGCTCGTCGAGCGGTTGGCCGTTCGCCTCCGTGCGTTGATCGGGCTTGCCGCTTACGACGCGTGGCGCCTCCGGCGCCGACACCTCAGTGTCAGCGCTCGCAGCGGCTTCCGGCGAATCGTCCGGTTCAACTGCCGCGCACATCGTGCTGAACGTGGCGAGCGCAAGAAGCACGAGCGCCATCGCCACGAGCGCGGCCGCCATCGATCCTGCCATCAGTGATTGGCGCAACCAGAAGGTGAAGCGAAGCCCCATGAGTTTCCCGACCGAGAGTCGATAGGCGCCGATGTCCCGAAGGTCCAGGCTTAAGACGAACTCGGCGCTCGATTTTTGACGCAAGCATTTGCGGCGTCAATCGAAAACTCGCGAGGACGCGCATTCCTCCCACAACGCATCGCTGCGTGACGCCAATCGAAAAGCAAACGAAACCTTAGCGAAAGGCTCAACGCGCCGGCAATGCACCGACGAATGCCGCGATCCGCTCGCACGCATCGATGAGGCGCGCTTCATCGACGACGAAACCCAGCCGCACGAACCCGTTCGCCGTCTCGCCGAAAGCGCTCGCGTCGAGCAGCGACACGCCCTGCGCGCGAAACAGTTGCCAGGTGAAATCGACCGTATCGAGGCCCGTTCCGCTCACGTCCACCATCATGAACATGCCCGCCTCGGGTAACAGGCATCGCAAACGCGGCACACGATGCAGACGCTCGAACACCACGTCGCGCCGGCGCCGATAGATCTCACGCATCCCGGCGGCGATCCGCGCCTTGTGCTGCAACGCCGTCAACGCGGCCTGCTGGATGAAGCCAGGCAAGCCGTACAGCATCGCAAGCGCGAGCCGCCCCATATGCTCGATCAGCTCCGTGGGCCCGATCGCCCAGCCCACGCGCCAACCCGCCATCGCATGCGATTTCGACAGACTGCCGAGCGTCACGGTGCGCTCCGCCATGCCGGGCAACGAGGCAATGCTCACATGCTCGCGTTCGAACGTCAGCTCGGCGTAGACCTCGTCGGACAACACCCACAGGTCATGCTGATACGCGAGCCGCGCGATACGTTCGAGATCGGCGCGTTGCATGACCACGCCGGTCGGATTGCACGGCGTCGCGAAGAAAATGGCCTTGGTGCGCGAGGTGACGGCCGCTTCAAGCGCGTCGCAGTCGACGTGAAATGCCCGCGCCGGATCGACCGGCACCGTCACGAGCGTGGCGCCCGCCGCGCGCACGCAGGCTTCGTAAGTCAGATACATGGGTTCGGGGACGATCACTTCATCGCCCGCTTCCAGCAGGCACAGCGATGCGGCGAACACGCCGTTCTGCGCCCCCGCGGTCAGGATCACGTTGGCGGCGCTCGCGGCACAACCCGTCATGCGCGTGTGTTCCGCGGCAATCGCCGCGCGCACGGGCTCGCGGCCCGACACGGCGCTGTAGTGCGTATCGCCGCCGCGCAAGGCCTCGATGGCGCGCTCGACGATCGGCGCGGGCGTGGCGAAATCAGGATCGCCCACGCTCAGCACGATCACGTCTTCACCTCTCGCCTCCGCCTGTTGCGCGACACGATGGATTTCCCACGCGGAGGTGCGCCGGCCCTGCAAGCGTTCGACCAGATTCGAGTACTTCATTGCCCCGCCCCGTTTCTCATGGACCCGCCAATGTAAAGGGGCGCGCGCGAAACGTCCAGATACGAAAAAGCGCCACGCGAGCGGACAGCCTCGCGTGGCGCTCGAGCGCTTCCCCGTTTAACCGGGCGCGGCGCGTTTAAAGCTGGCGGCGCAACTCCGCCGGCGGCACCTTCATCAGATGCCGGTACTTCGCCACCGTGCGGCGTGCCACCAGCACGCCCTGATCGGCGAGCATCTTGGCGAGCGTCACATCCGAGAGCGGGTCGCGCGTGTTTTCCGCGGCGATCATTTCCTTGAGCAGCGCGCGCACGGCCGCAGCCGAACACGTACCGCCGCTTTCCGTGCCCAGTTCACGCGGGAAGAAGTGCTTGAATTCGAAAATTCCGCGCGGCGTGGCCATATATTTGTTGCCGGTGGCACGCGAGATGGTGGATTCGTGCAGGCCGAGTTCGTCGGCGACATCGCGTAGCACCATCGGCTTGAGGGCGATTTCGCCGTACTGGAAGAAGGCCTTCTGATGCGCGACGATGCATTCGGCTACGCGCTGAATCGTGTCGAAGCGTTGCTGTGCGTTGCGGATCAGCCAGCGTGCTTCCTGCAGCTGCTGCGCGAGCGGCGAACGGCTCGCGCCGGCCGACTGCGCGAACAGTTCCGCATACATGCGATGGATACGCGCGCGCGGCTGCACCGCCGGGTTGATCGCCACGACCCACTTGTTGCGAACCTGACGCACGATCACGTCCGGCACCACGTAGTTGTCTTCGGTGCGTCCGTAGCTGTTGCCCGGCTTCGGATCGAGCTTGCGTACCAGCGCGCAGGCCACCCGCAGTTCTTCCGCGCTGCAGCCGATCTGCTTTTGCAGTTCAGCCTGCTCACGGCGTGCGAGCCGTTCCAGATGATGTTCGACGACTTGCCGCGCCACCTCGCGCCCCGGCGTGTCGGCGGGCAAGGCATTCACCTGCAGCGACAGGCATTCGGACAACGAACGCGCGCCCAGACCCGGGCGATCGAGCGATTGCACGAGACGCAGCGCCACCAGCAATTCCTCTTCGGTCAATTCCGGTTCGAGATCGACGCTGTCCGCGAGATCGGAGAGTTCCTGGCGCAGGTAGCCGTCGTCGTCGAGCGCCTCGATGATGAAGCGGGCCACCGCGCGGTCACGGTCGTCGAGTCGATAGAGGCGCAGTGAATCATGCAATTGCTCGCGCAAGGTCGGCTGCGAGCGTGCCCATTCGGCGGGGTCGCTGCTATCCGAGTCACCGTTCTGGCGCGTCGAACTGCGGCTGCTGTAGTCGCCGGAGAAGTCGCCCGGCATGTCGTCCTGGCCCGCGCCTTCGAGCGTATCGTTCGCGCCGGATTCAGCCGGCAGCGAATCGGGTTCAGCGGCCGCGACCGTGTCGGTGGCGGGCAGCGCGCCGCCGTCTTCGCCAGAGGTTGCGGTTGCCAGCGCAACGTCTTCCGTCTCCGACGAGTCGTACTCGAGGAACGGATTGGTGTCGAGCGCCGTGCGCAATTCCTGCTGGAACTCCAGAGACGACAACTGCAACAGACGCACCGATTGCTGCAGACGCGGCGTGAGTGCGAGAGACTGCCTTGTGCGTAGTTCAATTGAAGGCATTGTAGTGAGGTCCCGTTAATAGCCGAAAAATGGTAAGTAACCTCCCAAGAGCAACTGTCGTACCACCTCGCGCAACGCCCTGTTTTTTCTACGCTTTGCGTTTTCAGGCCCGGCAATTGCGCAGGCCGCCTGGCGCCTTTTTTACAAGCACCCGGCAAATTCCGGTCCCCGTTGCCGCAAGGCGTCGCGCCTCGTGCCGGCGCTTCGCGGTGCCGTATTCCTCAGCCTAAATACATGTGTCGTAACGGCTTTCCTGCGATGGCAGTCTTTTGACGCCAGAGCGGGCACACCGCTTGCGTCTGAGCACTATGTGGACGGACGCCCGGCCTTGCACGCAACGCGAAAGCGAAGCGCATGCACGGACCGGCATCCGGTGTCGATAACGGGCCCTGACGGAACCGTAGCGGCAACGATCCCACGCGTGTCATCGGCGGTTCCGGCCGCGATCGACCGCAGGCAACAAGACCGCAATTTTCATCAACACCCGAAGGAGAAACCATGAAGACCATCCAACTTTTGAAGACCGCAGGTAGCATCGCTTGTGTCGCTTTCGCACTGAACGCGACGACTGCCATGGCGCAGAGCAGCGCTCCGTCGGCGTCGTCGGAAACCATCGGTCAGCACGTCGACGACGGCACGATCACCACGAAGGCCAAGGCAGACCTGCTGGCTGCCAAGAACGTCAAGTCGACGCACATCCACGTGAAGACCCGCAAGGGCGTGGTGTGGCTCACGGGTACGGTGCCTTCAGCCGACGACAAGGCAGCAGCCGGCGAAGTCGTCGAGGCAGTGAAGGGTGTATCGAGCGTCAAGAACCATCTGAAGATCGCTGCCGAATAAGAGCAGCCGGTCGCCGCGGGAAGTGCCGGCTTCGGTTGGCGCTTCCCGGCGCTTCTGGTTCAGGAAGCAGAAAAGCCATCCGCACCGCGGATGGCTTTTTTATGTGCGACAGGCTTCCAGATTGAAGCCCGCTGCGGTTGAGTAGGAGCAAGTAAGAAGAACAATCGGCGCCCTATCGAGCGCCGATTGCTCAGCGACTTTTAACGCTTGGCCGCCGCATATTGATCGCGCAGATCGCGCACGCGGTCATGATTTTGCAGTACGCCTTGATACTGCCGCTCGACGATCGCCCGCACATCCGCCGGCAATTCCTTTTCGAGTGCATCGTGATAGCGCTTCTTCGCGACGTCCTCGCCCTTCTCGCACTCGGCCAGGATCTCGTGGTCGCTGCGATCCGTCACGGCCGACTTCACGTCGACCCAGCCGCGATGCAGCGCGCCGCTCATGCTGCCGCCCGTTTCGGGCTTACCACCCAACCCCTGAACCGCGTCCTGCAGCTCACGCGCGCCGCGCGTGCAGTCTTCTGCACGTGACAGGAACAGCGTTTTCAGCTGCGCGTCATGCGCATCTTCGGCAGCCTTGCGAAAGCCCTTCTCGCCGTCCTTCGACGTTTCGACCAGATCGTTCAGCACGGAAACAACGTTCGTAGCCATTCAATACCTCCAAGGGTTTCGTTAGTCATGGAATCCGCCGCCGGAAAGCCGTCGCGCTTTTGCCAGGCGCTCGGCCCTCCAACGATGGAGTTCATGGATCTATTCGCACGACGCGTGCCCGACGGCTATCGCTGTGAACGTATTGCGCGCTGCGTCGACGAGCCCTTGCAATCTTGCCAGCGCGCGTAAATGTTGCCCGCGCGAGGCCTCTCGACTGCCCGCAAAGCCCCGCGTAGCGGGCTCCCAATCGATGGCACAGCGGTTGCTTCGTATGCTCCGCCCAGCACGCGTGCAACGCAACAACACACTGCAAAACGTGCCATGCATTGAAAACAATGGGCAGGCAACAACGACAGGGAGTATCACCATGAAGATCAGGAGCGCAGAATTTTTAGCCGCCGTCGCGATCATCACCTCGGCGGCCGTGATGCAGATTCGCGAACATGGGCAAGTGCGGGAAGCGCCGTCGTCGAATGCTGAGGCAACGTCCCCTTCATGTGGCGTGACGCATGACGGATTCGTGCCGGCCGCTTGCGAACCCACGCGCGACGAGCGGCAGGTGGATCGCGCGCCGCAGCCGCGACGCAATGCGCCGCAAGTCTGGGTTTGAGCAGAGGGTTGAGTACCGACAGGCACAAAAAAACGGCCCGATTTGATGTCGGGCCGTTCTGCTAGTCACCGCAGCGAAAACATGCGTCAACTCAAGCGCTCCTCTCGCTGAACTCACCGAGCGGCACCGGTTGCTTCAACGGATCGAAGTCGGCCCAGCGTCCCTGCTGCCAGCGTCCGCTCGCCCGCTCGATTGCCATGCCGCCTGCTTCGCGCAAAACGCGCGCGGCATCGAACTGATTGTCCGGCGAGACGTGCACCGCGACCAGCACGCCGGAATCGCGCGTCTCCTCGTGGAATGCCGAACGATGGCCTGTGTGACCGGCGTCTCGCGTTCGCGACATCGCCCCGACCAATGAGCCGACATACGCGCCGACGCCCGCGGCAATCAAGGACACGATGATCGGCGCGGAGAACGCCGCGAAAATCCCGACGCCGACCACGGCGCCGACTACCGCGCCGATGGTGACGCCCATGCCGGCACCTTTGGGCGCGTCCCTTGCGCCGGCGTCGGTGCCGGTGTCGCCGCCGATCGGATAACGCGCGTGCTGACCACGCGGATTGACGAAGAACAGCGTGACGTCTTCCTCGACGAAACCTGCATTGAAGAGCTTGGCCGCCGCATCTTCGGCGGCGGGAAACGTCGTAAAGCGTGCTGCGACGATGAGTGACATGAGGCCTCCTTGCATCGTTGGATAGCGTTTGCGGACCATGCCGCCGCTTTTCGCCGCGCCATACGGCGCGCGCCAGCGACAGCACGCGCCGGCACTACGCCGTGGTGCCGCGATCCGGTTCCATGCCTTCCACTCTGAACAGTCCGCTATGCAACACTACGCCTTCACCGTTGTTCTGGTCGAGCGCTTCCGCGCAAACCGAACGGATACGTTGACGGCCTTTGTCGAAGGCCGCCATCAGTGTGGCTTCCAGGGCGGAATCGGCGCCGAAATGATCCTCGAGCGCCTCGGCGGTAATCGTGCATACGACCGGGTCGCCGTCCACCCGCGCCATGAAGCGCACGGTCAGATTCGCTCCGTCGAAGACCGGCTTGTCGTCGGAAAAAGTGATCTGCATAAGGGAATCCTCATAGGCCGGTCGCGGCAGGATCGCGTTCATGGCGAACCCTTCATTGTGCCGGCAAGTTGCTGTGCCATCGCGAGATGATGTTTGATGGTCGGCAGTGCATGCTGGGCCGCAGCCTTGAGTTGCGCATCGGTGCCGCTGGTGCTTTCCTGCTGGAACAGATCGACTGCTCGCTGATGCGCTTCCACCCCAACCTGCTCGACGTAGGCCTGATCGAATTCCTTGCCCTTGAGTGTCTGGAGTTTGCCGACCAGCGCGGAATCCGCCGACGGCGTCGAGGTGAAGCCCTTCTTCGAGACGAGTGCCGCCATGCCGTGCGAGAGTTTCGTGTGATCCGTAATCATCTGCTGCGCGAACTTCTTCACGTGCGGATCGCTGGAATTCTTCAGCGCGACCTTGCTGGCCGCGATTTCGGTGGCGTCGGACTGTGAGGCGTCCTGCACGAATTGCTGATCCGCGGGCGAAAGCTTCGTGCCACTGACGGGCGCGTCGCTCGCCGGGGCGTCGCTGGCTTGCGCGTAGACCGCGCCGATGGACGCCGCGCTCAAACTCACCGCGACAGTCATCGCTTGTAGGGAATACCGGAATTTCATGCATTTTCTCCCAGGTCGACGGATACACCGATGCGGAGCCGGTGAGAGGTGGCGCGGCATTGTTCCAATGCGCACGCCCCGCTCGTCGCTCCGCTCATGCCGCCTTGCGCTTCGACAATTGCGCAATGAGCGTTCTGTTAAAAGCCGGCAGGTCGTCGGGTTTGCGGCTGCTAATCAGATTGCCGTCCTCGACCACTTCCTGGTCCACCCACGTGCCGCCCGCGTTGCGAATGTCGTCCTGCAGGCTCGGCCAACTCGTGACCGTGCGGCCTTTGATGATGCCCGCCGACACCGGCAGCCACGCCCCATGACAGATCACCGCGATCGGCTTCTTCGCCTTGTCGGCTGTCTTGATGAAGGCTTGTGCCTGCGGCAGCAGACGAATGGCGTCGCCATTCACCACGCCGCCTGGCAATACCACGGCGTCGTAGTCGTCCGCGCTTGCCTTGTCGAACGTCACATCGACTTCGACGGCGTCGCCCTTGTCCACGTGCTTGAAACCCTGGATCTTGCCCGGCTTGGCGGAAATGACGTGCACCGTTGCGCCTGCTTCAGCCAGCGCGCGTTTCGGCTCGATCAGTTCTGCCTGCTCGAAACCGTCCACCGCGAGTACCGCCACCTTGTAACCATTCAGCGTGCTAGCCATGCGTACTCTCCTTCCTGTAAGTGCCGGGCCTGGCGTGCTGCGCGGCCCGGCCCTTCATTAGCCTTTAACTGCCTTTGAGTCAGCAAAAGACGTGCCCATGCGTCCAGCGAAAGACCGCGCGAGGCCGGTCAAAGACCTTGTGGGTCATCGTCGAGGCCGTCGTCGTCGTTAGCCAGCGGATCGATAACGCGATCGGGCTCGATATCAGCGTCCGGCACCAGTGTCGAATCGCCATCGGCAGCGGCGCGTTCACCCGTACCGGCACGGTCCGTATCGCTACCGAGCTCGCTGTCGCCGGTTTCGAGCGCGTGATTGTCCAACTCAGTATCGACGTCGAACTCATGACGCTTCGCGCCGGCAACGTCGCTGCCGCTATCGGACGAATCGCTCGGACCGAGCGCGCCGGTCGTGCCGGCGGTTTGTTTGACGACCTGTTGCGGCTCTTCATCGGGATTCAGGGTGCTGCTCATGGCGCTCTCCTTGGTTGGTTCGGTTCATTCAGTACCCGTAGCGAGGATTCGCAAGGACTGTTCCGCCCGTTCACGAAGCAACCTGAAGCAGCCATACGCGCCACGCCAACGGCAGCGCCGGGCATCACCTTTGCTTGCAGGCACAGTCACCGGCGCAAAGCGCGCCCTCTGCTTGAAACTTCTACCTGCGACGATGGCTGCCACGACTACTCCGATTCAACGCCGCCCTGAACGCGCGGACGACGACAACGCGAAACCGCCCGCACCCGCCGCCATGCCGCCGGGCTTGCGCCATGCCGACGATACGAAACCCGGCATCACGCGTCAGCGTGAAAAAGACGGCTTCGCGTATTTCGATGTAGCGGGCAAACGCATCGACGACGAAGACGAAATCAAACGCATCAACGCACTCGCGATTCCACCGGCTTATGAGGACGTGTGGATCTGCCCGGATGCGCGCGGCCATATCCAGGCGACCGGCCGCGACGCGCGCGGCCGCAAGCAATACCGCTATCACCCGCGCTGGCGTGAAACGCGCGACGCCGACAAATACGAACGCATGGCCGAGTTCGGCCGCGCGTTGCCGAAGATCCGCGCCCGCGTCGCCCGCGACCTGCATCTGCCGGGCATGCCGCGCGACAAAGTCATCGCCGCGATCGTGCAGTTGCTCGACTCAACGCTGATCCGGATCGGCAGTGTCGAATACGCGCGTGACAACCAGTCATATGGTTTGACGACGTTGCGCAAGAAGCACGTCAAGATCGAAGCCGGCCAGTTGCGTTTCAAGTTCCGCGGGAAGAGCGGCATCGAACACGACGTGACGGTCAACAATCCACGCGTCAAGCGCATCGTGCGGCGTTGCGCCGACCTGCCGGGCCACGACCTGTTCCAGTATCTCGACGAAGACGGCACGCGCCGCACCGTCGGCTCCGCCGACATCAATGACTATCTGCGGCGTGCGAGCGGTGCGGATTTCACGGCCAAGGACTACCGCACGTGGGCCGGCAGCGTCTACGCCCTGGCCGCGCTGCGCCGCCTGATTTGCAGCAGCGCGGCGGAAGCGCGCCGTCATATCGTCGCGACCGTGAAGGATGTGGCGGCGTTACTGCGCAATACGCCGGCAGTGTGCAAGCGTTGCTACATTCACCCCGCGGTGATCAGCTCGTTCGAAGCGGACGAATTGCAGAGCCTCGCACCCGCTCAATCGCGCCGTGGGCTGAGGGTGGACGAACTCGCATTTGCCGCATTGCTTGCACAAGCCGAGAAACGCGTGGCGAAGCTTGCGCGGCAGGCTGGCGCGAAAGGCCGCAAGGCGCGCGAATCGGCGGTGGCGGAAAGCATCGACGACTCGATCACCAGTTTGCTGAAGAAGTCGCGCGTGGTGCGCAAAGCAGCGGCGGCGAAGGCCGATGCAAAGGCTGGTGCGCAAGGTGCCCGGCGTGCGGCCGCCCCTCGGGTTGCGGGCGTACGCGCGGCGGGTGCGTCGCGTGCAGCGAAACAGGCGGCGCCTTAACAGAGCCGCAACTCAGGGCTCGTCACCGCCTCTGCCTGCTGGTGTTCTTGAGCAAGAGAGACGAGCCGCACGCTCCTTTCGCATCGATACAACCGGAGCAGTGTGTCTGTAGTTGCCGACGTTGCCCTCTGCTCCGAAATTACCGTGCGCTCACTGACCTTTCGTGTCGCTGCTGGCGTCCGCGCCGGGCATATTGGTCGAATCGGTCTTCGGCTTCTTCATCTTCGACTTCGACATGTGATTCGATTTCGAGCCAGTGGAACTCATCGCTCCCGATGTGGGTTGTCCATCCGTGGTCGGTGCCGCGGTCGCCGCGCCGTGAGCGTTGCCTGAACCGCCGGTGCCGCTGCCGCCGCCGTTACCGTTGCCGCCGCCCGCTTGCGCGAACACCGCGCCCGATATGGCGACGAGCGCCGACACCAGCAATGCTTTCGTATATTTCATTAAAGTCTCCGAGGATAGGATGGACAGCGTGCGTACGTCACTGATTGCGCTGCTGCCAACTTATTCAGCAAGGGCTATACCTCATAGCGCGGCGCGCCGCCGGCCTGACGGCAGGCCACGCCACCGCCCGACCCTTAGCGCACATTTCTCAATTCTCCTCGTCTATTCAGACGAAATATTTTCAAACACGTCAGCACGCTTTACGCGTTCAGCGTGACGCTCCACACGCGTTCTTTGCAAACGCACGCAAGCTCGACCATGATCACAACCACTGCGCCGCAGCACGCCGTGCGGAATTTGAAGGAACGCGGGTTGCTCAAGCCTTGCACACACTTACCTGTAGAGGAGGCTCATCATGCTGAACCAGACACAGACACAAGCCGGCATGCGGCAAGACCAGGGCGCGCGAATCGTCGGCAAGGGCAGCGCGACCGCGGACGGCCCCGGCCCGGACGTGATGGCCGCGTCCACGCTCGATGGCAACAAGGTGCTCAGCAGCGACGGCGAGGACATCGGCAAGATCAAGGACATCATGCTCGACGTCGGCTCGGGCCGCGTTGCGTATGCCGTGCTCTCGAGCGGCGGTTTTCTCGGGATCGGCGACAAGCTGCTCGCGATTCCCTGGCATGCACTGACGCTCGATACCGGGCGCAAGTGCTTCGTGCTGAACATGACCGCTGAGCGCGTGAAGAACGCACCGGGCTTCGACAAGGACCACTGGCCATCCATGGCGGACCAGACCTGGGCCACATCCGTGCATCAGTACTATGGCAGCGAACCCTACTGGGGCCGCGATTCGTACTCGCGTCGCGACGACTACGGCGTGGGTGACATTCCGCCCGCGTCCTCGGACGCGCCGGAGGCTGGCGGGCTGAAGTTGTAACGCAGGCTCCAAACGGGCGCGGGTGGCCGCAAGCGGTCACCCCCGCCCATACGCCCCCAAAGCCCCCACGCCGGCC
>NZ_JAQQEG010000065.1:0-34584 GCF_046027395.1 Paraburkholderia dipogonis | reverse complement strand
CGCCGCGCCCATCAGCAGCGCGGGCGTCGTCTTGTCGCAGCCGACCAGCAGAATCACGCCGTCCATCGGATTGCCGCGAATCGACTCTTCGACATCCATCGAGGCTAGGTTGCGAAACAGCATCGCGGTAGGGCGCAGATTGGATTCGCCAAGTGACATCACCGGAAACTCGAGCGGCAAGCCGCCTGCTTCATGCACGCCTTTCTTCACGTACTCCGCGAGTTCGCGAAAATGCGCGTTGCACGGCGTCAGTTCCGACCACGTATTGCAGATGCCGATCACCGGACGTCCGTCGAATTCGTCGTGTGGAATGCCCTGGTTTTTCATCCACGAGCGGTGGATAAATCCATCCTTGTCGTTCCTGCCGAACCAGCTTTGCGAACGGAGCTTGCGCATGTCCTGTCTCCCGGAAACCTTTGATGAATTTATACCGTATCTATTGAATCGTCCTGGCGCTAGTGATGCTCGTATTCTGAGCTTCATTGGCCGTGATCACTGCGTCAACATCTTTC
The DNA here is from genome assembly GCF_046027395.1 of Paraburkholderia dipogonis. GTDB lineage: Bacteria > Pseudomonadota > Gammaproteobacteria > Burkholderiales > Burkholderiaceae > Paraburkholderia > Paraburkholderia dipogonis_A. The sequence continues at coordinate 34,072 of NZ_JAQQEG010000065.1, read as the reverse complement.
CAGTGGTAAAATTTGCTCTGCTAAAGCTCAGGAACAGGATGCCGCTTGATTGATACGCATTGCATGAGACCGTGATTGGCCAGTAAAGACCGTCGACGTGTCGAGCAAAAATTGACGATAATGTTCCGAAGGAACGATTGCGGGTCGTGCTCCGTCGTCGGAGACGCCGCTGAATCTAAAAGAAAACATGAGACGACTGCTCCTCGCTGCGTTCGCAGCCACCTCTTTCGTGACTTGCGTTCATGCGCAAAGCAACGCATCCGGCCCGTTCGTCACGCCCTCGGGCAACCTGCAATTCGTGCGGGTCGACCACGATTTCGTGGGGATGCTCGACAAGGAGATTTTCGATCGCTTCGGTGCGAACACGCTCACGCATTTCGACGACGTCGGCAACGCAGATGACACCGTCACGCGCACGCTCGTGCAGACTGATTCCGGTCCGGTGCTGTACGACTTTCGCCACCATCCACCACTTGTGCAGCGCATGGGTAAGCGCATGACGGTCAAGCGCGTGTTCTGGCAACGCGATGAAGTCGTGATGCAAAGCTCGCAAGGCTGGTTCCGATTCCAACGCGGCGTGCTGACGAAGTTGCAGTCGTCTACGACGACGTACCATTGATTACACGTGCACCCCGAGCACGCGCTTACCGGCGACGGCATCCATCGTCGCTCCGTTAAGTCTGCCGTTAAACTTTTCAACGCAAAAAATAGATTGACTCGCGGTCGGAACCTGGTGGCAAATCTCCGTCTCGATCCGCCGCGTCAATGCGAGCGCGTTGAGCAGCAATTGTCTGGGCGCGAGAGCCTTTAGACCGCTTTCTTCGTCAGGAGCGAGCGCGTCTAGAGCGCGTCAACTGATATCCCGCGATCAAACCCATGTCATAGGCGTTTTCGAGTGCACGGACGATATCGACCGGTCTCACCGGTACGCGCACGTCGGGCAGTTCAGGGTTCAAAGAGTACGTATCCACATCGAAGCAATCGGTCGCAATTTCGCTCAAGATGCTCAGGCGTTCTTCGGTTAGCACACTCATCATCTTCTCCTCTCTTGCTTAAGCAACCCGACACACGGCACTGTCGGCGCGAATATCTGACGTACCTTGACTACGATCTGCCGGTCTATGGCAACAAAGAATAGCCAGGCAAAATTAGCGAGGAATTAAGCGAAAAAAATCGATCATCTGCCCTGGTGGGTCGGCCTAATTCTCATCTAAGAAACGTGACAGACACTCTATTCCGGAAGCTCGCTTTTAGTCCCAAACAATGCGTTACTTTCGATCCCTAACTATCTGTTTAACAGGAGTAACGCATGTCTACGTCCAACAAACCGGATACGTCCTCGGCTCAAGGTATCAATGCCCTCATTACGACGCAGGAAGAAGGCTTCAAGGTGCCTGCGGACATCGTCACGGACGGGTCGGATCTCGTTCCGACGCTGCAGTATCTGCTCTAAGGTCCAACAGCGGAACACGTCACTGCTTTGTCGGTTTCAAGGCATTGACGTGTCTCCACTCTCGAGTCGCGGAACCATCCTCCTCATGCAGTCAAATCCTGAGCGAGCAGATTTTTCGGTATCTTTGCCGTTTTCTTCTAGCTCAGGGCGCGCATGAGGCATCACCGTTTGTGCGTGTCGTCGATGCGTTCAATTTGGCATGTCGCGAGTCGCCGGGAAAAGGCAGTTGCGATGCACCGGCCGGATCTGCCGGCAGGACCTCGCCTGTTGCCGCCTCTTTCGGCTAAGTGACTTAACCTATATTTTTCGCCTATGTAGAGCCATCGAACGCGAGTTTCAAAACACGAGTTCAGCTCATATTATTTCTGCATTAAAGATACCGACGGTGCTTATGATGAATGGAAACGTATTGATTTCCGGTGCGGGCGTCACTGGTCTGGCATTGGCATACTGGCTGGATCGCGCGGGGTTTGCCACGACGCTGATCGAGCAGGCCCCGGCGTTTCGCCGGGGTGGGCAAGCCGTCGACATTCGAGGCGTCGCGCTCGATGTCGTCGAAGAGATGGGATTGCTCGCCGACGTCCGTGCGTTGCGGACGCGCCTGAAGGGCATGTCGATGCTCGATGCCGACGGCAACGAGACACAACGCACCGAAGAACGCACCTTCAGTGCTGGCCGGCTCGACAGCGACGACATCGAAATTTTCCGCGATGACCTGTGCGAGCTTCTAATGGGCGCGATGAGCGAACGAGTCGAGTTCGTCTACAACGACAGCATCCGCGCGATCGACGATCAGGGCGACGGCGTGGTGGCGACGTTCGCGAGCGGCGTGAACCGGAAATTCGATCTGCTGATCGGCGCCGACGGCGTCTACTCAAACGTCCGCAAGCAGTGTTTCGACGATGAATCCGCGGTTGTTCACCCGTTGGGCGTAGTGCTCGCCCTTTTTTCGACGCCCAACCTGGTCAGTCTGATCGATTGGCAACTTGGCCACCGGGAAGAGGGCGTCGGCTATGTGATCTATCCAAACCGCGACAAGAGCGAGCTCCGGATCGGCGTTGGCTTCGCGGCTCCGGAATCTGCGGTGTCCCGAAGCGATACGGAAGCGCAAAAGCAGCTTGTGGCCGGGCAGTGTGCTCACCTGAAGGGCGAATTTCCCCGCTTCATCGACGCAATGAAGACGACCGATCAGTTCTACTACAACGAGCTCGCGCAGATCCGCATGCCGTCGTGGTCTAAAGGCCGTGTCGTGCTTGCCGGTGACGCAGCACACTGCGCATCCCCTTTCTCGGGTCAAGGCACGAGCCTCGGGCTCGTCGGTGCTTTCGTGCTGGCTTACGAACTGGTTCGGCACTGGGATGATCCGTCGCAGGCGTTCGCTGCATACGGACACCGTATGCGGCCGTATGTGGATCTCAATCAGGCTCTCGTCGATCTCACCCGCGAGGGCCCGATTCCGGATCACTTAATGACCGAAGCCAAGAACGGTATCGACCTGAGCGACTTGTTGAAAGAGAGGGGATAGCCTTCGGCGGGTGAATGCTTCTGACCTTCTGGCTTTCCTCTATCCGCACGATCAACCGACCGCGAATCGGCGGCTTGAAACGCGCACATCGATTGGTTCGTAGGAACAGGTTGATTTTGGCAGGCAGGCCAAAAACGGTGTGTGGGCAATCAGGTCGTGCGCAGGGTGCGGCGCGGTTCGATCATTCCAGGCACGACCTGTCTTCATTGCAAATACTCGCCGGATAAGGCGAGGTGTTTTGCGCGTCGCACGGGTGTGAATCAAATGAACGGTGACGCTTCACGTCCAACGTCACGAGATGGCTCGCAGTCGATGCACGCACAGCGGCCCGCGCCGCTCTGCGGTATAAATGCCGTCTCGCCCCATTCGCAAGGCCCCAAAACCTCCATGCCCCACTACTTCTACGACCCCGCCAACGGCCATGGCCTCCCGCACGATCCGTTCAAAGCCATCGTCGCCCCGCGTCTCATAGGCTGGATTTCCTCGCGCGACACCGCAGGCACCTTGAATCTCGCGCCCTATAGTTTCTTCGGCGCGTTCGCGACCTTTCCGGCGATCATCGGCTTCTGCAGCGAAGGCCGTAAAGACAGCGTCGCTAACATCGAAGCCACCGGCGAATTCGTCTGGAATCTCGCCACCAAACCCCTCGCTGAGCAGATGAACCGCTCGTCGGCGCCAGTCCCGCCGCACGTCGATGAATTTGAACTCGCGGGCCTCACGCCCGCGCCGGGCCGCAACGTGGCAGTGCCGCACGTCGCCGAGTCGCCGGCGGCGCTCGAATGCAAGCTGCTGCAAGTGGTGCGTCTGCATACGCTCGACGGCACGCCAATGGACAACTACCTGTCGCTCGGGCAGGTCGTCGGCGTGCATATCAACGAGGCTTATCTGAAAGACGGCCTGTTCGACACCCACGCCACGCAGCCGATCATGCGCGCCGGCTACCGCGCCGACTACGCGGAAATCGGCGACATGTTCCAGATGTTCCGCCCGACTGCATAAACGTCACTGCGTTTGAGAACATGTCGCGCCGCCGCAACGCGGCGCGACATCTACGGCACCGCCTCCGGATCGCGCAAAAGCACGAAGCAAAGCCCACACCCCTGGCCCGCTTGATGCTTGCAACCGACGCTCCAACGCGTCGTTTTCAACTGCCGGCTCACTCGCGAGGAGCGCGATCATGTCCACCGAATTCGCCACGCAATTCAGTCATGTCCGTCCGCAAGACACGTCCTATGAGGATCAGGGCTTACGCGACTTTTTTCTCTACCGAGATTTAGGCATCGCGCAGGCGACCGGCGGCAAGGTGCTCGCGCAACTCGTCAAGGCGAATCACGCACCAGAGCAAGGCACCGGCTGGCACCTTCATGAGGCCGATTTCCACATTGTGATCATGTTGAAGGGCTGGGCGCGCTTCATGTATGGCGACCAGGAGACGCTCGTCGCCGCCGGCGATTGCGTGCATCAGGCGCCGGGCATCGTCCACTATCTGTTCGACTACTCGGAAGACATGGAGTACATCGAAATCGTCTCGCCGGCCGATTTCAAATCGATCGAAGTCGAAGGGCCGTGCGAAGTGCCCGCAGTGACGCCTTGGAAGAGCGTCACGGCTTAGCAAAAACCAACGGCGGCGGCTTCTTTGAGTAGCGCGAGCACTGCGCAATCAAGCAGGCAGCCGCCGCTCGCTCCGGAACGACAACTCATTGCGTCGCTGGCGGCCGCCTGCGCGGAGCACGCGACGCCTGCGGCTTGATGGCAGCCGTTGAACCCGCACTCGACGTGGCGCTCGATCCATTCGACCCGACCGGCGCCGCCGCATCCACATCGACCACCGCCGTCGCAGCCGGCGCCGCGGCGGTGACTTCGGCCGCGGTCGCCGCAGGCACCGGCTGAATCGTGCGCGCGCGCGAACTCACCAGCACCGCGCGCGGTTCGTTGTCGTAAATCACGGCGCGCACGCGTGGATAAATGTGCCGCTCCCAGCGGTGTCCATTGAACACGCCGTAATGTCCGACACCGGTCTGCACGTGATGCGTCTTCAGATACGGCCGCAACTTGTCGCACATGTCCTGCGCGGCGAGCGTCTGTCCGACGGCACAGATATCGTCCTTCTCGCCTTCCACGGTGAGCAACGCGGTGCGGCGAATCTTCGATGGTTCGATGAGACGCCCCTGCACTTTGAGCGCATGCAGCGGCAACGCATGACGCTGAAAAACCGTATCGACGGTTTCCAGATAGAAATCGGCCGTCAGGTCCATCGTCGCGAAGTATTCATCATAGAACGTGTGAATCGTGTCGGCCTTCGCCGGATCGCCTTTGGCGCGCTCGTAATGCATCGTCTCGAAGGAGTCGAGATGACGGTTGAGATTCATCGCCATGAACGCGGTCAACTGCATGAAGCCCGGATACACGCGCCGATGCGCGCCTGCAAAACCGAACGGCACCGCGCTGATCAGCTTCTGTTCGAACCACTCGATCGGTTTGCTCTTGGCGAGTTCGTTGACGCGCGTCGGATTGATGCGGGTATCGAGCGGCCCCGCCATCAGCGTCATGCTCGCCGGCTGCGCGGGATGATCGTCGGCGGCCATGAGTGCAACCGCGGCCAGCGCGGCGACGGTCGGCTGACACACGGCCAGCAGATGCGCGCCCGGCCCGATCGTTTCGGTGAAGTCGATCACGTGCTGCACGAATTCGTCGAAGCCGAAGCGGCCCTGGCTCAAGGGGATGTCGCGCGGGTTGTGCCAGTCGGTGATGTAGACGTCGTGTTCGGCCAACATGGTGCGCACGGTGCCGCGCAGCAGTGTGGCGAAGTGGCCGGACATCGGCGCGATCACCAGCACACGGGGCTGCGGCGCCGACGGCTGGGTCTCCTTACGGAAATGCAACAGCGAACAGAACGGCGTGTGCGCCGCGACTTCCTCGACGACCGCCACGGATTTGCCTTCCGACATCACGCTGTCGATCTCGAACGGCGGCCGCACGGGCGTAAGTCCGGCCAGCGTCAACAACTCGCAGGCCGCGCGGATCGACCGTCCATGCGACGTCTCGCCGAACGCAGGCCACGCGTCGAGCGAATGATTCACCAGCGAAGCGCTGTGCCGCATCGGCAGCATCATGTCGGCGAAAGCCTGGTATGTAGGATATGCGAACAGGTTCATAACCTTCGCACGAATGCTGAAAAGGAAGGAACCCAAATAAAGGCAAGTCACGTGCCATGGATGCATACGCACTGATGCAGCCGTGCCCCCACGTTGGCACAGCATTTGCGCGACTCGGGACAACGGGCCGAATTTGCCGTGCTTTGGTGCGCGCGCGCACGGCAACGTGCACGCATGGCGTCAGGCGTCGACCGAACGCCTCATCTGGAGGAGAATCGTATGGCGAATACCACGCTCACCATCAGCAGCAAGAATTATTCGTCGTGGTCGTTGCGCGGCTGGCTGCTGGCCAAGTTCAGCGGTTTGCCTTTCGAAGAGATCGTGATGCCGATCGACGACCCTGCGGCGCGCGCCGAACTCCTGTTGCTGTCGCCGTCGATCCTGGTGCCGTGCCTGGTTCATGACGACATCAAGGTCTGGGACACGCTGGCAATTGCGGAATACCTGAACGAACTGAAACCGGACGCGAAGCTGCTGCCCGAAGATATTCGCGCCCGCGCGCATTGCCGCTCGATCTGCGGCGAGATGCACTCGGGTTTCGGCTCGCTGCGCTCGGCTCTGCCGATGAACCTCAAAGCGCACTTTCCGGGCTTCAAGGTGTGGGCGCGGGCTCAGTCGGATATCGACCGCATCGTGACGATCTGGGGCGAATGTCTGAAACAGTACGGCGGGCCGTTTCTGTTCGGCGAGCGCACCGCGGCGGACGCGATGTACGCGCCCGTCGTGACGCGTTTCGTGACCTACGACGTCAAACTCGATCCGGACATCGTCGAATACGGACAGCAGATCATGGCGCTGCCCGAGATGCAGGAATGGATCGCCGACGCGCAACAGGAAGTCGAAGAGATCGACGAACTGGATGTGGAGTTCTGAAGAAGCCGAGCGGCGATACTGCCGCAACAGTGGGCCGCGTTTGGCGCGATAAGCAGTACTGCACCGCGCCGCGCCGAGTCCGAGTGCGCCTCAATCGCGCCCGCTTTCCAGTTTGAACACGCTCACCACTTGCGCAAGGCGCGCGGCCTGATCGCGCAACTCGGCCGCCGCGAGTTCCGCCTCGCCGACAATCGTCGCGTTCTGCTGCGTGGCTTCGCCGATCTGCGTGACGGCGAGATTCACCTGCTCGATGCCGCCCGATTGCTCGCGCGAGGCGACGCTGATTTCACCCATGATCGCGCGCACCTGGCCGACCTGCTGAACAATGCCCTGCATCGTCGAGCTGGCTTCTTCGGCGATCTGGAAACCGCTTTGCACAGTCGCCGTGGACGTCGCGATCAGACTCTCGATTTCCTTCACCGAAGCCGCGCTGCGCTGCGCCAGCGCGCGCACTTCCGACGCCACGACCGCGAAGCCCTTGCCGTGCTCGCCGGCTCGCGCCGCTTCCACCGCTGCGTTTAGCGCGAGGATATTCGTCTGGAACGCGATACCTTCGATCACGCTCGTGATCTCGGCGATTTTCTGCGACGAGCGGCTGATCTCGCCCATCGTCGACACCACGCGTTCGACAGCGCGGCCGCCTTCGAGCGCGGCGTCGGCGGCGCGTGTGACGAGCGTGTTGGCTTGCGCGGCGTGGTCGGCGTTCTGCTGCACGGTCGAGGTGATCTCTTCCATGCTGGCCGCCGTTTCCTCGAGGCTGCTCGCCTGCGTGGCGATCCGCGCGGCAATATTGCCGCTGCCGGTGGCGATCTTTTCGGTGCCGTGCGACATATCCGTCGATGCATTGCGCACTTGCGAAACGATGCGCGCGAGACCTTCGCCGATGCCGTCGATCGACTGCATCAGGCGGCCGATTTCATCGGCGCGCGCGTTCGCGCCTTTCGCGACGCGCACGCTCAGATCGCCCGAGGCGAAACGTTCGGATGCCTTGGCGGCTTCGTCGAGCGGGCGGCTCACGAGGCGTCGCACCGCAAACAGGAACACGGCTGCGAACACGCCGACGAGCACCAGGCCGAGCAGCAGGAATTCGTTGCGCGTGGTGATGACGTCGGCCATCACTTCGTCGCGCGGCGCGACGCCGCCTACCAGCCACTGCCATTCCGGCACGGTCACGAACGACACGAACTTGTCGCGTGAGCCGCGTTCGCCGAGTGTCGCATCGGCCGAGCTGTATTCGAGTTGGCCTTCCTTCATGTCGAGCATCTGCTGATACGGCGCGTTCGCGTTGTCGGCGTTCTGGCCGGCGGCGGCCGGATGCACGATCAGCTTGCCGCGATCCGCGCCGCTCGACGCGTTGACGACGAAGTAATAACCGCTGTCGCCGATCTTCAGGTTGCGAATGCCGTCCTGGACCGATTGGATCTCCTTGTCCACGTTCACGCCGACGAACAGCGCGCCGATCACGCGGCCGCTAGCGTCCGTGATCGGCCGGTATTGCGTGATCAAACGTTTGCCGAAGAGCGCGGCGAGTCCCGTGTAAGGCTTGTTCGCGAGGAGCAGCGCGTAGGCCGGCGCCTTGCGGTCGAGCAGTGTGCCGATGGCGCGCGAGCCGTCCTGTTTCTTCAACGAAGTCGTGACTCGCACGAAATCATCGCCACTGCGCGCGAAGATGGTGGCCACCGCGCCGCTGCGTTCGAGAAACAGATCGGGGATGGAAAAGTCCATGTTCAGGACTTTGTCGCCTGCCTTGATGGTCGGCGTGGCGACGCCGCCGATGTCGACCTTCTGGGTCTCGTCGAGCGTATAGCCGGTGGGCAGGAAGCTCGCGAACAGCGACATCGAGCGATCGACCTCGTTCGACAAGGCTTTGTCGAACAGCTTGATCATTGCGGCGATCGAACGGTCTTTATCGGCGATGCGTTCGAGCACCTGATCGCTGATCTGCTTGCCGGCAGTGCGGGTGAGCGCCCACGTGAACGCGGCGAAAATCAACGCCACCAGCACGCACGAAAGTACGGCGAGCCGCGCGCCGACGCTGGCGCGGCGCAAAGAGAGAAATTCCATGGACGTTTGCAGAGTAGAGGAAGACAAGCGGTGCGCGGGTATGCGTAGGCATGCCCGGCATCGATGGCTTGTTTACGGCTGCGGCGTCCGTTTTCTTTAGAATTTGAAAGCACTTCGTAATTGGTCTTGCTGCCAGCGGGGCGTTTTGGTACGTGGTGCGCTCAGTGCGCCGGACTGCGCGGCGCGCCGCGTGAGGCGCGCAGCACCAGCTCGTTGGCGACGATGCCATAAATAGGCCCCGCCGCGTGCAGGGCATTTCTGTCCGCGTTCGCTCGCTTAGCGCCCCGAACGCTCTTGCGCGCCCTGCCAAGTGCGCAGCAGCAGTGCGTTGGTCACCACGCTCACGCTTGAAAACGCCATCGCCGCGCCGGCGAGCATCGGGTTCAGCAAGCCGAAAGCGGCCAACGGAATGCCGATCAGGTTATAGACGAACGCCCAGAACAGGTTCTGCTGGATCTTGCGCCACGTCTTGCGCGAGATGTCGATGGCGTCGGCCACGAGTGCCGGATCGCCGCGCATCAGCGTGATGCCGGCCGCGTGCATGGCGACGTCGGTGCCGGTCGCCATCGCGATGCCGATGTCGGCGGCGGCGAGTGCGGGGGCGTCGTTGATGCCGTCGCCCGCCATCGCCACGATGCCCGCGCTGCGGATTTTTAGGTCGCGGATCACGCGGGCCTTGTCGTCGGGCAGCACTTCCGCGTGGAATTCCTCGATGCCGAGCGCTTTGGCCACGCTCGCCGCGCTGCCGCGATTGTCGCCGGTGACGAGCACGCTCTTGATGCCCATTTGCGCCAGCCGTTCGACGGCGGCGCGTGCCGTCGGTTTGACGGTGTCGCCGAAAGCGATCAGTGCGAGTGCCGTGGATGCTTGCGGATCGCGCTGCATGAGCCACGAAACGGTGTTGCCCGCGGCTTCGAGTTCGTGAGCGCGCGCAGTGAGCGCCGGCGGCAAGTCAATGCCGAGTTCCTTGAGCCAGCGTGTGCTGCCGAGCGCGAGCGTGCGGCCGTCGACGTCCGCTTCGACGCCGCGGCCAGCGATTGCGCGAGCGGCGCTCGCTTGGCGGGCAAGAGTCTGGATGGCTGCGGCCGCGCCGTCGCCGTTGGTCGCCAGCACGTCGCCACCGTTGGTCGCCGGCGCGTCGCCACCGCTCGTCGCCGCCGCTTCATACGCCTTGACCACCGCCCGCGCCAACGGGTGATCGCTATGGCGCTGCACCGCCGCGGCAAGCGCCAGCGCTTCGTCGCGGCTGATGCCGCCGATCGGTTCGAATGCCGTCACCGACGGCTGGCCGAGCGTCAACGTGCCGGTTTTATCGAACGCGACGATCGTCACGCGATGCGCAGTCTCCAGCGCTTCGGCGTCCTTGATCAGCACGCCATGCCGTGCCGCGACGCCGGTGCCGGCCATGATGGCCGCCGGCGTGGCCAGACCGAGCGCGCACGGGCACGCGATCACCAGCACGGCGACCGCGTTCAGAATCGCGGTTTCGCCGCCCGCGCCAGCGATCAGCCAGCCCACCAGCGTGAGCGCGGCAATCGCCAGAATCGCCGGCACGAAGATTTCGCTGACCCGGTCGACGAGGCGCTGGATCGGCGCCTTCTCGGCCTGCGCGCTTTCCACGAGCCGGATGATTCGCGCGAGCGTCGTTTCCGCGCCGATCGCGGTGGTCGTCACGGCAATCGCGCCTTCGCCGTTGATCGAGCCGGCGGTGACCGCGTCCGCCACCTGCTTCGGCACCGGCAGGCTTTCGCCCGTGATCAGCGATTCGTCGATATGCGTGCGGCCTTCGAGCACCGCGCCGTCGACCGGCACGCGTTCGCCGGGACGCACGATCACCACCGTGCCGACGCGCACTTGCGCGAGCGGCACCTCGCGCTCGTCGCCGCCGGCGCGAATGCGCGCCCGGTCGGGACGCAGCGCGTTGAGCGCGCGGATGGCGTCCGTGGTCTGGCGCTTGGCGCGCGCTTCGAGCCACTTGCCGAAGCGCACCAGCGTGATCACGACCGCCGACGCTTCGAAATACAGATGCATCATGTCGCCCGGATGGGTCGCCAGTTCGTAGACGCTGATGCCATACGCCGCCGACGTGCCGAGCGCCACCAGCAAGTCCATGTTGCCCGCGCCGGCCCGCACGGCGCGATAGGCCGCGCGATAGAAGCGTGCGCCGAACACGAACTGCACGATCGAGGCGAGCGCGAGTTGCAGCCACGGCGAGAGCATTGCGTGCAGGCCGAACCATTCGCCGACCATTGGCGCGACGAGCGGCAGCGTCAGCACGGCGGAGGCGAGCACGGCGGCCAGTTCGCGGCGGGTCTGGTCGCGCCTGGCGTTGGCGGGAGTGGCGTGATCGTCGTGATCAGTGGCCGTTGATGTATCCGGCGGCACGATCAACGTCGCTTCGTAGCCCGCTTTCTTGACGGCGGCGATCAGCGCGTCCGGCGCGGCAGTCACGCCATCCAGATTGACGGTTGCGGTTTCGGTCGCCAGGTTCACCGACGCGCCGACCACGCCCGGCACCTTCGCCAGCGCCTTTTCGACGCGCATCGCGCACGAGGCGCAAGTCATCCCGCCGATCGTTAGTTCCGTGGGCTGCTGCGCCACGAGCGGCGCGGCGTCCGTAGCGGCGGACAGCGTGGCGTCATAGCCCGCCTTGCGCACGGCGTTGGCGAGCGTGTCGGGATCGACGCTGACATCGCTTTCGATGCGCGCTCGCTCCGTGGCGAGATTCACCGACGCACGCGTGACGCCCGGCACTTTGGCGAGCGCTTTCTCGACGCGCAGCGCGCACGAGGCGCAAGTCATTCCGCCAATGTCGAGTTCGGCGGTCCGGGCGGAAGGGAGGGCAGCGTCCGCGGGGCGCTGTGGGTTGGCAAGTTCGGTCATGGTAGGCAAGGCTCGTGACGGCATCGGGCCGCATCATGAACCCAGTATTGACCTTCCCATGATGGGAAGGTCAAGGACGAATTGCAGGACGCGCTTCAGGGCGCCGATACCTCGCCGAAACGCCTGCTCAGAAGGCCGGCGGCGCGTCCAGCATGGCCTGGCCGACCGCCTGCTGTTCGTCGCTCGAGCGCGCCAGCAGGGTTTCGGCTGCGCCGCGACGGTCGGCCGCAGCCTTGTTCTGGCCGAGCTTCCATTTGCCGACCAGCCGCGTCACCTCGATCTCGATGCCGACGATCGCGCCGAGCATCTGCGAGATGAAGTCGGCGGGCGCGTCGCCCATCTTCCACGGCGCCGGTTCGCCGGCTTCCATCTTGCGGGTCAGGCGCGCGACCAGGCCGCGCACGAACGACTCGTCGTCGCGCACCACGATCCGGCCGTGGGCGTGCACGACCATATAGTTGTAAGTCGGCACCTGCCGATGCGCCTCATGCTTGCTCGGATACCAGTTCGGCGAGATGTAAGCGGCCGGACCCTGGAAGATCACGAGCGCATCCGGGTTCGCGGCGGCTTCCTGCCACACAGGGTTCGCGCGGGCGACGTGAGCACGCAGGATGCCGTGCGTTTCACCGGCCGCGGACGGGACCTCGAACTCAAATGGCACATGGTTCGCGTCGAGCCCGTTCGGCCCGTTGGTGATCAGCGCGCCGAAAGGCTGCTCGGCGATCAGGCGATGGAGAACCTCTGGGCGGTTCTCTTCGAAATGGGCGGGCATGTACATGAAGCGCTCCGGATACGAGGGGGCGAAAGAGCAGCGATGAAAGGTCGCCCAAGGCGTGGGGCGCCAGGGCGGATGTCACAAAAAACGTCAACCGTACCGCAAAAGGACGGTCTGCGCGCGCGAACCCGCGCTATTCCTGCCTTTGCGCTTGCCTGGTGAACAAGGATACGATACAACCCGATGTTGTCGGCATCGCGAACCGCGGACTGTCTGCGTTGGGCTTTGGGAGGCCGCGCAAGCAGGGTTCGTTGCACGCCGGCGTCTCCCTTAGGACCGCACGTTCCGCCACCTGAACGAATGATAAAAAATCGCCGCGAATTGTTTTCGATTCACTGGACCTGCGCATCGTTCGCAGGCCTCGCATTTCTGGCCGGTTGCGCTTCGACGCCCACCGCGACACAAAAATCCACCGGCTGGATCAAGGATGAAGTCGCCGACTCGTACGTATTCGGCTACCCGCTCGTGCTGATGGGCGTCGCGCGCGACGCGGCGGTCGGCACCGATCCGGGCCAGGCGCCGCTCAATACGCTGCGCCACGCGCAGGCATTGCCGCCGATCGGCGCATCCAATCCGATGCAGCCGAGTCTCGATACGTTCGATTCGACCGGCTGGCTGGACGTCGGCAGCGAACCGGTGATCGTTTCACTGCCCGATTCGCACGGCCGCTATGTCGACGCCCGCGTGCTCGACATGTGGACCAACGTGGTGTGGTCGACGAGTTCGCAGTTCACCACGCGCGCGGCCGGCATCAAGGCGCAGGCGATCGCCTTTGTTGGTCCGGGCTGGCAAGGGGATTTGCCCAAAGGCGTGACGCGCGTCGACGTGCCGACCCGCAACGCATGGGTGAGCGTGCGTATCCAGTCGAACGGCACGCGTGATCTGACGGCGGTCCGTAAGCTGCAGCGCGCGATTCGCGTCGCGCCGCTGAGCGTGTACGCGGGCGACGCCCGCACCGCCTCGATCACACCGCCGCGCAGCAATGCCGCCGACGCCGCCGCGGGCGCTTCCGGCACGCCGGCCGCGCAAGTCGCCGCGCTCGACGCGAACGGCTTCTTCACGCGACTCGCGCAGGCTCTGCCTGACAATCCGCCGACGCCGGCCGATCCGCACGCGCTCAAATTCCTCTCGGACCTCGGTGTGACGCCCGGCGAGCCAGTCAAGCTGCCGAACGCGCCGGACGCCATCGCGGCCGGTCTCGCCGACGGTCATGAGCGCGTCGTCACGCCGCCGTCCAATCTGCTGAACGGTAACGGCTGGAGCTGGTTCGGCGACGGCGTGGGCAACTACGGCCCCGACTACGCGATGCGCGCCTATGCCGCTTACGCGCAACCCGGCATCGGCACGAAAGACGACGAAGTTCGCGCGGTCGCCACCCAGGACAGCGATGGTCATGTGCTCAACGGCGCAAACCGTTACGTGATCCACTTCGCGCCGAATCAGCTGCCGCCGGTGCGCGGCTTCTGGTCGATCACCGCCTACACGAAGGACGGCGCGCTCGGTGAAAGCGCGCCGGCGCGCCTGGCGGTCGGCGACCGCAATGGCGCCCGCCGCAATCGCGACGGCTCGCTCGACGTGACGGTGTCGTCCGCTCGCAGCAAGAGCGGCAACTGGCTGCCGGCGCCGCGTGCCGATCTGCAACTCGTGCTGCGTCTGTACGCACCCAAGCCGCAAGCCACTGATGGCAGTTGGCAACCACCGGCCGTCGTGCGTCAGTGATACCTGCGTGTCCGTGACGTGACGGCCGCGCTCCGGTGACGAGCGGTTAACGCATCAAGCAACGCATGTCCGCTGCATCAACCCGGCGGACATGCGACGCTATCGCACGGGGTAATGTGTAAGCCACGCCTTACATTTATATCCCACGAAAGATTCACGACTTATACTGCCGCTTGCGGGATTTTCGTTTTCGCGGCGGGCTTGCCGCCGCACTACCCAAGACCGAGCATGGCAAGCCTCAATAAAGCATCATTAGCCTCGTCCATGCAGACCGTGCGCGATGTCGCGCAGTCACGCCGCACCCGGCGTGTCATTACCGGTCTGCTGATCTTCGTTGTATTGTTCGGTCTGCTGGGCTTCTTCGCGGCGCCGCCGCTGATTCGCCACATTGCCGAGCAACAGCTCAGCAAACAACTCGACCGCCCTGCAACAATCGGCCGTATTGCGCTCAATCCGTACACGCTCAAGCTCGAAGCCGATCGTGTGCATATCGGCGAGCGCGGCGGCGCGGGCGACTTCGTGGATATCTCACGGCTCATCGTGCAGCCGTCGTGGAGTTCGCTGTTTCGCGCGGCACCGATCATCGACGAAGTGCAGCTCGATTCGCCGCGCTTTCACATTGTTCGCTACGATGCGCAGCGTTTCAATTTTACGGATCTGATCGAGAAATTCGCGAAGCAGCCGGCCAAGCCCGATAGCAAGCCAACGCTGTTCTCCGTCTCGAACATTCGCCTCGAAAACGGCCAGATCACGTTCGACGACAAACTGCTCGGCGCGACGCATGTGATCGATCAATGGAAGCTCGGCATTCCGTTCATCGCCACGCTGCCGTCGAAAACCGATATCTTCGTCGAGCCTTTGCTGCGCGCTCGGATCGACGGCAGTCCGCTTGCCATCGACGGCAAGACCAAGCCGTTTGCCGCGTCGCGCGAGTCGGAAGTGTCGTTGCGCTTCGACGGGCTCGACGTGCCACGTCTCATGTCCTACGTGCCGACCAAACTGCCGGTGATCGTGCAGTCCGGCAAACTGTCCACCGATCTCAAGCTCAACTTCGTGGTCTCCAACGACGCGCCTTCGTTGCGCGTGGCGGGCACCGTCGATATGAACGACGTGGACGTGCAGGATCAGAGCAAGGCGCCGTTCTTCGCGGCGCGCGCGGTGCATGTGGCCGCCGCCACGCTCGAGCCGTTGAAGAGCCTCTATCACTTCGACGAGATCCGCGTCGACGCGCCCACCGCCAATCTTGCGCGCGACAAAGATGGCGTGGTGAGCGTCGAGAAAATGTTCGCGCCGGCGCCCGCGTCGGCATCTGAAGCGGCTGCGGCGCAACCGGCCGCGAGCGCGCCGCTTGCGGCATCCGGCTCGAACGCCACGGAAAAGACGGCGCCGCCGCTGGATCTGTCGATCAAACGCTTCGTGCTCAATGACGGCACCGTGAATGTTCACGACAACGCGGCTTCGCGGCCCGTCGACGTCGGCCTGCAAAAACTGGCCGTGACGCTGACCGATTTTTCCACGCTCGCCAGCGCGCCCGCGCACTACACGCTGAACACCGATTTCAAGGACGCGGGCGGCTCGCTGGGCGTGGCCGGTGCGTTCGGCCTCGTCGCGAAGACGGCGAGCGCGAAGGTCGACGTGAAGTCGTTGAAGCTGCCTCTGCTGCAACCGTATATCGACACCGCGACCGTGGCGCAAATCACGGACGGCGCGCTGACCGCCACCGTCAATGTCGGCGCGAACTGGTCGAAGTCGCCGGTAGCGGTGATGGTCACGAATTCGCAACTGGACCTGCAATCGCTGAAGGTCGCGACGCGCGACAGCAAGGACCCGCTGATCTCGCTCGCGCAAGGTAGCGTGAAGCTCAAGCAGGTGGATGTGGCGGCGCGCAACGCCGAGATCGCCAGCGTCGATACGACCGGCCTCGCGGTCGACGCGCAGCGTCTGAAAGACGGCAGCATCAACCTCGCCGCGCTTGCCGGTCAGCACGAAGCCGCGCCGCAGCGCACCGCGATTCACGCGGTCAAGAAGGCGCAGGCGGAAGGGCCCGCATGGCACTACAAGATCGGCGAGCTGACCCTGAAGGACGCGACCGCCAATTTCACGGACAACACCACGCCGCAGCCGGTGAAACTGAACGTCACGCCGCTGCAACTGAAGGTGCAGAACATTAGCGACGACCTGAGCCGCCCGCTGCCGGTCGATCTGCAGGCGACGCTGAACAAGAAGGGCACGCTCGGCGTCAAGGGCGACGTCACGGCGACGCCGCTCAAGGTGGCCGTCAAGGTGAATGCCAACCGGCTCGACGCGGCGGCCTTCGAACCGTACTTCGGCAACAAGCTGAATGCGGTGATCGCGAGCGCGCTGCTCAATGCGAACGGCGACCTCGCGTTGAATCAGGCGAAGTCGCTGAAAGCGAGTTATCACGGCGACATGGCGCTCGTCGAAGTCCGCATGCTCGATAAGGCGACTTCTGACCCGTTCGCGGGATGGGGCTCGCTCGCATTGTCCAACCTGAAAGCCGATTACGACGAGCATGGCACGGTGGTCGACGCGGGCCGCGTGACGTTCACCAAGTTCTATGGACGCGTGCTGCTCGACGCGCAGGGCAAGCTGAACCTGAAGGACGTCGTCGCGCATGAAAGCGGCGCCGCGCAATCGCTGACGCGCGACAAGAGCGGCGCTGAACCCGTGCCGTTGACGCCGCAACCGGCATCGACGGTCGCCGCGGCGCCTGCGCCGGCTTCGTCGTCGGCGCCGCCCGCTACGGTCACCGCTGCTACTCCGCCGCAAAGCCCGGTCAAACTGCACTTCGGTCAACTGGTGCTGCAACAGGGCCGCGTGACGTACACGGACAATTTCATCAAGCCGAATTTCACGGCGAACCTGGTCAACATTCAGGGCACGGTCGGCGCGTTTGGCACGCAATCGACGACGGCCGCTCCGGTCGACATCGCCGCGAAACTGGCCGCCAATGGTCCGCTGTCGATTCGCGGCACGGTCAATCCGCTGATTGCGAAGCCAGCGCTCGATCTGACGGCGGTCGCGCACGATATCGAACTGACCAATCTCACGCCGTATTCGTCGAAATATGCCGGCTATCCGATCACCAAGGGCAAGCTGAACGTCGATCTGCACTACAAGCTGGCGAACGATCAGCTGGACGCGAATAACCACATCTTCATCGATCAGCTCACGTTCGGCGATCACGTCGACAACGATACGGCGACCAAACTGCCCGTGCGTCTCGCGATCTCGCTGCTGAAGAACTCGCGCGGCGAAATCGACGTGAACTTGCCGGTGTCGGGCTCGTTGTCGAATCCCGAGTTCAGTATTGGCGGCCTGATCTGGCATGCCGTGCTCAATCTGCTGCAGAAGGCGGTGACGGCGCCGTTCTCTCTGATCGCCAACGCATTCGGCGGCAAGGGCGAGGAGTTGGGCTATGTCGAGTTCGAACCCGGCTCGGCGAAAGTCACGGACGCCGACACCCAGAAACTCGACACGATCGTGAAGGCGCTGAGCGACAAGCCGT
Organism: Paraburkholderia dipogonis; assembly: GCF_046027395.1. Classification (GTDB taxonomy): domain Bacteria; phylum Pseudomonadota; class Gammaproteobacteria; order Burkholderiales; family Burkholderiaceae; genus Paraburkholderia; species Paraburkholderia dipogonis_A. The sequence goes on along the minus strand of NZ_JAQQEG010000065.1, from coordinate 16,096 downwards.
CGATCCGCATGGACCTGATTGGCCGCGTCGATCCGGCTGTCGACGAACCCGCGTTGCGCACCGGCTATGTGGACCGCCTCGTCAAGCAGCAGAAGATCAAGGACGTGGTGGGCAACGGCGAGAGCGTCGATCTGTCGACCGTCACCGTCGACCCGAAGGACTACGACAAGTATCTGAGCAAGGCCTACAAGTCGGCAGACTTCAAGAAGCCGCGCAATTTTGTCGGCTTGACCAAGAGCTTGCCGGACGACGACATGAAGAGCGCGCTCGCCGCCAACGCCCCGATCGACGACGCCAGCCTGCGCCAGCTCGCACAACAGCGGGCGCAGAGCGTGCAGCAATACCTGGACGGCAAGATCGACAGCAGTCGCGTGTTTATCGTCGCACCGAAGCTGAATGCCGACGGCATCGAGGACAAAGGCGCGACGACGCGGGTCGACTTCGGCTTGAAGTGAGCGTGTTCAAGCCTGGCGCTTCGCGCGTCAGGCAAGACCCGGCGTTTTTTTGAGCGTGCGCCGTTGAACATCGAACATCGAATATTGAACGTTGAACGCACCGCCGCCGGCGGCCAGGCTCGCGGCGGTGTGCGCTCAAGCGGCGCGCGTCGGCGCCTTCAACGCGGTTTGCTCGATCACGCGCGCGAGCGTGTCGAAGGCGGGACCGATCTTGTCATTCGGCACGCACGCATAACCGAGCAGCAGTCCGCGCCGCGCGGGCGTATCGCTGCTGTAGTAGCTCGCGAGCGGGCGCACGATTACGCCGGCGTCGTAAGCGGCGGCCGTCACCGCGCGATCGTTCGCGTGATCCGGCAGGCCGAGCACCAGATGCAGGCCCGCCTCGTCACCCATCACCGGCAGTTCGTTGCCGAAGCGCGCGGTGATCGCATCGATCAGAATCTGCCGCCGTTCGCCGTATAGCGCGCGCATGCGCCGAACGTGCGACGTGAGATGGCCGTCCATGATGAAGTCGGTCATCACCGCCTGCTGCATCAACTGACCTTCGCGATACAACTCGGCCACGCCCGTGCGAAATGTGTCCACCAGATGCTCCGGCGCGATCATGTAGCCGATCCGCAAGCCGGGGAATAGCATCTTCCCCAGGCTGCCGACGTAGATCACCTGGCCGGCGTCGTCGAGTCCTTGCAGCGACGCGAGCGGACGGCTGCCGTAGCGGAACTCGCTGTCGTAGTCGTCCTCGATGATCCACACGTTGTGCTGGCGCGCATATTCGAGCAGCGTGCGGCGGCGCGCGAGGCTCATCACCATGCCGAGCGGATACTGATGCGACGGTGTGACGAGCGCGAGCCGCGGCGGCTGTTGCAGATCCTGTTCGCGCGGATTCAGGCCTTCGTCATCCACCGGTACCGGCACAAGGGTAATCCCCGATGACTGCAGCACGCTGCGTGCGCCCCAATAGCACGGTTCTTCCACCCACGCGCGGTCGCCGACATCGGTCAACAGGCGCACCGCCAGGTCGATCGATTGATGTATACCCGTGGTGATGATGATCTGATCCGGCGTGCAATTCACCGAGCGCGCCACGCGCAGGTAGTCCGATAACGCCCGCCGCAACGGCCGGTAGCCGCCGCCGGGCGCGTAGGTGAGCAGATCGGGATTGGCTTCCTTCCACAAGCGCGCCTGCAGGCGGCTCCACGTGCGCGCCGGAAATTCCGCGACGTCGGGCACGCCCGGCATGAACGCACCCCACTGTTTGGCGGAAACGCCGGCTTTGTCGATCAGGCGCCGTCCGCGGGTCGACAGATCGCTGAGGTCGCGTTTCGGCGGCTTGGGGGTTTCCCTGGCCGTGGTGTCTTCTTTGTCGACGCTCGCCACTGCCGGCTTCCTGCGCATATTCACGGCGGCCGTGTCCGGCCGCGTGTCAGCGACATAGGTGCCGCTGCCGGTGGTCGAGATCACATAGCCTTCGGCGGTCAATTGGTCGTAGACGTGCAGCACCGTGTTGCGCGCGATGCCGAGGTCTTCGGCGAGCGAGCGCGAGCTGGGCAGCTTGGTGCCCGGCGGCAGCTGGCCGGTCAGGATCGCCTGCTGCATGAGCCGCAACGTCTGTCGGTAGACCGGTTCGGCGGCCGTGCGGTCGAGCCGCGCGGCAAGCCAATCCGACAAAATCACGGTGTCCAAGTGGTTCTATCCGGAATAATGAAATGGTTCCATATTGTAGAACCGTAACGGTCTATAGTGAGCCACGCAATTGCTGCAATCCCGCTGCTTTGCAGGGGAGCCAGCCGGACCGCAGAGGAGACTTGGACGATGAAAACCGATGACGTGATCGTCAGCTTTCGAGGTGTGCGCAAGACCTACGACGGCGAAACGCTGGTCGTCAAACAGCTCGATCTGGATATCTATCAGGGCGAATTTCTGACGCTGCTCGGGCCGTCCGGTTCGGGCAAGACCACCTGTCTGATGATGCTGGCGGGCTTCGAATTCCCCACCGGTGGCGAGATCTGGCTGGATGGCACGCTGCTCAATACCGTGCCGCCGCATAAGCGAAACATCGGCATGGTGTTTCAGAACTACGCGCTGTTCCCGCATCTGACGGTCGAGCAGAACGTCGCGTATCCGCTCACCGTGCGCAAGATTTCGGCGGAAGAGCGCGCCCATCGCACGAACAACGCGCTCAAGATGGTGCGCATGGAGAGCTTCGCGAAGCGCTATCCGGCGCAGCTTTCCGGTGGCCAGCAGCAGCGTATCGCGCTCGCCCGCGCGCTGGTGTTCGAGCCGAAGCTCGTGCTGATGGATGAGCCGCTCGGCGCGCTGGATAAACAGTTGCGCGAACACATGCAGTACGAACTTAAATCACTGCACGAGAAACTCGGCGTCACGTTCGTGTACGTCACGCACGATCAGGGCGAGGCGCTGACCATGTCCGACCGCGTCGCCGTGTTCGATAAAGGCATCGTGCAGCAACTCGATACGGTGGATCGTCTGTACGAATCGCCATGCAATGAGTTCGTGGCGAACTTCATCGGCGACAGCAACAAGCTGCGCGGCACGATCGCGAATGTCGACGGCGAGTATTGCGAATTTCATTTGATCGACGGTACGCGCCTCACCGGCCGCAATATTGGCGGCGCGCGCGCGGGCACGCCGGCGGTCGCGTGCATCCGGCCCGAGCGCATGAAGCTTGCCAACGGTGACGGCCTGTCGCGGCCGGGCGCCAATGCGCTCGCCGGTGAAGCGCGCGGGCTGATCTATTTCGGCGACCACGTACGCATGCGTTGTGGTCTGCCGCAACAGGACGAGTGCTTCGTGAAGGTGCCGCTCGGCACCGGCGTGCTCGACACCTTCGCGCCCGGCGCACCGGTCGCACTCGAATTCGCACCCGAGCATCTGCGGGTTTTTGCAGGGGCGTGAACGCGTCGAACGCGCAAGGTGTTCGACGTAGGCAGGTCAGGAAAAGCAGCACATAACAAAGTCGCACTGAACGTATTGAAGCACACCACCAAAGGAGAGCAACACACCATGAGCAAGATCGGGAAATCGCGCTGCGCCATCGCTGTCGGTGCTGTGGCGCTCGCGCTGGGCGCCGCGCAAGTCAATGCGGCCGAATTGACGGTCGTCAATTTCGGCGGCGCGAATGGCGACGCGCAGAAGGTTGCATTCAACCAGCCGTTCGAAAAAGAAACCAGCAACAAGGTCACCGCCGTCGAATACAACGGCGAGCAGGCCAAAGTGAAGGCGATGGTCGAAGCCAAGCATGTGAACTGGGATGTGGTGGAAGTGGAATCGGGCGATATCGGCCGTGGTTGTGATGAAGGGCTATACGAGAAACTCGACTGGTCGAAGATCGGCAAGAAGTCGGATCTGATTCCCGAAGCGCCGCAAACCTGCGGCGTGGGCTTCTTCGTGTGGTCGACGGCGCTCGCGTACAACGCCGACAAGCTGAAAACGGCGCCGGCCGGCTGGGCCGATTTCTGGGACGTCAAGAAATTCCCGGGCAAGCGCGCGATGCGCAAAGGCGCGCGCTACAACCTCGAATTCGCGTTGATGGCCGACGGCGTGCCGCCGAAGGACGTCTACAAGGTTCTCGCCACCAAGGAAGGCCAGGACCGCGCGTTCAAGAAGCTCGACGAACTGAAGCCGAACATCCAGTGGTGGGAAGCGGGCGCGCAGCCGCCGCAATTCCTCGTCGCGGGCGACGTGGTGATGTCCACCGCGTACAACGGCCGGATCGATGCCGCGCAGAAGGAAGGCAAGAACCTCAAGGTGGTGTGGAACGGCAGCATCTACGACCTCGACTACTGGGCGATTCCGAAGGGCACGCCGAACAAGGCGCTGGCCGAGAAGTACATCGCCTATTCGATTGCGTCGAAGCCGCAACAGGACTACGCGCACAACATCGCGTACGGCCCGGTGAATGTGGCGGCGATCAAAGCGCTTGATCCGAAGACGCTTGCGAATCTGCCGAACTCGCCGGCTAATGGGAAGAATGCGGTGCTGCAGAATCTGGCGTTCTGGACCGATCATGGCGATGAACTGGAGCAGCGGTTTTCGTCGTGGGCTTCGAAGTAGTTAGTGTTGTGTGAGACGGCGTGGCGGGTTGAGTGAGGCCGCGCCTTCGAGATGTGAAATGACGCGCGCGCATCCGGTCCGGATGTGCGCGCGGTTCCAAGGTAAAGCGGGAGACAGGTGTGCCTACAATGACGATCGCTGCCGATTCGACGCCTGAATCAAGTGGCCGACTCAAGCGCGAGCTGAAGGCCGCGGAAGCCAGAAAGCGGGCCATGGCCCTGCTGCTGATCGCGCCGCTCGCGATTTTTCTGCTGCTGATTTTTGTCGTGCCGATCGGCGCGCTGCTCACGCGCGCCGCGCAAAATCCCGAAGTCGTCAACGCGCTGCCGCATACGCTGGCGTCATTGAGCGCGTGGGATCGCAAGACGCCGCCGCCGGATACCGCGTATGCCGCGCTGGCTGTCGACCTCGCCGCGATCGCCGACAGCGACGGCATGGGCGCACTCGCGCGACGCCTGAACGTGGAGATTCCGGGCTACCGTTCACTGGTCGCCAAGTCAGCGCGCGCCATGCCGTTCGTCGACGACAACAGCAAGCCCTTGCAACTGACGCCCGCCCAGATTCACGCGAAGTTCGTCGAGTTGGACGAACGCTGGAACGACGTCGCGTACTGGCAAGCCATTGCGAAAAATTCCGGCGCGTATTCGCCGTTCTATCTGCTGGCTTCGCTGGACCATAAACAGGACGCGTTTGGCCACATCATCCCGACCGACCCTGATCAACAGATCTATCTCGCCGTGTTCAGCCGCACCTTTGTGATCGGCGCGGCGGTCACGTTCTTCGCGCTGCTGCTTGGCTATCCGCTTGCATACTGGATTTCGACGCTGTCCGACCGTCGCGCGAATCTGGTGATGATTCTCGTGCTGATTCCGTTCTGGACCTCGATCCTCGTGCGCGTTGCCGCATGGATCGTGATTCTGCAAAGCGAAGGGCTGGTGAACAAGGCGCTGGTCGGCAGCGGGCTGTTGCACGATCCGCTGTCACTGCTGTTCAACCGCACCGGCGTCTATATTTCGATGACGCACATTCTGCTGCCGTTCATGATCCTGCCGCTCTATAGCGTGATGAAGTCGATTCCACCGACCTATCAGCGCGCGGCGATTTCGCTCGGCAGCCATCCGTTCGCCGCGTTCTGGCGTGTGTATGTACCGCAGACCTATCCGGGCATCGGCGCGGGTGCGTTGCTGGTGTTCATTCTGGCAATCGGCTACTACATCACGCCGGCCTTGCTCGGCGGACCGAACGATCAGATGGTCAGCTACTACGTCGCGTACTTCACCAACGTGACGATCAACTGGGGCATGGCGTGCGCGCTCGGCGGCCTGCTGCTTGCCGCGACGCTCGTGCTGTACGTCATTTACGGGCGCTTCACGCGTTCGTCACTGAGCCTCGGCTGAACGGAGTCTATTGCGATGAAACTTGCCAAGCCTTTGTTCGCGCCGCATACGTCATGGGTCGAGCGCGTGTGGTATTTCGCGCTGCGCGGTCTCGCCGTGCTCACGCTGCTGTATCTCATCTTGCCGGTGCTGGCGATCGTGCCGCTGTCGTTTTCGTCGAGCACGTTTCTGGTGTATCCGATTCCGGGTTGGTCGTTGCGCTGGTATCAGAATCTGATCGCGTCCGATGAATGGCGCATGGCCGCCAAGAACAGCTTTATCGTGGCGCCCTCGGCGACCGTTGTCGCAACCGTGCTCGGCACGTTGGCGGCAATCGGACTGACCAAGGCTAACTTCCGCGGCAAAGGGCTGCTCATGGCGATCCTGATCTCGCCGATGATCGTGCCGGTGGTGGTGGTCGGCGTCGGCATGTACCTGTTCTTTGCGCCGCTTGGGTTGGCCAATACCTACATCGGCCTGATTCTCGCGCATGCGTCGCTCGGCGTGCCCTTTGTCGTGACGACGGTGGCGGCGACGTTGCAGGGTTTCAACTACAACCTGGTGCGGGCGAGTTTGTCGCTAGGCGCGAATCCGGTGAAGACGTTTTTCCGCATCACGTTGCCGGTGATCGCGCCGGGCGTGATTTCGGGTGCGCTGTTTGCATTTGCAACTTCATTTGATGAAGTCGTCGTGACGCTGTTCCTGGCGGGCGCGGATCAGACTACGTTGCCCCGACAGATGTTTACCGGCATCCGCGAAAATATCAGCCCGACCATCGCCGCGCTGGCGACAATTCTGATTGTTTTTTCCACCAGTCTGTTGCTGGCGCTCGAATGGCTGCGTGGGCGAAATGCAGCGCGGGCGGTCAAGGTTTGAGGATCTACGCAAGCAGATGACAGCATTTATCTGAAACGCATCACTATGAACAAATCTCTGACGTTAATCTAAGATTGCTCCCATTCCCTGCGCATCAGCGTCTCTTCATACTCGTAGCCCTCTATAAGAAGATGCGCTTGACGCGGGGAATCAATGAAACACCAGCTAACGGTGCTTGTATGCGCGCTCGCCTTGACAGCTTGCGCGGACCACGCCGCGCGTGACCGGCTCGGCATCGAAGACTCCACATTGCTGCAAACCGGTTTCGGCGCGACGCAGGACGTAACCGCGGGCGCAGTCAATTCGCAATGGATCAGCGCCTACGCGCCGGTGGCAAGCAGTAGCACGGCGCTGGCATTGCTGCAGACGCGGCTCGACCATCTGCCGGGCGATAAAAACGGCTATTTTCACGCCAAGGCACAATGCTGGATCAATGCCGCTCAACAGGCGCGGCAAGCTAGCGACCACTGGGGCTTCGTCGAAGAAGCGATCGGCCAGGCGGCCATGATCACGATGAGCCTGGAGAACGGCACACCGCTATCCGCCGTCAATCCCGCGCTACGCACCGTGTCCACGGTGCGCCCCGATCTGTGGAAGATCGTCAATACCATCAAGTCGGATCCCGTTGTTGCGCAATGTCCGCAGGCGCAGCCGCCGCTTGCCTGTGCCGAAGTCGAGCTGATGCAGGCGGGGCATGACGCATGGCGACGCAGTTTCTCCGACGCCGAGAAACGCTTGCCTGAGGTGCAGGATAACTTGCGCCAGTCGGCGGAAACAGCGCTGCAATGCAGGCAGGCGATGCAAACACCGACGGCCGCTCCGGTGCCGGCTACTTCTGCTTCTACTGCCAAGGCGCCGCGAAAGATCATGCTAAAGGCCGATTCTCTTTTCCGATTCAACGGTGGCGACGAGGCCGCGATACTGCCCGCCGGCAAGCGTCAGTTGGATGACGTGGCAATCGGTCTGAAGAAGGTTCCAGTCATGCAGGAACTGAAGATCACCGGCTACGCTGACCGCCTCGGCGACAAATCATACAACCTTGGTCTGTCCACGCAACGCGCGCGCACGGTCGAGCGATATCTGCGAGCGCACGGTGTGAGCCTGCCGATGACCGCACGGGGCAGGGGCAGTGCGAATCCGCTAGTCGGTTGCCGGCAAACGAAACGCGATCAGTTGACGCGGTGCCTCGCGCCGAACCGCCGCGTCGAGATCGAACTTGTGGCGGCGGCCTCCTAGTGGACTGCTGCATCGAAAGCGATCTTTGAAGCCGGCGACCGGCAGTGGGGCGCGGAAGATCGGTCGTTTTGGATAGTCCGTGTCGTATCCCTGGTCGCCACGATTAGTTGTGCCGCACACATCGACGAGTATTGAAACTCGACGCGGGTAAAAGTCGATATCGCGAGGCGCGTGTTCAGGAGAATTAAGAAATATGTCACCTATTCTGATTATCGATGATCATCCGGCATTCCGTATGGTCATCAAAATGCAGCTCATGCAATTGCTTGGCGTTGAAGATGTAATCGAGGCCGATAACGGTCAGTCCGCTGTGGAATTGGCACGGGTGCACACCCCTGAGCTCGCCATACTGGATCTCGATATTCCGCGCATCAGTGGGCTCGACGTGATTCCCCGTCTCAAGCTCGTTCATCCGCCTATCCGTGTGATGGTGTTGTCGGGCCACGACCCGGCCACGTTCGCGCCGCGTGCGATGCGCTCGGGCGTCCACGGTTTCGTCGGCAAGTCGCAGGAAATGAAGGAGATCATGCGCGGTGTCGAGGCGGTGCTTGCCGGCTACACCGTGTTTCCCGTGACGGCCAGTGGCGGCGGCATGGCGCTCGCTGCCGGAGCGGGAGGAGAAGAGGCAAGGATCGGGCTGCTGTCGGACAAAGAGCTTGTGATTCTGCAGATGCTCTCGAAAGGCATGTCGAATAAGGCGATTGGGGATGCTTTGTTTATAAGCGACAAAACCGTCAGCACATACAAGGGCCGTATTCAGGAGAAACTCGGTCTTTCGTCGTTGGCAGGACTCATCGAGTTCGCGACTTTGCACCGTTTGGTCGAATAAGTTTGCGGGCTATGAATATTATGACCTTGCCTCGTTCTTCTGTGCGCACATGGAGTCAAACGCTTAACGATTTGCTGGATACCTCGCCATTGGAATCTCGCGCGTTCGTCCTCGAAGAGAGCGTGACGAACCTGCGCGAGCTTATCAATGGTGTTGTCGCTCTGCTCGTCCCGTTTGCATCTCGTCGCGATTTGCGCCTACGCGCGAGCGTTGGTCAAACGGTGCCCGAAACGATTCGCGCCGATAGTGCCCGGTTAGGCCAGGTCATTTTCCATTTGCTCAATCGAACGATCCAACTCAGCGCGGAGGGAGAGATTTCGCTCGTCGTGTGGGCGCAGCGGTTGAATCCGGGTTCGCAACGTATTTTTATCAGCGTAGTCGATGCCGGTGAAAAAATGGCCCCGGCCGCGCGATCGCAGCTTTGCGGTCCAGTCACAGGTAATCCACAGGTGGCCGAGCGGCTCGGCGACGCCGACGCGTGTTTGCCACTCTGCCGAATACTGGCGCAGCGCATGCGCGGCGAGCTCTCCATCGTGAGCGGCTCGGAGACGGGCCCTTGCGCAATTTTCAACGCGCCGTTCGCTGTCGAACAACGGGAGCCATCTGCGCAAACCGCTAGCGGCAACGCACAGACGCGTCTTTTCTCCAACGCCGCGCAGCCACGGAACACCTGCGCCAGCGCCTCCTTTGAGCCATTTGAAAGCCGTTATCTGGACGCATTGTCCGAAGAGGGAGTCGATCTTCACGCGTTTTTCAACAACTGGCGTCAGGCAATGAATGACGACCTCGCGCGGCTCAACGCCTTGCTTCGTGACGGCGACTTCGATCATTTCCATAGTGTGCTGCACCGGTTGAGCGGAGCAGTGGGTCTCGTCGGCGCGCGCAGTCTGATGGAGGCGTTGCGGCGCGCAAGTACGTCGCCGCTGGCGCACAACACCGGATCAATTGGCACGCTGACGGCGCGCGCGAGGACTCTCGTCACGCAACTTGAAGCAACGTTGCGCGCATACCGGAGCACCTCACAATGAACCGACCGCTGGCCTTGATTGAAGGCGATCTGGCGCTTCCGATTCCGCGGCCGTTCGATGCCTTGCCGCCGCCCTTCGGCTCGCGGCGACGGCTGGCGCCAGTCGCGGTACAACGCGAACCGCAACCCGCGCCACTCACCGCTGCGCAACGGGCAATCCAGGATGCGGTGCGACGCCCGGCGTCACCGGCACGTCGTGGGCCGTTTCCGCCGGGGGCAAAGTTTCTCTTCTTCTACAAGTTGCCGCAGCAACGCGACCAATCGCATCGGTTTGAAGAGCAGTTAGCCGAAGCCAGGTACTACCTCGAAATGGGCCGGGTGCGGCCGAGTTCGACCCGTTCGGATCATGTCCTCGGAGCGGCGATCTTCGCGGGCTGCAGCATCGCGCTGGCCTGGCTGCTGGCCACCTGTACGATGCACGCCGACAAGGCGACGACCACGGCCACGGCGGTAATGCGGCCGGTTGCGTCGATAGATGGCAGTGCGATGGCAATTAATCCACAAGAGCGAGCCAAGCCGGTGCAGCCGCCGGTCGAAATCGCCAGGACGATTGCTCGGAGAGCACCTTTGGTCGCTAGTTCGCCACCGAAGGCGACGGCTCCCGGCGCTCTTACGTCAGCCAACGCGGCACCGAGCACAGCTCCTGCCAATACACCAAAGACACAGCACGTCGAACACCTCGTGCCGCATCCGACCGCACGCGTGTCCACACGTCAGGTCGCACCGAGCGAGCCCGCAACGGCCCATCGCCAGGTCCCAATCACACGCCTCGGCAAGCCGCAAATCGACGAACGGCTCACGCTGAGTCGCGCGGCGAATCCAGCCACGCAGCCGTCCGCGTCGAAGCAACCCGAATGGACCGCACGCTCCTCGTCCGCAAATGACACAGCCGAGCGCGCGGCATTGCTCGACTGGGCCGTGCAGCAGCGGCGCGCGAATATCACGACGCGCGCCAGCATACCGGTGCCGGGTGATATCGACTGGAACGCCCGCTTGACTCAGCGTCGCATCACCGACAACCCCGACGCGTTCCAGACCGACCGCGCCCAAAAGTAGCGTTAAAAAACGCAGCCCAAAAAAAAGCCCGACCACTGGTCGGGCTTCAAAGTCAGCTGCGTCCTCCACAGGACGCAGCCCCTGCAAAACAGCTCGCAGCTACTGCACAGGTAAGCGAATGCGTTAAGCAGCCAGCAGCGAACGCAGCACGAACGGCAGAATCCCACCGTGCTTGTAGTAATCGACTTCGATCGGCGTGTCGATACGCAGCAGCACCGGCACGCGCTTTTCCTTGCCGTCCTTGCCGCGAATCACCAGCGTCACTTCCTGCTGCGGCTTGAAGTCAGCGCCCAGGCCTTCGATGTCGTACGTTTCTTCGCCGGTGATGCCGAGCGATTGCACGCTATCCGAGCCCTTGAACTGCAGCGGCAGAACGCCCATGCCGACCAGGTTCGAGCGGTGAATCCGCTCGAAGCTGCGTGCGACCACAGCTTTCACGCCCAGCAGTTGCGTACCCTTCGCAGCCCAGTCACGCGACGAGCCCGTGCCGTACTCTTCGCCCGCGAACACGACGGTCGGCGTACCGGCGTCGATGTACTTCATCGCCGCGTCGTAGATCGACATATTTTCGCCGCTCGGCTGGTGAATCGTCAGGCCGCCTTCCACGCGCGAGCCATCTGCCTTCGTCGGGATCATCAGGTTCTTGATCCGGACGTTGGCGAACGTGCCGCGCATCATCACGTCGTGGTTGCCGCGGCGCGAGCCGTAGCTGTTGAAGTCGGCCTTCTGCACGCCGTTTTCCTTCAGCCACTTGCCTGCCGGCGAATCTTCCTTGATCGAGCCAGCCGGGCTGATGTGGTCGGTCGTGACCGAGTCACCGAAGATGCCCAGCGCGCGCGCGTTGGTCACCGCCGCGATGCTGTCGGCCGGCGTCATCGAGAAGTCCTTGCCGAAGAACGGCGGCTCAGCGATGTAGGTCGATTTCGGCCAGTCGTAGACTTGACCTTCTTCGCCCTCGATCTTGCTCCACAGGTCGCCCTTCTTGGTCAGCGCCGAGTAGTTCTTGCGGAACGCGTCGGCGTCCAGCGCGAACTTGAGCAGGTCGTTGACTTCTTCGCTGGTCGGCCAGATGTCGCCCAGGTAGATGTCCTTGCCGCCCTTGCCCTTGCCGACCGGTTCGGTCATCAGGTCGCGCGTGATGTTGCCGGCGATCGCGTAAGCGACGACCAGCGGCGGCGAGGCCAGGAAGTTGGCGCGGATGTTCGGGTGAATACGCGCTTCGAAGTTACGGTTGCCGGACAGAACCGCTGCCGCGACGATGTCGTTCTTCGTGATCGCTTCGTTCAGTTCCGGCGTCAGATCGCCCGCGTTGCCGATACAGGTCGTGCAACCGTAAGCGGCCAGCGTGAAGCCGAGCTTGTCGAGGTACTTCATCAAGTCGGTCTTCGTCAGGTATTCCGTGACGATACGCGATCCCGGTGCCAGCGACGTCTTGATGTGCGGAGCGACCGTCAGGCCGGCTTCGACAGCCTTCTTCGCCAGCAGGCCGGCGGCCAGCAGCACGCTCGGGTTCGAGGTGTTCGTGCACGACGTGATCGCGGCGATCAGGATGTCGCCGTTCTTTACGTCGACGCCGTTGCTCGTCGTGTATTGCGCTTCGAGATCGTCCGCCTTCTTCGCGAAGCCATTTTCCGCCACCGGCTTCGAGAACAGGTCGCTGAAGGTCGACTTCACGTTGCCGATTTCGATACGGTCTTGCGGGCGCTTCGGACCTGCCAGCGACGGCGTAACCGTGCCGAGATCCAGCGTGACGACCTTGGTGTAGTCGATCTGGCCAGCCTTCGGAATACCGAACAGACCTTGCGCCTTGAAGTAGTTTTCGAAGGCGGAGATTTCTGCGTCGGTGCGGCCCGTGCCCTTGAAGTAGTCGATGGTTTTTTCGTCGACCGGGAAGAAGCCCATCGTTGCGCCATATTCCGGCGCCATGTTGCCGATCGTCGCACGATCCGGCAGCGACAGCGACTTCGTGCCTTCGCCGAAGAACTCGACGAACTTGCCGACAACCTTTTCCTTGCGCAGCAGTTCGGTCACGGTCAGGACCAGGTCGGTCGCCGTCAGGCCTTCGCGCAGCTTGCCCTTCAGTTCGACGCCGACCACGTCCGGCGTCAGGAAGTACACCGGCTGGCCGAGCATGCCGGCTTCCGCTTCGATACCACCCACGCCCCAGCCCACCACGCCGATACCGTTGATCATGGTGGTGTGGCTGTCGGTGCCGACCAGCGAATCCGGGTAGTACACCGTGTCCGCGCCTTCAGCCTTCTTGTGCACGCCGCGTGCGAGATATTCCAGGTTCACCTGGTGAACGATGCCGACGCCCGGCGGCACGACCTTGAACGTGTCGAATGCCTGCATGCCCCACTTCATGAACTGGTAGCGCTCGTTGTTGCGCTGGAATTCCAGTTTCATGTTCAGATCGAGCGCGTTCTTTTCGCGGAAGTGATCGATCTGCACCGAGTGATCGACGACCAGATCGACCGGGACCAGCGGTTCGATCGACTTCGGATCCTTGCCCATGTGTTTCGCGACACCGCGCATTGCCGCGATATCGGCGAGCAGCGGCACGCCGGTAAAGTCTTGCAGCACGACGCGCGACACGACGAACGGGATTTCGTCGACGCGCGAAGCAGTCGGCTTCCAGTTGGCAAGTTGCTCGATGTGTTCTTCGGCGATTTTCTTGCCGTCGTAGTTACGCAGCACCGATTCCAGCACGATTCGGATCGAAACCGGCAGGCGGTCGATCTTGATGTTCAGTGCCTTGCCGAGTTGCGGCAGGGAGTAGAACTTGCCTTTGCCGGAACCGCTGTCGAATTCCTTGAGCGTTTTGTGGAGGTTGTGGGCCATGGTGTTTTCCTTGGTTTGATCGCGGAACTACAGTACTTAACTAGATGACGTACAGATCGACGTATTCATTGACCGGCATGGCTTCGAGCCTTGCCTGATCCAGCGACACGTCGAGAATCGCCAGTTGTTGCTTGACCGGAAAGCGGCGCGCGAGGTTGGTCTTGAACTTCTCGACCAGCAACGGAATCCCGTCTTCGCGACGACGCTTATGACCGATCGGGTATTCGACTACGACTTCGTCGAATGTCGAGCCGTCGTTGAATTCGATCGTCAGTGCATTGGCGATCGAACGCTTCTCCGGATCGTGGTAATCCTTCGTGAACTGCGCGTCTTCGACACATTCCATCTTCGCGCGCAGCACATCGATGCGCGCGTCCTGCGCGATCGAATCTTCATAGTCCGCAGCCGTCAGCCGGCCGTGGATCAGCGGCACGGCGATCATGTACTGAATGCAATGATCGCGGTCGGCCGGATTATTCAGCGGTCCTTTTTTATCGATGATGCGAATCGCGGCTTCGTGCGTGCGGATCGTGATCTTGCAGACGTCTTCAACGCGCTTTCCCGCCGCGGCGAGTTGCTCATGCAACTTCATGGCCGCTTCCACTGCCGTTTGCGCGTGGAATTCTGCCGGAAAAGAAATCTTGAAGAGCACGTTTTCCATCACGTACGAACCGTACGGACGCTGGAACTGGAACGCGTTGCCCTTGAACAGCACGTCGTAAAAGCCCCACGTCTTCGCCGTCAACACCGATGGATAGCCCATCTCGCCGGTCTTCGCGATCAGCGCGAGACGCACGGCGCGTGAGGTCGCATCGCCCGCGGCCCACGACTTGCGCGAGCCGGTATTCGGCGCGTGGCGATACGTGCGCAGCGCATGCCCATCGACAAACGCCTGCGACACCGCGTTGATCAGTTCGTCGCGCGTGAGGCCGATCAGCTGGCCGACCACCGCGGTCGACGCCAGCTTCACCAGCAATACATGATCGAGCCCGACCTTGTTGAAGGAGTTTTCGAGCGCGATACAGCCTTGAATTTCGTGCGCCTTGATCATGGCGATCAACACGTCTTTCATCGCCAGCGGCGCTTTGCCCGCTGCGATGGCGCTGCGCGAGAGCCAGTCGGCCGTCGCCAGAATTCCGCCGAGGTTATCCGACGGATGCCCCCATTCGGCGGCAAGCCAGGTGTCGTTGAAGTCGAGCCAGCGAATCATGGCGCCGATGTTGAAGGCCGCCTGAACCGGGTCCAACTGGAACGATGTGCCGGGCACCTTCGCGCCGTTGGGGACGATCGTGCCCGGCACGATCGGTCCCATCAGCTTGGTGCAGGCCGGGTAGGTGAGCGCCTCGAGTCCGCAACCGAGCGTATCGATCAGGCAATGACGCGCGGTTTCCAGCGCGAGCGTGCTGTCGATCTGATAATCCAGAACGTAGTCGACGATATCGGCCAGGACTGGGTCCGGGTCGGGTCGCACGTTGGAAATCGGAGCGGACATCGGGGAGCGTTCCTGATGACGATATTAGTTGCTGGTCTTGTCGATCGCGTTCGATTGCGTCGGAGCCGGTGCGCCTTGCTGCATCGCCGCCGTCTTGCACTCGTCGGCCAGGCGCGAGCTGTCCTTATCCGAGAACAACATCGCCTTCGTCGGGATCACGACCAGGTCCATACCCGTTGCGGCGTCGTGGAAGCGATCTGCGCCCGTGGTAGTCGCTTCGCGCGGCAGATTGTAATTTTTGTTAGCCCAGTGAACCGTGACGATCTGGTCACGCTTCATGTCGCCCTTCAGTTCGAAAGCCAGGCCTTCGTTGCACGACCACTTTTCCGCGCCTTCCGGCACCGGATCGACCTTCGCTTCCTTGGCCGGGTTCGCCTTCCGCTTGATCAGGCGCTTCGGCTGCGGCTTTTTCGGCGCAGCCTTAGCAGCCGGCGTCGTGGTGGTCGCCGTTTGCGCGGCGGCGTCAGTCGCGACGGACAGCATCGTCGTGGACAGGGCGCCAATCACGGCGGCGATCATCAGCTTTTTCATGGAGAAAACCTTTCTATCTAGTTTCAGTTAAACATTCCGCGGGCTACCGGTCCTGGCGACCGCGTGGTTGAACTGCACGCGCTTTGAAAGCGCACAGCGACCGCTATTTTCTCCTATTTAGCGGCAGGTACTTCAAATTCTCAGGTCCGGTGTAGTTCGCGCTCGGACGGATGATCTTGTTGTCGACGCGCTGCTCGATGATGTGCGCGCTCCAGCCGGCCGTGCGCGAGATCACGAAGAGCGGCGTGAACATCGCCGTGGGCACGCCCATCATGTGATACGAGACGGCGCTGAACCAGTCGA
>NZ_JAQQEG010000064.1:0-35029 GCF_046027395.1 Paraburkholderia dipogonis | reverse complement strand
CGTTCGGCGTTCGGCGTTCGGCGTTCGGCGTTCGGCGTTCGGCGTTCGGCGTTCGGCGTTCGGCGTTCGGCGTTCGGCGCTAGAGTTTCGCATCGCGCTGCATTGCCACGCGACGACGCAAAAAATCGCCGCACGAGTTTACGGCCCGCCGTCCCCCGCACCCACGATTTCCACCGGCTCCGGCGCCTCGGCCGCGCGCTGCTGCTGCAACGCCCACATCTGCGCGAACAGCCCGTTCGCGCGCAACAGTTCCGCATGCGTGCCGCGCTCGACGATCCGTCCTTTGTCCATCACGATGATCTGCTGCGCGTGCACCACCGTCGAAAGCCGGTGCGCGATGATCAGCGTCGTGCGCTCGCGGGCGATCTGATCGAGCTCGTGCTGAATGGCACGCTCGGAACGTGAATCGAGCGCGGAGGTCGCTTCGTCGAACAACAGAATCGGCGGATTCTTGAGGATGGTCCGCGCAATCGCCACGCGTTGCTTTTCGCCGCCGGATAACTTCAGGCCACGTTCGCCGACCGGCGTTTCATAGCCCTTCGGCAGCCCTTCGATGAACTCGTGAATATGCGCCGCGCGCGCCGCCGCGATCACTTCGTCGCGTGTCGCCGAGGGGCGGCCGTAAGCGATGTTGTAGTAGATCGAATCGTTGAACAGCACCGTATCCTGCGGCACGATGCCGATCGACGCGCGCAGCGAATCCTGCGTGACGTCGCGAATATCCTGACCGTCGATGGTGATCGCGCCGCCCGTCGCGCGGTCCAGATCGTAGAAGCGGAACATCAGCCGCGCGAGAGTCGATTTGCCCGAGCCGCTATGGCCGACCACCGCCGTCGTCGTGCCTGCGGGAATCGTGAAGCTCACGTCGTACAGAATCTGGCGCGCCGGTTCGTACGCGAAATTCACCCGCTCGAAGCGCACCTGCGCGCCGCTCACACGCAACGCGGGCGCACCTTCCAGGTCGGGCACTTCCTGCGCGGCGCCGAGCAGCGTGAACATGCGATCCATATCGGTGAGGCTTTGCTTCAACTCGCGATACACGACGCCAAGAAAATTCAGCGGAATATAAAGCTGCAGCATGAAGGTGTTGATCAGCACCAGATCGCCGAGCGTGAGACGCCCGGCCATCACGCCCTGCGTGGCGCGCCACAGAATGAACACGAGCCCCGTGCCGATAATCGCCTGCTGCCCGAAGTTCAGCGCCGACAGCGAGCGCTGCGACTTGATCGCCGCCGTCCGATAGCGCTTGAGGTTTTCGTCGTAACGGCTCGCTTCCCACTCTTCGTTGCCGAAGTATTTGACCGTCTCGTAGTTCAGCAGCGAATCGATCGCGCGTGAATTCGCTTTCGAATCGAGATCGTTCATGGTGCGGCGAAAATGCGTGCGCCACTCCGTGACCTTCACCGTGAACACGATGTACACGGCGAGCGCAATGAACGTGACCACCGCGTAATACGCCTCGTATTTGACGACGAAAAAGCCGAGCACGAGCCCGACTTCGACGAGCGTCGGCAGAATGCTGTACAGCGAATACGAGATCAGTTGCGTGATGCCGCGCGTGCCGCGCTCGATGTCGCGCGACATGCCGCCCGTCTGCCGTTCGAGGTGAAAGCGCAACGACAGCGCATGCAGATGGCGGAACACTTTCAGCGCGAGTTGGCGCACCGCGCTTTCGGTCACCTTCGAGAACAGAATCTCGCGCAGTTCGGTGAATAGCGATGTGGACAGCCGCACCACCGCATACGCGACCACCAGCAGGCCGATGCCACCCAGCAACACGATGCCTGGCGAATCATGCGCGCGGCCGAGCGCGGTCAGATGCTGCACCGAGGCGAGACCGTCGACGATCCGCTTCATCACGATCGGCACGCCGAGATTGGCGACCTTCGCACCGATCAGGCAGCTCAGCGCGAAGCCGACCCGCCATTTATATGTGGCGAGATACGGCAGCAGCGACAGGATCGTCTGCCAGTCGTTGCGCGGCTGGGTGGAGATCGGCGAGGGTTCGGACGAGGGCGTGCGGCGCATGGAGATCGGCTGGGGAGAGTGTGGAAATGCCGGAGTTCGCAGCGGCGCGGCGACTGCGGCATGCCGGACCGGCACACTGGTTTTTGTCGCGCGACCCGGCTGGGCGCTTTCCCGTACAATTCCTGATCTTTCTATTGTCGCAGAAGCCGGCTGGCGCCGCTTTTCATGGGTTGGCCCGCCGTGGGTGGCACGTTGGCCGCGCGGTGCGTGCCGTACCGTTGTCGTGAAATGCCCCGCCTGCCGGTCGAGCCGACCGAGCCAACACGTTTCTCAAGGGTGCCCCGATGACCGATATTCTCCAACTCCCGCAAAAGCACTGCGCGCTGCGCGTGGTGCCGCAGCCCTCGGACGCGAACGTCCACGGCGACGTGTTCGGCGGCTGGATCATGGCGCAAGTGGACATTGCCGGTTCGATTCCGGCAAGCCGCCGCGCCAACGGGCGGGTGGCGACCATCGCGGTCAACTCGTTCGTGTTCAAGCAGCCGGTGTTCGTCGGCGATCTGCTGAGCTTTTACGCGGACATCGTCAAGACGGGCAATACGTCGGTCACCGTGGCGGTCGAGGTCTACGCGCAGCGCATGAGCCTCACCGAAGATCTCGTGAAGGTCACCGAAGCCACGCTGACCTACGTCGCCACCGATAGCGATCGCCGTCCGCGCGCGCTGCCGGTGCTGGATTGAGCGGCTTGCGGTAAACAAAAAAACCGAGGCGCCGCGGCGCCTCGTTTTCCTTCAGCCGTAGTACAAGGTCACTGGCTCGCTGCCGCGCCGATTCCCGCCTTCTTCTGCGCGTTCTGAATGTCGTTCGGATAATTCGGATCGTTGCGCGACGGTTGATAGCCGTTGCTCTCCAACTGTTTCAACTCGGCGTTTTTCTTCGCCCGCGCCTCCTTGCGCGCGGCCTTGCGCTGAGCCTTGGTGCTCGGAGCCGCTTTCGATGCGGCCGACGGAATGGCCGCGTCAGAATCATTCCCCGCCGGACCGCCACCGCCGCCGCCGCTTTGCGCGAACGCCGGCGCGGCGCAAGCCACGCTCAGTACAACCGATGCCAGCAACACAGACAGTTTCTTCGCAGGTGACGACGTCATTGTTCTCTCCAGTCGGATCAGTCGGATTGGCGGATAGTCGACGGCGAAACGCCCATCACCCAGTGCGAGCAGCGAAAATCGGGCGCAACGCCGCGTGAATCGGTGCTTCGTAATTCCCAGCGCAGCCTGAGATGGGAATCACGAATATATCCGACTGAAACGCCTGCGCAAACCGATTACGCGCACGAGTACGGGCTAACCCGCACGAATCGACACCGCAGGCGCGCCGTTACTGCGCAGATAAGCGTCGACCTGCCCTTCGATCCACTGCGCGAAATGCGCCTGCGAGGCATTGAGCATCTCCCGCTGCTGCCAGACCAGCCAATAGGGATAACGGTATGGCACGCGGATATCGGTGATCTGCACCAACTCGCCGCGCGCCAGCGCATACGCGACCAGGCTGCGCCGTTCGAGCGCGACACCCTGGCCCTGCCGCACCGCGCCGATCACGATATTCGAGTCGTTGGCCGACAGCACCACCGCTCTCTCGGCCGGCTCCGCCACCTGAGCTGCCTGACACCAGTCATGCCACGGCGTATCGGGACTCGAGATCAGCGGACAGGCCAGCACGTCCTCGGCGGTGACGGGCAAGCGGCCATGCGGCGCGAGCGTGAAATGCGGCGCGGCGACCACCACCATCTCGTCGTCGAACAGCTTCTGTTGCGCGACGTCGGGCCAATGCCCCTGTCCCATGCGGATGCCGATGTCGCTCGCGCCCTGGCGGAAATCCTCGACCTGCAAACTCGTCTGCAAGCGGATCCGGTAATACGGATGCGCGTCGCGAAAGCTGGCGAGGCGCGGCACGAGCCAATGCTGTGCGAACGACGGCAAGGTCGTGATCACCAGTTCGCTTTCGTGCGGCCGCGCCTGCGCGCGGCGCGTCGCATGGGTGATGTCGCGCAGCGCCATGCGGATGTCGAGCGCATAGAGCCGTCCTTCCTCGGTCAGCCGCAGCCCGCGCGCCTCGCGCATGAATAGCGCGACGCCCATCGAATCTTCCAGCACCTTGATCTGCTGGCTCACCGCCGAGTGCGTGACATGCAATTCGCGTGCGGCCTGCGTGACGCCGCCCAAGCGAGCGACGGCCTCGAAGCAGCGCAGTGCGGTCAACGGCGGAATCGGTTTCATGTAAGAAATTCTGACGTAAATCGTCGTTAATTGTCGCTTTTTTTGCGGTGCGTAGATGCTTAATCTATCGGTTCGATGCGCCTCGACCTTTGCCAGCAGGGGAATCCCCATGCCACTGCGCGCTCGGGCGCGCCATGATAGATGTTCTAACGGGAATGAGATGAAACTGATCGGAATGCTGGATTCGCCCTACGTACGCCGGGTCGCCATCTGCCTCAAACTGCTGAAGCTCGACTTCGAGCACGAGTCGATCTCGGTGTTCAGCACCTACGACCAGTTCGCGAGAATCAACCCCGTCGTCAAGGCGCCCACGCTGATCGCCGACAACGGCCAGACCGTGATGGACTCGACGGTGATTCTCCAATACCTCGCCACGCTCGCCGGGCCGAACCAGCGGCTTTTCCCGACACGGCCCGACGCCGCCTTGCGCGCCGCCCGCCTCACGGGCCTCGCGCTCGCCGCCTGCGAGAAGAGCGTGCAGATCGTCTACGAACGCAATCTGCGCCCGGTGGAGAGGCAGCATGAGCCGTGGGTGGATCGCGTGAGCACGCAGTTGTTCGCCGCTTACGCCGAACTCGAGCGCGAGCTTGCGGCGGCGGCGCTGCCGATCGAGGCCAGTCGGTTCGACGCGGCCGACGTCACCGTGGCGGTCGCCTGGCACTTCACGCAGATGATGCTGCCGGGGATGGTCAGCAAGTCGGAACATCCCCTCCTGCAGTCGTTCTCCGAACTGGCGGAAGATCTGCCGGTTTTTCTGGACACGCCGGCGCAGTGAGCCTGCGGGCGTGAGCACTCAAACCGTCGCGAGCTCGCGCCCTTCGCCACCTTGCAGCAGTTCGGAGATCGCGTCCGTCGACAACGGCTTCGCGAAGTAGAACCCTTGCATCTCGTCGCACGCGCGTTCTTTCAGGAAGTCGAGTTGCGCGGACGTCTCCACGCCTTCGGCGATCACCTGCAATTTCAGCGAATGCGCGAGCGCGATGATCGCTGAGGTGATCGTCTCGTCGTCGCCCGACACGCCGATGTCGGAGACGAACGAGCGGTCGATCTTCAAACGGTCCACCGGGAAGCGCTTCAGATAGCTGAGGCTCGAATAGCCGGTGCCGAAGTCGTCGATGGCAAGGCCGATGCCGAGCGCGTGCAGTTCGTTGAGCATCGACACCGCTTCTTCCGCGTTGCGCATGATGGTGCTTTCGGTCAGCTCGAGTTCGAGGTATTGCGGCTCGAGACCGGTCTCGGCCAGCACCTGCATGACCAGCTTGGCGATGTCGCGCTGCTGGAACACCCGCGCCGACAGATTCACCGACACCCGCGCCGGCGGCAAGCCTTCGTCCTGCCAGGCCTTGTTCTGGCGGCACGCCTCGCGCAGCACCCACTCCGAGAGCGGCCCGATCAGCCCGCTTTCCTCTGCGACCGGAATGAACGACGACGGAGGCACCAGCCCGACTTCCGGATCGCGCCAGCGCACCAGCGCCTCGGTGCCGACGATCTGCCCGCTCTCGATATCCACCTGCGGCTGGTAGTGCAGCAGGAATTCGTTGTCGCGCAACGCGCGGCGCAGACGCCGTTCGAGATTCAGGCGCGCACCCGCGCTCGCGTTCATCTCCGGCTGGTAGAACTGGAAGGTGTTGCGGCCCATGTCCTTGGCGCGATACATCGCGAGGTCGGCCTTCTTCATCAGCGTCTCGGCATCTTCACCGTCTTGCGGGAACAGGCTCGCACCCATGCTGCAGCCGACGTACAGCTCGGTGCCGTCGAGCCACACCGGCTCGGAGATCGACGCGCGCACGCGTTCCATCCACGCGATCAGTGACTGTTCGTCGACGGTATCGGTCATCACGATCACGAACTCGTCGCCGCCGTGCCGCGCCACCGTGTCGCTCGTGCGCGTGCAGCGCGCGAGCCGCTCGGCCACCACGCTCAGCAGACGGTCGCCGACGCTGTGGCCGAGGCTGTCGTTGACGTTCTTGAAGCCGTCCAGATCGATGAACACGACCGCGACGCCCTTGTGGTGCCGTTGCGCGACGATCAGCGCATGTTGCAGACGGTCGCGCAACAGATTGCGGTTCGGCAAGCGAGTCAGGCTGTCGTAGTTGGCCTGGTATTCGAGCTGTTCCTGATAGCGCATCAGATCGGTCACGTCGTTGATCACGCCGATGTGATGCGTGATCAGCCCGTCCTGATTCGGCACCGGCGCGATGAAGAGCTGATTCCAGAACAGCGCGCCGTCCTTGCGATAGTTGCGCACCACCGCGCTGACTTCGCGGTTCGCGGCGAGCGCCTGGCGGATCAGCGCGACGCCTTCCTGCTCGCGGTCGTCGCGCTGCAGGACGCGGCAATCGTGGCCGATCACCTCGGCCGGGTCATAGCCGGTGATGCGCATGAACGCCGGGTTCACGTATTCGATCAGGTTGCCGGTCGGCGAAGGCGCGGTGATCAGAATCGCGTTGACGCTGGCATCGAGCGCGCGGCTTTGCAGACGCAAGGCAAGATCGGCGCGCTTGCGCTCGGTGATGTCCGTGTAGGAACCGAGCACGCCGATCACGCGGCCGTCGCCGTCGGTGAACGGCAGCTTGCTCGTGACGGTGGTGCGATGCACGCCGTCGATCACCAGATCGACTTCGAAGTTCATCTTCGGCACGCCGGTGCTCACCACTTCCTTGTCGTGGTCGTTCAGCAGCGTCGAGAAGTCGCGCCACGGCATGTCGGCGTCACTCTTGCCCACCACCTGCTCCGGATACGCGAGCCCGGCATCGCGCGCGAACGCCATGTTGCAGCCGAGATAACGCGACTCCATGTCCTTCCAGAAAATGCGCTGCGGAATATTGTCGATCACCGCTTCGAGCATCTGGTTCGAACGCTGCGCTTCGGCTTCGGCGTTGATCTGGTCGGTGACGTCGTCGGCGAGCACGAAGAACGCCGCGCGGCCCATAAAGTTCAGCGCGTGATACGAAATGTCGGCGCTGATCGTCGAGCCGTCCTTGCGCCGGTGATGCCAGATGCCCGCCATGGTGCGGCCGTGCTGGCCCGCGTCGCTGCGCTGCAGATGCGATTCGAGACGCGCGATTTCGCCGTTCGGCCGGATCGCGCGAATCGTCATGCCGAGAAATTCGCTTTCGGTGTAGCCATATTGCTGGATCGCGGCCGCGTTGACTGCAAGAAAACGCAGCGTCTCGCGATCGAAGATGTACATCGGCACCGGATGGTCGTCGAACAGGCCGCGAAAGCGTTCGTCGTGGCGGCCGAGCGCGCGCACGGTGCGCAGCTTCTCGCGCGCGCTGTTTTCGCGGGCGCCGAACGTGAAGATCAGCAGCACGCTGCCGCCCAGCATGGTGACGATCAGCAGGAACATCGCCCGCTGCGTTTCGTTGGCGGACGCCGCGAGCGACGCCTGCAAGGCTCGGTTCTCCGCGCCGCGCAGCGCCGCGAGGCCGTCTTCGACGCGATCCAGGCCGAGCCCGAGATGGGTGTAAGTCGAGGCCGCCCACGCGCGCGAGGCGTCCGCCCCGGCATTGGCGCTCCTGAGCAGCGCGTCGTCGATGTCGTGTTGCAACGCGTGGCTGTCCGCGCTCAGCTTCGCGAGGGCGTCGAGCATGGCGGGTTCGCCGGCCAGTTCCTTGCGCAGGTCGCCCTCCAGACCCGCGAGCTTGGTGGCCATGGCGGTGGCCGCGCCGGCCGGCGCCGACTCGCCCGACGCCTCGAAGCGGCCGAGCGCGGCAAGGCCGCCGTCGAGCACCGCGCGGTAGGCGTCGAGGTTCTGGCGCACGCTCGTCGAACGCAGCATGCGCGCGTCAGCGTCGCGTTGGCCGCAGATCTGCGTATAGGCGACGAACGCGTTCGCGCCGATCGCCGCGGCAACGACCGCCAGGTTGATCAGCAGCCGCTTCGATAAAAAAGGAGTCATGGGTTCCGAACGTCGATCGTTCTGCGGGCGGGAGCGCGCGGTCGCTTTCGATGCGTCGGGCCGCATCGATACGAGTCTCTTTACGCGCCAACCCATGGATAACGGCAGAGTTCGGAATAGATTGAGGGTAGCGATTGAAAAAAACCTGGCTGCCTGGCTGCGCGTAACCGGCCGTACCTAGCCGGCGGCGCCGAACTCCTTCATGGCCGGGACAAAGTCGTGATTAGCCTCCGGCTTGCGCGACAGCTTGGCGAGCACGTAGCGCTTGAACGGCTCCAGTTCGGCCCACTGGGCGACGCCCGGCGCGGCGAGACCGGCCAGTTGCGCCTGGTGCGCGATGCCGTCCGGCACGCTGTCCGTGCGGCGCCAGGCCGGCGCTTCCTCGGGCGTGAACCACTCCGGTTCGATGTTCGCGTGGGTCCGCAGCATTTCGAACAGGGCATGATCGAAATTCGGCTCGATTTCCGCGTCTTCCTCGACCGGGAAACGCGCCAGCAGCTTGCGGTCTTCGAGCGGCAGCGTTTGCCATTGATCGAGCGAGATGCGCAGCCCGAACCGGTCGAGATTGAAGCGTACCGACATCGGGATGTAGGTGAAATTCTCCGAAGACTCGACCTCGAAGTTGAACAGAAGCGGTGCTTCGTTGAGTCCCATGACAATGTCCCTCGTGGATGGCGGGCAACACGCAAGCCCAGCTTGGGGTATTTTAGAACCTTATTCGCGCGACGGCGGCATGGCTGGCGGCAACGTACCGGGCCGTCAACCGCTCACACGCGCGCGGCATGGCAAAGGAGTGAACTAGCTTGAACGAACTGGAAACAACCGGGCAGCCGGGCGCCGTGGAGCGCCAGGTGCGCCGGCATCGCGGCGCGGCGGTCGAAACCGTCACCGACCACGTCGGTCAGGAGTGGCCGGTCGCGCTTGTCTTCAACGGCATTTCGCACGCGGTGATGATGTGCACGCCGCGCGATCTGGAAGCGTTCGCGGTGGGATTCGCGATTTCGGAAGGAATCGTGGAGCGCGGCAGCGACATTCAGGACATCGAGGTCGAGCTGCATGATGACGGCGAATTGCCGCATGCCGAAGTGCAGTTACAGGTGGTGCAGCAGGCGTTCGTCGCGCTGAAGGAGAAGCGCCGTGCGCTCGCCGGGCGCACCGGCTGCGGTGTTTGCGGCATCGAAAGCATCGATCTGCTGGATCTGGAACCGGAGCGCGTGCCGGACACCGGTTTTCTGCAACGGCTCGCGCCGGACGCGATCGCGCGCGCCGCTCGCGAATTGCCCGAGCATCAGGCGCTGACGCGGCTGACCGGCGGCCTGCACGCCGCCGCGTGGTGCGACGCGGCGGGCGCGATCCGCTATGCGTTCGAGGACGTCGGCCGCCACAACGCGCTCGACAAGCTGATCGGCCAGCTGGTGCTCGATCGCGTCGATACCAGGGAGGGTTTCGTGTTTCTATCGAGCCGCGCCAGCTACGAGCTGGTGCGCAAGGCCGCGCGCGTCGACGTGCCGATGGTCGCCACGATCTCGGCGCCGTCGTCGCTGGCGATTGCGATTGCCCGCAAGGCGGGCGTGCGGCTGGTGAGCTTCTGCCGCGAGAAAAGCTACGTCGACTACGATACGTTGCAGCCGGCGCAGTCCTGAACGGCTAACGCGCCTGACAGGCGAGCGGGCGGACGTCCAAGGCGCGAAAGCTGGAAACCGCACGAGCGGGCAAGTCCCTTCTACGCCAGAGCGCTCGCGGCCGCAGTGGCTCAAGCGTTCGGGCACACCACTCAATCGAATTGCCGGAAGTCCGGCTTGCGCTTCTCGAAGAACGCCTTGAACGCCTCACGTGCTTCAGGCGCGAGCAGCATCTTGCCGAAATGCACGGCCTCTTCGGACATCTGCGTTTGCAATTCCTGGTGGCTCGCCCGCTTCATCAAGCTCTTCGTCACGCGCAATGACGAGGCCGGCAACGCGGCCAGTTTCGCGACTTGCGAAGCGGCGAACGCGTCGACTTCGGCGGCGGGCAGCAGGCGATTCACGAAGCCCATGCGTTGCGCCTCGGCGGCGTCGAATGCTTCGCCGAGCAGCAGTTTCTCCGCCGCTGCCTGGTAGCCAGCCACGCGCTGCAACAGCAGGCTCGACGCCGCTTCCGGACACAAGCCGAGTTGCGTGAACGGCAGCGAGAAGCTCGCGGTGTCGGCTGCGTAGACCAGATCGCAATGCAGCAGCAGAGTCGTGCCGATGCCGACCGCCGGGCCCGCCACCGACGCCACCACCGGCTGCTCCGCCGAGCTGATCGCGCGCAGGAACTGGAACACCGGCGCGTTTTCGCCCATCGGCGGCGTCTTCATGAAATCTTCGAGATCGTTGCCGGCGCTGAAAATGCCCGCGCTGCCGCGAATCAGGATGGCGCGCACGGATGCGTCGCCTTGCGCTTCGACCAGCGCGTCGGCCATCGTCTGATACATCGCGGCCGTAATCGCGTTTTTCCTGCCGGGACGGTTGAAGGCAATCGTCAGCACGCCGTCGGCGCGCTCGACCAGAATATCCATCGTCATCTCCTCATACTCCTGCTGAGAATGTAAAAACGGTTCGCAAGCCGGGTGGCCTGCGAACCGTTCCGCGGTCTTCAACGCGTACGCGCGCGGACCGAAGCGAACATCGGGGTGAACATGCTCACAGGCGCTCGATGATGCCCGCCGCGCCCATGCCCGTGCCGACGCACATCGTCACCATGCCGTACTTGTAGTTACGGCGGCGCAAGCCATGCACCACGGTCGACGCACGAATCGCGCCCGTCGCACCCAGCGGATGGCCGAGGGCGATCGCGCCGCCGAGCGGGTTGATCTTCGCCGGATCGAGACCGAGATCCTGGATCACCGCCAGCGATTGCGCGGCGAATGCTTCGTTCAACTCGATCCAGTCCAGGTCGTCGATCGTCAGGCCGGCGGCCTTCAGCGCGGCCGGAATCGCTTCCTTTGGACCGATGCCCATGATTTCCGGCGGCACGCCGCGCACGGCGAAGCTGACGAAACGCGCGAGCGGCGTCAGGTTGAATTCCTTCAGCATCTTTTCCGACACCACGATCAACGCGCCCGCACCGTCCGACGTCTGCGAGCTGTTGCCCGCCGTCACCGAACCCTTGTTGGCGAACACCGCGCGCAGCTTGGCGAGACCTTCGAGCGACGTTTCCGCGCGCGGGCCTTCGTCGAGCGACACTTCGCGGGTCTTCACGCGGACTTCGCCGGTGGCGAGATCGGGGAAGCGCTCGGTGATCGTGTAGGCGGCGATTTCGTCGTTGAATTCGCCGGCTTGCTGCGCGGCGATGGCGCGGCGGTGCGATTCGACCGAGAACGCGTCTTGCGCTTCGCGGCTGATCTTCCAGCGCTCGGCGACCTTCTCCGCGGTCAGGCCCATGCCGTAGGCGATGCCGATGTCTTCATTGCGATCGAAGATATGCGGCGACATGGACGGCTTGTTGCCCATCATCGGCACCATGCTCATCGATTCGCAGCCGCCGGCGATCATCGCGTCCGACTCGCCGACGCGGATGCGGTCGGCGGCCATGGCCAGCGCGGTCAGGCCCGACGCGCAGAAGCGGTTCACCGTCACGCCGCCGACGCTATTCGGCAGGCCGGCCAGCAGCGCGCCCATGCGCGCGACGTTCAGCCCTTGTTCCGCTTCCGGAATCGCGCAGCCGATGATCGCGTCTTCGATCACCTTCGTATCGAGGCCGGGCACTTGCGCCACGGCCGACTTGATCGCGTGCACCAGCAGTTCGTCCGGGCGCGTGTTCTTGAACATTCCGCGCGGCGCCTTGCCGATCGGCGTACGGCTCGCGGCGACGATGTATGCGTCTTGCAATTGCTTTGCCATTTAAAGCTCCTTTGTCGACCAGAGTTAGCGCTTTAGCGCTTACTCTGGTCCCATGCAGTCCTATCGCGGTCGACCAGAGTTAGCGCTTTAGCGCTTACTCTGGTCCCATGCAGTCCTATCGCGGTCGACCAGAGTTAGCGCTTTAGCGCTTGCTCTGGTCCCATGCATATGTTTTGCGGTCGCTCGTCGCTTAATTACGCACCGGTTTGCCGGTTTGCAGCATGCCCATGATCCGTTCCTGCGTCTTTTGCGTGCCGAGCAGATCGACGAACGCACGACGCTCGAGTTGCAGCAGCCATTCTTCATCGACCAGACTGCCCGCTTCCACGTCGCCGCCGCACACCGCTTCCGCGATACGGCTCGCGATCAGGAAATCGTGCTCGCTGATGAAACGGCCATCGCGCATGTTGACGAGCGACGCCTTGATAGTCGCGATCGCCGAGCGGCCGGCCACCGGCACTTGCGTGACGCGCAGCGGCGGACGGTAACCCGACGCCGACAACGCGCGCGCTTCCTTCTTCGCGACGTCGAGCAGTTCGAACACGTTGAAGACGATCGTGTCGGACGGCTTCAGGTAGCCCATCGCGCGGGCATCGAGCGCGGAGGCCGAGACCTTTGCCATCGCCGCGTTTTCGAACGACTTCTGCACGAACTTGAGCAGGTCGTTGGTCGCGCCCACTTGCGTCGCTGCTTCTGCCGCGCGCAGCGCAGCTTCCTTCAAGCCGCCGCCCGCGGGCACGAGGCCCACGCCGACTTCCACCAGACCGATATAGCTTTCGATGTGCGCGACCCGCTTCGCGCTATGCAGCGCCAGCTCGCAGCCGCCGCCGAGCGCGATGCCCGACACGGCCGAGATGACCGGCACGCTCGCATACTTCACGCGCAGCATGCCTTGCTGGAATTTCTTCACGAACGGCTCGATGCCCTTCGCGCCGCCCATCATGAACGCCGGCATCGCTTCTTCGAGGTTGGCGCCCGCGGAGAACGGACCGCCCGGCGTGCCGAGTTTCAGCGACGTCGGCTGCCACACGACCAGACCCTTGTAGTCCTTTTCGGCCAGTTCGATCGCCTGCGTCAGACCGTCGATCACCGACGGTCCGATCGTGTTCATCTTGCTCTTGAACGACACGATCAGCACGTCGTTCTCGCCGGCACGATCGTCGACCCATGCGCGCACCGCGTCGGTTTCGAACAGCGTCTTGCCGTAGGTCTTCGGATCAGCCTTGGTTTCGCCTACCAGCGGTGCACGGAACACCTGCTTGTCGTAGACCGACAGCGACGAGCGTGGCACGAACGTCTTCGAAGCCGGCGACCACGAACCTTCGTTCGTATGCACGCCGCCCTGCTCGGCCACCGGACCTTCCAGCACCCACGACGGCAGCGGCACGTTCGAGAGCGCCTTGCCGGCCGCGATATCTTCCTGCACCCATTCGGCGACCTGTTTCCAGCCGGCCGTCTGCCAGCCTTCGAACGGGCCTTCGTTCCAGCCGAAGCCCCAGCGGATCGCCAGATCGACGTCGCGCGCGTTGTCGGCGATCGATTCGAGATGCACGCCGATGTAGTGATACACGTCGCGGAAAATCGCCCACAGGAACTGAGCCTGCGGGTGCTGCGACTCGCGCAGCAGTTTCAGACGCTCCGCCGGCGGGCGCTTCAGAATACGGCCGACCAGTTCGTCCGCCTTCGCGCCGCCGTCCACGTAGTCGCCCGTCTTCGGGTCGAGCACCTTGATCGCCTTGCCTTCCTTCTTGTAGAAGCCGCCGCCGGTCTTCTGTCCCAGCGCGCCCTTCTTCACGAGTTCAGCCAGCACGGCCGGCGTTTCATAGACCGGGAAGAACGGGTCGTCCTTCAGCGTGTCCTGCATCGTCTTGATGACGTGCGCCATCGTGTCCAGACCGACCACGTCGGCGGTACGGAAAGTCGCCGACTTCGCACGGCCCAGACGCGCTCCCGTCAGGTCGTCCACTTCGTCGAAACGCAGGCCGAATTTCGCGGCTTCGGTCACGACGGCGAGAATCGAGAAAATCCCCACGCGATTGGCAATGAAGTTCGGCGTGTCTTTCGCGCGCACGACGCCCTTGCCGACCACGCTGGTCAGGAACGACTCGAGTTGATCGAGGATTTCCGGACGCGTGGTCGCGGTCGGGATCAGCTCGACCAGGTGCATGTAGCGCGGCGGATTGAAGAAGTGCACGCCGCAAAAGCGCGCCTTCAGTTCATCCGGGAAGCCGTCCGAAAGTGCGGTGATCGACAGACCCGACGTGTTGGTCGCGAAAATCGCGTTCGGTGCGAGGTGCGGCGCGACTTTCTTGTACAGGTCATGCTTCCAGTCCATGCGTTCGGCGATGGCTTCGATCACGAGGTCGCATTCGGCGAGCTTTTCGATGTCGTCGTCGTAGTTCGCGGGCTGGATGTATTGCGCGTCGTCCTTCACGCCGAACGGCGCCGGCGACAGCTTCTTCAGGTTCTCGATCGCCTTCAGCGCGATCGCGTTCTTCGGGCCTTCCTTGGCGGGCAGGTCGAACAGCAGCACGGGCACCTTGGCGTTGATAAGGTGCGCGGCGATCTGCGCGCCCATCACGCCGGCGCCGAGCACGGCTACCTTGCGAATGATCAGATTGCTCACGTCGTTCCTCCGGAGAGTTATGCGATGTCGCGAAGCTTCATGGGACGCTTCGCGATGTGTGGCTGACGGGAGGCGCCGCGGGTTCGACACGCGCGGCGCCTGCCTTGATGTTGTCTGACGCTTGGGCTTAGAACAGCGCTTCTTCGAGGTCCATCATCGACTTCGAGCCGGCGCGTGCCTGACGGATCGTCATTGCCGTTTCCGGCAGCAGCTTGGCGAAGTAGAAGCGGGCCGTGGCGAGCTTCGCCTTGTAGAACGGGTCGCCCGAGGCTTCCTTATCCAGCGCGACGCGTGCCATGCGGGCCCAGAAGTACGAAAACACCAGGTGGCCGACGGTGCGCAGATATGGCACGGCGGCGGCGCCGACTTCGTCCGGGTTCTGCATGGCCTTCATGCCGATTTCCATCGTCAGCTTCTGCACCTTTTCGCCGATGTCGGCGAGCGGGTTGATGAACTCCTGCATTTCCGGCTTCACGCCTTCGGCTTCGACGAAATCGGACACCAGCTTGCCGAACTTCTTCATCTTCGCGCCCATATCGCCGAGGATCTTGCGGCCGAGCAGGTCGAGCGCCTGGATCGCGTTGGTGCCTTCGTAGATCATGTTGATGCGCGCATCGCGCACGTACTGCTCCATGCCCCACTCGGCGATGAAGCCGTGGCCGCCGTAGATCTGCATGGCGTGGTTGGTGCTCTCGAACGCGTTGTCCGACAGGAACGCCTTCAGGATCGGCGTGAGCAGCGCGACGAGGTCGGCGGCTTCCTTGCGCACCGATTCATCCGCGTGCGACAGTTCCTTGTCGATATGCAGCGCGGACCAGTACGAGAAGGCGCGCGCGGCTTCGGCGTAGGCCTTCTGCGTGAGCAGCATGCGGCGCACGTCCGGATGTACGATGATCGGGTCAGCCGCCTTTTCCGGCGCCTTCGGGCCGGTCAGCGAACGCATCTGCAGACGCTCTTTCGCGTACGTCAGCGAGTTCTGGTAGCCGATTTCGGTCAAACCCAGGCTCTGCATGCCGACGCCCAGGCGCGCGGCGTTCATCATCACGAACATCGCGTTCAAGCCCTTGTTCGGCTCGCCGACCAGCCAGCCCTTGGCGTTGTCGAGGTTGATCACGCAGGTCGCGTTGCCGTGAATGCCCATCTTGTGTTCGATGGAGCCGCACTTCACGCCGTTGCGCTCGCCCGGTTCGCCTGCTTCGTTCGGTACGAACTTCGGCACGATGAAGAGCGAAATGCCCTTGGTGCCGTTCGGTGCGCCCGGCAGACGCGCGAGCACCAGGTGAACGATGTTTTCCGCGAGATCGTGTTCGCCGCTGGAGATGAAAATCTTCGTGCCACTGATCGCGTACGAGCCGTCGCTGTTCGGCTCGGCCTTGGTGCGCAGAATGCCGAGGTCGGTGCCGCAATGCGGCTCGGTCAGACACATCGTGCCGGTCCAGACGCCCGCGACCAGCTTCGGCAGATAGCGCTGCTGCAACTCCGGCGTGCCGTGCGCGTGCAGACATTCGTACGCGCCGTGCGAAAGGCCCG
Source organism: Paraburkholderia dipogonis (assembly GCF_046027395.1). Lineage (GTDB taxonomy): Bacteria > Pseudomonadota > Gammaproteobacteria > Burkholderiales > Burkholderiaceae > Paraburkholderia > Paraburkholderia dipogonis_A. Next base: position 18,863 of record NZ_JAQQEG010000064.1, on the reverse strand, counting down.
GGTACATGGTCCACGCCTGATTCGCTGAGTTCAGCATTTCATACAGCGCGTTGTTGACGAACGCGGGCAGGCCCTGGCCGCCGTATTCCGGATCGCAGCCCAGTGCGGGCCAGCCGGCTTCGACGTATTGTTTGTAGGCTTCCTTGAAGCCCTTCGGCGTGGTCACGACGCCGTCGCCGGCGTATGTGCAGCCTTCCTGATCGCCACTGTGGTTGAGCGGGAACAGTACTTCGGAGCAGAACTTGCCGGCTTCCTCGAGCACCGCATTGATCGTGTCGGCATCGAGATCCGCGTGCTTCGGCATCTGCTTGATTTCGGCTTCGACGTTAAGCAGTTCGTGCAACACGAATTGCATGTCGCGCAGCGGCGCGGCGTACTGTCCCATGACTCTCTCCCAAGTTTGACAAGAAGCCAGGCCGTTAGCCGAGTCCGTGGATCGGAACTTTCTGCGCCGCTGAATCCGCCTGATCGGCGGCGGCGCTGCTAACGGCTTTCGCTTTGATACGAAACAATCAATTTTTCCAGCGCGGCCCACGTGAGACGCACCGCATCCGGCAAGTGCAGGAAGCGCGCGTCGTGATGCAGACCGAGCGTGAAGCTGTACAGTTCGAACAGCATCAGTTGCGGATCGGTGTCGGCACGCAGATGCCCTTCTTCCATTGCCTGCGAAATCGCGCGAGTGAGCGCCGCACGCCAGACCGTCACGCTCGACACCAGTTGCTCACGCACCGGGTTATCCGCGCGGTCGTCGTACTCGACGGCGCCGCTGATGTAGATGCAACCGGTGGTGACTTCCTGAATGCGCTTCTCGATCCAGCGGGAAATCATCGCGCGCAAGCGCGGCAATCCACGAGGCTCGCGCAAACTCGGGAAAAACACCTCGTCTTCGAAACGACGGTGATATTCGCGCACGACTTCGACCTGCAAATCCTCGCGCGACCCGAAATGCGCGAACACCCCGCTTTTGCTCATCTGCATGCGCTCAGCCAGCAGCCCGATCGTCAGACCTTCCAGTCCGTCGCGGCTTGCCAGATCAAGTGCTGCGTCGAGAATTGCGGCTCGCGTCTGTTCGCCTTTTCGCATAGCTTTTTACCGTTCTAATGTGACCGAAAGAAAATCGAACGGCCGTACTATTATTGAGTGCCGCCGTCCGCGAAACAAGGACTTTATTAGAAACCGGTTTCTAACCTGGTTTCAATTCTGCGGCATCCGTCAATCAGAGGAATGAGATTTTTTAGAGGCGTTTGCCTTGAGACAGGGGTTGCCCGCCTGAGTGCACGCTTTCTTCTGATTAACGCAGCCGGCCGACATGATGCAGCAAGTCGGTGCAAATGCAGAAGCGTTTGGCGTATCGCGGGTATTGGAGGGACGGTTTAGCACTGGGACTGCCGGTTGGAACGGGCGCGTCGATCGCTCCGTCGGACGCAAGCCTGGCATGGCGTTGCCGCCGTGGCGCCGGCCCGCTCAGGCTTGCTTCATCGGAACATGCAGGAAGAAAGAGGACCGCGTCAGGATGCGTTGCCGTGCACCGGGAAAGTTTGTGTAAGCGCCGCGGCAACCCGCGCCAGCACATCGCTCCAGTCGCCACGCCGCGTCTGGGTGAAAAGACGCAATCCGGGATACCACGGGCTGTCGTCTTGGCCATACAGCCAGCGCCAACATCCGGCGAAACGGTTGAGCAGCCAGACTGGCTTGCCCATCGCCGCGGCAAGATGCGCTACCGAGGTATCGACGGAAATCACCAGATCGAGGTTGTCGATCAATGCCGCGGTATCCGCGAAGTCGCTGATTTCGTCTGTCCAGTCCGTAAGGAGCGAACGGATGGCTGTGTCGGGAAGTTTGGCGGGATCGTCGGTTTTTTGCAGACTGATCCAGCGCACGTGAGGTAGGGCGAGCAGCGGCGCGAATTGCGCGGCGGCAAGGCTGCGCAGAGCATCCAGGTGGAAGCCGGAATGACCACCGGCCCAGACCACGCCGACGCGCGGCAAACGGGGATCGGGCAGCGCGTCGAGTCGCCCGCGCCAGGCGGCGGCGAGCCCGCCATCGGCGTGAAGGTAAGGAAGCGCGGCTGGCACTGTGGTCACTCGCGTCGCGAACGCCAACGGCATGGACATCAGCGGGACATATTGGTCCCAACTGGACAGATCGGTTGGGACCGCGTCGAGCAACACGAGGCCCGGCCAGCGTGAGCACAGCGATTGCGCGTAAAGGCGGTGCAAGGGTGGCGGACACAGATACCCGACCTGACGAAAGCGCTTCAGCGCCAATGGCAGATAGCGCACGAACTGCAAGCTGTCACCGAGGCCTTGCTCATGAAGGACCAGCAGACGCCCCTCCGGCGCGCGCGCTGTCTGCGTATCGTGACTGTTGGGGGCGCTTTCACCCATCCAGCGCGGCAGCGGCACTTCCAAAGGAACGCGCATAGGAGTGCCGTCGGCTAGCTTGAAGCCGAACCAGCGGTCCTCGAAATACGGCCACGCTTCTTCGTAACGGCCAGTCGCTAGCAGCGCCATGGCCAGGTTGTTGCGCGCGACGAGGTTGGCGGGCGCCCGTTCGATGGCGCGCCGGTAATGATGCTCGGCTTCTTCCAATGCGCCGAGGTCCGCGTACACGCGGCCCAGATTGTTATGCGCCGCCGAGTGGTCCGGTTCGAGTTCGAGCGTTCGCCGATAGCTGACCGCGGCACCCTCGAGGTTGCCAAGATGCTGCAGGGTCAACGCGAGGTTGTAGTGGAACGCGACAAAATCGGGCTGAAGCGCCAGCCCCTGCCGGATACTCTGCACGGCGCCGGCGATGTCTCCCAGCTTCAGGCGAATGGCGTAGAGCGTGTTGTACAGAATCGGCTCCGGCCGGATCCGGATCGCGCGTTCGAGCCAGCGCAGCGCGTCTTGCGCATGTCCGGACGCAAGCGCGAGCAGGCCTCGCAAGTGGATGGCGCCGACATGTTCCGCGTCCTCGGCGAGGATTCGATCGACGAGTGCCTTCACCACGTCATGGTGACCGGCCTGATAGGCCTGCACGGCCTCGTCGTGAAGACTTGAATGATCGGCAGCTTGGGAGGAAGGGGAATCGGACATGGTTGGCGAATGCGTATCCATTACGCAGCCGATCCGGTTGCCGTGAGCGCGCAGTCGAAACGGCAGCGAGGCTTGAGGAGGAGACGGTTCGCGTGGCGCGTGGATTACGCCCGACCGCTCGATTTATAAAGAGCGCAGATTATCTTTGCCGAGGTGCGAGGAGTCTCTAGGATCACTCCGAAACACGGCCTGCTGTCCGTCGACGCAAAGCAAAGCGGCCCAAGCATTGCGCTTGAACCGCTTCGTGCCTGGCAGGCGCTGGCCGCAAACGCATTCCCGCAAATCAGTCGTATCCGCCCACCGTCAGCAGTTTCATCACGGCCCGGTAGGTCGTGTAGGCGAGCCAGTTGAGTGCGCGCTCACCGGCCGGGCGGGCGTCGTAGCGCGCTTCGTCGATACGCCGCGAGTCCTTGAAGGCGACGAGGATCGCGTCGCGCAGCGCGTCGATCGACGGGTCGTTCACCAGCACCACATTGGCTTCGTTGTTGAGCATCAGGCTCAGCGCGTCGAGGTTCGACGAGCCGACCGTCGCCCAGTTCGAATCCACCACCGCGACCTTACCGTGCAGCAACGTTTTCTCGTACTCGGCGATCTGCACGCCGGCCCTGAGCAGCGCGCGATACAGGAACGGCACCGCGTAATCGAGCGCCTTGAATTCCTTCCGCCCGATAATGAGCTTCACCACCACGCCGCGCCGCGCCGCGAACACCAGCGCGCGCCGCAGCTTGCGCCCCGGCATGAAATACGGATTGGCGAGCAGGACTTCGTTGCGCGCCTGGCCGATCGCCGCCAGATACGCTTTCTCGATAGCGCGCCGGTTGATCAGGTTGTCGCGCGCGACGAACGCCACGCAGGGCTGACCGCCCGCCCACAATTCTTCGTTACGACGCCGGCGCCTGCGCCGCAGACTGCCGAGCGAGGCCGTGGTGTTCGGCCCGAGATCCGGCTCCATGGACTCGATCGGCCGATGCCCGAGTCGAATCCGCCGCCACTGCACTTCGAACGCCTGGCGAACATCGGCGACCACCGGCCCATGCAATTCGACCGCGAAGTCCCACCGTCGGTATGGCAGCTTCTCGCCGTTGTTCTCGTAATCGTCGACGATGTTGATCCCGCCGCAGTACGCGAACTGATCGTCGATCACCGCGAGTTTGCGGTGCGTGCGCGAAAAGCCGAAGCGGCCGAACAGATGCGGGTTGTAGATGCGATGATCGATGCCGGCGACGGGCCACTCGTTGAACAGCGGCAAACGCGCGGTGCCGATGCCGTCGGTGATCGCACGCACCTTCACGCCGCGCGCGGCGGCGCGCAAGAGCGCCGCGCTGACCGCCTGCCCGGCGTTGTCGTAGCAGAAGATATACGTTTCGAGCACCACGTCGCTCTGCGCGGCATCGACACGCGCGATCAGCGCGCTGAAGAATTCATCGCCGGAACGCAGCAGCTTGACGTCGTTGCCGCTGGTGAAGCGGTAACGCTGCCAATAGCGGCGGCCGAGCAACGATTGCCGCAGTCGGGCGAAGCGGCGCGCGCCGCCGACGCTCACCGGCCACGCTCCGTGGGATGCCCAACGACAGCACGCCCACTGAGCCGCTTAGGCAACTGCAGGATCGCATCGGCATTCGACGACGAAAAGCAGCGCGACGCCGCCTCTTCATACGGCAGCCACAGAAACGCGGTGTGCTCGCGCGGCGCCAGCGTGACCTCGAGTTGCTCGGGCACCTGCAGGCTGAACCAGTGCTCGGTGTTGTGGATCACGCCTTCTGCATAGCGATAGCGGAACTCCGGGTAGATCTCGTATTCGATCGAATATTGCCAGTCGAACAACGCGCTGTGCGGCACTTGCGCACCGCCCACTACAATGCCGGTCTCTTCGGCGACTTCGCGCGTGGCCGTCTCGGCGAGCGGCTCATCGAGCCGGTCTTTGGAGCCCGTGACCGATTGCCAGAACCCGGCGTGATCGGCGCGCTCGATCAGCAGCACGTCGAGCGCGGGCGTATGGATGATGACGAGTACGGATTGCGGAATCTTCGGCGGTTTCGGCATGGCGTGAAAACGGGGCGCAACGCTTGCGCGGTACATGTCGGCGAGTGGTCCGGGGAGCGGTCCAAGCAGTTGCATCGACTGTAACGCAAAAAACGAAAAAGGCGCATGACGCGCCTTTTCCGGTTGCTCCCGCTGTCGTTTTTCAGACAGCACTGACTGGCTTTAGCCTATTTACACCTTCGGTTCCGGCTGACGCAGGCGGATGTGCAACTCACGCAACTGACGCTCGTCCACTTCGCTCGGCGCCTGCGTGAGCAGACACTGCGCGCGCTGCGTTTTCGGGAACGCGATCACGTCGCGGATCGAATCGGCGCCGGCCATCATCGTGACGATGCGGTCCAGACCGAACGCGATACCGCCGTGCGGCGGCGCGCCGTATTGCAGCGCGTCGAGCAGGAAGCCGAACTTGGCTTGCGCTTCTTCCGCGTTGATCTTCAGCGCGCGGAACACCTTGCTCTGCACTTCTTCACGATGGATACGCACCGAGCCGCCGCCGATTTCCCAGCCGTTCAGCACCATGTCGTAGGCCTTCGCGAGGCAGCGCGCCGGATCCGTTTCCAGATACTCGAGGTGCTCGTCCTTCGGGCTCGTGAACGGGTGATGCGCGGCGACGTAGCGGTTGTCTTCCTCGTCGTATTCGAACATCGGGAAGTCGACCACCCACAGCGGCTTCCAGCCGGTCTCGACAAGACCATTGGCCTTGCCGAATTCCGAATGACCGATCTTCAGACGCAGTGCGCCGAGGCTGTCGTTCACCACCTTCGCGCGATCCGCGGCGAAGAAGATGATGTCGCCGTCTTGCGCGCCGGTGCGCTCGATGATCGCCTTGACCGCTTCGTCGTGCAGGTTCTTGACGATCGGGCTTTGCAGACCGTCACGGCCCTTCGCGACTTCGTTGACCTTGATCCACGCGAGGCCCTTCGCGCCGTAGATGCGCACGAATTCCGTGTAGCTGTCGATGTCGCCACGCGAAAGCTCGCCGCCCTTCGGCACGCGAATGGCCGCGACACGGCCGTCTTTCGTGTTCGCCGGCGTGCTGAACACCTTGAAATCGACGTCGCGAACCGCATCCGTGAGGTCCGTGAATTCGAGCTTCACGCGCAGGTCCGGCTTGTCCGAACCGAAGCGGCGCATGGCTTCCGAATACAGCATGACCGGGAACTTCGCGTCCAGCGTGACGCCGATCGTTTCCTTGAACACATGACGGATCATGTCTTCGAACAGATCGCGAATTTCCTGTTCCGACAGGAACGAGGTTTCGCAGTCGATCTGCGTGAATTCCGGCTGACGGTCGGCGCGCAGGTCTTCGTCGCGGAAGCACTTGACGATCTGGTAGTAGCGATCGAAGTTCGCCACCATCAGCAGTTGCTTGAACAGTTGCGGCGATTGCGGCAGCGCGAAGAACTGGCCCGGGTTCGTACGCGACGGCACGAGGTAGTCACGCGCGCCTTCCGGCGTGCTCTTGGTCAGCATCGGCGTTTCGATGTCGATAAAGCCGAGCGAGTCGAGGTACTTGCGCGCTTCGATCGCGACGCGGTAACGCAGACGCAGGTTGTGCTGCATCTGCGGACGGCGCAGGTCCAGCACGCGGTGCGTGAGACGCGTGGTTTCCGACAGGTTGTCGTCGTCGAGCTGGAACGGCGGCGTGATCGACGGGTTGAGCACGATCAGCTCGTGGCACAGCACTTCGATCTTGCCGCTCTTGAGCGCGGCGTTGGTGGTGCCTTCCGGACGGGCACGAACCACGCCCTTGATCTGCAGGCAGAACTCGTTGCGCACGCCTTCGGCCGCCTTGAACATCTCCGCGCGGTCCGGGTCGCAAACGACCTGGACGAGGCCTTCGCGATCGCGCAGGTCGATGAAGATGACGCCGCCATGGTCGCGGCGGCGGCTCACCCAGCCGCACAGCGAGACGGATTGGCCCAGCAGTTCTTCGGTCACCAGACCGCAGTATTCAGATCTCATCGACATGATGTTTGTCTTTCGTTTTGCATTGGTTGAACGGCGCGCCGCAGCGAAACACGGCAGCGCGCCGGCATTACAGCGGAGGCTCGACTGTCGTGCGGCGCACCGGCGCCGGCGGCGCGGACGGCGCCACGACGCCCATCGAGACGATGTACTTGAGCGCGGCGTCGACCGTCATGTCGAGTTCGATCACTTCGCTCTTGGGCACCATCAGGAAGAAGCCGGAGGTTGGATTCGGCGTAGTCGGCACATACACGCTGACGTGATCTTCTTTCAGGTGATTGATGACGTCGCCGCCCGGAATGCCGGTCAGAAACGCAATCGTATAGGAGCCGCGGCGCGGGTACTCGATCAGAAGCGCCTTGCGGAACGCGTTGCCGCTGCTCGACAGCAGGGTATCGGACACCTGCTTGACGCTGGTGTAGATCGGGCCGACCACCGGAATGTGAGCGACCACGACTTCCCACCACTTCACGAGCTTCTGCCCAATGAAGTTCTGCGTCAACAGTCCAACGACAAAGATGAAGGCGAGCGTGAGCACTGCACCGAGGCCGGGCAGGCGAAAGCCGAACAGGCGCTCCGGCTGCCACGCGCGCGGCAGCAGAAGCAGCGTCTGGTCCATCGTGCCGATGATCAGACCGAGCACCCACAGTGTGATGGCCAAAGGCACCAGCACCAGCAGGCCAGTCAGGAACACCGATTTGAGCGTCGTTTTTTTCGTCGTCATGTGTACCGCCAGAAAGCCGCGCGGGCCGAAGCCCAAGGCGCGGCGTGTGCGCCGCCCCGGAGGGCGGCAGTCCTGCTAGGCGCTGCCGGAACCGCTCGAACTCGCCGAAGCGACCGGTGCGGCAGCAGGCGCGGACGGCGTTGCAGCCGTGCTGCTGGCCGGCGCTGCGTCGGATTGCGCGGCGCCATTATTGGCGCCCGCGTTCTCGCCGGAGGCGCCATTTGAGGCGCCGTTGGCGTCGGGCTTGGCCGGCGCGCTCGCGCCGCCATTGCCGCCGCGAAAATCGGTCACGTACCAGCCGGAGCCCTTCAACTGGAAGCCGGCAGCCGTGACCTGCTTGCGAAACGTGTCTTTCCCGCACTCGGGACACTGCGTCAACTGCGGGTCGCTGATCTTCTGAAGCACGTCCTTCCCGAAGCCGCATGATTCGCAACGATAAGCGTAGATCGGCATGATCTTTTTCCCTACTGAAATCTAGTAAACGCTTGCAAAGCCTTGAATTATAGCCGCAAACGATATCCCTCCCCCGGATTTTGGGGACAAGCGCTCGACGCAGCCGCCGTTGCGTTAAGTGGGGGCGGCCGTAGTCGAATCAAGTGCGGCGGGCGTCGCCGTCAAGCGCCGCAGCCGCGCGGTCAGCCGCGGCGACGCCAGGTTAGCCAGCGCTCACGTCCCGCGAAGACGGCAATCGAATCGTGCACGGCTTCATCTTCGATCAGCTCGAAGTACGGTGTGAGGAGCGCGTCGAGTTCCACGCGCTCGATGCCAAACGGCGGCCCTTTCGGCGTCACACCGATGAAAAAGAAGCCCGCGAGCAACGCCCCGCCGCGCAGCAGGTCGGCCATCCGTCGTGCATAGTCCGTGCGGCGCGAAAGCGGCAGCGCGCAAAGGAACGCGCGCTCGTAGATCCAGGCCGGCGTGAAAGGCGGCTCATACGTGAAGAAATCCGCCTGCTCCACCAGTTTCGCGTGCTGCGCGCCCAACTGTTCATGCGCCGCCGCGACGGCAGCCGGTGAAAAGTCGATCGCCCGGACCGGATTGCCCTGCCCGGCCAACCAAACCGCTTCGTACGCGCTGCCGCAACCTGGAATCAGCACGGCGGCGCCACTGTGGCGAGCGGCGAACGACTGAAACGCGGACGGCACGCCCGCCTGGTCCCACGGCATGAAACGGCGCTCGAAACGCTCGTCCCAGAACTCCGGCGAGTTGGGGTCGCGGCTCTCGAAGTCGGGCGCAAAGGGTTGGGTCGGGTCGCTCATCGGTTACCTCGCAGGGATCGCAATCAACCGCCGTAAACGAGCACCAGAAAAGCCCGCGCCAGCACCGCGCCGACGCCGACCGCCACGCCGAACAGCAGCAATCCTTGCAACAGCCGGTTGGTGCGTTTCTGCTCGAGCAGAATCTGGCGAATCATGTCGTCGTTCGCGCCGCGCTTGTTGTCGTGGCGCTCGGCCAGCACGTGATGAATCAGGCGCGGCAACTGCGGCAGCGTCTTGCTCCACTGCGGCGCCTCGATCTTCAGGCGCTCATACCAGCCACGCACGCCGATCTGTTCGTTCATCCAGCGTTCGAGATAAGGCTTGGCCGTCTTCCACAGATCCAGTTCGGGATCGAGCGAACGGCCAAGGCCTTCCACGTTCAGCATGGTTTTTTGCAACAGCACCAGTTGCGGCTGGATCTCGACATTGAAGCGGCGCGAGGTGGAGAACAGGCGCATCAGAACCTGGCCGAGCGAAATATCTTTCAGCGCGCGGTCGAAGTACGGCTCGCACACCGCGCGGATCGCGCTCTCGAGTTCTTCCACGCGGGTAGTCGGCGGCACCCAGCCCGACTCCAGATGCAGCGTGGCGACGCGATGGTAGTCACGCTTGAAGAACGCGAGGAAGTTCTGCGCGAGATAGTTCTTATCGAAGTCCGACAGCGCGCCGATGATGCCGAAGTCGAGCGCGATATAGCGGCCGAAGTGCTTCGGATCGAGACTCACCTGAATGTTGCCCGGGTGCATATCGGCGTGGAAAAAGCCGTCGCGGAACACCTGGGTGAAGAAAATCTCGACGCCTTCGCGCGCCAGCTTCGGAATATCGACGCCGGCCGCGCGCAGCGTCTCCACCTGGCTGATCGGCACGCCGACCATGCGCTCCATGACCAGCACCGTGGGCGTGCAAAACTCCCAGTACATCTCCGGCACCAGCAGCAGATCGAGCCCGGCGAAGTTGCGCCGCAATTGGCTGCCGTTGGCCGCCTCGCGCATCAGGTCCAGTTCGTCATGCAGATATTTGTCGAATTCGGCGACCACCTCGCGTGGCTTCAGACGCTTGCCGTCGGCCCACAGGCGCTCGGCCCACACGGCGATGTCGCGCAGCAAGGCGAGGTCGGAATCGATCACCGGCAGCATGTTCGGGCGCAGCACCTTCACGGCGACGGCCTTGCCGGCATGCTGCCCGGCCTTGACCGTGGCGAAATGCACCTGCGCGATCGAGGCGCTCGCCACCGGCACCCGTTCGAAGTCGTCGAACAGCACGTCGACCGGCGCGCCGAGCGACTTCTCGACCAGACCGATCGCCACCGCCGAATCGAACGGCGGCACCTGATCCTGGAGTTTCGCCAGTTCGTTGGCGATATCCACCGGCAACAGATCCCGCCGCGTGGACAAAACCTGCCCGAACTTGACGAAGATCGGCCCGAGGCTTTCCAGCGCGAGCCGCAAACGCACGCCCGGCGGCGCATCGAACTTGCGGCCGATGGTGGTGATACGCAGCAGCAGACGCACGCGCCGGTCGTTGACGCGGCTGAGCATCATCTCATCGAGACCGAAGCGGATGACCGTGAAAAAAATCTTGAGGAAACGCAGAAAACGCATAGTTGTGCCCGGTGACTAGCGCGTGCCGCGCGACGTGGCGGCGCCGCCCGGCGCATCGGCGCCGCGGGCTTCGACCTTCTGTTCAAGACGCTCGAGGCGTTTTTCCACGCGCGCCAGTGCGTCGCGCGCGCGGGCCAGCTCGACGTTGAAGTCCTCGAGCGCGGCGCGGCGCACCAGTTGCGGATTCTCGTCGAGCAGATATTCAGCGGCGGTGTCGAGCAGATTGCGCCCGGTGCGCTGCACATGTTCGCCGACCGAGCGCACGACCGAGGCCACCCGCCACGCCGGGCCGTCGCCAATGAGCTTGGCCAGATCTTCTTCCGGCTCCCAGCGCAGATGTTCGGCGAGCTTGGCGATCACGGTGGCGAATTCGGCGTCGCCCTCGATCTTCACGTGCTTCATCACTGCCGCCTGGCCTCCTTGCACGAAAGCGGGCAGCGCGTCGGACGGCACCGAGATGGTCACGTCGAACTGTTGCGCCTCGGTGGCGGCGACCGCGCTCAGATAGCCGTCCGGTTGCACCAGCAGCATCAGCACGACCGGCGGACATGACAGTCTCGCGGTCTTGCCCGCGTAGGGGGCGAGGCGCTCACGAGCCCACGATTCGCGGGCGAGCAGATGATTGACAGCAGCAGCGAAGGGCTTGGCGGCGAGGGTCATTGAAGGTGGCAAGAAAAAACCCGCGCGAGCGAGGTGCCCGCGCGGGTTCCTATTGTAACGTCCGTTCGCTTCGCGGCCTGCTATGCCGAACGGCCAACGCGTGGCGCAAAGTCAAGACAAGCAGCCCTGCCTCGCGCGGTCGCGCAGTTGCTCAGTGCTGCGCCACCTGCTGGATGCCGGCGAGCAGCCAGCCTTCACCGGCACGGTTCGCCTTGGACAGGTTCCATACTTCGACGAACGGCTCCGCCGCCGCGCCCGGTGCTTCGCGGATCAGGCCCGAGAAGCGCACGCTGGCAAAGTATTCGTTCGCGCGCTCTTCAACGCCCAGCAGCTCGGCGTTCAGTTGCACCACGTCCGTCTGATTCGTCTCCGCACCGCGCGAAGACAGATCGACCTTCACCTCGGCGAACATTTCCGGCGTGGTGAATTCGCGGATGTCTTCCGTGTTGCCGACGTCCCATGCGGCTTGCAGGCGCACGAAATAGACCTTTGCGTTGCGCAGAAACGCCTCAGAGTCGAAGCCGGCCGGCACCGCGGGCACGGCGTTGACGCTCGACGTGCTCAGCGGATTGCCTTGCGGTTCGACGTACGAGCCGGTGGGCGGCGCGCTATAACGCGGTTCCTGCGAGTAGCCCGTGCCGCCCGAGTTCAGCGACGGCGAGCTGCCCGCGTACGCCGGCTGCGCCGTGTCGCGCTTGCGGCCCATGAAGCGGCGGATCAGCCAGATGCCGATCATCGCGATGATCGCAATCACGATGATATTGGCCATGGCGCCGGCGAACGCGCCGCCAAGGCCGAAGTGCGACAGCAACGCGGCGATGCCGAGACCGGCCGCCAGACCGGCGATCGGGCCGAGCCAGCGCGAACGGTTAGGCTGCGCGGCGGGCGTCGGCGCGGGCGCCGGTGCCGGCTGCGCACGCTGCTGCATGGCCTGATTGCCTTGGGAAGGTTGCGACGGCGCGGACTGCTGCGTCACGCTATTCGACTGACGGCCGATGCTACGGCCACCGCCCATGCGGCGAGCTTCCGCATCGAGCGAAGCGAGGGAGCCGGCCATGATCAGGCCGACCATCGCGATCAGTCCGATTCTTCTCACCAGCGACCGCCCAACCTTACGGGGAGATAACACACCTGAATCGGACATTTTGGTACTTTCCTTTAAAAATCGATGGGTTAGGGACCCTAGTATTTGGTCCCCACATGCAAAGCTACCACGCCAGCTGACAAATTGTAATATTTGACGCCATCCAGGCCCGCTTGTTCCATCATTGTTTTCAAAGTTTCCTGGTCCGGATGCATCCGGATCGATTCCGCGAGGTATTGGTAGCTCTCGGCATCTTTCGCAAAGCGTTCGCCCAACCACGGCAACACCTTAAAAGAATAGACGTCGTAGACCTTTTTGAGCGGATCCCATACCTTCGAAAATTCCAGCACCAGCAGGCGCCCTGCCGGTTTCAGCACGCGCCGCATTTCCGCCAGCGCGACATCCTTGTGCGTCATGTTGCGCAAGCCGAATGCCACGGTCACCACGTCGAAGTAATTGTCCGGAAAGGGAATCTTCTCGGCGTCGCAGAGCAGCGCCGGGGTGATTACCCCTTTGTCCAGAAGACGGTCGCGGCCCACGCGCAGCATCGATTCATTGATGTCGGTGTGCCAGACTTCGCCGGTTTCGCCTGCCTGCTTCGCGAACGCCTTCGACAGATCGCCCGTCCCGCCCGCGATGTCGAGCACCTTGTAGCCCGGCCGCACGTTGGCCTGGGCGATCGTGAACATCTTCCACGCCCGGTGCAACCCGCCCGACATCAGGTCGTTCATCAAGTCGTAGTTGGCGGCAACCGAGTGGAACACGCCCGCCACCTTCTGCGCCTTGTCCTGTTCGTCGACCGATTGAAAGCCGAAGTGGGTTTTGCTCATCGCGCTCGTCCTTTCGCGTATTCTGAAATGTTGCGCCGCATCAGCGCGGCGTTCGGGGCGAATCGTATCAGTGACAGTGCCCGTGCGCAGCGCCGGCTTGAATCATCGGCGTATCGCGGTCGACGCCGGCCGCCTGAAGTTTGGCGAGATAGTCGCGCCAGAGTTCATCCTGACGTACGGCCATGTCGTACAGGAGGTCCCACGAATAGATGCCGGTGGCGTGCCCGTCGGAGAAAGTGGGCTGCAGCGCGTAGTTGCCGACGCCTTCGATCATCGTGATCGTGACTTCGCGCTTGCCGGTCTGCAACGTTTCCTGGCCGGGCCCGTGGCCCATCACTTCCGCCGACGGTGAATACACGCGCAGCAGTTCGAACGGCAGGCGATACGATTCGCCGTTTGCGTACTGCAATTCGAGCACACGCGATTTGGAATGCACGACCACGCCGGTCGGCACTGGAGTATCGGGAGTCAGTCCACTCATGTTGACCTCATAGAGAACGCCGCCTCAATTCTTCTTGCCCTTCGTCGGCCTGGCGCGGTCGCGACAGGTTCGCGAGCGCTCAAGCTCAAGCCAACGCCTGTTCGATTTCCTGCCGCACCGCTTCGCGCAGCAAGGTAGCTTGCGCGCGGCGCGACGACAGCATGGCTTCGGACACCGTGCGCTGGCGCGGCGCCCAGATGGGCAGCGGAAAATGAGCGTCGTTCGAAAAACGCGGAATCACGTGCCAGTGCACGTGCGGCACCTGGTTGCCGAGGCTCGCCAGGTTGACCTTGGCCGGGACAAGGATGCGCCGTATCGCACGCTCGACCGCGTACACGGCCTTCATCACGCGATCGCGGTCGTTTCCGTCGAGATCGGAAAACTCGGCCACATGCTCGTTCCAGATGACCCGGCAAAAACCCGGGTAATCGTGTTCATCGGCGAGGACGACACGCAAGGTGTCGTCGTGCCACAGCACATCGCCGCCATCTTCACGGCAAAAAACGCAATCCATCGTCGTCCTCAGGCAAAAATCGTCAGTCGTGCCATTAAACCAGCACGCGCTCGATTCCGCCATTGTTCGCACGCTGCACGTAGTCGACCATCCAGTCTTCACCGAGCACGTGACGTGCCATCTCGACGACGATGTAATCCGCCTCGATGCCCGCATCTTCGTTGTAACGCGACAGACCTTGCAGGCAGGACGGGCAGCTCGTGAGGATCTTCACGTCGGTGGCGCCCTTCGGCTGCGGGCCGTCGCCGGCCTTGAGCACGGAGCCTTCCGGCGCACCCGCCGAGCCGGCCGATGCATTGGCCGGATTGATCCCGTTCGCGCCGGCTTCGGCGACGAGCGGAATGCCGCGCAGCTTCGCCGCGCCCTTACGGATTTCCTCTTCTTTGCGGAATCGGACCTGTGTCGAAATGTCAGGACGCGTGACCGCGAGTGTGCCGGATTCGCCACAGCAGCGATCGTTCTTCTCGATCTTGTAGCCGTCCTTCTCCGAGCCCATCAACTGATTGACGAGCTTGACCGGGTCCATCGTCTTGATCGGCGTGTGGCACGGGTCGTGGTACATGTAGCGCACGCCGTTCACGCCGTCGAGCTTCATGCCTTTCTCCAGCAGAAACTCGTGGATGTCGATGATCCGGCAGCCCGGGAAGATCTTCTCGAATTCGTAACCGGCAAGCTGGTCGTAGCACGTGCCGCACGACACCACCACCGTCTTGATGTCGAGGTAGTTCAGCGTGTTGGCGACGCGGTGGAACAGCACACGGTTATCCGTGACGATCTGCTCGGCCTTGTCGTACTGGCCCGAACCGCGTTGCGGATAGCCGCAGCACAGATAGCCCGGCGGCAGCACGGTTTGCACGCCCGCTTCCCACAGCATGGCCTGGGTGGCGAGGCCGACCTGCGAGAACAGCCGCTCGGAGCCGCAGCCCGGGAAGTAGAACACCGCTTCCGTGTCGGCGGTGGTCGTCTTCGGATTGCGGATGATCGGGACGATCTTGTTGTCCTCGATGTCGAGCAACGCGCGCGCGGTCTTCTTCGGCAGGTTGCCCGGCATCTTCTTGTTCATGAAGTGGATCACCTGCTGCGTGACCGGCGGCTTGCCGACCGTTGCCGGCGGGTGCGCCGTCTGCTTCTTCGCGAACTTCTTCAACACGTCGTTGCCGAGGCGCTGCGCCTTGTAGCCGATGCCCATCATCGCGGTGCGCGCGAGATTGATGGTCTGCGGGTTCGTCGCGTTGAGGAAGAACATGCCGGCCGCGTTGCCCGGATTGAACTTCTTCTTGCCCATCTTGCGCAGCAGGTTGCGCATGTTCATGGTCACGTCGCCGAAGTCGATCTTCACCGGACACGGCGTCACGCATTTGTGACAGACGGTGCAGTGATCCGCGACGTCGTTGAACTCGTCCCAGTGCTTGATCGACACGCCGCGACGTGTCTGCTCCTCGTACAGGAACGCCTCCACCAGCAGCGAGGTGGCGAGAATCTTGTTGCGCGGGCTGTACAGCAGGTTGGCGCGCGGCACGTGGGTCGCGCACACCGGTTTGCACTTGCCGCAGCGCAAGCAGTCCTTGATCGACTCGGAAATCGCGCCGATGTCGGACTGCTGCATGATCAGCGATTCATAGCCCATCAGGCCGAAGCTCGGCGTATAGGCGTTGCGCAGGTCAGCGCCTTCGAGCAGCTTGCCCGCATTGAAGCGGCCATGCGGATCGACGCGCTGCTTGTACTGGCGGAATTCGCTGATCTCGTCTTCAGTGAGGAATTCGAGCTTGGTGATGCCGATGCCGTGTTCGCCGGAAATCACGCCGTCGAGCGAACGCGCCAGCTTCATGATGCGCGCGACCGCCGTGTGGGCGTCCTGCAGCATCTCGTAGTTGTCGGAGTTGACCGGCAGGTTCGTGTGGACGTTGCCGTCGCCCGCGTGCATGTGCAGCGCGACGAATACGCGGCCGCGCAGCACCTGCTTGTGGATCGCCTCGGCTTCGTCGAGGATCGGCTTGAACTCGCCGCCGTTGAAGATCTGCCGCAGTTCAGCGCGGATTTCCTGCTTCCACGACACGCGGATCGTCCGGTCCTGCGTGACATGGAACACGTTCGCGTCGGGCTGCGCGTCCGCGCGGTCGGCGAACTTTTCCGCGAGTCCTTCGTAGCCGAGACCGACCAGATAGTGCTGTGCTTCACGCAGCGACAGGTCGAGTTTGTCGCGCAGGAATTCCCAGCGCGTGCGCACGCGTTTAAGCAGATCGAGCGCCTGCTGCACGCGGTCTTCGAGCAGTTCGGCGCTCGGAATTTCGTTGGCGTCGTCGCTCTTGCCGAGCGGCAGCTTGCCGGCCTTGAAGAACGCTTCGAGCGCGTCGACCAGTTGCAGCTTGTTCTTGATCGACAGCTCGATGTTGATGCGCTCGATGCCGTCCGTGTACTCGCCCATGCGGTCGAGCGGAATCACCACGTCTTCGTTGATCTTGAACGCGTTGGTGTGTTTCGCGATCGCGGCCGTACGGCTGCGGTCGAGCCAGAAGCGCTTGCGCGCCTCGGCGTTGACCGCGACGAAGCCTTCGCCGCTCTTGCCGTTGGCCATGCGCACGACTTCCGAGGTGGCCTGCGCGACTGCGTCCGCATCATTGCCGACGATGTCGCCGATCAGCACCATCTTCGGAAACGCGTTGCGCTTGCTCTTGGTCGCGTAGCCGACCGCGCGCAGATAGCGCTCGTCCAAGTGCTCCAGGCCGGCGAGAATCGCGCCGCCCTGCTTCGACGTCTCGAACAGATAATCCTTGATTTCGACGATGCTCGGAATCGCGTCGCGCGCCTGGCCGAAGAATTCGAGGCAGACGGTGCGCGTGTGCGCCGGCATCTTGTGCAGCACCCAACGCGCGGACGTGATCAGCCCGTCGCAGCCTTCCTTCTGCACGCCCGGCAAACCCGCGAGGAATTTATCCGTGACGTCCTTGCCGAGACCTTCCTTACGGAACACGCGACCCTTGATGTCGAGCGCCTCCGTGCGCAGCAGTTTCTCGCCCGGCGCGTAGTTGCCGTCGAACCATTTGAGCTCGAAACGCGCGACTTCGATGTCGTGAATCTTGCCCATGTTGTGCTCGAGGCGCGTGACTTCGAGCCAGTTCCCTTCCGGGTCGACCATGCGCCACCAGGCGAGATTGTCGAGCGCCGTGCCCCACAACACCGCCTTCTTGCCGCCCGCGTTCATCGCGACGTTGCCGCCCACGCAGGATGCATCCAGCGAAGTCGGATCGACGGCGAACACGAAGCCCGCCTGCTCGGCTGCCTCGGTCACACGGCGCGTGACCACGCCCGCACCCGAGAAAATCGTCGCGACTTTACGGTCGACGCCCGGCAATTCAGTCATTTCGACCGCGCCGAGCTGTTCGAGCTTTTCAGTGTTGATGACGGCCGAGAACGGCGTGAGCGGCACCGCGCCGCCCGTGTAGCCCGTGCCGCCTCCGCGCGGAATCACGGTCAGGCCGAGCTCGAAACACGCCTTGATCATGCCGGCGATCTCGGCTTCGGTATCCGGCGTGAGCACGACGAACGGGTATTCGACGCGCCAGTCGGTCGCATCGGTCACGTGCGAGACGCGGGACAGGCCGTCGAACTTGATGTTGTCCTTTTCCGTGACCTTGCCCAACACCTTGGTCGCACGCTTGCGCAGATCGTAGGTTTTCTGGAATTCGCTGGCGAATTGGTCGACGGCGCGGCGCGCGGCCTGCACGAGCGTTTCGACACGCGCGGCGCGGTCAACGCCCGCTTCATCGCCGTGTTCGGTCAGATCGGCGCGGCGGCGCTTCTCGATCTCGCTCAAACGGTGATGCAGCGCCTCGATCAGCATTGCGCGGCGCTTCGGGTTGTCAAGCAGGTCGTCTTGCAGGTACGGATTGCGGCGCACCACCCAGATGTCGCCGAGCACTTCATACAGCATCCGTGCCGAGCGGCCGGTGCGGCGTTCCGCACGTAGTTCGGCAAGCACGGCCCAGGCTTCGTCGCCGAGCAGGCGGATGACGATTTCGCGATCGGAAAACGACGTGTAGTTGTAGGGAATTTCGCGCAGACGCGCTTCGGGATCGGTGGCCACCGCGGCGGCGGCCCCGTGCGGATCGAAAACTTGAGGTGCGTTCATGTTCGGACGACTCGGTAGGTCAACCCGGCGCGCTCATCGATGAGGCGTCGGCTGACGGTGCGCGTGGCGCGCAATGCTGGAAATCTTCTTCTTGGGGAGCGAAGCACGACCGACGGCCAAACCCACACCGGTCGCTTCGCGGCGCTCAGATATAGCTACACGATCGTGCGTGACGGGCGTGACGCTCCGCCGCGGGGCAAGACTCACGCGGGGCGGGCATCAAGTGGGCGATCCGAGGCTGCCAGTGCATCTTCCGATCCTTATTCCAAAATGGAATTCTACCGCATGATCCCGCCACGCGTTGACGGCTGAAATCGGAACAACGGCGGGGGTTTGGGCACTTTCATGGCGAATCGTAAGGCGGCGCCCATGTATCCGATTGACCGACTGAACGGTCGGCCGGCGCTGTACGAGAGCCTGAGCGTACACCGTTGGCGCTATCATTGACCCTTTCCCGTCTCACCAAGCGCTCCGCGCCACCCGCATGGCTTCC
>NZ_JAQQEG010000063.1:0-35813 GCF_046027395.1 Paraburkholderia dipogonis | reverse complement strand
CCGGGTGGCGCTTCGCGCCGCATTGCGCGCGGCCGCGCCGCGCGCGGGCGCGGGAATCGACCGGGTCGCTCACGGGTTTTATGTTCAAGGGCTTCAATCTCGCGAACTGGCCGCCCGAGCCCGAATCGGGGTCGCGTTAATCACGCCGGGACGCGCAGCAGACTGCGTCGACCTTCTCGACCGATGAGTCCGGACTCGAGTATCAAATGCAACGTCCGCCGATTCGATACGAAGAGTCACCCTACCCATCCGTAGGTACGCCAAGTCCCAGCCAAGCGCGCGGCCGATGTCGGCGCCGTAGTCCTGCGCCATTGTTCTCTCTTTGTGATTGCCCCGCCTACGCTAACGGCAGGCAATGCGCTTACTTGAGGGAACAAAGGGCGGCTGGACACGCCGCGCTCGTCATCTATAAGCAATAGAGCATTCGGTGTATCAGAGAGCCGAGCACGGCGCGAGACCGCGAAGCCGACACCAGCCCTGTAGCAATCGGCCGCTTACCGACGACTGATATACGAGCCGCGCTCGCTATATCTGCGTGTGCCTACGTCCGGGTCATAACCGGCCTCCATCATCTCCGCATCAACAAGGTAGATGAGCACCAACACCTCGCCTTGCCGTCCCCGCGTACAATGCTCCATCACCTCGAAGTCGCCAGCATCGGAGTTTTCGAACCAGACTTCGCCTGGCTGCTTGCCCTGCTTCATCTCGGCACCAGAAGAGCTGGCGAGTTCGTACGCAAAACTGTCATCATCCAACGCACCCCGTAGAAACCATCGTTTGGGCACATCAGGAGCACGGACATGCCACCGCAATCCGTTTTCCCCGTAGCAGGCAACGACGACTGGCAGGGTGTCAATCTGTGCGAGCCGGATGCAAGTAGCCGTCCGACTGCTCTGGAAGGTTTCGGCCAAATCGTTGATTTGCCGGAATCCCGGTTTCCCGATGGCCCTCACCATAGGCTGGAAAATCGGCCGAGGCATGAGCAGGTGCGACGCGTATTCGTCGGCATGCTTCTCAAAATCTTTGTTGGATGCCAAGTTGTCGCCGGGGTCATCAACGCGGCAGCGAAACGAGCGTCCACGGTGCATCATCCAGTGGCCGAGTTCATGTGCAATCGAAAATCGCTGCCGACCGAGGATGGTCGAAGGACGGACAGTAGCTATCGCGCGATTTTCAAAGCCCACGAGCGTCGCTTCACACCCCTGCAGTTCCTGGTATTCAACCTCGAGCCGCGCATCGAATGCAAACGCCTCGACGTCTAAGTCTTCCGGCGAAGTTATCCCGAAATCCGCAACCAGCTTTTCGGCCTGCTCACCCGGACTCATTTATCGGTACTCCCGCCCGAACCGCCTGGCAAATCTAATCGCCTTATGCGCGAGTAAAGCCCCAGCAAGTCCTCGTCGGTCATTTCGTCAAGTTCGCGTGCCGCCAAGGTGTACCGGCCGTCATTCATTGCTTGCAGGATGTAGGCCTTTGCTACCTCCACAGAAACCCCCGCGTTTGACGGACCAGTCGTGGAGCGGTGGTTTGCGACCCCCCGGCGCGCGGCGGTGAGCCGTCGGCGCCCGGATTCTGCTTTTGCGGCTTGCAGGAGACGGAGGCCGTGAGCTTTCGTGGCGCCGGCATCGGCGCCATCAAGTACGTCTTCGTCCGACATCGCCAATAACTCGCGCGCCAAAGCATCGGCGAGCAAATCGTGAGGTTCGGTCTTCTTTGTCGAGTTCATTGCTGCATCCTCGCCATTTCGTAAGGTGCCAGGCGACGTGCAAGGCGCTTCCTCGCGGCGTCGTGACGTTTTGCATCCATTCCCAGTTCCGTGGCAGCCTCCGCGCCGCGAATTCCATCCATCCACATGAGCAGGAGCAGATGCGCGTCTTCGTCCTGGCTGACGTCCGCTTCAATCTGCTCCAACAGTTGACGTTTTATTAGCGCGACCTCAGGCGTATCGTGTGATACACCCATCTCGAAATGCTCCCGACTGGCATCTTCCGGTTCTTCGTCGGTCGTAGAAACCACCTTGAATGCGTCCACCGGCCCATTCATTTCCTTCTTAAGGTCGTTGCTCGATATTCCCCGCATCGCGACGAATAAAACCAGTATTGGCTCGAGCCCACGCTTCCAGACGCGGTCTTGGCTCAGCAACTTCGTCATTGTTTCTTGAAGCAGGTCATCGCCCGTGACGTCGGTGAGGCTCCTTGATAGGAAGTCCGCGAGCCGTTGTGCCCGAGCCCAGTCGGCGGGGCTCATGTTCAGTAATTCGTTCTCGACTTCGCTTTTACTCAGTCTGCTCTCAGATTCTGCTGTGTCGGACATGCCCTGGACACTCCTTTTTAAGACTCTTCTGCAGCCCCTTGCGGACGCCGAAAATAAGTTTATTTGTCGCGTCCTTGGATTCAGTCTGGAGAGTCCTATTGATTAGGGGCTCGATTTCCTACGTCGGGGCCTTTTTCTGATTAAGGACATCCAGATGATAGTAAATCGCAAAACCCGCAACATCAACGGCCACCTAACCCATCTTCGCGTGGGCGACGAATATTTCGTCGGGCTGCCGGTCAACGCCACATCTGTCGAGATGCTTCAGCGCCTCGGCTTCGAAATCCCCATCCAGAACGGTCAAAGCATCTTGCCATCGGCAAAGCGCGGCGCTGCAAGCCGCCGCAATGCTGAGGGATTTGACGTCGTTCATCGCGACCAGCCGAAGGAGACTAAGTACAGGCAGATTAGTTGGTCATGGACCGAACACCACGGACGCGAAAAAGTCGAGAGAACTGGTGTCAAGGATGTACCCTACCTGCGCTATCCGCGAACGCGCATCCCTCCGTACTCCATTGAGATGCAGGTGCGAACGCGCAGCGACGGCGCGACGTTTTTCGTGTCTGGCCCGTTCAAGGTTCAGCCTGAACTCGATGTGGTGGCGACCAACACAGCAAACGTGTTCCGTGAGCAGCTGGGTGGGTTCGAAATCCTGACGTCAAAGCTCGAAACGTGGATTGCATCCCCTATCAGGCGCCTGAATTGGGACCTGTTGCCGGCAGGTCAGAATCCTTGGGCTAGCGCGAAGGCTGCTGTATCGCGGATAGTAGAAAGCGCGGCACCAGGCAACCGGCCGGTCATCGCCGAACGGTTCGCTGCCATTGGAAGGTACGAGCCCGAGTTTGTCGCCGTCGGACGCGGAGGCTTCGACGGCTACGTCGTGTTCGGCTTCCCCAAATATGGGTTTTGTCTGCTTGAGAACAAGCACGTGAACAACGCGACTTATGTTCTCGCCGAGTCTTCGTGGGTAACGGTCTCCCAGCTCACGAAGGCAGAAATCCTTGCGGCCGGTTTCCATCGTGCACGATTGATTCACACGAGGAGCTGGTTTGACGAGCTCGACGCGTTGATGGGCAGCGGAAAGCGGCGCGCCGCGTAATAAGGTTGGAAGCTCATCGGGTCGTCGTGTGATGGCAGACGGGCGAGGCAACGCCTCGTCCGTAATTGCGCAATGTGCTGTTTGGAAGTTGCGTCAATTAGAACGCGCTAACTGGTATCGCGCGAGCGAACGGTGTCGGCCGCTGTCTTCGCTCTTTCAGGGGCGAGTCCGCTTTCGCATCGAGGTCTTCCCCATGGTTGTCACTTTTTTGCCGGCAGACGGCGTCGTGTTCCCGCAGTTGCCGGCAGATTTCGCGCCAGTAGTGCTCGGCCAGTTTCCGCCGACAAACCCGTTGGGCGTAGGGCCTCTGCCGGGGCTAACCGCCCCGCCTTCGAACCGCTGCCTCCGGTCTGGTCGCTCGCCAGATTGCCCACCTTTGCTGCCACTACTCTTGCTCATACCCCACCGCACAAGTGCGTCGACTTGATGAGTTACCCGTTAATTCGAACTATCGAGAAAAAAACCCATAAGTTTCTCAACTTATGGGCTCCAGATTCTCAGGTTATGCGTTCAGCTACATATGGCGTTAAACGTCAATATTTCCTGCCCGCAAGGCGTTGGATTCAATGAAAGCTCTACGCGGCTCTACTTCATCGCCCATCAACGTAGTGAAGATCCCGTCCGCCGCAATCGCATCCTCAATCTGAACGCGCAACAGCCGCCGAACCGCTGGATCCATCGTCGTTTCCCAAAGCTGCTCAGGATTCATTTCGCCCAAGCCTTTGTATCGCTGCTTCGAAATATTCCGTTCAGCATCCGCGATCAGCCACTTCATAGCGCTCTTGAAGTCAGTAACAGCCATGCTCCGCTCGCCACGCTTGATGACCGCTCCCGGTCCGATCAAGCCTTTGAATGTATCTGCTGTGTTGATGAGCTGTCGATAGTCGGCGCTGAGTTGAAATTCTTGGTCAAACACCGACACCTTCTGATTGCCATGGTGCGTGCGCGAGATGTGCAGCGATCGGAGTTCACGCACTTCGTCGTACCTAGTCGTCACACGAACTTCCGGCTTCAACGGGTCATCACGCAACTTCGACTCCAGCGCCTTCGCAGATGCTTCGGCCGCTTCTTCGCTCGACAGATCGATAACAATTCCATCCATTACCGCTTCAAGTGCGCCAGCATCGTACAGTCGGCTCAGCCGATCAATGACCGCCTGCGACAAGAGATACGACCTTGCCAACCCACCCAAGGCATCGCCCGTTATCGGCGTAGCGTTTTCAGCCGGCACGAGCTCAGACCCATTGAGCGCCAACTTCAGCATATGGGCGTTCAGCTCAGTCGCATCCTTCAAATAGCGCTCATCTTTGCCCGCTTTGATCTTGTAAAGAGGCGGTTGCGCGATATAGATAAAGCCGCGCTCAATCATTTCCGGCATTTGCCGGTAAAAGAACGTCAGCAGCAATGTCCGAATGTGCGCACCATCAACGTCCGCGTCGGTCATGATAATGATCCGGTGGTAGCGGAGCTTATCGACGTTGTAGTCTTCCTTACCAAAGCCGCAGCCCAGCGCGGTAATCAGCGTAACAATCTGCTCCGAAGAAAGCAGCTTGTCATACCGCGCCTTCTCCACATTCAGCACCTTGCCGCGCAGCGGCAAAATCGCCTGAAACTTCCGATCCCGTCCCTGCTTCGCCGACCCACCTGCCGAGTCACCCTCGACGATATAAATCTCGGACTTCGCCGGATCCTTCTCCTGGCAATCCGCCAGCTTCCCAGGCAGACCCACGCCGTCGAGCACCCCCTTCCGACGCGTCATCTCCCGCGCCTTCCGAGCCGCATCCCGCGCCCGCGCCGCATCGACAATCTTCCCGCAAATAATCTTCGCGTCATTCGGCGTCTCAAGCAGAAACTCTTCGAGCGCCTTCGCGACCACATCCTCCACCGGCGCGCGCACTTCCGACGACACCAGCTTGTCCTTCGTCTGCGCGCTGAACTTCGGCTCCGGCACCTTCACCGACAACACGCACGACAACCCCTCACGCATATCGTCGCCAGAAGTCTCAACCTTCGCCTTCTTGGCGACTTCGTGATCGTTGATGTACTTGTTCAACACGCGCGTCATCGCCGCACGCAACCCGGTCAAGTGCGTCCCGCCATCACGCTGCGGAATGTTGTTCGTGAAGCACAGCACGTTTTCGTTGTAGCTGTCGTTCCACTGCATCGCCACTTCCACGCCCACGCCGTCTTTCTCGCCGCTGATGTGGAAAATGTTCGGGTGCAGCACGGACTTGTTTTTGTTGATGTACTCGACAAAGCCCTTCACGCCGCCCACGAACGCGAAATCTTCTTCCTTGCCAGTGCGCTGGTCGGTCAGCTTGATTCGCACGCCGTTATTCAGGAACGACAGTTCGCGAATCCGCTTGGCCAGAATGTCGTAGTGATATTCGATGTTGCCGAAAATCGTCTCGTCGGCGAGGAAGTGCACTTCGGTGCCGCGGTTCTCGGTGTCGCCGGTGACCTGAATCGGCGAAACAGCCACGCCGTCGATCTCTTCGATAATGCGGTTCTGCGGCACGCCACGGTGGAATTCCATGAAGTGCTTCTTGCCGTCGCGGCGAATGGTCAAACGCAGCCACGCGGACAATGCGTTCACGCACGACACGCCCACGCCGTGCAGGCCGCCGGACACCTTGTAGCTGTTCTGGTCAAACTTGCCGCCGGCGTGCAACTCGGTCATCACGATTTCAGCGGCGCTGCGCTTCGGATCGTGCTTGTCGTCCATCTTCAGACCGGTCGGCACGCCGCGGCCGTTGTCGGTGATGGAAATGGAGTTGTCCGCGTGAATGATCACCTGGATGTCGTTGCAATGCCCCGCCAACGCTTCGTCGATGGAGTTGTCCAGCACTTCGAATACGAGGTGATGCAGACCGGTCCCGTCCGATGTATCCCCGATGTACATCCCGGGCCGCTTGCGCACCGCCTCCAGACCTTCGAGGATCTGAATCGAGGATGCGCCGTAGCTGTTGTCGGGTTGCGAATTGTTCGTTTCAGTCATGGATTTTTTCCGGTTCTGCGTTGCTGCAAGGTTGCTGCTCGGGACTTTTCAAATCACCATAAAAACGCCAAAGGGGCGCTGCGCCCCTTGGTGTGTTCTTTGGTGTTGGACGCGTTAGATGCGCATCGGCATGACGACGTACTTGAATTCGTCGTTCTCGGGAATCGTGATCAACGCGCTGGAGCTGGCGTCGCCCAGGCTCACTTGCAACGTGTCGACCTTCAGGTTCGCGAGCACGTCGAGCAGATACGTGACGTTGAACCCGATATCGACGCTGTCGCCGTCGTATGCGATTTCCAGTTCTTCCTGCGCCTCTTCCTGATCGGCGTTGGTCGACATGATCTTCAACTGGCCCGGCTCGATGATGCAGCGCACGCCCTTGAATTTGTCCGAGGTCAGAATCGCGGCGCGTTGCAGCGAGCGCTGCAGTTCTTCACGGCCGATCACGAACTGATTCTTGTGCGACTTCGGAATCACGCGCTGGAAGTCGGGGAATTTGCCTTCCACCAGCTTCGAGACCAGTTCGACCTGGCCGAACGTGAACTTGACCTGCGTCTGCGCGATGTCGATCTTCAGCGTGTCGTCGATGTCTTCCAAGAGACGCTGCAGTTCCAGAATCGTCTTGCGCGGAATGATCACTTCCTGGCGCTGGAACGAGCCTTCGATCTTCATGGACGAGAACGCCAGACGGTGGCCGTCCGTTGCGACCGCCATCAGCTGGTCGCCGTCCACCACCAGCAGCATGCCGTTCAGGTAGTAGCGGATGTCCTGCTGGGCCATCGAAAAATGGACCATGCCGAGCAACTGGCGGAACGTCTTTTGCGGAACCACGAGGTTCGCGCCGTAGTCTTTAGCTTGCGCGACCGTCGGGAATTCGTCCGCGGCGAGCGTTTGCAGCGCAAAGCGGCTCTTGCCGGATTGCACGGTCAGACGCTTGTCGTTCAGCGTGAGCGTGACCTGCCCGTCGGGCATGGCGCGCAGAATGTCGAGGAGCTTTCTTGCCGCCACCGTGGTCGCCACCGAATCGCCGCCCACGCCGAAATCGGCACGCGTGGTGATCTGCAACTCGAGGTCGGTGGACAGGAACGACACGTCTGGGCCGTTCTTGGTAATCAGCAAATTGGCGAGGATCGGCAACGTATGGCGGCGTTCGACGATGCCGCTCACAGTTTGCAGCGGCCTGAGGAGGTTATCGCGTTCGGTCTTGACCAGTTGCATAGAGTTCCTTCGTTGATATAACGGCCTGCGCGCCTTGCCAGGCAAGCATTCCCGCGCGCAGCCACGACTCCCCGCCGGCGCCACGCAGCGCCTGTCACGGCGTGAAATCCGCCCGCGGCCGCCGGGCGGTTAAACCTGTATTGTGCCTGAAAACGGAACCGCCTCACTAAAATGGGGGCGAGTTTGGAAATAAACAGGTCGTTTTTTCCAGACAGACCGCTCAGCCCTTCAGCGTCTGCTCCAGCACGTGCAGTTCGTGGTTCAGTTGCGCGTCCTTGCTGCGCTCATCGGCAATTTTGCGCACGGCGTGCAGCACGGTGGTGTGGTCGCGTCCGCCGAACAACTCGCCGATTTCCGGCAAGCTCTTCTGGGTCAGCTCTTTCGCCAGATACATGGCGATCTGCCGCGGCCGCGCGATGTTCGCGGGACGCTTCTTCGAATACATATCCGCGACCTTGATGCTGTAGAAGTCAGCCGTGGTCTTCTGGATGTTTTCCACCGAAATCTGCCGGTTTTGTACGGTCAGCAGGTCTTTCAACGCTTCCTTGGTGACTTCGATCGTGATTTCGCGGCCGTGAAATTTCGAATACGCGAGGATCTTGCGCAGCGCGCCTTCGAGTTCACGCACGTTCGAGCGCAAGTGTTTCGCGACGAAGAACGCGACGTCCTCATTCAGGCTCACGAACTCGGATTGCGCCTTGCGCATCAGAATCGCGACGCGCATTTCCAGCTCGGGCGGCTCGATCGCCACGGTCAGGCCGGAGTCGAAGCGCGAGATCAGACGGTCGTCGATACCCGAAATTTCCTTCGGGTACGTGTCGCTGGTGATGATCACCTGCGCCTTGTTGGCGACCAGCGCCTCGAACGCGTAGAAGAATTCCTCTTGCGTGCGCGATTTGCCTGAGAAGAACTGAATATCGTCGATCAGCAGCAGGTCGAGCGAGTGGTAGTAGCGCTTGAAATCGTCGAACGCCTTGCGCTGGTACGCCTTCACCACGTCGGACACATACTGTTCCGCGTGGATGTAGCGGATCCGCGCCCCGGCTTTGTCCATCAGAAGCTGGTTGCCGATCGCGTGGATCAAGTGAGTCTTGCCGAGGCCCACGCCGCCATACAGAAACAGCGGGTTGTATGAGATGCCGGGGTTGTCCGCGACCTGAATCGCCGCGGCGCGCGCCAATTGGTTGGCCTTGCCGGTCACGAAGTTGTCGAAGGTCAAAACCGGGTTCAGCTTGGAACGCTCGTACATCGAGTCGTTTTCGCCGTTGCCGTTCGAGCCGGCGCTTTGGCCCGGACGCCACGTGCGGCGGGCCGCCGCGGCTTCGTTCGCGTCGAGGCTAGGTAGATCGAGGTCACCGGAATCTTCTGCCGCGGCGCGTGCGTTCGCGTTGTGTTCAGCTGCCGCTCGGGCATTCGCGTTGAGGTTGGCCATCGCACTGTTGGCGCCGTTCGCACGCGCGGCCTGCGCCGCTTGCACGGCGCCGACGGCTGCGTCCACCGCGGCGCCATTGCCGGCGCTACCGCCCATCGAATTAGGCGCGGAAGCCGGACGCACCGGCGCCGGCGCGGCTGCCGCGGGGGCGCGCATGCCGGCTTTCGGGTCGAGCACGAATTGGACATCGATCGGGGCGTGCCAGAAATCGCGGGCCATATCCGCGATGCGGCCGGAGAACTGGCTCTTGACCCAGTCGAGCTTGAAACGGTTCGGCGCAGCGATGCTAAGCGTGTTCGCAGCGGCGTCGAAGGCGACCGGGGCCAACGGTTTGATCCACGTCACGTACTGCTGGGGCGTAAGCTCACGCTCCAGCAATGCGGAACAGTGTTGCCAGAAATCGTTCATCGAGTTGCTGTCGTTATGGTGTGCACGGCGGTCGCCGCTGCCCCTGTCGCGCGCGCGCAACAAGGCCCTGAGCAGCCAGGCGTAACGGCTCCAGGCGCTTGTGCCACAAGGGTTTGCGGGGCAAGCGAGCCGGAGCGGCGTGCAGGATTTTTGGGAAGTAAGGCGAGATTCTAACGCCAAAACGGACCCGCAAGGGAGTTATCCACAGGGACGGATCACCAGGCGAACTGCTCGCGGGACGCGGCCGAACCAGGCTAAACTATTGACGGTCAACGAAAAACCGGTTTAAATAGCGGGTTCCGCGAAAACCAATTCTGTAAACGCCCGGCCATTGCCGCTTCAGCGATGATCGTGCGGTTAATTTTCGATCAGTCGATCAAGTGAGAGCAACATGAAACGTACTTACCAACCTTCCGTTACCCGTCGCAAGCGCACCCACGGCTTCCGCGTTCGCATGAAGACCGCAGGTGGCCGCAAGGTCATCAACGCACGTCGCGCGAAGGGCCGCAAGCGCCTCGCCATCTAAGGCAGGCGAGCGGATTGCGCGCACTGTGTGTGCCAAGCGAGGCCAGCGGTAAGGCGGGAACGGCTGAGGCGCAGCAACTGGGCTCGGTTCCGTTGCGAGCGCAAGCCGCCTTCCCCAAAGCCGCAAGGCTGCTGAAAACGGATGAATTTTCATCCGTTTTTCGTTTGCGCCCGTGGCGCCGCACCCCGCACTTCGTGGTGTACGGCCGGCCCACCGGCAACGAAGCTCGCTTAGGCCTCGTGATCGGCAAAAAGTATGCGCCGCGCGCGGCCACGCGTAATCTG
Source organism: Paraburkholderia dipogonis (assembly GCF_046027395.1). GTDB lineage: Bacteria > Pseudomonadota > Gammaproteobacteria > Burkholderiales > Burkholderiaceae > Paraburkholderia > Paraburkholderia dipogonis_A. The sequence continues at coordinate 25,535 of NZ_JAQQEG010000063.1, read as the reverse complement.
GTACGTCGAATCGCGCGTGAAGCCTTCCGGCTGCGTCGCGCGGAATTCGGCGGTTGGGATGTGCTGCTGCGTTTGCACACGCGCTTCGACAAGAAGGCTTTGCCGAGCGCCTCGTCGCCGCCGTTGAGGGCGCTGTGCCGCAGCGAAATCGAGGCGTTGCTCGACAAGGCAGCGCGCGAAGTGACCCGTCGCCAGGCGCCGCCCGCGGAAGCGCCCAAGACGGAATGACGCTCAAGTGACCGCCCGCTTTACAGTTCAGGCCGCTCCGGCAGCCGGGCTGCGCGGGCGTCGCCCGGTACTCCACGTTGCGCGGCGCCGTCCGGCCGCACCAGCCATGCAAACGGTACTCATCGCTTTACTGCGTTTCTACAAGGTTGCCGTCAGCCCAATGCTCGGCAACCGGTGCCGTTTTTACCCTTCCTGCTCTGATTACGCGCGCGAAGCAATCCAGTATCATGGCGCCGCGCGCGGGACTTATCTCGCCGCCAGGCGTATTTGCCGCTGCCACCCGTTTTCCGCGGGCGGCATCGATCTCGTCCCGCCTCCCACTTCTGAAAAGCGCTGACGCGCCGTTCCATCGACACTGAGACAACGCATGGATATCAAACGCACCGTCCTATGGGTCATCTTTTTCATGTCAGCGGTCATGCTGTTCGACAACTGGCAACGCGACCACGGACGCCCGTCGATGTTCTTCCCGAGCGCCACGCCGACCAAGACCGTCGGTAGCGCCGCACCGGGAACCACGACGCCGGGAACCCAGCCCGCCGATCTGCCGGCCACGAACGCAGCCGCACCGGGCAACGCGCCGGCGGCCACGCAATCGCAACTGGTCAAGTTCAATACCGACGTCTATAGCGGCGAGATCGACACTCGCGGCGGCACGCTGTCGAAGCTGTCGCTCGTCAAGCAGGGCGACGGCAAGCAGCCGGATCTCGTCATCACGCTGTTCGACCGCACCGCGAACCACACGTATCTGGCGCGCACGGGCCTGCTCGGCGGCGATTTCCCGAATCACAATGACATCTACACGCCGCTGCCGAATCAGCAACACGACCTGACGGGCGACGAAAAGTCGTTCCAGCTCAGCTTCGAGTCGCCGGTGAAGGGTGGTGTGAAGGTCATCAAGACCTACACGTTCACGCGTGGCAGTTATGTGATCGGCGTCGACACGAAGATCCAGAACGTCGGCACCACGCCGGTGAGCCCGTCGGTCTATATGGAACTGGTGCGTGACGATCAGCCGGTGGAAACGCCGCGCTTCTCGCATACGTTCATCGGGCCTGCTGTCTACACCGACCAGCATCACTTCCAGAAGATGACGTTCGGCGACGTCGACAAGAACAAGCAGGATTACGCGACCTCGGCCGACAACGGCTGGATCGCGATGGTCCAGCATTACTTTGCGTCGGCCTGGATTCCGCAGCAGGGCGTGAAGCGCGACATTTACGTCGAGAAGATCGATCCGGCGTTGTATCGCGTCGGCGTGAAGCAGCCGGTGCCGACCATCGCCCCGGGTCAAACTGTCGACGTCTCCGCACGCCTGTTCGCCGGTCCGGAAGAAGAGCGCATGCTCGAAGGCATCGCGCCGGGTCTGGAACTGGTGAAGGATTACGGCTGGGTGACGATCATCGCGAAGCCGCTGTTCTGGCTGCTCGAGAAGATCCACAGCTATGTCGGCAACTGGGGCTGGTCGATCGTGCTGCTCACGCTGCTGATCAAGGCCGTGTTCTTCCCGCTGTCGGCCGCGAGCTACAAGTCGATGGCGCGCATGAAGGCGATCACGCCGCGCATGCAAGCGTTGCGCGAACGCTTCAAGGGCGATCCGCAGAAGATGAACTCGGCGCTGATGGAGCTGTACAAGACCGAGAAGGTCAATCCGTTCGGCGGCTGTCTGCCGGTCGTGATTCAGATTCCGGTGTTCATCTCACTGTACTGGGTGCTGCTGTCGTCGGTGGAAATGCGCGGCGCGCCGTGGATTCTGTGGATTCACGATCTGTCGCAACAGGATCCGTTCTTCATTCTGCCGGTGCTGATGGCCGTCTCGATGTTCCTGCAGACCAAGCTGAACCCGACGCCGCCGGATCCGGTTCAAGCCAAGATGATGATGTTCATGCCGATCGCGTTCTCGGTCATGTTCTTCTTCTTCCCGGCCGGTCTGGTGCTGTACTACGTCGTGAACAACGTGCTGTCGATCGCCCAGCAGTACTACATCACGCGCATGATGGGTCAGGCGAAGGCCAAGGCGGCTTGATGATGTTTTGCCTGAGGTGGGCGGCAACGCCCGCTCTCTCCTGAAGCTCTGATAGCAGCAATAGAAAAGCCGCCCGGTTCGCACCGGGCGGCTTTTTTTCATGCTCGCGGCAAAACGCGCCACGCGATGCCGCCGTTACTCCTCTTCCGCGTCTTCGCCGTAAAAGCGCACGATCATCTCTTCGACCAGAAAGCGGTCTTTCGGCGTGAGCGATTCGATCTTGGAAGCGAGCTCGATCGTTTCGGCCGACGGCGGATATTTCTCGCCACGCGCCAGCGGCCTCGCGTTCACGCCCGGCGACGGTCCGTAGTGCAGCCAATGCTCCTTGACGTTCAACCATTCGGCTAACGTACGCAATTTATCGGGCTTGGGAATCGTCGTACCAGATAACCACTTATGAGCGGTTTGCGGCGTGACCTCTCGCTCCCCTCGATAGCGAAGGTTGAATTGCTCGGCGAGCTTGGTCCCGCCGCGAATCTTGAGCGGCTCCAGCAGGTCCTTCAGCCGTTTGGCGAAGGCGGCTTTTTCTTTGTTGGTCGGCATGAGCCGGATTGTGCAATTCAACATCCAACCAGTTGACAACCGGGCAAGTTTAGTTTTAGCGTATTTGAGATAAATTTAGCTTGCAGGCCCCGCCGAACAAAGCGCCTGCCGAATTTGTCATTTTTTGGTGTTTTCCTTGTGTGGTGGGCCTACTCGTAGTCTGAGGTTCCTACAGTGCCCTATTTTTTCGCAAGACGTGCGGTAGCAATCCTAGCTTGCTTGAGATAAATCCGAATCGCCTATAGAAATGACCGGCATGCATCCCATCAGACGGCGACGCGGTATTCACCTGTCTCCACGATCGCGTCTTCCCGTGCAACGTTGACTTCGATCGAGGGGCGCAGGCGTCCCAATGTTAAGTAGACACGAGCCGGCAGTACCGAGTCCGGTGGACGCTAAGTCTCTGATCGCCGAAAGCATTGGCGACATTTGGCTTGCACGGCGCACCTTCGCTAACCTTCTTCAGCATTTTGACTGGCAACGCGGACGGTCACCTCCTGGAACCCAGCGCGGTCCTCCAGGTTTATTGTCAATATCAGCGCGCCCGTTTTCGGAACCCACTCGATTGTCTCGGCAGAAAGCGGATAATTCTCGCCGCGCGCGAGCGGCTTTGTCTTCAGACTCGGCGACGGTCCGTAAGCTAGCAAATGCTCATCCACGTCTAGCAATTTGGCTAACGTGCGCATGTTGTCTGGACGTGGCATCGTCTTTCCGCCTAGCCACTTGTATATGGCCTGATCCGCGACCTGTTCGCCAGTGTGGAGGAGATTGAATCTTCTACAGAGTTCAGCCCCGTTGGGAATATCGCGCAGTTTCATCGAGCGCTTCAATCGTTCGGCAAACGCGGCTTTCATTTGTTTGGTCGTCATGCGTCGGATTGTGCAATCACCCGAGCCGTTACTTCTCAACCAATTAGGCTAATAATTAACTTATTTTAGATAGCTTTTAGCTTGGACCAGCGTCAGACGTGGCATGCCGCAATTTTCGGGATTACGCGTTTTTTTCCTTTTTTTACAGGCTAATAGCCGTCCAACGACCTTGGGCAGTCGTGGTTATTCTTAAGGAAACGCAGCACAATTTAGCTTTTGTGAGATAAATCTGAAAATTAGCTACGGGCGGTCAATGCGGCGCCGCCGTCGTGCCGCCGATCAGCCTTCACAAGCGCCCGCGTTACAATGCCTCGCGCCGCGCTGACCGACGCCGCCCTGCCCTCCTCTCCGTTTTTGCCACGCTTTCTATGCTCACCACCGATTCCGATCCGATCGTCGCCATTGCCACCGCGCCAGGCCGTGGGGGGATCGGTGTCGTGCGGATTTCGTTCGGCCGCGCGGGAGAGGCAGCCGCCCAGCCGCTGATGCAGGCGCTCACCGGGCAGACGCTCGCGCCGCGCCACGCCAGCTACGTCCCATTTCTCGACGCCAGCGGCAACGCGCTCGATCGCGGCATCGCGATGTACTTTCCGGCACCGCATTCCTATACCGGCGAGCACGTACTCGAACTGCAAGGCCACGGCGGTCCGGTGGTGCTGCAACTCGTCCTGCAGCGTTGCATCGATGCCGGCCGCGCGTTCGGCCTGCGCCTGGCCGAACCGGGCGAATTCACGCGCCGCGCCTTTCTCAACGACAAGCTGGATCTGGCGCAAGCCGAAGCCGTCGCCGATCTGATCGAGGCCAGCACCGAGGCTGCCGCGCGCTCGGCGGGCCGCTCGCTCGACGGCGCGTTTTCGCGGGACATTCACGCGCTGGTCGAAGACGTAATCACGCTGCGCATGCTGGTCGAAGCGACGCTCGACTTCCCCGAGGAAGAGATCGACTTCCTCGAAGCCGCCGACGCCCGCGGCAAGCTCGCGCGCATTCGCGAGCGTCTGGCGCACGTGCTGAGCGAAGCGCGGCAAGGCGCGTTGTTGCGCGAAGGGCTCTCGGTGGTGCTGGCCGGGCAGCCGAACGTCGGCAAATCGTCGCTGCTGAATGCGCTGGCCGGCGCCGAGTTGGCCATCGTCACGCCGATCGCCGGCACGACGCGCGACAAGGTCGCGCAGACGATTCAGATCGAAGGCATTCCGCTGCACGTGATCGACACAGCCGGCCTGCGCGATACCGACGACGAAGTCGAAAAGATCGGCATTGCGCGCACGTGGAGCGAAATCGAGCGCGCGGATGTGGTGCTGCATCTGCTCGATGCGCGCGCCGGCATGACGGCCGAAGACGAGGCGATCGCCGGACGCTTTCCGGGCGGTGTGCCGGTGGTGCGCGTGTTGAACAAGACGGACCTGACCGGCCTCGCGCCGGCGACGCAAGCGCTCGATGCGGATCTCGATCTCAGCGAAGTGCGGCTGTCGGCGAAACAGGGCGACGGCGTTGCGCTGTTGCGCGATGAGTTGCTGCGGATTGCCGGCTGGCAAGCGGGCGCGGAAAGCGTGTACCTGGCGCGCGAGCGGCATCTGATTGCACTGCGCGCCGCGGAAGAGCATCTGGCGACCGCGGCGGCGCATGCCGATCAGAACTCACAGGCGCTTGATTTGTTCGCTGAGGAACTGCGGCTCGCGCAGGATCAGTTGAATTCGATCACTGGAGAATTCAGTTCGGATGACCTGCTCGGAGTGATTTTTAGCAGGTTCTGTATAGGGAAGTAAGCGAGGGTCGGCGGCCGACCTCTGAAGTCATATCGGTAAAGTCTTTCTGTGTAATTCAAAGCGCAGATTTACGGGCGCGGAGTTCCGCCTTGTTGACCCAAAAATCGCCAAATCTTTGGTACACAGCCGCCATCCAGTTTAAAATCGCCGCTGTCCGCCTATCAGCGATCCCAGCATGCCCCGCTTAGCCGTCCCCCTCACCGAAGCCCAGATCCGCGCGCTCGAACCGCGCGCCACCCGCTATTGCGTCGCTGATGGCAACGGCCTCGTCATCGAAGTCATGACGACCGGCACCAAGATCTGGCGCTTCCGCTACACGCTGAACGGCAAGCGTCAGCCGCTCGCCACGATCGGCGACTACCGGATGATCTCGCTGCGTGTCGCGCGGGCCAAGGCGCAAAAGTATGCGGAGATGGTCGCGCAGGGCATCTCGCCGGTCGCCACGGCGCGGCGAGACCGCGGCGCGGAAAGCAAAGCCGATGTCCTTCGCGAAGCCGCCGAGCTTTATCTCGCCACGGAAATGGCGGGCAAATCAGAGGAATACCGACGCACCACGCGTCGCGCGCTCGACAAAGATGTTTTACCCGCCATCGGCCACATGCCGATCAAAGCGGTCACCGCCGACGACATCGTCGCGATATGCGACAGCATCAAAAGCCGTGGTTCGCCGAAAATGGCGCTCCATACGCGCAATGTGGTCAAGCGTCTCTACGAGTATCTGATCGCGCGTCAACTCGCGGCCAGCAACCCGGCCGAGGTCGTGCCGGCGCGCTCCATTGCCACATTCGACAGCCGCACGCGCGTGCTCTCGGGCGACGAGATCGGCACCATGTTTCGCTCGATCGACGCATCGAGCATTCGCCGGCCTCTGAAACTGGCGCTACACCTGCTGGTGCTGACGATGGTGCGCAAATCGGACCTGGTCGAATCGACGTGGGCCGAATTCAATCTGGACAGAGCGTCGTGGACGATACCCGCTGCGCGTCTGAGAAAAGACCGCGATCAGCGCGTACCGCTTTCGCAGCAGGCGGTCTCGATGCTTCGCGAGCTTTACGACGCCAGGGCCAGCCGACACTTCGTATTCCCGAGCGTCAGAGGCGACGATCGGCCGATCGCCAAAAGTACGCTGAATCAGGCGGTCAAGGCACTCGGCCTCGACGTGGAGCATTTCGTCCTGCATGACTTCCGGCGTACAGCAGCAGCGCATCTGCGCGAGATCGCGAAGCCGTCAGACGCGCTCGATCAGAACACAGCGGATATGCCCGAGCGCATCAAGCAAGGCGCGAGCGCGGAAAATGCGGCGGAAAAGCGTCGGGTTATGCAGCAATGGGCGGATTTCGTGGATGCACAGATCGAAGCAGCCCGAAAGGCGCCGACCAGCGCGCGCTGAACGAACAACTGGGCCGCCCAGCCTTCAAATCAAGCGATTCCGATGGTACACAAAACCCATCCAGCCTTAATCAACTTGTTGTTTTAAAATAAAAAATAAAATTTCTCATTAGGTTTCAAAGGTGAGAAATACGCCAGAACCAAGCACTCTCCACAATCGCATCACGCGGACCTTTTCTCCCGCGTTTCATCGCCTAAACTGAAGGGTGGACGCAACTCGATACGGAGGCTCCCATGTCTGAATCGTTGATCGCTTATTTGCTGGGGCCTGCTGTCATGCTGCTGGTCGGCGTTGCTATCTGGGCCGCGTCCCACTACCACCAGAAGACAAAACCGCAAAGACTCGAGCGCTGGCTCGACACGCACTATGCAGAGTGGCTGCATCACAGGCACTGAGTCGCGCATTGAAATGAAAAGGCCGTCGCGTAACACGACGGCCTTTTTGCCTGTGGCGCGTGCAACGATGCGCGCGCTGCGCGATTGATTACCAACCCGGCTGCGGTTGCGGATATCCGTATTGCGCTGGCGGCGGCGGCGCACCGCACGCCACATAGGCACGCTGGTATGTGTCATAGCAGTATCCCGGCGGCGCTTGCGCATAGACCGGCGCGGGCTGATACGCCGGCTGCGCATACACAGGCTGCTGGTAGGCCACCACCGGCGCTGGATTCAGCGCGGAGGTCACCACCGCCCCGAGCACGGCGCCGCCGATCAGCGCACCGACGACGTCGCCTCCATTACCATGCGCCGACGCTTGGCCCGCCACGCTCAGACTTCCCACCATCATCAACGCCACTGCGATCTTTTTCATGTTTGACTCCCCGCCGTTCAGGCATGGAACAGATTGTCGCTGGCGCGCGCCGAAATAGATGCTGCAAGTGGTAACGGGACATTACCCATGTAACGCGGCGCGCGGAGTTGCATGGCAACGCTCGCCCGGAGAAAGGAAGGCCGCGAACGAGCGCTCGGCCACCGCAGCGCAGACCTTTTTCCCACGCGGGAAAAAAGGCCGTATCGAGTTCCAGTTGATGGCAAAGGCCGCGCAATCACTCGCGCCAGCGCCGCCATCCAATCCAGCGTGATACCCGCTCCCCCATTCCCCCGATCAATGTAAAATCCGCCGCATAACCTGTCGGATAAATCCGACAACCCGCAAGGCTTCCCGGCCCGTCGATCGCAGGATCGGACCACATCGACAACACGGCTCGAGTCGCAGCGAAAAAAGTAAGGGGCGTGCGCGTGAAACAATGGACCATCCGGCAACGGATTCTGTGCAGCTTCGGGATCGTGCTGATCGTGATGCTGGCAATGGCAATCGTCACCTTCGAGCAGCTGGGCGGCATCGACCGCGATGCGAAGAGCCAGCAGCAGGACTCGATGCCCGGCCTCTACTACGCGACCGCGATGCGCGCGGCCTGGTTCGAGAACTACACCGTCACGCAGCGCCTCATCTATGTCGACGCGGACCCCGACTCCGTCAAGCGCGACACAAATCGTTTGCAAGACACCGAGCAAACGCTGCAGAAGCTCCTCGGCGACTACGGCGCGACCATCTTCCGCGACGCCGATCGTGAGTTCTTCAACGACTTCCGCCAGCAACACACACAGTACCTGCCGATCCAGGCATCGCTGCTGAACGCCCTGCCGAGTTCGAAAGAAAACGCCGTGCGTATCTTCAACACGCAACTCACGCCGATCTGGGAAGCGGGCCGTCTCTCGGCGCGCAAGCTGGTCGAAACCAACAAGGTCGACGCCGACAAAGCCGCTGAAAGTATCCGCAGCTCGGTCGAAGCGACCCGCATCGTGCTGCTCGTGATGCTGCTGATCGCCGCCGTCGTCGCCGTGCTCGCCGGTTACTGGCTGTTGCGCGCCGTCACCACGCCGATGGCCAAGGTGCTGCGCGTTGTCGACGTGATGCGCACGGGCGACCTGACGCAACGCCTGCAGCTGAATCGCGCGGACGAAATCGGCGCGCTCGAAGCAGGCTTCAACCGCATGACGGACGAACTCACCGCGCTGGTCGGTCAGGCGCAGAAGTCAGCGGTACAGGTGACGACATCGGTGACGGAAATCGCCGCGACCTCGCGCGAACAGCAAGCCACCGCGAACGAAACCGCCGCCACCACCACCGAGATAGGCGCGACGTCGCGTGAAATCTTCGCGACCTCGCGTGATCTGCTGCGCACCATGAATGAAGTGTCGGAAGTGGCGGGCCAGTCGGCCGCGCTCGCGGGCACGGGTCACGCCGGTCTCGCGCGCATGGAAGAAACCATGCGCCTCGTGATGGAAGCGGCCGGCTCGGTCAACGCGAAGCTCGCGATCCTCAACGAGAAGGCCAGCAACATCAACCAGGTCGTCGCCACCATCACCAAGGTCGCGGACCAGACCAACCTGCTCTCGCTGAACGCGGCGATTGAAGCAGAAAAGGCCGGCGAATACGGCCGCGGCTTCGCGGTCGTGGCAACGGAGATCCGCCGCCTCGCCGATCAAACCGCCGTGGCGACCTACGACATCGAACAGATGGTCAAGGAAATCCAGTCCGCAGTGGCCGCCGGCGTGATGGGCATGGACAAGTTCTCCGAAGAGGTGCGGCGCGGCATGCTCGACGTGCAGAACGTCGGCGGCCATCTCACGCAGATCATCCAGCAGGTGCAGCAGCTCGCGCCGCGCTTCTCGATGGTCAACGAAGGCATGCAGACGCAAGCCACCGGCGCAGAGCAGATCACCCAGGCGCTGACGCAACTCTCGGAGGCCGCGCAGCAGACGGCGGAGTCGCTGCGCCAGTCGACTCAGGCGATCGACGATCTGACACACGTCGCCAACAGTCTGCGCACCGGCGTGTCGCGCTTCAAGGTGACGGCCTGACGCGCCACGGCGCGCTGATCGAAGCCGACACCCGCACGCCCTTCCACCGCCCACGCACACGCCGATGCTCTTCATCCTCTTCACGCTCGATACCGAACGGTACGTGATCGACGCGACGCAAGTGGAGCGTCTGATGCCGCTCACGCCGCAGTCGCCGCCGAAGACGATCCCCGGCGCGCCGTCGTGGGTGGCGGGCGTGCTCGATCACGAAGGCGCGCCGCTGCCGCTGATCGATCTGCCGGCGCTCGCGCTCGGCCGTCCCGCCGCGCAACTGATGTCGACGCGCATCGTGCTGGTGCGCTATCCGCATGCAGGCACGACGCGTTTGCTCGCGCTGCTGCTCGAAGGCGCGACGCGCACTATTCGACTGGACGTGGCGGCGTTTCGGGATGCCGGTCTCGACATGCCGCACGCGCGTTATCTCGGCCCGGTCGCGAGCGAAGCGGGAGGCCTCGTGCAGTGGATTCGCGTCGAACATCTGTTGCCCGACGACGTCAAAGCGCTCCTCTTCCCCGAGGCGCACGCATGAACGCGCATCACGACAACGCACCGCTCTATCGGCGCTTCGCCGAGCTGTTGCATCGGACCATCGGGCTCGATGCGGCATCGCTCGGCCATGGCGCGATCGAGCGCGCGGTCGATCAGCGCGCGGCAGCGTGGTGCGCGGACGGTCACGCCGAAGCCACGCTCACCGACTATTGGGAAGCCGCGCAATGTTCACCTTCGATGGTGCAGGCGCTGATCGAAACGGTCGTCGTGCCGGAGACGTGGTTCTATCGCGACGCCGATGCGTTCAAGGCACTCGCGCGGCTCGCGCATGAGCGTCTCGCCGAGCGCGGCACCGCACTCCCGCTGCGCGTCCTGAGTCTGCCTTGCTCGACCGGCGAAGAACCGTACACGATCGCGATGACGCTGCTCGACTCAGGCATCGACGCCGCGCAGTTGCGCATCGACGCAATGGATATCAGCGAGCGTTCGCTTGCCGTCGCGCAGCGTGCCGTCTATGGACGCAATTCGTTTCGCGGCAATGCGTTTCCGTTTCGCGACGCGCATTTCACGCGCACTGAGGACGGCTGGCGTCTCGCGCCGCGCATCGTCGAAGCGGTGCGTTTTTCACGCGCCAATCTGATGCAACTCGAGGCGTCGACGCTTGGCGTCTACGACTTCGTATTCTGTCGCAACGTGCTGATTTACTTCGACCGCGACGCGCAGCAAAAAGCCTTACAGGCGCTCAATAGCGTGCTCGCCGAAAACGGCACGCTGTTCGTCGGCCCCGCGGAAACCGGGCTGCTGATGCGCTACGGCATGCAGTCCGCAAAGATCCCGCTGGCATTCGCATTTCATCGCGGCGCACCCGATGAGCCGCAGTTGAACGGCTGGCACACTGCGCCCCTCGCCACTGCCGCCGCGCTCGCAATGACGCGTTCACAGATGCCGGCGCTTGCTCCGCCACACGTGTTTTCCGCGCAGCCCTTCGCATGGCCTGATCCGGTTGCGCGCACGCCGTTCGATGGTGTGACGCAGTTCACGCCGCTTGACAGCGTCGCGCCGCACATGCGCGAGACATCGATGGCCGCCCCGCTGCCGGCGCACAACCCACCGTCGCCGCCGACCAACGCGGCACGCGACACATTGCAAGCCGCGCACGCGCTCGCCGACGCCGGCCGCCTCGCGGAAGCCGCCACGGCAATCAACGCCCTTCTGCAACACCACGCCCCGCACGCCGATGCGTTTTATCTGCTCGGCGTCGTGGCCGATGCCAACGGTGATGCGAATCTCGCACGCAGCCAATATCGCAAGGCGCTGTATCTCGACCCTCAGCACGCGGAAGCGCTCGCGCATCTCGCGACCTTGCTCGAACTCGAGGGCGACCGCGACGGCGCGCGCCTGTTGATGCGACGCGCGTCGCGTGCACAGGGAGCGCAACGTGGCTGACGCGCAGACCGTGAGCTTCGACGATTGCTGGAATCGCATCGGCGTGCGCGGCGATTCGTCGTGCGAGCGTCTTGTCGAGTACGTGCGCTGCCTGAATTGCCCGGTGTTCGAAACGGCCGCGGCCAAGCTGCTGGAGCGGCCGATTCCCTTGGTGGATCTCTCGCAGCACGACGTGCGCGCGCGGGCGCAACCGCAGCAGAATGTGCAGGGCGCAAGCGAATCGTTCCTCGTCTTTCGCATCGGCGACGAATGGCTGGCGCTGCCCACGCCGATCTTCAAACGCATCGTGCAGACGCGGCCGATTCATACGTTGCCGCATCGGCAGCACCGCGCGGTGCTGGGCGTGGTGAATGTGCAGGGCGAGTTGCTGGTGTGCCTGTCGCTCGCGCATCTACTCGGCTTCGAAACCGGCGGCGGCGCCGTACGTGACGATCGCGCGCGTCAGGATCTGCCGCGTTTGCTCGTCGTCTCGCGCGCCGAAGAACACGCGGTGTTCCCGGTGGATCAGGTCGACGGCGTGCACCGCATCGCAACGGCCAGCTTTTGCCCGCCGCCCGCCACGCTCTCGCAAGCGGCGGCCGCGCATACGCGTGCAGTCGCTCCGTGGCGCGGCATGAGCGTCGGCCTGCTCGATGCCGACGCGCTCTTCGACACCTTGAACCGGAGTCTCGGATGACGGACGACCCACGCCGCCCGTCGCTGATCGATCTGTTCCGCGAAGAAGCGCGGACGCAGGCACGCGTGCTCAACGACGGCCTGCTCGCGCTCGACCGCGCGCCGCGCGACGCTGGCGCGCTCGAAGCGTGCATGCGGGCCGCGCATTCGTTGAAGGGCGCGGCTCGCATTGTCGGCGTGCAGGTCGGTGTCGAACTCGCGCATGCCATGGAGGATTGCTTCGTCGCCGCGCAGGACGGGCGTGCGTTGCTCGACGCGGCCTGGATCGACGAGCTGCTGCGCGGGGTGGATATCGTCGCGCGCATCGGCAATGATGAAGACGAGTCGGCGCGCGACGCGGTCGGCACGTGTGTGGCGTCGTTGCAGGCGCGTATGGCGGGTGTGGTGCCCCATGGCGCCGCGGTGCGGCGGGATGTGCCGCCATCGGCAGCCGCGCCGTTCGAACCCGCGCGCAGCATTGCCGCTGAACCGCCAACGGCCTCGGTCGCCTCGATACCTTCGGGCTCAAGTTCGGGCGCAGGCGCGGACGCAGACCCGGAAGCCGCATTCAACCTGCTGGCCGATGCGCTGCGCGCCGAAGCGACGCCAGCCTCCATCTCGCCACCGCCCGCGCCGGACAGTACGCCTGCCACGAGACCCGCATCGACCAGCGCTAACGACACAAGCACCGCGACCACCGAACCCGGCCGCATGCTCCGCGTACGCGCCGACAACCTCGACCGCCTGCTGTCTTTGTCAGGCGAATCGCTGGTCGAATCACGCTGGCTAAAACCCTTCGCGCAATCGATGCTGCGCGTAAAGCGCGTCCAACGCGACAGCACCCGCGTGCTGGATCAACTGCACGAGACGCTCGCCGACCTCAAGCTCGATCCGCGCGCCCATGCCGCGCTCGAAGAAGTGCGCCGCCTCACTGCCGAATCGCAGCATCTGCTGGCCGAGCGTCTCGCCGATCTGGAGAGCTTCGACCGCCGTTCGACGCATCTGTCGCAGCAACTCTACGACGCCGCCCTGCAATGCCGCATGCGCCCATTCGGCGACGGCACCGGCGGACTCGCGCGGATGGTGCGCGACGTCGCGCGTTCGCTCGGCAAGAAGGTGCGCTGGCAGTTGGTCGGCGAATCGACTCAGGTGGACCGCGACATTCTCGATCTGCTCGAGGCGCCGCTCGGCCATATGTTGCGCAACGCGCTCGACCACGGCATCGAAACACCCGCCGTGCGGCTCGCGCGCGGCAAGCCGGAAGAAGGCACGCTCACGCTCGACGCGCGTCACACGGCCGGTGCGCTGCTCATCACCGTTTCCGACGACGGCGCGGGCATCGATCTCGACGCCCTGCGCGCGTCGATCGTGCGCAAGAAGCTCGCGAGCGAGGAAACGGCCGCGCGTCTCTCCGAAGCCGAACTGCTCGAATTCCTGTTCCTGCCGGGCTTCTCGCTACGCGATCAGGTGACCGAGGTCTCGGGTCGCGGCGTCGGACTCGACGCGGTGCACGACGTCGTCAAACGCGTGCGCGGCACCGTGCGAATCACGCATGAACCCGGCTTCGGCACGCGCGTGCAGTTGCAGTTACCTCTGACGCTCTCGGTGATCCGCAGCCTGTTGATCGAAGTCGCGGGCGAGCCGTACGCGGTGCCGCTCGCGCATGTGAACCGCACACTGCACGTGAGCCGCGCTGAGATCGAATTGCTCGAAGGGCATCAGCACATCGCCTTCTCCGGCCGGCGCATCGGCGTCGTCACTGCGCATCAGATTCTCGACACCGCGCCGCCCGCGGATGAAAGCGGTACCGTCAGCATGATCGTGATCGGCGATGGCCCGCAAACCTACGGCGTGGTGGTCGACCGTTTTCTCGGCGAGCGGATGCTGGTGGTGCAGCCGCTCGATCCGCGCCTCGGCAAGATCCGCAACATCACCGCCGGCGCGCTGATGGAAAACGGCGATCCGGTGCTGATCGCCGACGTCGACGACTGGCTGCGCTCCGTCGAACGGCTCGTGGCGGGCGGCGATCTCAAGCACACGCAACACGGCGCCGCGCACGCGGCGCAGCGCGTCACACGCCGCGTGCTGGTGGTCGACGACTCGCTCACCGTGCGCGAGCTCGAACGCAAGCTGCTGGCCACGCGCGGTTACGACGTGACGATCGCCGTCGACGGCATGGACGGCTGGAACGCCGTGCGCGGTGAGCGCTTCGACCTCGTCATCACCGATATCGACATGCCGCGCATGGACGGCATCGAACTGGTCACGCTCATCAAGCGCGATCCGCAGTTGCAGTCGCTGCCGGTGATGATCGTGTCGTACAAGGATCGTGAAGAGGACCGCCGCGCCGGCCTGAACGCGGGCGCGGACTACTATCTGGCGAAAGGCAGTTTTCATGACGAAGCACTGCTCGATGCGGTGCGTGATCTGATCGGCGAAGCTTACGGTTAAACCTACGGGTAAAACGGATGAAAATCGGAATCGTCAACGACATGCCGCTCGCCGTCGAGGCGCTGCGTCGCGCGCTCGCGGCGCGCCACGACTACGAGGTGCTGTGGATCGCGCAGGACGGCCAGCAGGCGGTCGATTTCTGCACCGCGCAGCGGCCCGACATCGTGCTGATGGATCTGGTGATGCCGAACGTCGACGGCATCGAGGCCACGCGGCGCATCATGGCGCACGCGCCCTGCGCGATCCTGATCGTCACCGTCGACGTGGGCGCGAACGCGTGGCGCGTCTATGAAGCGATGGGCGCGGGCGCGCTCGACGCCGTCGATACACCGTCGCTGAACGGTCCCGATGCGCACAAGAGCATCGCCACGCTGATCGCGAAGATCGACCGCATCGCGGCGCTCGTCAAGGAACGCAACGCGCCCGGCGCGGCGGCCGCGTCGTCGCCCGCCTGCGTGACGAACCGTGACACGCCGCTGGTGGCGATCGGCGCATCGGCGGGCGGACCGGCTGCGCTTGCCACTCTGCTCGCCGGGCTGCCGAAGGATTTTGCTGCTGCCATCGTCATCGTGCAGCACGTCGACGCGGCGTTCGCCGCCGGCATGGCGGACTGGCTGAACCAGCAATCAGCCTTGCCGGTGCGGATCGCCCGCGAAGGCGACCGGCCGCAAGCGGGCGTCGCATTGCTCGCCGCCACCGACGATCATCTGCATCTGAAATTGCCCAACGTGCTCGGCTACACGCGCGTGCCGGAAGAGACGCCTTACCGCCCTTCCGTCGACGTGTTTTTTCACAGCGTGGTGGCGCGCTGGCCGGCGCGCGCCTTCGGCGTGCTGCTGACCGGCATGGGCCGCGACGGCGCGATCGGACTCAAGGCGATGCGCACCAAGGGCTATCACACGATCGCGCAGGACGAGACGACCAGCGCCGTGTATGGCATGCCGAAAGCGGCCGCGGCGCTCAACGCCGCCGCCGCGATTCTGCCGTTGCCGCGCATCGCTGCCGCGCTCGCGACGGCGGTCAACGCACGCTAGCCGCGCACTCGCCGCCTATGAGCCGCTTCGATACACTCACATTCATTCTGGCTGAACAACATGGACACTCCTGAACCGCATCAGAACGCCGCCGCGCAGGATGTCGCGTCGGACGCGGTGGACGCCCCCAATCTCGCGATCGATGACGCCTTGGCGCGCATCCTCGGCAATCCGCCCGCGGCCGAGTGCCCGATCATGGTGTTGCTGGTCGATGACCAGGCGATCATCGCCGAGGCGATTCGCCAGGCGCTGGCCGACGAAGCGAGCGTCGACTTTCACTACTGTGCGTCGCCTGAAGAGGCGCTGCGCTGCGCCGCGGAAACGCGCGCGACGGTGATCCTTCAGGACCTCGTGATGCCGGGCACGGACGGTCTCACCCTCGTGCGCCAATACCGGCAGAATCCGGCGACGCGCGACATTCCAATCATCGTGTTGTCGACCAAGGAAGAGCCGCTCGTGAAAAGCGCGGCCTTCGCCGCCGGCGCCAACGATTATCTGGTGAAGCTGCCGGACCGCATCGAGTTGATCGCGCGCATCCGCTATCACTCGCGCTCGTATCTGAACCTGATTCAACGCGACGAAGCGTATAAGGCGCTGCGGCAATCGCAGCAGCAATTGCTCGCGACAAATCTGGAATTGCAGCGGCTCACGCATTCGGACGGTCTGACGGGCCTGTCGAATCGCCGGTATCTCGATCAATATCTGGCCGCCGAATGGCGTCGCAGCACACGCGACAAGACCGGCCTCGGCTTTCTGATGATCGATGTGGATAACTTCAAGGCGTACAACGATACCTACGGGCACGTCGCCGGCGACGAAGTGCTCAAGCGGGTCGCGCAAACCGTCGAATCGTGCCTTGGACGCTCGGCCGATCTCGCGGCGCGCTTCGGTGGCGAAGAGTTCGCGGTGGTGGTGCCGGGCACGTCGGCGGGCGGCTTGCGTCTGCTCGCGGAAAAGATCCGCATTGCAATCGAAGGGCTGACGATTCCGCATTCGGGCTCCGCGACTGGCGTCGTGACGATCAGCATCGGCGCGGCGACGCTCGTGCCGTCGGCCGCCGAGCCAGTGACGAAGTTGATCGAAGCGGCTGACGTCGGCTTGTATCGTGCGAAGCGGGATGGGAAGAATCAGGTGGCGGTGAGTGACTGATTGTTCGGGATGTGGTGCTACTAACCTGCAATGAAAACGCGCCCTTTTTCTGCAGGGCGCGTTTTCATTTGGCAATAGCAGTAGCAGTGCGTTAGGCGGTTTCTAACGCATGCGCTTTTCTAGCATTGCCAGGATGCTGCGCCGACCGCGGCATCGCCCAGGTACTTGTTGCGCGCTTCGACAAGCACGCTTGTGTCGATTGCGCCCTCGTCGGCCAGCGCCTTCAGCGCGGCGATCACAATCGCCTTGCGGTCCACTTCGAAGAACTCGCGCAACGCCTGGCGCGTATCGCTGCGCCCAAAGCCATCGGTGCCGAGCGTCACGTAGCGGCGCGGCACGTACGCGCGGATCAGTTCTGGCACGGCACGAACATAGTCGGTCGCGGCAATGATGGGGCCTTGCGACGCATCGAGCGCTTGCGTGACATAGGGCGCGCCGGTCGCTTCGCCAAGACGCGCGAGCCGTTCCGCCGCCATGCCGTCACGCTGCAACTCGGTGAAGCTCGTCACGCTCCATACGGCGGCGTCGATCTGCCAGTCGTCCTTCAACATCTGCTGAGCCGCAATCACTTCACCGAGAATCGCACCCGCGCCGAGCAATTGCACCTGAGCTTGCGTGCTTTCCTGCTCCTGAGCTTGCGCCGCCAGCGGATAGATGCCCTTGAGAATCCCTTCGCGCACCGCCTGCAAGTCGCCGCCAGGCACAGAAGGCTGCGCGTAGTTCTCGTTCATCACCGTGACGTAATAGAACACGTCGCGCTGTTGCTCGACCATCTCGCGCATGCCCTCATCGACGATCGCTGCAACCTCATAAGCGAACGCCGGGTCGTAAGCGCGGCAGTTCGGAATCGTCGATGCCGCCAGATGGCTCGAGCCGTCCTGATGCTGCAGGCCCTCGCCGCCGAGCGTCGTCTTGCCCGAGGTCGCGCCGATCAGGAAACCGCGCGCACGTTGATCCGCCGCAGCCCAGATCAGATCGCCGATGCGCTGGAAGCCGAACATCGAGTAGTAGATGTAGAACGGCAGCATCGGCAGATCGTGCACGCTGTACGACGTCGCCGCCGCGATCCATGACGACACGGCGCCCGCTTCCGAAATGCCCTCTTCCAGGATCTGGCCTTTTGTATCCTCGCGGTAGTACAGCATCGAGCCGAGATCTTCCGGCTCATACAACTGCCCAAGCGGCGAATAAATGCCGACCTGGCGGAACATGTTCGCCATGCCGAAGGTGCGCGCCTCGTCGGCGACGATCGGCACCACGCGCGGGCCGACTTCGCGGTCCTTTAGCAGCGCGGTCAGCATGCGGACGAGCGCCATCGTCGTGGACATCTCGCGGCCACTCGAATCCAGCGCGAATTGCCCCCAGGAGGACACCGGCGGGACGATCAGCCCCTTCGATGCAACTTTCCGCCTTCTGGGCAGATAGCCTCCGAGAGCCGCCCGGCGTGCATGCAGGTATTGCATTTCCGGGCTGTCTTCCGCGGGTTTGTAAAACTTCACCTGTTCGACGTCCTCGTCCGTGAGCGGCAGGCGGAAGCGATCGCGGAACGCCTTGAGGTCGTCGAAGCCCAACTTCTTTTGCTGATGCGTGGTCATGCGGCCCTGGCCCGAAGTGCCCATGCCGAAGCCCTTCATCGTCTTCGCGAGGATCACCGTCGGCTGGCCGCGATGGTCGAGCGCCTTCGCGTAGGCCGCGTGCAGTTTGCGCACGTCGTGGCCGCCCCGGCGCAGGCGATCGATGTCGTCATCGCTCAGTTGCGCGGCGAGCGCGGCAAGCTCCGGGTTCTGGCCGAAGAAGCGTTCGCGGTTGTAGGCGCCGTCGTTGGCCGAGAAGGTCTGGAACTGGCCGTCGACGGTCTGCGCGAACGCGCGCAGCAACGCGCCGGTGCGATCACGCGAAAACAGCGCGTCCCAGTCCGAGCCCCACACCACCTTGATCACATTCCAGCCGGCGCCGATGAAATGCGCTTCGAGTTCGTCAATGATGCGGCCATTGCTGCGCACCGGACCGTCAAGCCGCTGCAGATTGCAGTTGATCACGAACACGAGGTTACCGAGCCCTTCGCGCGCGGC
The DNA here is from genome assembly GCF_046027395.1 of Paraburkholderia dipogonis. Taxonomy (GTDB): domain Bacteria; phylum Pseudomonadota; class Gammaproteobacteria; order Burkholderiales; family Burkholderiaceae; genus Paraburkholderia; species Paraburkholderia dipogonis_A. Next base: position 6,557 of record NZ_JAQQEG010000063.1, on the reverse strand, counting down.
CAGCGAGAGCGCGCCGGTCGATTCCGGCTCGTCCATTTCGCCGTCGCCGAAAAAGCCCCACACCTTGCGGCCTTCCGTTTGCACGAGACCGCGATTGGCCAGGTAGCGCATGAAACGCGCTTGATAAATCGCGTTGATCGGGCCGATGCCCATCGAGCCGGTCGGGAACTGCCAGAAGTCCGGCATCAGCCACGGATGCGGATACGAACACAAGCCCGGACCGCCGATCTCGCGGCGATAGTGCTGGAGGTTTTCCTCTGAGAGAAACCCTTCGAGGTAAGCCCGCGCATACACGCCCGGTGACGAATGCGGCTGGAAGTACACGAGGTCGCCCGTGCCCTCTTCGCCGCCAGGCGCGGCCGCGCGAAAGAAATGGTTGAAGCCGACCTCGAACAGATCCGCCGCCGACGCATAACTCGCGATATGGCCGCCGAGTTCGCCGTAGGCCTGGTTCGCGCGCACCACCATCGCGAGCGCATTCCAGCGCAGCGCCGCAGCGAGACGTTCTTCGAGTTCGAGATTGCCCGGATAGCGCGGCTGTTGCTCGAACGGGATCGTGTTCTGGTACGGCGTGACGTTGGTGCGCGCGGACTCGACACCCAGCGACAGCGCATGGCCCGCGAGTTTGTCGAACAGGAACTGCGCGCGATCGCGGCCGACATGCGCGACCACCGCGTCGAGCGCTTCCAGCCACTCGGCGGTTTCCTGCGGATCGGTATCTTCCCGCTCCGCACCTTGGACATTCAAGGACCGCAACTGCTCGCTACCGCTGGACAAATCCGTCATGGCACCACTCCCGCATCGACGCGTTCGGTTCAAGATCGAGTGAGTCAATGGTAAGCGTGCGCCCACAAAATGAGCATCTCATTTGCCTGCAATCGCGCTTCAGGATAGGCTATTTATTCTGGATTTCGCCTCCACCACGGAATATTTCATCTATGACCACGCCACCCAGACGGCTCGACCGCATCGACATCGGCATCCTCAGCCAGCTGCAGCAGAACGCGCGCATCACCAATGCGGATCTCGCGCGCTCGGTGAACCTGTCGCCCACGCCGTGCTTCAACCGCGTGCGGGCGCTCGAAAAGCTCGGTCTGTTCAAGCAGCAGGTCACGTTGCTGAATCCGGAGCCGCTCGGGCTGCGCATCAACGTGTTCATTCAGGTGAGTCTGGAAAAGCAGGTGGAAGACGCGCTGCTGCGCTTCGAGCAGGCGATCTCGGCGCGCCCCGAGGTGATGGAGTGCTATCTGATGACGGGCGACGCCGACTATCTGCTGCGCGTGGTGATGCCGGATATGCAGACGCTGGAGCGCTTCATCGTCGATCATCTGACGAAGATTCCGGGCATCTCCAATATCCGTTCGAGCTTTGCGCTCAAGCAGGTGCGCTACAAGACGGCGCTGCCGCTGCCGTCGTCGGGATTGACGCTGGTCGATCCGGACGACGTGTCGACTGACTGGCGCTAAGGCGCTTTCAGGCCGCGCGGCTTTATGCCGTTGCAGCGCCGCGCGTGTAGCGTGCGGCTGGCAGCTTGTGCGACAGGTTCGGCTGCAGGTGCTGGCGCGCGCTGTTGAAGCGCTCCCAGTCCGCCGCGTCCGGCAACGACGGAATCGTCACCAGTTCGCCCTGGTCGAGGCCGGCGAGCGCGGCGTCCACCATGTCTTCGGCGGTCATCACGATCTGCTGCGGCAGATGTTCGACCGCGAGGCCAGCGTGGTCCCAGAATGCCGTGCTGGTCGCGCCTGGCAACACAGCCTGCAATTGCACGCCCTTGCCACCCACTTCGTGATGCACCGACTGCGTCAGGTTGAGCACGTAGGCCTTGGTGCCGCTGTACGTGCCGTTCAATAGTTCCGGCGACAGCGCGACAATCGACGAAATATTGATCACGATGCCGTTGCCCCGCTCCACCAGGCCCGGCACGACCGCCGCCGTCAGGCGCGTGAGCGCGGTCACGTTCAGGTCGATCATTTTTTCGAGCTCGTCCACGTTCGAATCGATGAGGGAGGCCGTCGCGCCGACGCCCGCATTGTTGACCAGCATCGTGATGCCACGGTCCGCGCGCAGCCGTTCTTCGATGCGGCGCACGTCGGCCTTGACGGTAAGGTCCGCGCCGATCGTCTCGACATGGCGGCCGGTTTCCGTCGTCAGACGATCGGCCAGACTGTTCAGCCGTTCGACGTCGCGCGCCACCAGAATCAGGTCGTAGCCACGCCGCGCGAGGCGGTCCGCATACACCGCGCCGATACCCGACGATGCGCCCGTCACCAATGCCGTTCCTTTGCTTGCTTGCGTTGCCATTTGAATCTCTCCTTGCGGGCGTCGCGCGTTGTGCCTCTGCCCTGTCAGATGAATGGGAAAACCCGGAAACCTCCGCCGCCGCGCCGTTTTTTGGCGGCATTGCGGTGTTGACGAGGCAAGTCTAGGCGCGTAGTCTGTTGTCTCAAATGTCGTATTTACCTCGTTTTGGGACATCGCAATGAAACACGTCGGCGTGGTGGTTTTTCCCGGCTTTCAGATCCTCGATATGGTGGCGGTCTCGATCTTCGAGCTGGCCAACCTGGAGGCCGGCCAGCCTGAGTACGACGTGAAAGTCATTTCCGAGCATGGCGGCATGGTGCGCAGCTCGGCGGGCGTCGAGATCGCCACCGGGCCGTTCGGCGATCCGGCGTACGACACCGTGGTGGTCACCGGCGCGATGCAGATCGCTCCGTCGTCGCCGGGATTGCTGGCGTTTCTGAACGAGGCGCTGGTCGCCTCGCGACGCACGACCAGCATCTGTACCGGCGCGTTCGTGCTGGCCGAGGCTGGGATTCTTGACGGCCGCCACGCCACGACCCACTGGATTCACGCCCGCGATCTGCAGCGGCGCTTTCCTCAGACCCGCGTGGACGAGGACCGCATTTTTATCGTCGACGGATCGGTGTGGACATCGGCCGGCATGACCGCGTGTATTGATCTGTGTCTGGCGCTCGTTGAAAACGATCTCGGTGTGGAAGCGTCGCGCGCGATCGCCAAGAAGCTCGTTGTGTACCACCGCCGTACCGGCGGCCAGTCGCAGTTCTCGGCCATGCTGGACCTGGAGCCGAAATCCGACCGCATCCAGAACGCGCTGTCGTACGCCAAAAGCCATCTGCGCGAACCGTTGACGGTCGAACAACTCGCCGACGTCGCGCATCTCAGCCCGCGCCAGTTCAGCCGCGCGTTTCGCGACGAAACCCGTCAATCGCCCGCCAAAGCCATCGAGGCATTGCGCGTCGAGGCTGCGCGCGCCATGCTGGAAGCGGGCCGTCATTCCATGGAGGCGGTGGCCGCGGAAACCGGCTTCATCGATACCGAACGAATGCGGCGCGCCTTTCTGCGCGCGTTCGGTCAGCCGCCGCAGGCGATCAAACGCGCAGCGCGCGTGCTGTAACACAGGTGATGGACAATGTCGGCAACAGCGCTTTACCCGATATGACCTTCCACGATGAGAGGAACGCGATGAACTACGACGACAGCAATCCCTTCGCAAGGATTCTGCGTGGCGAACTACCCTGCATCAAGGTGGCCGAAACCGATGCCGCCCTCGCCTTCATGGACCTGATGCCGCAAGCCGACGGCCATCTGCTGGTGGTGCCGAAGGAAGCCGCCGCAGAGATTTTCGAGTTGTCGGATGCGTCGACGGTGGCGTGCATGCGCATGACGCAGAAGCTCGCGATTGCGGTGCGCGCGGCGCTGCGGCCGGACGGCGTGTTCATCGGACAATTCAACGGCGCGGCGGCGGGACAAACGGTGCCGCATGTGCATTTTCACGTGATCCCGCGCTGGGAGGGCCAGCCGCTGCGCATGCATGCGCGCGATGTCGCCGACGCGGACACGCTCGAAGCGCTCGCCAAGCGGATTCGCTCGCACTGGCGCGCCGACTGAGGCGGCGACTGGCTCAGTCCTACGGGCGGTCATGCGCCGTAACATGTGTAAAGGCTGCTGAAACCAGCGGTGTGCGCCGTACGACTAGACTGCTACTTGCCTTGTAGCCACAAGGCATTGAGTGTGGATCTCTTTTTAGCCTGCCCGAAACGGGCAGGCTTTTTTATTGGCGCGCTTTCGGATTACCTCGCCGCGGCGCTTGCGGCACGCGTTAAAAAACCCGCGCGCGGCGGGTTTCATTTCATTACCGATGGTACGGTGCCGGCCCGTGATGCGGCGGTGGACGACGATGATGATGATGGTGATGCGGCACCGGCACGCGGTGGCAACGGTTCACCAGACGCCCATGCACCCACACGCGCTTGCACACCACACGCGAATGCGCCTCGGCAGCCGTCGGCACGAAGGCGACGGCGGTCGCCGCCAGCAGCATCAATGACACCAATTTGCGCACGAATCCTCCTGTTCAATCGGCCGCCATTTTAAGACGGCAGGTGGATTCGTGCAGTGCAGCACGCCGGTGACCGATCGGCTAGCAGATGCAACGCGTCACAGACGATCCCGCGGACGGCGCAGCGGATGTCGCCAGTCGATGCGGCGCGGTCTCACATGCATGGGTCGCATGTCGTGCAGGTGCCGGTGTTCCTGCCACAATTCGTCGGAGAAAAGAAATGCGACGATGAGCAACGGAATGACCAGAAAAACGCCCAATATCAAGTGCTCGATCACGGTGGCCTCCGATCGCAGGAGCATGATTTCATTGTAGAGCACCGCGCGTACCCGTACCGTGCCGGGCGCCTCACAATCGCCACGATCGAGCCAGACACAGGCCTGCGACAACGCGACGCCCTTTGCTCGCCTGGCCCGCATGCCGCCTGGCTTCTAGCAAGAAAGTGCCGTGTGGGCGCGAGAGCTTGCAAGAACTCCCCGCACCGCGCCCTGACTAACTGGAAAGCGCGTGAGGCTGCATCGAACGCGCGCATTCAAACCAAAGAATTCTCAAGGGGAATCCAATGACGACCGAACGCAGCAGCGAACTCACCCTGCGCCCGCTCGAGCGCACCGATCTGCGCTTCGTCCATGAAGTGAACAACAACGCGAAAATCATGCGTTACTGGTTCGAGGAGCCGTACGAAACCTTCTCGGAACTGACCCAACTTTACGACCAGCACGTGCACGACCTGCGCGAACGGCGCTTCGTGGCGATCGACAACGAGGGGCAGACCGTCGGCGTGGTCGAGTTGATCGAACTGGACTATATCCATCGACGCGGCGAGTTTCAGATCATCATTGCGCCGCACGCGCAAGGCCGCGGCTTCGCGACGCTCGCCACCCAGCTCGCAACGGACTATGCGTTTTCAGTGCTGAACCTGCGCAAAGTCTATTTGATCGTCGACAAGTCGAATACGGCGGCGATCCACGTCTACGAAAAATGCGGTTTCAGGCACGAAGCCGAGCTGATCGAGGAATTTTTCGGCAACGGCAGCTATCACAACGCCTTGCGTATGTGCATGTTCCAGTCTGAGTTCTTCGAGGCCAATCGACGCGTCGATTGACGCTGCGAATGCGCCTGGCGCTGCCGGGTGGCAGGTGCCGCGCGCCCTGCTTTTTACACCTGGCACCTTTTATCTTCTGCAAACACACCGTTATTTCGTGATTTCGCTTTAGTCGGTTGAATGACTTTGTGTGCATTGCACCAAATGCACAGATTAAATGTAGCAAATCACTTAATTGGTGCTTCTCGTTTACGCCAATGCGCGCCGCAAAGCTTTACTGGTTAAAGCGGCGTGCCCTGCCCGTCTTTCAGTTATCCCCAGCAATCGTGACCATTTAAGCCGTTGCCCAACGATTAAGCATGTGCGGCGGGCGCTGCGACAATTCGCCGCTGTTGCGACCGCACACAAGATGTGCTTGTCGTTCTCTCGCATTCTCCTAAAGTGCAAGATGCGGGTTCAACGTTAAAGTTAAATACATAGCTAACCTGAGTATCCACCCGCACCGGAGGAAAATATGAAAATGCGATTCGCCCTTGTTTTCGCCATTGCGGGATTGGCTGCCGCCACTGTTCAGGCGCAAGACGTCATGATCAAGCCGCAGCAAACCATCCAGTTCAAGGCCAATGCATATGGCTGCTTGTCGAAGGATAAACTCGACGCCGCCGACCAGCATGCGCAAGCCGGTGAACAGCAGAAAATGCAGGAATTCTTCTCCGGATATCAATGTGTTTCGACACCGGAGAACTCGAGTTTCCGCGTCGTCCGCGTGGTCGGTCACGACGTCGAATTCGTGAATTCGGGTAATAGCGATACGCAAGGCCTCTGGGCAAACGATCGATTCATCAAGCAATAAGCTGAACGCTGATATTCCGGCGAAAACGCCGGAGTATGATTTTGCGCGCGCGTGCGTCCGTCCTCTGACTTAATAAGCCGGAGGTGGTGAACCTCTGAGTTAAAAATCGGCTGGGCATAAAAATGCCCGGCCGATTTTATTTGCACGCGTTAGCTTCACTTTGAAACGGACAGAAAAAAGGCCGATGCGGATCGTTTGAATCCGCATCGGCAGTACGCCTTCTCGCAAAGCGCAGGGAACAACCGTTAGCTCATGACGTGCCGATCAGTACCGATCAATGGGAATCGCGTGGCACCGGA
>NZ_JAQQEG010000062.1:0-36201 GCF_046027395.1 Paraburkholderia dipogonis | reverse complement strand
ATGGCCATGCGTGTGGATTTTATTTTCCGATCCTAAGTTAAATGGAGATGCGCCGAACGGCTTTGCCGACCCTGTGCCCAAGGAGAGGCGCGCGGTTGTTAGGTTGCAGCCATGTCGCTCCACGGGCACCCGTATCGCCGCGAACTCGTGAGGGCGACCGGGATTTCAATCGAGCGGCGTCATGTCGCCCTGCGGGTCGGCGGCCTGACGCTCGCAGATCGCTACGGAAAACAACAACCCACCAGGGATTAACCCTGGGTATTTTCCTCGCCATAGCGACGCCTGGATCCCGCCGTAGGCATGCGGCCATGACACAGCCGGATTGCATCGGTTAACATGAAGTCTAGAAGCAGCGGGCCAGAGCGCATCTCGGCCACCGTACCGCTGCGCGTAAGTAGCAGGTAAGTTGCGGCCTTTATCGTGTTTGACAGTCGGCGAGCAGTCGCGCATGGGGTGCGGTGCGGCAGGGGCGATCATGTTGTCGAGGGTTGGAGACACCCGCTGCAACTTTCAGGCGCCATACGATACGGCGCGCCGGCAGTGCGTTCCGTATCAATGTTAGCCGAAGCGATCCGGCCGTGTCATGAGGTGCGCGCCAAAGGAGGTGCGCATCAGCACCGAGAGCCTGGTCATACTTAACCGATATTAGGGTTACACCTGAGGCATGGCCAGGTTCAGTTGCGCGACGGCAGCCTGCGCACGCAATGCCAGTCGATGCATCTGGCCACGCAGTTGGATCCCGCTCCGCTCACCGCCCTTAGCGAAGCGGCGGCGCAGATGATGAAACCGGCGCCGTCCGATTGCGATCGGAGTGGCGCCTCGCAGTTCGTCCAGATCAGGAGTGCGACGGGCCCGGCACGTTCCCCACAAGAACTGCACCCGGTACGTTCGGGTTTCCGTACGCGGGCGGCGGCGGCAGGTTAGGGTCGCTCCCGGCTGGCGCCTGCAGCGTCGTACCCGACGGATAGACGATTTGCAGTTGGCCCGTGTGGATATTCTTCGCGTATATGGGCTGGGTAACGGGCACTTCGACCAGGCGCATGCCAATACGAGGATTCTCCGTCGGATCGTTCGGCTTGGCGACGGCGACTTCTTCAACCCTGAATACAGCGCCTGGTCTGAAAACCCATTCGCCCTCCTCGGTTGCCATCGTGTTGACGGAACTGACGAATGGCGTCGCGGACTGCGCCTGAATGTCGTAGAGAGCGAACGGGTGATCCGGGCCGGTGCCCTCATCCTTGTCACCCAGAACGTACTGCGCATACTCGTTCTTGCTCGACGCCGACATGAACGCCGGAGAATTGGTTACGTACTCGCCCGGTGAAAATTTGCTCGCATAGTCGCGGTCAACGTGGGCGATGCGCAGCAAACGATTCGCCCCCCCTGGTATCGGCAGACCGTCGAGGCCGGTTTGCAATGTGCGGGCGTGCGCGGTTGCCTCAGCGTCCGGGGCACCTCCGAAAAGCTTCTTATTGAAGTCGTAATTGAAGCCCTTATAACTGACGCTGGAGCTATCGCTCGAATAGCCAGCGCTTCCGCCATCATCCACATAAGACCAATCCCGAATGGCGCGCCGCTGGTCTTCGGGCAGGTTATTGAACGCAGTGCGGTATTGCTGGACGAACGCGGGATCGTCGATCCGGCCGTCTGCAACGGAACTCCATGCGGGCGGGTTCAGAGTTTGCTCCATGGCGGTCGAAGGCGCTGCACCGTTCGACGTAGAGACCCTGAATGCCTCCGGAAACGGCCGCTCTGCTGATCCGGCAGATGACGGACTGCCGCCGGACGAGCTACCACTGTCCATACCGCCCCTCAGACCCGTGTTGCTATGCACCTGCCAGTTGCCGTGCTCGTCCAGCCTGACGGAATATTGATGGTTCGACGGGGCGTTGGTCTGATAGACGCGCCACGTGCCCTGCTCCTTGTCCCATCTGACCGGCCAGGTTTTACCGTTCACCTTGATATAAGCCTGGAGCTTGTTGTCCCTGAAGATGCCCTGCCTGTCCGGATCGGGGACCAGTTCACCGTCCGGCACGCTGGCATATCGATCGGGCACATCGAAGCGCGCACCGTTCGTCGACGGTGCATTAGGCCCGGATTTGCCGGGTTTCGCCGCACTTTCAGGCTCCCACTGTTGAGTAGTCTCATTCAGGCGAACCGGAATCTGTGGTTTTAGTTCAGAGCCTTTGTTAAACACTCGCCAGCTGTTGCTCTCTTGATCAAAGCGGGCGCGATAAGCCTTTCCGCCCAGTTCGATATACCTGTCACCGTTGGCATCCACGAGGATGCCCGGCTCCTGTCCAGGCTGGAGATCTTTAAGGGAAACACTTGGGTCGGCATAGTTCTCGAGCGCCCCGTATGACTTGTCCCCCACGCTCTGGTGTGCGAGCAGATTGGTGGGATCGACCGCGGGACCGGCCTCTGCGACTGTCTTCTCCTGGAGCGCTTTTTCGGCCGCTTTCGCTTCCGGGCTCAAGGCGAGTTCCCCCTGAGTCGCCGCAATCATGTTTTTACCCGCGCCTTGAACGAGGCCCTCGCCTGCAGCGCCGCCTTCTCTTCCAGCCAGGCCGGAAACCTCGGCGTCCCCGGCTGCCCTTGAAATACCTTTGCCCGCGAAACTGATCTCCCTGGCAACTCCGCCGCCTTCTCCAGCAAGCATGCCCACTAACGCCGAGCCATAATCGATCCCCATCCGAACGTTGACCGGCAGTGTGGAAGGCAGAGCATCAGCCAGCGGAGCCAATGGCGTCAGCCCCAGCATCGTGCGCATGATGCCTTCCAATATTTGCCCGACCAGCTTCTCCGCCCGGGCTGCGGGGGTGATGGAGTAGTCCTTGAAGCTGGCGTCCTTGAGAACGGCGTTGTACTGATCGCTGAGATCGCGCACATAGTCGCCGCTCACCGGCGGCAGGTGCTTCAGAATGTCCGTATATTTCTTCGCGGCACCCACTCCGTGATCGTTGAGGGGGCCGCTGACCTGATCATGCCAGGTGTCGAGCCTGTCGCGCAGTTCGGGCGAGTCTTGCATCCGTTGAGTGAAGGCCAGAATAACCTTGTCCTTCAACTTATCCTGCCCGGGATCAAGCTCAAAGAGTTGGCGGCCAATCAGCTCGTAGCGCTTTGCAGGATCGGCCTGCGCTTGCGCTTCGTTCAGAATGCGGTCGACTTCTCCGTTGGCTTCTTTCCAGTCGCTGTCTTCCGTACGCTGGCGTTCGCTGATCTTCGTAGAGATATTGTTTTGCAGTTTTCCTTTCAGCTCGCTGGCTTCCTGGAATATCGCCTTCCGTGTTCCTGCGTCCGGTGCATGAAGGAACCGATCGCGTAGGTTTCCAAGTTTGTCGACATCTTGCCGATCCTCCTTGCCCAGATAGGCTTCGCCCGTGGGCGGGTTGAATACACCCAAGGCCCGGTCGACAGCATCGTTGCTCACACGAGTGAATTCATCACCAACGGCGCTTTCAAGCTCGGTGGATTTCTGATCTAACGCGGCGCGTTTGTCGCTGCTGGTTTCGAGCTGGTAGGCCGAGCCCAATATGGCAATCGCGCCGCCGTAGAACTGGCGTTCGCTCCCGGGCAGTTCGGCGATCATGCATTGCAGTTGGGTTTGTTTCTGTGCGAACCGAATCACCTCGGGCGGGTAACCGGTCATCTGCTGCTGCAGGCCAGCTTCAATTTTTTGTTCGTTCTGGGTGTTCGCGTCGCTGCTCCGGTGAAGGTAGCCGTCCTGGGTATCGTACTGGTTGTTGAGCTCCTTGAACTCTTCCATGCTGGCGTTGGGCAGGAGCGGTGCGGTTTGTTCTGTGGGTTGTGCCCGTCCCCCTTGCGCGGTCGCGATGGAAAGCGTGCTGTTTGGGCCGTTGGGACTCGCGTTTTCTTTAGCGAGAGAGCCGGCGGGTACGAAGCCCTTGGACCGAGCCATCAAAACATCAAAAGTACTGCTCCTTTCCGCAGCATGACGTATTTGCTTGTTGTTCGATGTCTCCCTCTTCGGCCCGGAATGGGAATTCGATTTGGCGCTACTGCCTGCTCCAGACAGGTGTGAGGAGGCACCGGACAGCGCGGATAAAGCGGTCTTTATCAGTGGAGCCTCGTCAGATGTTTGCGAAAGTGTCGAGCCGATGGCCAGAGTACTTTCCACTGGCTGAACCTTACCGGCATCTTTGTTCGGGCTACGAATATCATCCCGGACGGCAGAAGTTGAACTACCCATTGACGGTATCGCCATTCTTTAATCTCCCGATGGAAAAGTGGCGCCGCAAAGGGATGAGCGGCGCGACGCCACGGGATACATTGCAGCATGATGAATGTCCACGGAGGCGACACTTATCCATATACACCGGCAAGGAATAGTACGCGGATCTCGCAGGCCGAACCGGGATTTCCTGGCACCGTTGTACCGGACGCAGCCGTGGCTCTGTCGGAGTATTGCTTGCGCTCTCCGTCCTTTCTCCCTGGATCCTTCATTAAGGAATCCTCAGTTAAATGCAGTGACTTACGTCTGGCACAAACCTATATCCGGTTATGGCATGGCACGGATGGGCCAATGGTTTCATGGTCACCACGGTGGCGCGAATGTTCATCGCGCACCGTCCGTCCACAACTCTCCGAGGTGCGACCATGTCAACAAGCCCGATCAGCAACGCCGCTCCGCCTGCATTGCCCATTCAACACGACGCAGACGAACCTTCGGTTCCAGCTGCCCTGTACTCATCAGGCGCGATCTTGACAGCGCGCGACAGGCCAACGCAGCAACGGCCCGGCAGTCAGGGTGATCCGGGAAAACCGCCGACGGCGCACGTGTTGCTGCAGCGTTACTCTGCTGCGAACCTGACGTCCCGATCGCCCCTGCCGCACCGCGCCATTCGCGCGACCGCTTGCCGACTTTCAAACACGATAACGGCCACAACTTACCCGCTATTTACGAAAAGCGGAATGTAGCCGACATGCGCCCGCCCTTCGCTTCCAGTATCCAATGCTAACCGATGCGATCCAGCCATGTCATGGTTGCCCGTCCCACACAGCCGCACAGACTGCCGTCGTATCACAGACACCCAGATCACAACATTTAACTTGTGTTACGCATGTAGTGCACCTTCGCTGCGCCTTGTCCTTAGACTTTGCATACGTCATCGGACAGGATTTCGCGTGTCCGATGGCGTCATTCCAGGCATTGACCTGAAATAGCCAATGAACCTATCGAGGTATCGCCCATGCAAGCAGCAATTGAAAAGCAATACTCTATGCTCCACACTCAAATGCACTCGATGTCGTCCGAACTGGATCGATCCAGCACGAGAACATCGTCGAACAGTACATTCGAGTCGAATACCTCTTCGCAACAGGTCAAAACCTTCAGCAGCGATTCCAGCTATAGTCAATCGTCCAGCTTCGGGTTAGGCGTAGCGCACCGTGTCCAGCCTGATTTCCGGCGTACCCAGTTTAACGAGTCGACGCGGGCTTTCGGGAACGATACCCGGAGCGACCGTTGCATGCCGGCCCTCGGGAACCGTACCCAAAACAGCTTTTCGCAACTCGAGTCGTCTCAGGAAATGAAAGGCATCCACGGCGGTTTCAACTTCGACCAAACCACCCGGCGCGTCTCTTACCATTCCGACAGTCGCAATGAACCGCACGATCAGGCGAACTGCCACAACGCGACTGCCGCCTGGAGCAACACCGCCGTCAGTGGCAATAAATCGAGCATCGATCTTGGCAACTACAAGGTCGATCTGAACAAGAGCGACTCGTCGATTCTCCTGACGGACAAAAAGACGGGCGAGACGACAAAAGTGTGGGGTGACCCGCATATCGACTCGAACGGAAAGTCGAGCATGTTCAAAGGTCCGCTGACTTTCGATCTGCCTGGTGGCACCAAGATGACCGTCGGAACACAGGGTAACGGCAATGTGACGTATGCCGACAGGCTAACGATCACGAACGGCAACAACGCTTACCAGGTCAACGGCCTGAGCGAAAAGAACAGTAGTCCGCTGACGGTGCAACGAACGGGCAATGGTCGCCAGCTCGACGCGCAAACGCCGGACGGCTATTCGATCGCCCCCAATAGTCACGGCAAGGGCTGGGTAGACGCGCAGACGGGCAAGGCAGCCGACTTCACCAACCACTAATCGCAACGAGAGTCGCCGGAATCCGGCGACTCTCGTTGTCAGCTGAGTTCGCGACCTCTTCAGAACGCTTGCCGTCTATTGGCTTTGATACTCAATCGTCGGGATCGTCATCCTTCTGACGCGCCGCCTTCAGACGCCGCACGCGCGCTCGTGCGTCCTCTTCGCCGCGCATTTCACGCTGCAGAGCATGAGACGAGGCGGCGGCCTTTGCTTCTGCCAGTTGCTCTGCGCTCAACGCATTCGACAATGCGGCTGCCAGCGCGACGCGTTCATCGACGTGCTTTTGCAAAGCGATGCGCCACAGCGGTGCCGCTCTATTGCCAGACGTGCATACGGCAATGATCTCGCTGCATCTCGCCTGATGCCGCGCGATGGCTTCTCGTTTCGCCGCGGTATTCGCCGCTGAACGCTCCATCTCGAGTCGAGCCGCGTTAAGAATACGCCGCCTGCGCTCGACCCTGAGCCGCCGCACGTGAGCAAGCACAATCCACAACCGCATTTGCCTCGCGTCGCTCATCGCGGCTATCCACGCGCAAGGCCGCGCAGCGATGCAATGGTGCTAGGCCATCCGCAATACTCATCATGGCGCTGACACAAGAAACGCTCAATCATCTGATGCCGGTCAATCGCCAGATCGCTGACGGAATCGTTGCCGCGGCGATACTCACCTATCTGCAGCAAAAGCTCGACCTCCTGGTAGCGGCTCATCCAGCTTCGCACGCGGTTCGCATCGTCGCGATGCACGGAACTCGTCACGCGTGTCATCACGCGGCTTTTGCTTTTCAGTACGTCGATAGCCGGATAATGTCCTGAAGCACCGAGACGCGCCGACAGCTGAATGTGGCCATCCAGCAACGAGCGCGCCTCCTCCGCGATTGGGTCGGACATCTCCTCGTCTTCGGCGAGTACCGTGAAAAACGCCGTAACCGCTCCCTGCCGCGTGAGACCAGCCGTTTCGATCAGGCGAGGCAACTCGGCGAATACGCGCGGCGGATAGCCCCGGCGCACGGGCGGCTCACCTACTGCAAGGCCGACTTCGCGCAGTGCGCGCGCGTAACGGGTCAACGAATCGAATAGCAGCAGAACCTGCTTTCCCTGCGCGCGGAGATCGCTTGCCACGCTGCAAGCCAGTTCTGCCGCCTTGATGCGCTCCGCCGCCGGCCGCTCCGACGTCGACGCAATCACAACCGAGGACGCGCGCCGCGTATGCAGATGATCATGAATGAACTCTCCCACTTCGCGGCCACGTTCGCCGATCAGCGCGATAACGATCACGTCGACGTTTGCGCCATTCGCGATCATCCCCATTAACGTGCTTTTGCCACCGCCCGCCGGCGCGAAGATGCCGACCCGCTGGCCGACGCCGCAGGTTAGAAGACCGTCGATCGCTCGCACGCCCGTCGCCAGCGGCGTCGCAATCACCGGACGTTCGAGTGGATTGATATGCGAGAGCATGCCCGCCGACTTGTGCATCTGCGCCGCTTTCGGGGGCGCGCCGCCATCGAGCGGCCGCCCCAGTCCGTCGACCACGCGCCCAAGCAACGCGAGCGCGTCGAGACTTCCCCAACTGAGCCCGCAACCTTCGACCTGTGTGATGTTCGACAGCCCGGCCAGTCCGTCCAGCGGCACGACGAACGCGCCGTCCTGAGCAAAGCCGACCACTTCGCCGAGCTGCGCTTCCCCCGTATCCGGGCGGATGAGCCGGACCATTTCCCCGATACGCAACGAGGCACCCACGACGCGCACGACGACGCCCCTCGCTTCGACTACCCTCGCGCTGAGCACAGGCGGACTCGACAACAGCGGCACGCTCGGCATATCCATTTTCATCTTGTCGTTCACTGTATGCATGGATCAACCGGGCGTAAGCGTCGCTGTCACGCGGATGCGATACGTATCTTGCGGGACTTCTTCCATCGCGAGCACGTCCGCCCGAATACCGAGCATGCGCAGAATGCGCTCCAGGTGGGGACGCAGAACGGCCGTCGTCACCACCAGCCGCGCCATGTCTTTCTGCCCGGCGAAGCTCTTTTGCAAGCTCTCGAGCCGGTCCGCGTCGAGCAGACATTGCGGTTCGCCGTTCAGGTCCTGATCGATCTGCGCTTCGAGGTCGGCTTCCCATGAAGGCTCCAGCACCGCGGCGGCGACTTCCCAGTTGTTCAGATCAGCGTACGAGCGCACCAGTTGCGGCGCAAGCGCGATGCGTGCCTCGCGCACCATCCGGTCGTACGAGCGTTCACCGTCGGGCAGACGGACGATCGCTTCGAGAATGGCTCGCAGATTGCGTATCGGCACACGCTGCGCCAACAGGCTGCGCAGCACGAAGGCGAGTTGCGACGTGCTGATTGCCGTCTGGGCAAGCGTCACCAGTTCGCGGAACTCGACGTTGATGATTCCAAGCAGGAAGCGCGTCTCCTGAGTGCCGACAAACGACGACGCGCGTTGCTCACACACGTCCAGCAAATGCGCGCAAAGCGCTTCATTGGCACCGGATGTCATGAACTGCGCGCGATCTACACCCGCCGCCGACTGTGCCGACACCCAGACGGATTTCTCCGCGCGCGGATGATAGCCCCATGTGCCTTCCATCGTCACCAGCGCCGCATCGCCACTCACCAGCACATGGTCCGCGAGCAACGTACCGCTCGAATACGGCACGTCGTCGATATCGACGATATAGCGGTCTTCTTCGAGACGCTCGTCTTTCAGCAACACAAGGCCGGGAAACGGCACACCCAGGCGCACGATCAGGTCGCGCCGCAGCTTTGCAAGCTGCTCGTTCAGTTCAACGCCGTTCAACGCACCCGCGGCCGCGCGTCCAAGACGAACGCGAAGCGGAGTGCTCGTTCCAAGCTCGACGTCGTCGAGAATGCGTTGTACGTAATTCCCGCCGTCACGCGTCATGGCCGGCATTTTTGGCCGCGCCGAACGTTCCGCAGCCTTGCGCTTGCGCATCATCGCGACCGCCACGCCGATCAGCGCGGCCGCCGCGAAAAGAAACTGCACGTGTGGAAAGCCGGGAATGGCGGCAAGTGCAATGCATGCGGCGCCGGCCATGGCGAGCGCTTGAGGATGCAGCGAGAGCTGCCCGAAGATGTCGCCGCCAAGATTCGTGCTGCCGCCGCCTGACGATACGCGCGTCACCAGCAAGCCCGCCGAGATCGATACGATCAGCGAAGGAATCTGCGAAACCAGTCCGTCGCCGACCGTGAGAATCGTGTACGTGTGCAGCGCATCGCCAAACGACAGCCCTCGCTGGCCGATGCCGACGGCGAGTCCACCGGCAATGTTCACCAACGCGACGACGAGCCCCGCAATCGCATCGCCCTTGACGAACTTCATGGCGCCGTCGAGCGAGCCGTAGAAATACGTTTCGCGCTCGAGCTCGCCGCGCAACCTGCCCGCGTCGGATGCACTGATCAATCCGCCACGCAGATCTGCGTCGATGCTCATCTGTCGCCCGGGAATACCGTCGAGCGTAAAGCGCGCCGACACTTCCGCAACGCGGTCCGCTCCTTTTGCAACAACGATGAACTGGATCGCCGACAACACGATGAACACCACCAGGCCGACAGCGACATTCCCACCTACCACCATTTCACCGAATGCGCCGATGATCTGCCCCGCGTGTGCATACAGCAGGATCATCTTGGTGGACGCGATGGCGAGCGAAAGCCTTAACAACGTCGTCATCAGTAGCAGGGACGGAAAGCTCGACAGCTCCACCGGCTTTGCGGCGTAGATCGTCGCCGTGAGCATCACGAAGCTGGTCGTGAAGCTCACGCAGATGAACAGATCGAGAATGAATGCGGGAACGGGCAGGATCAGCAGCAGCAGCACGCAAAGCAAACCCGCCCCCACGCCGAGATCGGCATGCCGCGTCACCATATCCAGCAAGTTGAACTTGCCCAGCTTCAGATTTCTGTTCATGTTATCGGCTCAATTCCCTGTGCAAGGCTCGGCGCCGTCCTTTGACATGCGGATCGCCCTCATCGTCGCGGTGCTCGCGTTTGATTTCGTTCTTGTCCATACGCAACTTTCGTCGCCACTGAAAACGCTGCAGGCGGAAATCGACAGCGGCGGGAGCAAGCTGTGACACCGCGAGCAAACCCGCCAGATGCGCAATGGACTCGCCCGTCGCGCTCAGTTGTCCACCGAACGGAAGAGCGAATGAAGGCAGCAATTCTGCGCACCATGTCGCGAACGCATGCCACACGATGAACAGCAGGATGGAAAACTGCGCCAGCGTAATCGCGGATTCGAGCAACATCTTCAGGCCGAACAGGTTCTTTATCCCTGTTAGAGGATTCAAACGTTTCAGATCCGGCGCGAGGCGCTTGAACGCGAGCAAACCGCCCGTCTGCGCGGCTTCGGGCACGATGACCGCAAGCGCGCCCGCGCCGAGCGTCGCAAACACGACGGGCAGCGCGTCTGCGAGTAGGCTCGCAATCTGCGCGTAGCGCTCGGCGAATGGTCGCGCCTGATCGAGCTGCGTCACGGCTTCCATCATGTGTACGCAAACCTTGTAGATATGCGGCGATTCCAGCAGCAGGAATAGCCACCAGAAAAGTCCGCTCACGGCGACGGTCACGTGCGTGCTCTTTGCAATGTCGCCGTCCTTGCGTGCGCGCTTCAGCCGGTGTGGAGTTGGGGCCTCTGTCTTGTCGCTCATCGAAGAATCGCGCTTTGCAGAAAAATGGCATTGAACCGCTCGAACAGCAACGGCACACAGGAAACGATGACGAAGGAAAGCACCATTGCCTTGACGGTGCGCGCGGTCGTGAACGGATTGAGCCGCTTCGCGTAACGCGACATCAACCCGAGCGATACATCGACAAGCAGCATCAATCCAACGAGAGGCGTCGCGATCTTGACGCCCTCGACGATCGACAGTGCAAGCCGCTGTTCAGCCAGCTCGCGCATCACGCGCAGGTAGTCGGGACGCGGCGCGCCGGGCGGCCAGAGTACCCACGTATCGGCGAAGAAGCCGTAAACAGTTTCAAGCCCCGTTCCGGTGAAGAACGTCAGCGTGGCAAACCAGCTGAAGAGGTGCTGGAAAAGCGCCGCTTCGTCGCGAAAGTTCGGATCGTACGACGCACCGATCGAATAGCCGCCCTGTTGATCGATAAGCGCACCGGCCGCGCCAGCCGCATGAAAAACCACGCTGAGCAGCAGCCCGAGTGTCAATCCGATCAGCACTTCGATCGCCATCGCGGCAATCGCGTGATCCGGCCACGCGGTCTGTTGCGGCAATGTCGCGAACATCAACATCAACGGCACTCGCAATGCGACCCCGACCGACTCATTGTTGCCGAACGGAACCAGCGAGAGCGCGACGGCGGGCCGGATCGTGCAAAACGCGAATCCCTGGATGTATCCGATATAGTCGGTCATCACTGCACCCTCCCCGCCGCTATGTAGGAAAATGCGTGCTCGAGGAAGCGCGTTACTTCGCTATTCCCCCAGGGCATCGCGACCATCATCACAAGACCGACGCCGATAATCTTCGCGCCGTACGGCAATGCCTGATCCTGGATCTGGGTGATGGACTGCACTAGCCCGATCAGAATGCCGATCGTCGTTGCGACCGCGAGCGCCGGCAGCGACAGCCAGAAGACGAGCAGCAGGGCATCGCCGGACAACGAGCCGAGAGTGGGATAAGCGTTCATTTTGCGTAACTGACAATGAGTCCGTGCATCAGCTTCGAAATACCCGAGACGGAAACGAGCACAAAGAGCTTCAACGGCGTCGAGACCGTTGTTGGTGACAACATCACCATCCCCATTGCCGTCAACACGTTGGCCACCACGAGGTCGATGATAAGAAACACCATATACAGCAGAAAGCCCGCTTCAAAGCCGCTCGAGATTTCGCTGATCATGAATGCGGGTATCAGCAGCGACAAGTCGGTCTCCTGCGCGTCGCGTGTCGGATCGACGCGTTTTGCCGCCGTCACGAGGAACGCCCGTTCGGCAGGTCGCGAATGGTCAAGCATGAATTCGCCAAGCGGTCCGCGCACCGCCCGATAGACCTCCGTCACGTCCGGAAACTCGCCGCGCTCGAGGCGCTCGCTGATCGACAGATCCGCGCCGATCTTCTCGACCGTCGGCGCCATTACGACCAACGTCGCCGACAGCGCCAACGCGGAGATCGCCATGTTGCCCGGCGCCTGCTGCACACCGAGCGCGGAACGCAGCAGCGTCAGCACGATGCTGAACTTGGTGAAAGAGGTAGTCATCGTCACGATGAGCGGCAGCAGTCCGAGAACGAAAAAAAAGGCGACGATCTGAAAGTTGACGATCTGCTCTCTCATGATGCCGCTTGCGGATCGGCTATATGCGCCAGATCGACGATACGCACGCCCAGCGCGTCATCGATGTCGATCAGTTCCCCGCGCGCGAACGGCACGCCCTGGCATAACAGCATGACCGCGTGCTGACGTACGGGCGTTTGCAACGACACGATCGATCCGGGTCGCAATCGCATCAACTCGTCGAGCGCGAAGGACAAAGTACCGATCACGGCGTCAAACGAAAACGTAAGTGCGCTTGCGGGAATCAGCTCGCTCGTCATTTCGCCGGCGGGGTTGTTGTCATCGATCATTGGGCGGTCTATCACCATATGTTCTCCTGCTGCTTTAAGTAGAATTCGACGCGCCCCACGGCAAAGTGGCAGGCGCAAGTATTGATGCGAGCGGCTCAACAGCAGTGCGTCGCCGCGCTGGATTCTGCGCACGCGCTGCAAGGTCAGTGCGGGGCCCGCCATGCACACGGGAACGGACACCAGGAGCCGGCTGGCGAGACGGGTCGCCTCGCCCACGGAAACCGGCTGACGCGTGAGCCACTGATCGATCACAGGGCTATAGAGCGCAAAGTGGGCTGCGCGATGCGTCCGGGAATGCGTGAGGACAAGACCGTAAGCACCTGGCAACGACGGCATATCGAAAGCCACGCCTGTCACATCGATCGCGAATCCGAACACGCCTTCAAGTGCACTTAGCCACTCGTCGAAGGCTTGTGCGATTAACAGCGGTGCCTCGATCTCCTGCTGCGCCAGCGTCTGCCGGGTCAATTCGGGGAAAAGCGCCTGCGCGTCGCAATCGAGCACGAGTGGTTCGCCCATTGCGTGTGCGAGAATCCTCAACGGATAACCCGCACGGCAAGGTTCGAATTGCAACCTAAAAGCCCGATTACCGACTCGCACCGGATAAGCGGTGCCGAAATGCAGCGCCGCAACGTTGTGCCGCTTGGCGTGCGCGAGCGACATGCGCTCCAGGTCTTGCCATGGGCTCATTGCGCCTCTCCGCCATACTGGTGTGCGTCAGAGTGCGCCAACAAGGCAATAACGTCGCGCAGTCCGTGCTCGATCACGCCGAGTATCCTCGCGGATTCGTCGTCGATGTAGCGGTACTCGGCGAGCACCATGCCGATCGCGTCCTTCATGCCGCGTTCGAGCACGCGCAATTGCGGCGTCAAGCTACCATCGATCACGCCGTGCTCGGTCTCGACAACGAGTGAATGCGGCGGCAACCCCGCATCGGACAGCACCATGAACTGAGGAATATTGAGTTCCTCCTCAAGGGTGTGCGCCGCACGTTTCGCCTGCTCACAGTCGTCCGCCGACACGCGCAAGGAAATGACGTGTTGCGCCCGCGAAGCACGGACACAGCGCCGCAAGCGGTTGAGCAAGGCAACTTCAGCAGGAAGTTCACCTAGGATCTCGGCGACAGCGCTCAGCGCCAGACCCGTAAGACGCTCTTCCAGGCAACGCGCCGCAAACGACGCGGCCGCCCGGGGCACGACGAATTCGCGCAGTGCGGCCTGGCGCCCCGCATCGTATCCACGGCGCCACGCCCGGCGCTTCAGTACGCGCACGCGGTCGGCGAGACGGGCAGTCTCGCGTGCGGCGTCCCGCGCGCGGGACGTCTCGGCCTCGCGCAGACCGTCTAGTTCCCGCAGTTCCCTGCTCGACACGTAGCCGTCCGACTCGACACGCCATTGACCCTTCCGGCATATCAACATGCTTTACCTCCAGCGAGTGCGTAGGCGGCTTCCAGCACGTCGCTCGCGGCTTGCGGGCTGATGTCGCTCGCCTGGAAGCGTGAAGCGTGTTGCGCAACGGCGACAGGCAAGCGCAACTGGAGCAACACGCGTACTGCGGGGTCGTCGATGGCATGCAGCGCGATCTGCAGACCGGCCGCAGTCATATCCGCGCGGTCGAATACGTTCAACGTCGCGCCCACATCGATGTCGACGAAACCGGTTCCCGCATTGCGTTGAATGGCGCTCAGCACCTGCGGCCCCACCAGGCTCGCGAACATTTCGCGCGCAGTCGCGCTGACCACTCTGCGCAACGAGCGCGCGTTGGCGAACGCAGCGGCCACACGCATCACCTTCGCGCACGCGGGACGCGGCAATGCGGCGAACGGAGGCACCGGCGCGATCGCACGACCGCTGGTCAGCGGCGCAAAGCGGGCGAGCAGACTGGCGTTGGCGTCGGCTTGCGCGCGCTCCGAAAGCGCGCGTTCACCGCGCGGCAACCAGCTGTAGTGCGCCCACTTCGAGAGCGTGAGGACGGGAACGAAACTCATGATGCGTCTCCACCGCCGGGACCGCCGGGCTGATCTTTGCGTTGCGCCTCGCTCTCGCTCCCGCGCTTCAGTTTCCTGCGCCGGAAGAAGGTTGGCGAGAATGAGCGGATACCGCTGTCCCACACCCATGCGGACACGATCAGCAACATCACCATCACTGTCACGGCGATCGTCGTCAGCACCAGGCTGTGGCGCGACCCGGGCGCAGATGGCGCAAAGCGCGCGTCGGCGTCGCCTTTTGCGTTGAGCGGGTCCGCCACAGGCGTCACAGGAATGAACGTCAGATACACATGGTCGGGTATCAAACCTTCGACGCTGCCCGCAACCAGCCCGCGAATCTTGTCGCGCATGTATTCGATGTTGTAGTCGCTCCGATAGCGAAGCATCACCGATGCCGACGGCGGCGTGACCTGCCGCATCAGCGGGTCGCGCTCCGGCTGCACGATATGCACGCGGGCCACAAGTACTCCGTCGATCTTCTCCAACGTTTCGGAGAGTTCCTGCGTCAAGCCATACACGTAACGCACGCGGTCTTCATCCGGATTCGAGATCAACCCCTGGCGGCTGAACAGGTCGCCAAGGTTTGCATGATTGCCGCGGGGCAACGCATATTCGCGGGTGATGTCCGTCGCGGCGACGACGTCATCGTCATCGACAGAAACGTTCCATGTCTTGTCAGGGTTGCGTTCCTTCGCACCATCGATACCGTGCTGGCTCAGAACGGCAACGATCTGGTTTGCCTGGCCCTCTTCCAGGCCTTCGAACAGTGATGCCTTGCAGCCGACGAGGAATAGCAGCGGCAGTAGAACAAGTGCTCGTCGCATCACTTTCCCTGAGTAAGCGAAGTAATAGCCTGCCCAACCTTGTCGGCAATGTTTTTTGCCAACGCGGCGCTGGTTTGCATGTCGTCGAGGTCGTATTGCAGACGAAGAAGATCGAGCGTGCGCCCGTTCGACGAGCCGTTCCTTGCGTAAGAGGCGAGATCGTTTGCAATACGCTTGTCCTGCGCCTTGAACAGCTGCTCGGCCTGCTCGATCACCCTGAACGCGGGAGAACTGCCGGCGTCGCCGAACACCTTATCGCCTGACGGATCCTGTTGGGGACCAGAAATCGGCTCTGGGGGAAATACATTCATTACCACGGGTTGTAATAGCATGTCGTTGCCTGTCGTCATCGTTGCGTCGATTCGAGGCGCAGTTGTCACTGCGCCTCGTCTACCTCGTTACTTCAGGTTGCCAATCACGCCCATTCGGGTTTGGTTGCGTTTGGCTTCCATGTTGCTTTCCTTCGTGATCTCCTCCTGGAAGCCGTTTTGCGCCTTCTGATCCTGGAGATCCTGTGTGGTCTGGCCATTACCTGCGCTGGCAGCCGGGTTTGCACCTGTTGCGTTTCCTACTTGCATGATTAGTTTTCCTTATTGAAAAAGCGCACGTAAACCAAACTTCTACTACCCGCTCGCCGGAACGCGCGCAATTGTCCGGCAAGCAGATTCTGTCCCGCGAGAGCGGCGAACCGGATCAGGCATCGTATGTCTGCCGCCAGCTCAGCGACAGTTGCTCGCGCCTCCCGCACCGTCGGCCGAAAACTCGTATGTCGTCCCGTCGTCGCTGCGTAGGATCGTCACGGTACAACCAGAAATACTTGCAATCCGGCCCAGCGGCAGGCGAGCCCCGGTGAAATATCGTCCACCCTGTCCGTCGACGAGCCACGCCCCATGCTCCGAGCGCGACAGGTTCATGCCGATCGCTTTCAGCGGAATCCGCACAGGCCCCTTCGTCGTGCCGCCACCTTTGAATTTGAGGTCTCGCAACCCGTTGATCGACTCACGTGCGAGGCGGGCGACGCGTCGGTAATCCCACGCTTCCGGCAACATATAGCCCTCTTCGGATGGCGGGACGACGCTGAACCAGCCAGGCTCGCCGGGCGTGATCTGCGCATCGCGGTAGTACTTTTGCAAGAAATCGGTGAGTTGCTCCTGGATCTGGTCGACCGCAAGCACGCGTACGACGGGCGCACGCGTATCGCGGCGAGCGCTTGCCGCCAGCAACGCAAGATCCGACGAACTCGTCACATAGCCTTCGTAGACGTATGCATGCGTCTTCGCGTCTTCATGCACGGTCACAAAGCGGAATGGTCCATCGAGACGTGGAAGCGAGCGTTGCGGCTCATGCGGGCCGTACATTTGCCACAGCGACCCCACCCCGCCCGACGCCAGCAGTGTCAGGAGAAGCAGTTTCTTGCCGCGCGCCATCAGCGCCCAACGCCGCGCGACATAGGCAAGGGGCGCATGCGTCAGCAACCAGCCCAGTTCAGCGTTGCGCTCGATTTCCGGCGTAAGCGGGTCGCGTCCGCTGAACTGCAGTTGCGCATCGCCCAGTGCGAAGGAGGCGCCCCGTCTCAGGAAGGTTGCCTTGCCCGGCGCCACCGGATAGCCGAACACGGATACTCCTTCCTGATGCGCGGTCAGCTTCAGCCTGTTGCCCGTCAGACAGATGGTGACGTGTTGCGGCGCGATGCCGTCATCCACGAGCAGCAGGCTGTCTCCCTCGCCGCTTCCTATCGTCAGATCGTGGCCATCCGACATCAGCACGCTTGCGCCGGCATGGACGCCGCCTCTCACGACAATCATTGCGCCCGCGCTCATCGGTTCTGCCCCTTCGTTGCTGACGGACTAGCCGGCAGGCCGGGAGGTAGCGGAGGCACGGCACTGCTCCATGCCGACATGTCCGCCGCGCGCCGTCCGGCCATGACACGCTGCGTCGGATCATTGCTCACGAGCGACGGTACTGCCGGGTTGAACGACGACGGGGAAGCCGTGCTGACAGTCTCGCGTTGCACGGACAGGCCAGACACTGTCTTGATGCGAGGCGTAATCAGGATCAGTCGTTCCTGACGTTCGACCTGGGTCTGCTTGTCGCGAAACAACGCGCCTACGTACGGCAGATTGCCTAGCACGGGCACTTGCGAAGACGACGTCTGGCTGCGTTCATACTGATATCCGCCAAGGAGCAGACTGTCGCCGTTGGCGACGACCGCCTGCGTCACGATGGAATTGTTGTTCACTTTGGGAATGCCATCGACGGTCAGCGACGAATCGAATGCGCCGTCTTCGATTTGCACACTCAACAGGACATTCGTTGTGCCATCGGACAACGGCTGCACTGTCGGCGTCACCTTGAGCGTCAGGCCCGTATCGACGTTGTAGAGATCGACGTCCTGATTGCCCGCGACGCGCACATACACCGAGTTGCGCGACGACAGGACGGCCTCCGAGTTGTTCAGAGTCAGCACCTGTGGTCGCGACAGGATCCGCGCCTTGCCGTTCTGTTCGAGCGCGTGAATCTTTGCGAACAGATAGTTCGCGGAACTGCCGATCATGGTTGCGAGGTTGAGGCCCGACAGTGCCGGTGCGATCGACGTTTCCAACCCGGTCGGCGATGAGTTCATCACCGCGTATGCGCCGCCTTCGCCCCGCGATCCACCGCCCCAGCGTATGCCGAGGTCGCTCGCGACGTCCGTCGATACGTCGATGACGGCCGCCGTGATCTCGACGAGATCCTGTGGTTTGTCGAGCATAGCGATGGTGCGCTCATAGTTCGGCATCATCGACGGCACGTCATAGATCACGACCGAGTTGGTGCGTGCGTCGGCAACGATGTTGCGCTGTATCGACGTGGTGGCTGGGCGCATGGCTTCCGCATCTGGCAACGGCATACCGGTATCAGGCGTAGCGGCCGCATCCGCGAGACCAAGCCCGCGCAGGCTAGGAAGCGGCGGTGGCCCGCCACGCGAGACACGCGCCTGGTTGCGCAAGCTCGCAGGACTCTTCCGATCCGGCACGCTAACGGCAACGTCTGCCATCAACTTGCGCAAGAGCGACGCGACACCGGGCACGGTCTGCTGACGATTGCCGGACGTGTACGTGATGTCCTGCGCCTGCGCATAGCGAAGCGGGAACACGCGGATCGCGGTGTCGTCGATAGCAGGCGTCACGGCGACCTGCCGCTGCGCCTCGCCGACGGCGTCGGCAATCGCCTCCACATAGTCCGACGGGCCGGATACGACAGCCGTCGTATCCGAATATCGAACGGGGAGATGGCTGTCGTCGAGACCGAGGTTCGACAGCAAGTCCACTACCTGTTCCCGAGTCATCGGAGAAAACGGAATCGTGCGGCTACGACTGTCGGCAGCCGGCGATACATGAATGATATGACCGTCGAAGTACCACATCAGGCCATACGCCTCGACCAGTCTCGCGAACACGCGTGCCGGCGGCTCGTCAAACTCTCCGTTGACAGGGCCTTTTACGCCGCGTCCGATTTCGAGCTGAAGGCCACCCGCATTTACCACTTCCTTCAATACATCGGGCAGCGGTGTGTTGCGTGCAAAGTAATGCATCGCTTCCGCCCGCCAAACGGGCGAAGCAGCGTTGCCCGCCGTCGCGTGCAAGACTATTCCGGCCACTAAGGCGCGACGTATGCCTGCAGCGGCGTTATACCGCCGTGCATATCTGCCTTGGCTTTTCGCGCGTGCATCACGCCGCGTCATGGACATCTCACTACCCCTCTTGAATCTTTTCTGTGATGAACAGGAATTTATCTTCTCCGGTTCTTGCAAGGGTCATACGGATGTACCACCCCGAATGTTCTGAGACGACGAACATTGCAATCGTCAGTCCATGGCTCAGCGGTGTCGCAACAATTGCCATTCCTAACGAATTCAGGACCGACACCTTGCCGAGTGGAAAAAAGCGGATCCAGAAATAGCAAAGCAAAGAAGTTTGGAAAATTGTGAGAAAAGAATGACGCGCACAACTTATAGAAATTTCAGCACCGATCTCCTGAGACCGAGACAGAGATCGATTCGTGTCAACGGTCTCGCGACGTGTATGAGGCTGGAAGAAATCTACTGGTCGATCATTGCAGAGTTCGCACGTAGCGAGTCATTGACCGTCGGCAAATTGATATCGCGATGGGCCATGGAAATGGATCTCGCACACGAGGCGGTATGGAACTTCACCGGCTACATCCGCGTGGTGTGCGTGATCCAGCTGATCAATCGCGTAAGTCCGGCTCTTTCGATGGATATCACCAAACCGCCTGAGTCGTCCAAGGGGCGAGGGCACCGATAGCGCCTCGAGCTTCTTGCGACGGTCAGTCACGCTTGTGGAGGCTGCCATGTAAGCAAACATCGACCGTTAAGTATCACGGGCACAGATGTGCTCGTCACCAACCGTTTGGCCTTCAAAGAAGGCTCTCAAATACAAAGGAGTAGAAAATGTCAATGGACGTTTCTCAAACCAGCACCACCACACAGATGTCTGCCATGGGAGGGCATCACGCTCCAGGGATGAATTCTGCTGCCGGTCAGCAGGTTCCGCAGGCTCAGACGATTTCGCAGGACGGCGATGCCGGCGGCGATCAGGCGGGCGGCGGTGGCGGTGGCGGTGGCGGTGACGGTGGCGCTGGCGACGCGCTCAAAGATGTGATGAAGCTACTGAAGGACATCATGGGCATGCTGTCCGGCGCCATGGGCGGCATGATGGGCGGCTAACGCAACCCGTCTGCCGTTGAGACGGCCGCCGCGGGGAAAGGTGTTGATGGGAAACGCATCTTTTCTGACGTGCGGCGGCCTTAAGAATTCGTCTGGAATGCTGTTCTGTTCAATCGATAAGGCATCGATATTTATAGGAAACACTTCGGCCATACTACCTATTTGCACCACAACGAGACGGACGGCGGCCAGCACGGGGGACCACCGCCGCTCTTCTTACTGGGCGAATCGTTACGCCTCATGATAAGCATTGAAAATTCCTGGCTACGTTTTATTGATTACGCCAGTGAAATTTATAGCGCCAGCACTACCGATGGTCATATCTATGCGGGACATCGGCTTTCTAACAAAAACTCTCCGCTCTCCGACTATTTTTATTAGTCAGGCAGAAAATTGACGCGCGCATTTAAAGTGGCCCAATTGATCCGGCCTGAATCGCAACATCTCGAAAATAAGACAATGTGTCGGCTATATCCAATAAGCATACATACGTATGAACTGATGTCATACATCTGTATGACCAGATCGGACTATCGCGGAGCAAGATTGACTAGCCGTCACTTGAATCCATCCGAATATGAGACACGACCCACGCGATTCACATTGCAGATGCATCACCATCTCAAAATGCGCCTGGACCTTCACAGTCCCAACCAAGGCTCTGCCTTCTCTTATTCCTACACGTGCACGCACATGCGGATGACACGGTATTGCAACTTCACGCCGCAGCTTGCAAGGCCGCGGCAGCGGTCCGTCAGAATCAACGGACTCGCCACTTGCCTGCGGCTCGAGGAGGTCTATTGGCGAATCATCGAGGAGATTGCGCGGCAGGAAGCCGTAACGGTAGGAAAACTGATTTCCCGATGGGCACTTGAGATTGATCTGACACAGGAAACCATCTGCAACTTTACTGGTTTCATCAGAATAATCTGCGTCACCCAATTATTAGATAAGAAACATCCGATCGATCTTGGAACAATCGATCCGGTTGGATCGGGTAGTCCACTTGAATCAACCATAGGTGATTTATAAAAACACATTTCACTTATACGCTTCAACATGGCAACCATCCGGAATCTGGCGTAGCCATTCAGGCACGACAGACCCACTCTCTGATTTAAATAGTTTTTTGACACTCAAAGGATTTGATGATGACGAATGCGATCAATAACCTCGGCAATAGCACGTCTTCGATATGGGCAACATGGCAGCGCCGACGCAAAACGACATGCACAGCCGCACCGATATGAGTAGCGTCCGGATGTTCTCGACGGAGCATTCCAACGATGCCGGCACAAGGCGGTGGTGCGGGCGGTTCGGGGGGTCTCGACCAGCTCATGGACGTCATCAAGCAGGCACTCTCCGCCGCGATGCAGATGGTGCAGCCGCTCCTCGGCATGATGACGTCGATGATGGCGCGGGCGGCGGTGCGGCGGGCGGTGGCAGCGCATGATGAATCGCTGACAACAGCCAGCCGCCGCAACGCCGGTCCAGCGCCTTGGCACTGGGGCGCCCGCGGCGGCTGGCGGCCCTCGACCGCCCCGCTCTTCGCAGCATCTGCCTTTTTCAACGCAATGAACAATCCGCGTGAACTGCGTCCACGCGGCGCATGCGCGATGTTCCGCCGCGCGCGACAGCGACAGCTGGCCGGATCCACCGGCCCGTCCGGTAAACCAGGCGCCTGCGCACGCCTTTACCCGGATTCCAGCTTGAATCGTTACTCCCTGCTTCTCATTACTTCGATGCTGCTGGTCGGCAGCAATGTCGGAATCGGTAAATCGATCGTCGAGTTCGTCCCCGTCCCCCTGTTCGCGCTGCTGCGCTTCGTGATCCCGATGGCAGTACTGTGGCCGCTTCTGCGCGCGTCCAAACTGCGCCGCGTCAAACGCGATGAATGGTTCAACCTGTTTTTGCAGGCCCTGTTCGGCACCTTTGGGTTGACGCTGCTGATGCTGGGCGGCGTGCAGCGCACGAGCGCGGTCGCGGCCGGCGTCATCACGAGCACGATTCCCGCGGTCGTCGCGCTGCTCTCGTGGCTCATCCTCAAAGACCGTCCGAACGGTCGTGCACTGGCGTCGATCGCGCTGGCGAGCCTGAAAGTCAAGCGGTGCCGCCAGTGGCGTCGTGAGCGCCGAAGCCTGAACGCAAGCTACAGTCCGCGAGGCGCGTGGCCGGACGCGCCGCCCGTCATGCGCCATCACCCTGCCCGCCGCGACGCGGCAAATTCACCCGACGCTGTACAATAGCGCGCCTGACGCGAGCTTGTCCGGCCTCCCCCGGCTGTGTACCGCGCCGTCTGCGCCTGGTTTGCGTGCCTGATCCGCGTGCGTGCTGAGTAGTGCGTATGCCCGGGTCGGCGCATTTAGTCCATGTTCCGTCACCTGCGTTTCATCTGACTCTTGCCCATGTCCGCTTCGCGATCCGACTCCGCCCATCAGCGCCGCCCGATGCGCCCGGTCCCTGCCATCATTTTCATGAGCCGCTGGCTGCAGTTGCCGCTCTATCTGGGCCTGATCGTCGCCCAGGGCGTCTATGTCGTGCTGTTCCTCAAGGAAGTCTGGCATCTCGTCACGGCCTCCATGACGCTCGACGAGACCAACATCATGCTGGTCGTGCTCGGCCTGATCGACGTGGTCATGATCTCGAACCTGCTGATCATGGTGATCATCGGCGGGTATGAAACGTTCGTGTCGCGCCTGGGCGTCGAGGGTCATCCGGACGAACCGGAATGGCTGGACCATGTGAACGCCGGCGTGCTCAAAGTCAAATTGTCGATGGCGCTGATCAGCATCTCGTCGATCCATCTGCTGAAGACCTTCATCAGCCCCGACCAGAATTCGACCCATACGATCATGTGGCAGGTGATCATCCACGTCGCGTTCCTCGTCTCGGCGCTCGTGATGGCGCTGGTCGACCGCCTCACCACGCATACGCATCCCAGGCATTTCGAAGAACCCACGGTGCTGCACGCCGTGGGTTCCGCTAAAGGTTCCACTCCCCTGAAGGCGCACGACTGACTCGCCCTGCCCTGCGAGTCCGACAACAAGCGCCACTGTCCCCACTGAGCTAGCCATGACCGTCATCAAACAGGAAGATCTGATTCAGAGCATTGCTGATTCGCTTCAGTACATCAGCTATTACCATCCGCTCGATTACATCCAGGCCTTGGGCCGCGCGTACGAGCTCGAACAGAGCCCGGCCGCCAAAGATGCCATTGCGCAGATTCTCACCAACAGCCGCATGTGCGCCGAAGGCAAGCGCCCGATCTGCCAGGACACCGGCATCGTCACGGTGTTCGTGAAAGTCGGCATGGACGTGCGTTGGGACGGCGCGACGATGGGCGTCACCGACATGATCAACGAAGGCGTGCGCCGTGGTTACCTGAACCCGGACAACGTGCTGCGCGCGTCGATCGTGAGCCCGCCGGAAGGTGGCCGCAAGAACACCAAGGACAACACACCGGCCGTGATCCACTACGAGATCGTGCCGGGCAATACGGTCGACGTGCAGGTCGCCGCCAAGGGTGGCGGCTCGGAAAACAAGTCGAAGTTCGCGATGCTGAATCCGTCGGACTCGATCGTCGACTGGATTCTCAAGACCGTGCCGACCATGGGCGCGGGCTGGTGCCCGCCGGGCATGCTCGGCATCGGCATCGGCGGCACCGCTGAAAAAGCGATGGTGATGGCGAAAGAATCGCTGATGGATCCGATCGACATTCAGGACGTGATCGCACGCGGCCCGAAGGACTGGATCGAAGAACTGCGCGTTGAACTGCACGAAAAGGTCAACGCACTCGGTATCGGCGCGCAAGGTCTCGGCGGTCTCGCCACCGTGCTCGACGTGAAGATCATGGCCGCGCCGACGCACGCCGCGTCCAAGCCAATTGCGATCATCCCGAACTGCGCGGCCACGCGCCACGCGCACTTCACGCTGGACGGTTCGGGCGTCGCCAAGCTCGAAGCGCCGTCGCTCGACGCATGGCCGAAGGTGCAGTGGGAACCGGATACCGAAAAGAGCAAGCGCGTCGATCTGAACACGCTCACGCCGGAAGAAGTCGCTGCGTGGACGCCGGGTCAGACGCTGCTGTTGTCGGGCAAGATGTTGACGGGCCGCGACGCAGCCCACAAGCGCATCGCCGACATGCTCGCGAAGGGCGAGAAGCTGCCGGTCGACTTCACGAACCGCGTGATCTACTACGTCGGCCCGGTCGATCCCGTGCGCGATGAAGCCGTCGGTCCCGCGGGCCCGACCACCGCAACGCGCATGGACAAGTTCACCGAGACGATGCTGTCGCAAACCGGTCTGATCTCGATGATCGGCAAAGCGGAGCGCGGCCCCGTCGCCATCGAAGCAATCAAGAAGCACAAGGCTGCGTATCTGATGGCCGTGGGTGGCGCGGCGTACCTCGTGTCGAAGGCGATTCGCAGCGCGAAGGTTCTCGCGTTCGAAGACCTCGGCATGGAAGCGATCTACGAGTTCGACGTGCAGGACATGCCGGTGACGGTGGCCGTCGATTCGAACGGCACCTCCGTTCATCAGACCGGCCCGAAGGAATGGCAAGCGAAGATCGGCAAGATTCCCGTCGCGACGGTTTGATCGGTATTGACTTCATTTGAATAACTCAAAGCCGGGGCCTGAAACCCCGGCTTTTTTATGATGAAATGAGAACGGTACGCATCACGCGAAAAACCCTCTGAAATCAGGCGAAAATCTGTTTTTTGCCTTGGCTTTTTGCGTTTCGCCGTTTATTGTTCTGGGAAATTCAAAAATCCCCTACAAGGACACACCATGCAAGGCGACAAGAAGGTCATCGAATATCTCAACTCGCAGTTGAAAAACGAACTGACCGCCATCAATCAGTACTTCCTGCATGCGCGGATGTATAAGCACTGGGGCCTCGAGAAACTCGGCAAGCACGAATACGATGAATCGATCGGTGAAATGAAGCATGCCGACTGGCTCATCGAACGCATTTTCATGCTCGACGGTCTACCGAATCTGCAGGACCTGCACAAGCTGCTGATCGGTGAGGAAACGAAAGAAATCCTCGAATGCGATTTGAAGCTCGAACAGATTTCGCAGAGCACCTGTAAAGAGGCCATCGCGTATTGCGAATCGGTGCGCGATTTCATTTCGCGTGAAATCTTCACGAAGATTCTCGACGACACCGAAGAACACATCGACTGGCTCGAAACGCAAATCGACCTGATCGACAAGGTCGGCATCCAGAACTACCAGCAATCCGCAATGGGCTCGGTCGAGTCCTGATCGAACCACGCTGCAACCGCCCGCGCGCCCGTTCATGGGTCAGCTTATTTGCGATGGCCCTGGCCGCGCGGACGATATACTTGCGCACCTTCCCGTTTTTCAGAGTTTCCCTTGACTGCTGTGCCGCACGCGTCCTCTTCGCCTATGCCCGCAGAATCACCGTCCACGAATGCAAGAATGTTCACGCCTGGCGCCGGATCGCGCGCACCGGTCGGCATTTTCGATTCGGGGCTCGGCGGTTTGTCGGTGTTGCGGGCGGTCCGGGCACAACTGCCTGACGAAACGATCCTGTACGTCGCCGACTCGCTCTACGCCCCGTACGGCGAGCGCGACGACGACTTCATCGCCGACCGCACGCTCGCGATCGGCGAATGGCTGGTCAAGCAAGGCGCGAAGGCGCTGGTGGTCGCCTGCAATACGGCGACCGCGCAGTCGATCGCGCTGGTTCGCGAAAAGCTGCCTATCCCGCTGGTCGGCGTCGAACCCGGCGTCAAACCCGCCGCGCTGCAGTCGAAAACGCGCGTCGCCGGCGTGCTCGCCACGCAAGTGACGTTGCGCAGCGCCCGCTTCCAGGCGCTGCTCGAACGCTACGCTGCGGATTGCCGCTTTCTTTGCCAGCCGGGTCACGGGCTCGTGCAGGCGGTAGAACGCTGTGACGTCGGCTCCCCCGAATTGCGCGCACTGCTGCGCGGCTACCTGCAGCCCATGCTCGACGCGGGCGCGGATACGCTCGTGCTCGGCTGCACGCACTACCCGTTTCTCGATGCGGCGATTCGCGACATCGTCGGCGACCGGCTGATGCTGATCGATACGAGCGTCGCCATAGCGCGCCAACTGGAACGGGTGCTCGACCAGAACGGCTTGCGCGCGGCGCCGGAAAACACGGCCACTGTTCTGCCCCGCTTTTATTCCACCGACGACGGCGTGCATCAGCAGCAACTGGCCGCCACCCTGCTGCACATCGACGCCGCGGTCCTACAGGTGTCGATTCCCTCGCGCCGCACGGCAGCGCCAGACTCCCAAGCCGCATAAATTGCCTCGTGCGGGTCGTTTTTGGCCTGCTGCGCGGCCTTCTGCCTGCTTTTTAGGCGCTTTTCCACGCCGCCCGCCGCCGGCACCAAATTCCGCCTCATAGACGAAACCCTTCTAAGAGTCTGGTTTTGTTACAAAAAATCATGCAGGACGCTTGCCAAACGGGCCAAACAAAATGATAATAATTCGCATTAACGTTAGCTATGACGCCCGCCATGATTGTCTGTGTCTGCAAGTCTGTTTCTGACCGAAAGATCCGTGCTTCGATCGAGGAAGGCATGGATTCGTTTGACGAGCTTCAGTTCGAGCTCGGCGTCGCATCCTGCTGTGGCAAGTGCGCCGACTCCGTGCGCGATGTCATGATGAAAAGCGGCGTCTGCGCGAGCCGCTGTGGTTTCGAGCATCACCCGCAAGCTGTACCGCTGACGTTTTACGAACGCAAGGCCGCCTGAGCCAGATTTTCTGAGCGCGGCTCACTCCGCGCCTCGGGTGCCTGAAGGCCCCTGCCGTTCTCGCTGTTCAAGCGTTATCCCACTGCCGTCAGCAAGCCAGTATTCGTACCAGCCAGCTACCCGCTCACCCGTCACAGGAGTTCGAGATGGAATTGCTGATTGGTTTCGTGACTACTTTGTTCATTTCGCTGCTGATTTTTCGAACATGACGATGTCTTGCCTGACGCGCTGCATCGACAGCGCGCCACCACGCTAACATGCCGGCCTCGCATACCGCTTCAGCCGGCGCCATGCCGGCTTCGTCCACTCGCACGAACTCCCGCGTCCTGACCGCAACCGCCGTGGTTGCAGCGATTCATGTCGCGTTGCTTGCCGTGGTGATGACCTTGCGTCATGACCCCGTGCAACCCGCGCTCGAATCGCACGTCATGACCGCGCAGTTGCTGCCGCCGGCGCCGGTTGCCGCGCCGGTCGCGATGCAATCGATAGCGCCACCGCCACCCACGCCGACGCCGCCGGTTCATACCAAGCCGAAGGTTCAGCCGACCCCGACGCCCAAGCCGACGCCTTTACCGGTGGCCGCCGCGCCGTCGCCGACGCCCGTCGCGGCGCCCGATCCGACGCCACCCGCACCGGCTGCACCTGCCGCGCCGCCCGCGCCTGCCGCGCCGGCAATCGGCCGTGAGACGCTGGAAATCAGCGCGCCCAAAAACGTCTCGCACCTCGACTGCAACATCGCCAAGCCCGACTATCCTGTGCTCTCCAAGCGCCGCAACGAAACCGGCTCGGCGTCTGTCAGGTTCGTGGTCGGTCTGACGGGCAAGCTCGAAAACATCCAGCTGAGCAAGAGCAGCGGCTTCAGCCGCCTCGACGACGCCGCGGTCGCCGCCGTGCGCGCGAGCGCGTGCAAACCATTTCTAGAGAACGGCCAGCCGATCCGGGCCGCTTATACCCAGCCATTCGACTTCAGTCTGAACGACTGAGGCAGCTTTTAAAAAAAAGGAATTGCAATGCAAAACTACGGACTGGCGCACGTCTGGGCGCAAGGGGATTTCGTGACGCGCGGTATCGCGCTCGCGCTGTTGATCATGTCGGTGATGTCGTGGAGCGTGATTGTCATCAAAGGCTGGAACGTGATGCGCTTGAACCGCCTCACCAAGAATGCCGAGCAGGCCTTCTGGCATTCGGACGACCTCGCCGACGGCGTGAAGAAGCTCGGCGCCGGATCGTCGACGCCGCAGGACAATCCGTTCCTCGCGCTGGCGCTGTCGGGCCAGGAAGCGGCTGATCATCATCATCAGACGCAGCCGCATCTGCACGACCGCATGGACGTGTCGGACTGGGTCACGCGCTGCCTGAAAGACACGATGGACGAAAGCGTCGCGCGCATGCAGAGCGGTCTCGCGATTCTCGCGTCGATCGGCAGCACGGCGCCGTTCGTCGGCCTGTTCGGCACGGTGTGGGGCATCTATCATGCGCTGCTGGCCATTGGCGCGAGCGGCCAGTCGTCGATCGATCAGGTCGCCGGTCCGGTCGGCGAAGCGCTGATCATGACCGCGTTCGGCCTGTTCGTCGCGATTCCGGCGGTGCTCGGCTACAACGCACTGACGCGCGCCAACAAGGCGGTGGTCGCCAAATTGAGCCGTTTTGCGCATGGCCTGCATGCATTCTTCGTGACGGGCGCGCGCCTGTCGTCGTCCAAGCGTGGCGACGGCCTGCGTCTCGCCGCGCGCACGAACTGATCGACGAGGCACTCCGATGGCAATGAGCCCCTTCGCCGGCGACGATGACGACGGCCTGATGAACGAAATCAACATGACGCCGCTCGTCGACGTGATGTTGGTTCTCCTGATCGTGTTCATGGTGACGATTCCGGTGATTCGTCACGCGGTCAAAATCGATCTGCCGCACGCAAGCAGTCAGAAGGAAGACACCAAGCCCGCGCAAGTCACGGTCGCGGTCGACGCGGATGGCAACGTCACGTGGGACGACAAGAAGGTCGACGAAGCCGCGCTGAGCGCGAAGATCGCGGAAGCCGCGCAAGCGAACCCGCAACCCGAGCTGCATCTGGACGCGGACCGCAAGGTTCCGTACGAGAAAGTGGCAGAAGTGATGGCGGCCGCACAGGCCGGCGGCCTCACCAAGATCGGCTTCGTGACACAACCGAAAAGCAGGTAATCTGGTGAAATGCCCCTTGAAACAGGGGCCAAAAAGTAAAAGGCCTTCATCGTCAGATGAAGGCCTTTTTTGTGCGCACTCGGCGCCTTCGGGCGGCGGGATCATTTGCCATCGGTCGAAGATTGATAGCTCGTGGAATCACCGCATGCGACAGCCGTGATCGACACGGACAGCGCGGTCAGCCCTATCAGGCCGGCTATCATAGCGGCCATGAGTTTCCGCATAAGAGACTCCTTAGCGAAGGGATTTCACTATAAGCCCGGGAGCGCGCGCATTCAAGCAAACGGCCATTGAAAGTACTCATGACAGGCCACGCTTAAATGCTAAAAGCGATGCTGTGGCCCGTCAGAAGTGCTATGGCGCAATCGCGAACATCGGCTGCGCAGCAGCGACCTTTTCCTCGCGCGCGGGACACTCGCCCATGATGTGTTTACCGTCGTCGGGATCGAGCATCTCCACCAGATAATCGACAAAGGCGCGCACCGCCGGCACCATCCCCTGCCGCGATACGAATACGGCGTACAACTGCGGTGTCGGAAAGGTCCAGCCCGGCATCACTGGCGACAACTGGCCGGCTCGCAGCGCCGCGCCGTACATCATCTCCGGCAGCGCGGCGATACCGACCCCGGCGAGCACCGCTTCACGAATCGTCATCAGATCGGCGGTCACGAGGCGGGGCTCGTGTTCGTGCGCATGACGCGTGCCGTCGGGTGCAATCAGGTTGTAGATGTGGCGTCCGTCGCCGGTCGGCACGTCGAGCGTTTCGAAACCGTTCAGGTCGGCCGGCAGCAACGGCGGCGCATTCTGTCGCAACAGGCTCGGCGCGCCGACCAGCATCTGCTGCGTGCGCCACAGCGGCCGCACGACGATGTTGGCATTTTCCGGCGGATCCGAGCGCACCCGCAGCGCGACATCGATCGAATCCTCGAACAGATCGACCACGCGGTTCGTCACGCGCATCACGACACGCACTTCCGGATACCGATGCATGAATTCGGGCAGGATCTGCGACAGGATGGTCTGCGAGATCGTGACGGGCACGCTGACGCGCACGGTGCCGCGCGGCGACGAACGCAGTTGCTGGACGACGTTGACGGCCGCCTGCGCCTCGCTCAGCATCGCCTGACAATGCTGATAGAAGAGTTGGCCGGCTTCGGTGAGCGCCAGCTTGCGCGTGGATCGTTGCAGCAGGCGCACACCGAGCGACGCTTCCAGCTCGGTCAGCCGGCGCGACAGGCGCGACTTGGAAATCCCCAGCACGCGTTCGGCGGCGGAAAACCCGCCATGCTCGACGACCTGCGAAAAATACATCAGGTCATTCAGATTATGTGAATCGATCTTCATCTCATCGTTCCAGTAATAGAACAATCCATTGCGTAAGGGCGGCTGGCACCCCGGAAAACGGTCCCTATAATAGCTCCATGTTTCAAAAATAACGCTATTCCCCATTTTTTGAGGTGACTTTGATGAGCACGACCCGCACGATCGAACGCACGTTTCCGGCCGTTCGCACGACCGAGGGTGGCGGCTTTATCGTCCACCGCCCGTTTCCCACTCGCATGCTGATGGACTTCGATCCGTTCCTGCTGCTCGACGAAATGGGCCCGATCGACTACGCGCCGGGCGAGGCCAAAGGCGCGCCCGACCATCCGCATCGCGGCTTCGAAACGGTCACGTATGTGCTCGAGGGCCAGTTCGGCCACAAGGATTCGGCCGGGCATTCCGGCACCCTGCACGCCGGCGACGTCCAATGGATGACCGCGGGCGCGGGCGTCGTGCATAGCGAGATGCCGGACCCGTCGTTCGTACGCACGGGCGGCCGCGTGCACGGCCTGCAACTCTGGGTAAATCTGCCGCGCCGCGACAAGATGATCGAGCCGCGCTACCAGGAAATGCCGTCAGCGAGCATTCCCGTGGCGACGTCCGCGGACGGCAAGGTGCGCGTCAAGGTGATCGCCGGCGAGGCGCTCGGCGTCAAAGCGGCGATCGAAACGCGTACGCCGATCCTGTACCAGCATTTCTCGCTGCAGCCGGGCGCAACGATCCAACAGCCGGTGCCGGCCGACTACCGTGTGTTTGCCTATAGCCTGTCCGGAAAGGGCTTCTACGGTGAAGGCGAAGCGCGTCAGGAAATCGACGCGCAGAAAATGGTCGTGTTTCAGAACGATGGCGACTCCGTGACGCTCACGGCCGGCGCGGAGCCACTCGAGGTGCTGCTGCTGGGCGGCGTGCCGCTGAAGGAGCCCGTGGTGCGCTACGGCCCGTTCGTGATGAATACGGAAGACGAGATTCGCCAGGCCGTCGTCGATTACCAGGCCGGACGCATGGGCGCGATCACGCATTGAGTCGTCGACGGGCGCGGCACGCTCCGTCTGCGTCGCAACCCGAGGCGCGAAGGCCGGTAAATTCGTTCACAATAGCAATTCAGGCCGCGCGCCGCGCCGTTCACTCATAACGGGCCGTGGCGCGCGGCGATTTCCGTCCCTGTTCAGGAGCGCGCATGGCAGAGTCCACCGTCACCGCCCACATCGGTTCGACGAATTTCCAGGTCCTTTTCGACGACGGCAAGCACACATGGCTTGCCGACGAACCCGAGTCGCTCGGCGGCGGCGATCGCGGGCCGACGCCCGTCTCGTTGTTGCTGTCGAGCCTCGGCGCGTGCACGTCGATCACGCTGAAGATGTACGCTCAGCGCAAGGACTGGCCGCTCGCCGACGTGCGCGTGACGCTCTCGCTCGAAACCGGCGACGCGGGTACGACCATCGATCGCAAGATCATCCTCGAAGGCAATCTGTCCGACGAACAGCGGGAACGGCTCTTGCAAATCGCCAATCAGTGCCCGGTTCACAAGATCCTCACGCATTCGATCACGATCCGTTCGGGGCTCGCCGTCGCTTAAACGCTTTCATAGGAAGCCGTCGTTTTGAATTTCGAACACCTTATCCAGATCAACGACCCGTTGAATCCGTTTGTCGAAGCAATGACCCGCGAGCAGTTGTGGGAGGGTCTCGTGCTGCGCGCCGAACAGCCGCAACTGTTCGTGATCGGACTCGACAGTTGCACGATTCTTTCGCGCGAAGGCAACGTCCTCGAACGGGAGCTGCACTACGGCCAGGCCACGGTACGCGACCGCGTCACGCTGGAGGAGAGCCAGAGCGTGCGATACGACATTCTGCCGACGGCCGACTACGTAGGCGGCTCGCTCACGATGACGATCGAGCAACCGGACGAACTGCAGCTGTTCCTGCGCTTCGAGTACGCGACCACGCTGCCCGAATCGACCGATCCCGATGCGCATCAGACGCAGGAAATCGTGAAGTCGGCATATCGTGAGAACGATATCGATACTGTTCGGCTGATTCGCCAGTATGTGCAAACGAAGCAGGAGCCCGGCACGTTGCATTGAATGTCGCGCGGGCACCCTGCCCGCGATCGATTGCAAGACCGCCGAACGACCGGGCGTCTTTCTCCAGACGCCGCCCCGCCTCTACTCCCCTCAGACTATCGAAACTCAAATCCGATCAATTTCTCTTCCTTGTAAATGGGAATAGTTATCATTTAGAATTAATCCATCGAATCGACCAACAGCTAAAACGAATGACCGATCTCACGCGCCCTTCCACACTCAGCCTGCGCCGCCCGGCGGCCGCGCTGACCAGCCGTCCGAAATCGTCGACGGCAACGGTAACCGGCCAGAAGCCTGGCGCGGATGGCATTAACGGTACGGGCGAGACGTCGGAGCGAGTCGTACGCAGCGACGCTTTGCTGCAAGGACATAGCCACGTCAGCATCGTGCATAACGGCGAGACCTACCAGCTGCGGGCCACGCGCTTAGGCAAGCTGATCCTGACGAAGTAGGAACGAATAGCAGTTAGTACCGGGTATTGTGGGGACCACCTCCCAGAGAGGTGTTGGGCAGTAGCCAGCCACGACGGCTTGCACGTGAGAACTAGACCCCTTCGTGCAGACACCAAGCCAGCCGTCGCAGCAAGCCAGGCCGCTTTTTTTGGTTCTCACTCGATGCGGCAACACGCTATAACGTGTGCCGATCATGCGGAAAATGGAAAAGCCGTGGGATGTTGTCATCTCCACGGCTTTTTGTTTGGTGCCGGCGCCGACTACTGCAACCGCGAGCGTTGAATGCGTTACTTCGAAGCCCAGCCCCAGAACATCAGCCACCACGCGCTATCGACCACGGCTAGCGCCGCGGCGAACCACACCATCGCGAGGCCGCGTTGAATGAAGCGCTCGCTATAGCGGCGCGTGACAAGCCAGGCGAGCCATGCGCTCCACAGGTTGGCAATCGCCAGAATGGCGATGCGCATATCCGACGCCCACCACAACGACACATGCTCCGCGCGCAACAGCGACAGCGTGGTAGCGGACAAGCCGAGAAACACGCCCGCGCCGGCAATCGGAATCAGCCCTTGCGTCAAATGATGCAGACGCACGCTATTGAAGCGCCCCAGCATGCGCGTCGCGCCCATCAGCAGCACCAGCAGCGCCGTGCCGTACACCAACGCCGTGGCGAGGATGTAGCCGATCACCATCGTGCCGTCGAGCCACGAGAAGACGTCGTTCTGCTCGGGGTAATGCGTGAACAGGAACCACGGCGCGTTGGTGTCGAGCGGCCATGTGATGTCGTGATCGACGAGCCAATTCGCGAAGAATATCTTCAGATCGACGAACCAGCGCGACGCGGTCCAATGAAACGCGCCGATCGCGATGCCGAGCAGGCCGTACAGGATCAACGCGGTGTCCCACGGGTTGGCCTGCTTGTCGCCCAACTGCACCACTTCCGACGACGGCGCGCGCCACGTCAACGCAATCGCGTCGCGGTGCCCGCTGCAACGCCCGCACATATGGCAGTCCGACGCGCCCTTCATATTGCGCAACGGCACGAGCGGCGCGCAATTGATTGGAATCACGCGATGTCCATGTTCGCCGTTCTTGTACGAACGGCGCCACGCCTCTTCATCGACTTTGTAGTGGAACGGCGCGAGCCGCGCCAGAAGCGAAAAAACCCCGTTGACGGGGCACAGATATTTGCACCAGACACGCTTCTCACGTCCGTACAGCAAGCCGATGATCATCGCCGCGAAAGTCGAGCCGCCTAACACCAGCAACACGGCTTTCGGATACTGGTAGACGCTCACCATCTGACCGTAGATGGTGGTGATGCCGAACGCGACGAACGGCCAGCCGCCCCAGCGCATCCAGCGCGGAATCGCCCAGCCTCGCCCGTATTTGCTGGCGAATTCGGCGAGCGCACCCTCCGGACACAGCACGCCGCACCAGACACGCCCGAGCATGACCATCGATAGCAACACGAACGGCCACCAGATCCCCCAG
This sequence comes from Paraburkholderia dipogonis, assembly GCF_046027395.1. Classification (GTDB taxonomy): domain Bacteria; phylum Pseudomonadota; class Gammaproteobacteria; order Burkholderiales; family Burkholderiaceae; genus Paraburkholderia; species Paraburkholderia dipogonis_A. Next base: position 1,648 of record NZ_JAQQEG010000062.1, on the reverse strand, counting down.
AACACGAACTGCGCGGCGAGCGTCAGGTTGGTCCACAGGTGCGCCGTGTCGTCCGGCAGCGGCATCACCGCCGGCACGAGAATCAGAAACGCGTACACCGCCACCACGACCCACTGGATGCCGCGAATCGCGGCACCGTGACGCTGCATCCACTGCCCGGCCGCCGCGAGGCGGCCCGGACGGGTCATGACCGTGCTCATGCCGTGCGTCCGGCAGCTTGCCGCGCCGGCTTGCGGTTCGCGCGGCGCACCAGCAGATAGACCACCGCCCAGTACGCGGCATAGGCGATCAGATTCATCAACGCCGGGTGAGCGCGATAACCGGTAAGCGTTGCGACCAGCGAACCGAAGGTGCTCGAATCATCGAGGATCATCGACGAATTCCACACCTGGTCGACAATGGTCGGCAGGATTTCCTTGTCGATCAGCTTGTCCACACCGGTCTGGAAGAGACCCGCGCCGAGGAACAGCAGCATGATTTCCGTGATGCGGAAAAAGAGCCGCCACGAGAAGATCTTGCCGCCCAGTTGCAGCACGTAGAAGGTCAGGAACGCGAGCGCCAGGCCGATCACGACCGCGAGCATCTGGCTGGCGTCCACGTGACCCGACTGGCCGAAGCCGAGGCCGTACAGAAAGATCACCGTCTCGCTGCCTTCACGCGCGATCGCCAGCGCCACCAGCAACGCGACGCCCCACCAGTTCGAATCGCGCTGGCTCTTCTGCAGCGACTGTTCCATGTCGCGCTTGAGCGTGCGGCCGTGCTGCTTCATCCACAGCACCATCTGCACGATCAGCACGCAGGCGACCAGCACCATCGCGGTCTGGAAATAATCCTGCGCGTCACCGGAGAGCACTTCGGTGAAACCGACCAGCGCCGCGCCGAGCGCCACCGCCGCGATCACGCCGGCCGCCACGCCGCCCCACAGGTACGGCAAACCGCGGCGCGCGTCATCGTCGCCATTTTTCAGCCACGCGTACAGGATGCCGACGACCAGCAACGCCTCGACACTTTCCCGCCACACGATGAATAGAATCTGACCCATCAAGCTCTCCCTCTGCCTTCTTGTGCTCTGGCGAACGCGCGAACCGTCGAGGCTCCGCGCTCGCGTCCCAAGCCACTATTTCGCGACGATGACGCCCTGCGCCTGCTGGTGGAAATCGTCGAAAAACTTGTACTCACCCGGCTCGAGCGGCGCGATCACGACGAACGAATCCGCGCCCGGCGCCAATACCTTTTCTTTACGCAACTGCACGCTTTCGAATTCGGCCGCGCCTTTGCCGGTGTTGCGCACTTCGATCTTGATACGCTGCCCCGCCGGCACTTCGATGCGGGCCGGGTTCAGCTTGCCGTCGTTCATTTCCAGCTTGAAGGTCGGCAGGTCGGCTGCGTGGGCCACGCCCGCCAGCAAAACCGTGGCGGTGAAGATCGCGATCTTTCGGTTGATTTTCATTAGCCCTTCCGGAAAACGCGGCGGGGGGGGGGGGGGGGGCCCCCCCCCCCCCCCCGGCGGGGTGGGGGGGGGGGGGGCTTACGGGCCGCAAATGTAGAGCAGACAACCCGCCCCCCCCCCCCCCCCCGCCGCCCCCCCCCCCCCCCCCCCCCCCCCCCCCCCCCCCCCCCCCCCCCCCCCCCGGACGGGTCATGACCG
>NZ_JAQQEG010000061.1:0-37922 GCF_046027395.1 Paraburkholderia dipogonis | reverse complement strand
CCGATCAGATTGAGTGCGCCGCGCTCATCCTCCGCGCCCCAGCGCTGCCATGCTTCTTTCATGTTCCGTTCGCCTTTGGATTTGACGTAGTCCGGTAATGTCGTCGTGTCGCTGCACAACGCTGTCTCCGTGAACACACGTTAAGAGGCGGCCCCTATGAGGGTCAAACGGGAAGTTCTTGTCGATATCGATAAGTTTTGGCGTGACCACGGCGTGAGCGCGCAGCGGCGGGGCCTGGCGAGTTGCGTCAGTTGACGCTGAAGTGATGGGGATCAGGGACAACCCTGTGCGGCGCGAGCGTGTTGCTGCGCCGCGGCAGATGCGTTGTCGAAAAACGCGTCAACGTGCGATGAATTTCGCGACTGATGCGCGAGCCGCCGCTACGCTTACTGCGTGTCGATGCTCGGCAAACGCGTGACGTCGACGACGATCTGCGCAATGTCGGCCACTGCCGGGTCGATGCTTTCAGCGCGCGTGGCGACGAAAAACGGCAGCGGCCGCAAAAGCGGAATAGGCTGAGTGATTCACCCGCCTGCAGAGAAATGAGTAGACGCAGAAAGCGTCGGCTCGCACCGGGCGCTTCATACCGCCGGAAAGAAGATCCCTTGCAATCCGTAGTTTTCTGAAGCACCCCTAGCATACTCATTGCACCTTTTTAGCAGTGGGCATCCCCTTCGCTCCAGCATAAAAGACGATGAGTTCGACGGGAGAATTGTCGGTGTATCCACGGTGAGCGCTTCCGACCATCTCAGGCAGAACGTCGCCCGCGTGTAGGATTATCTGATGGCGGCCGTTCCTGCTCTCCACATGCAAATTTCCGGACAGCACATACGCAGCGTTTGGCATTGCGTGTAGGTGCCACGGTAGCGTCGTGTGGGCGGGAATAACAATCTTGAGGACGGTGAGCTGCGGCTGTCCAGCAGGATAGCTTTTATATAACGCGCCATCCCACGAGCGTTCGGTCTTGAGGAGCACGGTTGAAACCGCATTTTCTGGATTATTAGCTTGCGCGGCGAACGCCTGAATAGTGAAACAGACCAAGGACAGCGCAATCGCAACTCGACGGATCAACAGCACGAAAGAAGCGCCTTTCATTTCAAAAGAACGGTTAAGCAAAACGACCATGACACAGTGTCAGCTCGTCCGTGCTATCCAGCTTTATGAACGCCGGATGTTCCGCTATGAGTCACAGCACAATGATCGGTCCGCTGAAGATCCTGCAGCGTGGCGGCGAGATCCATGGGCTTCGATTCATAGATGCGCGGGTCCATCAGCGCCACGTCGCCGATAATCGGGCGAAACGCCATATGAGAGAGCACGTCTCGTTCGATGTCGATGCCTGGCGCCACTTCAATCAACTGCAGCCCCTCGCGCTCCAGCTTGAATACGCAGCGCTCGGTCACGTACAGCACTGACTGGCCCTTTGCCGCGCCAAGCGGTCCGTTGAATGTGATCTGCTCAACCGATTCGACGAATTTGCTCGTACGCCCTTCGGCTACGATTCGCAGTTGACCACCTTCGGCACAGGTGGCGTCTCCATCGGCGGTGAACGTCCCGGCGAACACGAGCCGGCGTGCATTCTGGCTGATGTTGATAAAGCCCCCGGCGCCGGCAAGATGAGAACCGAACCGGCTGACATTGACGTTGCCGGCGCGGTCGATCTGAGCCATGCCGAGGCACGCGAGGTCCAGGCCACCGCCATCATAGAAATCGATCTGCTGGTTCTGATGCAGTAGCGCCTGCGTATTGATGCCAGCGCCGAAATCGAGGCCGCCCTGGAGCATGCCGCCGACCACGCCGGATTCCGCAGTCAAAGTCAGATGATCGAGTATGCGCTCCTCCGCAGCAACTGCCGCCACTGCCTCGGGCATGCCGATTCCCAGATTGATTACACCGCCCAGGGGCAACTCGAACGCGCAGCGCCGCGCTATCAGCTTTCGCTCGTTGAGTTCGAGTGCCGGTATCGTGTCGACAGCGACGCGGATCTCGCCTGAATAGGCAGGGTTGTAATCGGTCGCATACGTCTGCCGATGGGTCGCTGGAGGCGCTACCACCACGCAATCGACCAGCGTGCCGGGAACGACCACGCGCCGTGCATCGAGCGAGCCGCTCGACGCGATTCTTTCCACCTGCGCAATGACGAGGCCGTTGGAATTTCGCGCTGCCATGGCAACGGCCTGGGCGTCGAGCAGCAGAGCCTCGCGCTCCATCGTGATGTTGCCTTCGGGATCGGCAGTGGTGCCGCGAATCAGGGCGACGTTGATTTTGAAGGCCTTGTAGAAAAGCCACTCTTCGCCCCCAATCTCCATTACGTGTACGAGTTCTTCCGTCGTCCGTGCGTTGATTTTGCCGCCGTCTTGCCGTGGATCGACGAAGGTGCCGAGGCCCACCTTGGTGAGGGTGCCTGCCTTGTGAGCCGCCGAATCACGATAGAGATGAGAAATTGTGCCCAGCGGGAGGTTGTAGGCCTGAATCCGATTGTCCGTCGCCAACTTCGCGAGCTTGGGAACAAGCGACCAATGGCCGCCAATTACGCGGCGCACCAATCCCTCGTACGCAAGCCGGTTCAGTCCGCGCTCCTTGCCATCGCCGCACGCCGCCGCAAAAACGAGCGTCAGGTCACGGGGACCTTCCGTTGTGACGAAACGCCGCTCCAGCGCCGCGATCAATTCCTCGGGCGTACCCGTTCCAACAAAGCCGGAGCAACTCACCACGTCCCCATTGCGAATCAACGCAATGGCTTCGTCGGCAGTTTTAAGTTTGTCTTTCATTATCGCTGTTCCGTTTTGGGTTCTGGATCATCGGAGGATCAGTGGGTGACGTGCTCGACGACCACGAGTCGGAACTGTAGAACCGCTGGATTAGATGAAAATTACTTTGTCAACTCGAATGCCACGGCAAGTAAATCGAAGTGCGCTTTGCCGTGTCTTCGTGCTTCTTGTGGCACCGCGAAAATCAATCACCCCAAAATGTTGAGGTAGACAAAACATTGTGTAGTCGCGTGGCCGACCGCCGATTCCGTTTCTACGATGCATCTCGACATCGCGTGCCCGCCCGCCGTGGCAAACGCGCCGAAGCCTGTAAAGACTGCACAAATGAACTGCCCCGACTTCCCCGAGAATCTTCCCCTTTCAGCATGGCTGAACCCAATTGGATCCTTCATGCGCGGATCTCTAGCGGTGAGTCTTGCCGCATAGATGAAATCAGGCAGATTGAAATCTCAGAGCTGCATGGCCTGGCAGGCGAATGCCCCGTACACCTTGATCGCGTCCAACCAACGCAAGCCTTTCTGGAACAATGCTCGGCACCGATCGCTTCCGGGCCCGTCATCGCGAAGCGCATGGAGTCCGCGGCAAGCGCATCTTGGCTTGCCAGACAGGCTTGATCGACGAGCGTAGAAACTCATCGTGTTTCGCGCGGGCACAGCGCCACGAGCGATCGCAAAGCCTTGCCGCATGGCGCCGGTAGCTCGACCGGAGAATCCACAGGACCTTGCAGATCGACTCGACCCCGAAGGTGTCGCGACGCTGATCGATAAAGACCTTCAGGACTTCTGGCGGCGGTCGAGCTCCGCCTGGGCGAATAATGCGTGCGCCAGCGTCAGGATCTCATTGGCACGGCGCAGTTCCTAACCTCGCTCCGATGCCGTGAGGCGTTCGCGTTCCGCCGACTCACGCCCTCACGCTCGCCGCGGTCGATTTGATCCACCTTGCCCCCCAGTAATGTCTGGCTCGTGCAGACGATCTTGGGAGCGAGCGATTCGATCGCCGCCCACTATGACGGGTAGCAGGCGGTTCCAGCCACCTGCATTTGGGGCCGCGCGCGTGGCGCGCTCGCGCACCCATGTGAATGTCTCAAAAGCAAACATACAGACCGTAATACTCGCGACCAATGTCATTATCACCAATGCCAGCGCAAGTGCCGTGAAATTGCCGACCATTTTTCATTCTCCTCGGTATTACTCAACAGAAGTGAGCAATTTGCGCCGAAAGAATTAGGTGAGCATTACGTCGCCTGCGTAAGCCACTCGCGAGCGAGGCGCAGGGAAGGATCGCGTGAGGCACAGACATTTCACCAGACGAAGCTCCAGTTGCAACGAGGTTGTGCAGACTTCCCGCCGGGACGGAGTGAGGAGAGACAGCTTGCGTTCGATGTCGCGCAGCAACCGCCCCAAGCGTCACGTTCTGCAAGTGCGCTGAGCAGGTACCCCCCTGAATCACCTCAAATATGAACCGTCCGGTGCGGCGCTCGCCTTTAAGCTGTGGCCATCCGACTGAATGCGTTGCTTCAATTTAGGCGATCAGCACGTTTCACACAGACTGGAGCCTGAGCGGGCTTCAAATCTTCCACCAGAAGGGCCAAGCTTCGCACCGAATCGTCTTTTCCAACGTTGCACTCAATCGAGCCAAACTCGCCGTCGTAGATGCCCCAGACTGGATCATTCCAGTTCGTATTTGGGAAAACGTCCGGCACCGTCGTTTGTACTTCGGAAAGGGTTCCCAGAGGACCTGGTTGCTCGTCGCCGCGAATGTCCTGGAACGCCGAGTGAATTTACGGCGAGACGTCCCAGCTCATATTGGACACTCCCATTAGACTTTGGTTGACTAGGTCAAGCGGAACCATTGTCGACGATCCACCCTACCGTTTCGAATGGCAGCTTGTTGGTCGGACAGAGTCTGATGCGATAGACATAACCGGCCCACAACTTCGCGGCCGTATCCGCGCGCGTCAAAGGCTGCTTGCGAGGTACTACGGCCATTCGCTTTTCTAACCCATACGGCAGCATGTCCCATAGCCGACGTTCGGGCACCGACCTTTTGTGAGGCCGTTCTGGACCATTTACATTTTGAATCCGATAACGGACCACTCGGAACGGACCATGATGGCCACTTCCTGTATTGCAGAGGACCACGTATAAGAGACTTCATTTCTCGATGCTCCCGGAGCGGCGGACCACTGCCAGGAGCATTCACCCGCGCACTAGGCCTTTGCGCCCAGTTCCCGCAGCCGCTGACCTGCCATCAGGTTTCGCTCGATGTGCTCCAGAGAGACGCCGCGAGTCTCGGGTACAAAGAGGTAAACGACACAGGCAAATATTATATTCAGCAATGCGTACAGTATGAAAGTATGAGACTCACCGATAGTGGAAAGCAGGCTGAGAAACGTCGCGGCCACGATCATATTCGCCGCCCAATTGACGAAAGTCGATATCGCGATCCCGAAGTCGCGGCCTTGCATCGGCTGGATCTCAGAACAGAGGATCCACACAAGCGGCCCCGCAGACATCGCGAAACCTGCAATGAAAACGAGAAGCATGGAAACAGCAAGGATCTGCGAAGCTCCTCCCGCAATCCCCGCATGTAGCAACCAGCCAAGCGTTCCCATCCCCATAGCCATCGTAGCGCAGCCCACATACAGAATGGGCTTACGGCCCCAGCGGTCCACCAGTGCAATGGCCCCGAAGGTTGCGAGGACATTGACGAGACCCACGATTACCGTGCACCAGAGCTGCTGTTCGTGCGTTGCAAAACCGGCTAGCCCAAAGATGCGAGGCGCGTAGTACATCACGACATTAATGCCAGTGAGCTGCTGCAAAATCTGGAGAGTGGCGCCAAGCACAATCGAGCGACGAAAGTTCGCGCTGGTGCGAAACAGCTTCCAGCCTTGCGCCGGTTGCGCAAGCTGCGCGTTGATTTCCCGAACCTCGGCGTCGACTTCTTCTGCGGAGCCGAGCAGGCGCCTCAATACGGTTCGCGCCTCTTTCTCGCCCTTTCGCTGCAGTAGCCAGCGCGGACTGTCCGGCAGTGCCAGCACGCCAAGCAGGAACAGTACGGCGGGGATCGCAATCACCCCGAGCATCCAACGCCAGCTACCGATGTAACTCAGCCCAATATTGGAGAGGAAAGCGCCTAGGATACCTACGGTGATCATAAGCTGATAGGCTGAGATCATCGCACCACGTACCTGCCTCGGCGCAATTTCCGAAAGATAGAGCGGCGCCGTAAATGAAGCCACGCCCACCGCGAGCCCGAGGAGCAGTCGCGCGCCGATGATGCTCTCTGGGCTTCCGGAAAGCGCGGACCAGACGGAGCCCGCGACAAACATCACCGCAGCTAGCCCCAGTGAATAGCGGCGACCCATCCGCCACGACAACCAACCTGCCCCCACGGCGCCGAGTGCGGCACCAACCATCATCGAGCTGACAATCCATTCCTGAAGCGTGTCACTAAGCGCGTACTCTTTGGCGATAAAGGGTAGCGCGCCTGAGATTACACCGATATCCAGACCAAACAGCAGGCCGGCCAGCGCGGCCATCACGCAGACAAAGAACCCGTATCGCCGGGACGATGGGACATTCAAATTGGTAGCGTTCATTGCGTCTCCTAAGAATTGAGCGGGAATATTTGCAGAGCGTAGCCAACTCAATGGCTGCGCACCCGACCTGGATTGCCTTGGCGGCAAACGTCTCTCGCGACGCTCGCATGGCGTGTGCGACCAGCAAGGGGATCGGGCTGGCGCCGCCATAGTGGGCGCATGTCCGGATGCACGGAGGGCGTGGTTTGATCAACGATCTCGATCAATGGTCGCGTGAACTTTCCCGAATCGCGTTGACCAGCATCATGCTGGAGAAGAATGAGGCGAAGGTGAGCCGGCTCGCTGTGATCGGTTGATCAACGTCACACGGGGAATTCGATGCGAGCGTCTCCGCTGATACGGGTTCCGTTAGGTCGGCAGCGCAGCCGCTCTTCAAGCAGGTTGACCTGTCCGCTTGGCGTCTGAGGTCGCTGTCCGAGGTGAATGACGCCACCTGCGCGGGCGGTCATTCAGAAGTGGTGTCAAACTTCCCCGTTCTGTCGTTGCCGATCATCGAATACCGATTTCGCTTTGCTATGGCCACTGGTGCCGTCGCTTACGAACGAGACGCAATGATCTCGGGGCAAACGCAATGGGCATATCTGACTCCCTGGCTTGCGCTTTATACGGGTTATTGACCGAGGTTCGTCCCCGCTTCGTGTAACGTGCGCGTGGGTACCCTGATTACGCGGTCCAGCCGCCTGTCCAGCTTCATAACCAGGAATATGGCTGCGCGGCAGGCTGGCGAATGACGCTTGATGGCCAAGGCCGTGTGGAAACGCATTGATAGCCTAAACTGAATCAACGCACTGAGACCGGGTGACTCATGAAGCAGTTCGTTGAAGGCGATGACCGTAAGCAGGTCGTACTACTGCCCGAATGCGTCGATGACTACGTGGGACAGGACAATCCTGTCAGGGTATTAGATGCGTTCGTCGACGAACTGAAGCTTGTGGAACTTGGTTTCAACGGTACCGCATCCACTCGCTCCACAAACTGCCCGTCGAGTACTACCGAACGAAGAACGCCGAAACGCGCCTCCAGATAACAGATAGCTGTTTCAAATTGCTCTCTACGGATCTTGCCGATAATGCAGCTGTGGCTCACCACGACCGTGTTCGTTTAAATGCAAGTCAATTCAGTCGGCGAAGCTGCGCGACATACTGGCGTCGTATCGTGGACCTCGCCTTCGTGGTTCGGCTCACAGGTAAGGCTATGCATTGTCGACTCCTACATGTGAATGAAACGGGCAAGGGAAACCGGACGCCTGAAGATTCAGGTCCACACGTTCCCGTTCGTTTCCTCGAGTTGAGGAACACTCGCGGACTCTGTTTACCTTCCGGTACAAAATTCAAGACGGCGCGCCGCGTGTGCCCCGCCGATTTCACGCGGCGCGCAGGTCCTTACGTGTGATCGAAGAGCGAAATTTTCTTCGCCTTGATCATGGATCTGACTTTCGAAACAAATGAAGCGTGCGGATCTTTCGTGCATGCTTCGGCGACTATCTCGCCCACAGGATGAGCCGTATCGACAACCATCGTGTCCGTTTCCTTGATCCCAAGCTTGTCGACGCCAGCCACCCAGTAGACCAGGGCCGGTCGATACATCTCGTCGACCTGTACATACTCGGCACAGCTCATTTTTACGGGGCTGATTTTCTTGTCCTGAGCGTTGGCTGCTTGAGCCGCAGCAAGACAGATCAAGACCAGCAGGATTTTGGTGGATTTCATAGTGCACTCCATAAAACAAAGAGATTGAATTCATCACGGGGGTCACGGCTGACGAGCCGAGCAACCGACGATGCGCCGGTACAGCCGGTACTGCTGCGCATCGTAGCGATTCAGAATTAGCAGAGCGTTAACCGGCAAGGGCCGCACGACCTGCAACGCGACATTGTGTCGAGCGATGAGAAACGCTTCTGTGCACGGCAAGGAAGATCGCGTGAAGCGGCAATCCTGGTTCGCAGTTCCTGCGGCAAGCCCGGGCGAACGCGCCGCCGGTCGCTGAATCCATGGGGGGTCGATGTTTCAACGGCTGCGGTCGGCGGCAGCGCGGACGCATTGATCCGTTGCGGGCGCAAACCATTCGCGCCTTTCGAGAACTCGCAATGTGGCTGCACTCCGCCGGACCGTGATGCCCGGCGGCATCACTGAGGGGAACACACATTGAAGCGAGCAAGGCGCTCGCATAGCGCCTCGTCGCTCGCGTCAATACCATCGACCACCGTGTTCCCGCTTGTATTCCTATAATTCTCTTCTCATTCTCCGTTCCTATGATGCGGTTCGTCGACGGGGAACGTGTCATTTACGTTCCAGCCGAGCACGCTCATCACAACCACTGCGTCCGACGGACTACCCGCCCGCTTGCCTCGGGCTCCGTCAGGAAAGGGAACACACCCTGAAGCCGTTTCATCCTCACGATCTGTCGCTGTAGGTCACCACGTCATGACACCGTGCCCGCCTCACGCGGAAGGGCTCGTCTTGCCTTTCATAACAGCGACATCAGTCTCAACATTTTGATAAACGACTTCTGACGATGAACCCATACACGCATCCCATTTCTATTTCCCACGCGCGCTCCTTTCGCCGGCGCGCACGCTACGCAACCGCATTGCTGATCGCTGGTTTCACAGCTGTCGCCCTGGCGGCGTGCGGCGGCGGTGGCAGCGGCGGCTCGAATCCCCCACCGCCGCCAGCTTCGAGCATCAGCATTTTTGCCGGCAACCCCGCCGTGACAGGCGCGCAGAACGGCCCCGCCGCTTCGGCGCAATTCAACGTGCCTACTGGGGTCGCTGCCGCTCTGCCGAACCGCACCATACCTATTATCCTACCCACACAGCGAAATCAATAGCCACGATAGACGAGAAAGGCGCGCGTTTTGTGGCGCCTATCCTGTCTTAGGCCTCACAGTCGCTCGAACACGGCCGCAATACCTTGGCCTCCGCCGAGGCACATCATTACGAGCGCATAGCGGCCACCGGTCTGTTGCAGTTCGTAGATTGCCTTAGCGGCGAGAAAAGCACCTGAGCAGCCGATCGGATGACCCAGCGCAATCGCGCCGCCGTTCGGGTTGGTCTTTTCCATGTCGAGTTCGAGCGCACGCGCCACCAAGATAGCCTACGCCACGAACGCTTCGTTGCTCTCGATTACGTCGATTTGATCGAACGTTACGCCGGCTTTGCTGAGCGCCATTTTCGTGGCGGGGATCGGGCCTTCGCCCATGATGTTGTTGGGCACGCCAGCCACCGCGCAAGACACCAGTCGCGCCATCGGCTTATGGCCGGCGGCCGCTGCCACTGTGGTGTCGGCCAGAACGAAAAACGCTGTGCCATCATTGATACCCGAAGCATTACCCGCGGTCATAGGCAGCTTCGGCAGCAATCCGGAGTATCAGCCTACGCGGCAAACGGCTGCAGCACGGCACAGGAGGTGGCCTCCGGGCCATTACGCCGACGGCGGTGGCGTTTACGTGCAGATCGCGGACAGCGGCGCGCGTTCGTGGGTATTCCGGTTCACGACGCCGCTCAAGAACGCTCGAGTCGAGGCGTCTGGAAGTCGGCGGGAGCCGCCCTTCGCCCGTCGGCGGTAGTATGCCCGCTCCATGCCGCGCTGCCGACATTGATCATCGCAGTGGCAAATGCCAAGGTCGAACCCAATCCAAGCGAATTGGACCTGAATCAATTGCCTTTGTAGCTGGCCGAACCGATCGCGCCGCAGCAGTCGGGCGTGTCGACGGTTTATACACTGAGAGTCGTCAGCGCCCGACGTTGCGTAACAGGCAACTGGGCATCGGCCGGACAAGCCAAGGCGAAGGCACAGGCATCATGCCGGCGACATCGTTCTATCCGCGATCGCTCCGCCGCCCGGCTGCATCGATAACAACCCGTCGGCAATCTTCTCCGCCACCATGAGTGTCGGCGCGTTCGTATTGGCACCGGGAACGACCGGAAAAATGGACGCGTCCACAACTCGCAACCCCTGCACGCCTCGCACCCGCGCAAACTCATCCGTCACGGCCAGCGGATCGTCGGCGGCGCCCATGCGGCAGGTACACGAGGCATGCCACACGCCGACACATGCACCGCGAATGAAGGCGCGCAATGCCTTGTCGTCGCCGAGCAATTCGTCGAGCGTCGGACCGCCGGCCACGACACGCCGCATCAGGAAGCTGCGCAACGGTGCCGGGCCGTCGAGCAGTTTCGCCAGTACGTCCGTGATGAATTTGTTCTTCGCGCTCAGCATCGCGACCTGCCGCACCTTCTCACTGTAGCTGGCGGGAAAAGGATCTTTCGTCACGGTCTGCATGCTCGCACTCGCCTGCAACAAGGCCATGCGTTGGAAACCGTCGACGAGCCGGTCCAGATCGCGTTCGTCGTCCAGGAGGTTCAGTGCGACGTTGGGTCGAACTCGCCAGTCGCGCGACTGCAGCGTAACCTCGCCCCGCTTCGAGAACGGGTTGTTGACGTAGTTAAGCAAAGTGCCGATGCGGCGGCCCACCGCATGCCACGACGTTTTTGTTACGCCGAGGATCAGCATATCGCCTTGCGGCGCGCCGCCGATCTTCGACGAATAGCGGGCCCCGACGCGGATATGGTGGCGCGTCACGTCGTTGATACGCGCGCCGTCGTCGATGAACGACGCCAGTGCGATCGACGGATGTTCCATCAGGTTCTGCCCGACACCCGGCAGTCCCGCGACAATGTCGATGCCGAGATCGCGCAGATGCGCGACCGGCCCGATCCCGGAGCGTAGCAGCAACGCCGGCGAGCCAATCGCGCCAGACGAGACGATGATCTCGCCACCGCTCACGCGTTTGCCCTTGTCGCCTTCCTGAATCACGACGCCCGTGCAACGCGTGCCATCGAAGATCAGGCTCGCGACTTCGGTGCCGGTTCTGATCGTGAGATTCGGCCGACTGCGCGTTGCCGCGTCGAGGTAAGCCGTCGCGACCGAGACGCGCTGCTCGTTGAAATTGGAAATCGCAATGGGGAAATAGCCGTCGCGGAAGTCGCCGTTCTGATCCGGCAAATAGTCATAACCTTGCGCCTCGAGCGCCGCGGCGACAGCTCGCGCATGGCCAGACCATTGCTCGGGAAAAATGCGCCGCACACGTATCGGCCCATCGGTGCCGTGCAACCCATCATGAAAGTCAATATCCGTTTCCATTCGCTTGAAGAATGGCAGCACGGATTGCCAGTTCCAGCCCCGCGCGCCGTGTGCCTCCCAGGCGTCGTAATCGGACGGCGCACCACGGTTGAAGAACTGGCCGTTGATCGACGAACCACCACCGAGGATGCGCGCCTGTTCATACTTGCGTGCGCGGCCCGCTACACCGTTGATCCGCACAGTCGTCGCCTGCAACTCCGGCCAGATATAGTCTGGATTCAGATAAGCGGTGCCCGGATAGCTGTCGAGGATCGCGGGTGGCACGTTGTCGAGCGAAATGTCGGCGCCCGCCTCGCAGAGAAGCACACGGTTGGCGGCCTTCGCTGACAGGCGGCTCGCCAGCACACAGCCGGCCGAACCGCCGCCGACGATGATGTAATCGAAATGCTCAGAAGGAGACGTTGCAGGCATGTGGCACTCCTTTCACATGCGCGCGCGATAACGCTGCGGATATCGCGCACTTCGGGTTCGAGCGGTTGGCTGGTCGGGACAGATGCACGAGCACATGGCATCCATGGCTATGCATTGATCCACATCGCCTTCGTATTGAGGAACTCCTCGACGTGTTCGCGTCCAGACTCGCGGCCATAACCGCTCATCTTGTAGCCGCCGAACGGCACCGCCGGATCCATCGCCTGGTAGCAATTGACCCACACCGAGCCGGTGCGAAGACCACGCGTCACCTGCTGCGCCGTGGCGAGGCTGCGGGTCCACACGCCGCCGCCGAGGCCGAAGTCCGAGGTGTTGGCGCGCGCGATCACATTGGCCGCGTCGCTGAACCGCAGCGCGGAAATCACTGGACCGAAGATTTCCTCTCTCGCGATGCGCATCTCGTCACGCACATTGGCGAACACCGTGGGTCGCACGAAAAATCCGTTGCTCAATTCGGATTGACCAGCCGGCAGGCCTCCGCCGAGCAGCGTCGCGCCCTCATCCTGGCCGGCGCGCAGATAGCCGGCGACGCGCGCCAGTTGTTGCTCGGAGACGAGCGGCCCGAGCTGCATGCCGGGGTCGGCGGGATCGCCGACGCGCAATGCGTTGCCGAACGCCGCGACCTTTTCGACGAACTCGTCGTATATCGCCTCCTGCACGAACAGCCGCGTGCCGGCGCTGCAGATCTGCCCGGAGTTGGCGAATACCGCCATCGCGGCAGCCGGCACCGCGACGTCGAGATCGCCGTCCGCGAAAATGATGTGAGGCGACTTGCCGCCCAATTCGAGCGACAGGCGCTTGATGTTGCCGGCCGACGCCTCGATGATTTTCTGCCCGACATGGGTGGAGCCGGTGAAGGCGATCTTGTCGACGTCATGATGCGCGGCCAGTGCCGCGCCCGCGCCGCCGCGTCCGGTGACCACGTTCAGCACGCCCGGCGGCAAGCCTGCTTCGAGGCAGAGTTCCCCTAGCCGCAACGACGACAGCGGCGACTGTTCAGCGGGCTTCAACACCACCGTGCAACCGGTGGCCAACGCCGGACCGATCTTCCACAACGCCAGGGTCAGTGGTCCATTCCACGGCGTAATCGCGCCGACCACACCGACCGGCTCCTTCACCGTGTACGAAAAGATATTGCCGGGAACCGAATTCGGAATCGTCTCGCCATGAATGCTCATCGCAAGACCCGCGTAATAGCGGATCAGACCGACGGCGCGCTCGCGCGAAGCGCGCGTGCGCAACAAAGGCGCGCCCATGTCGAGCGTATCCAGCGACGCCAGTTCTTCGTAATGTTCGTCGAGGACGTCCGCGAGACGCAGTAGCAGCGCCTGGCGCTCAGCCGGCTTGAAACGGCTCCACGGCCCTTCGAAAGCCTTGCGCGCCGAAGCGACAGCGCGATCGATATCGACGGCGTCGCCATCGGACACGGTCGCGATCACGCGCCCCGTAGCCGGGTTGATCGACGTGAACGTCTGCCCGGAGGCCGCGCTCACATGCTGCCCGTCGATCAGTAGTCGTTTCTCGCCTTCGCGGAGGAAGGTCTGCTTTTCGCGCAAGGCGTCGTTAAATGACATCATGCCTGTCTCCTGTGAGCGGCGGCCTGACCGCTCCGTTTTATATCGCGAGCTTTCGCAAGCGGCGTTGAGTCTCTATGCGATCGACGCCTTCGCTACGGACGGGACTGCGCTTTGCGAGGCGACGCGTGGCTCGCTGACCAGCTCACCTGCCGCGATCTGTTCGCGCAACCTGTATTTCTGAATCTTCCCCGACGACGTTGCGGGAAATTCGTCGACGAAGAACCACAACGCCGGGGTCTTGTACGCCGCGAGTCGTGCACGGCAGAACGCGTGCAGATCGTCGGCGGTCGGCTTCGGTATGTCGTCTTTGAAGCGCACCACGGCCGCCACGATTTCGCCCCACTTCGAATCCGGCGCGCCGACCACCGCGACCTGCGCAACGGCCTCATGGGTCCACAGCACGTCTTCGATCTCTTTCGGATAGATGTTCTCGCCGCCGCGGATGATCGAATCCTTCAGACGCCCGGTGATGCGCAGATAGCCGTGCTCGTCCATTCGCGCCTGGTCGCCGGTACGCAGCCAGCCGTCCTCGCGCAGCGTGCTTTTCGACGCTTCATGCATGTCGAAATAACCGAGCATGGACTGATAGCCGCGCGCCCAGATCTCGCCGGTCTGGCCGAGCGGCAGAGTCGCGCCGGTTTGCGGGTCGGCAATCTTCACTTCCATCTGCGGCGCGGGACGCCCGATAGTTTCAGCCTGGCGCTCCGGTGTGTCGTCGGGAAAGGTCTGGCAGATGACGCCGTTCAGTTCCGTTTGCCCGAACGTGATGGTGAAGCGGCAATCGAAGGTCTGCATGACCTTGACCACCAGCGGCGCCGGCACGGGTGTGCCGCCGCTCATGATCACCTTCAGACTCGTTAGATCCAGTCGCGGCCGGCTCGGATGCTCCATCAACGCGATCACCATGGTGGGCACCGCATGAATGTGATTGCCCCGCTCCGCGGCGATCAGTTCGAGCATGAATGCAGCGTCGAACTGCGTGAGCATCACGAAAGTGCCCAGCCGTGTGAACGCGCCCAACTGACTCCCCGCGCACCCGCCAACATGAAAGAGCGGCATCGCGCTGACCCACACACCGCCTTCCGGAAAGTTCGCGCGCAACGATGCGAAACGTGATGCGTTGACCAGGCCGCGATGGTGTAGACATGCCCCCTTCGGAAAGCCGGTGGTGCCGGACGTGAACTGAATCTGCACCATATCAGTGGGCTGCACGCGCGGCAATTCAACCGGCGTGTCGCCGGCCTCGCAGAATTGCGCCCAGTCGTCGAAGCAGATCATCTCGCGCAGATGCGGCAAGCTCGGGGCAATCGCGCCGACAATCGCCCGCTGATCGGTATTGCGGTACGCCGCCGTGAAGAATATTCCCGCTGCTCTGGCACTGCGCAGAACGTGGCGGACTTCGTCGGCGAGATAGGCGGGATTGACTGTCACGAGCACCAAGCCGGCGAGATTCGCGCCATGCTGCAACAGAATCCATTCGGCGGAATTGGGCGACCACACCGCGATTCTGTCGCCGGGAGCGAAGCGCTTCAACAAGGCAAACGCCACGCGCTCGGCGGCGCTCAATAGTTCGCGATAGCTCCAGCGACGCGTGGCCTTCGTGGCGGCATTGCCTTCCACGAACGCGATTCGATCGGGCACCTTCCGTGCAGCGTCACGCAACACGTCGCCCAGTGTGGTTTCCCACAAATCCGGCGCACGGTCCGCTGGCCAATACGATTCTTCAAGTTTCAACTCAGCTTGCATCCCGTTTCTCCCTCTTGCCCGACGTCGATGCAGACTGCTGATCCGCACCACGTGTGTCCCCTTTCAGCGTACAGCCGATTGCGCGGTTCACGGCGCCGCCAACGCAGCGAACGCCGGCGCGCGTTTTTCCTGCATCGACTTGACGCCTTCCAGATAGTCGGGCGCCTTCATCAACTCGCCGATCAGCCGCTTCGAATCTTCGACGGCAGCGCCTACGTTGGCGCTCAGCAACTCGGCATAGACCTGACGCTTGGCGGTTTTGACCGCGATCGGCGAGGTGGACTTCGCAAGGTCTCTGGCGATCTGCATGATCCGCGATTCGAATGTTTCCGCTTCGAACACGCCGTTCAACCAGCCCATACGGTCCGCTTCCTCGGCAACCAGCACACGGCCGGAGATCAGAATATCCATGGCATGCGTCAGGCCGACGATGCGCGGCAGAATCCACGCGAGCCCGTATTCGGCCGGCAGGCCCAGGCGCGGCGTCGAGGTGGTGAGCTTGGCGCCGCTCACTGCGTAGCGCAGGTCACAGAACGACGCGAGTGCAACGGCAATGCCTGCGCAGGCGCCATTGATCGCAGCGATCACAGGCTTTTGCAGGCCCCAGTGCCAGACCATCTCGTGATCGAATTCCTCTCGCACGCCATGTCCCGGTTGTGGCAACACCTGTGCATTGGTGCTTTCCACATAATCCTGTTTTGCGTCGACATAGTGATCGAGCGCCTTGAAATCGGCACCGACGCAAAACTGCCGCCCCGCGCCCGTCACGACGATGACCCGCACCTCTGGATCCGCGTCGTGACTCGCCATCAGCCAGCGATACTCCTCGTTCATGCGTTTCGTCCAGGAATTGCCGCGACCGGGGCGACTCAGGCGCACGATCGCCACGCCATCTTCCTTGCTCGTTTCCGTGACATGCAGATCCATGCTCTCGTCTCCTCTTTTGTGCGTGCGACCGGCTCTCGGTCACGGTGCCGCTGATGTTTGCAAAACTTCGACGATCAATCGAACACCTTGTTGCGCTCCTTGAAGGCCGCAGTGGTGCCCTTGTCACGCCGCTCACGCAAAAAGTTGTATTCGTCTTCTTCGAGACGAAGATTGGTGCCGAGTGTGTGCCCGACATAGCCACGATAGAACTGCTGCGAGCCACCGAGACTGTCGAGCGCCATCTGGAACATCGCCTTTCCGGTAACGAGCGCGTCGCGTGGATGCTGCGCGACGCGGCGGGCCCAGTCTTCGACGGTGGTTTCGAGTTGCTCCTGCGGCACGCTTTGATTCACGAGGCCAAGGCGTTCCGCATCGCGGCCGTCGAAGTTGTCACCCAGCAGTAGTAATTCACGCGCTTTCTTCGGACCATAGGTCATGATCTGCGTATTCAGATGCCACGTATTGCCGGCGAGTCCGAGGCGTTGTTCCGAATGACTGAAGCGGGCGTCATCCGCGGCAATCGCGAGATCCACCAGTTCCACCAGATAGAGCCCGGCGCCCGTGCACCATCCCTGCACCTGCGCAATCACCGGCTTCAGCGAATACTGGAACGCCATGTAGTTTTCGCCGAGCTTACGATCGCGCAGCAAGCGCGAACGCTGACTCGGCCGGCGCGGTTTCACACCGGGTTCGGTCGCTTCGAGCCCGTATGAGCGCACCGCGTCGTTGTAATCGTGCCCGGAGCAGAACGACTGCCCTCGCCCTTTCAGGATGATGACTTTGATGTCGTCGTCGGCCTCCGCTTCGTGAAGCGCTTCGACCAGCGTGTCGAGGTCGTCGAACTTCAGCGCGTTGTGCTTTTCGGGGCGATTGAGGATCAACCGCGCAACCGGACCGTCTTTCTCGACCAGGATCGCTGGTTCCATACATAGCTCCATGCAAAAGGTTGCCAACCGCGAGGACAGGGCCGTCGACCGTTCAATCCGGCCCACTGCGCCAGCATCCGAATAAATGCTACATCGTTTGACTAATAGTATCAACGAATGTAGTATTTTTTCAAGGCCAACCCGATCCCTCGCAAGTGCCGCATTGCCATTTCAGGCTTCATCGATCGGGACGCTTCTGGAAAACCCTGGAGAACAGATATGAGCGAGACACCGCACGGCGCCCACGCAGCGCCGCACGATCAAGGCGCACAGCCGCTGGCTGGCATACGGGTGATCGAATTTGCGCACTGGATGGCCGGCCCGCTCGCTGGCGGCCTGCTGGCCGATTGGGGTGCGGATGTGATCAAGATCGAACCGCCAGGCGGCGAGCCGATGCGGGCAATCTTCTCATCGCTCGGTGCGCGCAGCGACACGCCCAATGGTGCGTTTCTGGCGGCCAATCGCGGCAAACGGTCGGTGGCGCTCGAAATCAAATCCGAGGCCGGCATGCAAGCGTTCGACGCCTTACTGGCCAGCGCGGACGTGTTGCTCACCAACTTGCGCCCCGACGCACTGATGCGTCTCGAACTGACACCCGAGGCGATTCGCGAGCGCTATCCGCGGCTCGTTTACTGCTCGGTCAGCGCATACGGCTGGGGGGGTCCCGACCAGAACCGCCCAGGTTATGACGTGGCGGCTTTCTTCGCGCGCACCGGCATTTCGCACGAGATCACGCAGCAGGACAGCGCGCCGCTCGCCCTGATGCAAGGCATCGGCGACAGCTTCACCGCGATGACGGCGGCGACCGGCACGCTGGCGGCATTGCTGGAACGCGAGCGCACCGGCCGAGGCCAATTCGTCGAGGCTTCGTTATTGCGCACCGGCATGTGGGCGCTGTGCGGCGAACTCGGCGTGCAAGCCATGGGTGGCAACCCCAAGCCGCCGTACCCGCGCGGTGAATCGCGTACGCCGCTGTACAACTCCTATCGCACTCAGGACGGCCGCTGGTTCTTCCTGGTGGGTGTGGAGGCGCAACGCCATCTGCCCTCGGTGCTCGCCGCGATCGGCCGCAGCGATTTGCTGGGCGACGAGCGCTTCAACAGCGCCCGGGCGATCGCGAAGCATCGCGCTGAATTCATTCCCATGCTCGACGCCGCGTTTGCCGCGCATCCGCTCGCGCATTGGGCCGAAGTGTTCGACGAACACGGCGTGTGGTGGGCGCCGGTGCAAACGCCGGCGGATCTGATCGACGACGCGCAGGCCGCCGCCACGGGCGCATGGATTGAAGTGGACGCCGGCGCCGGTTCGGCATCGGTGAAATCGGTTGAAGCGCCGATCCGTTTCGACGGCAAGCGACGTTCGCGCGTGGCCGCGTCGCCCGCCGTGGGTGAACACACTGAAGAAGTCCTCGGCGCGCTGGGTCTCGCCGCGCGCCAGTGCGCCGGTTCCTGAACCACGCAATGCATCTCGCGCACGCAGCGCTTTCTATCCAATCACAGAGGTAAAAAATGGCGGAAGTCATGACCGAAGCCGGTCAATCCCAACGTTGGGGCCGCGATGTCGAATCGATCACGGTCGATCAGCATGCCTGCCGCGCCTATCGAAACCGGCCACGCTCGCTCGCCGAATTGCTGACCGATAGCCTGCGCTGGGGTGAGCGGCCGTTTCTCGTCGAAGGACAGCGGCGCCTCAGCTTCGAGACGCATGCGCGTGCCGTCGGCGTGGTGGCGACACAGCTTCGCGCGGCCGGCGTGCGGACCGGCGACCGCGTGATGCTGCTCGGCTTCAACAGCGTCGAATGGCTGCTCGCGTTCTGGGCCACCCAGCGTCTGGGCGCCGTCGCCGCACTCGGCAATGCCTGGTGGAGCGACACGGAAACGGCTCACGCAGTGGATCTGGTGAAGCCCGCGCTCATCGTCACCGACCGTCCCGCCGACCGCACCTTTCCGGCCGGCTATACACGGCTCGCCTTCGATCAGTTGCACGCGGAACATGGCGCCGACGCGATGTTTCATCTGCCCGACGCGAATATTGCGGAAGACGACCCGGCCATTCTCATGTTCAGTTCTGGCACGACAGGCGCCGCCAAGGCCGTAGTGATGTCGCATCGCGCCGTGATCGCGAACATCCAGAATCTGCTGGTGCTGACCGGCCGCCTGCCGGATGAACTGGGCCCGGACCACGCCGGCACGACCAGCTTGCTGACCGTGCCGCTGTTTCATTTGTCGGGCATTCAGATCAGCTTCTCGACGCTGCTGTCCGGCGGCGCACTGATTTTTCTGGAAGGCCGCTTCACACCCGAAAAGGTATTGAGCCTGATCCAGCAGGAACGCGTACGCGTGTGGGGCGGCATTCCAACGATGGTGTCACGCGTGGTCGAGTTCGAGCACTTCGCCGACTACGACACCTCCAGCGTCAAATCGATCCCGATGGGAGGCGCCGCTGTCTCACCCGAACTGCGCGCGAAAATTCAGGCGGCGTTTCCGCTCATCAAGAAGCGTGTCAATAGCTTGTATGGGTTGACGGAAGCGGGCGGGGTGCTGGCCGCGGCATCCGGTGCGGAGTTGCAAGGCCGGCCTGGTTGCGTCGGCCGGCCGTTGCCGGTCGTCGAGATCAGGATCGATAAAGCGGATCCGCACGGCGTGGGCGAAATCTGCGCGCGCACGCCTTCAGCGGCTAGCCGCTATTGGGGCGAAGAAGCGTCGATCGCCGACAAGGACGGCTGGATTCGTACCGGCGACCTCGGCCGTCTCGACGAAGAGAATCGACTCTACGTAGTGGGCCGTTCGAAAGACATCATCATTCGCGGCGGCGAGAATATCGCGTCGGCTCATGTAGAGCGCTGCCTGGCTACGCATCCGGATGTGCTCGAAGTCGCCGTCGTCGCATTGCCGCATGACGATCTCGGCGAGGAAGTGGCGGCCGCCATCGTGCTGCGGCCGGGCGCGACGTTACGCGCGGACGATCTCGCGGCGCATGCGGGCACGACGCTCGGTCGCTTCGAAATTCCGTCCCGCTGGTGGCTGCGCTACGACGCGTTGCCGACCAATGCGTCAGGCAAGATTCTCAAGCGCGAACTCGTCGAGCAGTGGCCCGCAGCCGACGCAACGGCCGGCCCGCGTGACACGCAGCTCACGGAGCCTTCGCGTGTCACTCCCAACTGCTGAGGCCGGTTACCGCGCGGGCGCGGTGCCGGTTAGCTCCGTCCACCTCGCGTGGGCGGCGTCCTGCCAGCGCGCCCGAATCGTGCCCAGCTTCGCGGCGTCCTGGCGTCCCTGCCAACCGGCCGGCAACAGGATGTCCGGCAGACCGGGATCGATATAGGGCAGGCGTTGCAACTGATTGACCAGTTGCACGTGCGCAAACAGGATCGCGTCGTCGGAGCGCGGCCGCATTTTCTGGAAGGTCGATGCGAGTTCGCGATAGTGCTCCGACACGGCGTCGAGATTCCATGCGCGTTGGGCCAGTTCGGCATCGCTCACGCCGAGATCGAATGATTTGCCGACAAACCCGAAGGCCACGCCCGACAGGCCCAGCTCCGCAAGTACCGCCTTCGTTTCAGCCTGCCTGTTCACGTGAGGGTTGACCCACAGCGCTGGCGATGGATTGCCGAAGCCCAACCAGCTCAGCGCGCGATAGGCTTTGACGCGCATCGTGCGATGCGTCTCGGGCAAGGACAGATGCAGGACCAGCCAATGACCATTCCATGCTTCGCCCGCCAGCGACTTCACACGCAGCGAGCCCGCTGCGATCAGATCGCGGCCGCGCGTGGTCAGCGACCAACTGGCGCGCCGGCCGTCACGTGCATTCTCGATCCATCCTGCCGTTGCCGCACGCGCAATCGCCTGGCGAGCCGCTTTCTCGGCCACGCCAACACCTTCTAATGCGTGCAGCAAGGTAGCCGTCCACACGGGACGATCCTCGCGCACGACGAACTCGCCGAGCAGCGTCAACAGAAGCGAGCGAGCGCTGCCCGGCGTGACGCGTTCTACGGTATCGGCTTCGTCGCCGAATTCAATTGCGTTGTGAGACGAATCTGCCATGCCGCGTTCCTGATCTGACGAACGTAAAAATTGAGAGTGCCGTTAAAAACGTCCGATGGTAGGCAGTTTGCCACGGACACGTCAAGCCGCGAAGCGTGCCACATGAGCCGCTGCCCTCTGCTTCACGCCGCAAACGTGGCGTGGCTAAACACGCCTTGCGCGGTGGCGATAAGCACACCGCTATCGGTCCACGCCTCGCCGTTGGCAAAGAACACTGAACGGCCTTCGCGCTGAACATAGCCCTTGCCGACGATATGCGTGCCCACGCCCTTCTCCAGATACGACAGCGTCAGCGAGAGGGTCGAGCCGACGCGCTGCTTCCCCTCTTCACGATTGAACAGACCCGCGAGACCGCACACCGAATCCAGCAGCGCGGCGGTCACACCGCCGTGCAGAATGCCACCGGAATTCAGCAGGCTCGGCGTGACCGGTAAAACGATCTCGGCATAGCCGTCACGCCACACTTCGACCCTTGCACCCAGCAGATCGATGAACGGATTGAGCTTCATGTGTCCCTGCTCCATGGTGGATTGGCGAGCGCATTCCCCGACACCGGCAATCGGCGTTTAAGGGTAAACACGTCGCTGCATAAATGCTACATGCGATGTAAATTGTTATCGCATAATGTAGCACATTAGAAGCGCTCCGCAAACGACCCATGTTCCGCGACGAACGAATCGCGGCTACGCAAAGCGCCACGCCAGATCAATATCCTTAGTCCTACGTATAACAAAAAAATCTTGATCATTTGGAGACGTTGATGAAGAAGATTGCTTTCGGCATGACCTGTCTTGCGTTCACAGGCGCCGCGCACGCGACGGTGACGCTCTATGGCCTGATCGACGCGGGCCTCACCTATACCAACAATCAGAAAGGATCATCGAACTGGCAAACCGCCAGCAGCGTGATGCAGGGCGACGCCTGGGGACTGCGCGTCACAGAAGACCTGGGCGGTGGATTGAAAAGCGTCGCGGTGGTGGAAAGCGGCTTCAACCTGTTCGACGGCACTTTCATGCAAGGCGGCCGCGAATTCGGCAGGCAAGCGTATCTTGGCCTGTCGAATCAGTACGGCACGGTGTCGGTCGGCCGGCAATACGACCTTGTCGCAGATTTTGTGATCCCGGTCAGTTCGGTTCCCTATCTCGGGGTCTATTCCGGACACATTCAGGATAACGACAACCTCCAGCACACGTTCCGCCTTAGCAACGCGGTGAAATACATCAGTCCGAGCTACGGCGGTTTTTCGTTCGGCGGTATTTACGCGTTTGGCAACGAGGCGGGCTCGTTCGCGACCAACCGGGCATGGAACGTCGGAGCAAGCTATAAACACGGCGCGTTTTCAATCGCCGCTGCATACGAGGCGTTGAGCCAGCCGGCCGGCAACACGACGGGCGCGGTGGGCATGTCCGGGACTTCCGGCTCGGATTATCCGTCGCTCCCGGCGCTCTACGAGACCGGTACCGTGCTCAAACAACAGATCGCGGTCGTCTCCGGCAACTACCAGATCGGCAAGTTCACCGTCGGCGCGACCTACAGCCATGTGCGTTTCGACGTCACCACCTCGCCCGTGAATGTCGACAACTTCGAAGTCTTCGGCAGTTACGCGGCGAGTCCCGCACTGTTTCTGACCACCGCGCTCGCACAGAGCAACGTCAAGCTGGTGGATTCCGGCATGAAGCCGAAGTACCAGCAAGTCAGCGGCACCGTGGATTACTTCCTCTCCAAACGCACTGACGTCTACACGTCGGTCTCTTATCAGCATGCGGGTGGCGATGCCAAGGTGGCCAACCTGTACTCGCTGCCGGCTTCCTCCACGACCAATCAGCTCGCGGTACGCGTCGGTCTGCGGCACAAATTCTAGGTCACGCGGTGTCGCTCCTTTTTCCCTCCCGCCACCGCACGTGCAAGCTCAAAGGAAAACCACATGCAACCGACTTATGAAGCGCCCGGCATCGCGTTGCCCGTAGCAACGACGGCGTCGATATACCGGAAGATCACCTGGCGGCTCATCCCGTTTCTGTGTCTTTGTTATCTCGCCGCATATCTCGACCGCATCAACATCGGTCTGGCGAAGTTACAGATGTCAGTCGATCTGCAGTTTAGCGAAACAGTTTACGGGCTCGGCGCGGGCCTGTTTTTCGTCGGCTACGTCGCGCTGGAAGTGCCGAGCAATCTCTTGCTACACCGCTTCGGCGCGCGGCTGTGGATCAGCCGCATCATGATCACGTGGGGCGCGTTGTCGATGTGCACGTTGCTCGTGACGACACCGACTCAGTTCTATATCGTGCGCTTCCTGCTCGGCGCGGCCGAGGCCGGCTTTCTGCCCGGTGTACTGCTCTATCTGACGCAGTGGTATCCGCCGGACCTGCGTGGCCGCGCAGTCGGGCTGTTTCTGATGGGACTGCCGCTCGCGAGTTTGATCGGCAACCCACTGTCAGGCTGGATCATGGGCGCCTCCGCCGGCGTGCATGGCTGGACGGGCTGGCAATGGTTGTTTTTTCTCGAAGGCATTCCATCGATCGCACTCGGCCTGCTGGTTCTGATTCTGTTGCCGCGCGACGCCCAGGCGGCGACCTGGCTGACTGCGAGCGAAAAAGACGCGCTGCGCGGCGATCTGGCACGCCATCCGCCGATGCTGAAGCACGAAGGCGCCGGCCCGGCGTTGCGTAACGGCTATGTGTGGGTATTGTCTTTGATCAACATGACGCTGGCGCTGATCATCTACGTGATCGGCTTCTGGCTGCCGACCATTATTCGCGAGTCGGGCGTACAAGGCAGTCTGCGGATCGGCCTCCTCACCGCGATCCCGAGCCTCGCGGCGATCCTGTTGATGCTGGTGCTCGCGACACGTTCGGATAAACATCGCGAGCGGCGCTGGCATCTGATCATTCCGCTGTTCACCGCGGGCGTCTGCATCGCCATAGCGGCACGCTTTCTCGACAATACGTTCATCACGCTCGCCCTTCTCACCGTCGCCAATGCATGCATTTTTGCGTCGTTTCCCGTGTTCTGGGCGATACCCGGCAGTCTGCTGAAAGGACGCGCCGCGGCAGCAGGCATTGCGCTCATCAACTCGGTGGCCAACCTCGGTGGGTTCTTCGCGACCTTCCTCATAGGCTGGATCAAGGATGCCACGCATAGCGTCAGCGCCGGGCTCGTGGTATTCGCCGGGCTCGCCATGCTGGGCTGCCTGCTCACGTTCCTGCTGCCGACCAGGATCACCAACCGCTAGCGCAACGAGTCGGCGCGACGCCGCTCAGAGCACCGGCGCGGCGCCCGCGAGTTGGCCCCAACGAGCATGCGCCGCGCCGCTCCATTGCTCGCGCAACGACTCGAGCTTCGCGGCCACCTCGCGGCCCCGCCAGCGCGACGGCAGCAAGGCGGCCGGCAAACCTGGATCGATGAACGGCACGCGCTGCCACGCGTTCACCAGTTTGACGTGCGTGAACAGCACCGAGTCATCGGAGCGCGGCCGCAGCTTGCCGAACTGTTCGAGCAGCGAGTCATAATGTGCCGCGACCGACTCCAGGTCCCATGACTTTTCGACCAACTGCCGGTCCGTCAAACCGAAACGCAACCCGGACCCAGCGAATGCGCACGTGAAGGCGGCCAGACCCAGTTGCTCGACCACGCGATGCGTCTCTTCTTCACGTTCCGTGTGCGGATTTACCCAGATACCCGGCATCGGATTGCCGAAACCCGCCCACGACAGCGCGCGATAGAGCTTGATGCGCTCGGGCCGGTGCGATTCCGGCAGCGAAATCGCGACGACCAGCCAGCGGCCGTCCCACAGCGCAGTGCGGCTCATCGACTGCACGCGCTGCGCGCCCTCATCGATGATGCGGCGGCCGCGCGCGGTCAGCGCCCAGCAGGTCTCGCGGCCGATCCGGTACGCCTCGATCCATCCCGACGCCCCCGCGCGCGCGATCGCCTGACGCGCCGACTTTTCCGTGATCCCGATTCCGCCCATCGCGTGAACGAGTGTGGCGGTCCAGACCGCGCGTCCGCCGGGCCGCACGAATTCGCCGAGCAAAGTGAGCAGCAAAGAACGGGCGCTGCCGGAACTCATGCGCCGCGCAGCGGTATCTGTGGAAGCGGCACGCATCGAGGCGTTTGTCGCAAGGGCGAGGCGTGCGGTCATGAGGCTAGCCTGCTCAACCGGCCGGTCGCACCGGCGTCTTCGTGGCAACCAGTCCGCGATGGCCGCCGCCGAGGATCTGCTCGCGCAGCACATGCCTGCGTACTTTGCCGCTCGCGGTGAGCGGCCATTCGTCGATAAAAAACCAGACGGCAGGCGTTTTGTAGGCGGCGAGACGGCTGCGGCACCACGCATGCAAGCTGTCGACGAATGCCGCGCCGGCGGGCGCCGCATCAGGAGCCGCCCCGTCGTTAGCCGAGAGCCGTATGATCGCCGCCACGACCTCACCCCACCGCTCGTCGGGCAGACCTATCACGCACACGTGCGCAATGGCGGGATGATCGAACAACACCTCTTCGATTTCGCGCGGATAGATATTCTCGCCGCCGCGAATGATCATGTCCTTGAGCCGGCCCGTGACGCGTACATAGCCGCGTTCATCCATTGCACCGAGATCGCCGGTATGAAGCCAGCCGTCTTCGCGCAGCGTGGCGCCGGTCGCATCGGCCGCGTTGAAATAGCCTTTCATGGTCTGATAGCCGCGCGCGCAGATTTCGCCGGACGTATCGAGCGGCAGCACTTCGCCCGAGATTGGGTCGGCAATTTTCAGTTCCATCTGCGGTAACGGACGGCCTACAGTTTCGGCCTGATCCTCCGGCGAATCGTCGCCGCCGGTTTGCGTAATGACGCCGTTCAGTTCCGTCTGACCGAAGAGGATCGAAAACTTGCAGCCGAAGGTCGTGGTCGTCCGCCTGACGAGCGCGGCGGGAACAGCCGACGCGCCGGAGAGAATCAGCTTGAGCGACGACAGATCGCGGCGCGGCCGGTCCGAATGATCGAGCATCGCAACCAGCATTGTGGGCACGACCAGCGTGGCCGTACCCCGTTCGCTTTCGATCATTTCCAGCATCTTCGCGGCATCGAAGCCCGGCATCAGCACGAAGGTCCCGCGTTGCGCCAGCGCACCGACTGCGGACACCCCGCAGCCGCCCACATGAAACAACGGCATCGCGTTGATCCACACGCCGCCGTCGCCGAAGCCCGCGCGCAACGCAGCGAAGCGCGATGCGTTGACGATGCCTCGTTGATGCAGACAGGCGCCTTTGGGAAATCCAGTGGTGCCGGACGTGTATTGAATCTGCACCATGTCGCCGGGAGCGATTGCCGGCAGCGGCGTGCTCGCGCTGGCCGAATCGACGAAGTCCTCCCAGTCGCTCAGACACACCGTTTCGCGCAGATGCGGCAGGCGCGCGCGCACCGACGAGAGGACCGCCGACAGATCGTTATTGCGGTAGAGCGATGCGTAGAAGACGCCAGCGACTTCCGACGTCTTCAGAACGTGCGTGAGTTCGTCCGCGAGAAAAGCCGGGTTGACCGGCACCAGAACGATTCCCGCGAGCCCCGCGCCGTGTTGCAACAGGATCCACTCGGGACAGTTCGGCGCCCACACCCCAATCCGCTCGCCGGACGCGAAACGGGAGAGCAGCGCATGCGCCACCTGCTCGGCCGCTTCGAGCAACGCGCGATAACTCCACCGCCGCCGCACCGCGCGGTCTTCGATTCCTTCGACCAGTGCGATGCGCTCGGGCACCTCGGCCGCTGCTTTACGTAACAGATCGCCGAGCGTGCAGTCCAGCACCTCCACCGATGTGTCTTTCGCCCAGTACGACTCGGCCAATCCAACCTCCACGCCCATCGCTTCGCTCCATCGATTGTAGTGAATGCGGGCTGTGGCGCGCCATGTTTGTTACGGACTGCAGGAACACCGCGCTGCACACAGAATTTAATCTACCTAATACGCTCCTATGTTCATTTTTATGTAGAACATAACCAAGTCTAGTTCATCGCTTGCGTCAACCTCGATAGGTGTAAACGCGGCATCGGCGCGGCGACCTTTGCCAGCAGGTTATCGGCGATCTCCGACGACAGCCGGAAGGCATCCTGCCGCTTCGAATGCCACACAAAACGTTCTACACACTTTGACATTTTGGATTGTTATATGTAGTGTTAACTGCACGTGACAGGGAACGACACTGGAGACACTCATGAGCGACACAACGAACGCAGGCAACGTAAAGGACGGCTACGACATCTTCGCAGGCGACTACGCCAACGACCCAGACGCACTGTGGGCTGCAATGCGGCAAGGCGGCTGCCCCGTGGCGCACAGTGACAAGTGGGGTGGCTCATGGGTCGTCACCCGTTATGACGACGTGCGCGACATCGCTCACGACGGCGCACGCTTTTCGTCACGCGCCGTCGAAGTGGCCGGACCGATCCCGGAGATCGGCCATGAACTCTTTTTGCCGCCGCTCACGTCGAGTCCTGACGACCACAAGGCGCATCGCGATCTGCTCGCGCCTTTCTTCACGCCCGCGAAGATCGCCGAACTGGAACCGTTCGTGCGCGACGAAGCACGCCGGCTCGCCACCGCCATCGCCGAGCGAGGTGAAGGCGATGCCGTCGGCAATTTCGCGCGCCCGCTCGCGCTCTCGGTGATTTCGCACATTCTCAAGGTCCCGCTCGACGCACAGAACCGTTTCGTCGATTGGGTCGTCAGACTGGTGCGGCTTGGCCCGCTCGACCAGAAGGTGCGCAGCGCCGTCGTGCAAGAAAAGCTGGCGTATCTGGAGAAGCTTCTCGAAGAACGCGCGGGCGCGCCGGGTGACGATCTGATCAGCTATCTCGCCCATGCCACGCTAAACGGCGAACCGCTCAGTCGCAAGCACAAGCTGGGCAGCCTGTTCCTGCTCGTTCTGGCTGGTGCCGACACGACGTGGAGCGCGATGGGCGCAAGCCTGTGGCACCTCGCATCGCACACCGACGATCGCGCGCAACTGTTGGCGCGGCCGGACATGATGCGCACGACCGCGGTCGAAGAATTGTTGCGCGCTTATGCGCCGGTTTCGATTGCGCGCCTGACCTCGGAGCCGGTCGAACTGCACGGCCGCTGCATTGCCGCGCAGGAACGCGTGATTCTGCCGCTGGCCGCCGCCAATCGCGATCCGGCCGTGTTCGACGAGCCCGACACCGTCAAACTCGATCGCAAGCGCAATCGTCATTTGACGTTTTCCTCTGGCGAGCATCGTTGCCTCGGCTCGAACGTGGCGCGCCTCGAATTGCGCGTGGCGCTCGAAGAATGGTTGCGTGTCATACCGAATTTCCACCTCACCGCGCCGGACGCAGTCGAATGGACCGCCGGTCAAACGCGCGGACCGGAACAGGTTCTGATCGCTGTCGATCGCTGACTGGCCGGCATACCTGCGCATCGTCTCTCTCCTCTCCGCGGAAACATCCTCACTTATGAAAACGCAAGCCGCCGTCCTCACCCGTCCGGGCGAACCGATCCGCATGATCGATCTGGATCTCGAACCGCCGCGCGCCGGCGAAGTGCTCGTCGCAATCGGTGCATCGGGTGTCTGCCATTCCGATCTGTCCGTCTTCACCGGGCGCCTGCCCAATCCATTGCCCGTCGTTCTCGGTCACGAAGGCGCCGGCACGGTCGTCGAAGTTGGCGAAGACGTGACCGAACTCGCCGCAGGCGATCGCGTCGTGTTGAGCTGGCTCACCCAGTGCGGCCGATGCTTCTACTGCCAGCACGAGCAGCCGTCGCTGTGCGACTCGGGCACGGCGGCGATGGCGCGCGGCACGATGGCTGACGGCACGACTCGCTACCGATGGAACGGCGAGCCGGTCTACCACATGGCCGGGCTCGGCACCTTCTCGAGGCATTGCGTCGTGCCCGCCCGCGCCGCTGTCAAACTGCCGGCCGAGATGGATCTCGCCCCAGCTTCGCTGATCGGTTGCGGCGTGCTGACCGGGTTCGGCGCGGCGGTCAACACGGCCCGCGTCGCGGTGGGCGAATCGATTGCAGTGATCGGTTGCGGCGGCGTCGGTCTAAACGCGATACAAGGCGCGCGTATCAGCGGCGCGAGCCAGATCATCGCGATCGATCCGAGTGAGGAACGGCTCGCGTTCGCCCGTGAATTCGGCGCGACGCTGACGCTACAGCCAGGCGCCGAACTGATCCGCCAGATTCGCAAGGCGACCGAGGGACGCGGCGTGGACGCCGCCATCGAGGTGGTCGGCCATCAGGACACAGTGCGCGACGCGATCCGCATGACGCGGCGTGGCGGCCGTGCCGTGCTGGTCGGCGCGGGCCCCGACGACGTGGTGGTCAACGTGCCGTCGTTTACCGGCATCGTCATGACCGAGAAAACCATTCGCGGCTCCCTTTACGGTTCTGCGCATGTCCATCGCGAAGTGCAACGCCTGATTGGTCTCTACGAACAGAAACTGTTGAAGCTCGACGAACTGGTGACCCGCACGTTCGAGTTTCCCGCCGTCAACGACGCACTCGACTACTGCGCATCTGGACGCGGCGCACGCGCCGTCCTGCGGTTCTGACCGAACGCAACGCCACCCATTTCCAATCTGGAGTTTTCATGAACCTCTACAACATGACGATCGACGGCGGCGAGACGACCGCTGCCTCGTGGTTCGACGTCGTCAATCCCGCCACCGGCGAGGTCTTTGCGCAAGCCCCACAATGCACCCAGGATCAGCTCGACGACGCGATGGCCAGTGCGGCGCGCGCTTTCGTGTCGTGGGGCGCGAGCGACGACAGCGCGCGCCGCGCGGCGCTGCAAGGCATCGCTAATGCATTGATCGCGGCACAACTGGAGCTTGCTGAACTGGTGACAAAAGAACAAGGCAAGCCGCTCGTGGCGGCCGCCTTCGAAGTGACCGAGACCGCTCGCTGGTTCAGCTATTTCGCGGAGCTGCCGCTGCAGCCAGAGACGCTCCAGGACGATGCACGGGGTCAGGCAGTGCTCGTGCGCCGTCCGCTGGGCGTCGTCGCCGCGATCACGCCGTGGAATTTCCCGTTGCTTCTTCTCGGGATGAAGCTCGCACCCGCACTGCTCGCGGGCAATACGATCGTGTTGAAGCCTTCGCCGTTTACGCCATTGTCGACACTCGCCGCTGGGCGAATCATCGCCGGGCATTTGCCACCTGGCGTACTGAACGTGGTCAGCGGCGGCGATGCGCTGGGTGCGTGGATGACCGGTCATCCGACGGTTCGCAAGATCAGCTTTACAGGATCCGTCGCAACGGGCAAAGCGGTCGCCGCTGCGGCATCTCCGGATCTGAAGCGCATCACTCTCGAACTGGGCGGCAACGACGCCGCGATCGTGCTGGATGATGCCGATCCCTCACGTGTCGCGGCGGGCATTTTCTGGGGAGCGTTCACGAACAACGGACAGATTTGCGCGGGAATCAAACGCGTCTACGTGCCGGACCGGCTGCACGATGCAGTGGTCGATGCGCTCGCGGAGCGCGCCCGTCGCGCACGGGTCGGCAACGGCATGGACGATGGCGTGCAGCTAGGTCCGATCAACAACAAGCCGCAGTTCGAGCGGGTCTCGAGCCTCGTCGCCGATGCGTTGGCTGACGGCGCACTGGCGGCCGCTGGAGGACACGCGATGGACAGGCCGGGCTACTTCTTCGAGCCGACGATTTTGCACGGGGCGCGTGAGGGCATGCGCATCGTCGACGAAGAGCAGTTCGGTCCGGCGTTACCCGTTCTGCGCTACAGCGATCTCGACGAAGCGATCGCACGGGCCAATGCAACGCCGTACGGATTGTCCGGATCGGTGTGGAGCTCGGACGAGGAGCGTGCGGCACGCGTGGCCGCCCGGCTCGATTGCGGAAGCGCATACGTCAATACGCACCTGGTCGTGCAGCCGCATTTACCGTTCGGTGGCTGGAAATGGAGCGGCATCGGCATAGAGAACGGCCCATGGGGACTCGACGCGTTCTGTTCGCTTCAGGTCCGCTATTGCCCTCACGGCCGCTCGTGACGGTACGCCAGCCGCGGCCGTCTATCGCCGGAAACAGTCGCGGGTCTTCACGATCTCATATCGCACACTGCAGGTGAAAACCATGAAGATAAGCATTACGCCGGGCCTCTGTCACGGCCACAACAATTGCAGCCGGCTTGCCCCGGAACTGTTTGGACTCGACAGTGGTGGCTACGCTATCGTACGAATTCAATCGACACTGCCGAAAGAATTGGAAGAGTTGGCGGAGCTCGCGGCTGAGAATTGCCCCGAGTGTGCGATATATGTGGAGACAGCGGACGAGGTCGGCGAACCTACGACCGAAGAGCGATCGTTGTAGTTATCAACGCGGTTGCGTCGAAGAACCTCTGTCACACTGCTGCGCTTCTCGACGTGCGCGAAAATCTTTTGCGCAAGCTGACACCGGACATTGCAGCCAGCCGGCGTAAAAGATGGAAAGGGGATCAGGTGCAGAGAAAATATTCGACGCGAGGAGGCACGTTTTAGCGACCACCGCACATTGTTCGAGCAACTACGCATTGAAGATAGCTACCTGAGTCAAAACAAAAGTTCAGGAACGCATGTTCCAGCATGTAGGGGCGCCAAACGCCTGTCTGAAGGCCCGGCCAACTCGCCAACACACTCAAACCCCAATCCGCAACAGCACCGACTTCTCCTGCGTATGCTCGTCCAGCCACTTCTCTCCGAATTCACGCCCAAGCCCGGATCGCTTATATCCGCCGAACGGGGCGTCCATCAACGAATACAGACCGCCGTTGATCACCACCCCGCCGGTGCGCAATCGCAGCGCCATGTCGTAAGCCTTCGCTGGATCGCGCGAATGAATGCCGCCATACAGGCCATATCGGCTGTCATTGGCAATCCGCACCGCTTCTTCGTCGCTATCGAAACCGATCACGCTTGCCACGGGACCGAAGATCTCCTCCTGTGCAATCGACATATCGTTCGTCACACCATCGAAAATCGTCACGTCGTAGAAAAACCCTTTATCCAGATGCGCCGGCCGCCGCCGGATCGCCCACGCTCAACTGCTGCGCGATCGCACGTGTGAACTCGCAGGCCGCGCATCGCGCGTCGGACCATAGCCGTTAAGGGTTATTCGATGCTTGCCCTCATTCACATGGCTGTGAGCGTGCGGTGGCGCGTGCGGGCAGGCGTCGAATAAGCCTCGAGGGAGGAAACCGCGGAGTGGTCCGTAGAGGTCGGAAGTTTGCGTGGCTATGGCGATTGATAGCCCGGCATCCTCAGCCGTGCCCGGGCAAGATGGTCCAAACGTGAGGCTGGAATTGCCCAGGCACCTGGACGATGGGGTGCCTTCGCGCGATGGCGTGCGTGAAGTGGATGTGCCTGAGGCTCCATGAAGCGACATGCGCAAACGTCCGCTCGTAGGCCGCGTTGCCGCAAAGCCGACGTTTGGTCTGGTAAGCACAGAACCGTAGCGTTCATGTTGCGCCCCGCGACATTGGTGGCGCCCGAATGGGTGCAGTGCGCGCGCACGATATCGATGACGATCATCGGGGCACCGCAGTGCCGGCATATGAAGGCAGGTCGGACCTGGATGACGAAGTCGTCGGATGGCGGGTCGAACCGCGGCGCGACGTGCATCAGGTCGCGCACTTTCGCGAGATTCTCGCGGCGCACCGGATTGGCGAGCAGTTCGTAGCGGCGGATGCGGTGGCTTTCACCCTTGTAGATCCCAGACGTCTGAACCTTCTCGCCGGGTTTGTGCTGTTCGGCCATGTCAGACTCCTTTCGACCTGCCTTGCGACTTGTTCCCGCGCCGCTATTAGCAGCGTACGTCAGGAAAGCGCGCCGCGAATGCTCACGCGAGGCCCGCACCCGAGTCGGCGTCGCTCCCCGAAAGTCTCTCTTCGACCCTGAAGGCGACAGATGCGCTGGCTCTCTGAGCGGCCGCTTTATGCGTGACTGAAGCCGCAGAACCTCCGGTTGTGGGTTGCATATCTAGCTAACGGCATCCGGTCAATACATTCTTCATTTCGACAATACTTGAAATATCGAAATGGATGATCTATTCTTCGTGCATGAACTCAAACCTCGTTGTGCGCGCGTTGAGCGCTTTAGCCCATGAATCGCGCCTCGCAATCTTTCGCCTGTTGGTCGTAGCCGGGCCTGACGGCATGGCTGCGGGCGAAATTGCGCAGCAGCTTGGGCTATCCCCTTCCAGTCTTTCGTTTCACCTGAAAGATCTGTCGCATGCAGACCTCGTGAAGCCGCGACAGGACGGGCGTTTCGTCATCTACACAGCGAACTTCGATGCCATGACGGGTCTGATCGGTTTCCTCACTGAGAACTGTTGCGCTGGCACGATCTGCGCAGCAAGCGACCTTCCCAACTGTTGCGGAGACGCACCATGAAACGAATGCACATTCACGTCGCTGTCGACGACCTCAACGAAAGCATGCAGTTTTACGGCGCCATGTTTGGCAACGCCAAACCCGCCGTCCTGAAGGACGACTACTGCAAGTGGGAACTGACCGATCCGGCAATAAACTTTGCAATCTCAAAACGAGGCGCAAAACCGGGCGTCGACCATATCGGCATCCAGGTTGAAACGGACGCGGAACTCGAGGAAATGAACGCACGGTTCGCTGCGGCACAACTGCCAGTCGAAACCCAGATCGGCGCGACCTGCTGCTACGCGAAGTCCGACAAGGCGTGGACCGTCGATCCGCAGGGAGTTGTATGGGAAACCTTCCGCACGCTGGATACCGCTTCCATGTATGGCTCGTCACGCCTCCGTTCGCAGGAACAGACACAGGCCTCCAAAGCCTGCTGCACTCCGGCTGAGTCTGTGGTCACTATCGCAGGAATGAAATGAGCAGCACTGACACAGCGGTCCGCGCAGCAGGTCCGGCAATCGGTTTTTTCGAGCGTTACCTGACGGTATGGGTCGCGCTCTGCATTGTTGGCGGCATTCTGCTCGGACAGCTACTTCCGCAACTCTTTCAGGCAGTCGGCCGCATGGAAGTGGCACAGGTAAACCTGCCGGTCGGCGCACTCATCTGGGTGATGATTATTCCGATGCTCGTCAAGATCGATTTCGCCGCCATGACGCAGGTGAAAAGTCAGTGGCGCGGTATCGGCGTGACACTTTTTGTAAACTGGTTCGTGAAGCCATTTTCGATGGCGTTGCTAGGGTGGATTTCCATCCGTCATGTGTTCGCGCCGTGGCTACCTGCCGACCAGCTCGACAGCTACATTGCTGGTTTGATCCTCCTCGCTGCAGCGCCATGTACAGCGATGGTGTTTGTCTGGTCACAACTGTGCAAGGGCGATCCGTACTTCACGCTGTCACAGGTAGCGCTTAACGATTCGATCATGATCGTAGCGTTTGCACCGCTTGTCGCGCTGCTGCTGGGCCTGTCCGCTATCACAGTGCCGTGGGACACGCTGATTATCTCTGTCGGCCTGTACATCGTCATTCCCGTCATCCTTGCCCAGGTGCTGCGCAGGCGACTGCTTGCAAAAGGCGAGGCTCATTTCCAACGGACTATCGCGCATCTCGGTCCGTATTCGATCTGCGCGCTTCTGGCGACGCTGGTGCTGCTGTTCGCGTTTCAGGGGCAGGCCATCGTCAGGGAACCGCTCGTTATCGCGATGCTGGCGGTCCCGATTCTGATTCAGGTGTTTTTCAATTCCGGCCTTGCGTATCTGCTCAATCGCCGACTCGGCGTCGCACATTGCGTAGCAGGACCATCGAGCCTGATTGGTGCGAGCAATTTTTTCGAACTCGCGGTAGCCACCGCTATCAGTCTGTTTGGCTTCCAGTCAGGTGCAGCGCTCGCGACAGTAGTTGGCGTGCTGATTGAAGTGCCCGTCATGCTGCTGGTCGTCGGCGTGGTCAACCGCTCGCAGCACTGGTATGAAGCAGGCAACAGCCTCAAGGGACACAAGTCATGAGCGTCACGATCTATCACAACCCGGACTGCGGCACGTCACGGAACACGCTGGCCATGATCCGCAACGCGGGCATTGAACCGGAGATCATTGAGTATCTGAATACTCCTCCTGATCGTGACACGCTAAAGGCGCTGATCGGGAGTGCAGGCCTCACTGTGCGCGCCGCGCTGCGCGAGAAAGGCACACCCTACGAGGACCTCGGACTCGGTGACATTTCGCTGAGCGATGAGCATTTGC
The DNA here is from genome assembly GCF_046027395.1 of Paraburkholderia dipogonis. GTDB lineage: Bacteria > Pseudomonadota > Gammaproteobacteria > Burkholderiales > Burkholderiaceae > Paraburkholderia > Paraburkholderia dipogonis_A. Next base: position 2,595 of record NZ_JAQQEG010000061.1, on the reverse strand, counting down.
TTGACGCGATGCTGGCACATCCGATCCTTATCAATCGTCCGTTCGTTGTAACGTTGCGTGGCGTGCGCCTCTGCCGTCCCTCCGAACTCGTTCTCGAAATCTTGCCCGACATACTGAACAAGCCTTTCACGAAGGAAGATGGCGAGGTAGTAATTGACGACGAAGGCCGGAGAGTCAGAAAGTGATAAACGGCCTGCCAAACATCAGCGGTCCCCATCTCGATACGCCCGACCTGCAGAAACTCACGCCACGCGCAGTGTCGGAGCACGCGCCGCGGATTCTTCTACTCTATGGGTCCCTGCGTCCCACGTCTTATAGCCGTCAATTGACACTCGAAGCTGAACGTATCCTGCGTCACTTTGGCGCCGAGACGCGAGTGTTCGACCCGCATGGGCTTCCCATTGTGGATAGCGTTCTTGCGGATCATCCAAAGGTCGTAGAACTACGCAAACTGTCGGAGTGGTCGGAGGGTCAGGTCTGGTGCAGTCCGGAACGTCACGGCACGCTAACCGCCGTGTTCAAGAACCAGATCGACTGGCTACCGCTGGAGAGCGGCGGTGTCCGTCCCACCCAGGGGCGCACGCTCGCGGTAATGCAGGTGTGCGGCGGGTCACAGTCGTTCAATGCAGTGAACGCACTGCGCGTGTTAGGGCGCTGGATGCGCATGGTGACGATCCCCAACCAGTCATCGGTGGCGAAGGCATGGCAGGAATTCGACGCAGACGGACGGATGAAGCCGTCCGCGTACTATGACCGCCTGGTCGATGTCATGGAAGAACTGTACAAGTTCACGCTGATCGTGCGGGACCGTTCGGAATATCTCACTGATCGCTACAGCGAACGCAAGGAAGCCCATCCCGAACTTGCGGAGCAACTGGCCGCGACGGCCATGGATCATGAAACCGACGCCGCCAATGCCGACACCGACGACAGCGAAGCCGAATAGCGGTACCGTCGCGATCTGTGCGCTTGCAGCGGCGCAACTGGTCTCGTGGGGGGCAATCTACTACGCATTCTCACTCTTTGTCGTGCCGATGGAGAGCGCGATGGGCTGGAGCCGGACGGCAACCAACGCGGCGCTCTCGGTTGGTCTGCTGGTCTCGGGACTGGCGGCTTATCCGGTGGGAACGTGGATCGATCACGGCCACGGGCGGCGCGTCATGGTCTGCGGCTCCCTGCTTGCTGCAGCCATGCTGGCGCTCTGGTCGCAGGCGGAAAGCATCGCAACCCTGTTCGTTGTCTGGATAGGCTTGGGAGTCGCAATGGCCGCGACGCTATACGATCCCGTGTTCGCGGTGGTGACGCGCGATTATCCCGACAGCTTCCGAACAAAGATCACGCTCATAACGTTGGTGGCGGGATTCGCCAGTACTGTTTTTATTCCACTGACGCAGGGCCTCGTGGACTGGTTTGGCTGGCGGGAGGCGCTCCTGGTGTTGGCTGCACTGAATCTCGCGGTCTGCCTGCCAGTTCATTTTTTCGCAGTTGGCCGCGATGCACCGCACGAAGACGATGCGATGTATAGGGTTGCGCTGAAGGCGACCAATGCAGCGGCAACAAGGCGTGCCCTGCGGACACCGACGTTCTGGGCGCTTGCGGTGTGCTTCACAGCCTACTACGCGACATTTGCGGCGTTAACCTTTCACCTGGTACCGCTCATGATGGAGCGGCGGGTGCCGCCAGCGCTGATTCTGATAACGATGGCCGTCATTGGCCCGGCGCAGGTCTTTGCGCGTGTTCTGTGGTTCGCGGTTGGCCGCAATGTTCGTCCGTCAATTGTCGGCATCGTGATTACGACGGCGTTTCCAGCGTCGGTCGTTGTTCTCATGTGCGCCGGCACGTCACCAGAAAAGCTGATCCTGTTCGCAATCATCTACGGCGGTGCGAACGGCATGATGACGATCCTGCGCGGGACAATTGTGCAGGGCGTGATGTGGACGGAAGGGTACGGGGCCGTTAGCGGGCTGCTCTCGATGCCCTCGAACATCGCCAAGGGCATCGCGCCAATCTCTGCTGCCTCGATCTGGGCAAGCGGCCGCAGCTATTTCCCCGTTGAATGGACAGTGCTGCTGGTATCCCTTGTTTCGGCCGTTGCGTTCATCCTCGCGATGCGCTTCTCGTCAGAAAACTACATCTCCGAACATCAGGTCAATTTTGAGTGAGGGTGCACCATGCAGATTAGGAATGCGGACGCCGCCGATCTGGTCGAGATCCAAACCCTGTTGCGCGCGAATGGCTTGCCCGTAGACGACGTGACAGGATGGCTTATCGAGGGTTTCCTTGTGGCCGAAGATACCGACGGTTCGATTGTTGGCAGCGCCGGACTAGAACCACTCGGCTCCGGCGTGCTCCTGCGGTCACTCGCGGTTACGTCAGAGATACGTGGCACAGGCGTCGCCCGCGAAATGGTGGCGCGACTCGAAGATAACGCACGCTCACTTGGACGACTTGAGGTCTGGCTGCTGACCACGACTGCGGAGCGCTTTTTTGAAGTCGCTGGCTATGAACTCATAAATCGCGGCGAGGTCCCCAGCGACGTACGGTTGTGCAGGCAGTTCGCGGTTCTTTGTTCTTCAACCGCCGCCTGCATGCGGG
>NZ_JAQQEG010000060.1:0-39950 GCF_046027395.1 Paraburkholderia dipogonis | reverse complement strand
GGGGGGCCGGCCGCCGCCCGCCGCGCTTTTCCTGCTAGCCGAGACCGCCGCTGACGAGGCGGGCGATTTTGGGATCGCTGACGGTCGGACCAACATCGCCAGCATCTTTAGAGACCCTGACTTCCATGGGAGTTGGCTTCGCGAGGGACGTCGACACTGATGGGGCAGCATCTGCGACTGCCGGCACATTGACTCCTGGGGAAGTCGCCGGAGAGGGCAGCGTTTGGGCGAGCGCTAGAAGGCGGCTGCGTTCAACGTCCGCTCGGTTCAGGGTGCTAGCCTGCGTCGCAGCACTTGAACTCTTAAACAGTTCGCTGTTATGTGCGATTTTGTAATTCTGGATCGCGGTCACGATCTCGGCATCGCTCATTTTCGACGGGTCTTTGCCAGTCAGGGCAGACTTGATAAGCGAGGTCTGGCCACCGAACTGGACTGAAGTCGACCAGATAGCATCCTGTACGGCCGCACCGCGCTTGCTCAGGTCGATGCCCGACTTGCCGAGCAGCGTCATTTGTGGGTCGTAGTGCGTCGACTTGATGAAGTCATGCTGTGCCGTGCCGAATGACGGGTCGCTGGCAGCGATCTGCTTCCACTTGGCGTTGAACTCAGGGGAACCGGGTTTCAGTCCCGCAAACTGCGATGCATACCCGCTCGAGTTCAAGAACTTGTTGAGTGTGCTATTCGCTCCGCCCGCACTCGCAAGTTGATATGTGCCATAGCTCGCACCGCCATGGTCACCCCGTCCGCTGGAAATTGCGGCGGCACCGCGGTTGCCCGACTCGAAGAACTTCGAGGTCTGGCCAAGCACCCAATTGCCAGCAGCCTTTGCCGCATTGATGATCGGCGTTGCCATCTTCGTGGCGCGGTCGGCGACATAGTCAGTCGAGGCCACGGCAACCTTCTGGGCCACCGTGGCTGTTTTCGCAGCCGCGGTTGATACGGCGTTCGCGACCTTGCCGGCCGTTGCCTTTACATCGGCACCGGTCTTGTCCTTAACGTAGTCGTTTGCTTTAGTTGCGAGCGTCGTGACAATGCCGAACTTATCCTTCAGCCACTTGCCAACGCCGTCCCATATCGCCGAGAAGTCCTTGACCGCGCTGTTCCACGTATCGCTGATGGTCGCGCCGATCTTTGCCCAATCTAGCGTCGATAACCATTTGCCGACGAGCTCGCCGACCTTGTCACCGATCATGCCGCCCACGACGGCACCTACCGGGCCGCCGAGTAGCGTGCCGAGCCCGCCCCCGATGAGCGCTCCAATACCGGACCCGCCACCCGTGAAGCGCCGCTGGCGGTTTTCTTCGGGCGACGCGTTCGGGTCGTCGCCAAAGCCCGCGATGCTTGCCGCAGCAGAACCACCGGCAAACAGCGCGCCGAGCAACGGAATGCGACGGAATAGGCCTTTACCTCCGCGCAACGCGAGACCAGCTAGGCCGCCAGCCCCGCGTGCGCCCGTGCCGAGTATCCGGCCAAGCAATCCCACGCCGGGAATCTTGCTGAGAAGGCCGCCAACGAGACCCAGTAAGCCGCTGCCGCCCCCAGTCTTGTCATCAATCTTCTGTAAGGTCTTTTGCTCAGCTTTGTGAAACGTCGACTGGTCTTTACGCTGCCCGCGCAGTTCATTCCAAATACGTTTGTACCAGGCGTCTTGGCCGCTAGGCCGGCCGAAGAGATGTGACAGTCCGCGGCCGACCGGAGCGATTGCGGCCTGCACTTCGTGCACGGCCGCGATGGTTGGGTCGATCTCGGGGGCTCCGCTCACGGCGTTATACGTGTGCGTGGCAAGACCAGGGCGGGCTGCTTCCTTAGCCTTTTCCTTCGCGATCTGAGCTTCTACGCGTTCGTTATACCGTTCCTGCGCGGCGAACTCGCGTTCGCGCTTTTCTTCCTCGCGTTGTGCGGCTTTTGTAGCGCGCTCTTCTTCTTTAGCCGCAGTCTTAGCTTGGCGCTCGGCCTCGCGAGCCTGACGATCTGCCTCCCGGTCGCCCTCTCTCTGCGCCCGAGTTGGTCCGGTGCCACGAGAGGTGGACGCGCCAGTGTTCAGGGCGTCGGCGTCAAGTGGTGCTGCACGTGTCTGCGACATCGCGGCATTCTGGCGGCGAATCTCGTCGCGACTGGACGGACGTGCGGCTTTAGCACGCCGAGCTTCAAATTCTGCTGCAGTCAGAGTATCGCTGGCCGCGGGCTGTGCGCGAGAAGCGGGAGTCGCGACTTCATCTATGCCAACGACAGGTATGCGGTAGGGCTGACGTAGAGTCGGCGCTGGTGCCGCAGATACGAACCGGCCATTCGCGCCGCGAACGGGCATAGAACGGACGGGTGTCGCCGCAGCCGGCTTAGGCGCACGCACTGGAGGCTGCGGGCGCGGCGGCGTGGTCGTTCGGGCGACGGCCTTTGCCGACGAAGTCCGCGTCACGGCTTGGGCCTGCCGGCTCACCGCGTCCGCCGCGCGCTCGAGCGCCTTGATGCTTGCTCCCGCAGCTATGTCGCCGCGGAGACCTCGCACTTCATCTCGAATCTCATTGAAGATCTGTAGGGCGCGGCCCCATTCAACGGGCGCACCGACCAGGAATCCATACGCGTCTGATTTGAGTGCCATCAGGAGATGAAGGTATCAAATTGGGTGAAGGTCAACTGAACCTCCTGAACAGCGTCGTCACGGCGCGAGAGCGAAGAACTGACGCTCACAGGGCGCATGAGGTAGGTGTCTTCGTAGCCGCCGGTATTCGAATCATCGGTGATGAAGGAGTGCAGCACGCGGATGCGAACGAGGTAGTCGATCGGCAGTCCGACTGTGCCATCCGCATTGGTGACGAGGCTGCATTTATATTGCATCCACGTTTTGATCGTGCCGATGATGTCGTCGATTGCGGCAATTCGCATCTCGATCGGCTCGAAGCCGCCGACACTGTCCATGGAGGCAGACCCGATACGATGCTTATCCCCAGAGATAGTGGCCGGCGCATACTCAATGTCCGTTACGAACAGATTGAATGCGCGGCTACCCGGCGTATAAAGGGCTCCGGCACCACTGGTGAATAGCGAACTGGCAGGGTCCGCATCGCTGATTTCAACGAGAAACAGATTCTTCTTCGCGATCTGCAGGGCGGCGAATGCGTTATAAATCTGTTTCGCTTCGGACGGGCTGATTCCACCGAAGAGGGGCGTCGGCGTATTCTGGAAGTAGAGTTGCGTCGCAACCTCGGACCCTAGCGGAAACTTCCCCGAAAACGCGTTGGCTAGTGTCGCTGCCGCGCCCAAGAAATTGCCGCTGGCGATCTGGCCGAGCGCGTTCGTCCCGGTCGTGATAGCTGATCCGATCTTCGGAGGGATCAATTTTTTGAGTTGGCTGCCAGCGAACCCACCGGCCTGCGCAGCGATCGTATCGAAGAGTCCCATTAGGCATCCTCGCGCGCGGGAGTTCTCGCCGGCTGGCTCTCGTCGCCCGCCACTGGAATGTTGACGCTACCTACCGGAGGAGGTTGGTCCACGATCTGCGCGTAGAGCTTGGCCTCATCCTCGTCAAGTTTTATGCGTTTGATCAGAAACTGGATGATGAAATCCTTCGACGCGTTCATCTCTCTCAGGTCGCGGATGACCTGAATGAGCGTGGCGCCGGAGGCCATCGCGTCTTGCTCGGTTTTTTGGCGTTCTGCCTCGAGCGCGGAAATGGAACCGTAGAAGTTGACGCGCCATGGCTTTTTGCCAGCCGGGAACACCATGCCGTAACGATGCATGGTATGGACATCGATGATCCAATCAACAAAGTCGCCGAGCGCGCTGCGGATGACCCGCGCTTTCTCGGCCGCTTGAGCGCTTGTCCTGAAGAAGCCGCCATCGCCAAGGCCGCCAGCCAGCAGTTCGGAAAATCCGAGCATTGAAAGGTCGGTACCGAGTGCGCCGGCCAAAAGCTTTGCGTGAAGCATCACGTCTTCGATCGTGATGTTCGAGCTGCGGCTTTGGCGCATCGGCTCCATCCGGACGACCTGCTTCTCATTCGTGAAAGGAATGATGTGGCGGATGCGTTCCATAATCGGCTGCCCGGCCCGAACGGCATTCGCCGCGCGCTCCTTCGACAGCGACAGCATCTTGACGATCGAATTAAGAAACCGTTTCTGCTCGTCCGTCGTCATGGACTCGAGATTGACGCCCACCATTTCTTCGTCGATCGAATCCATCCATCGCTGCGCGACGAGGCCGAGCAGCGACGCGAGCATATTGTCGTAAGACTCTTCGGCCTGAAACAGAAAGGAGCCACCTACCGACGAGGGCAGGATGGGCAGCAGGTCGACGTCGTCCTCAAGTAGCGCGATCCGGAATGACTTCTCGATCACCGAGTTTTGGGGCACCCAGAGCTGGCGCGGCATCTTCAGACGAGCCATCTGCGCCACTGTCAGGCGTTCCTGGGCGTTCTTCCCCGCGTACACGACGAAACCCACGGTCTGGGATCCTCGCTCGTAAGGCTGGACGATAGGCGGCCGCACGAGTTCGTCAACGTACAGATCGCGAACGCCGACACCCTTCTCGGCATAGATACGCGCGAAGCTATCCCCGAAGGCTGCGCCGTTGTATGCAACCGTGTAGGCGATTTTATTCAGCAGGGGTGCGAGGTCAGCCGATATCTCATCAACGATGGCAGAAAGCTGCTTGTTCTTTTCGGTCTCCGGAGTCTTCTCAATGAAAATCACGTCGCCGGTTGTTTCGTGCCCACCCAGCGCAGACGTGACGTGAAGGCGTAGGGCGCTTGAAACGACGGCGTCCCCCTCCATGAACGACCACTTCTGGTAAATCTGCATGCGCGAACGCGCCATGCGCCGACCGCTGCCCAGCAGGGTCGATATCGAACTCCCGCCATCGTAGGCGAGCGCTTCAGCCTGATTGATCTCCTGCGCGTCCTTGTCGGCCTTCGAAAAGAAACTCTTCGCGGCGCTGCCAATACGCTTCAGGAGGCCTTTTTGGTCTTCGGCCATCGGGGATAGGATTCCAGAGTGTGCGATCCATTGTCAGCACCGGCACCCAGGCGCGCGTCGGTCGTTTTCCATCGGGCAAGAAAAAAGCCCCGGTCGAAGCCGGGGCGAATCCTCTGGAAACGAGGAGGAGACAGATGAATGTTAGGAGTGCGGCAACGCCTTACGTGCCGCAGTTTTCCGGTGGCGTCGGATCGTCCGGATAGAGAACAATCCAACGCACGCGTGCCGCAGCCCGCAGCTTGCTCGAAGGCCCGGGGGCAACGCGGATGCCGAGAATAGCCCGCGAGAGGGCGGACGCGCGTCGCAGGCGCTCAATGTTCGCGCTGTCGAGCGCCGTCGTTGCGTGACCGGTGCTGATTGGCTCATCCGTCTGCACCCGTACAACAAGCGATGGAGGTGTTGGCGCGATGCCGTCAAGCGGCACCGCATCAGGCAATGGACTTTCGCCGTCCTGCTGGGTCATCACTTCCATTACTTGATCCGCAATGTGAAGGCCGCGACAGCTTCGCGCCACTTGTCGAGCATCGGCTCATCCTTCTCATACGTTTCGAAGAGCGCGCCGATGCGCGCGCTTTCGCCTCGCTCGCTCCCATCAATGACCGAATCCAGATATGCCTGATCGGCTTCACGGCGCACGACCTCATTCGGCTGCTCGGCTTCGACTTGCGCCGGATCCACCGGGATATCAACTGCAGCCTGCTCGGGCGGCGGTGGCGTGTCATGCAGCGGGTCAGGTACCTGCGCGACGGTGGGCTCGCCAGTAGGCGGCACGTCTGCCACAACTTCAGGCACCGCTGCCGGCGACGCATCAAGCGGAGCGGACGTGTCGCCCTGCACCGGCAGCGGATTTGCTTCTATCACTGTCGGCGTTTCGGGCTGAGGCATCGATTCCGGCACTGGTTTGATTTCCGGCGCTGGCTCGACGTCCGGAACCTGAATCGGTTCATTGGGCGCGGTCGCCAGCAACTCGGCACCTACCTCCGCCTTCGCCTCGGCAAGAATCGGCTCGCTTTGGCCATTTTCCTGAATCTGGATGAGACCGGCCGGTGCAGCGTTCGATTCGGTCGGCTCAATCTGCGCGACGTCGCTCGCTGCGGTATCCAACGCTGCAGTCTCAACCGGTTTGTCGATGGACGGCATATCCGGCGCCGCCGGCTGCTCGGCTAGCTTGCCGCTCACGTCGACTTCCGGTACCGGCACGCCGCCGCTTTCACCGGTTGCTTGCTCAGGCGTCAACGGCTCGGCCGGCGGGGTGAGTACGCCAGTCGGATTGCCGGGTTCGACAAGGGCGGTGTCGAGCGAAGATTTTTCGGGTACTGGAACGGTTGTCACCGGAGTGGGCCAGTCTGCCCCATTCTGTTGACGCACAGCGATCGCGGCAGCGGCTTTCTGTTCGTCGGTCTGCACTTCCGACTCGTTCGCGCGCTCGCCGGCCGGCGGGGTGTCATGCAGCGGGTCAGGTACCTGCTCAATGGCATCCAGCGACGTGCGCGCTGCTTCGATGACGGTCCGGGTATAGACGTCAATGGCGCAAGCTGCTTTGGCGTGCAGTTCGTCATTCCCCGGGTGGGCCTGCATGATCGATTCGATGCGCTCCGCTAGGCCATCTGCCCACAGGTTGATTGTGCCGTCGATAACGGATTGCAGGAAGCTCATGTCATAAGTCAGGAGCGACTCGCCCGCGCGCGGCGCATCTTCTGCCTCTTGTGTGGCGACCTCCGGCGCGACGGGCGGAGGGTTGATCGGCGCGGCCGCCTCGAGTGCCGCCATTTCAGCTTGCGGCACTTCCGCGGCGATGGCCTGCTCTGTGGCCACTGCAGCAGCGACCACTTCTGTTACATCGGGCATTGCCGGCGTTTCGACCTTGTCCTGTACCTCTTCGGGGTTTGGCGCGCCAACCGGCGGCTCGCCCGCAGCCCTTGCAGCCTCGTCGATATCAACGAGGTTTGTGGCATCTTCGCGCGCGCAGTCGTTAATAATCTTCGCCATTGCCTCGGCGCTTTCCATCAGGTCGTCATCATAGACCGCGACGCCACTTTCCTGCGCGCCAGTCCACCGGCCGAGTTCGATGCGCAGATCCGGGCGATCCGTGAAATTCAATACGTAGGTCGCGTTCGTGACACCGAGCGAGAGCGGGCGATACATGTCTCCGTCCCAGCCGAGCTGGCGCAGTGCATTGCGGACTTGAGTCTTGCGCTGCGCAATGATCGGCTTGCCAGCATCAGGGAATGCCGCAGCATATGCATCGAACGTGTCGTACGGATAGGCGTCGCGGATCACGTTCTCGGGCGCACCCATTGAGCGGAGAACGTCAATAGCACTCGTCGGAAGCTTGCGGCCCGACTCGGCCGCCTGCTCGCGCGCGACCTGGGCATCGGCTAGTTCTCGCGCGATGCGCTGCTCCTCCCGCTTCGCGGCGATCTGCCCTTGAACGTCGGCGAGTTCCATTTCCGCAGCCACGATCTGGCCTTTCAGCGCATCGATGCTCGCCAATGTCTCAGCCTTCTTGGCGTTCTGCTTGGCGAAAGTCGGGCTGTTCTTGATCGCGAGTTGCATCAGGCGTCGCGCGACAGTGCGGAGGTCCAACTCGACACCCTGTTCCGGAGCGACCGCAATCGTCACGTCCAGCTTGTTGAGCATCCACTTCCACGAAATGAGCTCGTCGTCGGGCTGCACCCGGATGTTGCTGCCGCCCGTGTGGAAGTAGACAGTAAGCGTCTGTCCGTCGGTGAGGGTATAGATGACGGCGATGTTGATAATGCCGCGCACGCGATACGGCTTCGTGATCGTGAAGCCCGTCACTTGCGGATCGCCGACGCGGTTCATCATGTTCATCAGCAATTGCGCGCGTTTCGGCAATTGCTGGTAGGGAGAGGTCATTGCGTCGGGCGTCAGTACCTCGTCCGCATCCTGCAAAAGCTCACCTTCGGTTACCGCGTCGAAGATCAGGCCATCGGCGTCGTGCCGGCGAATCTGATACAGGACGGCATCGAACGTCAGGGCGCGCGGCGCATCGCCGGACCAAAGGATTTTATCCACGGGTTTCTCCACTGCTGGCGTTTGGGGATTGGTCCCCAGCCATTGTTTGAAGTCGGAAAGGTTCATCGCAACCATCGAACCGAAGCCCTTCCAGTCGCGCGTGTATGAATTCACGTAGGCCGCTTTGGCGTTATCTGCGTCAGGAAAAGCGAGCATGACTTTATGCTCATCGAATCGGCCGCCGATCATCTGATTGATCACCCATACGCGCTTGCTTTCGGGATATGGGCCGATGAAAACATCGACGCCATCGCCATCCGCGCCCACGGTGCCGATGAAGTAGCCGTAGTGTGCCGCCATGCGGTTCGCCCAGGGCGTCCCATCAGCAGACGTCCCCTCGCGAATAGAGCAACGGGGGTTCTCGATCGCGATGTCGAGGTCATGCAGGCGGACAAAGCCCTTGCGATAGTTATCCGCCTCCGCCGCGGCGGGAGTCGGCAGAACATGGTTATCGCGGCCAAAGGCGCCGTCATGCGCTGCGCGTTCAAGCGCAAGGAAGTCGTCCATATGCAGAAAGGGCCAGTTAAGCACCCATTGTCTGGCGCGCGTTACTCGGGCCGAGCCTCGTTTTTCCGGGCTACCGGTGCGCTAACGAACAAAAGCACGAAACAATTTGTTGCACGACTAGCCATATACGCATATTATCAAGCACATCACCAACTCATTCTGCAAGCACCGAAACCTATGGATCTCATACCGTACATCGTGATCACGACCGTTCTTGCTACCATCTGCGCGTGGAAATGCATGCGCGACGCACATCAATTCGAAATCGAAAGAGAGAAACCACCATGAAACGCTTCATCGTTGCGGCCGCTGGGCTGCTCATTGCAGGGCACGTATTTGCAGCAGAGGTATCGTGTGAGAAGTTCGGCGAAATGGCGTATAACGCGGCCGTCGCGCGGGACAGAGGGACGCCGCAGGACGAGGTCGCGCGCACGCTGGCAAAGAATTACGGCGATGATCGCGCGGAAAGCCTAGCGAAAGTGGTGTTTATGCACTCGGAAGCAGATGCCGATACGCTGCAGTTTGCATCGCGCGTTCGGTGTCTTCAGATGGCCGGCGACGCCAAAGATGCGAAGTCGCGGACGGCGCCAGCACCGACAACAGTAAAAGTCGCAGTCAAGCAGTCGGCGGCCGAGTTTGATGCATGTATGGAAAAGGCGGCTGGCGTTACCGCGGATATGCTGGATTGCATCGGCGCTGATACGAAACGCCAGGATGTGCTGCTGAACAAGAATTACCAAGCCGCCATCAAAACCCTGTCGCCCGAGCGTAGGCAAAAGCTTATTGCGGCCCAGCGCGCGTGGCTTGCATACCGGACCGCCGAAACTAATTTCGCAGACGACCCCGATGGCGGCACGAGTGCGTCGGTCAATGCGGCCGACGAATTTAGGCAGATGACGGCGCAGCGAGCCAAGGATCTTGGCGGCATTGCCGCTTCCAACTAGTCCTCGAAGGCCCCGACGAACGAAAGAAGATCGCGCTTCTCGATCCGGTACCGCCGCGCAAACGGCGGCACGTTCACGACGGCGTCGACCTCCATCACTTCATAGCCGATCTTCACGTCCTCAGAGATTTCGATCATGAGCACATCGTGCTTATTGACGACCTTGGCATCCGGATCTGTCGGGGGCGCAATAAATTCGACCATCACATACATCTCTGCCACGGCCTGGTCGACGCCGTCATCTCGATTCACCATCTGCGCCGAAACGAACGGCTCGCAGTTCAATAGCTTCGCCGGCCCGAGTTCTTCCCAGTCGATCGCGGCCTCGTCTTCGGAATCGAGCACGGTCATGCCGCCGAGGGTGGGATAGCCCTCGGTCGCGCCATCTGACGTCCGCGTCACGACCTTGCGATAGGCTTCGCAATCCATGCTATTTGGATGGCGCAACGTCACATTGCGCGCCATTAGATTCATTTGTTGCGGAACTGTGCTCAGCATGGCTCAGGCCTATTTTTTCAGGGTCGCGAGGATCTTGTCGTAGTCGGCTTGTGATAGCTGTCCGAGTTCCTTCAGTTTCCTCAGGTTCTTCAACGCGTCGGCGCGCGCTTTATCTGCGGTCTTCGCTGGCTTCTTTTCCTTGTCGGCCGTCCACTTCTTCTTGACGCGCGCGCGGAGTGGGTCCCATTCGGGCTTGGGGCCTGGAAGTCGAACCTCCACGTCCTTTACAGACTTCGCTTGCGATCGTGCCACCTTCTGCGCCTCGGCCTTCGTGATCGCGATATGTTGCCGCGCCTCATCCGCTCGAGCGGAATCGATCATGCGCGCGACTACACCCTTCACTGCGGCGCCGCTCTGCACCTCGCGGAGTGTCCGCAGAATGTGCATGCACGCAATCCCCATCAATTGGGGGTTCCTGATCTTGGGAAATCCTAGCTCGCGGCCGGCCGCATTGAAACCACCGATGGTCGCGATGTATCGAAACCAGAAATTCCAGCGGCCGCAATCGCATGCGATGGCGAGTTTCCCGTACTTTCCAAGGTTGCCAGCGGCCTTTGTCGATTCTTCTTCGCTAATGATAGCGTTCTGAAAATCGAGAAACTTAACGATCGTGTAGTGGCGCTTTACGTCCGAAGTTGGGCTCGCGTTCGTGATGAATCGAACAGTGCCGCGGCTCGCGCTGCTCGGCACCGCGTAGTGAATGAAGTCATTCGCCCGCTTGACGTCGTGCTGCTCGGACAGATTGATGATCTGCTGGGCCGTCAGCCCCTTCTGGTAATGGCGCGCGACCGTCGCGATGTTGTCTCGGAATACTGCCAGATCTTCGGTAGTAAGAGGGCGCCGCTCGCCCCCTAGCGTGGTCTTGAGCGTGCGCGCAGCATCATACTTCCCGTTGACATCGGCCGGAGTGAGGATGTACGGCTTGGCGAGCTCACGCCGTTCTTCGTGCTCACGCTGACGCTTGTTGAAAGCATTGACGGCGCCGCGCGTTTGCGTGACGTGTGGGATATGGCGCGTTCGTGCGTTGCCTCTGACAGCCATACTAGTCCCCAGTCGTCGACGCGATCGTCTGGCGCGTCACGAGCGCAACGTATTCTGGGGGGATGTAGTTTGCGGGCGTTGGCGTCCGGTCGTCCGAGAGGTTCACGAACTTGGCCTGCGTCTTGAAGGATTTGAGCGTTGCTGCATCCGGGAGGATAAGCAATTGCTCCGGCATCTCCTGCTCGACCGAGTCCAGGCCGGCTGCTGCCATGATCGTCAGGAACTCATCGGGTATGCCGTACACGCGGCGGCTCGCGAGAGTCAAATCCCAGCGCTCATCGGGCTTCGTCTGATAGCTCTGCGTGACTGCCCATGCCGGTGTCGTGATGGCGTACTGCCGCACCAACTGATAGAAGATTGCGACCGCAGAAGTGTTGGTTTCGATACTCATATGAGTCCACAGGAGATATGAACTCATCATCGCGCCGACTAGCGGCCCGAAACGCTTTCGCTTTCCGGGTAATGGCTAAACCGCAGATTCAAGGATCTGCGCCGACGGCATTGAAACAAAAACCGCCTCAAGGACGGTCTGGGCTACTTCTTCGGCTTGCCTGGCGGCGGCGGTGTGCCTTCGATCGCGTGGATCGGTGTTTTGCGCATGTTCCTACTTTCAATGGGGACGGGGGGCAAGTAACCCGGCTCTTCCGGGGTTTGCATTTTGACCCATTCCTCACTAACGCTGGCGAAGGTCTCGCGCATGGCGACTGATTGTGCTTGCGCTGCGTCCAGGTCGCCGGACTCCAACGCGCTCCCGAGTTGGGCGATCGCCACATAGATCTCCACTCGACCCTTCTCGTGGAGTTTACGCATTTCATTTCCTACGCGTCGGAGGTCATTGCCGATCGCCAGCAGCATGCTCTTGCGCTCGCGATCTTGGTTCATCAATTGCCTGATTGCATCGCCATATTCATTGATCGCTTTGGCAAAATCCAAGGCCTCAAGAAACTTCTTTGGCGGTTCATCGAAGCCAGCCTCAAGTCTCGCGACTATCTCGGCGTTCATCGAGCGCCCATTAGCGAGCCCAGCTTCCTGGATCTTCGCGTGGAGATCTCGCGGGAGCCGCAGAGCCGTCTTGAGATAGTCGTCTTGGTTCAGTGAGGTAGCCATAGACGTAATGATATACGCGCCTTCATCATAGAAGCAAAAAACCTCTTGCCTTCATGATGAAGGTTATATAGATTACACCTTGTGCCTTCATGATGAAGGCATTGATTGAACCGATGCAACCGCATGAGATTGAGTGCGGATGCTCAAGAAAAACGCTCCACCCGTTGCAGGCGGCGGAGCGTCATTGATGCAGTGAACCCGTTAGCAGAGGAACGCACATCGTGTTGGACACTATCACAGCCACACTTGCTGGCAACAGCGTTAATTGCCCGGCCATACCGCCCTCACTTCAGTTGCCTGACGGGCAGTTCATCGAAGTCGAATTGGATTCCGATGAAACGGCCCTCGAAATAAGCCTCGTCGAATCCTGTGGCGCCGTCGCCGGGTCCATTTTCGTCCCCATCGGTCAAGTCTCAGATCTAGTCAAGCAGTTGCGTCGCGCCATCTCGAAGTAGGGGGGGCGCCGCAGTTCGAGCGCCAATCTCCGTTCGGATTATCGTTCGTGGCACTTGTTGGTGATTGATCTCAAGCCGCCCAATTGGGCGCCTCGATAGCATTGATTTGCGGAAGGAAAACATTACTCAAAAATAGGAGCGCCCACATCGGCGGCAACCGATGCAGGCGCGTGACCCACGGTAGACAACTTTGAGAGAGACCTACCATGAATCGCTTCAAATATATCACGGCTGCGGCCGTGGCGATGGCGCTCGCCTCTAGCGCTCATGCAGACAGCATCACCGACTATGTGCGCCTAGAACTCGGCGCCGGCGTTTCCAGATACAGCACCCAAGGCGACAACACGTGGTATCAGCAAGGCATGCAGCATCAACTCGGGCTGAGCGCGCCGGTGTTGTCTGCCGGCCTCACTGGGCCTCTATACACCCGCGAAAAGTGGGGCGTCGATTGGCATGTCGACTACGTCAGCCTCGGGCATGTGTCGTCGCAGTGCGAATGCACTCCTGTCGACGCGAACTACAGCACGCAAACGCATGCCCTGATTAATCCGATGCCGGTCAACGTTCAGAATGCAAACTTCGTTGGCAACGGTAATGCGCAGGGCGTCTCGATCACCATAGAGCCATATTTCAGATACCGCGGCTGGCGCATCGGAGCCGAGGCAGGCCTGTTTCCATATCGCCCCGATTGGGACGTATCTGTGTACAACTGGTCAGAGACTCCGGGCGCGGCGACACAAACGGTCCACGCGCATACGCCGAACGGCTTGCAGCTCGGCAAAGTCGTCGGAGTATCGGTAGGTCGCGGCCCGCTCTCGTTGAGCTACCAGCATTTCATACTGCCCACCAAGTACGACTCCGCACACTCGCCCGCAATTTGGTCCGGTGCTGACGTGCTGATGGTCAAGTATCGGTTCTGAGGTCGACGGGGCGTCCGTGCGGCCGTCTCGTTACTCAGTCGACCGGGCTGGGCAATCCAGAGTTCGGGTAAGATCCCGTAATTTTCTAAATTCCTTGCTCGACATGACACGACGCCTGGCAGACGCGCTGACTCGGGGTTCGAACAATTTCGATATTGTACGGCTAATTGCAGCAATCGGCGTGATATACGGGCATTCATTCATGACACAGCGGATCCCAGGCGTTCGCGATCCGTTCGGCATATTTACCGCGCGTGAATATGTGCCCTCGATGTCGGTCTACGCGTTTTTTCTGATCAGCGGAATATTTGTCACGATGAGCGTCGAACGCAATAGCCCACTGCGGTTTATCGCGTCTCGCGTGCTCAGAATTTGGCCGGCCGTAATAGCCTACGCAATGGTAACCGCGTTCGTCTTGGGCCCAGCCGTTTCATCACTGTCTGTCACGGAATACTTCGCCACGTCTCAAGCCGTTGAGTGGATGGCACAGACATCCGCACTGATAATCGGAATTCCGCCGTATCTTCCGGGTCTGTTCGGGGGAAACCACACCGACTTTGTGAACATTGCGCTGTGGACAGTTGCCATCGAAATCAAATGCTATATGTTGCTGTTGATTTTCAGCGCAGCCCGATTATTGTCGGGCATCAAGAGGACAGTTTTCACTTTGGCGGTTGCTTTCGCGGTGTTTTGGTATTTCACGCGACACGTGCCGCAGAACATCTTTTGGGATGATTTCTTCAAGAAGCAGGGTGGCTACAAGTTTTACCCTGTTCCCTTCTTCATGCTTGGTGTCCTGATGTACAAACTGAGGGCTAGGATCGCGTTCAACGGAAAGGTCGCTTTGCTATTGCTCTCAGCTTTTCTGCTCACAATTGACAATTTCATCGTAGGGACCGCGCTTTTCTACATCGCCTTCGTCTATGGCGTGATGTGGTTGGGGACGACGCCTATCCTATCGAAGATACGCCCCGCCAACGACTACTCATACGGGGTGTACGTCTACGGATTTACAGTCCAGCAATGCGTCGATCACTATGCACCGTCGCTGACGCCATACCAGAGTGTGTTTGTTTCAGTTCCGATCGCCTTGATCGCCGGGGCATTGTCCTGGCATCTCATCGAAAAGCCTTCACTCTCCCTCGTCGGCCGCGTTGCGAACCTATTCGGCCATTCGACGCACCCGAACGGCGTTCCCCGTTCAGCACCCCAAGCAACAGTGGAAGAACTCCGTTGACGTCAGCGTCAACTCGACAATTCGGTCGGAGGTGGATCACTCCGCCGCCGTCGGTGCTGGCAGAATTTCACTTACCGATACCGGCAGACCGTCGTAAAAGACTTTCCAACGGACATCAGCGGCATCCACTACCCCCAAATTTTTATACACCGAAGGATCTTGAGCGCAGTTGAAATATCCGTTGATGATGGTTTGCGTATCGTCAGTGAACTGCACGTTCAATATGCTCATATCAAATTTCCCATGAGGTAATGGCAGCCGCAAACGTCGCAGTACCGCCCGTGGAAGACCCACTTACAAACACGCGCTGGGGGGTCGTTATCTCTAGGTTTTCAAAGTTAATCAGCGCGGTAGTCCCATTGAGTGCTGCAGTGAGCGTTTTGGCGCCAACGTTTTGCGCTGTGGCGCACAGAATCAGCGAACCAGATTGCAGTCCAGTATTGGACACGGACATGGTGCCTGCACAGCGCCGTGCATTCATCGGCACAACCAGATTGTTCGTGCTAACGGGGGAGCCGGACACGGAACTGACAGAGAATATAGTCTGCGCGGTCGTAGACGTTTTCCTGTCGGCTACGGTGCAAACAGTGATCAGGCCTGAAGCATTTGTCGCCACGACGCAAAGCAGCGCGCTTTCCGTGTAGCCGGCCGGCATGTTCGAGCCACCATATACGTTTGGCAGAGCCACGCCATTTGCGCTTACGCCGAGCAGCGCTGCGGCCCCAGCCGTAAAGCTGCCCGCAACAGATTGCGAAACCGAAACGGTGTATGTTCCAATCCCACCGGTCCCGGTTCCTAGCGCGGTGATCGAAGTGCCCGGAGCAGCACCTTGAACATACTGACCGACAGCCAACGTGCCAGACGTAACGCCGGAGACGGTCAGGGTGACGCCGCTAATCGAGCCTGCAAATACAGCCGCTTGCGGGTTGTAGATACCATAGATGCCGACAAAACTGGACGCCGGCGCGGAGCCGGTATCCATCTTGCCGACACCCGTCCCGGAGATATTGATTGTCTGGTTGAAGTTGGGCATACAGTATCGGAGACCGCCGAGCGCAGACTCGACGATGATTTCATCGGCGGCCATCGTTGCTGTTGCGCTCGCTGCGGCGACGGTCATCGAAAGATTGCGCACCTGACCGACAACGCCGGACACTTGCCCGAACTGCACGGCATGCTGGCCTGCCGTAGCAGGTGCCACATTCTCTGGAGCCTGTGTGACGTTCGTGCCGTCGCCTCGAATCTTCGTTGGCGAGCCGTTTTGCGGGATCGCCACGCCGGGCCCGGCAGCGGTCTTGCACGTCAAACCGAAAGCTCCGGTCGTGTTGTTCACGACGGTCCAATCTTTCACCCAGTTCGGGAAAACAATGTTGATGGGCGCCGTGAGTGCGCCGCTGAAGGTGATATGCGCACGTGCGGCTTGCGTGGATGTGAGCGTGACGTTCACGTTAGTCAGGCCGGCGACCGGACTATCGCCGTAGTTGTACAGCGGCACCCACCACGTCGGCGATGACGATGGCGCGTGTCCGATGTTGTTTGCTTGAATGGACTGATAGACCAGAAGGTCATCGCCGATGATCTCGGCACCGAGATTGAACGTGAGAGTCGGGTCGTAGAACGCAACGCCGTTGACCTTCTCCACATATTGCGGATGAGGATCGGCCGCCGCGACGTGGTTCCCCATAATCAGCAGTGCGGCCGAGGCGCTCGGATCGATCGTGACCGAAACTGAGTTGGCGGGGAGGGCGGCCAGGCCAAGGCCGTACGAAACCGACGTCGCAACGGTGTCGGATAGAAACAGTCCGGGCGTCCCGGTGCTGCTGTACACGGCGAGGAGCGTCGCGCCGTTGTCGCCGAAGAAGCCGACTTCCCCGACGAAGAAGGGATTGCCGGCAGCAGCCATCGCCACAGCATAGATCTGTATTTGCGTTGGGCTGATGCGGCCGCCGCCGGCGATCGGTACACGGACCTTCTCGACGCGTAGGGCGGTTTCAGAACCATCCGGCGTGTATTGCGCAGTACCAAACGCAATGTGCGAAAGCACGAACTCGACGCCAGTGTTTTGATCGTTGAAGACTGCTGCGAGACCCGCCTCAGTGATGGTGGGTTGCAACGGTATAGACGTGGGCATTCCATGCTCCTATGGATAGCCCATTCTGTTTTGTCGAGTACTGGCGCTTTCGGCGTTTTTTCCGCTCAGATCGTTTGGATGGTCCCGCGCTGTATGAGGAGGGCATCCATCAGGGAAATGCTCTTGGAGATAGTCTTCGAACGCTTGACCTGCCAGCATGTGGCGAGAACTGCCACAACCGCGTTTTCGACTTGTGGCTTGACCATGAACCGACGCAGCCCGTTGTTTGTATCGGCGTCCTGCACCCAGTGCTCCGGGTTCGCGCGCGCGGCCGCATCTGCAATATCGAGCTCACCGCAAGCTTTCATGTGCATGTAAGCACCGATTGCGTCGCTGATATGCTCGTCCGTAAAGAACGATTCGCGCGCCGGCAAGTCGGCATCCGTAATAATGAGGCAGTCCTTGAAGCGGTCTTCGCGATAGGCCGCGATCTTGCTGACCACCAGAATGCCGTTCACCCATTTCGAATAGACTGTGACGCCATCGCCAGCATAGCCCTTGAAGATCGCCTGAATATTCATTTCAGAAGTATCCGGGACCAGGAAGTGTTTCGTTCACCAGCACGTCCAACGTATCGCCGACGTTGGCAACGTCAACATTCGCTTCGCCAGTGATCACGCCATACGTCGTGTCGACCTGGCCCACGAAACCATTGTCGTAATCCTTTACCGTGATCTTCGTAACCTTTGGATAGCCACTCGGGTTGTCGGGCGTACCGTCGCCTTGTCCATCGTTCGGTTCGGCTTGCGACGGCGCCTTGAAGAGGGGGATGGATTCGAGGAAGTGGATGTCGACAACGAGCAGCGTCAGATTTTTTTCCTCGCCGTCCGGTGCGACCTCAGCTGGGATGTCCGTCGTCTCCACGGTGATCGGCCACGGCTGGTCGATACCGGCAAATCGGTACGTAGCCTGAAAGTAGCGGTTTTCGACAGCGTTGATGAACAGAATCAGCTGCTGCACCAGGTTTCGGGCGGTCTCTTCCTCGGCAGCCGCGATGAGGATTTGTCCGCGGCGCAACCCCTGAATCTGGCGCAATTTGAAGATGCGCTCTTTGGGGTCGCTCGGGATGGTCACAAAAACCTCGTTCGCGATCTGGCGGGAATGATCCCCGGGCACGGGGACGTAATCCTTCGCCAGCGCGACAAGTGCGATGGGAAGGAGTGCGCCGGTCGTCTTGCCGACGTTGTCGTTTCTGCGCCATGCAGCGAGCATCTCACTTGCGGCATCCACCATGCGCCCCGGCGCCCAGGCGACACTAGTAGCAAAGCCGCGAGCGGCATACTCGGTAAGGGCCGGCGTCGTCGGTACGAGCTGCTGATGCCAGCGCTCAAGATAACCGCCCAGTGCAAGCTGAAGTTCTTTCATCGTGAGAGGACGCTATCGAGGACGGATGTAACGGTTGTGTCGGCTGGCTTCTGCTCGTCGTCGAGCGGCTCGAAGCGTCCAAGCTCGGCGGATTTGAATGACTTGATGTTGCGCTCGAGCGCACTCAACCCAGAGCGGTCGACGAGAAGCGGAGACTCCACGCTTTCCAGCGATGCGACGCTATCCAACGTCTTGCGGCGGGTTAGTAGCGAGATATACGTCTCATTCTCCGCGGAGACCGTTGCCAGCGCCTTGAGGGCGTCACGATAGGCCGCATCGACGTTGTTTCGGTCTGCCATGACCGAGTCGAGCAGTCGCGCCATACCGCCAATGTGCTCCTGATAGGCCTCGATAGCTTCGACGGCGTCGAGCGTCAACGCGCTGTCGAGCGCGACGTCATAGCCACGGTTCGTGCTGTAGTTCGGTTCGAGCACGTAATCGAAACCGTAGAACTCTGGACCGTTGCGCTTGTATTCGTCGATCGCGGATGAGAAGCCGCCGGCCTTGGACTTGTAGAGGTTGTATGCCAGCTTGCCAGCGTCGTTGTCGAGGAATTCTTCCTGGTGCTCGATTGTGCCGTCGTCGAATGCCTTCAGGTACGTCGTCACGATCGCTGGCTCGACGCGTATGGCCTTTCCGTCGACTACGCCGCCTTCAGCCGGGTTCATACCGAACTTCACGCGCGGCCAGTGGCCGTAGTAGCCCAGCATGTCGCGATGCTTTACCTTCTCCTGACACGGACCGCTGTTGATGGCAGCCACAATACGCGGGATGTCGAAGTTACGGGGCTTCCCGCGAAACGTTCGGCCGCGATCGGTGAGGTTGTAGCGGATGATTTCGGTCTTCATTGGCTGTCGCTAGGCGTTGTTAGCCAATTCTGGGGCATGTTAATCAACGGCGATGCTCACCTTTTCCACACGTAGAGCCCAGAGCGCGCCACTCCGGAGAGTGCGACTCAGTGGATCGCTTATTTCGGACCCAACCGGCAATTAGTCCAGAGTGGATGGAAGCGTCTCGTTGACGAGGGTATGCATGTTCCCAGCTGCTGGCGGCGCTACCGCCTGACCGCCAAAGAATGCGATCTGCTCTCTATACAGCCCCGATCCAGCGCTGACCGTATCGGTTTTTGCGAACGGCATCCGCAACGCACCATCGAAGAACGCGACGTTTTCGGCATACATGCCGTCGGCGATGCCGAGCGAATCGTTGAATCGCTTTAAGACCTGAAGTTCGATCAGGAAGCGCGCCGCTAGAACGGCGAGCAGCGCCGGCAAGACGCGCGTCGCACTGACGCCGGTTTCGCTGGCATCATCGATCGACACTCGAATCCGGCTGGTCAGGTAGTAGTTCGTTTCCGGATTGGGGTCCGTAATTTCGCCGCGGGTCGAGAGGGCGGTCGGATAGGGTTCTCCCTTCCGCTGCCACAACTGATCAATGACGAAGCCGTTCGGCCAAAGCAGTTGAAGATAAGTCCGCAGGAATATCATCCCGCGTTTTGGGTTCCGGAAATTCCATGCCCGGTACAGGTACTCGACGGCATTCGTGTCGTCGCCAAATACGGCGAGTCCGTCGACCTTGATGCGCTTCGTCAGAAGGTCCAGCGAGCCTAAATGCGCTGCGCCGTAGACGTTCAGGTCACGCTCGCTCGAACGCAAATACGTCGAGAAGAGGTCAAGAAATATCTGCTTGAGCTCAGTCTCGATTTCGTCGTATTCGGCGCTATTGACCAGCGGGCCGAGAGTCGGTGGCGCGATCATTAGACGCCCCAGCTACCGCTTGTGTACGTCGATAGTGTCACATTCACGGTAAGACTCGTCGCGTCCATGTATCGGTAATCTTCGGGCATCTGGCCGGTGACCGGCGCGACCGTGACGGCGTAGTCAGATCGGCTATCCTGAAGGGCTGCAACGTTCGCGCGGAGCAGTTGGTTGATGACCTTGTTCTGGACCGTGAATTGACCATATTTCACCGCGGCTGCGTTCTGGCCATACTGCGCGAGGACGACGTTAGTGATCTGCTGCTTTACAGCGGTCTGGTCGTACACGCGCGCGATGGTGGCATCGACGCCAGCAACGATTTTCACCACGTTCGCTGCCACGAAGCCGATCTTGTACGAATCGTCTGCGCCTTGGATGAGAGCAGTGATTTGCGCCTGGTAGGCTTCCGGATCGCCGCCGACGGGCGGTACAAACGAGACGAACAGCTTGTTGATGTTGTCTTCGCTCGGGCCGCGCACCGATTCTTCGACCTGTTCGTTCCACACGGACAGGAAGAGCAGGCCCGGCACATTGCGACGGATCAGGTAATCAAACTCACCTAGGTAGACGGCGTTCTCGTCGTAAGCGGAGGGGTACTTGCCCAGTTCGCGCAGCGTCGCGATATCCATCGGGTCTTGACCAGCAATGAGTACGCTTCCCAGCGTGAGCTTCACGAGCGAATCCTGCGGCGTCTCGATGTTGTCGAGCGAGAACGGACTGCCGGTGGCGATCGTCAGTGCGCCGACGGTGTCAGTAATGGTGATGTTGAACACCTCGCCGGCGGCTGGCTGATAGCCAACTACGCCGCCATATCCGAACTTCACGAAGATGTTCTGATACTCGTCGACCTCAATGGTGTACACCTGCTCGCCGTTGGTGACGTTCGTGAAGGCGGGGGTGTAGGTGAATTCATTGCCGGCCGAGTCCGCAACTGAAATGCCGGCGATGAAAGAGCCGTCGGCTGCCGGTGGGACCTGAATCGTATAGAACGGTTGCGACGTTCCGACGGTTTGAGTCAACACACGATGGGTCTGCTGAAGGCACTCCGCAGTGCCCGTGCCGCCGGCGGCCACGGTGACCGGCGTATCGACGACGTAATCGTTGCCACCAGCGTCACTGAGCGTGCGGCCGGCCGTGAGCGTGTACGGATTGACGTCGCTGTTTGCGACATTCAGGCTGATGCGAGTCGGGATGCCCTGCGGCACCAAGCCGCGCACCGCCGCATCCGCCAGAATCGTCGCATCGCGCACCTTTTCGAACGCCTCGATTCCTTCGATTTCGATCTGCTGCGAGAGCATCGCCGCAATCTGCGTCACAGAACCGATGAGTGCGGTTACCGTCGGGTCGCCGGTCTTGTAGCGCGCGGCGACCGTCGGGTAGTTGTCGATCGTGTTCTCGACGGCTGTATCGAAGTCACTTTTCGAATACATCAGTTGATCCTTATCGCGCGGCCGAGGACCGAGATGAAAATCAGACGCTTGTCTGGTGCCGTGTCTACGTAAGACAGATCGACGGCGTTCGCCGGCAGCATGGTGAGCAACGGGATGTTCGTGCGCAGCTTCGCGAGGAAGGCGTCCGCGAGGCCGGCGCCGAATGGGTTCTGCAGAAGCTCAAGAATTGGGCTTCCATAGGTCGAGCCCAGATAGCCATCCACTTCCGTGGACAGCCAGTGCCGGATCTGCGCTTCGATATCCGCGGGAGTGAAGGAAACGGTCTGTGCCATTCGTTCATTGTCACGTGCGCCGCCAGGAACGCACGCGCCCGTTTTCTACTGCGCTGTCAGGCCGAGAGGCTACGCGACGGCTGATGAACCGGCTGCAGCGTCTCTAGGTCGAGAATCGTAAATGGCCGGTTCTCGCGCGCGATCCACGCGCCGGTGTCGATGTAGATCGTGTTGCCGAGACTCGAATATCGAACGAGCGGAGTATGACCGACGATCACTGCGCGAACGCCTTCCACTTCCTCACGGTTCTCTTGGTCAAAACGATCTCGGCTCCAAAGCAACGCTTCCTGGAAAGCCTCACTGTTCGATCCGGTCAACGCAAGGCGCACGTCTTGCCAGCGTCGCAACGGGCAATCCGCGTGGACGATGCCAATTAGACCATTCACGGTCTCAACGTCGATGGCGATCGGCAACGCGTGGAAAGCGTCAGCGATCTCCGCGCTGACGTGCTGCGGATTGCTGATATTCCAGCCGCCACCATTGCGCATATACCAATCGGCCGGTATCCCGCCGCGAGCGAAATCGATCGCCATCTGCTCATGATTTCCGCGCACGGCGTGGAACCAGGGCTTATTCAGCCATTCGAGCACCTGATCGCTGTCGGGTCCGCGGTCGACGAGATCGCCGACGCTGAACAGACGGTCGACGGTCGCATCGAATTTGATGGCGTCGAGTGCGCCTCTCAGCTTCTGGAAACATCCATGGACGTCGCCCACGACAACATCTCGCCCGACGTCATTACGCGTGAAGTGTTTGATCGGTTCCATTAGCCGTGCGGGGATCCGTCGTCAGGGCTTGCCGCCAGAGTTTGACCGATGAACGAAGCGCCACCCGCGATTTCTACACGATCTTGAGACTGCGCACGCGCGACCTCGACCGCGACACCCGGCGGCATGACGATGCAACGCGGGAAGTACTTGCCATCGGCGCGGTCGCGATCGACGTGCGAGCGAAGCGCGCTCGCGAATTTCACGAATGCGTCACTTTGCATATCGGGCGCCGTCACAATGAACACGACGTCCCCTTGTCCCGCGCCTTCGATTTGAATCTGCTCCAGCAATTCCGTGAATTCCATAGTTCCTCTGTCTCGGTTGGGATGCAGCCATCCGACGACGCTTGCGCGCTGACTGCTGCGGTAGCACTCATGTCGAGTAGGGAGCGAATGCGACCCCCAGTTCCCCTTACGCCATCAGCGCAACACTGCTCAACTCAGTGACTTTCGTGGCGTATGAACAGTGTGGAAGATGGGGATGGGCGGCTAGAATCAGTTTTTCCGTTTTCGCGGTGCCAAATAAAAAGGGCGTACCCCGGGGAAAGGCACGCCCTCCGTACTTCTGAATCTCCGTCATGAGGGCTTACGCTGGCGCGCTGACGGATGCCTGTCGCAGAGTACCGATACGCGCCTCTGCGAAACGGGATGCTACCTGTGGATTTACCCGTCCACAGCGCTCATCGGCTGAGCGGATTCCCGGGTTCATTCTGTTCTGTTCTGTTCTGTTCGAGAGCGACGCGTGCTGCGCGCGCCTGACATGCAGAGAGTGCGCCTTCAATGTGGGCGAGCATGTCGGCATTTTCTCGGCAGGCGAAAGGGCCACGCTGAAAATCCTCCAGACGGTCGGCCATGATTGCGAGCAATACCTCGTTCGTAAGGCCGTTGATTTCGACAGAAGGGTTGCCGTGCTGGAAGCGGATCAGTGTCGACTGCTTTCCCGGGATTGCCACTGAATATGAGTGGCTTGCACGCGATACTGGATCCGGATCGTCGAGGACCAGGATCGAAACGTTTTTGTTGAGGTCGTCGGTTTCGTGAGTCCGGATGTCTCGCAGCATGAAAACTCCTGATTAGGTGAAGAGGGTGCCGGTCGCTACTCCGGCTCTGGTACTCCGCGTCATCTACGTGCATCGCGTGCAGCGGGCTTCGGCAGGCTTCCGCCCCTACTGGTGTCGCTGCTCGTCTCACTTCGCGCCTAGTGCTCCAGCCTTGCTCTCCGGCACGTCTGCTTTCCGCGCTGACCCTCAGAGCTGCCGGCGGGATTTGAACCCACGCGCGCACCGGCCGATGCCCGGAGATAATTCGCCGCGTCGGCGCTTCCGCCCAATACGCGATGTACTCCGCTCCCCATAAAAGGGGCGCTCTACCAGACTGAGCTACAGCAGCTATGAAGGCGCTGGCTCTTCCCCAGCTCGCCGGATTGCCCACCGGGGCTTGCAACTGCAGGGCCTACTCGCTCCACGCCCGTTCCGCACTCTTCCGAGCCGACGTCTAACCGGGATTTCGTACGTCGTTCACCGGAAAAACGCTGATTGCTAACCAGCGCTGCGCATCCGCTTTTGCACCCACAAGAATGGCCACTGATTTGGAAGGTGTGTTCGCGCCGTCCGCAAACTTCCAGTCGCCATCCATGTTCTTCTTACTCTCAAGCGCGGGCGCTTGACGCTCGCATATGGCAGCGTTCTCACCAAGAAGGAAGGACCGATGCAGCCGCGCCCACCGGCTGCCGCCAAACGCCCACACTTGAAAGTCATCCCTTACGAGGATGAGGCGGCACGTTACGAGACTCGTGCGTCCGCTCGATCTTGCGGCCGATTTTTCGCGCGGCAAGAACGCCGCGCCCAAGTTTTCTTGCCTGCCAGGGGTCTTACGCACAACCTTCGCTGCCCCGGGCTTTACTGCCTCGCGGTGGTGTATCTGGAGCGGGATGCGCGAATCGAACGCGCGTGGGAGGATTGGAAATCCACTGCCTTAAACCATTCGGCTAATCCCGCTTTAGAACTGGTGCGGGCTCTTACCCCGCTCGCCGCAGTAGCTTCGGTCCTCGCCCTCTCACCGCCGTATTGTTCCTAGCCGTTTCAGCATGCAATCGCCCGAAAGCTATGCGGAGGCCTACTTTGCGCGTCACATTCTTGGCTGGACTATTGAGCCTTTCCTGCTGCAATTCGATCTGCCGCTTACCCTCGTGACGGCGACTCGTCAGGCCCCTGCAACATCGAGGCAATTTTGAGCCGGGTGTCCAGCAATCACTGCAGGCGGAGGCCAATGGCCAGAGGCTTAGCGACTGACATTCGGGGCGGACCATCTATCTGGCGCACAGCGCTCGCGCGCCAGATAGAGTGCTGCGTATCGCTGCAGCGCGGCCCTCTCGGGGTGCGTCCTGACTGCTTAGAGCAACGCCTTGATGTGGCCGGCCAGTTCGATGAACTTGTTCTCGAACCATGCGGCTACTTCCGCCGGCAGTTGCTCCAGTTTTTTGATCTGCTCTTGGATTTCTTCCGCGACGTTGTGGGCCGGCGTCTTCACCGTTTCAAGTACCGGATCGTCTGCGCCGCCAGGTTGAGCGATGGGCGTCGGCGTTTGCACGATCGGAGCGGCAGCTTCGCTTTGGCCGGCATCGACCGCCGGCTCGTCGGACGGTCCAGCGCTGGTGACGAGCGTCTCCGGTGCGATTTGGTCGGCTGCGAGAGCATCCACGGCGGACGCGGACGTATTCACCGCAGGTGCCGTCGCCGAGGTATCCAGCACCACGACCGGCGGATCGATCTGGACCTGCGTCGTGGCAGCGGTCGAGTCCGCCGCGGGATCTGCGGCCGCATCGGCGGCCGGTCCGGTGCTGCTCGGCGCAGCGCCGGTGGCTTCGTCTTCGACGGCGAACATCGGGAACGCTGCGAGGAGTAGGGCCTTCAAAAGCAGTGATTTGCGCACGGAATTCTCCAATTCGTGATGCTGCGTAAAGGTGGGTGGATTCCCACACCGCTGACGGCAGTTCAGTCGCCAGTGGTGTGGAGGCTCATCGAGCCACCACGGTGTTCAATTGCCTATCTGGGAATTACTGCAGTTAAGTTTTCCCGGTCTTGCTGTGTGGGGAGCCGGGCGGCGCCAGCCAGCGCATTTCCCCATCAGTTAGCCGTAGTCCAAGGCCCACGCGGGCGATCTTCGAAGTCCCGGGCGCGCCGGGTAAGGAAAGGTCGAGAGAGCCGTGGCTGCGACACCCTCTGACATCGCAAGCGTGGGAGCGAACAGGCAGCGAATCAGCGCTAGCAGATATCGAAGCACGTCCTCTCCTGTGAATCGTGTGAGATTATTATTATGCGTATATGGCTAAAGTGTCAAGAAAATTTGCCGGTAGATCTTCACGAATTTCTACCGGCAGTTTGTCTTTCTGGTCTGTAATTTGTTTTGCAGCACCGGCTTGGCACTTGGCATGCGGACGGCTGGTCGAGTCAGAGGACCGCTTGCTCTTCGTACTTAGCGGAAACCGAGTCGATGAAGTCTTGGATTCGTTGCTGCTGATCGGCTGGAAGAGCGGCGATCCGGTCTCGATACATCGAAATGGGATCAGAGGGTGTCGCGGGGGGCGCGAGAAGGACGCTGGCGCTGACATTCAAAGCCTTGGCGATGGCGTCGAGCACATCCACGTTTGCATCAATAAAGCCCCGGAGAATTCTCTGCACGGTGGACTTGGTAACACGGGCGCGAGCCGCTAACTCGGCTTCAGTGCGGATATCAGGCGTCTCGAGCATAAGGCGCTCGATGTTGGAGGCGATCACGTTGCGTATTGTGGCGTTTTTCATCGTTTTTAAAGCTCTCAGGTCGGGTGGCGGACGCCTTCATGCCTTGAATTCAACGCAACGGGCACCCCAAATCTGCCCGGATAAGTATGAATATTTGTAGCCGTATAAGGCTATCTTAGCGGGGCGCGAAGTGCAAGCGACAAATTACTGAGGAAGGAACTGGCGACGGGTGTTTTTTACCTGGTCGTCGGTATCAACTGGTGCCGACCTTCGCGCCCATGAGTACCATCGTATTGACTACACGTACACGGCTATGATGCGTCATTATGGATCATTGTTTTTGTAAAACAAGCGCCGAAAAGGAGTCAATTGCCTAGGTACTTCGTGGTTTAGGCACCGGTTTGTAGCCGTGTATATTGCGGGTCGTTAGAATCCGCCGCATGCCGATCGACGACACCATCAAAACATCGCTCCGCCTGCCTCGCAGCCTGCACGCCGAAATTCAGAGCGCAGCGACCGAGGTCGGACTGACTGTTAACGCCGAAATCCTCGTCCGACTCAAACACAATCCACGCAACAGTTCCGCAGACGCGATCCTCCAAAAAATCGAAGGGCGCGACACGGCAGTCGAAGACGGGTTGCGCAAGCAGAATGCTGTTTTGTGGAGCACAGTCGATCGCGCCGAGGATGTCCTCAAGCGCGTCTCCGTCGCCATGGCGAAGGTATCTGGAGAAGGCGAGGCTGCAGCACTTAAGCGCGATGTCGAGTTCGCACTGCAACTGATCAGCGCCGTAAGTACGAGCCGATAGCGAGACCGATCTTAGGCGACGTCCGGCCCGTACCTACTGGAGACATAGCATCTCATCGCGGCCTCCAGATCGGTGTCGCCGAGGCTAAAGCAATCCGACGAAAAGGGTAGGCGGCTTCCATTCGCTTGCCCGATACATGCGATCGATTGGTTGCCTAGGACCGCATCGCAAATTGAGCCAATGTAGATGCGCTCTCGTTCAATGATTGGCGTTGCCAAAGCCGGGTCGGACGAAAACCGATACTCCGGCGCGGTCTCGCCCACGGTCCTGATATCTGAGATGCCCTCCGCACGGGCCACCCAGTAATCGAGCAATCTCCCCTTCAACTCGTCGACGTACATGTCATCTCCCTTTGGATGATTTCGCGTTGGTTCGGCTCGCTATCCCCTGCGACCATTTTTCCGCCACTCATCGAGCCGTCGCGTACACGCATCGCTGATCTTTTGCTGCCGCGGTGTAAGCCGGTCGGTGAGGCATGGCTCAGCATCAAGTTCGCGCTCGAAACATTCCCACACCGCGTCCGCCACATAAGCACTTCCACCGCTCCCGATCATCTTCCGGATCTGGTCGGCTCGCATGATCGTTGCCCGCAATCTGTGGATCTCCTGGAGCAGCCTGAGCACCGTCGGCGACGGATCTCGGTCGTAGAGTTCAGCTAGCTCGGTGGCGGTTAGCGGGCGGCGATGACGCATTGCTGGTCGCGAAATACTGTATGGATGTACAGTAGTATAGCCAAGACTTACCAGTTTGCGCATGGCACTATCATGGAAAATTCCAAGGGAGGCACCTATGTGCTACTCAGCTCAAATTGAGGCGGATTACAAGAAGTACGTGAAGATGTTTGGCGCCGCGCTGAGCATCCGGGAGTTCGCGAATCTGTACTGGGAGCATGGCGGTCGAGATCTGAAACTCCCGCTGGCCATGGAGGCCGCGTTTTTGAGTGCTCAGAGCGACGATGAGAAGCGCGTCTTGGCGTTGATCTCTGAAAACAATTCTCAGCGCGCTACGAAGCTTGAGCAGGAGCTATTCAAGCAGCGCACGCGGCTTGCCGATGCGGAGCGCATTCTGGAAACGAAGACGACGAAAGCGGCCACCGAAAGCAAGCGGATCGCCACCGACAAGATTGACGCCGCGGTGCGCCGGCTCGGTGACTTGAAGCGCACCACATTGAAGGATTCCGACTCACGCATCTATCCCGGCTGGTATGCGCCTGTGATGATCGTCGAGGACGGGCGCCGCGTCGTTGTTCCGATGCGTTATCGCTGCCGGCTACCGGGATGGACCGAGGCGATGGAGAGGGAGAAGCCGGGGACGTACAACGCCCGGCGGAATAACCTGAAGCGTGTGTGGGGGAAACTGTTCGGCTACAACCACGGGATCATGCTCGTCAACCGCTTCTACGAGAACGTCGATCGTGACGGCATGAACGTGGTGCTTGAGTTCGATCCCACGCCACCGCAACAGATGCTGGTCGCGTGCCTATGGTCGCGGACACAGATACCCGGGGAGCCGGACCTCCTATCATTTGCCGCGATTACCGACGAACCGCCGCCCGAGGTCGCGGCCGCCGGTCATGACCGCTGCATTGTTCCGATCAAACCGAATAATCTCGATGCTTGGCTGAACCCGGAGCCGTTTCGTCTGCGCGAGATGGATGCCATTCTTGAGGATCGGGAGCGACCATACTACGAGCACCGAATGGCGGCATGACGATGCCGATGATCTCCTGGCCATCGAAGTGTCCTAGCCCACGATGATCGTCTCGAGAGTGCCGATCGCGGAGAATCGCTTAGGAGAAGTCTGCTAACCCGGGAGGAAGTTCCAAAACGAACTCGAAGGGTATTTTTCCGCGACGAGCGCCAAGATGTGACGTCCGAGATTGACTGTCTTACTGAGCAAGTCTTGGAAGTTGATATAGAACGTTAGCAGTTCGTCTTGGGAAAGTCGGTCGTGGTCCCCGGCATACATTGAGTCGATGTCTTCCAGCAGGGAGTTCACGCAAATATAGAACGTCGGAATTCGCTCGGCCAGGGAAGGATGGAGCATGCCGATGCGATCGATGTTTTTTGAATACAGTTCGACGTAGTTGCGCTGCGCGCGGACCTTGAATGCTCCAATTGTTTGTCCCGTGCGGGCTGCGGCGATCATTGCTGCCACATGAGACTCGTATCGACGTTCGCTCACGATGGCAAGGATCGCCGAGATACCGCCGTGGAATGCAAAAGCAAGGTTACGGGCGTCGCGTCGTTGCTTGATCCACTCCATACCAAAGGTGGCGACCACGGTGCTTGTGAGGCTAATTGCCCCGCCCACCAAGGTTCCGGCCAAAGCTGTATCCGCCATCCCGATCTCCTTTTCAATTCCAAAGTCAGTGCTTATAAAATACTTATTCCCGACCGGAAGCCTTTATGACAAGGTTGGTTTAGCCGATTCGGGGTCGGTCTTCATGGCAGGTCCTGTTCCTGAGTGTCGTTGTTTGGGTGTTCGCGGTCGGCGGGCGCGGCGGTCGAGGCGATCGCGACGGTTACGCCGGAATGGACGGTTTTGCGCACGAGGAGCCGGGCGCGAAGCGAATTTAATGCAGCGGTTTCACCGAGCCCGGCCGTCGCGCCGAGCAGCGCACACGGTTCGCAGACGCCGTCCACGCCGAGATGCTCGCGCACTGCCGCCGAAGGCTCCGCCAAGGGCATCGACGCGATCTGATCCAGGCTGAAGAATGTCAGCGTCAGCGCATGACGTGCGCAGAATTCGAGCAGGCCCGCTTCGTGGGCTTTGGTGTCGAGCGAGGCGACGGTATGGATTTCGTCGAACGAATGCGCGCCGAGCGCGGCGCACACCGCGGCTTCGATCTGCTCAGCCGGGCTGTGCAAACGGCAACCGATGCCGACGCTCAGCGTTTTCATTGCGTATCCGCTCCATCCACAGAAGGCGCGGCGGCGTCGGCATGCGCCGCCGCGCGCGCCAACGCGAGCGACGCCACACCGCCGATCACCACGATCGCCGGCGAGCCGAGCCCGGCGCGCGCGACGGTGTCGGCGAATTCGCCGAGCCGCGCGAGCGCATGGCGTTGCTCGGGACGCGTAGCCGATTCGATCGCCGCGCACGGCGTGTCGGTGCTCATGCCGGCCGCGAGCAACGCGCCGACGATATCATTGAGCCGCCGCATGCCCATGTAGATCACGAGCGTCATGCGCGTGGCCACGAGCGCGGCCCAGTCCGGCTCGCCGCTGCCCGCGCCGTGTCCGGTGACGAACACCACGCCCTGCGCGTGATCGCGATGCGTGACCGGAATGCCGATCGCCGCCGGCGCCGCGATCCCCGCCGTAATACCGTTGATGACTTCCACCTCGATGCCCGCCGCGTGCAGCGCCTGCTGTTCTTCGCCACCACGGCCGAATACGAACGGATCGCCACCCTTCAAACGCGCGACGCTGCGCCCGGCCCGTACATGCTCGAGCAACTGCGCGACGATGCCGTCCTGCGGTGTGGACGGGTGGCCGCCGCGTTTGCCGACGTAGACGACGAGCGCGTCGGCGCGCGCGAACTGCAACACCTCGGGATTCACCAGATCGTCGACCAGCACCACATCGGCTTGCGCCAATGCACGGGTGGCCTTGATGGTCATGAGTTCGACGTCGCCGGGGCCGGCGCCGATCAGCCAGGCGCGGGTCATCGTGGCGTACATGGCGAGCGCCATGTCGTGACAAGCGGGGAGGGACAAAGCGCGAAGGGTCGCCAGATGGCGGACTTTGGGGGCATGCGGTACGACGGATTCAGGCACGGCGACACGCGCGGCTCGTGACGGTTCCTCCAGGAACACGCATACGAACGCGCCACCTCGTGCTTCAGCGCCTTCACATCCGTCCCTCGCGGATTCCGGCGGCTGGCGGCATGACGTTCGCCGCCTCCGCGTCTGGCCGGTATCCGGGCTGGCGGCCTCATGCGCTTTGCCTTCCCGTCCGCATTCGCTGGAATGTGCCGGACAGTGGCATCGAAAAAACGCATGCGCGGCGCAAGACAACTCAAGGTTGCGCCGCAGGTCGCTTACCGTTGCGGGGACAGCACAGGTTGAGCGCATGGAGCGCTGCCTGTTTCCCGTTTAACTGCACACGCGAATGCATGTGCGGGCACCAAACGCGCGCATACGATAGCACATGGCGCCCCGTCCGATAAGCGCTTGCGGCCTGTGTTTCCTTGACGGCACCGGGCCGCGGGCCTACACTCGCACGCACTTTGGTGCTCGTGTGCGCGCTCGTGCGCATGCAGTTAAACGGGAAACAGGGTGCCCGCCTGCCATGGATCGGGTCAACCTGTGCTGCCCCCGCAACGGTAAGCGAAATGTGGTGCTAAGTTCAGTTGATTAGCGCCGCGGAGCCGGCTTCGATGCCTACGCGCAAGGTCGCGTCGGCATATCACCACTGGGCGAGAAATCACTCGTCCGGGAAGGGGAAGCGGCGCTTTCGCCAGCCCGGATACCGGCCAGATAACGAAGGACGAACGCCGCGGGGATGCGGCGCTGCGTTCATGACCTCATTCCCGCTTTCTGTTTTTCCGTTGTCGTGGCAACGCCGTCGTTCGTCCCCGTGTTTTGTTATCGTCGTGGCTGGCCGGGCCTGTGCCCCGTTTTGCCCGGCGTATGCAGACAGACATCCAGACACAGCGGCGTGCACATGCAACTCCTACGGATGGACCTCACGATGCAAACTCAAATGCGCAAGATCCCCGTCACCATCGTCACGGGTTTTCTCGGCAGCGGCAAGACCACGCTGCTGCGGCATATTCTTCAGCATGCGGGCGGCAAGCGCATCGCGGTGATCGTCAACGAGTTCGGCGAGCTCGGCATCGATGGGGAAATCCTCAAGGGTTGTGGAATCGGTTGCGATGAAAACGGCGTCGAAGCCGAAGGCCAACTGTATGAACTGGCAAACGGCTGCTTGTGCTGCACCGTCCAGGAAGAGTTTTTTCCGGTGATGGAAAAGCTCGTGGAGCGCCGCGATCAGATCGATCACGTGCTGATCGAGACGTCGGGACTCGCGTTGCCGAAACCACTGGTGCAGGCCTTCAACTGGCCGCAGATCAAGAACAGTTTCACCGTGGATGCCGTGGTCACCGTGGTGGACGGCCCCGCCGCGGCGAGCGGTCAGTTTGCCGACAACCCCGTCGCCGTGGATGCGCAACGCAAGGCCGATCCGAATCTCGATCACGAGTCGCCGCTGCATGAACTGTTTGAAGATCAGTTGTCCGCGGCCGATCTGGTGATTCTGAACAAGACGGATTTGCTCGACGACGAGCAGCAAGGCGCGGTTGAAGTGTCGATCCGCGAAGAGATTCCGCCGCAAGTGAAGATCGTGCGCGCGCATATGGGCCAGCTCGATCTGCACACATTGCTGGGCCTCGAAGCGGCGTCGGAGGACACGATCCACTTGCGCCACGATCACCACGGTTCCACCGACGATGCCGACCACCATCACGACGAGTTCGATTCGGTGGTCGTGCAGGCAAACGTGTTGTCGCGCGAGGCGGTGATCGCCGCGCTGCAACAGCTCGTCGAAACCAACACGATTTACCGCGTCAAAGGTTTCGCGGCGCTGCCGGGCGCGGCGATGCGTCTGGTGATTCAGGGCGTGGGCCGCCGCTTCGACAGCTATTTCGATCGACGCTGGCAAGCCGGCGAAAGCGGCCCGAGCCGCTTCGTGCTGATCGGCGAGGACCTCGATCAGGCCGGGTTGCAGCGTGCGTTCGACGCGGCGCTCGGCGTGCCGTCGAGCGTCGAAACGCAACAGGCGTAAGCGCTCATGCATCTGCTGCGTACCACGCCGGGCGGTTTTGTTGACGATACGCAAGGCGTGATCCGTATCGATCAGCAGCCCGCGGATATCGTGGTGCTCAGTTCCGCCGATACCACGCTGTCGCTGCTCGCGAGCGTTTTTCCGCGCCTGGGTGAGGGCTTCCCGAGCGTACGGCTCGCGAACGTCACGTATTTGCGGCAACCTGCGTCTGTCGATTTCTATGTCGAAGACGTCTTGCAGCATGCACGTGTGGTGGTGGTCGATCACCTCGGCGGCGAGGCGTATTGGCCTTACGGTATCGAGCAGGTGGTGGCGCTCGCCGAGCGCAGGCAGCAGACGCTCGCGATGTTCTCCGGCGATCTGCAGGAAGATCCGAACCTGCTCGCGCGCAGCACCGCGAGCGCCGATCTGTGCCATCAGCTTTGGCGCTATCTGCGTGAAGGCGGCCCGCAAAATGCCGAGGCGTTTCTGCGCTGCATTGCGCACCGCGTTTTTGGTTGGGGACGCGAGCCCGCGCCGCCGCGCGCGTTGCCGGCCGCGACGCTCTACCATCCCGAGCGTGACACGCCGACGGTTGCCGACTGGCAGTCGCGCTGGCGGCAGAACGCGCCGGTCGCGGCGATCCTGTTCTACAAGGCGCATCTGCAGGCGGCCAATACGGCCGTGTTCGACGCGCTGATCGACGCGCTCGAGTCGCAAGGACTGAATCCATTGCCGATCGCGATCACCTCGCTGAAAGATGCGATGAGCCGCGATGTCGTGCAGTCGCTGTGCGCGCGGCACGATGTTGCGCTGGTGCTGAATACGACCGCCTTCGCCGCGTCCGCGATCGACGACCCCGAGCCGCTCGCGCTCGCCGGCGATGCGCCGGTGTTCCAGGTGATCCTGAGCGGCGGCAATCGCGAGGATTGGGTCAAAGACAATCAAGGCCTCAATTCGCGCGATATCGCCATGCATATCGCGCTGCCGGAAGTGGATGGCCGCATCATCACGCGCGCGATCAGTTTCAAGGGACTCGCGTACCGGTGTCCTCACACTCAGGTCGACGTAGTGCGCTATCAGCCGGACGCCGAGCGAGTGGGCTTTCTCGCCGAACTGAGCCGGCGCTGGTGCCGTCTGCGTTCACTCGATAACGCGGACAAGAAACTCGCGCTGATTCTCGCCAACTATCCGATGAGTGAAGGGCGCATCGGCAATGGCGTGGGACTCGACACGCCGGCCTCGGTAGTCGGCATTCTGTCGATGCTGCGCGACGAGGACTATCGTCTCGCCGACTTGCCCGCGAACGGTGACGCGCTGTTGAAGAAGCTCACCGAAGGCGTGACCAACGATCCGGTCGTGCGCGATCTGCGTCCCGCGCTGCAAAGCCTCGCGCTCGATGACTATCTCGCGCACTTCAATGCGTTGCCCGCCGAGGCGCGGCAGGCGCTGAACGCGCGGTGGGGCTCGCCCGAGCAGGATCCGACGCTGCGGCGCGGCCGTTTCATGATCGCGGGTTGGCGCTGCGGACAGGTGTTCGTCGGCATTCAACCGTCGCGTTCGCGCGTGCAAGGCGACTACGCGAGCTATCACGACGCCGAACTCGTGCCGCCGCATGCGTATCTGGCGTTCTATTTCTGGTTGCGTCACCAGTTCGGTATCGACGCGGTCGTGCATGTCGGCAAGCACGGCAATCTCGAATGGCTGCCCGGCAAGAGCGTCGCGTTGAGCAACGCCTGCTGGCCCGATCTGATTCTCGGGCCGATGCCGCATCTGTATCCGTTCATCGTCAACGATCCAGGCGAGGGCAGCCAGGCGAAACGTCGCGCGCAGGCCGTCATCATCGATCACCTGATGCCGCCGCTCACGCGCGCCGAAAGTTATGGACCGTTGCAGGACCTCGAGCGCCAGGTCGACGAATACTATGAAGCGCTGATGGTCGACCCGCGCCGCTCAAAGCTGTTGCGGCGCACGATTCTGGCGACCATCGTCGAACATAAGTTGCATGAGGAGTTGAGTCTCGCGACGCCGAACGGACAGGACGACGAAGACGCGCTGCTCACGCGTGTCGATGCGTGGCTGTGCGAGTTGAAGGAAGCGCAGATTCGCGATGGCTTGCATACGTTCGGTCAATCGCCTGATGGCGTGCAGCGGAGCGATACGTTGCTGGCATTGGGACGTTTTCCTGTCGGCGACGGGCAAGGCGGCAACGCCGGTTTGATCGATGCGTTGGCGCGCGATCTGCGGATGGATCATCTGTTCGATCCGTTGTCGGTGGACTGGTCGGCGGTGTGGGATGGTCCGCGTCCCGATGTACTGCAGCGCGTGAGCGATGCGCCGTGGCGGCACTGCGGCGATACGCGGGAACGCTTGGAGTTGCTGGCGGCGGAGTTGCTGCGTGGCGTGTGCGGCGATCAAACGGACGCATCGGTAGCGCCGTTTCTTGCGGTCAGCTTGCCGCAAGCGCAGCAAGTGATCGAGCGTCTGCGCAGCGACGTGCTGCCGCGGCTCGATGCTTGCGGCCCGCAGGAAATGCTTCAACTGAAGCGTGGTCTCGAAGGGCGTTTCGTGCCGCCGGGGCCGAGCGGATCGCCATCGCGTGGCCGGCCCGATGTGCTGCCCACTGGCCGCAACTTCTATTCGGTCGACACGCGCGCGGTTCCCACGCAAGCCGCCTGGTCGCTCGGATTGAAATCCGCCCAGCAGCTGATCGAACGGCATTTGCAGGAGAAGGGCGATTATCCGCGCGCCATCGGTCTCTCGGTCTGGGGCACCGCGACCATGCGCACCGGCGGCGACGATATCGCCCAGGCGCTCGCATTGCTCGGCGTGCGGCCGAAGTGGGCGCCGGGCAGTCATCGCGTGACCGATTTCGAAATCATGCCGATCGAGGTGTTCGACCGGCCGCGGATCGACGTCACGTTGCGGGTTTCCGGTTTCTTCCGCGACGCCTTCGCCAACGTCATGCATCTGTTCGACGCCGCCGTGCAGGCTGTCGCCGAACTCGACGAACCCGAGGACCTGAATCCGATTCGCGCACGCGTGCTGCGCGAACGCGATGCGCTCATCGCGCGCGGTATGGACGCCGCTGAAGCGCGCAAGCGCGCCGGCTGGCGCGTATTCAGCGCAAGGCCGGGCGCGTACGGCGCGGGTCTGCAGGACATGATCGACTCGCAGCAATGGCAAACCGACGCCGATCTCGCGAACGCGTATCAGGCGTGGGGCGGTTATGCGTACACGCAAAAGAGCGCGGGCGAAGAAGCGCGTCACGCGTTCGGCACGCGCCTCGCCGCGCTGGACGTAGTGCTGCAGAACCAGGACAACCGCGAGCACGACCTGCTCGATTCGAACGACTACTACCAGTTCCAGGGCGGCATGGTCGCCGCGGTGCGGCATCTGGCCGGCGATCAGCCGAGCGTGTATCACGCCGACCACAGCAATCCGGCCGCGCCGCGCGTGCGTACGCTGCACGAGGAGATCGCGCGCGTGATCCGCTCGCGCGTGGTCAATCCGAAATGGCTCGATGGCGTGAAGCGTCACGGCTATAAGGGCGCGGCGGAAATCGCCGCGACCGTCGATTATCTGTACGGTTACGATGCGACCGCGCGCGTGATCGCGGATCATCAATATGCGCTCGTGACCGATGCCTATCTGAACGACGCGGATACCCGCGAGTTCTTGCAGCGGCACAACCCGCACGCGTTGCATTCGATTTGCGAGCGTCTGCTCGAAGCCATGCAGCGCGGTTTGTGGCAAGCGCCCGGCGACTATCGCGCGCAAGTCGAACAGCATCTGCTCGCGAGCGAGCAGCAGATCGAAGGAATGCAAACATGAGTTCAGCGATGAGTGCGCCCGCTTTTCCCTTTGCCGCGCTGATCGGGCAGGCGCCGTTGCAACAGGCGCTGCTGCTGGCCGCCATCGATCCCGGACTGGGCGGCGTGCTGGTCACCGGTCCGCGCGGCACGGCGAAATCGACCGCGGCGCGCGCGCTCGCTGAGTTGTTGCCGGAAGGGCAACTGGTGAATCTGCCGCTCGGCGCGAGTGAAGATCGTCTGATCGGCACGCTCGATATCGAAACCGTGTTGCGCGACGGTTCGGTGCGCTTCTCGCCGGGGTTGCTTGCGAAGGCGCACCGCGGCGTGCTGTATGTGGACGAAGTCAACCTGCTGCCCGACGCGCTCGTCGATGCGTTGCTCGACGCGGCGTCGAGCGGTGTGAATACCGTCGAGCGCGATGGCGTGTCGCATAGCCACGACGCGAGCTTCGTGCTGATCGGCACGATGAATCCTGAAGAGGGCGAACTGCGGCCGCAATTGATCGACCGTTTCGGCTTGATGGTCGAGTTGCAGAACTGCTTCGAGCCGCGCGTACGTCAGGCGATCGTGAAGGCGCGGTTGGCGTTCGATCTGGATCCGCAGGGGTTTCGTGCGGGCTATGCGCAACAGCAGACAGCTTACGTCGAGCAGATTCGGGCGGCGCGCGTCATGCTGCCGCAACTCGCGTTCGACGACGCCGTGCACGCGCATGTCAGCGCGCTGTGCATCGACGCCGCCGTGGACGGCTTACGCGCCGATCTCGTGATGCTGCGCGCGGCGCGTGCGTTGGCGGCGCTCGAACAGGCGGCCGCGGTGACGGCCGAGCATGTCGATCGGGTGGCTGAGGCGGTGCTGGTTCATCGGCGGCATGCTCGCGAGTCGCAGAGGGAAGGTGAGACGCGCGAGGGGGACGTCGAGCGGGAGGCTTCTTCCCATAGCCGCTCTGCACCTGCGGAAGGAAATGCGCCGCCGGCTGCCGCTACCGGCGATAGCGATTGGGGCTACCTCGCGCCCGAACCGGCCGCGACCACGCACGTCAAAGGCGTCATTCCGCTTAACGTAAAAAAACGCTGAGCCATCGGAAGAGCGCCGCCGCTGACTCGCGCAGCGGTTTTCGATGGCGGCAAGGCGCGGGCGCAGGTGCGCGCAGCCGCTTGAGCGGGGAACCGGGCAAGCGCATCGACTGGCCGCCGACACTCGCCGCGATGCGCCAGGACGCGCTGCGCGCCGAGCATCTGCGTTTTGTGCGCGATGCGCCGCGCGGCGGCGTGCTGCATTGCTTCGTACTCGATTGCTCCGGCTCCATGCTGGCCGGGCAGCGTCTCGCGCTCGCCAAGGGATTGCTGATCGCCTTGTTCGATCGCGCGAGCGCCGCGCGTGCCGAGGCGGCGCTGGTCTGTTTCGGCGGCGCTGGTGCGGATGTGCGTTTCGGTCCCGCTGTGCCACGCTGGTGGAACGAGCGATGGCTGAGGCCTGTGGGAGGCGGAGGCGGCACGCCGCTGACGGCAGGCGTTCGGCGAGCAACCGAGCTGCTGGAGAGCAGCGCGCGCCGCAAGCCCGGGCAGCAACGCTGGTTGTGGATCCTGACCGATGGCCGCACGCGGGATATGCCAGTGCGGCCGCTCGATGTCGACGAAGTCGTGTTCGTCGATTTCGAGCGCGAGGCGATCCGGCTGGGCCGCTGCGAAGTGCTCGCCGATGCGTGGGGCGCGCGGCGTTTCACGCCGGAAGAACTGATGGGCTGAGCGGCGCGTGGGCCGTTCCGCTCACGGGCCTGCGCTTATTTCAGACCGCTCGACCAATACACCACGTCATCCTGGCGGTCG
Organism: Paraburkholderia dipogonis; assembly: GCF_046027395.1. Taxonomy (GTDB): domain Bacteria; phylum Pseudomonadota; class Gammaproteobacteria; order Burkholderiales; family Burkholderiaceae; genus Paraburkholderia; species Paraburkholderia dipogonis_A. Next base: position 1,530 of record NZ_JAQQEG010000060.1, on the reverse strand, counting down.
AACACGAAGACTTTCATCGCCATTTGCTGGGACGGGTCGAGCTGATCGAGTTCGAGCCCGTGAGTCGACGGCTCGCCGGGGCCGCTGCCTTTCTGCACGTTGCGGATCACCGCCGTGGTTTCGATCTCCGTGTCGAGATCCTTCGATTTCAGGCGGAACGCAACGCGCAACCGATCGCCGACGGCGCCCAGGGTCCACGAGGCGTCCAGCGACATGCCGAGTGCGCTGATGCCTTTCGCGAGTCCGAGGCCTTCATAGGATTCGCCGGTTTCGCCGATGCCGAAACGCACCGCGAGGTGCGCGCGGACCCGGATCGACTTGCGTTCGCGCAGGCGGCGGATCACGCCCGGCTTCGACAGCACGACGTAGTCGAACGGCGCGCGGCAGATCGCTTCGATCGTGCAGACGAAACGAAACACCGCATGGCTGGCGATCGCGACGATTTCGATATTTTCGCCGACGCCCAGCGGGAGCATGCGGCCCTCATGCATCGGCGGAGTGACGAAGAGCGAATGATTCGGCGCGAAACCGATGATGCGGCACGGATGCATGGGCGCGCCGCTGCCGAGCTGCGAGCGCACACCGATCAATGCACCGATTTCCAGATGCATGTCCTTGAGCGTCAGTTCGCCGTTGGGATCCGCTTGCGGCTCTGCCTGGAGCGGCGGTGGCGTGGCCGTGCCCAGTAAGTCGCCACGCTGCGGACGGAAGTGCCCGAACAGGAATTTGCGCTCGTCCGTGGTCGCCAGGATAGTGCCACTGGCGAACAGGAGCGTGCCGTCGGCGTCGACGATCGGCCAATCGAGAGGCGTGCCTACCGGCACCTTCTCCGGATTCAGAGCTGGCGTTTGGGCTGCGAGCGAGGCTTCCTCGACGTGTTCCTCGACTGGGTTATCCATGGTCGGCGGCCATTTAAGTGACGGGATATCTTGGTTGACGGCTGGTGAAGGGGAAACTTTAGTTTTTTGGGGCGATGCCGGTTTTCCGGTTCTTTCGACGCTTCTTTCGGGTGCGCGCCGGATGTGTCTCATGGCTCTATATAGAGTGAGGATGCTCGTTAGGCTGGTAGGCGGTGGGGAGGTGTGGTCGCTGATCACTGTCTGGCCGTCGCGAGTACGATTGCCTCATGAGCGCTCAATTAAATCGGATGGCTAACTAATTTGACGGCGTTGTGGTGGTGGTCTGTTTCGGTGTCTCTCAACTTTCTGAAAAATATTGCGCGAAGGGGGTTGACGACCTGTCGCTCGCTCTCCATAATCTCGTTTCTCTGCTGCTGATGCAGCGACGCAGAACGAAGCGGTGCCGGGTGGTTGAAGTGTGGTGCTGGTTCGGTGGTGGATGCGGACTCGATCTTTAAAAATTAACAGCCGATAAGTGTGGGCGCTTGATGCGCGACGCGAGGTGGATCCTTCGGGGTCTGCCGACAAGCGAAAGTATCAAGTCTCACACAGTATTAGAGGAAGGTTTGTCCGTCGCGAGACGGACGTAATCATCGTCAGTACGTTGAGTGAGCGACCGGTTGGTAAAACA
>NZ_JAQQEG010000006.1:0-258365 GCF_046027395.1 Paraburkholderia dipogonis | reverse complement strand
CGAAGCGTCACTCAGCCATCCGGTCGTCCGGACATTCGAATGTCGGCTCCTTTGCAGCATACCGTCGCTCGATTGGCGACAGTAAACCTCGCCCGCCCGGTCGCACCGAAGCCGCGCAAGATCACGCTTTCTTAGTGATCGTGCCGTAGAGTCGGGCATGGGCCGCCGCGTTCGGGCCTCCTGTTCGTGCAAACGCACGCTCAGTTCGGATCGATACGCCACAGCGACGCGTGAGTTTCGTGCCCTTCCGCATCAGTCACCCGCATATGCGCTTTAACGTGTGCAACGTTTAGCTCTCGCGTGGCGCTGGTCGCGAATCGCGCGGGTGTGGCGCTCATCGATCCGGTCACGGCCGCTTACGCGCGGCAGCGCGTCGCGGTGAAGCCCTTCGCGCCTGCCGTGGAGGATCATTTTTATATCGTGACGAATGCTTCGCAGCCGATGCCGGTCGTGGCCGATACGTTCTGGGACGAAGTGAGAGAGGCGTTCGGGCGGCTTGTCGCCGAGTTGTGAAAGCTGGGCGCTGCGGCGCGACAGGGCGCCGGTCGACAGTCGATATTCAAAATCCAGCGGGTTCAATCGTCCTAAAACGGAACGCACGCCACCTCGAGAAGGCGGGGGTGGTGGACGCCTTCATCGAATTGTTCGAAGGAAAGCGAGCACAGGAGATCGACATGCCACAAACGATCAGGAAGTACTGGGGCCCGCTCGGCGGCCGAACGACGCTCAATTTCAACTGGCCCAACATCAATCACGACTCGGTGGTGCTGATCACGGCCGCGGAATACGTGGCGGCCGTGCCACAGACCGACGAACACCGCTTCATCGGCAACGCGTCGATCACGGTCGAGAACATCGCTCCTCACGGCCCGCCCTTCGATGGCAACCACGGCGTGACTTTCGTGGTGAATGTCGACTGGCCGAACCCTCTGACGGTGGTAACGGATATCACCGTTCTGGACGCGGCGCCGATCGAGGTGGATTTCTAGGAATCCAGGGACATGTTCTGCAGATGAGGGCTTAACCATGCCGCAGACGATCAGGAAATACTGGAATGCGATGCAGGGCCGTTGCACGCTCAACTACAACTGGCCTGCGATAGACAAGGACTCGGTGGTGCTCGTCACCGCATCGGAGTGCACGGCCGAACATGTGCGCTTCATCGGTTCGGCGGGCATCACGGTGGACAATATCGCGCCGCATGGCCCGCCGTTCGATTCCAATCATGGCGTGACCTTCGTGGTCAACGTCGATTGGGGTGCTCCCTTGAACATCGCCACCGACATCACTCTGCTCGATGACAAGCCGGTAGAGATACAGACCTATGTGCCTCCGATGCCGGCCAACATTGGGCTGCGGATGCAATACCAGGAAACGAACGAATGGTGCTGGATCGCGGTGGCGACCAGCGTCAACCGCTTCTACGATGCGCTGAGCACATGGACACAGTGCCGGGTCATGACGGTGGTGGGCCAGACGATCAACCAGTTCCCGGCGAATACGAGCGCCTGTCCGAGCGCCGATGTGCTGAAGGCAAACCCCGATCTCGTTGCGGCGCTCGCCAATCCCTACAGCCAGGCAGCCGAATACATCCTCGACGATCCGAAGTACGGCATCGATCGCCGATACATCAAATCGGGCGGCGTGTCCGACCCGCTCAAGGTTACCGGCAACTGGGCAAGCAACCAGCCCGGCGACCTCGGCCTCGATCAGATCGCGAGCGAGCTGAATGCGGGACGCCCGGTCGTCGCCGACATCACGTGGTTCTCGGGGGGCTCGCATGTCGTGGCGATCGCCGGTGTGCTGAGTGACAGCCTGCTCGTGCTCGACCCGGCCAACGGCCAGTCCGTCGTGCGTTTCGGCGCGTTTCCGGGGTCTTATTTCGGCGGCGCGAAGCTCGATGGATTCATCTTCACGAAACGCGCGACGTGATCTCCGGAGATATCCGCGAAACCATGTCCGAAGGAGCGCGTCATGAATCGAATCAACTGGCTCGCCGCACTCTGCGCGACTGCGGCGAGCATCTCTCTGAGCGCCGCCTACGCCACGTGCACCCTCTATCAGCACCGCGACTACGGCGGCGCTCACTGGACGTTGCAGAGCGGCGACGACATGAAGATGGTCAGCTCGCCGCCGTATGGCGTGTCCGACGGCATCCATCGCTTCGTCTACGACCCTTCCTGGAACGATCAGGTCTCTTCGTTCAAGGTGTCGGGCGGATGCACCCTGACACTGTGGGAACACGTCGACGAGGGCGGCCACCATTTCCGCTCGAACAGAAGCTACAAGTACGTCGGTGACGGGTGGAACGACAAGGCCAGCGAAGCGATCTGCAGTTGCCCGGGCATGCCGAATTGGTGAGGGACGTGAGTCGTTGGCCGCACCGATCTGTTTCGCATGAAGACCTTGCCTAGGAGGACTGCGACATGCACCGACTACTTCGTTTCAAAGCGCACGACGGTGCGTATCCGTGCCGCCGGGTCACGGCGGCTGTGGGCATCGCACTCGCGCTCCAAACCGGTCTATGCCAATGCGTATCGCTCAGGAAAACTACTTTCGCATCCAGTTAAGGCAGACCGGCCGGTTTCTCGACGCCGACCACTGTAGCGAGAATCTTACGCTCAACGGGAGTCCACATTTGCGAACGGTGCGTGTCAGATATTGTAGAAGGCCGTAAAAACGGCTAATCGTGTCCATAGATCACGCTAATGTAAGACTGTATTTTGGCCCCGCGAAACAAGGCATAGAAGCGGTTTCGCACGCTTTCCAGGCGTTGCGTTTCAGCAACGCACGCACGCTCGGATGTCCGTTGATTCTGCTAACGCATTTGACGTGTCCGCAAATTCGGCTAATGCGGCTGTAGAGGAGCGCAATAGGTGCATTCGCTTGAAGCGGCAGCAAGTGCAAATGCCGGGGGTCATTTTTTGATGTTCGGAAGGTACCCATCTCAGTGCGCAGATCAAAAATGCCATACGGTATGGCACTCTGTGTGTCACTGCGGCGACCTTCAACATCCCCTTGTGTGGATGTTGGTCAGAGCGGCGTCGTCCTTGCTTGGTCAGTCGTGTCGGGCAGTGAGTTCGCGTTGCGGTGGAAAAGCCGCGCTAGCAGAATTAATGGGCACGATTAGCGCGCCAACGGACATCATTAGCAAAATTGATGAACTTCAACACCTGCTGACCCAATACGGTGAAGTGATGGGCAAGGGTCGGGCTGCGCTGGATAAGGCGGTGCCGGATGTGCTGGAGCGGCTGGTGGGCCGTTTGCCGACGATTCTGATCGACACGCTGCGCGAACAGTGGAACGGTCTGACGAATCTGGATAAGCAAATTGCTGAAATCGAACGGCGTCTACAGGCATGGCTGAAAGAGGACAAGGCATGCAGGGCAATTGCTGCGATCCCGGGCGTCGGACTGCTAACTGCAACCGCCGCGATCGCGACGATGGGAGACGCTAAGACGTTCAGATCCGGGCGTGAGTTCGCGGCCTGGATCGGGCTGGTCCCGAGACAAACGGGCCCGAGCGGCAAGGTCCAGTTGCTGGGGATCAGCAAGCGAGGCGATACCTATCTGCGCAAGCTGCTGATTCACGGTGCGCGCAGTGTGCTCTTCCACACGAAGGAGCCTGGGCCGTGGCTTGAGCAGCTCAGGAAGCGGCGGCCGATGAATGTAGCGGTCGTGGCCCAGGCCAACAAGATGGCCCGCACGATCTGTGCGATCCTGGCGCATGACCGACAGTACGACAAGGATCACGTGAGCGTGAAGCCGGCCTGACCGGCAACCACTCTGTACAAGTTCAACGTTTGCAGGATGACACGTTGAAAGGTTGCGCTGGCAATCGTATGTGATGACAAGACAGGTCGGACCGGGACTCGCTAAACCTGAATCTGTCCAAGAGCTTGGAGCTGGGGCCAAAAATGAGGTACGGGCCAGCGGATTTCATAGTGGGCCGCAGCGTATCAGGCTGCAATAAGCCCGAATATAAAGCTGCAACCCATCCTGTCGCAGTCGTAGCACGCGAAAAACCGTCGCAAACGGGAGGCGTTCATATAAGGACGGATGAAGTGTGGTCGCGGAACCCACCCGTCTGGCGCCGATCACTTCTACGAACTGGAAACATAAGCGGTACTTCGCATATCGATCAACTTTCTTCCGCAATCCTTACTGCGACCAAAACCTCTACAACACTCCCCTCCATTGCTAAGGCGTAAGCCGCCCGTACCCGACCCACGGGGGCCTCCGCAAGTTCCGGTGTGCTCGACTTGGATTTTCCGACGGACTTCTTGCACCGATCAATGAAACTCCGGCACTTCACTTGACCCACGTTTGCCGGTCCCTCTACATTGGTTCCAACGCGCTGCGGCATCCGTCGAATTGCTCAACCGCAGCGGGCTTCGCGCCCTCGTTGTGCGCGCTTTCGATCCCCTCGAACACGTTGGAGACGCCGGATGAACACCGCTACCGAAGCTACTTTCAAGCAAGAGTCCTATCAGGTTCCGCCCACTATGCAGGCCTGGATTCTCGGCGATCCCGACCAGATCTCCCTCACTGAAAAGCCGGTGCCGCAGCCGGGGCGCGCTGAAGTGCTGGTTCGGATCGACGCCATTGCTGTCTGCGCGACCGACCTCGAGATTATCCATCGCGGTCCACCCGCCATGATCCAGGGTGGCCTGCCGTTTAACAAGAACTTTACCCCGGGCCACGAATACATGGGGACGGTTGTGAAACTGGGCGCGGGCGTCGATGAGTTTCGCATCGGCGACCGGGTGGCCGTCGAAGTCCACGCCGGCTGCGGACGCTGCGAACGCTGCCGCGAAGGCATGTACACGTCGTGCCTCAACTACGGCAAAAACTACGGCGACGTCAACAAGGGCCACCGTGCGAACGGCTTCACGACCGACGGCGGCTTCACCCAGTACGCGATCAACAATGTGAACACGCTCGTGCACGTGCCTGATGACATGAGCGACGAGGAGGCCACACTGATCGTGACCGCAGGCACGGCGATGTACGGTCTCGACGTGACCGCCGGCCTGATCGCGGGGCAGTCGGTCGTCGTGATGGGGCCGGGCCCGATCGGCCTGATGGGCGTCGGTGTGGCGAAGGCGCTGGGCGCGAGCGAGGTGATCCTGACCGGCACGCGTGACAACCGGCTGGAGATGGGCCGTCGCCTCGGCGCGGATCACACCGTCAACGTGCGAAACGAAGACGCCGTGGCGAAGGTGAAGGAATACACAGGTGGCGGCGCGCATTATGTGCTCGAATGTTCGGGCGCGCCGAACGCGATCAACGATGCCGCCGCGATGCTGCTCCGGGGCGGCCGCATCTGCCTCGCCGCATTCCCGGGCGAGCCGGTGCCGATCGACGTGGCCGCGCTGGTGCGCAACAACATCTACCTCTACGGGATTCGCGGCGAGGGCCGCAGCGCCACGCATCGAGCGGCTGAACTGATGAAGCAGAAGCGTTTCGACGCCAAGCTGATCCACACGCACACGTTCCCGCTCGCGGATGTGCCCACTGCGCTGCGTTACGCCCGTGAGCGGATCGACGACGCCATCAAGGTTGTTGTGAAGATCGACCATCCCGTCGGTTGCTGAGGGAATCGCCATGCTGACGTACGACCACTACGTCAGCGCGTCGACGCTTGATGAAGCGTTTGATGCGCTCGACGCCATTCCCGGCGCACGGCTCGTCGCGGGCGCTACGGATCTTCTGCCATGGGCCCGCGAGGGCCGCGCGGGGGACGTCCACCTGCCTGCGCTCATCGACGTGAGCGCGATCGCAGAGCTGGGCGTGCTGTCGCTCGAAGGCGCGCGGCTCGCGATTGGCGCGGCGGCACCGATCAGCGCCAGCGAGGACGACCTGCGGCTCGTTGAAAACGCGGAGGTGCTGGGCCGTTGCGCAGTCTGGTTCGCCGACGACCAAATCCGCGAGCAGGCAACCTTCGGCGGGAACATCGTCAATGCCTCGCCTGCGGGAGACACATTGCCCGCGCTGCTCGCCCTGAACGCGCAACTCGTGCTCGCCAGCCGCGCAGCGGATGGCGGCGTCGCGCGACGCCGCGTGATGCTCGGCGACTTCATTCTCGGCCCGGGCAGGACACTCTTGCAGGACAAGGAAATCCTTGTGCAAATCGAATGCGACGCCGCCCCCGGCTATGGCTGCAGCTTCGAGAAAGTTGGCCACCGGCGCTCGCTGGTGATCTCGACCGTATGTCTCGCTGCGCTGGTGAAGCTGGATGCGGCGCGCGAAACCATCGAGGACGTGCGCATCGCGATCGGTGCGGTCGGCCCGGTGGCCGAGCGGCTACGGGACTGCGAGGCGGAGCTCCTCGGTATGACGCCCGATCCCCTGCGGATTCGCGAAGTGGCCGAGTGCACGGCGGACCGGGTGCGTTCGCGCAGCCGCCAGGCGTATCGGCGAGAGGTGCTCGTGAATTTCGTGGAACGCGGTTTGATCGATGCGCTTTGCCGTGCCGGCGCTCGCATCGAAAGGCTGCCCAAGGAGATGCTGCATGTCTGAACTCAATCCCTTCCGCACAGACGGTACCGGCGCGGCGCGCGACGCGAGCGCCTACGACCCGGTGAACGAGGCAAGCGTGACGATCAGCGCGACCGTGAACGGCCGGCAGGTGCGGCGTGCGGTGCCGATTCACTACCGCGTCATCGATTTCGTGCGCGAGGAACTGAAGCTGACCGGCAACAAGGAAGGTTGCGGTTCGGGCGAGTGCGGCACCTGCTCGATGTTCATCGACGGCACGCTCGTCAAGAGCTGCCTCGTGCCGGTGCAGAAGATCGTGGGCCGTACGCTCGAAACGGTCGACGATCTCGATCGCGATGCCGGCCTGACAGTCGTTCAGCGCGCCTTCCACAAATGCGGTTCGAGCCAGTGCGGCTACTGTATCCCAGGCATGGTGATGGCCGCGACTGCGACGCTGAGAAAGCGGCCGCACGCGAGCATCGTAGAAATTCGCGAGGGCCTGGGCGGCAACGTATGCCGGTGCACGGGTTACCAGAAGATCGTCGACGCGGTCGAACTCGCCCGCGACGTGCTGAACGGCACCAAGCCGCAGAGCGTGCTCGACGAGGAGGACACCGAGACTTTCATCGGTTCGAGAACGCGGCGGCTGGATGCCCCGGCGAAGGTGACGGGCGCGATCAAGTACGCGGCCGACATGTGGATGCCGAACATGCTGCACATGCAGGTGCTGCGAAGCCCGCATCCGTACGCACGCATCGAGCGCATCGATGCGGTGCGGGCGCGCGAGCTTCCTGGTGTCGAGGCGATCCTGACGTGCGACGACGTTCCGGGCGTCGACAACTTCGGCGTGTTCATCGAGGACCAGCCGGTCATGGCGCGCGGCGTGGTGCGTTATGCGGGCGAGGCGGTCGCCGCGGTGGTCGCTGAAACGCCCGAGATCGCGCATGCGGCGGTGGCGCTGATTCGCGTCACTTACAGCCTGCTCGAAGGCGTGTTCGATCCGGAACTCGCGATGCGCGAAGACGCGCCGCAACTGCACGATTTCGCGTCGGGCAACATCTGCAAGCACACGAAAATTCGCAAGGGCGACGTCGAGGCCGGTCTCGCCGATGCCGACCTGATCGTCGAGGAGACGTACCAGACGGCGGCCGTCGAACATGCGTATCTGGAACCCGAGGCCGGGCTCGCCTACGTCGAGCCGGACGGCTGCGTGACCGTGCATTCGCCGAGCCAGAACATCACGCACCACCGGCACATGCTCGCGAAAATCCTCGGCCGGCCGATTAACAAGGTGCGCATGATCATGAGCACGGTGGGCGGAGGCTTTGGCGGCAAGGAAGACATGTTGTACCAGGGCATGCTGGCGCTCGCGGCTATCAAGACACGGCGGCCGGTGCGCTACGTGTTCACGCGCGAGGAAAGCTTCATCGCGAGCGCGAAGCGGCATCCCTTCCTGATCCGCTACCGGATGGGCCTCAAGCGCGACGGCCGGATCGTGGCGACAGAGATGACGATGATCGCAGACGGCGGTGCGTATGCGATGTCGTCGCCAGGCGTAATGAACAAGTCGGCGATTCTCGGCCCCGGTCCCTACGCCATCCCGAACGTATGGGTCGACGCGATCGCCGTGTACACCAACAACACGCCGAGCGGGGCCTTTCGCGCGTTCGGTGCGTTCCAGTCGGAATTCGCTACAGAGTCGCATCTCGATCTGTGCGCGGAGCGGCTGGGGATGGATCCGGTCGCCTTGCGGCGCATCAACCTGATGCAGGACGGCGCGATCACGCACACCGGCCAGCCGCTCGATCGTGTGCTCGCGAGCGCGTGCCTCGATGGCGCCATCGCCGAGGCCGGCTGGGACGCCGGTGTGCCGTTTCGAAGCGCGCACGGTGCGCCACCGCGTTCGGATCTCGCACACTGCGGCACGCGCGAACCGTGTGTGCCGGGCGTGCGCTTCTCACAGCTTGTCGCTGAGTTGCCCAAAGTTCATCGAGCCGCGCGCGAAATCGTTACGCAAGCACAGGAAGGAGAGACGAAATGAAACGTAGAGGACGAGGGATAGCCTGCGGCTGGTACGGCATCGCGCGCACGGCGGCGATGGATCGTGCCGCCGTGTGGGTCGAGTACGACGACGGCGGCACCCTGAAAGTCGCCACCGGCGTAACCGAAATCGGCGAGGGCGTGCTCACCGGCTTATGCCAGATCGCGGCGTCGCGCACGGGCGTGCGTCCCGAAGATGTCGTGCTCGGCGACAACGACACCGCCCGCGTGCCCGAAGCCGCGCATGCCGGCGCGACCCGCATGACCTACATGATCGGCAACGCTGTGGCGATCGCGTGTGACGAGGCCTTCGGCAAGTTCACCGCCGCGCTCGGCGCATGGTGGGGCGTCGCGCCCAACTCGATCGTTGCGCGCGCCGGAGAGGTTTGGGTAGAGGGTTCGCCCAGCAAGCGCATGACACTCGATCACGCGGTGCACGTGCTGAAGAAGGAACGCGGTATCGTGATCGTCGGCAGCGGGCTTTTCACGTCCGCGCATACGTCGCTGCACCCGGAGACCGGCGAGGCGACCCCGTGGCGCAGCTACGTATTCGGCACGCAGATCGCGGAAGTCGAAGTCGACGACGACACCGGCGAAGTCCAGGTTCTCGGCGTCTGGGCCGCGCACGACGTCGGCCGCGTGGTGAATCCGCAGCAGGTGGAAGGGCAGATTGAGGGCGGCGTGGTGATGGGCGTCGGCCATGCGCTGATGGAAGCGTATGAGCAGCACAATGGCCTGACCACGACGCCCGCCTTCGCCAAGTACATCTTGCCGACTGCACTCGATGTCCCGCAGGTGACCTCGATCCTGATCGACGAGCCGGACCCGAACACCCCGCTTGGCGTAAAGGGCATCGGCGAGCCGTGCCTGACGCCCACCGCGCCCGCGATCTGCAATGCGATTTACGACGCCATCGGTGTGCGTATGACGCGTCTGCCGGCGACGCCCGAGCGCGTACTCGAAGCGTTGCGAACGAAACGCGAAGCCACGGTGCAGCCACGGAAAGTCGCCTGACCACTCTCAACCCACTCTCCGCAGCAGGAGCGAAGCATGAACCAGACGTCCGAACTGCCGCAGACTCACTTGCCCGGCGTCGCCGGAATGGCGTATCGCGCGGCGGCCATCGTCGAAGCGGGCGGACTCGAGCGCGCGATCGCGCGCGGCGCGCTGCCGTCGCAAGTCAGCGTTACCTTGTCTGAAGCGCTCGTCCTCGGCCTGCTGAAGCAGGGCGTGAACAAGTATCTCGCGATCTTCGGCCATGGCTCAACCGATCTCGGCGAAGTCCTGCGCGTCTATACAGCAGCGGGCGTGACGCATGTCTTCAACTTTCGTAACGAAGTGGAGATGGCGCACGCTGGCACGGCGCTCGCGTGGGTATACCGCGAAACCTGCGCGGTCGTGACCTCGATCGGGCCGGGCGGTCTGCAGGCGATGGCGGGCTCCCTCGCGGCCGCGAGCAACGGCGTGGGCATCTATCACATCTACGGCGACGAAACGACCTGGGGCGAAGGCTACAACATGCAGCAGGTGCCCAAGCCCGTGCAGCACGTGTACGGCCAGATCACGGCGCTGATGGGCCAGTCCTACGTGCTGCACACACCCGACGCGATCCGGGACGCGCTGCGGCGCGGCACGCAATGCGTACACCACCCGGTCAAGGCCGGACCATTTTTCATGCTGCTGCCGCTCAACGCGCAGCCGGCGATGATCGAGAACCTGAACCTCCTCGCGCTGCCGGAGCGGCTTGCGATGCCGCGCCAGTCGGTGGGCGACGTGGCGGCGCTCGCTTCGGCGGCCGAACTCATCTGCCTGCACCAGAAGATCGTGATGAAGGTGGGCGGCGGCGCGCGGGCGTTCTCGCAAAAGGTGCGCGAGCTTGCAGAAGCGGCGGGTGCCGCGGTGGTGCTGTCGCCGGGATCGGCGGGCGTGCTGCCGGATGCGCATGCGCAGAACATGCACGTTGGCGGATCGAAGGGTTCCATCAGCGGTAATCACGCGATGTCGCGCGGCGAACTGCTGATCGTGATCGGCTCGCGCGCGGTGTGCCAGGCCGACTGTTCCGGTGTCGGCTATCCGCGCGCGGAGGCGGTCATCAACATCAACGGCGATACGCTCGACGTCTCGCACTACAACGCGAGCGTCGCGCTGCCCGGGGATATAGGCGCGGTAATAGAGCAGTTACTCGCGGCTTTGAGGCAGCGGCGCGGCGGCACGGACCTCACGATGAAGCACGCGTGGCTGCGCGAATGCGCGGAGAAAAAGCGCGTGTGGAAAGCGTTTCTCGCCGAGCGCCAGTCCGCCAGGCAACTCGCCGACGCAGTCTGGCAGCGTCCGGTACTGACCCAGCCGGCCGCGATCAAGGAGGTGTGCGACTTCGCAAAGCGCATCAGAGCGATCAAGTTCTTCGACGCTGGCGATGTCCAGGCGAACGGCTTCCAGACCGTCGAAGACGACGAGCCCTTCGAGACCTTCACCGAAACGGGCGCTTCCTACATGGGCTTCGCCACCTGCGCACTGATCGCAAACGGCCTCGCACGCACGCCTCGCTATGGCATTGCGTTCACGGGCGACGGGTCATTCATGATGAATCCGCAGGCGCTCATCAGCGCGGTCGAGCACGGCGCGCGCGGCATGATCGTGATCTTCGACAACCGGCGCATGGCCGCGATTTCCAGCCTGCAACACGCGCAGTACGGCGTCGATTTCAAGACCAGTGACGGCGTGGCGGTCGACTACGTCCGGCTTGCGTCGAGCGTGGCGGGCGTGAAGGCGGTAGAGGCCGGTTGCGACACCGCGTCGCTCGCTCGCGCCCTCGATGAAGCCCACGCTCACGATGGCCTGTCGGTCGTGCATGTGCCGGTGTATGCCGGCGAGGACCCGCGTGGCGGGCTTGGCGCCTACGGCTCGTGGAACGTCGGCAACTGGTGCGACGACGTGCAGCGCCGCTATCGCGCGAGCCGCGTCTGAAGCGGCATGAGGAGACAATCATGAAACGAGAACAATTCGGCCTGTACCGCGACTACGGGCTGTATATCGGCGGCCAGTGGCGCCAGTCGCAATCGCTTGCGACACGCGAAGTGCTCGATCCATCGACGGAAGAAGTGGCGGGCTTGATCCCGTGCGCCGACGAAGCCGACCTCGACGCCGCGCTCGAAAGCGCCCGCCAAGGCTTCGCGACCTGGCGCGCGGTATCGCCCTGGCAGCGCGCCGCAGTGCTGCGTCAGGCCGCCGCGCTGATTCGCGAACGTGCGGAAGCGATCGCCGTGCTGATGACGGGGGAAACCGGCAAGCCGCTCGCCGAGTCACGCGGCGAAACGCAGGCGGCCGCCGACCAGTTTGAGTGGTACAGCGAGGAAACCAAGCGCATCTACGGACAGACCATCGAGGCTCGCAGCACGGATGTGCGCATGCAGGTGCGTTACGAGCCGGTCGGCGTGGTGGCCGCGTTTTCCGCGTGGAATTTCCCGGCGTTGCTGCCCGCGCGCAAGATCGCGGCCGCGCTCGGCGCAGGTTGCAGCGTGATCGTCAAGCCGGCGAGCGAGGCGCCCGGTTCGTGCATGGCGCTGGTTCAGGCATGTCACGACGCAGGCCTGCCGCCCGGTGCGCTGAACCTCGTCACCGGCGATTCGTCGCTGATCTCGCGCCATCTGGTGGCGTCGCCGGTAGTGCGCAAGGTCTCGCTCACGGGCTCGACGGACGTGGGCCGCGCAATCCTGCGGCTCGCCGCCGACGGCATCAAGAAAGTGTCGATGGAGCTGGGCGGTCACGCGCCCGTCCTCGTCTTCGACGACGCCGATCCGGTATGGGCCGCACGGACGCTCGCGCGGGCGAAGTTCCGCAATTGCGGCCAGGTGTGCATTTCGCCGTCGCGCTTCTTCGTACACGAGCGCATCTATGCGCCGTTCTGCGAGGCGTTCGCCGAGGTTGCGAAAAGCCTCGTGATCGGCCCGGGCGGCGAGGCGGCAAGCGAGATCGGCCCGCTTGCCAATGCGCGCGGCCTGCGCCACGCGCAGGCACTCGTCGACGATGCGCTGACCTCGGGCGCGCGTCTGCTCGCTGGCGGGCGGCAGCCGGCAGCGCGCGAACGCGGTTATTTCTTCGAGCCGACCGTGCTTGCCGGCGTCCCGCCGCATGCACGAATCATGTCCGACGAACCGTTCGTGCCGGTCGCACCGATCGTGCCTTTCAGCAACTTCGACGCCGCCATCGTCGCTGCCAATTCGGTGCCATTCGGGCTTGCCGGCTACGTGTTCTCGAATTCGCTGAAGACCTCGACGCTCGCCGCCGAAGCGCTCGAATGCGGCATGGTCGGCATAAACGAGATGTTGCTTGCCTGCGCCGAAGCTCCGTTCGGCGGCGTTAAGGAAAGCGGCATGGGACGCGAGGGCGGCGCGCTGGGCGTGCGCGATTACCTGGAACCCAAGTACATCCGCACGAAGCTCGTCTGAGCCGCGCTACCGACTTCACGAAAATATCATCGCAGGGAGGAGACATTTCATGGCCGAGATCAAAGAGATCGGGTTCGAGCGCGGCCTCACCAACTACGGCGACCGAGGCTTCGCGCTCTATCTGCGCCGCTCGTTTGCGAAGTCAATGGGTTATTCCAGCGAACTGCTGGAAAAGCCCAAGCGTTCCGCCGCCGACAAGAACCTCTTCGAGCAAGAAGGCCGGGCAGTGGTGTTCAGGTCGCTGGAAGACCTGGCGGAACGGATCGACGATCCGGATCTCGACGTCAACGCGAACGACATCCTGGTGTTGCAGAATGCCGGGCCGGTGAGCGGCAGCGGCATGCCCGAAGCGGGCTACCTGCCGACTCCCAGGAAGCTCGCGGCTCAGGGTGTGAAGGACATGCTGCGTATCTCCGATGCCCGCATGAGCGGCACCGCTTACGGAACGATCGTGCTGCATACCGCGCCCGAGGCGGCGCTGGGCGGCCCGATCGGCCTCGTGTGCAACGGCGACCGGATTCGCCTGAGCGTGAAGGAGCGGCGCATCGACCTGCTGGTGGATGCGGACGAGCTCGCGCGCCGCGCCATCGATGTCAAGCCGGTCGCGCAGGCCATACGCGGCTACGCGAAGCTTTATCAGGACCACGTCCTTCAGGCCGACGCCGGCTGCGACTTCGATGTCCTGCAAGCTCAATCTACGAAGAAGGCCTAAACCATGCTAATCGGCATTCCGACTGAAACCGGTCCGGGCGAGACGCGCGTCGCCGCATCGCCCGAGACCGTGAAGAAGTTCGTCGCGCAGAAACATACCGTGCTCGTCGAGCGCGGTGCGGGCGAACGCGCCGCTTTCACCGACGACGCCTACGCCGCCGCCGGCGCGCGGCTGTGCGACGCCGCCGAGGCGCTTGGCGCCGCCCTGGTGCTGAAGGTGCGCGCGCCATCGGAGGCCGAAGCGGCGCGGCTCGCGCGCGGCGGCGTGCTGGTGGGCATGCTCGAACCGACCGATGAGGAAAACGCGCGCCGCCTGCATGCCGCCGGCGTGACGGGCTTCGCGCTGGAGGCCGCGCCGCGGGTGACGCGTGCGCAGAGCATGGACGTGCTGTCGTCGCAGGCGAACATTGCGGGCTACAAGGCCGTCATGCTGGCCGCCAACCATTACCAGCGCTTCATCCCGATGCTGATGACCGCCGCGGGCACCGTGAAGGCGGCGCGTGTGCTTGTGCTCGGCGCGGGCGTGGCGGGCTTGCAGGCGATCGCGACGGCCAAGCGGCTCGGCGCGGCAATCGAGGCGTCGGATGTGCGTCCGGCCGTCAAGGAGCAGGTCGAATCGCTCGGCGCGCGTTTTGTCGACGTGCCGTTCGAGACGCCCGAGGAAGCCGAGATCGCGCGCGGCGCGGGCGGCTACGCCCGGCCGATGCCCCCGGCATGGTTGCAGCGGCAGGCGACGCTCGTCGCGGAACGCGTGAAGGCCGCCGACATCGCGATCACGACCGCGTTGATCCCGGGGCGCCGCGCGCCGGTGCTGATCTCGGCGGAGATGGTGGCCTCCATGAAGCCGGGTTCGGTGATCGTCGATCTCGCGGCCGCGCAGGGCGGCAACTGTCCGCTCACCGAGCCGGACCGCGTCGTCACGAAACACGGTGTGACGCTCATCGGCTTCACGAACCTTGCGGCACTCGTCGCGGCGGACGCGTCGGCGCTCTACGCGCGCAACGTATTCGATTTCACGAAGCTGATAGTCGACGCCGAGGGCAACTTCGCCCTCAACCTCGAGGACGAGATCGTCAGGGCGTGCGCGATGTTGCCCGCCGAGGTGCTTTCGAACCAGACTACGCTCGCGTAAGTCCTTCCTACCATCAGGAGACCACGATGCATTCCATCGATCCCACCCTCGTCAACGTGATCATTTTCGTGCTGGCGATCTACGTCGGCTATCACGTCGTATGGAACGTGACGCCTGCGCTTCACACACCGCTGATGGCGGTCACCAACGCGATTTCCGCGATCGTCATCGTCGGCGCGATGCTCGCGGCCGGGCTGACGCACGACCCGGTCAGCCAGACCTTCGGCGTGCTCGGCGTGGCGCTCGCGTCGGTCAACGTATTCGGCGGCTTTCTGGTCACGCGTCGCATGCTCGACATGTTCCGCAAGAAAGGGAGCGCAAAATGAACATGAGCCTCGTCACGATGTGCTACCTGGGTGCGTCGGTGTGCTTCATCCAGGCGCTCAAGGGCCTGTCCAATCCGCGCTCGGCGCTGGTGGGAAATGCATTCGGGCTCGCCGGCATGGCGATCGCCGTGGCGACCACGGTGTCGCTCATCGTCGCGCTTCGCGAAGCGCCCGGCACGGGGCTCGGGCTCGTCGCGCTCGGCGTGGTCTCAGGCGGGGCAATCGGCTCGCTGCTCGCGAAGAAGGTCGAGATGACGAAGATGCCCGAACTCGTCGCCGCGATGCACTCACTGATCGGGCTGGCTGCGGTCTTCATCGCGATCTCGGCGGTGATCGAGCCGGCCGCCTTCGGCATCACTGCGACTGGCGTACATACGATACCGGCCGGCAATCGGATCGAATTGTTCATCGGTACGCTGGTCGGCGCGATCACGTTCTCCGGGTCCGTGATCGCGTTCGGCAAGCTTTCGGGCAAATACAAATTCCGCCTTTTTCAGGGCGCGCCTGTGAGCTTCGCCGGACAGCACGCGGTCAACCTCGTGCTCGCGGTCGCGATGCTGGGCTGCGGCATTGCGTTTTTCCTCACGCAGGCCTGGGCGCCGTTCATCGCGATGGCGGCCATCGCGTTCCTGCTCGGGGTGCTCATCATCATTCCGATCGGCGGCGCCGACATGCCGGTGGTCGTCTCGATGCTGAACTCGTACTCCGGCTGGGCCGCGGCGGGCATCGGCTTCTCGCTCTCGAATCCGATGTTGATCATCGCGGGGTCGCTCGTCGGCTCGTCCGGGGCAATCCTGTCCTACATCATGTGCCGCGCGATGAATCGTTCGTTCTTCAGCGTCATCCTTGGTGGCTTCGGCGCACAGGGTGCATCGGCGGCGTCGGCTGAGGGTGGCGCCGCCCGCCCGGTCAAGAGCGGGAGCGCCGACGACGCCGCATTCCTGATGAGCAACGCCGAATCGGTCGTGATCGTGCCGGGCTATGGCCTCGCGGTGGCACGGGCCCAGCACGCGCTGAAGGAACTCGCGGAGAAGCTGCACAAAAAAGGCGTGCACGTGCGCTATGCGATCCACCCAGTGGCCGGCCGGATGCCGGGTCACATGAACGTGCTGCTCGCCGAAGCCGAGGTGCCCTACGATCAGGTGGTGGAGATGGAAGACATCAACGGCGAGTTCGGTCAGGCGGACGTGGCGCTGATTCTCGGCGCGAACGACGTGGTCAATCCCGCCGCCAAAAACGATCCGAAATCGCCGATCGCCGGCATGCCAATCCTCGACGCCTACAAGGCGAAGACGGTGATCGTGAACAAGCGCTCGATGGCCGCGGGCTACGCCGGGCTCGACAATGAACTCTTTTATCTGGACAAGACCATGATGGTGTTCGGCGACGCGAAGAAGGTCGTCGAGGACATGGTCAAGGCCGTGGACTGAGGCCATGGAATCCGTCGATCTCACCGTCCTCCAGCACGCCTTCGACTGGCATACGGCGCGGCATGCCGTCACGCTGGTGACCGTCGTGGCGACGTGGGGCAGCGCGCCGCGTCCGCCCGGCGCATTGCTCGCGATCCGCGACGACGGCGTCGTCGCGGGCTCGGTGTCGGGCGGCTGCGTCGAAGACGACCTGATCGAGCGAATCCGCCGGGGCGTGCGTGCGAGTGCGCCCCGGCTCATCAACTACGGCGTCAGCCGCGACGAAGCCGCGCGCTTCGGCTTGCCATGCGGCGGTCGTCTCCAGCTTGTCGAAGAGCCGCTCAGCGATGCCGGCTGGCTTGCCGAACTGGTTGCCCGCACCGCGCGCCGGCAGCTCGTGCGCCGCACGCTGCGGTTCGCGGACGGTGCGGTGACCCTTTCGGACGGCGCACGCGGCGACGCTGTCGCCTTTGACGGGCAGTGTCTCGCAAGCACCTTCGGTCCGCGCTGGCGGCTGCTTTTGATCGGCGCGGGCCAACTTTCTGCGCTCGTGGCGATTATCGCAGGCAGCCTCGACTTCGACGTGCTGGTGTGCGATCCGCGCGAAGAATTTTGCGCGTTGCTCGATCCGGCAGTCGCGCGCTGGGTACCCGGCATGCCGGACGACGTCGTGCTCGCGATCGGTGTGGACGCGCATACGGCCATCGTCGCGCTGACGCACGACCCGAAGCTCGACGACATGGCGCTGACGGAAGCGTTGAAATCGCAGGCGTTCTACGTCGGCGCGCTCGGCTCGCGACGCAACAGCCAGGCGCGCCGCGAACGCCTGCTCGAATTCGATCTCGACGCGGCGCAGACGGCGCGCCTGATGGGCCCGGTTGGGCTCGATCTCGGCAGCCGCACGCCCGCCGAAATCGCGATCTCGATCGTGGCCGAGATCGTTGCGGTCAGGAACGGTGTGCCAGTCATACAAAAGAAGCGTGACGAACACGCCTCTGCAGCCGGACGACTGCACGACCTTAATGGAAAAGGAGACGACTCATGCGTGTCGGCGACATCCTCAAGCTCAAGCTCAATCCGCTTTTCACCGTCCAACCGGGACAGCGCCTATCCGATTGCGTGATCCTGATGTCCGACGCCGACCTCGGCTCGCTCCCCGTGCTCGACCAGGGCCAGCTCGTCGGGCTCCTGACCTTCCGAGAAGTCATCAACGTGCTTGCTCAACGTCAGAAGGAACTGCGCCGGGGGCCGACGCCGCCGGTCGCTGAACTGCAAGTCAAGCACGTGATGGACCCTGAACCGATTGTCGCATCGCCCCAGATGGACGTGCGCGAACTGCGTTCGCTCATGGTCCACCATCACCAGCGCTATCTGCCGGTAGTCGAAGCTACGCGTCTGCGCGGCGTGGTGTCGTTTCACGACTTGGCGAAAGCAGTCCACGAAGAGCAGAACTTCGAGAACCGGATGCTGAAAACGTACATCGGCGACTGGCCGCTCGACGAACGCACTGGGTCGAGCACGTGAACGCCTTGCCTGCACTGAAAACCTACGGGATGGCCGAGCGCGCGAGTCATCTGGATTTCGATATTCGCGATCACTCGGTGCGGCCGCAGATCACGCAGCCGCATCGGCACGAATACTTCCAGATGCTCGTCGCGTTGCACGGGGAATCCATGCAAACGATCGGCGGCGCAGTGCGTAGGATCCGTCCGGGTACGGTCACATTCGTGTTGCCGTACCGTTCGCATGTAGCCGTGATGCCGCCAGATGCGGAGTTTTATGTAATCAGTTTTTCGCTGCGGTTCCTGCGTCCGGACACGCACCTCGATCCGCTTGAACTGGAGTACGTGAGCCCCCAGGCCGCACCCGAGATCGCGCCGTTCCTGGTTCAGGAACATGTCGATTTCGTGCTGGCAGGCGCCGATCTGCAAACCTTGCGCGACGCGCTTGCGGAGATGCTGCGCGAAAACGCCGAACGGCGTTTCGGCGCGGCGCTGATTCTGCGAGGGCATCTTCTCCATGTGATCGGGATGGTGTGCCGTTCGCACGAGGCTGCGCTTACCGAGCTTCTGGAAGCGCGGCCTTCGAGGAATGGCGGGCGCGACTGGCTCGTGCGCGTCTCGCGCCTGATGCGCGACCGCTTGTGCGACGACCTCGCGTTGCAGGACGCAGCCGCCGCGGCGAACCTGTCGCAAGGACACCTCGCGCACGCGCTCAAGCGAGAAACTGGGCGCACCTTCACGGAGCTGCTGACCGAGCGGCGCATGGAGCGGGCGCGCGAGCTACTGGTGAATTCCACGTTGCGTCTGTCGGAAATCGCGCACTCGACGGGTTTCGCGGATGAAAGCTATTTCGCACGGCGTTTCAGGCAGTGGTTCGGCGTGTCGCCGGGTTCGTACCGGCGCTCTTGCGAGCAGGAATCTACCGGAAAAGCGCAGTTTCGTACCGTGCGCAGGGAGTGAGTGTCACTAAGCTAGTGCTGAGCGAGTACGTTAAAAAAAGCCCATCAGAGGCACGCAACGAGGCTCGCGCGATGGGAAAGGCTCGAGCACGAAAGCCGCCCGGCCGCCTCGACAAGTCGATATCGATACGTTTCATCAGGAGACACCCATGAAGCGCAACATGCACGAAGAAGCTGCGTCCCCATCAAAGCGGCAGGCGGGGGCTGGCGGCGACAAGGTCGCGGCATCCGGCGTCGCGAATGAACTCATGGCGAGGAAGCCGCATTTCTGTACAAAGCTCTATGTGCAGGTGATCTTCGCGATCATCGCGGGCGCGTTGGTCGGCTATCTGTATCCGAAGTTCGGCACCTCGCTCAAGCCGCTCGGCGACGTGTTCATCAAGGGCATCAAGATGGTCGTCGCGCCGATCATCTTCACGACGGTGGTGTGCGGGATCGCGAAGATGGGCAACCTGCGTCGCGTTGCGAACATCGGCGTTAAGTCGATCATCTACTTTGAAACCGTCTCCACGCTGGCGCTCCTGCTCGGCTGGTTCGCCGCAGACATGATCCGTCCGGGCGCTGGCATTAACGCGAACCCGGCGAGCTTCGACCCCGCGCTCGTCGCTGGCTACGTCAAGACGGCGCACTCGATGAACATTGTCGACTTCCTCCTGTCGATCGTGCCGAGCAGCATGGTCGACGCCTTTGCGAAGGGCGAGATGCTGCCGGTGCTGTTCGTCTCCGTGATGTTCGGCATCGGGCTCAGCACGGTCAGCGAACGCGCGCAACCGTTGATCGACCTGCTCGACAACTGCTCGAAAGTGTTCTTTGCAATGGTGAAGATCGTCATGTACTTCGCGCCGCTCGCGGCGTTCGGAGCGATGGGGTTTACCGTCGGCGCCTATGGCATCGGCTCGCTCACGAAGTTCAGCATGCTGCTCGGCACCGTTTTCGTGGTCAGCGTG
Organism: Paraburkholderia dipogonis; assembly: GCF_046027395.1. GTDB lineage: Bacteria > Pseudomonadota > Gammaproteobacteria > Burkholderiales > Burkholderiaceae > Paraburkholderia > Paraburkholderia dipogonis_A. The sequence continues at coordinate 238,412 of NZ_JAQQEG010000006.1, read as the reverse complement.
GTGTTCGTCACGCTCGTGCTGGGCCTCGTGCTCGCGGCGTGCGGATTGAGCATCCGCAAGGTGCTGCGCTTCTTTCGCGAGGAGATTCTGGTCGTATTCGGTTCGACTGCCGCGGAGACGATGATCCCGCGCGTCATGGCGAAGCTCGAACGCCTCGGCTGCTCAAAGGATGTGGTCGGCCTCGTGATTCCGACCGGTTATTCGTTCAACATGGACGGCACAGCGATCTACATTAGCATCGGAGTGCTGTTCATCGCGCAGGCGACCAACATCGGTCTGACGTTCTACCAGCAGTTGACCATTCTGTTCGTGATGCTGCTGACCTCGAAGGGTGCTGCGGGCGTCACCGGCGGTGGCTTCATCGCGCTGGCCGCGACGCTGCCGGTGATCGGCGTGCTGCCGGTGGGCGGCCTTGCACTCCTGATCGGGATCGACCGTTTCATGGCGCAGATTCGCGCGGCAACGAACCTGACAGGCAACGTGGTGGGCACAATTGTGATTGCGCGCTGGACCGGCACGCTCGACGTGGCGCAGGCACATCGCGTGCTGAATGGCGAGGAAGACGGCGGCCAGCCGTCGTCGCGCGCGGCGCTACCTGAAACGGCAATGGCGTCGTCCCGCGCGGGCTGAGTGCACAGCGGTGCCAATGGAAATGCCCGCGTTGTGAATCCGACTGTCAACCAGACGCTTGCGTCGTAACCCGTCACCCTGAACCCGGAACCATACGATGACCTGGAAACTTTCCCTTGCCTGCGCGGGATTAATCTGCACTCCTGCGTTCGCGCAAAGCGCCGTCACTCTGTACGGCATCGTCGACGACGGTCTCGCCTACGTCAATCATTCGGCGCCAAGCGCGTCCGTTGCGGGACATGACGTGTTCCAGACTGCAAGCGGCATCGAATCGCGCTGGGGCATGCGTGGCTTCGAGGATCTCGGCGGAGGTACGCGCGCACTTTTCACGCTCGAAAATGGCTTCAACGTCAACCAAGGTACGCTTAGCGACGGCGGCAGGCTGTTTGGTCGCCAGGCTTTCGTCGGCCTCGACAACCGGCAGGTCGGCGAGCTTACGTTAGGACGCCAGTACGACTTCGGAGTCGAATACGTCGGCCCGCTCGCGTCTTCCAAGCAGTGGGCCGGGGGCTACGGTTCGCATGTCGGAGACTCCGACAACCTCTACAACTCGTTCCGGCTGAACAACGCGGTGAAGTACTCGATGCCCGACATCGCCGGGTTCGTGGCTGGCGGTGCGTATGCGTTCAGCAACCAGGGGGCCGGCGCCGCCGGAACCGGCTTTGCGAACAATCGTGCTTACACGTTCGGCGCGCATTATGAAAACGGACCGCTCGTTGCGGCGGTCTCGTACCTGCAACTCAATAATCCGTCGACCGGCAACACAGGAGGTAACAATACAGGCGGCGCTGTCACCGGGGATTACTCCAACCTGCGCAATATCTTCTATGGCAACGTCGCGCGCCAGCAAGTGGCCGCAGGGTCCGCAGCGTACACGGTCGGCGGATTCACCGCGGGCTTCGTCTATAGCTGGGTCGGCCTCGATTATGCCGACAGCAGCGCGCTGCACCTGTCCAATTACGAAGTGAACGGCAAATACAACATTACGCCCGCGCTTCTTGTCGGCATGGCGTTCGTCTATACGGACGGCTACGCAGGCCGGGGCGAGAGCCGCGGGACGTTTGCAACCGGGGACCGCCCGAAGTGGCAGCAGGTGAACCTCGGTGTCGATTACGCAATTTCGAAGCGTACCGACCTTTACTCGGTGGTGGTCTATCAGCAGGCGCGTGGCGATGCGCGAGAGGCAGCGATTTTCAACTCGGGTGGGCTATCGGGTTCGGGAACCCGCGAGCAGGTCGTTGTCGCTGCAGGTATTCGCACGAGGTTCTGATGACGCCAGCGCGCTTCTACCTGCCGAGCCTCGTTACGTCGATGGCGCTCCTCTGCGCGTTCGGGGGATTGATCGCGGCGAACGATCACCGTTACGCGTTTGCGTCAGCAGCCGTTCTGCTCGCGATCGTTTTTGACGGACTGGACGGGCGCGTCGCACGGATGATGCGGACCGAGACTGCGTTCGGCGGACAATACGACAGCCTGTGCGACATGTGTGCCTTTGGCATTGTCCCAGCGTTGATCGCATACGACGGGGCGCTGCGTGACCTCGGGTGCTGGGGTTTCGCGATCGGGTTTCTGTTTCTCGCCTGCGCGTCTTTGCGTCTCGCGCGCTTCAACGTGAACGCGGGCGTTGTCGACAAGCGCTGGTTTCAGGGTTTGCCGAGTCCGGCTGCGGCTGCGGCGGTCGTGAGTTACATATGGTGGTCAGCCGAAGCGCCGGACGCAGCGCTAGCTGGCTCGCCGCTGCTATGTGCCGCCGCCGTGGCAGTCAGCGGCATCGCGATGGTGTCAAAAGTACCGTATCCTAGCGGCAAGCGCCTGCCCATGATACTCTGGCTCGCGCTCATAGCCCTTGCGGCCGCCAGTGTGGCGGCGCTTGCCCGGTTTGTCGGGGCACGCGCCGCGCTTCCCGGTATGCTGTGCGGGCTGGTATGGATTTACGTTGCGGCTGGTTTGGTTTTTCATCGCGTCATGACGGTCCGCCAGGTTGTCCTCGACAACTACGCGGCGCGGTCCAGCGCCCGTTTGTTCACCCGTGATATGAAACGTTGATGAATGCCGATTCGCTCCATGACATCAGGACATATCGAATGTCGGACCGCTCGGAGCGGCTCGATTTCGACATTCGCGATCAGGTCGCGCGGCCCGCGATAGCCGTCGCCCATCGCCACGAGTTTTTCCAGATGCAAGCCAATGCAAGCATGGGGCATACGCATGTGATCGGAGGGCAGCGGCGCGACCATGCATCGCGTTCCATCATCTTCGTGATGCCGTACCGCGTGCACTGTGCCTACAATCCGCCCGACGCGCGGTATCACGTCATCAATTTCGCGCCGCAGTTCCTGCGGCCGGGGCTGGACTTGTCGCCGTTCGAAATGGAAGAAGTGTCCATTTTCGATTTTCCGGAGCTGGCGCCGTTCCTTTACGAGGGCCATCTTGATTTCGATTTCGACGAAGCAGAATTTGCTTACGTGCAAGGCGTGATTCGCCACATGGTGGCACTGAACCAGCGACGCGGCCTTGGGACGCTGGAGCGCCTGCGCGGCGCGCTGCTGGAGTTGATCGGCTTCGTGACCGACACGTACCAGAACGAACTTCGCGATCTTGCCGAGCAGCGCGTGTTCGTGCAAAGGCGTTCGGATACGCTTCGGCGCGTCATGAAGCATATCGACGACAACCTCGCCGGAACATTGTCCATCTACACCATTGCCGAAGCCGCGCATGTGTCACCGAACTATCTCTCACAGCTTCTAAAAAAACATACGGGACTGGCGTTTGTCGAGTGGGTGACCGCGAAGCGCATGGAGCGCGCGAAGCATCTCCTCATGCATACCGACGAGCGTGTTAGTGAGATCGCCAACGCCGTGGGGTTTGCTGACGAAGCGTATTTCACCCGCCGTTTTTCGCAGCGCTTTCAGCTGTCACCAAGCAAGTTTCGCAGACAGATGCAGGCGGCGGCGGTGACGGAGTAAGTCGCTCTCCGGCCGGTTCTGTCGCAATACGGCGCGCTAGGATGCGGGGAACGAAATGAACGAAAGAAAGCTTGATGAAGGCGCTGAATCCGGCGGTGGCCCGAGTGCTCAAACGCCTGCACTATCCGCTCGGTGTGATCCTGACGTGCGTGCGCCGGTATGTGTCCTATGCGCTAAGCCTGCGAAACCTAGAAGAGATGATGGCTGAACGAGGCATTGATGTCGATCATTCAACTGTGCATCGCTGGGCCCTCAAGCTGTTGCCGGTGCTGGAGAAAACATTTCGTCGTCGCAAGCGCCCCGTCGGCAAGAACTGGCGTGTCGCCGAGACCTACATTAAGGTCAAGGGCCAATGGAAATATTTGTACCGCGCCGTCGACAAGGCCGGTAACACGATCCATTTCCTGCTGCGGGCCCATCGGGACAAGGCTGCGGGCGAAGCGTTACTTCGAAAAGTCGATCGCTCAGAACGGCGAACCTGAGACGGTGGCGATTGACAAAAGTGGCGCCAATCTGGCTGCGCTAGAAGCCGTCAATGATGATCGCGAGACGCCCATCAATCCGCCAGTCCAAATATCTCAACAATCTTGTCGAGCAGGACCATCGCGCCATCAAGCGTCGCATGCGACCCATGCTGGGATTCAAAACCTTTCGCTGTGCCCGGATCCTTCTGGCTGGCATTGAGATTATGCACATGATCGCCAAAAATGATATGAACGCCTCCCACCCGTGAGCGGTGGAAGCGAGAGGAGAGCGGAGCCTCACGGGCCAACGGCATCAAAGTGCCCAAATGGCAGACCATAGAGATTTCCCAGGCAAACCGGAGGCTCCAAATGGATATTACGACGGTAGGTGTGGACATTGCAAAAAACGTCATTCAGCTCCATTACATCGACGCGGAGACGGGCGAGATCGTAAACAAACCTGTGAAGCGGACGGCGTTTTTTGAGCATTTTGCGAACCGGTCTGCGTGCCTGATAGGGATGGAGGCGTATGGTGGTTCGCAGCACTTGGCGCGCAATCTCACGGCGATGGGCCATCAGGTGAAGCTGATGCCGGCGAAGTTCGTCAAGGCGGTCGTGGCACAGGCCAACAAGATGGCCCGCACGATCTGTGCGATCCTGGCGCATGACCGACAGTACGACAAGGATCACGTGAGCGTGAAGCCGGCCTGACCGGCAACCACTCTGTACAAGTTCAACGTTTGCAGGATGACACGTTGAAAGGTTGCGCTGGCAATCGTATGTGATGACAAGACAGGTCGGACCGGGACTCGCTAAACCTGAATCTGTCCAAGAGCTTCGGGCTCGGGCCAAAAGTGAGGTACGGGCCAGCGGATTTCATAGTGGGCCTCAGCGTATCAGGCTGCAAAAAGCCCGAATATAAAGCTGCAACCCATCCTGTCGCAGTCGTAGCACGCGAAAAACCGTCGCAAACGGGAGGCGTTCATATCCCGCCGACCAGTTCTATCCGTTGGCGATGTAAGCATTCCTCATCATGCCAGTCCCGTTAGCTCTGCCATCTTTATTGTGACAAAACCGGTACGAGTCGGTACCGCATTGAGCCCACATAGGTCCTGATACTCGCACCCCTGGTCGGCTTGGTACCTGTTGACGATGCGCCTGCGGCGTATTTCGATGGTCAATTACGAAGCTTTAGCCGCAAAACCGGGGCGTCGATATGACGGCAACTAAGCACAAACGGGCGTCCGAGGGGGCGCAGTTCCTGAAAGAGTGTGAAACGGAACTGGCGAGGGGCGCTTCACATATCGCGAGCATGCTGTACGCAGAAAGCATTCACGCGGCGGCGAAAGAAACTGCCCTCCAGGCCATCAACGCCGAACGGGAAACGCCCATCAAGGTCCGGCAGGTCAAGTATTTGAACAACATCGTCGAGCAGGACCATCGGGCCATCAAACGCCGAACTAGGCCAATGATGGGTTTCAAGGGTTTTCGCTGCGCCCGCATCATCCTGTCAGGCATCGAAACGATGCATATGATCAGGAAAGGGCAGATGAAAGCTGATGGCGTCGCGCGAACTGCCGCCGAGCAGTTCTATTCGTTGTCATATAAGGAATCCTGACCATGACGTAACTTTCTCGTCTTGCCGACCTTATCGCGACACAACCCATAAAGTTCCGTTGGCCGCGACATGCCGCGCTTGCGAACGAGAGATCCCTATGTGATCAACGCGAGCGTCCTCGAAGCGCCGTTTCGATGTCCATCTTGCCGGACGCGCTATGGAAGTTCGTTCTCGATCTCGAATCTGAGACCGATGCGTAGGGAAGGGCGGATAGCAATTCATCGCCGATGCATTGCCAGAGCTGTCGCGTGACCGGCTGGTTTGTGCGATTTCGACCTTCTGCTCGTATAGCGTAAACCCGACGCCAGCAGACGACTCGCAGCCGCCCGAACGCGGATTGACCAGTTTTATACGCGCAACAGTGACGTTGTATCTCGGTACACGGCTGGCGAAGCTGCAAACCTCTCGAAATGCGGACTCTGACGGGTATGCCGGTCGATTTTTTCGCGAGCGGATTGCAAACGCCGCGCAGCGACTTTTTGAATAGCATCCCCGCGGACACCTGACACTCACGTGCCGACTGCGCTCGGCGCGTCGTCGGCCAAAGCGGGCGGTCCATCCCTCGTGAATGTCCGTAGTCGGCATTTAGCCTGAGCAACCAGCGACGGCGACAAGACTGGCGTCCGATTCTCGACCGAGTAGACTAGTCGTCAATCGTTGCGGTTCGCGAAGTGATCACTTCGACCGACATACATGCGGGCCTGCGCCCCACTTAACAGTCGAAATGCCTGATGTCGATATCAGGCCAGGTCACCAAGGAAAAAACTGGGGGGGCAATGACCATCGCGATCTGTCAGACCCTTGAGCGGATCTGCGCGACAGCGGGCGCGGATATCTACCTCGCCCGCCGCACAACGGATGGGATGCCGGTGCTGTTGAAGCGCCCTCCGGAACCCGCAGAAGCAGCTCAATCTGCTCGTTTGAAGCGCGAATACCTGCTGCTTCAATCGTTGAATGTCGCGGGCATTGCGAAACCACTCGCGCTAGTCAAAGAGGGCGGCGGCCTGGCGCTGATCCTGGAACACTTTGCGGGCGAGTCGCTCGAAGCCGTTTTGGGGCGTGAGCTGCGCATGGACGTGGCGCTTTGCCTGCGTATTGGCCACCATCTGGCCGATGCATTGGCGGGCATCGACAGCGCGAAGGTCATCCTTCGGGATGTCCGGCCCGCTAATATTCTGGTCGCGCCAGCGACTGGGCAGGTCCTCCTGGTGGATTTCACCCTCACCACGGCCCAGGAAACCAACACCGTCTCGCCGGAGCGCGTCGTCGTACCCGTGGGGGATTGGGCGTACGTGTCCCCCGAACAAACCGGCCGCATGAATCGTCCGGTGGATTACCGCACCGCTTTCTACTCGATGGGCGTATTGCTCTATCGCATGCTGAGCGGCCAGTTGCCGTTCGAGGCGAACGATCCACTCGAATGGACGCATTGCCATATCGCCCGCATGCCGACGCCGCCTCATGAGATCGTGCCGGAGGTCCCGCAACCGGTGTCGGATATCGTGATGAAGCTCCTGGCCAAGCTACCGGAAGACCGCTACCAGAGTGCGTACGGGCTGCGCGCCGATCTCGACCGGTGTCTCGCGCAATGGCTGGCCTCGGGCCGGATCGAGCCGTTCCCGCTCGGTACGGAGGATATCCCGGAGCGCTTCCAGGTGCCGCGCAAACTTTACGGACGCGATGAGGAAGCGAGGTGGCTCCTCGACGCATTCCAACACATGACGTCAACCGGCCAGGCAGTGCTGGCGAGTGTCTGCGGCTACTCGGGCATCGGCAAGTCGGCGCTGGTCGACGCGTTGCGCAAGCCGATTGTCGCGAAGCACGGCTATTTCATTTCAGGCAAGTTCGATCAGTACCAGCGCGATATTCCGTATGCCACCGTCACGCAAGCGTTTCGCGAACTGGTGCGGCAACTGCTGGCCGAAAGCGAGACGGACATTGCCGGCTGGCGGCAACGGATCCAGGCCGCGGTCGGAGTGAATGGCCAGCTTATTGTCGATGTGCTGCCGCAGGTCGGGATCATCATCGGACCCCAGCCGCCGGTTGCGGCGCTGCCGCCGAGCGAGGCGCAAAACCGGTTCCGGATTGTGCTTCGGCAATTCGTCGCGGTGTTCGCGAGTGAGGACCACCCGCTGGTCGTCTTCCTGGACGATCTGCAGTGGACCGATGCGGTCTGCCTGACGCTCATCGAAGACCTGATCACGCATCCGGACACGCGCTATCTGCTGCTGATTGGCGCCTACCGCGATAACGAAGTGGACGCCTCGCATCCGCTCGCGACCACCCTCGAGACGATCCGCCACAGCGGCGCACCGGTGACGGACCTCAAACTCGCACCGCTGTCGCTCGTGCATCTGAACGAGTTGGTGGCCGATGCGCTCCATGCGTCACCGGTCGTCTGCGAACCGCTCACGCGGCTGGTCTACGAGCGCACCGAGGGCAACCCGTTCTTCTTTATCCAGTTCCTGGACACGCTGCATAAGGAGGGGTTGTTGCGGCATGACACGCGACACTGGGCCTGGCAGTGGGACCTGGATCAGATCAAGGCGAAGGACTTCGCAGACAACGTCGTCGACCTGGTGATCGGTAAGTTGCGTCAGTTGTCTGTCCCAGCGCAGGAAGCGCTGCAGCTGGCCGCATGCCTAGGCAACACGTTCGAGTTGCGACATCTCGCGCTGGTCAGCCGGAAATCAGCGACCGAGACTGAGGTGTGCCTCGCGGCGGCGGTGCGCGAGCGTTTGCTCCTGCGCACCCACGGCAGCGGCAAGTTCCTGCACGACCGGATCCAGCAGGCGGCTTATTCACTGATTCCCGCAACCCAGCACGCTGTAAACTGCACGCCGATAGTTCGAAGCATTCCATAAGACCAATACATCCCGCGGAAAACGCTGTCTGGTTTCACAAATATATTTCGCATATCAAATCAATTAATGAAGAGCCTCCGTGCTGTCCAACTGGACCAGCGCGTCCGCGCCCTCGTAAGAAGGATCACCGCATTTCCAAACCTTGAAGGACGACGACATCGCACAGTCCCAGCGCTTTCGTTTGCGACGTCGATCGCGATGCTTCGAGACACGACGCCGCGAACTGCACGCGTCGAAGCAGGAGTTGGCCGTTGTGACCGTCGAGCACGATCCGGCGTACGTTTGCCATGCATCGGACGAATATGCCCCCTCCTACATCGCTTCGTCGACGGGTTTCCCCGAGATTACTGTCAATGCCGGTCGGGCAACAGGCAATGTGCCCGTGGGCGTCTCGTTCCTGGGACGGGTCAACGACGACGAGAAGCTGTTAAGCCTCGCTTGTTCGTTCGAATCGAGCAAGTAAAGGGAACTCACGAGGCGCGGCCGTCGCCCGGGCGGCTGGATTTATATCCAGTTCGGGCGGAAGCGGGACGCTTCCAGTGCCGTAGAGCGAAGCAAATCTGTCACTACCCGTCATAGCACTGACGGAGAAAACCGCGTGCATGTTGACATTTTTACGTACATAGAAAACGGAGCAAATCTGTCGATTCGCATATGTACGTATCAACTGGTTGCCGGTCTTCCGATGGGGCTTAATTTGTCTGCAAGCCTTGTTGGGACTGGTTGTGACTTTGCACACCCGGATCAGTTAAAGTTAAGATTTGCGAATGTGGCGGATGACTGGAAGTCAATACAGGCAAGCGATTCCAACTAAATTAAGCCTTGAGCAGTTTGAACAATTTGCCGTGCCGCATCTGAGCCGAGGCAGGCGTGGGCCCGCTCCAGCGCTGGCGTTGCACACGACTTTCAATTACATCCTGCAGCTGCTGTACACCGGCTGCCAGTGGCAAGCACTGGCGATCAAGATGACCGCCCGAGGCGTCCCCGAGATTCACTACACGCGCCTCTATCGGGCACTGCGACGCTGGCAGGCCGATGGCTGCATCGAGAGGATTTTCGCCGGCTCGGTGCGCAAACTTTACCAGGACGGGCGGCTGGATCTCACGGTCATTCTCGGCGACGGCACCACCATCGCGGCCAAGAAAGGCGGCGACAACTCGCTGCGGGCAATCGCAATGAATCGCCATTGCTGCGTGATGCGCTGCCCAAACTGAGTGAGATGGCCCGCGCCATCGGCATGGATCTACGCGGTTCAACGGTGAGCCTGGACGGCGTCTACGACCGCCGGGCCAATCGTAAGTCCATCTTCAACCGGAACATGCGTCCCAATATTCCCGAAAATCGGCGGGGCCGTAAAACACCCAAACGAGGCCGCAAGCGGCACTTCGACGCGGCGATCTTCGAGGAGCGCTTTCGCACGATCGAGCGCGTGTTCGCCTGGTAGGACAAGTTTCGGCGCCTGCTACTTCGCTTTGAGCAGATTAGTCAGGTGCCCTATGCGTTCAAGACGCTCGCCTAAACACTAATCAATCTGCGGCACTACTGCCGCAGTTAAGCTCGCGCACCCGACACTCGTGTTTTCTCGCGGCGCGTTGCGCCGTGGTTGCGCTCGTTTGCAGCATGCCGTCGAATTCGCAAAACCACTCGCTTCGTCGCTTCTCACCTCTGATTCCCGTCATCCAGATTTTCTAATCCGCTCCTCCGACCTATAGGCAGTCGATCACCCTCAAAACCCGCAACCAGTTGGAGGGAAGGGCCGTGCGGCCGTCATGTCCGGCTGTGGGGAGGTGGCGTACAGGGTCGGATATCGCCTTGGCTCCGACGCACAATCGTCGAACACGGATCAGCGAGGAATGGCGCTTTCGCAAGCCGAGCTGGAATTGCGTACTTCACGGGCCTGCTTCATGATCGTCTGCCGATAGCTGTAGCCGGGGATCTTTTCCGCGATCGCGATAATGTCGCCGATCGCGGACGCGTCCATCACTTTTTTGTTTTCGCTTTCTAGTGCTCGAGAACCGCGCTCAGCGCAAGCTCGTCGGCGATTTTCTTCAACCGCTTGTCCCGCGTCCAGATCGTCACACCAGGCTGGAGCTTCGCGGATGCGAGCAACGACGCATCGACGTAGCCGATCCCACGGCCAAACAAATGCTGTCGCTCAACCAGAAATAGGACTTCGTCTGGCGTAGCCACGGGCACGCGAGGCAGATCGTTCAGAGCACGAAGCACGGCAGGGCGGTCGCGCAAACTGCCCAGCGATATTTCGCCGATCACATATGGATGGATCCGGACACGGTCATGGAGCAGCAGCTCGACCAGAATCGGCTCCGACCGCCCGATGTGATCGATCCACACAGACGTGTCCACGAGGATCATTCAACCTTCTGCCGACGGCGCGGCGCAGAAGTGATACCTGGTTGGCTGCCGCCCAACGCGACGAGCCTGCGCCCGGCTTCACGTTCGATAAGTGCTTTCAGCGCTTCGCGCACAAGAGCCGACTTCTCGCTCAAGCCGGTGTAGTCCTGAGCCCGAGCGACCAGATCATCATCCAGCGCGATGGTGGTTCGCATAGCAGCCTCCGTTTATCAATGGCACGATTATAGCATCATTTGATGCCTCGATTTGTGCCTGCCAGTCGAGAGGCGGAAGACCGGCACATCTGTCACCGGCTCGTCGTCCGGCGGATTGCGTCAACCTGGTCCCTAACCGGCGACCCTAAGAGGGCTCTAAGGACGCGCCTAAGGCAGAACGAACTGCGGTCCGACCGCTGCTGCAATTTGACATAATTAAAGTCGTCTCTCGCGCGACTGTAGGCTATATGAGAATGTCGTGTTTCAGCTAGATACCGACGTCGTGCGCATTTCACACCAAGCTGGACGGCGTCGATCTCGTTAGCTGGATATTCTGCCGCGCCGAAGCCGGCTCTCTTGCGCTCATTTACTGCCCCCGAACTTTATTGTTTCTGTGGCGAAAGTATAAACAAAATGATCGCTCTTCTCGCTAGCGAGGGATAGTATGCCAACCGATTTTTCTTCGACATAAAGGATTGATGGTGACAATGGACTCTTGGCAAGGTCGCTGTTCCGACGGTACGGCATTTGTTGCAAGCTCTGCCGATTTCAATCGTGGCAACTTGGAAGCGGGAGTTGGTGCCGAAGTTGACGTGGGCGACACCGCAAACCCTCAAAAGCGCTGAAAAACCTTTTGCCACACTCGGAATCGGTGGGTAGCAGAAGCCCGTCAGGAAACTGCCAGCGCACTTCGCCTTGATTTGTGGAATCAGTTAAAAAATCATGGTGTTAGGTTCATGTGACAGAGGACAGATTCGTTTGCGAAAGCCGATTGTGTGGGACAGATTCAATTGCATACGGGACCGGTAGGTGATTGATTTATAAGGCGGCAGTTTTCGGGTTGATAAGCTGCAGCCATAGACCTCGGACTTGTAAGAATTTCGACGCGACGTTGATGTCGTTGAATGAGTGAAATGACTCAAGCATTGATGTCGTACACGTCATGCCAGGCAACGGACAGACGGTTGCCAGGCCATATCTATTTGCGAACGCCAACCTTGCGCCCGTGGAGTCTGGCAGTTGTAATTGCAAAATATCGCCAGGACAGGTTTGATTTACGAGCAACCAGGGCGGTTTACTACCAGGGTTTGCCCCGCGCTTCGCGATCCACTTTTGTTATCACCCCCTCCAATACTCGAATTGTTAGTGCATCGCAGCGCTCGTATATTGACTGAACCGTCAGCACAAGCAGCACTGACAGCACACCAGCCGGCATACAACAACACGAAGGCACGCCGCTCAGGCCTGCCACAGGAGACAGCGATGAATCGAATCGATCTGGAGGGGCGCGTAGTCGCCATTACCGGCGGCGCGCGTGGCATCGGCTACGCGGTGGCGCAACGGGCGCTGAACTCGGGCGCGTCCGTCGCCCTATGGGACGTGGACGCCGAACGCCTCGCGCGCAGCCAGCGCGAGCTCAGCGAACTGGGCAAAGTCACGGCAGTCACCGTCGAACTCACACAGGAAGCCGTCGTCGCGCAAGCCGTGGCGCAAACGGTCGCCGATCACGGCGCGATCGACGTGCTGATCAACTGCGCCGGCATCACCGGCGGCAACGGCGCCACGTGGGAGCTGGAGCCCGACGTCTGGCGCCGCGTGATCGACGTGAACCTGATCGGCCCATATCTCACCTGCCGCGCGGTCGTGCCGCAAATGCTGAAGCAGGGCTATGGCCGGATCGTCAATATCGCGTCGGTGGCCGGCAAGGAAGGCAACCCGAACGCCTCGCACTACAGCGCCTCGAAGGCGGGCCTCATCGGCCTGACCAAATCGCTCGGTAAAGAGCTTGCGACGAAGAACATTCTCGTCAATGCCGTCACGCCGGCCGCGGCCAAAACCGAGATCTTCGATTCAATGTCGCAGCAACACATCGACTACATGCTCTCGAAGATTCCGATGAACCGTTTCCTGTTGCCGGAAGAAGCGGCGTCGCTGATTCTGTGGCTCTCGTCCGAGGACTGCGCGTTCAGCACCGGTTCGGTATTCGACCTGTCTGGCGGTCGCGCAACGTACTGAGGGGCCGCCGCATCACGCGATGCCTGACCTCGGTAGCGGTACACAAGACAGGAAAACGCAGAGCCGCCGCCCGCGCGCTCTGCGAAGGAGACGACATGGACCCGCATGCGCCCGTTTCACTCGAGGCGATCAACAGCAAGGTAATGCGCCGGCTGCTGCCGTTTCTGCTGCTGATGTACGTGCTGGCGTTTCTCGATCGCGCCAATATCGGTTTCGCGCAGAAGGCCTTGCAGCACGATACCGGTCTGTCGAATGCGGCGTTTGCATTCGGCGCGGGTGTGTTTTTCGTCGGCTATGCATTGTTCGAAGTCCCGAGCAATCTGCTGTTGCATCGGGTCGGCGCGCGTGTGTGGATGTGCCGGATCATGGTGACATGGGGGCTCGTGTCGGCGGCCATGTGCCTCGCTCATACGCCGACGGCCTTCTACACGCTGCGGTTTCTGCTCGGTGTCGCCGAGGCAGGTTTCTTTCCCGGCGTGATCTATTACCTGACGCACTGGTTTCCGCAATCGTCCAGGGCGCGCGCGGTGGGCGTGTTCTATTTCGGCGCGCCGCTGGCGTTTATTTTCGGCAGCCCGTTGTCGGGCTCGCTGCTCGAATTGCACGGTGCACTTGGCCTGACCGGCTGGCAATGGCTCTTTCTGGTGGAAGGCGCACTGGCTTCGGTGGTGGGCGTGTGGGCCTTCTGGTATCTCGACAATCGTCCCGAAGACGCCCGTTGGCTCGAACCACAAGAGCGCGCCAGCTTGCGCGCGGCTCTCGACGACGACGCGCTGCTTGCGTCCGCGCACGGTCCGCATCGCATTCTCGCGGCGCTGGTGGACCGTCGCGTGTTGCTGCTGTCGGCGATCTATCTGCTGATCCAGATGAGCGTGTACGGCGTGATCTTCTATTTGCCGCAACAGGTGGCCGCATTCCTTGGCACGACGGTCGGTTTGCGTGTGGGACTCGTCGCCGCGTTGCCGTGGTTGTGCGCGTTGGCCGTGACCTGGTATGTGCCGCGCCGCGCGGATCGCACGGGTGAGCATCGGCGCTGGGCGGTGGCGTTGCTGATCGTCGCGGGGCTGGGCATCGGCGTGTCGGGACTCGTGCATAGTCCGCTGCTCGGCCTGCTCGCGCTGTGTTGCGCGGCGAGCGGTTTCATCGCGGCGCAGCCGCTGTTCTGGACCTTCCCCACGCGTTACCTCACAGGCGCTGCCGCGGCCGGCGGCATCGCACTGATCAATTCGCTCGGCGGACTCGGCGGCTTCATTGCGCCAAGCTTGCGCACCGCGGCGGAACGCGCGTTTTCGTCGACGTCGGCGGGACTGGTCGTGCTCGGCGTGTCGAGCCTGCTCGCCGCGCTGCTGATCGGCACGCTGTTGCGCCGCGATCCCGCCCAGCCGCACACCACTTTCGAAACCTTACTGCATCGCGCCCGCTAGGCGCTCGCTCGACGCACTCATAACGGAGCCCCATTCATGGCCATGCCTACCATCCGGCACGTGCGTGCCTTCATCGTCCGCGGCGGCGGTGCGGATTATCACGACCAACCCGGCGGACACTGGATCGACGATCACATTTCCACGCCGATGGCGCGTTATCCCGAGTATCGCCAGAGCCGCCAGTCGTTCGGTATCAATGTGCTCGGCACGCTGGTGGTGGAGATCGAAGCGAGCGACGGCACCGTCGGTTTCGCGGTGACCACGGGCGGCGAGATCGGCGCGTTCATCGTCGAGAAACATCTGGCGCGTTTTCTCGAAGGCCAACTCGTGACCGACATCGAGAAGATGTGGGATCAGATGTACTTCTCCACTTTGTACTACGGCCGCAAAGGCGTGGTGCTGAATACGATCTCGGGCGTCGATCTCGCGTTGTGGGATCTGCTCGCGAAAGTACGCAAGGAACCGGTGTATCAGCTATTGGGCGGTCCGGTGCGCGACGAACTCGTGTTCTATGCCACCGGCGCGCGGCCCGATCTCGCGAAGGAGATGGGCTTCATCGGCGGTAAGCTGCCGTTGCAGCACGGTCCGGCCGAAGGCGAAGCGGGCCTCAAGCAGAATCTGGAGAAGCTCGCGGACATGCGCAGCCGTGTCGGCGACGACTTCTGGCTGATGTACGACTGCTGGATGAGCCTCGACGTGCCGTATGCAACGCGGCTCGCGCAAGCAGCGCACGAATACGGCCTGAAATGGATCGAAGAGTGCCTGCCACCCGACGACTACTGGGGTTACGCCGAACTGCGCCGCAACGTGCCACGCGGCATGATGGTGTCGACCGGCGAACACGAAGCGACGCGCTGGGGCTTTCGCATGCTGCTGGAGATGCAATGCTGCGATCTGATTCAGCCGGATGTCGGCTGGTGCGGCGGCATCACCGAACTGATCAAGATCTCCGCGCTCGCCGATGCGCACAATGTGATGGTGGTGCCGCACGGTTCATCGGTGTATAGCTATCACTTCGTGGTCACGCGGCATAACTCGCCGTTCGCCGAGTTTCTGATGATGGCGCCGAAAGCCGACGAGGTCGTGCCGATGTTCACGCCGCTGTTGCTCGACGAACCGGTGCCGGTGAATGGACGCATGAAGGTGCCGGACACGCCGGGTTTCGGCGTGAGGCTGAATCCGGAATGTGCGTTGGTGCGGCCTTATCCGCGGTGATTGCGCGTAACCCGTCGCAAGGTCGAAACATAAAAGGAGAATGACGTGCTGCTCAAGGACAAGGTCGTGATCGTCACCGGCGGCTCGCGCGGCATCGGCCGCGCGATAGCGGTTGCGTGCGCAACCGAAGGCGCGGACGTGGCGATCAACTACTGGGGCGATAACGACGCATCATATGGACGCCGCTCCGCCGTCGCGGAAGTGATCGGCGAAATCGAGGCGCTGGGGCGGCGCGTGATTGCAATCGAGGGCAACGTCGCCGCGCGCGAAACTGGTCAGCAGTTGGTGCGCCATACGGTCGAAGCTTTCGGCAAAGTCGATGTGCTCGCCAGCAACGCCGGTATCTGTCCGTTCCACGCGTTTCTCGACATGCCGCCTGAAGTGTTGGAGTCGACGGTGGCGGTCAATCTGAACGGCGCGTTCTACGTCACGCAAGCCGCCGCGCAACAGATGAAGTTGCAGGGCACGGGCGGCGCGATCGTGGCGACGAGTTCGATTAGCGCGCTGGTGGGCGGCGGCATGCAAACCCATTACACGCCGACCAAGGCGGGCGTGCATTCGCTGATGCAATCCTGCGCGGTGGCATTGGGCCCGTACGGCATTCGCTGCAACTCGGTGATGCCGGGCACCATCGCAACCGATCTGAACGCCGAAGACCTCGCCGACGAAGCCAAAAAAGCCTACTTCGAAAAACGCATTCCGCTCGGCAGACTGGGCCGCCCGGAAGATGTCGCCGATTGCGTGACGTTCCTCGCTTCCGACCGTGCGCGCTATGTGACAGGCGCGGCGTTGCTGGTGGACGGCGGTCTCTTCGTCAACCTGCAGTAACGCGGCGATGCCGATTTCAGTTCACGGGAGCCGAAGACGCGATCAAGGAGGCGGCGGTGTCGTCGCGCTTGAGCTTGCGCGAGAAACCGCGCAACAGGTCGATGAAGCGCAACGCCGGTTCAGCGAGCGGTTCTTCCTTGCGCGTGAGAATACCGAAGCCGGCGAGGCTCTTGCCGATTTCGAGCGGCAGCGCGACCAGCAGCTTGCCGCGCAAATGATCGCGCACGACCGACTCGGGCAGCATCGCGACCGCGTCGTAATTCTCGAGCAATTGCAGCGTGGCGAAGATCGATGCGCATTCGGTCAGGTTCACTGGCGTCGCAAGTCCCGCGCGCGCGAGTTCCTCTTCAAACAGCACGCGCGCCGGACTGGTGACGGGTTGCGCCACCCACGGCCAGTCGATCAGTTCACGCAAGCTGAGGCGCGCGCGCTGCGCGAGCGGATGCACCGAACGCACCACCAGCAGCAAAGTCTCGCGCGCGAGCGGCTCGAAACTGAAATCGTTGTGTTGCAGCGGACTGGTCAGGCGTCCGAGCGCCAGGTCGACTTCGCGGCGATGCAGCAATTGCACGACCTGGTCGCTGGTTTCGCCGAGAATGCGCACGTTCAGCAGCGGGCTTTCGGTTTTCAGCGCGGCGACCGCCATGGCCAGCAGATCGGGCGCGGCGCCCATGATCGCGCCGACTGTCAATTGCCCATGACCGCCACGGCGTTTCACGTCGAGGTCTTCGGCGAAACGGGTCAGCTCGGCCAGCGCGCGCCGCGCATAAGCCAGCGTCACGACGCCGAGCGGCGTGGGCGTCATGCCGCGCGCGTTGCGCTCGAACAGCAGAAAGCCGAACGCTTCTTCAATATCGCCGAGCATGCGGCTCGCGCTCGGCTGGGCCACGTTGACGGCCTCGGCGGCCTGATGGAGATTGCGCGCGTCGTCGAGTGCGACGAGCAGCGCGAGGTGCTTGAACTTGAGCCGGTTGACGAGTGCGACGGTTGCTGAGTGTTGGCTCATGGGGCGGGTGCGATTCGGTTTGTGGATCGCCCAATCCCAACAACGGATTGAGATGCTATCGACGCAGGAATTATAGTCGTTCCAGACGCTTCCACGTTTCGCTGGAAAAGCGCCCGGATACGACGGGAGACAGGCCGCAATGGAAACAATCGCTTTCCGGATGGTGCTCAACCCCGGCATGCGCGAGGAATACGAACGACGTCACGCGCAAATCTGGCCCGAGCTGGTTGATGCATTGCACAACGCCGGTGTGCGCGACTATCGGATTTTCTTCGATCCGGACTCGGATCATCTTTTCGCCGTGTTGACGCGAAACACCCACCACACCATGGACGAACTGCCGCAACTCGACGTGATGCGCAAATGGTGGGATTACATGGCCGACATCATGCAGACGGCCCCGGATCACACGCCGGTGCAGCAGCCGCTCGAACCGGTCTTTCATTTGAATTCGCTGAGCTGATCCGATTCGACTGGATCTCAAACCTCGAAACGATCTTCACCGGACGGAGGGTGTCGCATGCAGGTGGTCGATTCGCATATCCATTTGTGGGATTTGAAAACGCATCGCTATCCGTGGCTGGAAAACCCGGGCGTGTCGTTCGTGGGGGACGCGCGTGATCTGAAGCACGATTACCTGCTCGACGATCTATTGGGCGAAGCGGGCGATATCGACGTGCTGAAACTCGTGCACGTCGAAGCGAATCACGATCCCGCCGATCCGGTCGAAGAAACGCGCTGGCTGCAGTCCATTGCGGATCGCAAGGAATCGCGCGGCATGCCGAACGCGATCGTCGCCGCAGTGGATCTGTCCGCGCCGAATGCGCCGGCGTTGCTCGAAGCGCATGCGTCGTTCGCCAATACCCGTGGCATCCGGCAGATTCTGAACGTGCACGAGAACAAACTGTTCGATTACGTCGGCCGCCATTTCATGCGCGAGCCGCAATGGCGCGAGCACTTCGCCTTGCTGCGCCGTTACGACATGTCGTTCGATCTGCAACTGTATCCGTCGCAGATGGAAGAGGCGGCGGCGTTGACGCGAGCGCACGGCGACACGCAGTTCGTGATCAACCATGCGGGCATGTTCGTCGACCGCAACAGCGTGGCCGGCTATCGCGCATGGTGCGACGGCATGCGCCTGCTCGCAGGCTGCCGCAACGTTGCGGTGAAAATCAGTGGGCTCGCGATGTTCGATCATCGGTGGACGGTTGAAAGCCTGCGGCCCTACGTGCTCGAAACCATCGATACGTTCGGCGTCGAACGCGCGATGTTCGCCTCGAACTTTCCGGTCGACCGGCTGTTCGGCTCTTACGCGGATTTGTGGCATGCGTATGCGTCGATTGTCGAGGGCGCGAGCATCGCCGAAAAGGAAGCACTGTTTTGCGGTAATGCCGAACGTTGCTACCGCATTTGAAAGATTGGAACACGAAAAAGAAGGAGACACGCAGTGCAGCAACCCACATCCGCTGTGCCGAGGCTCGAATTGCGGCATGCGAGTAAATCGTTCGGGCGGGTTCGCGCGCTATCCGATGGCGATCTCGCGCTCTGGCCCGGCGAAGTGCATGCCTTGCTCGGTGAAAACGGCGCGGGCAAATCGACGGTCGTGAAGATTCTCGCGGGCGTGCATCAACCGGACACAGGCGAGCTGCTGGTGGACGGCGAGGCGCGCCGCTTCGCGACGCCCGCCGAAGCGCGCGACGCCGGGCTCGCGGTCATCTACCAGGAACCGACGCTGTTCTTCGATCTGTCGATCGCGGAGAACATCTTCATGGGACGGCAGCCGGTCGACCGCATCGGCCGGATTCAGTACGACGCGATGCGCCGCGAAGTAGACGGCTTGCTGGCGTCGCTCGGTGTCGATCTGCGCGCCGATCAACTGGTGCGCGGTTTGTCGATTGCCGATCAGCAGGTGATCGAAATAGCCAAGGCGTTGTCGCTGAACGCCAACGTGCTGATCATGGACGAGCCCACGGCGGCATTGTCGCTGCCCGAAGTGGAACGGCTCTTTGCCATCGTGCGCAAGTTGCGCGAGCGTGACGTGGCGATCCTCTTCATCACGCACCGTCTTGACGAAGTATTCACGCTGACACAACGCGTGACGATCATGCGCGATGGCGCGAAAGTATTCGACGGCCTCACTGCCGATCTCAACACCGAATCGATCGTCGCCAAAATGGTCGGCCGCGATCTGGAAACCTTCTATCCCAAGGCCGACCGGCCGCCCGGCGAAGTGCGGCTGTCGGTGCGCGGCCTCACGCGCATCGGCGTATTCAAAGACATTTCCTTCGACGTGCGCGCGGGCGAAATCGTCGCGCTGGCGGGACTGGTCGGCGCGGGGCGCAGCGAAGTCGCGCGGGCTATCTTCGGCATCGATCCGCTCGACTCGGGCGAAATCTGGATTGCCGGCGAGCGTCTGACGGCGGGCCGGCCCGCCGCCGCGGTGCGCGCCGGACTCGCGCTGGTGCCGGAGGATCGCCGGCAGCAGGGGCTCGCGCTGGAATTGAGCATCGCGCGCAACGCCTCGATGACGGTGCTCGGCCGGCTCGTCAAACACGGCCTCATCTCGACGCGCAGCGAGACGCAACTCGCCAATCAATGGGGCACGCGTCTGCGTCTCAAAGCGGGCGACCCGAACGCGCCGGTCGGCACATTGTCGGGCGGCAATCAGCAGAAGGTCGTGCTCGGCAAATGGCTGGCCACCGGGCCGAAAGTGCTGATCATCGACGAACCCACGCGCGGCATCGACGTCGGCGCCAAGGCCGAGGTGTATAGCGCGCTCGCCGAACTGGTGCGCGATGGCATGGCGGTGCTGATGATTTCGAGCGAATTGCCGGAAGTCCTCGGCATGGCCGACCGCGTGCTGGTGATGCACGAGGGGCGTATCAGCGCGGATATAGCGCGCGCCGACGCCGACGAGGAACGCATCATGGGCGCGGCATTGGGCCAACCCGTCGGCCAACCCGGCCAACCGCTTCCACCGCTGGGACACGCCGCATGATGCGCCATTCTTCCACCCATCCCGCACCGGTGCAGGCGCCGGTCCCGAAGCGCGCGGCGAGTTCGCCGGGCGGCTTTGCCGCGAGCATCGCGAAGAGTCGCGAGACGACGCTCTTCGTCGTGCTGATTCTGTTGATCGTGGGCACCGGGCTCGCGAAGCCGCAATTCCTGAATCTGCAGAATCTGCGCGACGTGCTGCTGAACGTGTCGATTATCAGCTTGCTGACAGCCGGCATGACCGTCGTGATCCTGATGCGGCATATCGATCTGTCGGTCGGCTCGACGGTCGGCATCAGCGCCTATGCGGTCGGCAGTCTGTATGTCGCATTTCCGCATATGCCGGTGATCGTCGCGTTGGGAGCGGGGCTTGCCATCGGACTGGTGGCGGGCACCATCAACGCGCTGCTCGTCGCGGTAGGGCGCGTGCCGTCGCTCGTCGCGACGCTATCCACGCTGTACATTTTTCGCGGCGCGGACTACGCGTGGGTGCACGGCGGCCAGATCAACGCCACCAGCTTGCCCGATGCGTTTTCCCGTCTTGCCACCGGCACCTTGCTCGGCATCCCGACGCTCGCGCTGATCGCGATCGTCGTGCTGATCGGTCTTGCCGTCTATCTGAAGCAGTTTCGCGGCGGTCGCGAACACTACGCGATCGGCTCGAATCCGGAGGCGGCGCGTCTGGCCGGCGTGAATGTCGAGCGTCGCGTGATGGCGGGTTTCCTGTTGTCCGGCGCGATTGCCGGTTTTGCGGGCGCGTTGTGGCTGGCCCGCTTCGGCACCGTGGACGCGAGTACCGCGAAGGGCATCGAACTGCAGGTGGTGGCCGCCGCCGTGGTGGGCAGCGTCGCGATCACCGGCGGCGTCGGCACGATTCTCGGCGCGACGCTCGGTGCGCTCGTGCTCGGCGTGATCAGCATCGCGCTGGTGGTGCTGCACGTATCGCCGTTCTGGGAGCAGGCCATCGAAGGCGCGCTGATCGTCGCCGCGATTACCGCCGATACCTTGCTGGCCCGCTCCGTCGCCAAACGCATGATGAGGAAACGCGATCATGGCTAAACCCGATTCCGCGCTGCTCACGCGCAAACGCGAAACGCCGCTGCAATGGGAAGTGTTGCTGGTGATCGTGCTGATTCTCTCGCTCGCGCTCGGACGCTTGCTGTCGCCGGTGTTTCTGACCGGCGCGAATCTGAGCAACGTACTGGCCGATCTGACCGAGATCGCCTTGATGGCGCTGCCGATGACGCTGATCATCGTCGCCGCAGAAATCGATCTGTCGGTGGCCTCGGTGCTGGGCGCATCCAGCGCGTTGATGGGCGTGCTGTGGCACATGGGCTTGCCGATGCCGCTCGTGATGGTGCTGGTGCTGGTTGCCGGCGCGTTGGCCGGTTTGCTGAATGGCCTCGTGATCGTCAAGCTCAATCTGCCTTCGCTTGCGGTCACGATCGGCACGTTGGCGCTGTTTCGCGGCCTCGCCTACGTGTTGCTCGGCGACCAGGCGGTGGCGGACTTCCCGCCCGCTTATACAGCGTTCGGTATGGACACGCTCGGCGGGAGTTTCATCCCGTTGCCGTTTGCCATCGTGATCGTCGGCGCGCTGGTGTTCACCGTGCTGTTGCAATCCACCGCGTTCGGCCGCAGTCTCTACGCGATCGGCGCGAATCCGACCGCCGCGGCGTTCTCCGGTATCGAAGTGGCGAAGATCCGCTTGCGTCTGTTCGTGCTGTCCGGCGCGATGAGCGCGCTGGCGGGCATTGTCTATACCCTGCGCTTTACCAGCGCGCGCGGCGACAACGGCGAAGGCTTCGAGTTGTCGGTGATCGCGGCGGTGCTGTTCGGCGGCGTGAGTATTTTTGGCGGACGCGGTTCGATGATCGGCGTGCTGCTGTCGCTGCTGATCATCGGCGTGCTGAAAAATGCGCTGACGCTCGACGACGTGTCCAGCGAAACGCTCACCATCGTCACCGGCGTGCTGCTGCTGGCATCGGTGCTGATACCGAATCTGGTTGCGCGCTGGCGCGCGGCGCGCGACCGGCGTTTCATTGCGAAGTCCGCTTCTTCCGTCTAACGTTTCTAGCAAGGCCTGCGTCTCTCGAAGAGAAAGTCCAACAACCGATAACCCGGACAACAGCACGTCCAAACAACAAGGCAGGAGACACTCCATGTTCAAACCTCTACGTCACACCGGCACCGCGGCGCTCTGCGTCGCGCTGATCGCGATCAGTTGCGCCGCGTCCGCCGCGGGCCTGAAAAGCGGGCTGAAAATCGCATTCGTGCCGAAGCAGATCAACAATCCCTACGAAGTGATCGCCGACGAAGGCGGCATGGCCGCGATCAAGGAATTCGGCGGCGTGGGCAAAGCGGTGGGACCGTCGGACGCGGGCGCGTCGTCGCAAGTGCAGTACATCAATACGCTGATCACGCAGCGGCAGGACGCGATCGTGATCGCCGCCAACGACGCCAATGCGGTGGTGCCGTATCTGAAGAAAGCGATGTCGCAAGGCATCAAGGTCGTGACCTTTGACTCGGACACGGCACCCGAGGGCCGGCAACTGTTCGTCAATCAGGCGAACGCGGAAGGCATCGGCCGCGGCCAGGTTCAACTGGTCGCGAAGCTGATGGGTGGTGAGGGCGAGTTCGCGGTGCTGTCGGCCACGCCCAATGCGACCAATCAGAACACCTGGATCAAGTGGATGCAGGAGGAACTGAAAAAGCCCGAGTATTCGAAGATCAAGCTCGTGAAGATCGCCTACGGCAACGACGACGATCAGAAATCGTTCACCGAAACGCAGGGCTTGTTGCAGGCGTATCCGAACCTGAAGGCGATCGTCGCGCCGACCACGGTCGGCATTGCCGCCGCCGCGCGTTATATCTCGACCTCGTCGAGCAAAGGCAAGGTGGCGGTGACGGGTCTCGGCACGCCGAACCAGATGCGCGCATTCGTGAAGAACGGCACCGTGAAGGCGTTCCAGTTGTGGGATCCGGGTCAACTCGGCTACCTCGCCGCGTATGCCGCGGCGGCGCTGTCGTCGGGCACGATCAGCGGTAAGGAAGGCGAATCGTTCGACGCCGGCAAGCTCGGAAAACGCACCATCGGACCGCAAGGCGAAATCATTCTCGGACCGCCGACCACGTTCGATTCGAGCAATATCGACAACTTCAATTTCTGACCGGCGACGCTCGCCGCGCTACGTTGCGCGGCGAGGCGTTCTACGAGGCGCGCGGGCAATGAACAGCCCACGCGCCTCGTGTCGTTTGAAGCATCGCGCGGCCAACCGGGCTTAATCAGAACCGATGCTGAATACCCGCCGTGACGCCCGCTTGCGTATCCGCCGCGCCGATCAGATCGCGTGACAGACTCACTGCATTGCCGTGCTTGGCCATCGCATAACCGCCTGCCATATACAGCACCGTGCGTTTCGACAGCGCGTACTGCGCGCGCAGCGAGAACAGCGTCGGATCGGCGTCGCTCCCGTCCTTGATGTCCTGATGGTAGACCGCGCCAAACAGCGAGATGAACGGCGTCACGTCGTACTGACCACCGATCCAGTACATGTCGCTGCGCAGCGTCGGCGCGCTGGTGTGGAACGTGCGCCGGTAGTTCCGGTAGCCCGCCATCGCCTTCACGGAGCCGAAGTCGTAACTCAAGCCCGCGTGAATGCCCTGAATGTAGTTGGTGGTATCGGCTGGCGTAACGCTGTCGTTCGCGCCGTTCTGCCGGTCGAAGGTCGCGACAGCCGCGAACGGACCGTTCTCGT
Organism: Paraburkholderia dipogonis; assembly: GCF_046027395.1. Taxonomy (GTDB): domain Bacteria; phylum Pseudomonadota; class Gammaproteobacteria; order Burkholderiales; family Burkholderiaceae; genus Paraburkholderia; species Paraburkholderia dipogonis_A. The sequence continues at coordinate 214,062 of NZ_JAQQEG010000006.1, read as the reverse complement.
AGCCGAGACCGAAGTCGTACTTCGAACTCGACTTCATGCTGCCGGGCACATTGCCGAAGCCATACATCGCACCGAACTTGAAGCCGGCGTAGGTGCCGTCGTAACGTACCGCGTTGGCTGAGCGCGAGAACAGACCGTCTTTACGTCCGCCCGTCGCCGTGGATGACGTCGCCCACGAGTAGTTCGGCGCGTAACCCATTGGATCGAACGGCAGCATGTAATCGTAGGTGGTCGTGAAATTGCGGCCGAGCGTGATTTGCCCGAAGCGGTTTTTCAGGCCGATGGTCGCGCGGCGGTCGAAGATCGCGCCCGGGCCATCGTCGAACTGGCCGTTGGCGATGTTGATGCCGCTTTCCAACTGGAACACCGCCTTCAGTCCGCCGCCGAGATCTTCGACGCCGCGCAATCCCCAGCGCGATGTGTTCTTGCCGCCCGAGACGAGGCGCGTGGCGCCGCCGTCCTTGCTTGCATGGTTCACGTATTCGACACCCGCGTCGACGATGCCGTACAAAGTCACGCTCGACTGCGCGTGCGCGCCCGCTGCAAACCCGGCGAGCCCGGCGCAAGTGACGCTGACAGTCGCCTTCTTCATGCTCCACTTCATCAATAGTCTCCTATGGTTGGTCTTTTTTGCTTCGGTTGGGGATTCGGTGCCGTGCTTCAACTCGCCTGAGCGAACGCCCAGCAGTCGTTGGCGGGAAATTCGATCCAGTGACGGCCGGCCGCGCGCGGCACGTGGCCGAAGGCGCGCAGCCGCAGGTCGCCACAATGGAACAGGTATTCCCAGCGGTCGCCGAGATACATCGACGTGACGAGCTCGGCTTCGAGCCGGTTCGCGCCGGGACCGTCGGCGACCTGCACGCGTTCGAGGCGGATCACGGCTTGCGCATGCTGTCCGGCGACGAGCGCTTCGCGCGCTTGTGCCTGCAGTTGCCAGCCGTCGCCGGCAAGCGTCACGCGTTCGCCGTCGACCGCGGCCACGCGCGCCTCGATGCGGTTGTTGCTGCCCATGAATTCGGCGGTGTAGAGCGAGCGGGGCGCGCCGTACAGTTCGGCCGGCGTACCTTCCTGTTCGATGCGGCCGTTGCGCAGCAACAGGATGCGGTCGGACATCGCCATCGCTTCGGTCTGGTCGTGCGTCACGCACAACGCCGAGAGGCCCAATGACACGATCAGCTCGCGCAGCCAGGCGCGGGCTTCTTCGCGCAGCTTCGCGTCGAGATTGGAAAGCGGTTCGTCGAGCAGAATCACCGGCGGGTTGTAGACGAGCGCCCGCGCAATCGCCACACGCTGTTGCTGGCCGCCGGAAAGCTGATACGGATAACGCGCGGCAAGGTGGCCGAGGCCGAGCTGGTCCAGCGCGGCCTGCACACGTTTTTTCTGTTCGGCGGCGGAAACGCGCCGCAGCTTCAATCCGTAGCCGACGTTCTCGGCCACCGTGCGATGCGGCCACAGCGCATACGACTGGAACACGAGCCCTAGCGAGCGCTGCTCGACCGGCAGATCGACATGCGCGGCGCCGTCGAAAAACGCTTTGCCGTCCAGTTCGATGCGACCCGACGACGGTTGTTCGAGACCGGCCACCGCGCGCAGCAGCGTGGTCTTGCCGCTGCCCGACGCGCCCAGCAGGCAGACCACTTCGCCGGGATTCAGCTCGAACGACACGCCTTTGAGAATCGGGTTGTCGCCATAGCTGAGAAAGAGGTTGTCGACCGAGAGCTTATCCATGCAATTTCACTCCGAAGCGCAGCGCGACGCCAAGTCCGGCGCCGACCATCGCGATGTTGATGACAGAAAGCGCGGCGACCTGATCGACCGCGCCGGTCGCCCACAGCGACACCAGCAGCGCGCCGATGACTTCCGTGCCGGGCGAGAGCAGATAGACGGCGGTCGAGTACTCGCGCTCGAAGATCATGAAGATCAGCAGCCACGCCGCGAGCAACCCGAAGCGCACGAGCGGCAGCGTCACATCGAGGCTGACGCGTGCGCGCGTGCCGCCGACGCTGCGTCCTGCTTCTTCGAGTTCGGGGCCGACTTGCAGCAGCGCGCTCTGAATCAGACGCATGCCGTACGCGAGCCACACGACCGTGTACGCGATCCAGATGCTCCACATGGAGTTCTTCAGTTCCTTCAGGCCGGGCACGAAGAGGAAGATCCACAGGAACGCAAGACCGGCGAGCAGGCCCGGCACCGCGCGCGGCAGCAGCACGAGATAATCGAGCAGGCGCGTGGCCCAGTCGTTGCGGCGATGGCCGGCGAATGCCACCAGCGAATAGAAGCCCACCGCCAGCGCCCCGCCGATCACGCCGATGCCGAGCGTGTTCAGGATCGCGCGCACCAGGTTGTCCTGCTCGAACAGTTCGGTGAAGTTGGCGAGCGTGAGGACTTCGGCGAGATGCACGCCTTGCCCCCAGTTGGTGACGAATGCGCGCAATGTGATGCCGGAGATCGGCACGAACACCGTCAGCAGCAGCCACAGCGCGACGATCGCAAGCGCGACCCAGCGCCACGCGCCGAGCGGCAGCACGGTCTGACGTCCCGCTTTTCCCTTGACCGTGACGAAGCGGTTCGCGCTCTTCAGCAGCCGGCGTTGCAGCAACACGAGCGGGAACGTGATCGCGACGATGCACATCGCGACCGCGGCCATCAGGTGATACGAGGGCACGCCGAGCTTGTTGGTGAGCTTGTAGAGATACGTGGCCAGCACGAGGTGCCCTTCGGGATCGCCGAGCACGAGCGGCAGGCCGAATACTTCGAAGCCGAGGAAGAACACCAGCACGCCGGCGAACAGCAGCGCGGGCAGCGTCATCGGCAGGCTGACGTCGAGCGCGACGCGAAACGGCCGCGCGCCGGCGACACGCGCCGCTTCTTCCACGTCCGAGCCGAGATTGCGCAGCGCCGCCGACGAATACAGGTACACGTGCGGCACATGTGTGAGGCCGACGATCACGGTGATGGCGAACACCGAGTAGACGGTCCACGGCGCTTCGGCGGTGCCGAACAGTTCCATCCACCACACCGAGTAAAAGCCGACCGGGCCGGCCGCGACTACGTAGCCGAAGGCGAGCACCATCGGCGAGACGAACACGGGCGTGAGCAGCAGCGGTTCGAGCCAGCGGCGGCCGGGCAGGTCGGTGCGCACCATCAGGAACGCGAGAATGCCGCCGAGCGGAATCGAGATGAACAGCATCCCGGCCGCGATGACAAAAGAGTTTTTCAGCGCGGACCAGAAGTCCGGATCGCTGAAAATGAATTCGAAGCCGGTGAGGCCGAACGTGCGTTTCGCGTCGAAGAACGGCGCGCTCAGCACGCTCTGCAGCAGGATGAAGCCGAGCGGCAGCGCCACCGCCACGGTCAGCACCGCGATGACGAGCCAGCGCAGCAAGCCCATGAACGGCTGCAGTCCGCCGCGCGGCAGCGCGCCGATGGAGCCGCCGTCTGTCGCGTGCGGCGGTGCGGCGCGGCGTCCGGTTGCGCTAGTGGAAAGCATGAGGGTCCCCCTGCGGCACGCAGGCCGCATATCGACAGGTATGGAAGGAAGGGCCGGCGGCCGCGCGTATCAGTGCGGCCGCTTGCGAGTCAAACGCGACGGGCTAGCGCTTGATCGACTGTTGCCATTGCTTGAGGAATTCGAGGCGCTTCGACTGATCGAGATAGACCAGCAGGCCTGCGCCGATCGGGATCGGTTTGAGCGAATCGCCGAGTTGCTTCGTGAGGCCGGCCATCGACGTTTCGCCTTCCACGTCGGCGCGAATCGAGAACAGGCTCGCCTGATTCGCCAGTAGCGTCTGGCCGCGTTGCGAGAGCAGGTAGTCCACCCACAGCTTCGCGGCGTTCGGGCTTTGTGCTTTCTTCGAAATCGTCACGAGCCGGCTGACCACCAGCGTGTAGTCCTTCGGATAGACATAACCGATCGACGGATCTTTCTTCGCCTTGGTCAGCGCGTATGAGCCGAGAATGTTGTAGCCGATCAGGTTCTCACCGGAAGAAATGCGCTCCATCATCGCGCCGGTGCTCGATTGCAGCTTCGGGCCGGTGGCGCCCATGGCCTTGACGAGATCCCACGTCACCTGCGGATTGACGCGCGCGTCCTGGGTCAGATAGTTGAAACCGACGCCGGACTTTTCGATGTCGTAAGTGGTGACCCGGCCTTTGAACTGCTCGGGCTTGGCTTGCAGCAGTTTGATCAGATCTGCGCGCGTTTGCGGCACGTCGCCGGCCGGCACGAGGCGCTTGTTGTAGACGATCGCGAGCGGCTCGTAGGTGGTGCCGTAAGCCTGCTTCTGGTACTGCGCCCATTGCGGCAACTGCTTCGCTTCGGGCGATTCGTAAGTGGCCATCAGGCCGTCGTTGACGAGCTTGACCTGCAGGTCCATGGCCGAGCTCCACAGCACGTCGGCGCTGGTGCTGCTGGCTGCGTTTTCGCTGATGTAGCGGTTGTACAGCTCGGTGCTGTTCATGTCGTTGTACTCGACCTTGACGCCGTACAGGCTTTCAAAATCCTTGATGAGCGGGCGCACGAGTGCGGTGTCCGTGACCGAGTAGACGATCAGCTTGCCTTCCTTTTTCGCGCCGTCGACCGTGGCCTGGTAATCACTTGGGTAACCGGCTGGAATGGCCGCCCACGCTGAATTTGCGGCGAATGCGATAGCGGCTGCGAGAACCTTCAAAGCGTTTTGCACGTCTTCCTCCAGAAAACTTCGTGTTGGTTTTGTGTAGGCGAATGGTAAGAGATTGATGCTTTCTGAACGCTTTCAGTTTTCGAAGGAAATGCGTCACAATGGTCGAATTCACCTCATGGATTTCCCTGGGATTCTGTTCTATGCGTGTGCTCCTTGTTGAAGACAATCCGATCCTTTCCCGCTCGCTCACCGACGCGCTGACCGGCGCGAAACTCACCGTCGACTGCATGCATGACGGCGAGTCCGCCGACCACGTCTTGCGCACGCAGGACTACGCGCTGGTGATTCTCGATATCGGTTTGCCGAAGCTCGATGGCCTCGAAGTGCTGCGCCGTTTGCGCGCGCGCCGCAACGCAGTGCCGGTGTTGATGCTGACCGCGCACGGTTCGGTGGAAGAGCGCGTGCGCGGTCTCGATCTCGGCGCCGACGACTACCTCGCCAAGCCGTTCGCGCTCACCGAACTCGAAGCGCGCGCGCGTGCGCTCTTGCGCCGCAGTCACGGCCAGGAGCCGTTGCATGCGCAATGCGGCACGCTGCTTTACGACAGCGTGGATCGCGGCTTCACGCTCGACGGCGAAGCGCTCGCGTTGACGCCGCGCGAGCGCTCGGTGCTCGAGGTGCTGATCCTGCGCAACGGCCGCGCGATCAACAAGGACACGCTGTCGGAGAAGATCTTCGGGCTCGACGAATCGGTGAATGCGGACGCCATCGAAATCTATGTGCACCGCTTGCGCAAGAAGCTCGAATACAGTTCGGTGGGCATCGTCACGCTGCGCGGGCTCGGCTATCTGCTGGAAGCAAAAAGCGCATGACGCGGCCGAATCTGCGCGTACGGATTGCGCTGTGGTTGTTGCTGCCGCTGCTTCTGCTGCTCGCGTTGGACGCATGGCTCACGTATCAGCGTGCGATGAACGCGGCGCACGCGGCCTTCGATCGCACGCTCGAATTTTCGCTGCGCTCGATCCGCGACGGCATCCGTTTGCGCGACGGCGAGATCGAAGTCGATCTGCCGTACCTCGCGCTGGAGATGTTCGAATCGAACGGCGGCGGCAACATCTACTATCAGATTCGCGAGGAAGGCGGCCGCGTCGTGACGGGCTATCCCGACTTGCCGGACCCCGGCAAGGTGCCGGGCGAGCCCTACAGCGTGCGGTTTTACGACGACGTGTTTCGCGGCCGTCCGTTGCGCATCGCCATGCTCAGGCTGCCCGTGCACGACGTGCCGACCGCGCAGACGCGCGTGGTGCTGGTGCGAGTCGGCGAAACGATCGAGCAGCGTCAGGCGTTGGCGCGCGAGATTCTGACCGGATCGCTGCAACAGGAAGGGTTGTTGGTGGTGCTCGCGCTCGGCATCGTCTGGTTGGGCGTGGCGCGCGGCTTGCGGCCGTTGAACCGCCTGTCGGCGAAAGTGGCGGCGCGCGCCGAGGACGATCCGACGCCGCTCGACACCGTCGGTCTGCCGAGCGAAGTGGCGCCGCTGGTCGATTCGATCAATCAGTACATCGGCCGCACGCAGTTGATGCAGTCGTCGCGCCGGCGCTTTTTCAACGACGCCGCGCATCAGTTGAAAACGCCGCTCGCGGTGATTCAGGCGGAGTCCGAACTGGCGTTGCGCGATATCGACGTCGCGGAGGAAAGTGCGGGTGGCAATCGCCGGCAAGGGGTGCATTTGCGGAGGTTGAATCGCGCCGTGCAGCAGGCGGTGCGCATCGTGCAGCAGTTGCTCTCGCTGTCGCGGCTCGATGCGGACAGCGGCTACACGGTCAAGCATGCGGCGGTGCCGCTGCATAAGGTGGCGCGCAGCGTGACGCTCGACTGGTCGCCGGTGGCGCGCTCGCGCGGCATCGATCTCGGTTTCGAACAGGACGTGCGTGTCGACGTGATGGGCCAGCTCGATCTGCTCGCGGAACTGGTCGGCAATCTGATCGACAACGCCATCCGTTATTCCGGCGACGGCGCGGTGATCACCGTGCGGGTCGCGCGCGAAAGAGAACAAGCGTTGCTGCAGGTGATCGACAACGGGCCGGGCATTGCCGCCGGCGAACGCGACGCGGTGTTCGAACGCTTCTATCGCAGCGAAGCGACGCAGGCGGTCGAGGGTAGCGGCCTGGGTTTGTCGATCGTGCGGGAAATCGCGCGCGTGCACGGCGCACAGGTGGCGCTCACCGATGCGTACGGTGGCGGGTTGGTCGTCAGCGTGTTGTTTCCGCCGTTGAAAACGGTGTGACGTTGGCGAGCAACTCAGCAACTCAGCAGCGAATCGGAAAGCGCCGCGCATACGCAGTGGGTGAAGTGCCGCTGCTCCACGTTTCGCCGTCGATCAAAACCTGAGAAGCGCTTTCGTCCGGCACCGCCACGTTCACAGCGGTGGCCGCTTCGCGATACAGCTGCGTCTGGTTGATCCGCGCGGCAATGTCCGCATAATCCGCACGCGCGTCGATCATGCCCCAGCGTTCGAACTGCGTCAGGAACCACGCGCCTTCGAACGCTTGCGGGTAATTCACCGCGCCGTTGTCGAAGAAGCGCATGGGTAGTCCGCCGGGCGCGGAAGCGGCAATCTGGTCGCCCAGGCGCGCCGCGATCAACGTCTCGTCGATGCCGACATACTCGGGCCGCGCAAGCCAACGCGCAATTTCCTCGCGATGTCCCGCGCCGTCGAGCCAGCGGCACGCTTCGAGCATGGTCTGCACGAGCGCGCGCGCGGTATTCGGATTCGCGCCGACAAAATCGCGCCGGCACGCCAGCACTTTGTCGGGATGATCGGGCCACACGTCGCTCGTATAAGCGATCGTTCTGCCGACACCTTGCGCTTCGGCCTGCGCGTTCCAGGGCTCGCCGACACACAGGCCGTCGAGTTTGTCTTCGGCGAGCGCCGCGACCATTTGCGGCGGCGGAATCGCCACGCTTTCGATCCCGCGCAACGGGTCCACGCCGTGCGACGCGAGCCAGTAGTACAGCCACATCGCGTGCGTGCCGGTCGGGAAAGTCTGCGCGAAGACCGGCTTGCGGCCGAGCGTCGCGAGCGCCTTGGGCAGCGTGCCGTGTTCGGCGAGCGCATCGGCGAGACGGTTCGACAGTGTGATGGCCTGGCCGTTGCGGTTGAGCACCATCAGCACGGCCATATCCGTTTGCGGTCCGCCCAGGCCGAGTTGCACGCCGTAGACGAGTCCGTAGAGCGCGTGGGCCGCATCCAGATCGCCCGACAGCAGTTTGTCGCGCACGGCGGCCCATGACGGCTGACGGGACAACTCCAGCGTCAGGCCATGCGCATGGCCGAATTCGAGCAGCTTGGCGGCGACGAGCGGCGCGGCGTCCGAAAGCGCCACGAAGCCGAGCCGTAAATGGGTCTTCTCGAGTTGCCCCGAGGTGGACGTGGTGGCGAGTGAAGTAGGAGAGTTCATGGACGGCGCTTCATTTGAGCGAGTCAGCCGCCGCGATGATGGCGCGCGCGACCTCGGCGAGTTTGACGCCCTGGTTCATCGCGCGTTTGCGCAGGTTGGCGTAGGCGGCGTGTTCGGTGATTTTCTGCTGATCCATCAGGATGCGCTTGGCGCGATCGATCAGCTTGCGTTCGGCAAGTTCGTTTTCGACTTGCGCGAGACGTTCGCGCAGCTGCGATTCCTGCGCAAAACGCGCGAGCGCCACTTCGAGGATGGGCGCGAGACGCTCGGTCGCAAGTCCTTCGACGAGATAGGCCGTGACGCCCGCGCTGACGGCGTCGCGGATCAACTGCTGGTTGGCGTCGTGGCTGAACATCAGCACCGGACGCGGCGCCGTGGCGTTCATCACGGCGAGCTGTTCGAGCGTATCGCGCGACGGCGATTCCGTATCGATGATGATGACGTCCGGCCGCTCGCACTGCACCACGCGATGCAGCGCTTGCGGCGTGGCGGTGCCCGCCAGCATCTCGCAGCCGAGGCGGGCAAGGGCGTCGCGGAGGTCGCCGATGGGCTTATCGGTGTCGGTTACGAGGAGAACGCGCAGCATGGAGTGGGGTTTTATCGACGGCTAGCCTTGGATAAAGCAACGGCTATGCCAGGCGACACGCGCGAAGGTGAAACGAAAGCAATCACGGACTTAGCGGCTGGATGGACCGCCGCGGCTGCACCTGCGCGGGGCACGCGAGGCTGATGCACCGAAGCGGCGCATGGCGGCGCCGCTTACTTCATCGACGCCACGCGCTATAACTGCGAGGCGAGAACAGAAAACTCACCGCGATCATCGCCACGACGCAGCCGGCCAGCATGATCCACGCGACGCCGAAGCTTCCGCTCCAGGCGCGCACGAGGCCGGCCACGACCGGTGCGATAGCCGCCACGATGAAGCCGACGCCCTGGGTGAACGCGACGAGCTTGCCGGCCACGCGATGGTCGGCCGAATGATCCATGGCGGTCACGAGCGTCAGCGAGAAAGTTCCGCCCAGTCCCGCGCCTGCGACACCGACCCACAGCAAGGGCGCGGCGTCGGGCCAGACGACCAAACCAAGCAATCCGAACAGTTGCGCCGCGAGGCCGAGCGTGAGCCACGGCCGCCGATCCCGGAACGACGCCGCGGCGAGCGGCAGCAACAGGGCCGCGGTGGCCTGGAACACCGTCATGCCTGCCAGCAGCGAACCGCTTGCCGCGACGCTTACGCCGCGCTGCTGATAAAACGCGGGCAACCATGCGACGAGACTCGTATAGCCGCCGTTGACGATGCCGAAGAAGAGCCCGAGCGTCCACGCGCGCCGCGTGCGCCAGAGTGAAAAGGTAACGGTGTTGGCGGCAGCAACCTTTGCCGTGACGCCGCTCTCGGAAGCCTGCCGGTTCAATGCCCACCAGCAGGCCAGCGCGATGCAAGCCGGAATCGCCCACACCGCGAGTCCCGCATGCCACGACTGCGTCGCGCGACTTACCCACGGACTCAAACTCGCGCCCAACCCGCCGCCGCCCATGATGGACGCGGAGAACACGCCCATCGCGAGCGGCACGCGCGCATGAAAGCGCTGCTTCATCACGGCGGGCAGCAGCGCCTGGATTGCCGCGACGCCCACGCCCGCGAGCAACGCCGTGGCGAGCAGTGCCGCGCCGCTCGACGCCGTCCACCGCGCCGCGCAGGCCAGCGCGATGGCCAGCAAGCCGAGCGCGACACCGCGTGTTTCGCCGATCGTACGGGTCAGCGCGCCCGCGCCGAATGCGCCGATGCCCATCGCGACGACCGGCAGGCTGGTCAGCAGCGACGCGCCGTAGAAACTGAGACCGGTCGCGTCGCGGATCGTCGTCATCAAAGGGCTGATCGAAGTGAGCAGCGGGCGCAGATTGATGCCGATCGCGACGATCGCAGCCAGCCACACGACGTCCTGCCACTTCAGCGCCGTGGCGGCGTGGTGGGCGGGAGTACGGGGCCGGCTGGCGCTGGAGGGCGAATTCACAATGGTCCTGGTGGCGAGGGATGGGCAGCCTGAAAAGACCGTGCGAGGCTCGGTTTTGGTCAACCATAATAACAAAAAATGGTTAACCATTATCATAATGTCGGGTATAGCACATGGCATAGGGGGCAGTTCTCGACGTTGCGTGCCGAGCGCAATATGTGTTCGCGGAACTGCTCGCGCAGGTTCAGTTTGCGCCGCTCACGGTGCGGGGCATGACGACATCCGGGCAACCTGTGAGGCGTCGTGCGTCGGACGGACAGACAGTCGCTCGGGCCTTGGTTCCTGGTGAATGAGTGAGCGAAGGAAAGGCGATGCGTTAGCCGGAAAAGAGACACGCACTCGCGGGAAACTCTCCGCGAGTGCTCGCTGCTCTCCCGCCAATCACGGCGACTACTGCAGATACCGGACTATGAGCCGCGTGGCCTCGTCGATGAGCGCTGCAAACGCTTCGTCCGAGAGACTTTCAGGTTGATGCACGACCGCCGTGTGCGTCAGCGCCTCGATGGATGTCACGCACACAAACGCCGCAAGCTCGAGGTCGAGTGCGCGAAAATCATCGCGGTGCGCCTCGAGGAAGGCCCTGAACAGCGCATAGGTTTCCCCGTTCAGCAGCGCCGTGTTTTCAAGCCGCCCTGTGCGTGAAGTCTGTTCCGAGAGCACGCGATGCAGCTCCGGATCGATGCGATGCGCCTCGATCGATGCGGCGACGAGCGTGCGCACCGCTTGCTCCGTCGGCAGTGCCGCCGCCGCTGCCAGCGCGCCACGGACGACCTGCATGACTTCCTGGCTATGGCGCTCCATGACGGCGCTCACGAGCGCTTCTTTGCCGGGGAAATATTGGTAGAGCGAACCAACACTCACGCCCGCTCTTTCGGCGATACGGTTGGTGCTGGCTTTGTCGAACCCGTCCCTGACCAGAATGCGAGCGGTTGCTTCGATCAAAGCATCGACGGTCACGCGCGATCTGCCTTGAGACGCGTGTTTCCGGGGTTTCGTGAGCGGTTTTCGCGCCATTTCTCGCGCTCCAAATGCGAGTAGGTAAGTACGGGTTTTCGCTCGTATTATGCATCTCGCGAATCGAATAGCAACGCACAAGCCACGCCGGATCGAACGCGAATCGTAACCCTCGACGCTGAAAGGAGACGTCTTATGATCTATCAGCCGTACTCAAAACTTGTTGCCGTCAAACAGTGGGCCGATCGCGGCCTCTACGATGCTGTCAGCCAGAATTTCGACCGGCTGAGCAGTGAGGAATCCTCGATCATGCTCCGCATCCTCGATCATATCCATGTGGTCGACAGAATCTTTCAGCATCATCTGCAGGGACTGTCGCACACGTTTCAGGCGCCGCGATCGGAGAGCATGCCGGAACTCCAGGCGCTGGCGAGCAGTGCGCGAAAGGTCGACGACTGGTATGCGGAGTACGTGGACAGTTTGACGGAGAGCGACTTCGAGCAGCCCGTCGATTTCGTCTTCACTAGCGGAAAGCCCGCCCGCATGCGGCGAGGCGAAATCATTCTGCATGTGTGCCTGCATGGCACTTATCACCGGGGCAATGCGGGTGCCGTTCTTCAATTGAAGGGCCTCACCCCGGGACGTGACGCCATTACGGACTTTCTCGAAGACGCGACGTGATGCAGGCCGGCGAGCGCTCAACTCGGTGCCGTCAATTGGCGCTCAAGCATGACCAGCTCTTGGGCTTCATGAGAGACGGGAACAAATAGCGGGGGGGCCGTGTAGGGCAACGTGTGCGCGTCGGCCAGACGAGCTGCGACGCGCAGGGGCGAGCGTAATCAGTCTGGTCCGTGTTCCACGGTGATTCCACCGTGATCCCCAACGGTGGTTGAGCCGTCACGAATCCCGTTCAACAAACGGATCGTGTCGGCAATGGCCTCATTAACGGTCTTGCGTCCAGCGCCCCCGGACACTTTGGCCATTGCCTCGCTGTCCATCGGCACACAATCGTTGATGTCTTTAACGGTAAGGGTGTTCATGACGTTTCTCCATGCTGTTGCACATCGTTCGTGAGGAATCGCCTGTTGGCGACTTGTGAACAGTTCGGGTTCACGCTCATTCAGTTGCAACGAATGTGCCAGTAACGCAAAACCAGAAGCGTCCTCGCGAGGATGCGATGCTCGCTTCCTGGTCCCCTTGAGCGGTCGGTCGTAGTCCGACATAGCCTCTTCAGCTGTTGGGTCTGAGCCCACCATTCAGCGAGTCCCGCGGCTACGCTGCACAGAACGTCACCGTTCACTCCGGCCTGCCCAGCCTTCCCGCTAAATTCCGATTTGTTCCTGCTGCGCAAGACTGTTTGTCGGGTGCGGGTGTTCGAAATCCGAATCAATGCGCCTACATTGCCCTCTATTGGAGCCGTCGGCCCGATCGGCATTGAAGCCGGACAACCGATGTTCGAAGACATCGGGAGGCGTGGCGCTGGCAGCGCTCGCATTCCGCCATAGGAGTACACATGAGCGAAGCAAATCAGGGCGCAGTGCGCGAGCTGAGTCATTTCATCGACGGCCGACGCGCCGCTGGCGCGAGCGGGCGGTTTGGCGAGGTATTCGATCCGGCGCAAGGCCGGGTGGCGGCCCGCGTGCCGGTCGCAAGCGCAGCCGAAGTCGACGCCGCCGTCGCCGCTGCGAAAGCCGCGTTCCCGGCCTGGAGCGAAACCTCGCCGCTCAAGCGCGCGCGTTTGATGTTCAAGTTCAAGGAACTGCTCGAGGCGCATTCGGACGAACTCGCCGAGCTCATTACGCGCGACCACGGCAAGCTGTTTTCGGACGCGAAGGGTGAAGTCGTGCGCGGTATCGAAATCGTCGAATTCGCATGTGGGATTCCGAACCTGCTCAAGACCGATTTCACCGATCAGATCAGCGGCGGCATCGACAACTGGAATCTACGTCAGCCGCTCGGCGTGGCGGCAGGCGTCACGCCATTCAATTTCCCGATGGTGGTGCCGTGCTGGATGTTCGTGATGGCAGCAGCGTGCGGCAACACGTTCGTGCTCAAGCCCTCGGAGCGCACGCCGTCGGCATCGATCCGGCTTGCCGAGCTGTTCATCGAGGCGGGCTTTCCCAAAGGCGTGTTCAATGTCGTGCATGGCGACAAGGCCGTCGTCGATGCGCTGATCGAGCACCCCGACGTGGCCGCGATATCGGTCGTCGGCTCGACGCCGGTCGCGGAATACATCTACAGCGAAAGCGCAAAGCGCGGTAAGCGCGTGCAGGCGTTGGGTAGTGCGAAAAACCATCTGGTCGTCATGCCCGACGCCGATCTCGATCAAGCGGTCGATGCGCTGATCGCCTCGTCATATGGCTCGGCCGGCGAGCGCTGCATGGCGACCTCGGTCGCGGTGGCGGTAGGGCGTATCGGCGATGAGCTGATCGAGCGTCTCGCGCCGCGCGTGCGCTCGCTCAGGATTGGCGGCGGCATGGAGCCCGATCTGGACATGGGGCCGCTCATCAGCGCCGCGCATCGCGCCAAGGTGCTGGGCTATATCGACGCCGGCGTCGCGGCAGGTGCCAGGCTCGTCGTCGATGGCCGCGGCCATAGCGTGCCCGGCCACGAAGAGGGTTTCTTTCTCGGCGGCTCGCTCTTTGACGACGTAAAGGCTGATATGAGCATCTATCGGGAAGAGATTTTCGGGCCGGTGCTGTCGGTTGTCCGCGTGCCTGATCTCGCGAATGCGATAGCACTCGTCAACGCGCACGAACTGGGGAACTGCGTATCGCTTTTTACATCCGACGGCGGCGCGGCGCGCGCATTCTCCCGGCAGATTCACATCGGCATGGTGGGCATCAACGTGCCGAGTCCGGTGCCGCCGGCGTGGCATTCGTTCGGGGGCTGGAAGCGATCGCTGTTCGGCGATCATCACGCGTACGGCGAGGAAGCCGTGCGCTTTTACACGCACTACAAGAGCGTCATGCAGCGTTGGCCCGACAGCATCGCCAAAGGTGCGGAATTCGCGATGCCCGTGGCCCGGTGAGCCGAGCCGGGCGCGCTCATCATTTAAAGCGGGCGGCAAGGACGGCTGTCACCGGATTCGCGGCTATTTCTACTGCATTGGCGACCCACGCACCGACTGGGCTCTATTGCATGCGCGAAGAGCGGGGCCCGAAGGCGCGTTTAGTGCCCTATGCGCCGGCGTCGAAAGTTCGGCATGGGACCGGACTTGGGTAAGAGCTGCAAGGCGCCCCTGCTAAACTCGTCGTGATTCCCGACTTAAGTGTCTTTGAGTAAGCCAATCATGAAGAGTAGTTCAAAAGGCGGCCTTGTTTATTCCACCGATGGCGGGCGGATGTGTCCCGAATGCGGCCAGGTGCTCGCGCAATGTGTCTGCAAGACGCTGGCCAGAACACGAGCGGTGGGTGATGGCGTGGTGCGAGTGACTCGCGAGACCAAGGGCCGGGGCGGGAAGAGCGTGACGCTGGTTAAAGGGCTGGCGCTCGATCCTCTTGCCTTGACCTTGCTAGGCAAGCAGTTACGCACGGTCTGCGGTTCTGGCGGAACGGTCAAGGACGGCGTGATCGAAGTGCAGGGTGACCATTGCGAGCGAGTCATCGAGGCGCTAAAAAAGTATGGCCACAGCGCGAAGAGGGCCGGGGGCTGAGCTCATCGCTTCAATGCATCCGCCCCCTTGGTGATCCGCTTGAATGCTCGTTCCCACGGCCACAGGCTGGAACCCGATGCGGTTCGCAGACCTGGAAACCGGCTTTCTCCAACGGCGGCCATGCCCGGTGCCCCCTGCCTCATGCGCCATTCGCCACCATGATCCCGCTTGCAAGACCCCTTCGAAACAGAGTCAAACGCTCATGGCCAGATTGGCGAGGGCGGGTCGCGCGGCCGTAAATATGGCGTAAGCTGAGCGCTCGACCGGAGGGTGACGTCGGCGGCAAAATCTGCGAACCGGGTTCGGTCGACTCGCGTTCGTCTCTTTCACAAGGAGGAAAGCGATGCGGACGATGAAGGCAGTGCAGGTGGCCAAGGCTGGCGGACCCCTGGAACTCGTCGAACGGGACGTGCCGGAACCCGGTGCTGGACAGGTGCTCATCAAGATCCAGGCGTGCGGTATCTGCCATAGTGACGTGTTGACAAAAGAAGGGCAGTGGCCGGGCCTGGAATATCCGAGGGTGCCCGGGCACGAGATTGCGGGCGTCATCGATACGGTCGGCGCGGGCGTCGAGGGATGGCAGGCGGGGCAGCGCGTCGGTGTCGGCTGGCACGGCGGACATTGCGGACGGTGCGAGCATTGTCGTCGAGGCGATTTTGTTCTGTGTCAGCGCGCACTCGTGCCTGGCATCAGCTACGACGGTGGCTATGCCGAGTACATGGTGGCCCCGGTCGAAGCACTGGCGCGCATTCCGGACGATCTTTCCGATGTCGATGCCGCCCCGCTTCTGTGCGCAGGCATCACGACATTCAACGCGCTGCGCAACAGCGGCGCGCGTGCCGGGGATGTGGTTGCCGTGCTGGGCATTGGCGGACTCGGCCATCTCGGCGTGCAGTTCGCGCGAAAGATGGGATTTGTCACGGTTGCCATCGCGCGCGGGCAGGACAAGGCCAGTCTGGCGAAAGAGCTTGGCGCCCATCACTACATCGACAGCACGGCGGTGAACGTCGCAGAAGCATTGCAGGCTTTGGGCGGCGCTCGCGTGATTCTGGCAACCGTTACCAGCGGCAAAGCGATGAGCGCCGTCCTGGGCGGCTTGGGATTGAACGGCAAGCTGATCATGGTTGGACTGTCCGAAGAGCCCGTCGAGGTGCCGATCGCGCAGTTCATCATGGGGCGAAATTCGGTGCAAGGCTGGCCGTCGGGCACGTCGGCGGATTCTCAGGACACGCTCGCCTTCAGCGCGCTATCGGGCGTCAAACCGATGATCGAAGAATTCCCGCTAACGAAAGCTGCCGATGCCTACGACCGGATGATGAGCGGCGCTGCGCGGTTCAGGGTTGTGCTCAACACGGGACAATAAAAGCGCGACCGGCGACCGGGTTCGAGGCCTTCACGTCGGTGCGGTCGACGCCCCGATAGAAAGTCCGCTGCGAAGCCGGAAGCCTCCGTCTCTTCAACGAAACCACGAAGTGCCGCCGCAGCAGCATCGCGCGGCGCTTCGCTTCGGCGTTCCCATTGAAAATGCAAGGCGCTGAGCGCGAGTGCTTTATCTTCAACGGACTGCGCTCGCGATGTCCATCGATCGTCCGCGCGCGGCGAAGATTCAACGCGAGCACCACACGGGCATCTGCTTCCCCGCACCGTAGACGATGGCGCAGGCTGTCCGCCGCGCTAGAATGCCTGCCGATATCGCTCCATTCCCGATTAGATCATTCATGGCTCCACGTCCCCGGCGTTCGTCGTCTGCCGACACCGAAACGCCCATTCAGTCTGTACGCGACGACGATTCGATCAGCGTCGAAGAGCGTATTTATGCGGCTATCACTGCCGCGCTGTTGCAGGGGCGCCTGCGGCCGGGCGCGCAACTCGTCGAACGCGATCTCGCCGCCGCGTTCGGCTGCACGCGCGGCGCGCTGCGCAAGGTGCTGGCGCGGCTGGGCTTCGAGGGCAAGCTCGTGCTGGAGGCGAATCGCGGTGCGTTCGTGCCGTCGCCGTCGGAAGAGGACATTCGCAAGGTGTATCGCGCGCGGCAGATCGTCGAGGCGGGCATCGTCGCGGCTTTGTGCGGGGCGTTGAGCGCTGCGCACAAGCGGCGCTTGCGCGCGCACGTGCGCAGCGAGGAGAAGGCCTTGAGCGCGGGCGCCGTCGAAGAGTCCGTGCGTCTTGCCGGCCAGTTCCACGTGCTGCTGACGGAGTTGGCGGGCGGCACGGAGTTGCTCGGGCTGGTCGGGCAACTGGTCGCCAGGACGGAGCTGTATAAGGCGCTGTTCGACCCCTCGAAGGGTTCAACCTGCTCCGCGGACGAACACACGCAAATCATCGACGCACTCGACGCCGGTGACCTCGACGTTGCACTGGCGGCTATGCGCGAGCATCTGGCGGAACTGGAGGAGCGAGTAGTCGAGCAGGTGCGCAAGAGCGCCGCCGGAGAGGATCTCGGGACGGTGTTCGGGCTTTAAGCGCGGGTATGGAGGAAGCGAGGAAGGCGGTGAAACGCCCGCTGGCAACAGAAAGCGCCAGGCGCTGAAGAAAACCAGGCTGCAGCGAGGCGATGCCGCAGCGCGCCGCTCAGGCTCGAGTCAATGGATCAGCGAGTCGAGCCGGAGAAGGCGCGCGAATGGCTTCGCGTACAACTTAATCGCAATGGATCACGCCAGGACCGGGCGGGGCGCGGTCAGCGTGCCGCCAGCCTTAACGGCGACGGAATTGCGTGTTGCGAGCACCGCCGCCACCGGTGGCGCGCTCGTCTTTGTGACGGAAATTGATCCGGCCTTTGGTCAGATCGTAGACCGACAGTTCCAGCGTCACGCGGTCGCCCGCGAGAATACGGATGTGGTTCTTGCGCATGCGTCCGGACGCGTAAGCGCCAACCACGACGCCGTTGTCGAGCGTCACGCGGTAACGGCTGTCCGGAAGTACTTCGTCGACGATACCGTCAAGTTCAAGCAGTTCTTCTTTCGCCATGCATAACTCCTGGTCGATGGGATAAGGGGTGTTGGTCGCCCACGCCGGGCAGCACAACATCAGATGGGGGCAAAAGCGGGCTTTTCGAGCCCGCTGTCCTGCGGCATCAGCCTATGCGCTGATAGTACCGCTCAAAGATCGGCGACGGACTGGCCGTCTACACGGCCGTCGATCAATTGCTCGGCGTGGGCCATGCACGCAATGCGCGCCTTGCCCGTGCCGTCGAACGGAAACAGGTACTGCAGACGGAACACACGCCCGTCGGCGGCCGGATTGGCGCCCACTCGGCAAATGCGCACCGACGCGTCGTAGCCGGCGTCCGGATTGCGGCTCGTCTGACCGTCCGCCGGGCGGCGCGGATAGACGAGCGGGTGAATTTCATAACCCTTGTACGTCTTGACAACTGAATTCATGAAGCACGTGTCCTGTAATACGTGGCCGGCGTGTCACGCGTGTTACGCGCGGCACGACAGGCCGGGCAGCGCAGCACCTTTGGGGCGCGCCGCCATGGAAAAAGATTGGCACAGGCCCGATGGCAAGGGCTTGAGCGCAGCCGCGCAAAAATCGCGGATTCGATGGAGAAGAAACACGCTGATGTCGCGCGGACATCAGGCGCGTAAAGCTGAACACTCAGCTGCACAACTCGCGACGGCGAATGCATGCGGCGCATTGCCGGAGTGACGGGATCGCCGACAGGCGGCGGTCGAACAGTCGGGGGTGGTGCGCAGACGCCGGTTTTAGACCGCCCGGTGTTGCCTGATCAAGCCGGTTGTTGCCTGGTAACGCGAATGCGGCAAATGCGGGATACAGCTATTCCAATATGATGCACTAAATGGGGCTAATTGGATAGCAAAAAGTTCCACGCAGGGACAAACCGCCCGGCCGGCGGGGTTTTGCGAGCGACGCGCTCGTCGCGAACGGCGTGCCGGGGCATGAGCGGCACGCCGGGTGAGGGGTTGCGCCGTGACGGCGCGGGGCGCTGGACGATCAACAGACTCGTGCTTCAGCGGGAAGTTTCGGCGACGCGCTTCTGCAACTCGCGCGACGCCGCCAGCGGAATGCGGGCGTCATCCCAGCCGGCCAGCCATTCGACTTCCTTCGACGTGAAGATCTGTCCGTGATTGCGCAGCGTGTACTGCAACGAATCAATGATGTGATTGCGGATGATTTCCGGCGTGCCGTCGTCATCGAGCACGGCGCGAAACGCTTCAAGCGTGGCCATCTGTTGCTCCGTGAAATAGATGGGTCTTTTATCGCACGAAAAAAAATCGCTCGCCAAGCGGACAAAAATCGCCGCGTGACGAGGGGCGTCAGCGTTCGCTTTTTTGACGGCGTGGCCGGCGCCGCGGTCGCCGTGGCCGGGCCGGGTGGCTACAATGGCGAGTTGCCGCATCCTTCGAACATTGCGACTGCCCATGCGCAACCCAAACGTGTCTCCTGTGAAAGACCTGCTGCTCGAGCGCTACGCTCCCATCGCCGACGGCATCGCGGCGCTTTTCTATCCGTGCGCCGAAGTGGTGATTCACGATCTGCGCGATCAGACCATCGCGTACCTCGTGAACAACCTGTCGAAGCTCGAAGTCGGCGGCCCGTCGGTGCTGGACGAAGTCCATTACGCGGCGCGCGGCCAGACCATCGGCCCGTACGAAAAGCTCAACTGGGACGGCCGGCGCATGCGTTGCGTGAGCAACATCCTGTTCGACGACGACGGCAAGCCGGCCGGCATGCTGTGCATCAACTTCAATATCGCGGTGTTCGAAGATGTGCGTTCCACGCTCGACCTGTTCATCAAAGGCGGCAATCTGACGGACGCGCCCGCGGAAGAACTGTTCCGCGACGACTGGCAAGACCGCATCAACACGTACCTGCACACGTGGCTGCGCGAACGGCAGATCGGCATCAATGCGCTCACGCGCGAACACAAGCGGGAAATCGTCGAGGCACTGCACGCACAAGGCGCGTTTCGCGGCCGCAGTTCCGCGAACTACGTGGCCGCCGTGCTGACGATGGGACGCGCCACCGTCTACAAGATTCTCAAGCAGATGAAAGAGGGCGGCTGACGGTTCGACCGTTGCTTAACCGCCGAGATTGGTCAATTCAGGGAGGATGAGAATGGTGCGTTACCGGCACTACAAAGGCGGGATTTACGAACTGATTTGCGAGGCCACGCTCGAGTCCGACCCCACGGTCACGATGATCGTCTACAAAGCGAGCAATGGTACGATCTGGACGCGTCCGGCTTCGATATTTTTCGAACTCGTCGAGGTCGACGGCGCCGAGGTGCCGCGCTTCGCACCGATCAACTAGCCATTATCAACAACGGGAAATCTGCATGCGTCTACTGCTTGCCATCATTCTGCCGTGGTTTCAGTTCTTCACGATTGGCCGTCCGGTCGCGGGCATCATCTGTCTGATTCTGCAGATCACGCTGATCGGCTGGATTCCGGCCGCGATCTGGTCGGTGTATGCGCTAAGCCAGTACAACACCGACAAGAAAATCGCCCGGGCGATGGGTAACGGGCGTTAAGGCTGGCGCTGAGCAGCGTGGGCGCCGTGCGTCACCTGAGCGGCGGCAATGCGACCGCGGCGGGTGCTTCGATCCTATGCGAGCGCTGACGGTGATCGAACCCAGCCACGGAAGGGCACGCGCTAGCGGCAACGCAGTATGGGCTGTACCCGCACGGAAGAATTTCAGAATGTTGCCGTTTCCCCCGGAATCTTACGTTTAGTACGCGCCAGGAAACTACTGTTAAGATGTTTGCCTACCCTCGGCAAGCAAATGAGACGAATTCCCGTTCTAAACGGGCTGCGCGGAATGGCGATCATTGCAGTGGTATTTCACCACTCGTTTTCGGCATTTTTCAACGCGGCTGGATCCGTCACCCTCACCCCTTTGACCGTGCTCGGATCCAGTGGCTGGCTAGGGGTGAACCTTTTTTTCTTTCTGTCAGGTTTCGTTCTGTACCTTCCGTACGCAACCGGGCAGCGCTCGTTTGCGGGACTTCAATCGCTGACCGGCTTCTACGGTCATCGAGCGCGCCGGTTGTTGCCGGTGTATTACACCTCAGCATTGATCCTGTTGCTATTTACGACACAATATCAGCTCAACGATTCGTCGCTATACCGGGCGCTCGTTCAGTACGCATTTGCGACATTTGTATTTAGCAGGGAGACGTTTTTCCCTTCAATCAACTGGGCGCTTTGGTCGCTTGGAGTTGAACTATGGTTTTCGCTGTTGTTTCCAGCCGTGGTCATCGCGATCGACCGGTTCGGCTGGCGAAAAGTACTGGTAATCGTGATTATCACGGCGCTGAGTGTTCGTTTTGCAGGTCAGCTCATCGTCCCGACTAATCCGCGACGAGTTCTGAATTTCGTTTCGGATTCGTTGTTTGGCCGGCTTGATGAATTTGTTCTCGGCATGTTGGGTGCATGGTTGTTCTCGCGTCGCCTGATGCTTTGGCGACCGGCGGTTCAACTCGTGGGCGGAGTCGCTCTTCTCGCATTGTCGTCTGTGCTGTGGTCACTGTGGTATCGCGGAACGTTCGCGGAACCACTTGCAGCGCTCTTCAGCATGCCGTTCGACGCCGGCTTGCTGTTGACGGTCAATGCGCTGGTCGTCGGCTGCAAACCGATCGTGCGTGTGGTGAGCATCTGGCCCCTGCAAATGTCAGGGCTTATGTGCTACAGCATTTATCTGTGGCATGCCCCTATTATTTCTCATTTCCGAAGTTCGGCTTATTCGGTTTCCACGTACGTTGCGTATTTGAGCATTACCTATCTTATTGCCTGGTTTTCGTACCGGTATATTGAGTTTGGGTCGGTGTCGGATTATCGCAAATTGCTGCCTGAAAGGGTGGAGGGCGAGGGCGATCAGAAACCACTTAAAGATCGTCGCCCACGCTCCATCGCTGATGGCGGAAGAACGCGGGATTCTGGATGATTTTGGAATCGGCGTTTTACGCTTAAGCTTCTGAGGCGTCTGGCGCATCGATAACCAGATCGGTCTCTGCGACCGCAACGCAAGGCAGGATCAGGCCTTCCGCCTTCTCTTCCCGGCTCAGTCCGGGCCATTCGATCGTGTAAGAGACGGTGCCGCTGATCAAACGGCAGATGCACGTGCGGCACGTCCCATTACGGCACGAGCGCGGCAAACGCAAATTCGCGAAGCCGGCAGCTTCGAGAATCGTGAGCGAATCGGGCGCTTCGAAGCTGTGGCCGAGCGGCTCGACACGAACGAGAGGCGGGCGGGTAGAGTCGGACATCGTGTGAGCCTGTGACGGGTTGCGCCACACTTTACACGTTGCCGCTTCCGTTGCCGCTTCCGTTGCCGCTTCCGTTGCCTCTTCAATGGGTCGTGCCGTTGCGTCGCAAATAGCGGTACACCGTATTGCGCGCCAATCCCAGCTCGCGCGCCGCCGCCGACACATTGCCGTCGAGCCGTTCGAGCGTTTGCGCAATCAGCGTGGCCTGCCATGCCTCCATCTTGCTGGACGCCGGTTGCCCTTGCGTTTGCGCCGCAGCGCGGACCTCATCGCAGGACTCTGAACCCGCACGCGCCGCCGGCGGCCGCACGGATGGCTCAGCCGCGGCGTCGACGCAATCCTGCAAGAAGTCCTCGGGCAAATCGTCGAGTTCGATCTGCTCCACGCCTTCGGCCATGATGCTCGCGGTGCGCAACACGTTGGCCAGTTGCCGCAGATTGCCCGGCCAGCGGCATTGCGCGAATCGTTCGAGCACTTCGGCGGACACGCGCCGCGGCAGGCGTTCGCCATCCGGTTGCAATTCCAGCATGCGCGTGACCAGCGCGCGAAGATCGGTGCGCTCGCGCAGCGCCGGCAAGGTCACGACAAGCCCATTGATCCGGTAATACAGATCTTCGCGGAACGTACCGGCTTCGATCATCTCGCGCAGGTTGCGGTGGGTCGCGCAGACGATGCGCAAATCCACCGGAATCGCCCGGGTTCCGCCAAGCGGCACGACGTTGCGCTCCTGCAGCACGCGCATCAGGCGCATTTGCTGGGCGAGCGGCATGTCGCCGATTTCGTCGAGGAACAGCGTGCCGCCGTCAGCCTGCACGATCTTGCCGACGCTGCCGCGTTTCTTGGCGCCGGTGAACGCGCCGTCTTCGTAGCCGAACAACTCCGCTTCAATCAGCGTATCCGGCAACGACGCGCAATTCAGCGCGATAAAGGGCGCGGCCCGGCGCGGCGAGTCGTGGTGGATGGCACGCGCCAGCCACTCCTTGCCGGTGCCGGTCTTGCCGAGCACGAGAATCGGAATATCGCGGCCACGCAGTTTGGCGACGCGCCGCAGAATCGCGGCGACTTGCGCGTCGCCGGTGTCGAGCGTTTCAAGTGTGGCTAGCGGCGTGGGATCGATGCAGCGCGACACATGACGCGCGTCGCCGGACAATGGCGCGCGCACCGTACCGGCCAGGCTTTCCGTCGGCCCGACATAACGCGGCGGCGTATATTCGCCGCGCGCCACCACGCGCACGCCGCTCGGCAGCGTCAGCAGAATGCTCTCGCCGGGCGCGCGCGCAATCTGCTGCAGCAGCCTCGCGAAGGCCACGCCGAACAACGCATCGAAGGGTTGTCGTTGCAGCTCCGCGAGCGGCTGCCCAAATTGAAACAGCGCGCTGCGATTGGCCGACAGAAACGTGCCGTCCGGCGCGAACGCCGCGAGCCCTTCGAACAGCGTGCCGATGAATTCCGCGCGCGCGTGAAAGTGCACGCGAATCGCGTCGACGAATTGATTGGAGAACAGATGATTCTCGATCATCTGCGCCGACATCCTGACGAGCGCGAGCGTGTGCTTGTGAAAGCCGCGCGTGTCGCCGCTCACGTCGAGTGCGCCGATGGTGCGCCCGAACGGATCGGCGATCGGCGCGCATGAGCAGGTGAGGATCCGGTTGGCGTGCAGGAAGTGTTCGCCCGCGTGCACGACGGTCGGCTGGCCATCGACGAGCGCGGTGCCGATCGCGTTGGTGCCGCGATCCGCTTCGGCCCACGACACGCCCGGACACAGCGCGACGCGATTGGCCTTTTCGACGAAGTCGCTGTCGCCGAGACTGTGCAGGATCACGCCGTGATTGTCGGTGAGCAGCACCATGCTTTGCGTATCGACGATCTGCGCATGCAGCGTCTCCATGACGGGACGCGCATGCGTAAAAAGCGATTGATTGCGATCGACGAGCTCACGCAGCGCCGGCCGCGGAAGCGGATGAAAGTCCGGCGTTTCCGACGCGCGCAAGCCGATTTCGAGCGAGCGGGCGTGAGCTTGCGCGATGACATCGGGCCGACCGAAAGTGGGCGGCGTGGCGGACCGTTGGGTCAAGGCTTGTCTCCGGTGGAACGGACACGGCGGGTACGTTGCCCTCCGCTCGATGCCGCAGCGCAACATACTGCGCTTGCGGTCGAACACTGATATTACAGGACGAATCGCGCCACGCACGGAAGGGAAAAAACGGAGACGCGCGGCGCGCTATGCCTCAAAAAACCGCGCGCAGCACCAAAATCAGGCAAACGGAAAGGAAAACTTGCGCCGCGCCCGAACTCGTCTAAAGTGAATCAAATCACCTCCGCGGGCCGCGAACTATTCCGCCGCTGCAATCAGGTGACAAGCCCGCGTCGTCAGCATTGGACAAGGAGGTTGGCGCTAGCGACGCGATCAGACGCAACCGGCGTGCGCACTAACAGGCTTCACCATGCGCAGCACCTACCTTCCAGGTGAACACCCATGCAGATCCTATTCCCGAATGAAACTCCTGAATATTCAGGTCGCGAGCTCACCTTGGCGTTCCCGGCGATGGTCGATGGGCAGAGGGTGGAATGCATGATCACGGCGGAGGCACTGGAAGACCACTACGGCGCCGCATCGCCGCGTCTGGAGGACATGGTCGGCGCATTCGATACGCACCGCGCCAGGATCGAAGCGGCCACGCGACGCCTGATATCGGAAACGAGAGCGCAATGTCTCGTGCTGAGAAGCGGCTATGTGCGCTTCTACGAAGCCAACTGGCGTAATTGACTGAGGGCGTTTCCGACGTCCGGTCGGTCAACGCCGCAAGCAGGAAAGCCGCGCAAGAAGCAGAAGCCCAGGAAACCCACGCGCGGCATCGATCATTCAAACCGTCCGCGGCCAGCCGTGCCGCCGGCGTCCGAACTTGAGCGCGAGCGCGCTCAAATCATCCGTCGCAGCGTCCGATCCTTGAACACCACGTGATGCGCGATCGCGGCCAACGCGTGCAAACCGATCACCCAGTAGAACGCATTGCCGAGCCACTCATGCGCCGTCTTGAGCAACGGCCGCGCGACGGGATCGGCGCCGACCAGCGTGTAATCGATGTTGACCCACGCCAGCGTGACCGGATGTCCGCCGGTGTTAATCATCAGGATGCCGAGCAACGGTTGGACGAAGATGAAAATATACAAGGCGAGATGCGCGGCCCGCGCCAGAAAGGCGAGCAGCCGGTTGCTGTCGACTTCGGCGGGCGCCCCGGCCCACAATCGCCAGAGCAGACGCAAACAGGCTAGCCCCAGCACCAGCGTGCCGCACCAGAAATGCACGCTGCTCCAGAACGCGCGACTGTCGCTGCCCTTGGGCCCGCGAATCTCGATCGCCAGGTAAGCCAGCGCGATCAGCAGAAACATCGCCCAGTGAAAGAAAATGGCGGGCGCCGTATAGCGGTCCGAGGTGCGGCTGTAAGACATGTAGGGACTCCCGTGTCCAGGTCGATCGTTTTTATCAATCGTCAGATGATAAACGGTGCCCGACCGGAAAGGGCACCGCGAACAAAACCGCCGTTGATTCAGATCCGGGTTTGGCCGACGAGCGTCCGCGCCGCGCCTACTCGCTGCCGAGATAGAAATAGCGGAACAGGAAAATCGCCGCGATGATCCACACCACCAGCTTCACCTTGCGCGCCTGGCCCGTCAACAGCTTCAGGCCCGCGTACGAGATGAAGCCGAACGCGACGCCATTGGCGATCGAATAGGTGAAGGGCATCAGCAGCGCGGTGAGCGCGGCCGGCACGACTTCGGTGGCGTCGTCCCACGGCAGGTCGAGCATTTCGCGCAGCATCAGGCACGACACGTACAGCAGCGCCGGAGCCGTCGCATAGCCGGGCACCACGCCTGCCAGCGGTGCGAAAAAGAGCGCTGCGAGGAACAGCACGGCCACGGTGATGGCCGTCACGCCCGTGCGTCCGCCGGCTTGCACGCCCGACGCGCTTTCAATATAAGCGGTGGTCGACGAAGTACCCAGCATCGAGCCGGCCAGAATGGCGGTGCTGTCGGCGAGCAGCGCGCGGTTCAGGCGGTGCATCTTGCCTTCCACCAGCAGCCCGGCGCGGTTGGCCACGCCCATCAGCGTGCCGGTCGCATCGAACAGCTCGACGAGGAAGAACACGAGGATCACGTTCAGCACGCCGCCCGACAGCGCGCCGCGAATGTCGAGCTGGAACAGCGTCGGCGAGATGGACGGCGGCGCCGAGACGATACCGTGGAACTGATTGCCGCCGAAGAAAAAGCTCAGCACCGTCACGCCGACAATCCCGATCAGGATCGAGCCGCGCACCCGCAGATGGTCCAGCGTGACGATCGCGAAGAAGCCGATCACCGCGAGAATCACATGCGGGTTGTGCAGATCGCCGAGCGTCACGAGCGTGGCGGGACTGCCGACCACCACGCCGGCCGACTTCAGCGAAATGATCGCGAGAAAGAGGCCGATACCGCCCGTGATGGCAATGCGTATTGAATGCGGAATGCCGTTGACGATCACCTCACGCACGCGGAACAGCGTGACGATCAGGAACAGGCAGCCGGAAATGAACACCGCGCCGAGCGCGGCCTGCCAGGTGAACCCCAT
The DNA here is from genome assembly GCF_046027395.1 of Paraburkholderia dipogonis. Classification (GTDB taxonomy): domain Bacteria; phylum Pseudomonadota; class Gammaproteobacteria; order Burkholderiales; family Burkholderiaceae; genus Paraburkholderia; species Paraburkholderia dipogonis_A. The sequence goes on along the minus strand of NZ_JAQQEG010000006.1, from coordinate 187,526 downwards.
GCCTTTGACGACGGTGTACGCGAAGTACGCGTTCAGGCCCATGCCCGGTGCGAGCGCGATCGGATAGTTCGCGTAGAGACCCATGATCAGCGAGGCGAGGGCGGCCACGATGCAGGTCGCGACGAACACCGCGTCCTTCGGCATGCCGGCGTCGCCGAGAATCGCCGGGTTGACGAAGATGATGTAGGCCATCGTCAGGAAGGTGGTCAGTCCGGCGAGCACTTCGGTGCGCAGGTTGGTGCCGGCGGCTTCGAAGCCGAAGTAGCGTTTTATGGAGTCCATGAGGCGGGTCTCTCGTCGTTCAGAAAGCGTTTGTTGTGATTGGGGCGGTGAAGGCGCCGCGTCGGCGTGGCTGCGAGCGCTGGGGTTACGGGCGGATTGTAGTCAGGATTGGCGGCGGCGTGCCGCATTGTGTGGCTGAGCGGCTGTGTAAAGGCTCATACGACGGGCGGTTCGTCGGGAGATTGTGGCGCCGATGCATCAGGCTGCGGCCGTTGACGCGCCAGCCAGCGGTCCAGTTCGCCCGCGAAGCTCTTACTGTCGCGTTGGCTGAAGGCCGAAGGGCCGCCGGTATCGACGCCGCTGCTGCGCAACTGGTCGAGCATCGAACGCATGCGCAGCCGTTCTTCGATCGTGCCCGGCGTGTACCAGTTGCCGCGCGGATCGAGCGCCTGCGCGTTTTTGGCCAGCACGGCGGCAGCCAGCGGGATGTCGGCGGTAATCACGAGATCGCCGGCGGCGACACGTTCGGCGATGAGGTCGTCGGCGGCGTCGAAACCGGCCGGCACCTGGATCGCGCGGATCAGCGGCGAGGGCGGCACGCGCAGAAACGAATTGGCGACCAGCGTCAGCGTCATGCCGGTGCGGCGCGCGGCACGGTACAGCATGTCCTTGATCACGACCGGACAGGCGTCGGCGTCAACCCAGATTGACATGGTTCGGATTCCGGCAGCGGGTTGTCGAAGGGGCGAGATGATACCTTGCCAGCGCGCGGGGCGGCGCGGCAAGCGAATTTACGATGTAGCGGAAAGCGGAAAAGGCATGCGGGCCCAACTTCGCCCGCGACCGTTGCAGTCGCAGGCAGCCCCGCACGCCGTGCGGTGGCTCGTGTTACTGCGTCATCGTCCCGCCCGATTCCTGCGCCCGGCGTGCCGCGACGATGCGGCCCGCGCGTTGCGCATTGCACGGATAGTCGATCCAGTCGAGCGGATCGTAGCCGGCGGCACGCCATTCGGCCAGATCGGCCTTCACCTGGGCGCGCGTTTTCGGCGCCGACGGATCGTAAGGCCGCGCCGAAGACTGCGCAAACGCGGTGCTCATACTCACGGCGGCCAACAGCGCGCCGAGTCCAACTAAAGAAACGATTTTCATGACGAGCTCCTATGGAGCGGTTAAAAACGACCCCGGCATTTTAGTTTTGGTATGCATTTCGAGTAAGGCGATTGAAGGCAATGCACCATTTCGCCCAGTGAATCAAACCGGGCTGAATGATCCTGTGACTCAGGGTGGCGACGGCTTGGTGAAACGGTCCAGCACGGCGCTCAGCAGGTCGATCGGCAGTGGGAAAACGATCGTCGAATTCTTGTCGGCGGCAATCGTCGTGAGGGTTTGCAGATAACGCAACTGCATCGCCTGGGGCTGGCGCGATAGCGTCTGCGCCGCTTCCAGCAGGTGCTGCGAGGCCTGCAATTCGCCTTCCGCGTGAATCACCTTGGCGCGCCGCTCGCGCTCGGCCTCGGCCTGACGGGCAATCGCGCGGATCATCGTTTCGTTGATATCCACATGCTTGATTTCCACGATCGACACCTTGATGCCCCACGCGTCCGTCTGGGCGTCGAGCACTTTCTGGATATCGGCGTTCAGTTGTTCGCGATCCGCCAGCAGTTCGTCGAGTTCGTGTTTGCCGAGCACCGCGCGCAAGGTCGTCTGCGATAACTGGCTGGTCGCCTCGAAGTAACGCGCCACCTGGATCACCGCTTTCTCCGGATCGACCACGCGGAAATACACCACCGCGTTGACCTTCACCGAGACGTTGTCGCGCGTGATCACGTCTTGCGGCGGCACGTCGAACACGACGGTGCGCAGATCCATACGCACGGCCTGCTGCACGATCGGAATGATGAGGACGAGGCCCGGCCCCTTGACCTTCCAGAAGCGCCCGAGCATGAACACGACGCCGCGTTCGTACTCCCGAAAAATCCGTATCGATGAAGCAATCAGCGCGGCCACCAGCAGAATCAGAATGCTGCTGAAGCCGAATGTGAAACCGATCATGAGCTTTCTCCTTGTTGTCGTGCTTCCGCGGGCACCACGGTCAACGTCAGGCCGCGCCGCGCGGTGACGCGCACCGCATGGCCCGCCGCGACCGGGGCCGTGCTGGACACCCGCCAGCGTTCCCCATGCACTTGTGCCCAGCCGCCCAGCGCGCCGTCCGCTGTGACGTCCGCTGGCGAGAGGCCGCCGTCGAGCACCACGCCGACACTTCCGATCATTGCTTCCGAACCCGTCACCACCGGCCGGCGCCGCGCGCGCAACGCGAGCCGCGACACCCCCAGCACGAACACCACGCTGAATACGGACACGGCGGCGATCATCGGCAGAGGGATACCGTAGCCGGGCACGTCGGTATCGATCAGCATCAGCGAGCCGATCACAAACGCGACCACGCCGCCGAAGCCGAGCGAACCGAAGGTCGGCAGAAACGCCTCGCCGATCAGGAAGGCAATGCCGAGAAAGATCAGGCCGAGGCCGACGTAGTTGATCGGCATCATCTGCATGGCGAACAGGCCGAGCAGCAGGCTGATCGCGCCGACCACGCCGGGCAGCACAAAGCCCGGATTGGCGAATTCGAAGAACAGGCCGTACATGCCGATCATCAGCAGGATCAGCGCGACGTTCGGATCGGTGATCACGGCGAGGAAGTGGCTGCGCCAGTCGGCTTCGAGCGTGACGATCGGCGCGCTGGCCGTGTTGAGCTTGACGTTGCCCGTGCTCGTGACGACCGTGCGGCCGTCCAGTTGGCGCAGCAGGTCGGGCACGTCGCGCGCATTCAGATCGACGACGTGCTGGGCGAGCGCGTCCGCCGCCGATAGGCTCACGGCCTCGCGAACCGCGCGCTCGGCCCAGTCGGCGTTGCGCCCGCGCATCTGCGCGAGGCCGCGGATGTAGGCGGCGGCGTCGTGGACCTGCTTGCGCAGCTCTGTCGATTGGGTATCGAGCGGCAGGGCGCTGGCGGAATCGGTGGGCGCGGATGCCGCGGGTTTGGCCGAGCCGCTGCTGCCACCGCCGATACCGGGCAACGCCGGCGCTCCACCGCCCGCCGGCGGTTCAGCGCCGCCGATGCCCATCTGGATCGGCGTCGCAGCGCCGAGATTGGTGCCCGGCGCCATCGCCGCGATGTGGCTTGCATAGACGATATACGTGCCGGCGCTCGCCGCGCGCGCGCCGCTCGGCGCAATGAACGTGGCGACCGGGACGGGCGAGGCAAGAATCGCCTTGATGATTTGCCGCATCGACGTGTCGAGCCCGCCCGGCGTATCGAGTTGCAGCACGGCGAGCTGCGCGCGATCTTCAGCGGCGCGCTGCAGGCTGCGCACGATGAAGTCGGCGCTGGCCGGACTGATCGCCCCATTTACCGGAATCACCACGACGCTGTTGGATGCCACGGCGGCACGAAGCGGAACATTCGATTCGCACGACGCGAATCCAAATGCCAAAAGCACGCCTAGCACGGTCATGCCGCGCATCAACCGGCCCACGACATCGCCACGGATAAGCGACATGCGCGAGCCAGACTGCCGGAACGGGAGACGTGGATACGTGCTCATCGCTGACGGCTGCCGCGCCGTGCCGATGCGTATCGACTGGCGCGGGCCGATACCCCAAAAGAAGGCTGGCCTGCTCCTTACAGCTTAGTCCGATTCCGTCCGGCGCGTGAAATCCGCACGCGCCGGCCGGTAGTCGGTCGGCCGCATGCCGGTCCACTTGCGAAACGCGCGGTGAAACGCGCTCGGTTCGGCAAAGCCGACCGACGTCGCGATGTCGGCGATGGTGCGGTCGGTGTCCTGCAGTTCGCCGATCGCGATGTCGCGCCGCAGGTCGTCCTTGATCGACTGATACGTATAGCCTTCGTGTTTCAAACGCCGCCGCATGGTGGCCTCGGCGACGTGCAGGCGTTCGGCCATCTGATCGGCGGCGGGCCAGCCGGGCATCGGCATGGCGCGCAGCATCTTGCGCACGCGCGCCGCGAGCGAGCCGGGATTGCGGTACTTGACGATGAAGCTGCCGGGCGCATCGCGCAGGAAGGGCTTGACCGATTTGGTCGTCTGGATCACGGGCAGGTCGAGAAACGCCGGCGCGAGGTCGACGTAGGACTCGGCCTGATCGAAGCTCATGTGATCGCAGAACATCAGCCGGTACTCATGGGCGGCGGGAGGCTCGGCGCAGCGAAAGCGCGCTTCGAGCAACGGAATGCGCCGCCCGACCAGCCAGCACAACAGCCCGTACACGAGGATGAAGTAGGTTGCGTAGGCGAACATGGTTGGTGGTGCGCCGGCGTTTTCCAGGAAACGCAGGCGTACGCGCTGCGCATCGGTTTCGATCCGTACGCCGAGATCGTCCAGCACCAGCCGCATGAAACCGACCGCGCGCGCCAGCGCCTGGGCGCCGTTGCGCGCGGTCAGCGCGGTTTGCGTCATGGCGATGAAGCTGCCGCTTTTCATGCGATGCGAATCCTGGCCGAAAAACTCGTCGTCCAGCGCGCGCGCAATCGCGGCCCACAGCGCCCCGTATTGCGCCGACGACACCCGGCTTTTCGGCGACGCCAGCATCGGCGCCGCGATGCCGGCGGCTTCGGCAAGCGGCAGCGCGTCGAGGCCGCGCGAGCGCGCCAGCGCGAGCGCTTCCTCGACCATGCTGACGGAAATCGTGCCTTTATCATTTTTCATGAGTGTCCGGCTTAAGAGTCAAGCTGGCAAAAGCGCTCAACGTTTTCCTTGTGGCGGTTCGCCAAGTGCCTGAAATCGTGGATATATAGAGCCTCGTATCGTACCAGTATGGCAAATGCGCTCAGTCAGAATGATCGGGCTGAGCATCGAACGTGTCCAGCGGCTTGCCTACACTTGGCCTCAACCGATCGCGCTCCGCTTGCCTCGACAGACACGAACGCGAGGCGGCGAAGCCGCCGCGATCAAACGCACAGCACAGGACCGAGCGCCATGGACAGCTTCTACACCGACGAACAACGGATGATCCGCGACGCCGCTCGCGACTTCGCCACCGAGCGGCTCGCGCCGCACGCGGGTCAATGGGACCGCGACGCGCAACTACCCGCCGAAGTCGTCAAGCAGATGGGTGAACTCGGCTTTCTCGGCATGATCGTGCCGGCGGAGTGGGGCGGCTCCTACACGGACTACGTAGCCTATGCGCTCGCGCTCGAAGAGATCGCCGCGGGTTGCGCCGCCTGCGCCACGCTGATGAGCGTGCATAACTCGGTCGGCTGCGGGCCGGTCCTCAACTTCGGCACGGAAGCACAAAAAGACCGCTATTTGCAGGACCTCGCGACCGGCCGCCGCATCGGCGCATTCTGCCTGACCGAGCCGCAGGCCGGCTCCGAGGCGAATAACCTGCGCACCCGCGCCGTGCTGCGCGACGGCAAGTGGATTCTCAATGGCAGCAAGCAGTTCGTGACCAACGGCTCGCGCGCCGATCTCGCGATCGTCTTCGCCGTCACCGATCCCGAGCGCGGCAAACGCGGTCTGTCGGCCTTCATCGTGCCGACCGATACGCCGGGCTTCAACGTGGGCAAGCCGGAACACAAGCTCGGCATTCGCGCGTCCGACACCTGTCCGATTTCGCTCGACGACTGCGCCGTGCCGGAAGCCAATCTGCTCGGCGAACCGGGAGAAGGATTGCGCATCGCCCTGTCGAACCTCGAAGGCGGGCGCATCGGGATTGCCGCGCAGGCGGTCGGCATCGCGCGAGCCGCGTTCGATGCCGCGCGTCTCTATGCGAACGAACGCATCCAGTTCGGCAAGGCGTTGAAAGAGCATCAGACCATCGCCAACATGCTCGCCGACATGGCTACGCGCCTGAACGCCGCGCGTCTGCTCGTGCATCACGCGGCGCGGCTGCGCACGGCGGGCAAGCCGTGTTTGTCGGAAGCGTCGCAGGCCAAGCTGTTCGCGTCGGAACTGGCCGAGGAAATTTGTTCGAACGCGATCCAGATTCACGGCGGCTATGGTTATCTGGAGGACTACGCGGTGGAGCGCCACTACCGCGATGCGCGCATCACGCAGATCTACGAAGGGACCAGCGAAGTGCAGCGCATGCTGATCGCGCGGCATGTGTAAATAGAAGCGAGGCTGGTTTTGAGTGCAAAATAGCTTGCCCGCCGAGTAGAAAGCAGTGCAACAGCGGGACAAAAAAGCGGAGTCCATACCGCGCCACCAGCAACCATGTTGGATGGGATCAGGAGACGACGATGACTGCAGCGAAAGCCTTTTTCGACGCGCGCGACCTGTTATTGCGCCATCGAACCGACTACGACCGCGCGTACCGCGAATTCGCGTGGCCGGCATTAGGCGAGTTCAACTGGGCGCTCGACTACTTCGACGTAATCGCGCGCAATAACGACAACCCAGCGCTGTGGATCGTCGACGATCCCGCCACCGACGGCCTGCGCCTGTCGTACGCGCAGATGTCGGAGCGGTCGGCGCGCATGGCGAATTTCCTGCGCGGCGTGGGCGTGGGCCGCGGCGACCGTCTGCTGCTGATGCTGCCGAACCGCGTCGAACTGTGGGACGTGATGCTCGCGGCCATGAAGCTCGGCGCGATCGTGCTGCCCGCCACCACTCAGCTTTCCGCCGACGACGTGCGCGATCGCGTGCAGATCGGCGGCGCGAATTTCGCGGTGGTCGATAGCGCGGAGCTGGCCAAATTCGATGCGCTCGAAGCGCCGCTCACGCGCCTGTCAGTGGGCACGCCGCGCGACGGCTGGATCGACCTGGCCGCGGCCTATGACGCATCGCCGCAATTCACGCCCGAGGGCGTCACGCAGGCCACCGACCCGATGCTGCTGTACTTCACCTCGGGCACGACCTCGAAGCCCAAGCTCGTCGAACACACGCATCAAAGCTATCCGGTCGGCCATCTGTCGACGATGTACTGGATCGGTCTGCAACCGAACGACATCCATTGGAATATCAGCTCACCGGGCTGGGCCAAGCACGCGTGGAGTTGCTTCTTCGCGCCGTGGAACGCGCAGGCCTGCGTGTTCGTTTTCAACGTCCCGCGCTTCGTGCCGAAAGACACGCTGAACGCGCTGGTGCGTTTCAACATCACCACGCTGTGCGCGCCGCCGACTGTCTGGCGCATGCTGGTGCAGGAGCATCTGACCGACTATCCGGTCAAGTTGCGAGAAATCGTCGGCGCCGGCGAGCCGTTGAATCCCGAGGTCATCGAGCGCGTGAAGCACGCGTGGGGCATTACGATTCGCGACGGTTTCGGCCAGACCGAAACCACCTGCCAGATCGGCAATTCGCCGGGCCAGCCGGTCGTGGCCGGTTCGATGGGGCGTCCGCTGCCGGGCTACACAATCGAGCTCATCGATGCCGACGACCAGCCCGTCACCGAAGGCGAAATCGCGCTGCCGCTGGCCCAACGGCCGCTCGGTTTGATGACCGGCTACGCGAATAACGCCAACGCCACCGCGCAGGCCATGCGCAACGGTTTCTACCGCACGTCCGACGTCGCGCTGCGCCGTGATGACGGCTACTACGTCTATGTCGGTCGCGCCGACGACGTCTTCAAATCGTCCGATTACCGCCTGAGTCCGTTCGAACTCGAAAGCGTGCTGATCGAACACGAGGCGATCGGCGAGGCCGCCGTGGTGCCGAGCGCCGACGCGCTGCGTCTGTCGGTGCCCAAGGCGTTCGTCACCGTGCGCCAGGGCTACGAAGCCGGCCCCGAACTCGCGCGCGCCGTGTTCGCGTTCTCGCGCGAAAAGCTCGCGCCGTACAAGCGGATTCGCCGCCTGCAATTCAGCGAATTGCCCAAGACCATCTCCGGCAAGATTCGCCGCGTCGAATTGCGGCGCCGCGAAATGGAACGCGAGGCCGAGCCTGCGCGCCTGCCTGATGAGTATTGGGAAGAAGATTTCCCGGATCTGCGTTGATTCTTTTTTGTTCCCAGTCACTGTCCGGCCGCCTCGCGGCCACTGCAGAGGAGTTTGAGCATGAACGCAATTGCTGCCGTTGCCACCGTCAAGTTGCTGATCAACGGCGAGTTCGTCGAATCGAAGACCACCGAATGGCGCGACATCGTCAATCCGGCCACGCAAGAGGTGTTGGCGCGCGTACCGTTCGCCACCGCCGATGAAGTGAACGAAGCGATCCGTTCCGCCCACGCCGCGTTCAGGACGTGGAAGGACACGCCGATCGGCGCACGCATGCGCATCATGCTGAAGTACCAGGCGCTGATTCGCGAGCATATGCCGCGTATCGCGAAGACCTTGAGCGCGGAACAGGGCAAGACGATTCCGGATGCCGAGGGCGATATCTTCCGCGGCCTCGAAGTGGTCGAACATGCGTGCTCGATCGGCACGTTGCAGCAGGGTGAATTCGCGGAGAACGTGGCGGGCGGTGTGGATACGTACACGCTGCGTCAGCCGATCGGCGTGTGCGCCGGCATCACGCCGTTCAACTTCCCGGCGATGATCCCGCTGTGGATGTTCCCGATGGCGATCGTCTGCGGCAATACGTTTGTGCTGAAGCCGTCGGAACAGGATCCGCTCTCGACCATGCAACTGGTCGAACTCGCGCTCGAAGCCGGCGTGCCGAAGGGCGTGCTGAACGTCGTGCACGGCGGCAAGGACGTGGTGGACGCGCTTTGCACGCACGAGCTGGTCAAGGCGATTTCGTTCGTCGGCTCGACAGCCGTGGGCACGCACGTGTACCGCCTCGGCAGCGAGCACGGCAAGCGCGTGCAATCGATGATGGGCGCGAAAAATCACGCCGTCGTGCTGCCCGATGCGAACCGCGAGCAAACGCTGAATGCGCTGGCCGGCGCGGGATTCGGCGCGGCCGGGCAGCGCTGCATGGCGACCTCGGTGGTCGTGCTGGTGGGCGCCGCGCAGCAATGGTTGCCGGACCTGGTGGCAAAGGCGAAGACGCTCAAGGTCAACGCGGGTAACGAACCGAACACGGACATTGGCCCGGTGGTCTCGCGCGCGGCGAAGCAGCGGATTCTCGGCCTGATCGAAACCGGCGAGAAAGAAGGCGCGACGCTGGCGCTCGATGGTCGCGGCGTCAAGGTTGCGGGCTACGAGCAAGGCAATTTCATCGGCCCGACGGTCTTTACCGACGTCACCACCGAGATGGAAATCTACCGTCAGGAAATTTTCGGCCCGGTGCTGGTGGTGCTGAACGCGGCCACGCTCGATGACGCAATTGCGTTGGTCAACCGCAATCCGTTCGGCAACGGCGTGGGCCTCTTCACGCAGAGCGGCGCGGCGGCACGCAAATTCCAGAGCGAGATCGATATCGGCCAGGTCGGCATCAACATTCCGATTCCGGTGCCGGTGCCGTTCTTCAGCTTCACCGGCTCGCGCGGCTCGAAGCTCGGCGATCTCGGTCCCTATGGTAAACAGGTCGTGCAGTTCTACACGCAGACCAAGACCGTCACCGCCCGCTGGTTCGACGACGACACCGTCAACGACGGCGTCAACACGACCATCAGCCTGCGCTGAGTCCACGCGGTTTCTGGAGACTGGAGACGACATCATGAAAATAGGCTTTATCGGACTCGGCAACATGGGCGCGCCGATGGCGCACAACCTGCTCAAGGCGGGCCACGCGGTCAACGTGTTCGACCTCAATGCGCAAGCCGTGCAGGCGCTCGTCGATGCGGGCGCGAAAGCCGCCGGTTCGCCGAAAGCAGCGGTGACCGACGCGGAATGCGTGATCACCATGCTGCCCGCCGCGGCCCATGTGCGCAGCGTGCTGACCGCGGACGATGGCATCTTCGCCGGCATCGCGAAGGGCGTGACCATCATCGATTCGAGCACGATCGATCCCGCGAGCGTGAAATCATTCGCCGAACTCGCGCAGCAACACGGCAACACTTTCGTCGATGCGCCTGTGTCCGGTGGCACCGGCGGCGCGGCGGCGGGCACGCTGACCTTCATGGTCGGCGGCAGCGCGAGCGCGTATGAGCAGGTCAAGCCGGTGCTCTCGGCGATGGGCAAGAACATCGTCCATTGCGGCGATACCGGCACGGGCCAGGTCGCGAAGATCTGCAACAACCTCGTGCTCGGCATCACGATGGCGGGCGTGGCCGAAGCCATGTCGCTCGGCGAGGCGCTCGGCATCGACGCGAAAGTGCTGGGCGGCATCATCAATACATCGACGGGGCGTTGCTGGAGTTCGGACACGTATAACCCGATGCCCGGCGTGATCGAGACGGCGCCGTCCACGCGCGGTTACACCGGCGGCTTCGGCACGGATCTGATGCTCAAGGATCTGGGCCTCGCCACCGACGCCGCTAAATCCGCGCGTCAACCGCTCTATCTCGGGGCATTGGCTCAACAGCTTTATCAGACGATGAGCACGAAAGGCGCAGGACGTCTCGACTTTTCCGCGGTCATCAAGCTCTATCGTCAGGACAGCAAGGACGGAGGCGCGGCATGATCGAACTCGACTACGCGCACGACGGCGCCGTCGCGCAACTCACGCTCAAGCGGCCGCCTGCCAACGCGTTTACGCCCGAAGGCTTGTTGCAATTGCAGCAGACCGTCGAGCGTTTGAACGGCGAGGCGCGCGTGCGGGCAATCGTGATTACCGGCGACGGCCCCAAGTTCTTCAGCGCGGGTGCCGACCTGAACACCTTCGCCGACGGCAACCGCGAAGTCGCGCGCACGGCGGCGGCGCGCTTCGGCGCGGCGTTCGAGACTTTGCAGAACGCGCGGCCGGTGGTGATCGCGGCGATCAACGGCTATGCGATGGGCGGCGGGCTCGAATGCGCGCTGGCTTGCGATATTCGTATCGCTGAACAGCATGCGTTGCTGGCGTTGCCCGAGACGGCAGTCGGCTTGCTGCCGTGTGGTTGCGGCACGCAGACGCTGCCGTGGCTGGTCGGCGAAGGCTGGGCCAAGCGGATGATTCTTACCGGCGAGCGCGTCGATGCGGCGACGGCGTTGCGCATCGGTCTGGTCGAAGAAGTGGTGGAGAAGGGCGCGGCGCGCGAAGCCGCGCTGACCATGGCGGCGCGCGTCGCCACGTTGAGCCCGCAGGCGGTCGGCTTCAGCAAGACGCTGATTCACCAGGGGCGTAACGGCGTGCCGCGCGCGGCGGCGCTGGCGCTGGAACGCGAGCGCTTTGTCGATCTGTTCGACAGCGCCGATCAGCGCGAAGGCGTCAACGCGTTCCTCGAAAAGCGCACGCCGCGCTGGCAGGTGACGCAGACCGCGCAGCCAGACTCCTCGCAGCAGGAGACGCGTTGATGAGCGCATTGCAAAGCGTCATACGCGATACGAACCTCGAAGGGGAACGCGAGATCCTGTTTCGCGTGGTGAATCGCGTGGCGATCATCACGCTGAACCGTCCGGCCGCGCTCAATGCGCTTTCGCACGCGATGGTGCGCGAGCTTGCCGTGCTGGTCGAACATTGCCGCACCGACGACGGCATCGTCGGGCTCGTGCTGAAAGGCGCGGGCACCAAGGGCTTCTGCGCCGGCGGCGACGTGCGCGAAGTGCAGCGGCTCGCGAAGAACGGCGACTGCCGGTGGCTGGCGTTCTTCGTCGACGAATACCGGCTCGACTATGCGCTGCACACGTTTCCGAAGCCGGTGGTCGCGTTGCTCGACGGCATCGCGATGGGCGGCGGCATGGGGCTCGGCCAAGGGGCGCGGCTGCGCATCGTGACCGAGCGCAGCAAGATCGCGATGCCGGAGACGCGCATCGGCTTTCTGCCCGACGTCGGCGCGACGCGCTTTCTGAGCGTGATGCCGGCGGAACTCGAGCTATATGTCGGGCTGACCGGCGCGACCTTGTCCGGCGCCGATGCGTTGCGCCTGCAACTGGCGGATCTGTGCGTGCCGGCCGAATGGCTCGCCAGTTTCGAAGAGCGTCTACAGCGCATGCCGCTCGATGGCGATCTGATGGCCGCCTTGCGCGGCGTGTTCGAGCCGCCGTGCAACATCATTCCGCACGCGCCGCTGGCTGCGTTCACGCAACTGATCTTGCGGCATTTCGACCGGCGTTCGAGCGTCGAGCGGATGGTCGCGACGGTGCGGCACGATCTGGAGCGCGAGCCGCCGCGCGAGGTGAAGCAGTGGTTGCAGTCCACCTACGACGCGCTGACGGGTCATTCGCCCACCATGCTTTACGTCACGCGTGAGGCGCTTTTGCGCGGCCGGCAGATGACCTTGGCGGAGTGCTTCCGCATGGAACTGGGTATCGTCAAACGTGTAATCGAAGAGGGCGACTTCTGTGAAGGCGTGCGAGCCCAGTTGATCGACAAGGATCGTAAAGCCCGCTGGGCGCCTGCCACGCTCGCCGAGGTGCGGCCGGAGCGCGTCCGGCATTTCCTCGCTTCGCCGTGGAAGAGCGAGGCGCATCCGCTGGTTGCGTTGGGCGCGCAGCAGGGGTGAAGTGGGGCGGGCGCCGCGCGAAACACTCAATCAACTTTCGCCGACCGCTTCGCCATGCAACATCCCCGGCGCGTGCGCATCGCCTTGCGCGCCGCGCACGCGGGAAACCCAGAACACGCCGGCCAGCGCCACCGCAACCGAGGCCCAGCCGACCGTCCCGTAACCCATGATCTGCCCGCTCGGCGAACTGCTGAGCATCAAGCCGCCGATCCACGCGCCGCATCCCGTCCCCAACGCCTGGAGCGCACTATTCGCGCTGAGAAAAGCGCCGCGCCGGGCAGGCTCAGGCACGGTGGTCAGCAGTGCCTGCATCGGCACCATCCGGCCGGACATCAGCACCATGAAAACCGGGAAGAACATCACCAGCGCGTAAAACGGCAGACTCGGCAGATGCGTGACGAACAACACCGGCACAAACGCGAGCACCGCCGCGATCCGGAACACGCGCCGCGTGCCGTACTTGTCAGCGAGCTTGCCCACGCGGCGCGAAGTAAAGAATGTCGCCGCGCCACCGGCCATGTAGAGCCATGACAATTGCTCGGGCGCCACGCCATGATTGGCGACCAGCACCGGCGAAATGAACGGAATCACCAGCATGTGCGCGACCATCATCATGAAGGTCAGCGCAAACGCATTCAGATGCCGCGGGTTGCTCAGGAGCCGCCACAAATCCGGCAGCACTTCCGCGAGCGGCGGCTGACGGCGGCTCAGATGCTCCGCCAGCGACGGCACCAGTTGCCGTCCCGCCGTCCACACGAGCAGCGACAACGCCACCAGCAGGAAGAACGGCGCGGCCCAGCCGAAGTGCGCGCCGAGCATCACGCCGGCCGGCACGCCCGCGATCGCCGCGAGGGAGAAGGCGGTCATGATCGTGCCGGTGGCGGCGCCACGGCGCTGAACCGGGATCACGTCGCCGACGATCGCCATGATCACCGAGCCCAACACGCCGCCCGTGATGCCCGCGAACGCGCGTGCGGCCAGCAGCAACGGAAAGCTGCTCGCCAGCGCGCACGCCAGGTTCGACAGCGCGAACAGCGCGTACATGGTCAGCATCAGACGGCGCCGGTCGAAGCGGTCGATATAGGTCGCCGCGAACAGTCCCGACAGTCCCGAGCACCACGAATACGCCGACACGGCCGTCGCGAACGCGGCCGGCGTGATGGCGAACGCGTGCATGATCTGCGGGCCGAGCGGCATCATCACCATGAAGTCCATGATGATGGTGAACTGCGTCAGCGCGAGCAGCCACAGCAGGCGGCGTTCGTGCTTTGCGCTTATTGAGTACATCGATCGATTCCTTGTTGTTGTTTTTGGAAGCACGCCGCTTGCGCGGCCCGCGCCGCCGCAAGTTCGCACACGCCTTAAGGCGCATGCGATCCCGCAGACGGCCGACACTCAATCGTCGAGCGTTTCGTGCACCGCTTCGGCGCCCTGTTTCCAGTAGCTGGCCGCGCGAATGCGTGATTTTTCGACGCCGCGTTCCGTGCACAGGTGATAGCGCACGGCACGCATTGTCGCGGATTCGCCGGCTGCCCATACGTAGCCTTCGCCGTCCTCGGGCAGGTAGGTATCGCGTACCGCCTGCAGCAAGGCCTCGCCGCGCACATCCGCTTCGCTGCGATAGCGCCAGACGAGATGCAACTCGGCCTGCGTCGTGAATTCGATCTGCGCCGATGGGTCGGCCACTTCGATCACCGCCGCCACGCGCGTGCCGGCCGGCAGCTCTTCGAGACGCCGGGCGATGGCGGGCAACGCGGTATCGTCGCCGATCAGCAGATGCCAGTCGAAGCCCTTGGGTATCACGAGCGAACCGCGCGGGCCGCCGACACCGAGATACTGGCCCACTTTGGCTTGCGCCGCCCACGTCGCCGCGGGGCCCGCTTCGTGCATCGCAAACTCGATGTCGAGTTCGCGCGCCTCGCGATCGAAGCGGCGCGGCGTGAAATCGCGTGCGATCGGACGCGGCTGGCCGGCGGGAAACACCGGACCGTCGGGGCCCGCTTCAGGCAGCACCGGTTTGTCCGCGCCGGGTTCGGGGAAGAACACCTTGATGTGGTCGTCGAACGAAGCGGAGACGAAGTCGTGCAGATCTTCGCCCGTGAACGTGACGCGGATCAGATGCGGAGTCAGCGCGCGCACCTGCCTGACTTGCAGCAGACGGAACTTCAGCGGATGGCGCACGCGGTGGACTGCAAGGTCGATTTGATTGTCGGCTTGGTGGTCTTTTGTCGGCATAAGAGTGGTGCTCCTGTCGACCGGAGTTGGCGCTTAAGCTGTCGAACGGAGTTCGCGCATTAGCGCGTTACTCCGGTGCCATGCAAAGCACTTACTCTGGTCCCATGCAAGATGGTTGCGGTTGGTTCGATGGGCGCGCGCTCACGCGCTTGCAGCGCTCCTGGCGTGCAAGCGCACGCGGGGAACGGGCGGCATGATTTCAAAGGGCCGCTTCGCCGCCGTTGTCGTTTTCGCTGCCGTCCGGTTTGACTTCACTTTCGATTTCTTTCGCCGCGCGCATCAGAATTTCAGCGATGCGGCGCTGTTGCGCCGCCGGCGCGTTGTCACGGCGCAGCAACGCATGCTTCAGCGCGCGGCGCGCTTCGTTCAGCTCGGGCAGCCAGCCGCCTTCGCTGATGTCGGCCGGCTCTTCGCCGGCAAACGCGCGGCGCACCGAATCCATCTTGCGGGCGATATGGCTCAGCCTGGCCAGCATCAATTCGACGCGGTCGCGGTTGGCGGCCAGATATTCGCGGCCCGTTTCCGACAGCTCGTAGCGCTTGCGGTTGCCTTCGAGTTGCACCGTCACGTAGCCGAGTTCTTCCAGATACGTGAGCGCCGGATAGACCATGCCCGGGCTCGGGCTGTAGAAGCCGTTCGAGCGCGTTTCGAGCGCCTTGATCAGTTCGTAGCCGTGGCTCGGCTGCGAGCCGATCATCGACAGAAGCAGCAGTTGCAGGTCGTCGGAGCTGAATTTGCGGCCGCGCGGAAAACCGTCGCCGTCGCCGCCGAAGCCGCCCGGGCCGCCGCCGAAGCGCCCGCCACGCCCGCCGCCGCGATGCTCGTGATGACGGCCGATGGCATGCCACAGCGCGTGCAGCGAGAAGCGGTCGTAGCCGTGATGGGCAGGGCCGCCGCGCATGTCGCCACGGAATTCGTCGCGGTCACTGTGGCCGCGTTCGCCGCGACGGCGTTCGAAGCCCTCACCGCGTGGTTCGCCGCCGCGCTCGCCGCGATAGCCGTGGTGATGGGCAAAGGCGTGCCAGAACGCATGAAGTGCGCCGCGTTCGTGGCCGCTGTGGAAACTGTCGTCCGCCGTGCGCGGACGGGAAAAACGGTGTTGATGACGCATCTTAGTACTCCCGCTTGTGTCTTAAGATGTGTCTTAAGATATATATCTAAAGATAGTTTGTCAAACTGCTTTTTTCGAGGTTCATCCCAAGAGGCGTTTTTTCATGCCAAATTGTCATTAACTAAATGACATTCATGCTCTCGTGAAATTTATTGGAAACACCGAAAATGCTTACTAGCGCGGCATTGGCCGTATTCCAGGAGCGACGAAAATGTTTGCAGTTACCGGTGTGACAGGGCAGGTTGGCGGCGCGGCGGCGCGCGCGCTATTGGACGAGGGGCATGCGGTGCGCGCCGTATTGCGCGACGAGAGCAAGGCGGAGCAGTGGACGAAGCGGGGTGCCGAAGTGGCGATCGCCTCGTTCGAGGACGCCGACGCGCTCGCCACCGCGTTTCGCGGTACGACGGGTGTCTTCGTGATGGTGGCGCCGAACTTCGCGCCGCAACCGGGTTATCCCAGCGCGCACGCGGCCGCGGCCGTGCTGAAGGAGGCGTTGACGAAGGCGAGGCCGGCGCGCGTCGCGGCGTTGTCGTCGATTGGCGGCCAGCGCGAGTCCGGGCTCGGCCTGATTACGCAAGTGCATATTCTTGAGACGGCGCTCGCCGGTCTATCCATTCCGACGGCGATCCTGCGGCCCGCGTGGTTCATGGAAAATTCGCTGTGGGATATCGCCCCGGCCCGCGACACGGGCGTGATGCCGAGCTTTCTGCAACCGCTCGAGCGCGCGTATCCGATGATCGCCACCGCGGATATCGGCCGTGTGATCGCCGCCACGCTGACGCAGTCGTGGCAAGGCCGCCGCGTGATCGAGATCGAAGGTCCGCAGCGCTACACCCAGCACGAGATCGCCGTGCTGCTCGGCGGCGTGCTCGGTCGGTCGGTGAAGGCTCAGGCGGTGCCGCGCGCTCAGTGGGAAGCGCTGTTCAAGGCACAAGGCACGGCGTGGCCGGCGCCGCGCATCGAGATGATCGACGGGTTCAACTCGGGGTGGATCGAGTTCGAGGACGGGGTCAATGAGCGGGTGATTGGGGCGACCGCCTACGAGACTGTGCTGGCGGAGTTGATCGGGCGGGTGGGGTAGGTCGCGGTAGGGGTGTGGTGAGCGCAGGCCGCGCTCACCCGCTCATCACAATCAAAAAATCGACTGCCCCGTGTAAGTCGGCAGCCAATCCAGCGCCATCACGCCGGCCAGCGAATTCCGGTTGCTATCCAGCCCCGGCGACCACACGCACACCGCCATCTCGCCCGGCAGCACGGCGACGACCCCGCCGCCCACGCCGCTTTTCGCCGTCCGGGCTCTCTCGACCGCTGTGAAGAAAAGTCGAATGCCACGCCAGGGCCTGTGCCGTACATCCTGTCCACCGTCAGGCAGGGATCGGCCAGTTTGAGTCGCTCGGGAAGGAGCGGCGGTCGTCCGTTACCTGGCAAGTGTGAGACGGTCACATATATCGTTGATCAAAGCTTTTGCGACTCTCGGGTCACAACTGAACTTCAAATTCCGGCGTGACCTACGGACCGATTCCCTGGATGGCCCAAAAGAAGCCGGCCCTCCGTTAAAACAGTGTTGTCGATACCCGTTTACCTTTTGAATCTCTGGGCTCGACCTGACAGTTGAACCGGGTCAGGACTTTGCCAGAGCAGGCATTCCTTTGGAGAGCGTCTGCCACGGAAAGGATCTGGCACGTTCAACGGAGACTTGTCGGCGATCGGCCGTTGCTGGAATACCGGCAAAACGGCTTTGGCTGCGTACCCGCACGCATCCGGACCCCGTGCTCCGGCTCGGCATCCCCGGATACGCGGGGTTGGAAAGCTCGTCGTGTGCAACCGTTAAAGGTGAATCCATGACCAACAAGTCGCACGCCGAAAAGGCCGCCGCGCTCGCGGCCCAGAAGCATCGGCTCGATGCGCCACTCGTGGTGGACACCGCAGAGGCACGACACCCGGACACGAACAAACCGTTCTATCGATTCAGGCTGGTGGATGCCGGCAACGCCAATGGTCCCGCCTATACCGTGCTTGTCGACGATCACGGCAAAGCGCTCGAATCGACAGACGCCCTCGAGCAACGCTTCGACCGGCCGGTTCTCGACGCGAAGACGGCATCGGCAATAGCGCCCATCGTCATCAACCCGGACACCAATGCGCTGGTGCTGAATCCCGGCGCGACGTTCGACGAGACCATCACCGTCACTATTCCCAAGAACGCCGGACCGGCGAAAGCGGACGTCTACTTTCTTGCGGACACCACCGGCTCGATGGGCGCGATCCTGAACGCCGTCCAGGTCGGCGCAAACAATGTCCTGGCGTCGCTCAACGCGCTCGGCCTCGACCTGATGTTCGGCGTCGGCAACTACAAGGATTTCGCGTCTGGCGATCCTTACGGCTTCCAGCATCAAGTCAGCCCGACCAACGCCGCCGCAGCCGTTGCCGCGGGTATCAACGCGTGGTCTGCGAACGGCGGCGGCGATTTAGCGGAGGCGGCGCTGTTCGCGCTCGACAGCCTCGCAGTGCCAGCAGGACCGGGCGTCGGCTGGCGTCCGGGGAGCAAGCGCATCATCGTCTGGTTCGGTGACGCTCCCAGCCACGATCCGATCTGCAATGCGGTATCGGGTGCACCCACCGTCACCGAGGCAAGCTCAACCGCCCGGCTCGTCAACGAGGGCATCATCGTCCTCGCCATCTCCACCGCGACGCCTGGCCTCGACGGCGATCCGACCGTCAACGCCGACGGCTATCAGCCTCAGTGCGGCGCGCCCGGCGGGGCGCCGGGCCAGGCCAGCCGATTGACCGCTGCGACGGGTGGGGCGCTCGCTGTCGGCATCAACGCGGGAAATATCGTCAACACGATCATCGCGCTCGTAAAGGCCGCGGTCGGCTCACTACAAAACGTGAAGCTCGTACCTTCGTCGAACGTCGCGCCCTTCGTGACTTCGATCGATCCGCCCGCGGGTTACGGCCCGCTTGCCGGCGATCAGGATCACGTGCTGACCTTCAAGGTGAGATTCACTGGCACACCGTGCGGGCCAAAGGACCAGGTCGTGACAGGCGCCATCGACGCAGTGGCCGACGGCAAGACTGTCGCAAGCAAGGCCGTGAAGATCACCGTGCCGGCCTGTCAGTTCGTCTATGCAGTCGACTTCGTCTGCGGGCCGCAAAACGCGTGCGGCTGCGAATGCTCGCCGGTGCAGGCGGGTCGTTACGCCACGTCGATCGCAATCCACAACTATTCGCTCAAGCCGGTAGAGATCCTGAAGCGCTTCGTCCCCGTCGTGTTGTCCGGTGCAGCGATCGCAAGGGAGCCGCGAACGGCCGGCGCGCGCGCGGAAGACCGGATCGTTCTGCCTGCGCAAACCGCAACGATGGATGACTGCTGCCGGATTGCAGAAAAACTCCTGGGCGCGGCAACGCAAGTATCGCTACCCCTTACCACCGGTCTGATCGAGATTACGGCAAGCGCCGATGTCGCAGTCACGGCCGTCTATACGACGTCAGGATCGATGCCCGACAGCGGCGTTTCGATCGACGTCAAACAGGTTATCGCCCGCCGATAGCTTTAGAGGAGGACGGCCGTGTCGCATATCACTGGAACGATTCAGATTCTTGGCGCCCCGCTCACGATCGGGCCCGGGACCACCGTATTCAATCCGCCTGCGTCGCCTGCTCCGGGAGGAACCAAGTATCTGGTCCTGCATTTCCAGAACCTCAACTTCCAGCCCGGCGACGAGTTGCAGGTCAATCTTGGCTATGACATCGACCGGTTTACGGCCGCCGACGGTCCGTCATTCTGGACTCGCCCCGTCAATGTCTACGCATTCCCCGCGGGCGTTCAGATCACATATGTCGCTGCCGGCCCCGGCACGGGCAGCGTGCAACTCGACCAGTACGGGCGCGGCGAACGGCATCAGGGGGAATCTGGGCATCCCAGCTTTTCGAATTGCGATCCGTTCTATCAGGCGCCGGCCTACGAGGAGCCGACTTACGATCCGTTCTGGTATTGCTCCAACCCGCCCAATTGGGAGAATGCCGCGTGTGCCACGCCTTCGAGCGACGTACGCGCACTGGTGTCGCGCAGCGTTGGGATGATTCTGTCCGTCGAGGATGGCTACACGGGCGATCTGCAACTCTCAACCTGCTCGGTCACGCTCGTCGATACGGACAAGGTCATTACCGCGGGCCACTGCCACACGCCGGCGGAAGCACTGAACAGTTCCGTCACCTTCGACTACCAGACGCAATGCGGCGGCACCCAGCCCGCTGGCTACAATCCGCGCTTCTACAAGGTGAAAGCGGTGCTCGCGCACCGCTATGACTCGACGGGCGACTACAGCCTGTTGCAGTTGGCCGAGGCACCAGCCGGGATCCCGGTCATACAGATGCGCCCGGATCTTCCACTTGCCGGGGAGCAGATATTCGGCGTGCACCATCCGAACGGCGCAGTGAAAAAACTTTCGATCCCGCATGGTGAGGGATTCGCCACAGTCATCAACAGCAGTGCATCGGCGATCAACGTACCCACCAACATCCATGTATCGGGCGGCAGTTCCGGGTCGGGGCTATTCGATGCCGCAGGACGGATCGTTGGCATTCTGTCGAACGGCAATCCTTGCGCGGGCGGACTGCTGAACTATTTTCCTATCGCAACCACACTGCAGATCATCGCTCCCGCTCCGCCGCCGCCTGTTACGCGTGACGTAATGCTGGTTTTCGACCGCTCCGGCAGCATGTCGCTCGACGATGGTACGGGCCGGCCGAAGATCGATGCGGCCCGCGATGCGCTGTCGTTGTTCGTTCAGCTCGTGAGATCCAACACAGGCAACCGCCTTGGCCTCGTTTCGTTCAGCACGTCGGCCAGTTCGCCGGTCGACTTCGCGATCAACGACGTCACGCCGGCGTCGAAGAATGCGCTGATCGGTCCGCCGCCTTACATCGGAGGCAAGCTGCCTGCTTTGATCCCGGACGGCATGACCAGCATCGGCGGTGGTCTCGGCGCCGCGCAGGCGCAACTGGCCGGTGCGGGCGGAGCAAACCCGAAGGCGATCCTGCTGATGACGGACGGACTGCAGAACCAGCCACCGATGATCGCTGACGTCGATAGCTCACTTGCCGGGACGACGGTTCACGCCATCGGCTTCGGCAGCGAATCCAGTCTCGACGGCGCGCTGCTTCAGACGCTCGCCGGGTCGCATGGCGGCCTTTACACCCGTGCGAGCGGCGGTTTGTCATTGGAGAAATTTTTCGCGACCGCCTTCGGCAACATCTTCGAATACGGCATCCTGATGGACCCCGAATTCGATCTGCCGGCGAATCAGCCGGCTGGAACCGCTCTGCCGTTCCGTATCTGCGGCGAAGAGGCGATCACGGTCGTGGCCGGTTGGGACAATGCCAACGCAGCCCTCTACGCGGAAGTCACGACGCCCGGCGGCGCGGTGATTACGATCGGTGCGCCGACTGTCGAGACGTCGTCGGGCAGGACGTGGACGTTCCTGCGCGTCCCGCTTCCTGTCGGCGGCGAACGCGATGGACTTTGGAGCGTCAACGTCGTGCGACCCGGAGGCGGTGGCGAATTCCCGCCGCCCACGCCGGCACTGCGATATTTCGTCAACATCATTCCAAGCGGTGGACCGCGCATGCGCCGCTTCCGCGAAGGTCTGCGCTACTACACCGGCGACACGATCAATCCGATGGTGCTCGTCCGCTACGACGATGGCGGCTGGCCCGACGGCATGAATGCGTCGATGACGATCACGTATCCCGACACCAGCATCGGCAATGTGCTCAGCAAGACGGGGCTTGCGCCCGCGGGCAACATCGACGCGGACGGGATAGCGCCGCGCCAGGCGACGCTGCAGTCGATCGAGCAGTCGAGCGGCAAGCCGGTCGTGACGTATATCGACACCACGATCGATCTGCTCAACGACTCTGTGAACACCAACGGCGCGTTCGAAGCGACGGCAACGTTCGGCAAGCCGCTGGTCGATTTTCTGAAGGCCGAAGGCAATTACACGTTCCACGCGAAGGCGACCTACGGCGGCGATTGCATGGGCATGCGCGAGCTGACGTGGTCGATTCACGTGGAGGTCGGCATCGATCCGGACACGACGACCGCCACCACCACGGATCTGCCTCCCGACGCGGCCGGGGGTTCGTGCGTTCGCATGGTGTTCACGCCGCGCGACAGGTACGGCAATCTGCTGGGGCCGGGCCGCGCGGACGGGTTCACGCTCGCGCCGCAACCCGGCAGCACGCTCTCAAGCTCGGTGAACGATCTGGGCAATGGCTCATATCAGGTCGACGTGTGCATGGATCCGGGGTCGTTCGAGCCACCGCGGATCGGCATCGTACAGCCCGGAAGAACCCCAGTCGTTGTCACGTCAGCCAACTTCCGTCTCTTCATGTACAGCGTCAAGTTCGTATGCGGCGAGCAGCGCGACGATTGCTGTGGATGTGCTCCGGTGCGTCCTGGACACTACTCGACCGAAATCAATATCCACAACTGGCAAGGCAAAGATGCGCCGGTGATCAAGCGCGTGATTCCGCTGGTTCTCGCGGGTGCGGTGAAGGGACGTGAACCGCAGTTCAGTGCGCCCGCCACGCTCGAGACGCTCCTGCTGCCTGCGCATAACGCCACGATGGACGATTGCTGCAGGCTGGCTGAACTGATCTTCGGCGCGCGTCCGGCAGCGTCCGTGCCGCTCACGATGGGGATTCTGGAAATCGCTAGCACCATGGAATTGAGCGTGAGCGCGGTCTACACAGTCACGGATGCGCACGGCAGCACGCCCTCCATTAGCGCTCAGCAAATCGAAGCGAGGGTGCTCGTGGTTTAGAGTCCTGTGACGGTGCCGTCGCAGATCCGTGCGACGGCTCGGCGGCGGCGCGAAACATATCGCGCCCGCCCGCTGCTTATGCGACGCCGTCACGCCCAGATCATCACAGTACGCCGCCACTATGCCGAAGTACCGCGAGCGAGCCGATTCGAGCAAGTAGCGTGGGCGTTGCCACTAATCTGTTCACCTTGTTTCGTTTGCGAGCTAACGGGAAGCCGCAACCACCTGCAGCGGCCGGGATCATTCACTTTGTCCGGAGTACGCCATCTTCACGATAGGCGTGGGGCGCACGGGTGACGACCCGGCTTTTCGCTAACGGAAAACGGGGCGCGCGTGAAAGTTTCTTCTCGCGAGATTTTCCAGAATGCCCGTGTTCGGGTCCGTTTTCGTCGACTTTCAGATGTTACCCGCGCTGGCACCGGACGGCGCGCTTGGTGACCGTCAAGCCCGCCGCCCGCAAACGCGGTGTTTTGTGGTTTAATTCTGGGTTTACATTGAGTTTGTTGACAATGCTAATTTGGATGTCTGGCAGTTTTCGAATATGCGGACATGACAACTGAGACGATTCGATCCGGGGCTCCCCGCACGGTGTCGGAGAACCTGCCAGAAACAGGCGTTGCGCGATAGGCGACGCGACCATGATTTTCGAATTCGCAAAGATCGGAATTCTAGCCCTTGTGCCGTTGCGCGAGCGCCGGAAAGTCGCGGTCTTTGATGAGACATGAGCGCCATGAAGAATCCAGACGTAGATGTGCAAGCGCTGTATGGAGTGAAGGCTGAGGTGCCGCCGACGCGCACCAGGGCCGCCAGCCGTCAGTTGAAGTCACTGCCCGAGCAGATAGCCGAGGGAATTTTCACGGCCATCGCGAACGGCGAGTACGCGCCTGGCGAGCGGATTCGCGAGGAGATGCTTGCCGAGCAGTTTGAGGTCAGTCGCGGGCCGGTGCGCGAAGCGTTGCGCATACTGGAGAGAGACTCGGTTGTACAGATCCTGCCCAACCGTGGCGCACACGTTACGCAACTCTCGATCAAGGAAGTCGGCGACATCTTCGAGATCCGCCGCAAGCTGGCGGGCTTGATGATCGGGCGGCTCACGATCGAGGAGGCGGCACGCCTCGTGACGACCATCGACGCCGACATCCGCGCGCTCGAATCGCTGGCGCAGGATCCGGATGGAGCCACCGCCTACTTCGAGACCACGTTCCGTCTCAGCCACCTCCTGAGTGAAGCGTGCAGCAATGAGCGTCTGGCCGAAATTCTGGGTTCTCTGGCGCGCCAGACGCTGCGTTACAGCCAACTCGGTCTGGCCACGCCCGCACGACGCAAAGAGTCGGCGCGCACGTGGCGAACAATGCAAAAGGCGCTGAAGGCGGGCAACCTGGATGTCGCGGCGGACACGGTCGAGAAGCTGATCGAGGATTCACAGCGCGAGGCGGTCAAGCAGCTTAAAGCTCAGCAGGCCATTGGCGACCCGGGCGAGAGCGGCGCCTGAGGTCGCGTCCAGGTCCGCAATGCAACCGCCATTGTGTGCTGTACAGGCTCACCTGCGAGCCTCGATCAGGGTCTCTAGAGAGACTGGTGCTATCCGCCGAATGACCGGCTCGCATGCACAAGGTGCGCGAGCCGGTTCCTGTATCGATCAGAAATAGTGGCGCAGGCCCATCATGACCGCAGTCGTTCCCATGCCCGGAGCCACCGGTTGGCCGTAGGTGATCGTCTGCGTCATGGTGCCCCGATTGTTGACGTGTCCCACCTGTCCGTAGACCAAGGTGGCTTTCGAAAGGCTGTATTCAGCTCCCGCCGCTATCTCGGTCGATTTGTTGGCTGAATCGTTCCGGTCTTTCAGGTAGTAGAGTCCGCTCGTCAACTGAAAGGCCGGCGTGACACGATAGCCGAGGCCGAGCGAATACATTTCCAGATTGGCGACATTCGAGTGTGCGGGATTCTTGCCGTTGCCATACGACGCTGAGATGGAGAAACCCTTGATCGTGTAGAGCGCACCCAGGTACCAGAAGCGATTATTGTCCAGTCCCGTGGGCACGGTCGTCGGCCCGGGGTTGGTGTCGTGACCGTTGTAGTAAACCGCCGACAACTTCAGGCCATAGTTCGAATACTTCAGTACGGCTGACTCGCGCGTGCCGCCCTGGAAACTCCCGGCGACACCACCCGGCGCGTACTCGAGCGCGGCGCTCAAGCCGCCGAAGACTGGCGACTGGTAAACGATCGCATTA
Organism: Paraburkholderia dipogonis; assembly: GCF_046027395.1. Lineage (GTDB taxonomy): Bacteria > Pseudomonadota > Gammaproteobacteria > Burkholderiales > Burkholderiaceae > Paraburkholderia > Paraburkholderia dipogonis_A. The sequence continues at coordinate 162,477 of NZ_JAQQEG010000006.1, read as the reverse complement.
CTGTCGTACAGCGCGCCAATCGGTCCGTTTGTGCTGGTGCCAGGCCATCCCGCTGCGGTGTTCAAACCGATCCACGCGGTCAGGATGCTGCCGAAGTACTGGCCCGAGCGTACATCTGTCTCTGCCATTGCGTAGGCCATCGGAACGATCTGACGCCCTGCGTTGACCGATCCGAATGGTCCGGATACTCCCACGCTCGCCACCTGGTTGAACTGGGCGGCAACGCCGGGCGTATCGGAGAGACCAAACTTGCCGGTACCACTGTCGAAGACGCCCTGCAGTTTGAAGTTGGCGTAGTACCCGCCGCCCAGATCCTCGACGCCCTTCATGCCCCACATGCTCGAGTAGATCCCGCCATCCTTGAAGCGGTAGATCTTGCCGAGGTTTTTTGCCTGTGGACTGAAAGAAGCCGCTGAAGTGCTTTGATACAGCAACCCCGCGTCAACGACGCCATATAGCGTCACCGAAGACTGCGCGTATGCAGAACTTCCGAGCGCCGCCGCTACGGCCGCAGTTACCCATTTCAACTTCATTTTTGTCTCCTTTGTAATTTGCACTACTTAATTAATAACTACCTCAGTCAACGGCTGCAGCGTGATGCGCGAGAGCATGAGCCAGTTCTGAAACCAGTCACACGACTCTCTGCTGTTTCTCCTGTCGACGCCCGCAGGCGCGGCTGCGCATTGCCTTATGCGCCAGGCCGGAACACATGCAGTGGTGCGTCGGCAACGACAAAGTAACGGACAGGTTCATGCGGCGAATGCTGCGGTCGCCCTGATGCGAAAACGTTCGACGAAAAGGCGGCGGACTGGCGCAGGGGCCAGAAGCAACGGGTTACCTTTCTGTCCCCAGGATCATGACCATGTAGGCGGACATCACGAGGCCGCCGGCCTGCAGCAGGCAGTTACGCGCACCCGGTACCTGGCGTTCGCCGCAATCGCCGCGCAGTTGACGCACCGACTCGATCATCAGCGGCATGCCGAACATCCCGCCGTGATTGAAGGACAATCCGCCACCCGAGGTATTCAGCGGAAACGCTCCACCCGGGGCGATACGTCCGCTTTTCACAAAGGCCCCGCTCTCGCCGCGCCCGCAGAAGCCCAATTCTTCAAGGCCAATCAGCACGTTGATCGTGAACGCATCGTAGATCTGCACGACGTCGATGTCGGAACGGGTGAGTCCGGCGCGTGCCAGCGCCAGCCGGCCCATCTCGGCGAGCACGCCGTTGTCGATCCAGTCGTCGGTGCCGAAAGGCGTCGCGTGCTGGATGTAGCGTTCCGCAAAGCCCTTCACCAGGACGGGCGGTCGGCGCTGGTCGCGCGCGCGATCGGCCCGCACCAGCACGATCGCGCCGGCGCTGTCGGTAACCTGACAGATGTCGAGCTTGCGCAGCGGGTCCGCGATTAGTGGTGAGGCCAGGTAATCCTCCATCGTCAGCGGCGCACGGGCGATCGCGTTCGGATTGAGCTGTGCCCAGCGCCTCGCCGCCAGCGCGACTTCGCCCAGATCCTGCGGTCGGGTGCCGTAGCGTTGCATATGCAGGCGCGCCAGCATCGCGTAGAAACCGATTGGACTCAGCATGCCGTACGGGAGCACGAACTGGCCGTTCGGCATGCGCGCATCCTGTGCATGGCCGCCTCGCGATCGGCTTCGGTCCAGGCGTTGCGTGCTGCCATAGGTGATCAACGCCACATCGCACAGACCCGCCTCCATCGCAGCCATCGCATGGACGATATGCGTCAGATTCGATTGGCCGCCGACAACGGTGCTGTCGACATAGCGCGGATCAAGTCCCATGTACTCTGTCACGAGCAGTCCGGCCGCGCGATCGTCCCAGTGAGCGAACACGGCGTCGATGTCAGCAGCCTTCAACCCCGCGTCCAGAATCGCCAGCCGCGCTGCTTCGCATTGCAGCGACAACGCCGTGTCGCCCGGCTGGGCCTTCCCCATACCTGCTTCGCCAACGCCGACGATGGCGTAGCGACCGCTCAGATCTTTCGGGTCCATGTCTGTCCTTTCAGGTCGACGTCGACGCGTCCGTAAGCTGCGCGCGTACATCCTTCTTCAATACTTTGCCGACTTGACTGCGGGGCAGTGCGGGCCAGAATTCGACGTGCTTGGGTGTCTTCAGGCTGCCGAAACGCTTTCGACATAGATCGAGAATCTCGTCGGCGGTGACACTGTTCCCCGGTTTGAGTTCGATCACGGCGGTCAGGCGTTCACCCCAGTCGGCGTCGGGCACGCCGACCACAGCGCAGTCCTGCACCGCGGGATGTCCCCAGATCACCTGTTCGATCTCGCTCGGATAAATGTTGAATCCGCCGGAGATGACCATGTCCTTTTTTCGGTCGACCACATACAGATAGCCGTTCTCGTCGAACACGCCGATATCGCCGGTGTGATGCCAGCCGAACGCTCGCGCCTCGGCGGTTGCGTCCGGGTTGTTGTAATAGCCGGGCGAGACGAGGTCGCCGCGGGCCACGATCTCTCCGCGTTCGCCGGTGGCCACGATATTCCCGGCGTCGTCCATCAGCGCTACCTCGCATGCGCCGGACGGGCGGCCGGCGGAGGCGAGATGCTTGTCGAGCTCGGCGTCGTTGTGCACGAAGTGGTCCTTGCGCGACAGGCAGGTGATGACCCCAGGCACTTCGGACTGGCCGTAGCTTTGCATGAAGACCTGACCCCACCGGGCAAGCCCCTCGCGGAGCTTGTCGACCGACATCGGCGCGGCGCCGTACATCACGTACTCGAGCGAGGAACAGTCGCGTGTTGCAACATCCGGATGCGCGAGCAAGCGATAGATCATCGTGGGCGGCAGGAAGATGTGCGTCACACGCTCGCGCTCGATCGCCTCCAGGATCACGCCCGGGTCGGCCGATGGGGCGATCACGTTGCGCGCGCCAATGCGCGCCAACGCGACCATCGTCGCGCCCGCGGCATGCGTGAGCGGTGCGACGACCAGATGTACCGGATCCTTGCGCGGCGGCATGAACTGGTTAGCGATCCTGTATGCCGTCTCAAGCGACCTGTGGCTCTGCATAATCGCCTTCGGACGGCCCGTGGTGCCGCCGGACGATTTGATGATCGCAATGTCATCGGCTTCGCGCCGCACGGTGACGCGTTGACCGGCAAACTCGTTCGCCCATTGCGCGATGCAGTGGCCGTCCTGTTCCAGCGGTTTCGTCAGCCCGATGATGCGCTTGAGCGATGGAATCTCGCGCTTCAGGCGTTCGAGATGCGGCGCATACTGTTCGTGGCAAATCAACACCGCGACGTCGCAGAATCCGGCGAACCAGATGATGTCCTCAATCGGGTCCCGTGCGTTTAGCGGTACGAAGACCGCGCCGCTGCGCATCACGCCCAGCATTGCCGGCAACACCATCGGATGGTTGGGCGAGAGCACGCCGACGTGAGCCCCCGGTTGGACATCGCGCACCAGAGCGGCTGCGACCGCGTGCGATGCATCGGCCGCTTCAAGGTAGCTGAGATTCAGGTCACCGCCCTGGACGAAAATGCGGTCTGGAAATGCCGTGGCGCCGGCATCGAAAGAATCAATGATCATGTTGTCTCCGGTATCGGGAATGGGTGGGCGCGGGCACCCTCATGCACCAGGCGAATCGCCAGCCGCGAGCCGGAACATCGGCAGTGCGATCTCGTCGCTGATGCGTTCGAAGCAGACCTGCACCGGCACGCCGACGGCGAGGCGCTCCATGTCCGAGTCGACGATGCCTGCCAGCATGCGCACACCCTCGTCGAGCTCGATCATCGCGATTGCATAGGGCACCTGCGACTCGAAAGCTGGATGCCCGGCAACATGGCACACCGTGTAGGTGTAGACCCGCCCGCGGCCGCTTGCCTGTACCCATTCGATCTGGTCAGACAGGCATTGCGTGCAGAAACGGCGAGGGTAGAACTGGTGCCGGGCACACATGCGGCAGTACTGGATCTCGAGCCGGTTTTCGTGTGCCGCCTGCCAGTAGCGTTCGGTCTCGGCAGTGGGCAGCGGTTGGGGGCGCAAAGGGGATGAGCTCACCAGTTTCTCCTCAATTTACGTTCAACGAGAAACCACTGCCCGACACCTGCACCCGCGTCTTGCGTGGGCGCTTTGCCAGGCCGGCCACGAGATCGACGACAGGGTGGTGGACGCTGAAGCAGTCGCCCGTCGCCGTCGGCGCCAGGCCGTTCACCTTCTCGTCGCCGTACATGTATCGCAGCAGCAGTTCGTCGTCGCCGATACTCCTGTAGCGCTGGCGCAGCGCCGGCAGCACCGGTTCGATGACGGGAGGCGTCAGGGCCACATCCTTTGAGCCGCTAGCAATGACCCTGTCCTTCACGTTTGCGTCGACCGGCAGCGGCAGAGCACCGAAATAGCCGCAGACGTACTTCTTGACCTCGTCCGGGACGACCTTATAGCGCTCGTTATTGAGGACGTTCATCACGGCCTGCGCCGCGATGATCGCGGGATACGGTGTGACCATGATCGGCGAACCGAGCTCGACGCGCACCCGTCCGATCTCTTCCAGCACTGCAGGCAGCTTGTCGGAGATGCCGGCGAGCTTGAGCTGCGATTCCAGGTTGCTCATCGCGCCTCCCGCGTACTGGGTGATGTAGTGGCTCGGCTCGTATTCCGCAGGCACGCCGACGGGTTGGCCTTCGCGTTCTGCCAACGCGCCGAGGTAGTCGCCCACCTCGTCGAGAAGGGCATCGTCGACCACCACATCGAAGCCGATCTCGCGCAGGTTGCGCGCAATCATCTGGCTGGCGGGCAGCGAATTGCCATTGGCCATCGGATCGACGGCCGTCAGGATGCTGTCCGCGCCGTGCACGGCCGCCTCGATCGCGAGCAACGGCCCGAGGCCAGTGAGGCAATGGGTATTGAATTCCAGTCGCTTGTCGCCGATCGCCTGCTTGATTGCCGGTATGAGCGTGCGAACGCGTTCTATCGTCAGGATGCCGGCCGCATCGGCGAGCGCGACGGTCTGAACGCCGAAACGCTGCACCGCTTCGCGCGCCTTGCTCGCGTACAGGGCGTCGTCATAGCCGGGCGCGATGTTGTAGCCGAGCAGCAGCGTCACGTCGGCCCCGAGCCGGCGCGCCGTGCCGATGCTCGACGCGAGGTTGTCATTGCACATCAGCGCATCGAAGACGCCGATTTCGCGGATGCCGTTCGCGATCTGGCGCTCGACGAAGAGGTCGGTGATGTCGTCGGCCACCGGAAAGAAGCCGCGCATCAGGTTGCTGCGGATCGCCGCGCGCAGCGGCGTGCGCGTCATCCGCTCGCGCAGCAGGCGAATGCGCTCGAAAGGATCCTGGTTCAGGAACAGCACACTTGCGTCGAACTGGACCAGCGCGATTGCCTGCAGAGAGACGAAGCCGGCCCGGTCCATGCGCTCCGCGATCGGCAGCATGTGCTCGGTGCGCATGCGGGTGGCCCAGAGGCACTGTTGGCCGTCGCGCAGCGTGTCGTCGGTGAGGTGGATCGTACGGCGCTTGCCGGTGCGTGCCGTTTCGGCCGCAACGAGTTGTTTCAGGTGTTCGAGCATGGCGTCAGCCCTCGGTGCCTTGGAGTTGGATCGACACGCCGGGGCCACGCACTTCAAGCTGCGCATAACGCGCGGCACGGGCGGTGAGCCCGGCAAGGAGTGCATCCGCCGGCGATGTAGAGACGTAGCGCAACGCTTCCGTGCAAGCCGGAGCGGGCAACGCTTCGGGCGCCACACCGCAGGTCTGCGCCAGCACGAGGGCGGCGTCGCTCGCTTCGGGGTGTGCCGCGTGAAGCGCTGCGACCGGGGCTGCGGGTGTCTTCGGCAGCGCGCCGACGCGTTGCGTTAGCCGCGCGTTCACGGCGCCTCGCGTCGCGCCGTGGACTTGCTGCAAGGCGCGGCGCACGCCCGGCCGGAGCTCGGCGTAGCGCGGCATGCCCTGCAGATGCAGCAGCGCCTGTTCGGCAATCGGCCGCGCAAAGGGCGCCAGCATCGGCGGCGCTCCGACGTCGTCGCGCACACGAGCGCACTCGTTGGCGAAGGCGTGCAACTTGTGCTGCAATCCCAGCGCCGCCAGCTGCTGCATGAACTGCGCAGCCATTTCTCCCGGCAACTGGTGCGCGTACGGCGCGAGGTCGAATACCCAGGCGCGGGCCGGCCCAAAGCCGTGGCGATCGGCTAATTCCGCGAGCAGCCGGTCGGCCTCGCCAATGGCGTGGAGCCCCTGATTGGTGATCGGTTGTCCCACGGTCAGCATGCGAAGCGACTTGAGCAGTGTGCCAAGCGCTGGCACGGACGCGCCGTTGGCTAGCGGAGCGAATGCGGTGTCAAGCCCGTCGATGCCGATCCGTACCGCCTCGAGTGCGATCATGGGACCCAGCGCCGTCTGGCAGCGTAAGTGCAAATCGAGCGGTGTGCCCCCGAGTCCGGCACGCAGCGCGGGTAGCAACGTGGCCAGCCGGTCCACGGTCAGCAAACCGGCCTCGTCGCGAAGCATCACGCGGGTGGCGCCCGCCCGTGCCAGGGCCGCGGCCCGCGCGCGCAAGTCGTCGTCGCTGCCCGTCGATTCCTGCGTGTACGGTAGTGCGGCGATTGTCGTCAGGCCGAGTGCCTTGGCCGCCTTCAGCACCGGTGCGATGCGTTCGATCACGACCAGCGGGTCGATCAGCACGATCTCGGAGACGCCGCGCTGCGCCAGTTCGTGCAGCCACAGCGTGGCAACTTCGGTCGAAATCACGTCGATGCCGCGCTTGCCATGTTCGGTCAGCAGCGCCACCGCCGCGCGCAGCGCGACGCCTTGGAAGCGTTCGCGCAGCAGTTCGATGCGCTGCCAGGGATTTTCGCCACGCGCCACACATTGTTGTAGCGTGGCCAATGAGGCGATTTCGATCGCCGCAGGTCCAGCCGCCGCCAGCCGGGTGGCAACGGCAAGCATCATTGGCGTCGTCATTTCGCCGGCCCAGCATGCGTTCTGGCCGTCGGTCAGACTGACATCTGTGTAACGCAGGGCGGGCCCGTTCATGACTTCACCCCGGCGGCAGCTTGCGCATCCGAGGCGGCCTGCCTGGCGGCTTCTTTGGCAGCTTTCTGCACTGCTTTGCGCTGTGGCAGAAAGGTCTCTTCGACCCATCGGGTCGTGACGTTACCGTTCACGAAGTCGTCATGGGCCAGCACCGATTCGTGAAAGAGCGCCGTGGTTGTCGGCCCTTCGACCCGCAGGCCGGCGAGCGCATGACGCATGCGCTCAATGGCCTGTTGGCGCGTAGCCGCATGCACGATCAGCTTGCCGAGCAGCGAATCGTAATAAGGGGGAACGGTGTATCCGGAATAGCAATGCGAATCGACGCGTACGCCTTCCCCGGTTGGCACTTCCCAGCGCGAAATCAGCCCCGGGCGCGGCAGGAAGTTGCGCTCGGGGTCTTCGGCGTTGATACGGCATTCGATCGCATGACCCTCGAGCCGCACGTCGGCCTGTGTGAACGACATCGGCAACCCGGCCGCGACCCGGATCTGTTCAGCGACCAGGTCGAAGCCGGTGATCATCTCCGTCACCGGGTGTTCGACCTGGATACGCGTGTTCATCTCGAGGAAGAAGTATTGGTTGTCGCGCTGGTCGACCACAAACTCGATCGTGCCCGCGCCGCAGTAGTTGGCGTTACGCGTGAGATTCACTGCGCATTCGCCCATGGCCTGCCGCATTGCCGCGTCGACAGCGGGCGAGGGTGCTTCTTCGATCAGTTTCTGGTGCCGGCGCTGGGTGGAGCACTCCCGCTCGCCCAGATAGACCACGTTGCCGTGAGAATCGGCCATCACCTGGATCTCGATGTGGCGCGCACGTTCGATGAACTTCTCCATGTACAGCGTGGCGTCGCCGAACGCGGACTGGGCTTCGTTGGCCGCCGAGCTCATTAGCGATTCGAGTTCGCTCTCGTCCCTGACAATTCGCATGCCGCGCCCGCCGCCGCCGGCCGTCGCCTTAATGAGCACGGGGTAGCCAATCTGCGCCCCGACGCGCCGCGCGTGCGCCAGATCGGTCAGCGCGCCGGATCCCGGCACGCGAGGCACGCCGGCTTTTTCGGCCAGGCTCACTGCGGTGATCTTGTCGCCCATCGCGTCGATGGCTTCGGCGGACGGGCCGACGAACACAAGGCCGGCATCCACGCAGGCGCGCACGAAGGACGAACGCTCCGACAGGAAACCGTATCCCGGGTGCACCGCGTCGCAGCCACTGGACAACGCCGCCGCGACGATATTGTCGGCGCGCAGATAACTCTCAGCGGCGAGAGGTGGCCCGAGCACGACCACATCGTCGGCGATTCTGGCGGCGAGCGTATCGATGTCGGCTTCGGAAACGCCAACCACCGTCTCGATACCCAAGGTGCGGCAGGCGCGGATCACACGCACGGCGATCTCGCCGCGGTTGGCGACGAACAGACGCCGGATGTCACGCGCAGCGACGGGGAACAGACCATTCCTGTTCATATTCAACCCTCCTTCGCCGGCTTGATCAACATCACGATCTGGTCGTGCTGCACCGGTTTTCCATCGCTGATCAGAATGCGCTCGATCGTGCCCGCAGCATGCGCTTGTACGGAATTGAACATCTTCATGACTTCCACCAGACACACGGTGTCGCCTGCTTGCACCACGCTGCCCGGCTCGACGAACGCCGGCTGGTCCGGACTCGGGCGCAAATAAAAGGTCCCGACCATCGGCGCTCTTACCGCGATCAGGCCGGGGGGCACTTCTGCCAGTGGCGCGTCGACTGCAGCCACGGGCACATGGACGGCGGGCGTCGCCGGCTCAATAGCGCGGATGACCTCGGGCTGAGCCGCCGGCTGGCGCATTGACCCCGCCGCGCCGGGTTTTCGGGCGTGAAGCTCGAATTCACCAACTGTGACGTCCAGCGATTCGAGATTTTCGGCAGTGTCCAGGATTTCGAGGATGCGACGTACGTCGGCATGGGAAAGCGTCATGACTTTGTCTCCGCGGTTGTCGGAAGTGTGCGCGCCTTACGTCAGCGCATGGTCGCATTAGAACATGATCACATTAAGATTGTCTACAATCACAATGTAGAATAAAGTGTAGGTATCCGACATGGGTCGGACTAAGTTGAGGGACTTCACATGACGACAGAGACGATTCGATCCGAGATCACCGGCACGGTGTGGAAGATCGTGGCGGAGCCGGGCGTTGCGCTCGAGGCTGACGACACGATCATGATCCTCGAATCCATGAAGATGGAAATACCGGTTATCGCGCCCGAAGCCGGCCGGCTGATCAAGCTTCTCGTCGCTGAGGGCGAACCGGTACGCGAAGGTCAGGAAATAGCGGTCTTTGAAGAAGCATGAGTGCCGGCAAGATGTCAGGCGCGGATTCGCAGGCATTGCCCGACGTGAAGGCGGACCCACCTCCGGTGCGCGCCAAGACGGCGGGTCGCCAGTTGAAGACGCTGCCGGCGCAGATCGCCGAAGGGATCTTCACGGCCATCGCAAGCGGTGAGTACGCGCCGGGCGAGCGCATCCGTGAAGAGATGCTCGCAGAGCAGTTTGAGGTCAGCCGTGGTCCCGTGCGTGAGGCGTTGCGGATCCTGGAGAAGGACGCGGTCGTGCACATCCTGCCCAACCGTGGCGCGCGCGTCACGCAGTTGTCGATCAAGGAAGTCAACGACATCTTCGAGATTCGCAGCAAGTTATCCGGCGTCATGATCGGCCGGCTCCTGGCTGCGGAGGCGGCGTCCCTCGCGACTTCCATCGATGCGGACATTTGCACGCTCGAGGCGCTGGCGCAGGATCCGGACGGCGCCGCAGCTTACTTCAAGACTACCTTCCGCCTGAGTCGCATCCTGCGGGAAGCTTGTAGCAACGAGCGTCTGGCCGAGATCCTCGGTTCTCTGGCGCGCCAGACATTGCGCTACACCCAGTTGGGCTTGGCCACGCCGGCACGGCGCCAGGAGTCGGCGCGCAATTGGCGAACCATGCAAAACGCGCTGACGGCGGCAAATCTGGACGCCGCCGTCGTGGCGGTCGAAGCCCTCATTTGCGCATCGCAGCATGAAGCCATCAGACAGTTGCAGGCAACCAGCGCGGGACATCACGCGGGCAATGCCGCCAGCCAGATACAGGACATTCTTCAATGAGTTCGACAAGAATCGCAGGGCATGCCCTGTCATGGGCCGCGGGCCAATTTCGCGACCGGCCCGCAGTCGTGTTTCGCGACCGCAGTTTCAGCTTTACGCAGATTGAACGGCGCAGCAATCAACTGGCCAACGCGCTCATCGGGCTGGGCCAATGTCCCGGCGAGCGGCTGGCTGTTCTACTTAACAATTCGGTTGAGAGCATCGACAGCCAGTTCGGTGCCGAAAAGGCGGGGCAGGCCTACGTCGCTCTGAACGCGCGCCACACGTTGCGTGAGCATGCGGCGATTCTCAATGACGCCGAGGCGTCAGCGCTTATCGTCGGCGTTGAATTCCGCGAATTGGCGCTGCAGGTCAGGTCTCTTGTTCCGTCGCTGCGCCACGTGATCGGGGTGGGTTGGCGTGATGCCGATGTGCTCGAGTTCGATGCGCTTCTGGCCCGCGCGTCGGACCAGGCCCCGCAACTGCCGGTGCCCGACGACCTGCTGCTGCGCATCGCCTACACATCTGGCACGACGGGCCAGCCGAAGGGCGTCGCATACAGCATCAAACGCTTCGAGGCGCGTCTGGCGAATCATTTCAGTGCAATGGAATACGGCCTCGGCGTCGACGATGCGATGCTTCACGTGGGGCCGCTTACGCACGCGGCCGGCGTGCACCTGCTGCCGTGCTACTTGCGGGGAGCGCGCAACATCGTGGCCGACCGGTTCGATGCCGACCAGGTGCTGGCGCGGATTGCAGGCGATCGCATCACGCAGTTGATGGTCGTACCCACGATGCTGAGCCGCTTGGTCGAGGCGTTGGTCTCGAATCCCACAGCCGATGTGTCCGCGCTGCGCCGGGTGCACTACGGCACCGCGCCTACGCCGACGAGCACGGTTCACGAGGCGTTGGAGCGGCTGGGCCCGATCCTGCGCCAGCAATACGGCATGACCGAGGCCGTCCAGCCTCTGTGCGTTCTGTATCCGCACGAGCATCTGCAGGACGGCCTGCCCTCGACGCGCATCACATCGTGCGGCCGACCGACGATGAACGTCGAGATGACAGTGCGCGACACAGACGGCCATGCCTTGCCGACCGGTGAAGTGGGCGAGATTGCGCTCGCGCATCGGGGCATCGGCGAAGTCGCGTTCTGGCGCAGGCCTGACCTGGAGCGTGAATCAATCCGGGACGGTTGGTATTACAGCGGCGACTTGGGCCGCTTCGACGACGCGGGCTTTCTCTACATCGTGGGCCGCAACAAGGACATGATGATCAGTGGGGGCTTTAACGTCTATGCGCGGGAGGTCGAAGATGCGCTGGAGGCACATCCGGCCGTCGCCGAGGTCGCAGTGCTCGGCCTGCCGAACGCCGAATGGGGTGAGGTGGTTGCCGCATTCGTGGTTCGCCGGCCGGGACAAGCGGGCGACGCCGATGCGCTCGCCCAACATTGCACCACGCTGATCGCCGGTTACAAGAAACCACGCGTGATCGAATTTGTCGACGCGCTGCCGCGTAACCACGCCGGCAAGGTGACCAAGAACGACTTGCGCGACGCCTATCTGGCGCGCCATCCCGACGGAGCAATCTCTCAATGAATACGACACAGACATCCCCGCACGCAACGGATGAATGGGCCGATGACCTGAACGAACTGGCCCAGCGTCGCGCGATCGCGCGAGAGCTGGGCGGCGAGGAGCAGGTGGCGCGCCATCACGCCCAGGGCAAGCTCACTGCGCGTGAACGAATCGACCACCTGGTCGACGCCGGCAGTTTCGCGGAGATCGGTATGCTGGCCGGTGCCGTCAAGTACGGCCCGGACCGCAAGCGGGAACACTTCACGCCCAGCAATGCGGTCGTTGGTATCGGCAAGATCGACGCGCGGCGAACCGTAGTGGCGGCTGACGATTTCACGATCCGCGCTGGTTCATCCGAAGGTTCGGTGTCCGAGAAGTGGATCTATGCCGACCGCTACGCCTGGGAATACAAGCTGCCGATCGTGCGCATGGTCGATAGCGCGGGCGGCAGCGTCAAACTGCTAGACAAGCTTGGACATACCAAGATCCCGGGCTACGCCATGCTGCCGATGACGCAATTGCTCGGCGCGGTCCCGGTAGTCGGCATCGCGCTGGGCGCCTGCGCGGGCCTCGGTGCCGTGCGGGTCGGCTCCGCGCATCTTTCCATCATGATTCGTGGCAAAAGTCAGGTCTTCGCCGGCGGGCCACCGGTTGTGAAGCAGGCTTTGGGCATCGATATCGACAAGGAGGGGCTCGGCGGCTACGACGCGATGCACCGTTTCAGCGGGGCTGTGAGCCTGGCCGTCGACACCGAAGAACAAGCACTGCAGGCCACCCGCCGCTTCCTTTCTTATCTGCCAGGCAATGTGTGGGAACAGCCGCCGCGCGTGGCCTGTGAGGATCCGGTCGATCGCTGCGACGAATGGCTCAATCGCGCCATCCCGGCCGACAAGCGCAAGATATTCCAGCCCCGCAAGATCCTGAAGGCAATCTTCGATGAGGGGTCGCTCTTCGAGATGTCGCCCGACTTCGGCGGCTCGACTATCACGTGCCTCGCACGTCTGAACGGCCATGCCGTGGGCGTGATGACAAACAACCCTATGGTCATGGGCGGTGCCCTGACGCGCGCCGCGGCCTTGAAAATGACGCGCTTCGTCGACTTGTGCGACACGTTTCACCTGCCCATCGTCAACCTGGCCGATCAGCCGGGCGTGATGACCGGCCCCGACGCCGAACGCGAAGGCACACTCTCCGCCGCATTGCAGGCCATGCACGCCATCGAACAATCGGGCGTGCCGTGGCTGGCGATCGTATTGAGGCGTTGCGTGGGTCTCGCCGGCGCCATGCTGAGCCCGTGGCACGGTCCCTCGGGCACGGCACTGCCGAACCGCTATGCGTGGCCGTCGGCGCGCTGGGGGTCGATTCCAGTGGAGGGCGGCGTCGCCGCGGCCTATAAGCAGGACATCGCTGCTGCCGCCGATCCTGTCGCGCATCGCCTCGATCTCGAGGCTCACTATCACGCAATCTCGTCGCCAATGCGCACGGCCGAACGCTTCGGTGTGCTCGACATCATCGAACCTGCGACGACGCGGCCGTTGCTGTGCGCGTGGGTCGAAGATGCGTACCGGGCGACCGGGCGACGCCTCGGTCCTGTTGGCCGGACGATGCGCTGAGCAAGGAGCATTGCCATGAAATCCTACCAACTGTTCAACTGGCAAACCCGGCCGCGCCTGGTGGATGTTCCTCAGCCGACGGCCGGTCCGAATCAGGTTCTGGTCAAGGTGGGTGGCAACGGCTTGTGTCATTCGGATTTGCATGCGGTCGACGATCTCACCTGCTGTCCGCCGCATCTGGATATCGAATTACCGTTAGCGCTGGGTCATGAGATCGCGGGGTGGGTAGAAGCGCTCGGTCCGGGCGTGCAGGGTCTCGACATTGGCCAGCCGTGCGCGATCACGATCGCCGGTTGCGGGCAATGCGTGCTGTGCGCCCAAGGCTGGAACAACTACTGCCGCAGCCGCGGCAAACAGGTTGGCATGGGCCTGGGCGGCGGCCTGTCCGAGTACGTCGTCGCGCCTGTCAGCGCTATCGTGCCGCTGCGCTCGCTCGCACCCTGGCAGGCAGCGCCGCTCACTGACGCCGGGTTGAGTTCGTATCACGCAGTCAAGCGTGTACTTCCTTTGCTCACACCGGGCAGCAGTGTGGTGGTGATCGGCGTCGGCGGTCTCGGCCATCTGGCAGTTGCCGCCCTGAAGGCAATTTGCGCTGCACGTGTGATTGTCACGGACCAGCGCCCGCAAGCGCTGGAACTGGCCATCAGCATGGGCGCTGATCTCGCCATGCTGAGCGGCGATACCGTGGCGCAGCAAATTATCGACGCCACCGCCGGTGCCGACGTACAGGCCGTGCTCGATTTCGTCGGGATGAATTCAAGCATTCAGCTGGCACGTCAGGTGATTCGCCCACTCGGCCATATCGTCGTGGTCGGGCGCGGCGGTGGCTCGATTGACTTCAGCCCGCACGGGTTACCGCACGGTGCTTGCATCAGTTCGACCTTCGGCGGCAGCAAGCTCGAACTGATGGAACTGCTTGCTTTGGCGGAGGGCGGCGGGATTGCATGTCACGTCGAGCGTCACCCTTTGAGTCAGGTGGACGCCGTCTTCGACAAGTTGCGCCGCAACGAGATTCTCGGTCGTGCCGTGATAGTGCCGGACGATCATTGACCGAGCCGAGCAGCGATCCGTTGCACGACTACCTGAAACCCAAAAGGCAATTCACATGAATACCCCAACCACATCGACGAGCCGGGCCTCCAATGCCGCAGATGCCAGCCTCTCTACCTACGAAGAACAACGTGCCCAGCTCGACGATCGTGTCCGCGGTGCACTCGCGATGGGCGGCGCCGCCAGGCTCGAGCAGCGCCGCGCCACCGGCGGCCTGAACGCGCGGGAGCGCATCGAACAACTGCTGGACGCAGGCTCGTTCAGCGAGACCGGCATGCTGGCCGTCTCCGCACTTGCCGCCGATCGCGAGACCTCGCCCGCCGACGCCAAGATTACCGGCACCGGTCGCATCGAGGGGCGACGTGTGGCGGTGGTGTCGAACGACATGACGGTCAAGGGCGCGTCGTCGTCGACCGTCAACATGCGCAAGATCGGCCACCTCAAAGAGACGGCTACCCGAAACGGCATGCCGTTAATCTTCCTTGGCGAATCGAGCGGCTCACGCGTGCCCGACAGCCTGGGCGCGCAGGCGATGGCTGCTGCCGGGCAGGACCCGCAGCAGTACTGCCGCCGCCGCGAAACCCCATGGGTCAGCGCCGTGCTCGGACCCTGTCTGGGCTCGTCGACCTGGTACACCTGCCTCGCCGATTTCGTGGTGATGCGTAAAGGCGCATTCCTCGCGGTCTCGAGCGCGCGCGTCACCTCGCTTGCGATCGGTGAAGCCGTCGATCCCGAAGAGTTGGGGGGCTGGAAGTTGCATGCCGAGCAAACCGGGCTGGTAGACGTGGTCGTCAACAATGACGCCGAGGCGCTGGCCGCGATTCGCCGCTTCCTCAGCTACCTGCCGTCGCACGCAGATGCCCGGCCTCCCAGCCAGCCGGCAGCCCAGGCCATTGCGCCCGACGCGGCCAAGCTCCTCGAACTCGTGCCTTGCGCGCGCAGCAAGACGTACGACATGCGCAAGGTCGTTGCCGGCGTCGTCGATGAAGCAAGCTTCCTCAATCTGAAGGATCGCTTTGGCCGCGCCGCCGTGACCGGTCTCGCGCGGCTGAACGGCGAGAGCGTTGGAATCGTCGCGTCGAACCCGATGTTCAAGGGCGGTGCGATGGACCCTGAGGCTTGCCGCAAGATCAGTTCGTTCGTCGTGCTGTGCGATTCATTCAATATTCCACTCGTCTTTCTGGTCGATACGCCAGGCTTCCTGGTCGGCATCGAGGGCGAGCGGAAGGCCGCGCCCGCGCACATCATGAACATGATCCACGCCGTGCAACTGTGCAGTGTGCCCAAGCTGTCGGTGATTCTGCGCAAGAGCTACGGTCAGGCCTACATCAACATGGGCGGCGGCCGTAACAGCGACGAGGTGGCGGCCTGGACCAGCGCGGACGCCAGCTTCATGGATCCGCAGATCGGTGTCAGCGTGCTCTACGGTATCAAACGGGAGGACGATCCCGCGCGCTTCGATCAGCTGAAGGCCGGACTGACGCGCGACACCTCGGCCTACGCACTGGCCGGCGCGTTCGGCGTGCAGTCGGTGATTGCTCCGCAGCAGACCCGGGCCTGGCTGATCGACGCCCTGGCCACGCATCGCCGCGAGCGCAACGGTGGTATTGGCAACCACGAGATGAGGTCCTGGCCGACCTACATCTGACCGTAGTTCGGTCCCGGAACACACCGTCGTAACCAGAGATTGCCCCGCAACAAATAAGGAGACGCTTGCCATGAAAACCACTTTGTCGGTCGCCGATGCCGACTCTTACTCAGCCGACGCTGCCCGAGTGCCGAGAGCCTATGCGTGGGCGGTGTTTGCGCTCACCTTCGGCTTGATGCTGTCCGACTACCTGTCACGTCAACTCATCGGAGCGGTGTTCCCTTCGCTGAAGGCTGAGTGGGCGCTATCGGACTCGCAGCTTGGGATGCTGGTAAGCGTGGTCTCGCTTGCGGTCGGCCTGCTGTGCGTGCCAATCTCGCTTCTTTCGGATCGTTGGGGACGGGTCAAGAGCATCACGGCGATGGCCTTCGTGTGGTGCCTCGCGACCGTCGCCTGCGGCCTGGCGCAAAGCTATGGACAGTTGCTGTCGGCGCGGATGTTTGTCGGTCTCGGCGAGGCGGCCTACGGTGCCGCGGGAGGGGCGCTGCTCGCGCATGTGTTTCCCTCCAGACAGCGTGCCGCGGTGCTTGGCGCATTCCTTTCGGCGAGTTTGTTCGGCTCGGTCCTTGGTGTGGTCATCGGGGGCTCCATTGCGGCCCAATCAGGGTGGCGCATGGCATTCTTCGCCGTGGGCGCGCCCGGTCTCCTGTTGGCCGCGGTCTATCCGTTCGTGGTGCGCGACTACAAGACGGTCGCATTGACCGTCGAGGGCAAACAGGACGCCGCGCCGCCCCGTTTGAGCATCGCCCAGATCGCGCGCGAAGTGTTCGCCGCACGCTCGGGCAATTTCACTTATGTCGCGAGTGGACTGCAAATGGCGATGCCGGCGATTCTCATTGCCTGGCTGCCGACCTACCTCGGTCGCTACCACGGCATGGACGTGAAGAAGGCCGCGCTGATGGCCGGCGTGGCGGTATTGGCCTCAGGCATCGGCATGATCTTCGGGGGCGGACTGGCGGACCGGCTGAGTGAAGACCATCCGCGGCGCCGGGCGTTGGTGCCGGCCTTCTATTCGGCGGTGACGGCTCTGGTGTTGATCGTCGCGTTCGCCCTACCTCCGGGGCCGTTAGGGCTTGGCTTGATCTTGCTCGGCGCATTGTTCGCCGCCGCGCAGGGAGGCTGTTCCGCGGCCATCGTTTGCGATGTAACCCATCCGGGCGTGCGAGCGACGGTGACGGCCATGATCTCCCTGGCCAACAATCTGATCGGCCTCGCGCCGGGCCCGTTCATTGTCGGCATCCTGTCGGATTTTTTAGGCCTGAGGCTCGCGCTAACGCTCGCGCCGGTGTTGGCATTGGCAGCGGCGATCTTCTTCCTGCTTGCCTCGCGGAGCTACGAGACGGACGCGGCGCGCAATGTGATGCGCGGGGCGAATACGCGCGAGACTTTTGAAACCACACTTACGGACGGTCAATAATGCGACTGCTGGAAACGCTCGAACAGGGGCTGAAACATCTCGATGAAGGCGGCCTGCGTCGTCGACGGCGCACCGCGGATACACCGTGCGCCGCGCACATGACGGTCGATGGCCGGGAAATCATCGGCTTCGCCAGCAACGACTACCTTGGTCTCGCCGCGCATCCGCTACTCGTCGCGGCTATCGCCGAAGGCGCAAAGCGCTACGGCGCCGGTAGCGGAGGTTCGCATCTGCTTGGCGGCCACTCGCGCGCGCACGCACGACTCGAAGACGACCTTGCGGAGTTTGCTGGCGGCTTCGTCGATGCACCGCGCGCTCTTTACTTCAGCACCGGCTACATGGCGAACCTCGCGACGGTGACCGCGCTTGCCGGTCGCGGTGCGGCGCTCTTTTGCGATGAGTTGAACCACGCATCCCTGATCGACGGCGCGCGGTTGTCGCGCGCCGATGTGCGGATCTATCCGCACGCCGACACTGAAGCGTTGAGCACGATGCTTGTCGCGTCAGATGCGCAGGTGAAGGTGATCGTCTCCGATACGGTGTTCAGCATGGACGGCGACATGGCCCCGCTGCCGCGCTTGCTCGAACTTGCCGAGCAGCATGGCGCATGGCTCGTCGTCGACGACGCGCACGGTTTCGGCGTGCTCGGCCCGCAAGGCCGCGGCGCAATCGCCCAGGAGGCGCTGCGCTCGCCTCATCTGATTTCAATCGGCACGCTCGGCAAGGCAGCTGGCGTGTCCGGGGCCTTCGTCGTGGCCCACGAAACCGTGATTGAATGGCTCGTACAGCGCGCGCGGACGTACATCTTCACGACTGCATCGGTGCCGGCTGCGGCGCATGCCGTATCGGTGAGCCTGCGCATCATCGGCGGCGAAGAAGGCGATGCACGCCGCTCGCATTTGCACCAACTGATCGAACGCACCCGCACGATGCTCAAGGCCACCCCCTGGGTGCCGGTCGATTCGCACACCGCCGTGCAGCCGCTCATCATTGGGGCGAACGACGCGACGCTCGACATCGCCGCCGAGCTCGATCGCGCAGGTCTCTGGGTACCGGCTATCCGTCCGCCGACCGTGCCGGTTGGTACGTCGCGGCTACGCATTTCGCTTTCCGCCGCGCATTCGCAAGCGGATCTTGACCGGCTCGAGGCGGGCTTGCAGCAACTGCGCGGAATCGGGCATGAGCAAGCACTCCCGGACCTTGCCGCACCAGGCTAACGCTCAAACGTTTTATTCACGAGGATTGACCGCATGACCCAACTCCAAACCACCTCGACGCAAGCAGCCGCGGCCGTCGCAGACACCGTTGCGTCGGCCGCACGCTGGCGCGTCCTCGACCTCGTCGCGCTTTACGAACTGCCGCTCAACGACCTGATTTTCCGTGCGCAACAGGTGCACCGCGCACACTTCGACGCGAACACCGTGCAACTGTCGACGCTGCTGTCGATCAAGACCGGTGGCTGCGAAGAAGATTGCGCATACTGTCCGCAGTCCGTGCATCACGATACGGGCCTCAAGGCCGACAAATTGATGCCGGTTGATGACGTGCTGGCCGCCGCACGCGTCGCGAAAGAAAATGGCGCAACGCGCTTCTGCATGGGCGCGGCGTGGCGCAACCCGAAGGATCGGCACCTCGAGCCGATCAAGGAGATGATCCGCGGCGTGAAATCGATGGGTCTCGAAACCTGCGTGACGCTCGGCATGCTGGAGACGCATCAGGCGCAGGGGTTACGCGACGCCGGGCTTGATTACTACAACCACAACCTCGATACGTCGCCGGAGTTCTACGGTCAGATCATCTCGACGCGCACCTATCAGGACCGGCTGGACACGCTGGAGCGCGTGCGCGACGCAGGTATTAACGTATGCTGCGGCGGCATCGTGGGCCTCGGCGAATCGCGCCGTGAACGTGCCGGCCTGATCGCGCAGTTGGCGAACATGGATCCGTATCCGGAGTCGGTGCCGATCAACAATCTGGTGCAGGTCGAGGGCACGCCGCTCACCGGCACCGAACCGATCGATCCGTTCGAATTCGTGCGCACGATCGCCATAGCGCGCATTTCGATGCCACGCGCGATGGTGCGCCTGTCGGCAGGCCGCGAGCAGATGAACGAAGCGCTGCAGGCCATGTGCTTCCTGGCCGGCGCGAATTCGATTTTCTACGGCGACCAGTTGCTGACTACTGGCAACCCGCAAGCCGAAGCGGACCGCAAGCTGCTTGAGCGCCTCGGCATCCGGGCGGAAGGATCACCGCCAGTGGAAGTCCCACAGGCCTCCGATATGAAATGCCGACATGAGCAAACTAGCTAACCCGTATGCATCGAGAAGACCTACGCGAGCAATCTGCGCAGGTCTTTTGCGCCCGGCTAGCATAGATCTGATTTGAGGAGCATCTAAGCGCGATGCATCTTTGATTTCGCGCGCCGCGTCAACATGTTCAAGCCTTCGACAAATGCGGAAAAAACCATCGCGGCGTAGATATATCCCTTGGGGACATGCGAACCGAAGCCCTCGGCGATGAGCGTCATTCCGATCATGAGAAGAAAGCCGAGTGCGAAGCATCGCAACGGTGGGATTGCGCTCGATGAAACGCGACAGTGGGCTCGCCGCGGATAGCATGACCGCGACGGCGGCAATCACAGCGACAAACATGATGGGAACGTGTTCTGTCATACCGACCGCAGTCACGATGCTGTCGACCGAAAACACGAGATCGAGAACAAGAATCTGAACGATTGCGGACCACGGCGTGAGCGTTGTGGGGGGCTTGCTTAACGCGTCGGTGCATTTCATTAACACGGCGGACTGGAGGACGCACGTCGGTCTTTGGACAGTCCGAAGTGGAAGGATGCAACGGATCTTGGCAATGGCATCCGTATCTATGAACTTACGCGGTAGAAACCGGGCAGCCGGAGTACGACACCCGTCATGGATGCACAGCAAATGAAACCGGTTGCGATAGGCTGATTGTCAATCGAGGGCGGCTCCCGGCTTCCCGTAAGCAGCTGACTTTGATGAGGACGATGTAGCCCACGGCCGGTCGGAGCAATTTTCGCCGTTCCGCTATTCCGTCTTTTTCCCCGCGACTTGGGAAATCCGGTGCCGTACGACGCTAATTGCCTGTTTGAGGGCGTAGATATCCCGCAGATAACGCTGCGGAGTCCTTATCTGGCTGGCATGCGCGTCAATGCTCTCGATTTCATCGCGCCACTGTGCGATCTGGTCCACGGTCGGGTGCCTGTTTCTCCATATTTCATCTTCCAGCGATTTGATTTCGCGATACCAGACCACGAACCGGTTATTTATCCGAGCCTCCACCATGCGCGGCAACGCTTGCAGCAAGCCTACCAGTAAGGCCATGAAGGGAAGCAGAATCAGCAGGCGCCTTTCAATAAAGCTGGCCAGCCAGAATGGAAGGTAGCGCTGCAGGAAGGGACGACCGGATTTGAAGTAGCGCACGCTTTCGTCGGAAACGGGAAATTCATCGGTGTTCAGGTTGGGAAATGCGCCGAGCGGCGTGAAGTAATCTTCACCGCCGTGGACGGTTTTGGCCGCATCCAGCAGCAGGTAAGCCAGAGCAGGGTGCAGGGTATCTTTGGACACGAGCAGAGCCGTGGCGGCTAGCAGGGTGACATCAGTCTGCGGAAGATCGTTGACGATACTTGTCGACGCGCGCGGGAAAACCACTTTGGAGAGAGACGGAAATTTTTGCACCAATGCATCGGCCTGGGCAAAATTCATCAGTTGCAGATCGCTGTTCAATAGCGTTTTCTGAATCTCGGCGTCGGGCCGGCCGATGAAGAACGCAGCATCCAGTTGTCCGCTTTCGAGGCCTCGATGAGCGTTGACTGCATCCATTTCCAGCAGCGTTGTATTGCTACCAGTGACGCCACTATAGCCGAGCAAGACCTGGGCGACGTTGAGCAGGCCACTGCCGGGTACACCGATGGAGATCTTTTTTCCACGCAACTGGGCCAGGCGGCTGACGATAGGTCCTTTGCGATAGAACACCCAGATCGGTTCATAGGAAACGGCAGCAATGGTCTGCAGGTGGTCTGTCTCTTTCGGACTGGTGGTGCCGGATTGGATAAAGCCCACTTCGTATTCGCTGTCTGGATCCTTCAGCCTTTGATAATTTTCGATAGAACCTGAGGAACTGCGGATATCCAGCGTGATGCCGTCACGCTTCAGGATGGGCGCATAGCGATCCGCGAAGCCGCGATAGATGCCCTGGTCCGCCCCGGTTGTGATGACAATAGTGTGCTGGATGGCGGGCCGGATTACTGTCGCCAGCGACCAGCCTGCGGCGGCCAGCAACAGTATCGTGCCAACGACGAGAAGGCGCCGGCGCCCCGAAGTCAGAGGGGCTTTGTGGCTGCGACGAAGCGCTGGGTTATCCCTGGCCATTGTGTTGTACACGGCACCGTTTCACCCGACTACATCCCTATATGTGCCTTCTGGCGTCCGTGCGACAGGATCTAGCGGGAAGGCGACACAGCGTATGCTCTCAGTCTTGCAGCGAGTTCATCCGGCCGGCGCGCGCCAGCCGACCTGATCAGGAAGGTTTACTGGCCTACCTCTTTGAGTGTCAGAGAATTCTTCACGGATGTAACGCCAGGCACACCCTTCGCTATCTCGCCCGCCTTGTCAATCTGACTCGAGTCGGTGACGGATCCGGCAAGCGCCACTGCACCGCCTTTTGCAACTATGTTGAGCCGGGAAGTGCTGACGCCGCCCTTCGAGAGTGCCCGAAGCACTTTCTTGCTGAGCGCCCGATTCGCCTGTCTGGTGGTTTTCGCGCTTCCGTCGGTTGCCGGCGCCATGCTGGATTGAGTCGATGTCGCAGCGGATTCGCTAGTCTGCGACCACGCATTGATGGATACCACAACGATCAATGCGCCACTCATGAGCTTGAGTATCTTGAATGCTTCCATTGCGCTCTCCAATTGGGCCAAAAATTTCCACACACAGATGCTGGTTCGCCACTGCGGTGCGGCGTGATCATGCCAGCTCGCAGCAGGTTGTTCCCTGCCATGGCACAAACGCTCAGGCCATTGGCCGAGTTCTGAAAGCGGTGTGCATCGCTCACAAGCAATCTAGTTCTATTTTTCTAGCGAAACAATAGGACTAAGGTCTCATTGTAGCTGGCGGAACCAGGGTCGGCGTTGACCCGACGCCGGCCACCCGCGACGTACATATTTTTAAGCATAAGCTACGCAAATAATTCAGTGAGAGCACAGCATCCTGCCTTTGATCTGGATGGAATTTCGGCCGGAATACCACTCCGGCATTTCTGCGTCTCATCCCTCACGCTATCGACGCCTCCGTCTCGTTCGCAGATCTGTGCAAACGCCCGATGTCGGGCAACCTCGATTGCCTCGTCTTCCGTATCGACGTACGAAAGATCACGCTCGATGCGCGTTTCACGATCAACTTCATCGTGAGCATTACGACTATGTGATTGTCGGAGCAGGCTCGGCGGGCTGTGTGCAGGCCAATCGTTTGTCGGCGGATTCAGGCGTGTCCGTGCTGCTGCTCGAAAGCGGTCCGCCGGATCGCAGCGCGCTGATTCACATGCCGCGCGGCATCGGCAAGAAACTGCGCCCGGGGCGGCCCGCTCGTCTGGAGCTATCGGGCCACTCAGCGCAGCGGCCGCGATTCGGAAGACTGGTTGAAAGGGCGCACGCTCGGCGGCTCGAGTTCGGTCAACGGCATGGTCTATTTCCGGCTTTGCTCGCCGGCAATACGGCCGTGCTCAAGCCGTCGCCACACACGCCGTTTTCGGCGCTGTTCGGCGTGCGTCTCTGACCGGCTATGCTAATCTTGCTGCCTTTCTGGCAACAACCGGGCAAAACGGACTCCCTGATGGAGACTTTTGATCCACACGGCGTCGAGCAACCGGCCTTCGTGATCGGGGAGCGCTACGAGACGCTGGACGAACCGTTGGGCGCCTATCGTCGCGCGCGGCTGATCCACGTGAGCGCCGGGGTGCTGATCGTGCGCACCGAGGCCGAGCGCTGGGTCGTGCCGCCGGGTCACGCGGTCTGGATGCCCGCGGATGTGCTGCACCGCTTGTCCGCTGCCAGTCCCGTCGAGTTTCATTCGCTCCATGTGGGCATGGATGCCGCGCCGCTCCCACCGCACAGCTGCGCCGTCGTGCCCGACCCATTGGTGCGTGCGTTGCTGAACGCCGCGGCCGATCTGCCGCACGACCAACCGTTCGACGAACCCGCTGCGCGTCTCGTGCAAGTGCTGCTGGACCGTCTGCCGGGTCTGAGCACAGCGCCGTTAGGGTTGAACTGGCCGCGCGATCCGCGTGCCGAACGGATCGCCGACGCGCTGAGCGCCAATCCGGCCGACGCCGCGGTACTCGAAGATCTGGCCGCGGCCGCCGGCGTGACAGCCCGCACAGCGGCGCGCCTGTTCGTCAAGGAAACGGGGCAAACCTTCGGACAGTGGCGTCAGCAACTTCGCCTGCTGGTTGCGCTGGAACACCTTGGCGCCGGCGCGAGCGTCACGCAGGTGGCGCTCGAGGTGGGCTACAGCGACGTGTCGTCGTTTATCGCGGTGTTTCGGGACGCGTTCGGCGACACGCCTGCACGTTATTTCCGCTGACGCATCGCTGTCGGCATCGGCATCGGCATCGGCATCGCGCTCAATGCGCGCCCGCCGCATCCGGCCCACCACCGCCCTTGGCCGGCCGCGTAATCCAGATCAACGGAATGATCAGAATAAAGATGACGGCCGAGACGAAGAAGATATCGTTCAGGCCCATCATCGCCGCCTGCGTGTTCACGGTGAAATCGAACAACGCATGGGCGGATTGCGGATTCAGATGCAGCAGCGACTGGGTCGAATCGATCTGCTGATTGAACACCGGGTTGTTGAGGGAGGCCTGCTCGGTAAGCCTCTCATGATGCAGCACCGTGCGGTTGTTCCACTCGTTGCCGGCGATCGAAGTGCCCACCGCGCCGCAAAACACGCGAGCGAAGTTCGACACGCCCGCCGCCGCAGGAATCTTGTTCGGCGGCTGGCCGGACAGGATGATCGAAGTCAGCGGCACGAAGAACAGCGCCATCGGAATGCCTTGCAGCAGCGTGGGTATCACCAGATGCCACGTGTCGATTTCGATCACGTATTTCGAGCGCATGTAAAACACGATCGCAAAGCCGACGAATGCCAGCGTGGCGATCACGCGCGCATCCGAGCGCGGCAGCACGCGGCCCATCACCGGCGCGAGCAGCACCGCGAAGACGCCGAGCGGCGCGGTCACGAGGCCGGCATCGACGGAACGGTAGTTCAGATACTCCTGCATCCATTGCGGCAACAGCACGAGGTTGCCGAAGAACACGCCGTACGCGACCGAAATCGCAATCGTGCCGCCGAGAAAGTTGCGCTGCTGGAAGAGCCGCAAATCGACGATCGGATTCTCTTCGGTCAATTCCCACACGAGAAAAAATGCGAAGCTGATCAGCGCGGTGATGCCGAGAATCACGATCACCGGCGACGAGAACCAGTCGAGGTCCTTGCCCTTATCCAGCATGATCTGCAGCGAGGCGACCCACGTGATCAGCAGGCCGAGCCCGACCACGTCGATGGGCGGCTTGCGGGTCGGCGACTCGCGGGTGCGGTAGATCATCCACGTGACGCCGGCCGCGAAAATGCCAACCGGAATGTTGATGTAGAAGATCCACGACCAGCTGTAACTATCCGTGATCCAGCCGCCGAGCGCCGGGCCCGCAATCGGGCCGACGGTCGCGGTCATCGCCCATAAGGCGAGCGCGGTCGAGGATTTCTCCTTCGGATACGAGCCGAGCAGAATGGCTTGCGACAGCGGGATCAGCGGGCCGGCCACGGCGCCCTGGAAAATCCGGGCGAGCAGCAGGATGGGCAGCGTCGGCGCAATGCCGCATAACCACGATGCCAGCACGAACATCAGGATCGCGCCGACGAACAGCTTCACCTGGCCGATGCGTTGCGTGAGCCAGCCGGTGAGCGGAATCGACACGGCATTGGCCGCGGCGAACACGGTGATGACCCACGTGCCTTCATCGACCGAGACGCCGAGGTTGCCCGAAATGGTTGGAATCGCAACGTTCGCGATCGACGTGTCGAGCACGTTCATGAAGGTGGCGAGCGCGACGGCAATCGTGGCCAGCACCAGTTGGCCACCCTTCAGCGGCGGCGGTGGTGCGGGCGGCGCCGAGGCAGGCGCGGAAGTGGGCTGGCTCAAACGGTTCTCCGGATCGGTGTGCCGCGGACAGGCTGCGTGGCTGTTGTATTTCATGCCCGCGCGATGCGTCGGGCCGCAGGTCCGCTGAATGCTCGCAAAAGCATACCTGTATTCACGTTTGGACGTCATCGGCGCGTGCAAAGGCGAGGGCGAAAACAAATCCGGCAGCGTATGCTCGCGGCTGAGGCCGCACACGGCCGCACGGCGAGATCCATCGCCGCGCCTGGCACGGTGCGTGCGGAACGACCATCCACGAATCAACAAATAGAAGGAACGAATATGGCCTGGGAGCAATTCGAACACGGCTGGCGGCGCGCACCGGAGACCGCGCCGGCTAAAGGGCTGGTGGTGCTGATGCACGGCGTCGGCAGCAATGCGCGCGATCTGATGCCGCTTGCGGATATCTGGAGCGAGAGCCTGCCTGACGTGGCCTTCACCTCGCTCGACGGCACCGACGCCTTCGACGGCGGCTTCGGCGGACGCCAGTGGTTCAGCCTGCGCGACGTCAACGAAGGCAATCGCGAGGCCCGTGTCGCCGCGGCCTACCCGGCGTTGCGGCGCATGCTCGAAACCGAATTGGCGCACTGGCAGGTGTCGTTCGGGCGCCTTGCGCTGGTCGGCTTCTCGCAAGGGTCGATCATGGCGATGCACCATGTGGCGACCAGCGCGGACGGCGCGGCGGGTGTGATCGCGTATTCGGGGCGGCTCGCCTCGGTGATCGTCGCGCAGAACGGCACGCCGCTCACGCTGATCCACGGCGAGGACGACGAAGTGATCCCGGTGCAGGAACTCGAATACGCCGCCGACGCCTTCAATAACGCCGGCTACACCGTCGACGCGTATGCGCTGCCCGGCATTGGTCACACGATTAACGCCGACGGTGTCGCGCTCGGCCAGGAGGCGCTGGAACGCGCGCTGGGCGCTTTGTCGCGCGATTGACACAGCCCTGATGAAAAGCGGCGCTAAAGCTTCTGATCTGGTTGCCGTTAACTGCTCTTAAGCATGAGAATCACCCCCGCCGCGCGGACCGCGGAACGCCCGACCAGGCGGCCCAAGCGGCTCGGGTGACCGGGGGCGCATTTTCCAGACTGCCCGGTACGGGCGGATAACGACACATCAGAGCCTTCCTATGGCCAGACCGACGCCGCATTACCCGCTGTTCGATCGCTTGTTCCGTCATGCCGTGACGGTGGACCTCGGCACGGCCAACACCCTGATCTATACCGACGACGGCGGTATCGTGCTGAACCAGCCGTCCGTCGTGTGTTTCCAGAAAGAGGCCGCCGACCGGCCGAAACGCGTCGCCGCCGTGGGCACCCAGGCGCGCCAGCTTCTGGGCCGCGCGCCGTGCAACCTCGAAGCCGTGCGGCCGATGCGCCACGGCGTGATCGCCAACTTCTCCGCCGCCGAGCACATGATCCGGCAATTCGTCGACATGGCGCGCCTGCGGCCGCTGTTCAGCCGCCGCGCCGCGTTCACCTTGTGCGTGCCGGCCGGCGCGACCCAGGTCGAGCGTCGCGCGATCAAGGAAGCGGCCGTGGCGGCCGGCGCGTGGAAGGTGAGCCTGATCGGCGAATCGCTGGCGTCGGCGGTCGGCGCGGGTTTGCCGGTGTCCGAGGCGACCGGTTCGATGGTGGTCGATATCGGCGGCGGCACGACGGAAGTCGGCGTGATCGCACTCGGCGGCATGGCGTATAGCGGCTCGATCCGCGTGGGCGGCGACAGCTTCGACATGGCGATCGTGAGCTACGTGCGCAATCTATATGGCGTGCTGCTCGGAGAGCAGACCGCTGAACACGTCAAGAAAAACATCGGCTCAGCCGTGCGCGACGTGCCGCGCGAGCATATGAACGCGACCGGCCGTAGCGTCGACGACGGCTTGCCGCGCACGGTTCAACTGAGCAACCACGATATCGCCGATGCGATCGAGGGGCCGCTGCGTCAGATGATCGGCGCGGTGAAACGCGGTCTCGAAGAGGCGCCGGCCGAACTGGTGACCGACATCGCCAACAACGGCATCGTGCTGACGGGAGGCGGTGCGCTGCTCGGCAACCTGAGCCGCCGCCTGACGAACGAGATCGGCCTCGACGTGCGCGTCGCCGATGAACCGCTGACCTGCGCGGTGCGCGGCGCGGGCGCGGCGGCCGCCGCCGGTCTGCTGGACGAGTTCGCTTACGAATGATTTCGCGCGGGGCTTGTCGTGTTGCTGCCGCCGTCGGAACGGTTGCTTCCGTTCGCTGAAGCGGGCCGCCACGCCGATCGGCTGGCTATGTGACAATAGGCTTCGCGTCCCAAATCCAGGGACGCACTTTCGCTCCCCATTCCATTTCGAGCCGACAGCGCCGTACTCGGGCGTTGCCGCGCTGTCCATGAACCACTCGTGAATCGATCCGCTTCCGCTGCGTCTTCTTCGTCATCTTTCATCGAACTGCGAAGCGGTTTGCGCATGCCTTACGTAGAAGCCGGCGAGGGCGAACCGCTGCTGTTCGTGCATGGCTCGCTGTGCGACTACCGTTACTGGCAACCGCAACTCGCGGGCCTGTCGAAGCACTACCGTTGTGTCGCAGCGAGTCTCACGCACTACTGGCCGGCTACCGATACCGAGCCTGGCCTGCCGTTCAGCTGGAGCAAGCATGCCGACGAAGTGGCGGAATTCATCGAGCGTTTTGGCGTGGGACCGGCGCACGTGGTCGGACATTCGCGTGGCGGTTGTGTGGCATTTCATTTCTCGCGGCGCCATCCTGAGCAGGTGCGGACGTTGACGCTCGCCGACCCGGGCGGTCCGTTGCAGATTGCCGGACGCCCGCCCGCGCGTTTGCCGGAGCCGGTCAATGCGTTACGCGCGAAAGCGGCGCAACTGATCGAAAGCGGTGAAGTGGAGGCCGGCTTGCAACTGTTCGTCGACTCGGTCAGCCGGCCCGGTTTCTGGGCGATGAGCACACCGGGCTTTCGCCGGATGGCGACCGACAATGCGCACACGCTCGCGCGTCAATTCCGCGATCCATTGCCCGCCTATGTTCCCGAGGAAGCCGCCGAGGTGCGTTGCCCGGTTCTGCTGATCGACGGCGAAAAGAGTCCCGACATGTTTCGCCGTACCGCGGCCGCGCTGCAAAACTGGTTGCCGGACGCGCGCCGCGCAACGGTGCGCGGCGCGTCGCACGGAATGAACCTCGCGCATCCGTCGGCGTTCAATCGCTACGTCGACGAATTCATTCGTTCAGTGAGCGAGCAACGAGCGCCATGAGCGCGTAATAAACGTGCAATCAATGCACGGCGACGCCGCGCCGGGTGGCTCACGCTCGCGATGATGATCCGCAAGCTGGCTCGATCCCGGCAACACTTCAAACGCTCGACCTCATGCCTTGCGATGCGCGTCTTTATCGAGCGCGCGTTCCGCCGCTTCGCCCACTAGCCCGTGATAGTACAGATGCACGCCGATCGCGAGCGAGTCGTTGCGAATTTCGTGGAAGGCTTTCCACGCTTTCACGGGGTCTTTGAACAGCAGATAGTGCGCTTCCTGCGCGATCAGATCCGCGACTTCATGCAAACCATGACCGTGCAGCACGTTCACGAGCGTATCGAGGCTGCGATGAGTGCGCGCGTCCGTGCGCGGGTAGAGCATATGCAACACCGCCACGTCCTGCGTCTTCAGTGCCGCCGATAGCGCGACGACGATGTCCTGGTGATTCAGCGCGGTGACGATGTTCTCGTCGGTGTGGACGTGATCCGGAAACAGCGTTTCGAGAGAGGCGTTCATGTGGTCCTTCCTGTTCTTTTGGCTGATTAAAAAGGCCCGCCGTAGGACGGCGGGCCAAACACAGCGATGTGTTCGCAGGGGAAGCAAAACACGAATGCAGTATCGCAGATGCACCCGTGCCTCCGCAGCCTGACTGCCGCAAAACATTGTTGCAGTAAGTGCTCAACTTTCATTTAGCTAGCAGTGGGTGCTGACGGGCGCGACCGGTTTGCTCGCGCCGCGCCGTTGCGAGTTCTCCCGGCGACGTCAAGCCTCGTAAGACGAAATGCCGGCAACGAATGTTGCGCCAGCCGAGATGCATTGTTGCGGTCAATCGTCGCAATCCGGGGCCCGCTGGACCTTAAAATGCTCCGCGGAGCCTGAGCATGCCAAAGCGCCTATGACGATCGAGCATGCCGGCACGTGTGCGATGTGAAAGTAAAAGGAACGTGTAGATGAACTCGAAGACACACGCAACGCTGAGCTTTTCCGACAGCGACCAGACTATTGATCTGCCGATTTATCAGGGCACGCTCGGACCGGATGTGATCGATATCCGCAAGCTGTATGGCCAGACCGGCAAGTTCACGTATGACCCGGGCTTCATGTCCACGGCGGCATGCAACTCCGAAATCACCTATATCGACGGCGACAAAGGCGAGCTGCTGTACCGCGGTTATCCGATCGACAATCTGGCGCAGAACGCCGACTTCCTCGAAACCTGCTACCTGCTGCTGAAGGGCGAATTGCCGGACGCGGAGCAGAAGGAAGAGTTCGTCAAGACCGTCACGCAGCATACGATGGTGCACGACCAGATGCACTTCTTCTTCCGCGGT
Source organism: Paraburkholderia dipogonis (assembly GCF_046027395.1). Taxonomy (GTDB): domain Bacteria; phylum Pseudomonadota; class Gammaproteobacteria; order Burkholderiales; family Burkholderiaceae; genus Paraburkholderia; species Paraburkholderia dipogonis_A. Next base: position 132,270 of record NZ_JAQQEG010000006.1, on the reverse strand, counting down.
TTCCGTCGCGACGCGCACCCCATGGCGATTCTGGTTGCCGCGGTCGGCGCGCTGTCGGCGTTCTATCACGACTCGCTCGACATCAATAATCCGCTGCACCGTGAAATCTCCGCGATCCGCATGATCGCGAAGCTGCCGACGCTGGTGGCGATGGCGTACAAGTACACCGTGGGTCAGCCGTTCGTTTTTCCAAAGAACGACCTGTCGTACAGCGCGAATTTCATGCGCATGATGTTCGCGAATCCGGCGGAAGAGTACAAGGTCAACGACGTGCTGGTGCGCGCACTGGACCGTATCCTGATCCTGCACGCGGACCACGAGCAGAATGCATCGACCTCGACCGTGCGTCTCGCCGGTTCGTCGGGCGCGAATCCGTTCGCATGTATCGCAGCGGGTATCGCGTGTCTGTGGGGCCCTGCGCACGGTGGTGCGAACGAAGCCGCGCTGAACATGCTGGAAGAAATCGGCTCGGTCGACAACATCCCCGAGTTCATCGCGAAGGTGAAGGACAAGGATTCCGGCGTGAAGCTGATGGGTTTCGGTCACCGCGTCTACAAGAACTACGACCCGCGTGCGAAGCTGATGCGCGAAACCTGCCACGAGGTGCTGGAAGAGTTGGGCCTGCACGACGACCCGCTGTTCAAGCTCGCCATGGCGCTCGAAAAGATCGCGCTGGAAGATGAATACTTCGTGTCGCGCAAGCTGTACCCGAACGTCGACTTCTACTCGGGCATCGTGCAGCGCGCGCTGGGTATTCCGACGGCCATGTTCACATGCATATTCGCGATGGCGCGCACGGTCGGCTGGATTGCGCAGTGGAACGAAATGATCGCCGATCCGGAACAGAAGATCGGTCGTCCGCGTCAGCTTTTCGTCGGCGAATCGCAACGCGAAGCCGCGCCGCTGGCGAAGCGGTAAGCGTCGCCGCGGCCACCCGCCCGACGCCCGCGCGGCGCTCTCACGAGGAGCGCCGCGCCATCCCTCTGCACGTCCTGTGCCACTGAAAAAAACCGAAACTCCCCTGTGATAAGTTCGTCTGACGCGGACAGACCCTCTACAATCTGAAGCGACTCAGGTAGCAACCGGATGTAGACCGAACGCACAAGCGTGAACGCAGCAGCGAACCCATAGGAGTGACCCTGATGCAGCAGCCAGAAGCCCTCGGCGGCCTTTCGGGCGGAATCGACCACCGCGAACCCGAGCCGGACGGCGTATTCATCCCGACAGAAAACCTCAATGTCGCCAGCGCCACTCAGCACGTGCTGAAGTCGGGCGACACCTTCATCGTCAACGATCCGCTCGGCGATATCACCGGCCACGACGACGGCCTGTTCGTCAACGACACACGTGTTCTCTCGCAACTGCGCCTCACCTTCGGCGGACGCGCGCCGTCGCTGCTATCGGGCAGCGTCAGCAGCGACAACACGTCATTCACCGCGCATCTGACCAACCGCCCGTTGCCGCCGCTCGGCGGCGACAGCACGCCCGAAGGCGTGATCCACGTCGAGCGCGTGCGGGTGCTGTCGGGCACCGTGCTCAACGAAGCCATCGAACTCACCAACTACGGCACCAGCGACGCCGTGGTGCCGCTGTCCATTTCGTTCGCCAGCGACTTCCGCGACATGTTCGAAGTGCGCGGCCTGAAGCGCGACAAGCAAGGCCGTGTCGAACCGGCGCGCGTCGAGAATCGGGAAGTGCTGCTCGGCTATGTGGGCCTCGATGACGTGGCGCGCAATGTGCAGATCGCTTTCTCGCCAGAACCGGACAAACTTTTCGCCGACCGCGCCGACTACACCGTCAAGCTGCCGGCCCAGGCCTGTGTGTCGATCTATCTGTCGGTGTCGGTGCAGGTCGTGGCGCAGTCGGACAAACCCAGCGCTGGCGTCTCGCAGCCCACGCATGCGTTGAGCGAAGCCCACCTGTCGCAGATCGACGCGGAACGCCCGCGTGTCGGCCGCGCTGCCGTGCGCGCCGCGCTCGTCGACGCCCACCTCGTGATGCGCGAGCGCCGCCGCGTCACTGCGCGCGTGCGCTCGAGCAACCCGCTTTTCAATGCATGGATCGACCGCTCGCTTGCCGACCTCGGCTTGCTGACCACGGATCTGGTGACCGGCCCGTATCCGTACGCTGGTATTCCGTGGTTCTCGACGCCGTTCGGCCGCGACGCCATCATCACGTCGCTGCAGACGCTGTGGTTGCAGCCGCAGTTGGCCGCGGGCGTGTTGCGCTTTCTCGCCGAACATCAGGCGCGTGAGAACTCGCCGTTTCGCGACGCCGCGCCCGGCAAGATCATGCACGAGATGCGCAAGGGCGAAATGGCCGCCACCGGCGAAGTGCCGTTCGCGCTCTATTACGGCGGCGTCGACACCACGCCGTTATTCATCGTGCTGGCCGGCGCGTATGCGGCGCGCACGGGCGACCTCGCGTTGATCGACGAATTGTGGCCGGCGCTCGAGCGCGCGGCGCAGTGGGTCGCGGGCGTGTGCGACAAGAATCGCTTTGGCCTGCTGGACTATCAGCGCGAATCGGACGGCGGTCTGGCGAATCAAGGCTGGAAGGACAGCCACGATTCCGTCTTTCACGCCGACGGCCGGTTTCCAGACGGCCCGATTGCGCTCGTCGAAGTGCAGGCGTATGCGAGCGCCGCCTTCGATACCATGGCTCACTTCGCGAAGCTACGCGGCCTGCATGACGCGGCAGCGCAATACAGCGAGCGTGCGAAAAAAATCCGTCAGTGCGTCGAAGAAAAGTACTGGATGGAAGAGGCCGGCTTCTACGGTATCGCGCTCGACGGCCACGGCGAACTGTGCCGCGTGATGGCGTCGAACGCCGGTCACCTGCTGGCCTTCGGTCTGCCTTCGCGCGAGCGTGGCGAATCGGTGGTGCGCGCGCTCGACTCCACGCTGTTCCACACCGGCTGGGGCGTGCGCACGCTGGCGGCGAGCCAGTCGCGTTTTAACCCCATGGCGTACCACAACGGCTCGGTCTGGCCGCACGACAACGCGATCTGCGCGCGCGGCCTGTCGCGCTACGGCGGCAAGGCCGCGGCCGTGCGGCTCTTGCAGGCGCTGTTCCAGGCGGCGGTCAATTTCGACATGCGCTTGCCGGAACTCTTCTGCGGTTTCCCACGGCGGCGCGGCGAGCCGCCCACCGCCTATCCGGTCGCCTGTCTGCCGCAGGCATGGGCAGCGGGTTCGCCGTTCATGATGCTCGAAGCGTGTCTGGGCATCACGATCGACGCCGAGCGGCGCGAAGTGCTGATCGAACAGCCGATGCTGCCCGAAGGCATCGACTGGCTCGAAGTGGGCGATTTACGGGTGGGCGATGCGTCCGTGTCGATCACGTTCCGGCGCATCGGCGATAAGGTCGTCGCCTCGACGGAGCAGGGCGACGTGCGGGTGGTCGCGCTTCTTTAAACAAGCGTCAAAAGCACACTGAGCACACTGGAACTGCTGTTGGATACGAGGTGCCGGGTGGTAACATTTGTTGTCATCCTTATCGACCGTTCGCCCGGTACACCCGCATGCCAGACAGTTTCGACCAGCTCGCCGCCCTGATCCGGGCGCGCTTTTCCGAACTGAGTCCGCAGTTCCAGATGGGAGCGGGTTTCCTGCTCGATCATCCCGACGAGGTCGCGGTCTCGTCCATGCGCAAAGTGGCGGAGAGAGCGCAGGTGCAACCGGCTTCGCTGGTGCGCCTGTCGCAGCAACTCGGTTTCCCCGGCTGGAACGAATTGCGCAACCTGTTCGTCGCGCGCGTGCGCACGCGGCCCGAGCCGCTCACGAGCCGCGCGCGTTCACTCGTCAAATCGAAAGACGCGCTGGCGAACGATCTGCTGGTCGCGCAGCAACACAATCTCGAGGTTACTGCCGCGCATAACGGCCGCGTGATCGTCGAAGCGGCGCGTCTGTTGCGGCGTGCGCCGCATGTGCATGTGGCCGGCTTCCGGTCCTGTTACGCGGTGGCGTTCGGTCTCGTGTACGGTTACCGGCTGTTCCGTTCCTCGGTGTCCTTGCTCAACGGCGAGGCCGGCACGCTCGAAATGCAACTGCGTACCATCGAGCGTGATAGCGCGACCATCGTGATCAGCTTCGCGCCATATTCGGTGGAAGCCGCGCGCGTAGCTGAAGCCGCGCTGGAAAAGGGCAGCAAGCTGATTGCCATCACTGACAGCGCTGTCTCGCCGATCGCCTTGAACGCCGACAAGGTGCTGATCTTTTCGCACGAGAGTCCCTCGTTTTTTCCGTCGCTGGTGGCGGCCACGGCGCTTGCCGAATCGCTGGTCGCGCATCTGCTTGCGCTGGAAGGCGCAAATGCGGTCGAACAGCTCGCCATCGCCGAGCAGTCGCTGCATGCGAAGGGCGCGTACGTGCCTTGAACATTCCCGTCCTAATCGGGTGGAGTTCGTGCGTGACGCAGCTCCGCTCCATCTGGTCCGGTGTCGCGTCGTTTGACAACAAATGTTGTTTTAACGTATAAATACGTACCGATTGTTGAATGGGTGCGAATGGTGGCGTCGAAGCAGGATTTGAGTATTTTTCCGGTGAGCGGCGAGCCGTATGACATCGGCTACCGGTTGGGCGAACTTGCGCGGCCGGTGTTCGCCGACTACATGCATCAGAGCGGCGCATGGCAGGCGGTTCGGCGCTGGCGCGGCGCTCCCTTCGTGCAGGAACTGCGCGACGCGGCGCAGGCGCATTTCCCGGCGTTGCTCGCCGAACTCGACGGTATGGCGGCAGGCCTCGGCTGGTCGGCGGAAGACGTGTTTCTCTGGAACTGCCGCGGCGAACTGATTCACAACGCGCCGGACGGTTGCACCACCTTGGCGGCGGTCGTTGGCGACGCGCGCTTCATCGCGCATAACGAGGACGGCGATCCGTTTCTGCGCAAGCGTTGCGCGCTGGTCGAGGTTCGGCCGGCCGGCAAGCCGGGCTTCGTGAGTTTCTATTACCCTGGATCGCTGCCCGGACACACCTTCGCCGCGAGCCGCGCCGGCGTCGTGCAGGCGATCAACAATTTGCGCATTCGCACACCCGTTGCCGGCGTGCCGCGCATGATCCTCGCGCGTGCCGTACTCGATGCCGCCTCGCTCGACGAAGCGTTGCACATCCTGCACGACACGCCGGCCGCGAGCGGCTTTCATCACACGCTCGGCTGCGCGGGCGACGCGCGCATCGTCAGCGTCGAGGCCAGCGCGCTGCGATGTTCCATGCAAACGGTGACGCATCTCTACGGCCACGCGAACCACATGATTCATCGCGGCTGCGAAGCCGAAGCGCAAATCGTCACGGATTCCTCGCGAGACCGTCAATTGCGCGTGGATGCCTTGTTGCCCGCGATCACCCGCCCGTTGCAACCCGCCGCCTTGCTCGACGTCTTGCACGATCGCGCGCCCTCGGGGTTGCCGATCTACCGCGACGACCCGCTCGATCCGGACGACGAAAACACGCTCGCCAGCGCGCTCTTCGACATCGGCAACGCCGGTGTGTCGATGAAAGTTTACCGGCAAGGGCAGTGCGCATTCGACACCTTCATCGCCCGCACGGCATCTGATCAAACCGTCTAAGCGCTTGCCGCAACCACAGGAAACCGAACACCATGTCCACCGTTTTTCATCGAACGCCCAAGCTGTCGCTGCCGGTCGCTGTCGCGGGCGACGGCATCGAGATCATCGATTCCACCGGCAAGCGCTATATCGACGCGTCTGGGGGCGCCGCTGTCTCCTGTCTCGGCCATAGCAACCAGCGCGTGATCGACGCGATCAAACGTCAAGCGCAGCAGTTGCCGTACGCTCACACGTCATTCTTCACGACCGCGCCGGCCGAAGAACTCGCCGACCGCCTGGTGGCGAGCGCGCCGCAAGGGCTCGAACATGTGTACTTCGTGTCCGGCGGTTCGGAGGCGATCGAGGCGGCGCTGAAACTCGCACGCCAGTATTTCGTGGAGAAGGGCGAGCCGCAGCGCCGCCATTTCATCGCGCGTCGGCAGAGTTATCACGGCAACACGCTGGGCGCGCTGGCGATCGGCGGCAATGCGTGGCGCCGCGAGCCGTTCCTGCCGATCCTGATCGAAGCGCATCATGTGAGTCCGTGTTACGCGTATCGCGAGCAGCGCGCCGACGAAACTGAAGAGGCCTTCGCGCAGCGTCTCGCTGACGAACTCGAGCAGAAGATTCTCGAACTCGGCGCGGACACGGTCGCCGCCTTCGTCGCCGAAACGGTGGTCGGGGCGACGGCCGGCGCGGTGCCGCCGGTGCGCGAGTACTTCCGCAAGATTCGCGCGGTGTGCGATCGCTACGGCGTGCTGCTGATCCTCGACGAGATCATGTCGGGCATGGGCCGCACCGGCCACCTGTACGCCTGCGAGGAAGACGGCGTGGCGCCGGACATCCTGACCATCGCGAAAGGGCTCGGCGCCGGCTATCAGCCGATCGGCGCGACGCTCGTGAGCGAGCGGATTTACCAGGCGATCGTCGGCGGCTCGGGGTTCTTTCAGCATGGCCATACCTATATCGGCCACGCCACCGCCTGCGCCGCGGCGCTCGAAGTGCAACGCGTGATTGAGGAAGACAAGCTGCTGCCCAATGTGCTGGCGCGCGGCGAACAGTTGCGTGGCCGGCTGCGTGAGCACTACGCGCAGCATCCGCATATCGGCGACGTGCGCGGACGCGGACTGTTTGTCGGCGTCGAGCTGGTCAAGGACCGCACCAGCAAAACACCATTCGACGGGGGCCTCAAGCTGCACGCGGCGATCCGGCGCGAGGCGTTCGCGCGTGGTTTGATGGTGTATCCGATGGGCGGCACGGTCGACGGCCAGATCGGCGATCATGTGTTGCTGGCGCCGCCGTTCATCTGCACTGAGCGCGACATCGATGAAATCGTCAGCCGGCTCACGGATGCGGTCGGCGGCGCGCTGGCCGCCGTCTGAAACGACGACACCACCACGAATTGCGAGAACGATGATGACCGAGCGTTTGCCTCACTTCGACCTGTCCGACGCCACGCCTGAACAGAAAGCGGTGCTCGACGAAATTCTGTCCGGCCCACGCGGCAATCTGAACGGGCCATTTCTCGGCTGGATTCATAGCCCGGAACTGGCCCAGCACGCGCAGCGGCTGGGCGCGTTTTGCCGCTATCGGACGGGTTTGCCGCTGCGCCTGTCGGAGCTGGCGATTCTGGTGACCGCGGCGCGCTGGCAGGCACAGGCGGAGTGGTACATCCACCATCCGATCGCGCTGCAAGCCGGCGTGTCCGAAGCGGATGCCGAGGCGATTCGCCAGGGAAAGCGCCCGGATTTCGCGGATGCCGACGACGCGTTGATTCACGACTTCGCGAGCGAACTGTACGACACGAAGCGCGTTTCGGACGCGATCCATGCGAAGGCGGTCGAGCGTTTCGGACATCAGGTGGTGATCAACCTGGTGGGCCTGCTCGGCTACTACGCGTTGGTGGCGATGACGCTGAACGTGTTCGGGATGCGCGCGGTGGGACAGGAGGGCTTGCCGTTCGCTGAATAGCGGGCGGCATGGCGGCGCCGTTGTGTAATTGCGCGGGCGGCGTTGCTGGAGCGAACTTCGAAGCGGCCGGCTACGGCGTGATCTGTATCGAGAAGCGGCCGGCTTCGGCATCCCACGCCGCCTCTTTTACAACCTATCCGCCCAACTTTTCCGCCACACAATAAAAAGCGCCCCGATTGCGAACTTCGCAACCGGGGCGCTTTTTTACTGCGACTACACCTTCACCTTCCATGCACTGACTACACCGGCAAGCACTGCGCCGCGAACCGCGCGGCTTAACGGCTTATTGACCGCGATACGTCGAGAACAGGCGTTGCTGCACCGAATCCCGCGCGCCGGCATCCGACGAGACTGCCTTCACGCCGCCGACGTCCTGGGAAGCCTGCGCCGCGGCGGCGACGGTCGTACCGCTTTGCGGCATGGCCTTCGGATAGTCGGTGTCGTTCTGATTCAGAAGGCCCGCTTTTTGCGCGGCAACCAGCTCAGCGCGCACTTGTGCGCGGGTCACCGGACCATTCGCCTGCTGGGCGAACGAAACAGCCGGGACGAAAAGCGCGGATGCGATAACGACTGCGGAAATAAGCGATTTCATGGTGACCTCCAGTATTCGATTGTTGATGAGATCGGTTCAATGCGGGGTGCCGATCCGTTGAAACGAGTCTATTTCTTACGAGGTCGGTGAAAAAGCCGCTTTCGGAGGAAAGATTATTACCGTTATCGACATAATTTCCGGGCGGCTTCTGTTTTGACCGATAGCCGGCATCGTCACGACGCTGGCACACGGAAGCGCCTATGATGAAGTTCGGTCCACGCCCGCGCCCGCAGCACCGCGCAACACACGCGACCGATGCCGAAACCGCAAATCCTGGGCTGGACCGTTGCGGTGGGCATCAGATTCGGTCGTGCAGCGCGCGAAGCAGGCACAAACAGGAGAGAGCGATGAAGCGCAAGGCATCAGCAGTCTGGCAAGGCGGCCTGCAAGACGGCAAGGGCTCGATTTCCACCGACAGCGGCGTCCTCAAGGAGACCCAATACTCGTTTTCGACACGCTTCGCGGACGGCATCGGCACGAACCCGGAAGAGCTGATTGCGGCTGCGCATGCGGGGTGTTTCTCGATGGCGCTATCGGCTGAACTGGGCAAGGCCGGCATCACGCCGGAGCGCATCGGCACGACGGCCACTGTCACGCTCGACAAGGACGGGGGCGGCTTTGCGATCACCGCGGTGCATCTCGACGTGGCCGTGAAAATCCCCGGCGGCGACAAAGCCGCCTTCGAGAAGGCGACCGCCGACGCCAAGGCCGGTTGCCCGGTATCGAAAGTGCTGAACGCCACGATCACGATGGACGCGAAGCTCGAAACCTGAGTTCGTGCTTTACGCTGGTGATTTGGAAGCGATTAAACCGGCGTACAGGTCAAGCCTGGCGCCGGTTTTTGTTTTACTGGCCTTAGTGAGAGACGCCGATGCCGTCGCACCTGCGCCTTGTTGCAACGCTACGAAACCGGCTCGGCGCGAAGACGAGCCGCCTTCATTCGGCTCGGTCATACAACGCTTATCAAAGCGTTTCCCCCTCGGCCTGCTGAACGGTATGAATCGCGGCGGGCGTCCCTTTGACCCGGCTCTTCACGAGCTTGTCGATGTCGAAAGTGGAAGCCTTGCCGACGCTCGGCAAGCAATCGCGCACCCATGTGTCCGCCGTGGCATGGCCCGCGTGTCGCAAGGCGCGGAAAAACTCGATGGAGGGCGTGTTCTTCGATGCGGCGCCGATCTCGTCCATGAAGCGGTCGGCGCGAATCACGTGAAAACGCTTGGGCGTGTACGGCTTTCCGCGATGAACGAGGCCAGGGTTTTCAGCGGCGAGTTCGTTGATCAACTGGATCTGACGGACTTCCGTGACCCACGACGCACCGAAGCTGACTTCGTTGATCCGGTTGTTGATCTCGCTGGGGCGCTCTGGCGGCCCATGTTTCGTACAGAGCGGATCGATGAGCACGCTCAGAATGTCGTCGACCCACTCGACGAGCGGCGCGAGCGCCGGATTGGCCATATACCCGCCGTCCCAATAGAACTCGCCGCCTATCTCCACCGCCTCGAAGAGCGTGGGAAAGCATGCGGAGGCCATCAGCGCCTTCGCCGAAATTTCGCCGGGTTCGAAGATACGCAATGCGGTCAGGTTGACGTTGGTCGCCGCCACGTAAAGCTTGGGCACGGCACCCTTCGGGTCATTGACGACCCCGAAGTCTGGAATCACGGTTTCCATGATGGAGCCAAGGGAATTGGTCAGCCATGGCATCGCATACGGAGAGGCGAACGGCTGGAGCATGCCTTGCGCGAGTATCGCGGGATTGAGATCGACATTCCAGCGCTCGGGAGACTTCAGCAGGTCCTTGGGGAAGTTATAGAACGGCTGCCACTTCGAACTGGCGCCGACCAGCGTCCAGAGTTGTTCGAGCGACCGTTTGGCATCGGTCGGACTTCTGCTTAGCCCGTATGTGCAGGCGGCGGCGTTGAGCGCTCCGCCGCTCGCGCCGCTGATCGCGAGAATCGATAGGGTCCCGCGCTCGACTTCGTCGAGCAGACGGTCGAGTACGCCCCATGAGAACGCCGCGTGCGCGCCGCCGCCCTGCAGGGCGAGACCGATCGTAGGAACGCCTTTTGTCGTTGCCATCCTGACCTCCGTTGTGTGGTCGCCCAGCAGTCGTCGAACTCATAGGGGAAAACGAAAGTGCCGACGCGGTTTTAACCGTTATACCTCTCAGCGATATGTTGTTCGGCAAAAATTTGGGCTCAGGGCGTACCTGTTAGCGCACGCGCGACGGGTAGATACTTGGATAGTGTTCGAAACATTCGAACCGATATAGGCAAAGCTGAATTTGAAGCCAACCTCGTGGAGAGTGGCTATGCGCAGACTGTCAGCAAGGATGGACGGACTGATATTCTTACAAAGGGCGACGTTAAATATACAGTGCGCGAGCAGTCAAATACGGGTGTTCCTACAGCCGAATACTTCCCATCTGGTGCCGAAAAGGCGACCGTTAAAATCCGCCTGGACAAATAATGAGTAAATTGGATTTCATTCGAGACGAAGTACAGTTCCGGACGTATTTCGATCGTGCCAAAGCAGAGATTCGCTTGCTCGCGAGTAAGCCACGCAACGAGTTGCTCTACTTCGATCCGATCGATATCTCGACACAAAAATTCTTTGATCTTGTACAGGCGTTGCTCACTTTCCAGAGTAATACCGAATTTGTGACGCTGATTTTGAATCCTGATCCGTTCGGTTACTTCCACCATCATTTTGGAAAGTATCCGGGCTTCATTCATCGTAGTGAGAACTCGGATGACGAGTTCTTTCACTTTATGATGGAGGATCCGGGCGGAAGTCTTGCGGATGCACTTGGTGTGAATCATCAGCACTATGCCATCATGCCAATTGATGGCGACTGGATCGCTTTTGGCGATCGATCATGGGACGTCGGCGTCTTTTATGGCCCAGCCGATATCATGGAGTGTGCGAGGAACTTCTATCCCTTTTTTCTACAGCCGCCAGAGCGCTTCAGAATAGAGCTGTAGTCGATTGACTTACGGGATGGGCCAGGGACGCTACGTGTGCGCCAACATTCTGGCCCGCCGCTCTGGTCCTCAAACTTGCCGGCCGTATGAGCCCTGTCATTCGGCTGGCCAAGTCTTGGTAGGCCCGTCAGCAACCTCAAATCGCCCGCGCCCGCCCCGGAAACGTTTCGTCATAATCCCCACTATCTTCCGCCTCCGCCGCCGTGCCGCGCTGCTCGCGATACATCATCGGCGGCAAACCGAACTGCTTGCGAAATTCGCGGCCCAGATGCGATGCATCGGAAAACCCACAGCTCGACGCAATGTCGGCCACCGTCTTATCCGAACTCGTCAGCAGCCACGCGGCGGTGCGCAGACGCACCTGCTTCGCGTAGGCCTGCGGCGCCTTGCCCGTTTGCGCCTTGAAGAGCCGTTCAAGTTGACGCGGCGAGAGATCGAGCTTGCGCGCGAGTTCATCGAGCGATAAAGAACGCCCCACGTGCTGTTCCATCAGCAGAATCGCGCGCTTGACCTTCGGATGCGCGGCGGGCGCGAGGCCCGGTGGATGCGGCTGCGGCGCATTGCCTTTCTGCATGTCGTCGACGAGCAGAATGCGCAGCGCCTTCTGCACCGTGGCGGTTTCGAAGTGACGCAACAGGATCGCGGCGGCCACATCGATCGACGCGCGTCCGCCGGAACACGTAATGCGCCGGCGGTCGATCACGAACAGCCGGTCGGCGACCAGTGCTTCCTCGTTGACCGACGGAAAGCGCTCGATGAAATCCCAGTAGTGAAACCAGCTCACGCAAATGCGGTGGCCGTCCAGCACGCCCGCGCGCATCAGCGAGAACACGCCCGTGCACATGCCGACGAGCGTCGCATCGGTGGCGGCGGCGCGGCGGATGAAGGCGAGCGTCGCGTCGTTCGCGGCCGGCCCGGAATGTAGCAGGCCGCCTACCACCACGACGTAATCGAATGGATCGGTGCTGTCGAACGTCTCCCACGGCGTGATCTGGATGCCGCAGCTCGCGCGCACCGGAGCGAGGGTTTCCCCTATCACGCTCCACGAACAGCGCACGGGCTTGCTGAAATCGCCTTCGTCCGCGGACAGGCGCAACAGGTCGACGAAACCCGAAAACGCCGTCAGCGTGAAGTTCGGCAACAGGATGATGCCGAAGCGGATGCGCTGCTTCGAAGTGCCGTCGATCGATTGAGGGGGAAGCGGTTCAGCGGAATTCATGCATGCAGCCAGCAGGGGAAAGGGTTGGATCAAGCATAGCACCGGGGATGGCGGCTACCGCGTCCGGGCGTGCCGGCGGCATGAGCGGCGTTGCGTGCCCAGCATCGTCAGCATCGCCAGCCGCAAGCCGGACGCATGTCGCAAATGCGTCAGAAGTCTTCGTAAATACGCCGCGGACCTTTGCCGGCGCGCCGCTTGACGCCACTATCCCACTGTCATGCCGTTTTTATTCTATCGATTCAATTTGACGTGCGGTGCAATAGAGGCAAATCCACCCAAGGCATCGCAACGCACAAGGCACGCCATGAACGTCAGCGTCTTCGATCTGTTCAAGATCGGTATCGGTCCTTCAAGCTCACACACTGTGGGGCCGATGATCGCTGCATGCCGCTTCGCTTCGCATATCGAAGACGCCAACCTGCTCGGTTTCGTGCGCAGCGTGAAGGCCGATCTGTTCGGCTCGCTCGGCGCGACCGGCAAGGGGCACGGCACGGACAAGGCGGTGCTGCTGGGGCTCGAAGGCAATCTGCCCGATCTGATCGATCCGGACCTGATCGAACCGCGCCTGCAGACGATCCGCGCAACGAAGCAACTGGTGCTGCTCGGCAAGCATCCCGTGAAATTCGACGAGCGCGAGCATCTCGGCTTTTTCCGCAAGCTGATGCCGGGCGCGCCGGGTTCGGGCATCGTGCATCCGAACGGCATGCGCTTTCAGGCCTTCGACGAAAACGGCCAACTGCTGGTGGAGAAGGAGTATTACTCGATCGGCGGCGGCTTCGTGGTGAATCGCGAAGGCGATCGCGTGAACGGCCTGCGTGCAGGCACCGAAGTGCCATATCCGTTTCGTACCGGCGACGATCTGATGCGCGTCTGCCGCGAAACCGGCTTGTCGATCGCGCAGATCACGCTGCGCAACGAGTGTGCGGCGCGTCCCGAACATGAAGTGCGCGAAGGCTTGCTGGCCATCTGGCGCACCATGTCGGCGTGCGTCGAACGCGGCTGCAAGGTGCGCGGCGAGTTGCCCGGTCCGATGCATGTGAAGCGCCGCGCCGCCGATCTGTGCGCGCAATTGCGTTCGCGCTCGGAAGAGTCGCTGCGCGACCCGCTCTCCATGCTCGACTGGGTCAACCTGTACGCGATGGCCGTCAACGAAGAAAACGCGGCGGGCGGGCGCGTCGTCACGGCGCCGACCAACGGCGCGGCAGGCGTGATTCCCGCCGTGCTGCACTACTACGTGAAGTTCATGCATGCGTCTAACGACGAGGGCATCGTCAACTTCCTGCTGACGGCCGCGGCGATCGGCATCATCTACAAGGAAACGGCGTCGATCTCCGGCGCCGAGGTCGGCTGCCAGGGCGAAGTCGGCGTGGCCTGCTCGATGGCCGCCGCGGCGCTCGCCGCCGTGATGGGCGGCACGCCGACGCAGGTCGAAAACGCCGCCGAAATCGGCATGGAACACAACCTTGGCATGACCTGCGATCCGGTCGGCGGACTTGTGCAGATTCCGTGCATCGAACGCAACGCGATGGGCGCGATCAAGGCGCTGAACGCCGCGCGCATGGCGATGAAGGGCGACGGCCAGCACTACGTGTCGCTCGACAACGTGATCAAGACGATGCGCGAAACCGGCGCGGACATGAAGACGAAATACAAGGAGACGTCGCGCGGCGGGTTGGCCGTGAACGTCATCGAGTGTTGAATCCCGCTTTTACCCAATACGAAACACCAGTAAAGACAGCACCAACAAGGACCCACGATGAGCCGCTATTCGATATTCAGCCTGTTGCGCAACGGGATGTCGTATCACGAGAACTGGGAGCGACAGTGGAAGAGCCCCGAGCCCAAACGTGAATACGACGTCGTGATCGTCGGCGGCGGCGGGCATGGTCTCGCCACGGCGTATTACCTCGCCAAGGAACACGGCGTGCGCAATGTCGCCGTGCTGGAGAAGGGCTGGATCGGCGGCGGCAATACGGCGCGCAATACGACGATCGTGCGCTCGAACTATCTGTGGGACGAGTCGGCCGCGCTCTACGAAAAAGCGATGAAGCTGTGGGAAGGGCTCTCTCAGGATCTGAACTACAACGTCATGTTCAGCCAGCGCGGCGTGATGAATCTTGCACACACGCTGCAGGACGTGCGCGACACCGAGCGCCGCGTGAATGCGAACCGGCTGAATGGCGTGGACGCCGAATTTCTCACGCCCGCGCAGATCAAGGAAATCGAGCCGACCATCAATCTGAACAGCCGCTATCCGGTGCTCGGCGCGTCGATCCAGCGCCGCGGCGGCGTGGCGCGTCACGATGCGGTGGCCTGGGGTTTCGCGCGCGGCGCGGATCAGGCCGGTGTCGATATCGTGCAGAACTGCCAGGTCACGGGCATTCGCCGCAACGGCAGCCAGGTGATCGGCGTGGATACCACGAAGGGTTTCATCAAGGCGAAGAAAGTCGCGATCGTGGCGGCGGGCAATACCTCGTCGCTGGCCGACATGGCCGGCGTGCGGTTGCCGCTAGAGAGCCATCCGTTGCAGGCGTTGGTCTCGGAACCGATCAAGCCGGTGGTCAATACGGTGGTGATGTCGAACGCGGTGCACGCGTATATCAGCCAGTCCGACAAGGGCGATCTGGTGATCGGCGCGGGCGTCGACCAGTACACGGGCTTTGGTCAGCGCGGCAGTTTCCAGATTATCGAAGGCACGCTTGAAGCGATCGTGGAAATGTTCCCGGTGTTCTCGCGCGTGCGGATGAACCGTCAGTGGGGCGGCATCGTGGATGTGTCGCCGGACGCCTGCCCGATCATCAGCAAGACCGACGTGAAGGGGCTGTATTTCAATTGCGGCTGGGGCACGGGTGGCTTCAAGGCGACGCCGGGTTCGGGCTGGGCTTATGCGCACACCATTGCGAAGGATGAGCCGCATCCGCTGAACGCGCCGTTCTCGCTAGAGCGTTTCTATACCGGCCATCTGATCGACGAACACGGCGCTGCCGCTGTTGCCCACTAACGCCACGCACTGCGACAAGGACAAAGAAATGCTATTGATCGAATGCCCGTGGTGCGGGCCACGCGCCGAAACCGAATTTTCCTGCGGCGGCGAAGCGGACATTGCCCGTCCGCTCGACACCGACAAACTCACCGACAAGGAATGGGGCGACTACCTGTTCATGCGCAAGAACTCGCGCGGCGTGCATCGCGAGCAGTGGCTGCACACGCAAGGCTGCCGCCGCTGGTTCAAGGCGCAGCGCGACACGGTGAGCTATGAGATCCAGGGCTACGACACGTTCGAGCGTCCTTTGCTCGCCATGGATAGCGCTGAGGCTAAAACGCAAAACACGGCACAGAACAAGGCACAAGAGGGCAATGCATCATGAGCCAGAAAGACCGACTCCCCAACGGTGGGCGCATCAATCGCGCCATGCCGCTGACGTTCACCTTCAACGGCCGCCAGTACCAGGGGTATCAGGGCGACACGCTGGCTTCGGCGCTGCTCGCGAATGGCGAGCATTTCGTCGCGCGTAGCTGGAAATACCACCGGCCGCGCGGCATCGTCACGGCGGGTGTGGAAGAGCCGAATGCCGTCGTGCAACTCGAAACCGGCGCCTACACGGTGCCGAATGCGCGGGCGACTGAAGTCGAGTTGTATCAAGGGCTCGTCGCCAGCAGCGTGAATGCGAAGCCGAGCATCGAGAAAGACCGCATGGCGGTCAACCAGAAGTTCGCGCGCTTCATTCCGGCGGGCTTCTACTACAAGACCTTCATGTGGCCGCGCAAATTCTGGCCGAAGTATGAAGAAGTGATCCGCGACGCCGCCGGTCTCGGCAAGGCGCCGGAACACACGGACGCGGACCGCTACGACAAGTGCTTTGCACATTGCGACGTGCTGGTGGTCGGTGGTGGCCCGACCGGCCTCGCGGCCGCGCATGCCGCCGCGTTGTCCGGCGCACGTGTGACGCTGGTCGACGATCAGCCGGAACTCGGCGGCTCGCTGCTGTCGTGCCGCGCGGAGATCGACGGCAAGCCCGCGCTGCAATGGGTGCAGAAGATCGAAGACGAACTGCGGCAGATGCCCGATGTGAAGATCCTGTGCCGCAGCACGGCGTTCGGCTATCAGGACCACAACCTCGTGACGGTGACGCAGCGGCTCACCGAGCATCTGCCGGTCTCGCAGCGCAAAGGCACGCGCGAACTGATGTGGAAGATCCGCGCGAAACGCGTGATTCTCGCGACCGGCGCGCATGAGCGTCCCATCGTGTTCGGCAACAACGATCTGCCGGGCGTGATGCTGGCGTCGGCCGTGTCGACCTATCTGCATCGCTATGCGGTGTTGCCGGGCCGCAATGCCGTGGTGTTCACCAACAACGACGACGGCTATCAATGCGCGCTCGATCTGAAAGCAGCCGGCGCTCAGGTGACAGTCATCGATCCGCGCGCGAGCGAATCGAAGGGCACGCTGCCCGCGCTTGCACGGCGCTATGGCGTCAAGGTGATGAACGGCGTCGTGATCACGGCGGCGCACGGCAAACTGCGCGTGGCGTCGGTGGATGTAGCGTCGTATTCGAACGGACAGGTCGGTGCGAAGCAGAGTGAGCTCTCCTGCGATCTGCTCGCGATGTCCGGCGGCTGGAGCCCGGTGCTGCATCTGTTCGCGCAATCGGGCGGCAAGGCGCACTGGCATGACGAAAAGGCCTGCTTCGTGCCGGGCAAGGCGATGCAGCCGGAGACCAGCGTCGGCGCCTGTGCCGGCGATTTCACGCTGGGCCAGGGCATCCGTTTTGCGGTCGATGCCGGCATCGAGGCGGCGCGTGCGGCGGGCTTCATCGTCGCGCGGCCGAATCCTGTGCAGGTGGCCGAGATCATGGAAGCGAAGATGCAGCCGCTGTGGCTGGTCGGTGGCCGCGAGCTGGCTACGCGCGGGCCGAAGCAGTTCATCGATTTCCAGAACGACGTGTCCGCTGCGGATATTTTCCTTGCGGCGCGTGAAGGCTTCGAATCGGTCGAACACGTGAAGCGCTATACGGCGATGGGTTTCGGCACCGACCAGGGCAAGCTCGGCAACATCAACGGCATGGCGATTCTCGCGCAGGCGCTCGGCAAGACGATTCCCGAAACCGGCACGACGACCTTCCGGCCGAACTACACGCCGGTTACCTTCGGCACGTTTGCCGGCCGCGAACTGGGCGAATTTCTCGATCCGGTGCGCAAGACGGCGGTGCACGAATGGCATGTGGAAAACGGCGCGGCCTTCGAGGACGTGGGCAACTGGAAGCGTCCGTGGTACTACCCGAAAGCGGGCGAAGACATGCACGCGGCAGTGGCGCGTGAATCGCTCGCGGTGCGCACGAGCGTCGGCATTCTTGACGCCTCGACGCTCGGCAAGATCGACATTCAGGGCCCCGATTCGGCGAAGCTCCTGAACTGGGTCTACACGAATCCGTGGAGCAAGCTGGAAGTCGGCAAGTGCCGCTACGGCCTGATGCTCGACGAAAACGGCATGATCTTCGACGACGGCGTCACGGTGCGCCTCGCCGACCAGCACTACATGATGACGACCACCACGGGAGGCGCGGCGCGCGTGCTGACGTGGCTCGAACGCTGGCTGCAAACCGAATGGCCGGACATGCGCGTGCGGCTCGCGTCGGTGACGGATCATTGGGCGACCTTCGCCGTGGTCGGTCCGAATAGCCGCAAGGTACTGCAGAAGATCTGCCAGGACATCGACTTCGCGAACGCGGCGTTCCCGTTCATGAGCTATCGCGAAGGCACGGTGGCCGGCGCGGCTTCGCGCGTGATGCGCATCAGCTTCTCGGGCGAACTCGCTTATGAAGTGAACGTGCCGGCCAACGTCGGACGCGCGGTGTGGGAAGCGCTGATGGCCGCGGGCGCGGAGTTCGACATCACGCCGTACGGCACCGAAACGATGCACGTGCTGCGCGCGGAGAAGGGCTACATCATCGTCGGCCAGGATACGGACGGTTCGATGACGCCGTACGACCTTGGCATGGGCGGGCTCGTCGCCAAGTCGAAGGACTTCCTCGGCAAGCGTTCGCTGACCCGCTCGGACACGGCGAAGGCCGGGCGCAAGCAACTGGTCGGCTTGCTCTCGGACGATCCGTCGTTCGTGATACCGGAAGGCTCGCAGATCGTCGCGGGTCCATTCCAGGGCGAGACGGCGGCGATGCTCGGCCACGTCACGTCGAGCTACTACAGCCCGATCCTGAAGCGCTCGATCGCGATGGCGGTCGTCAAGGGCGGCCTCGACAAGATCGGCGAAACGGTCACGATTCCGCTTTCGAGCGGCAAACAAATTGCAGCGAAGGTCACCAGTTCGGTGTTCTACGACAGCGAAGGAGCACGTCAACATGTGGAATGAAACGAGAGGGACGGCGTCGGTCGTGGATCGTGCTGTCGGCAAGCAGACCGGCGTGTGGCAGGAGTCGCCGCTGGTGGGCGCGGACGCGCTGCTGAAGAAACATCAGGCGACGGCATCCGCGGCCTTCAGGTTGAACGAGCGGCCGTTTCTGGAACTCGTGAACGTGCGTGGCGATACGCGTGACGCGGCGTTCGTGCGCGCCTTTGAAAACGTGCTCGGCTGCCGTCCGCCTGAAAAGGCGAACACGGTGGCGCGCGGCAACGGCTACGACGTGATGTGGCTCGGCCCGGACGAGTGGCTGGTGCGCTCGGCTGCCGCGCACGACGCGACGCGTACCGCGCCGCTGCAGGCGAAACTCGGCGCCGCGTTCGCGGGCCTGTTCGCGTCGGCGGTGGACATCGGCAGCGGCTATACGGTGCTCGAAATCAGCGGCACGCGCACGCGTGAAGTGCTGTCGCGCGGGTGTCCGCTCGATCTGCATCCCAAACTATTTGGCGAAGGGCAATGCGCGCAGAGCCACTATTTCAAGGCATCGATGACCTTGCTGCCCACCGGTGCTAACAGTTTCGACGTCGTGGTGCGCCGCAGCTTCGCGGACTACTTCGTCAAGATCATGCTCGACGCGGCCGAGCCGCTGATGTCGTAAGGCGCGGCGAGCGGCCTCGTTCAAACCGTTCGCGCGCTTCATCCTCGATACTCGCCATGACGTCGACACGTCTAGCCACCGCGCGCCTCACCGAGCGCGTGTGCCACGAAGGCGATGCCCATGCCGCGCTCGCGCTGCTCGACCAGAGCATCGTGCTGCGGCATCGGCGCATCGCGCTGATCCGGTATCTGCTTGCGCAGCAACTCGGCGCGCCGCTGCAGGCGCGTCACCACGAATACGTCGAAAAAATCGCCGCACGGTTGAGCGCGGATGCGCTCGCGCGCATTGCCGGCGCCGCGCGGGCGCGTTTGCGGTTCTGAGCCTCGCGATCCGCGTGTGTGGAACGACGCACCCGTTCCATCCCGATGACGTATTTCTTCTATGTGGCCGATTTATGTCGGCGTCTACTGAAAACTCTTCGGAGCACCCACGCGGCACGCGCCGCTTCAACCAGGGGATGACATGTCCACCGCCTATCCGCCTCGCGCAAGCGCAGCCGCCCGACTCGAACGACTGCCGTTCTCCGGTTATCACCGGACCATTTTCATCATCATCGCCATTGCGTTCTTTTTCGATTCCGTCGACCTCGGCACGATGACCTTCGTGCTCGGTTCGATCAAGACGGAATTCGGCTTATCGACCGCAACGGCGGGGCTGGTGGCCAGCGCGAGCTTCTTCGGCATGGTGATCGGTGCGGCGATCGCGGGATTGCTGGCGGATCGCTTCGGCCGCCGGCCCGTATTTCAGTGGAGCATGGTGTTGTGGGGGCTCGCGTCGTATCTGTGTTCAACCGCGCAGAGCGTCGAAGCGTTGATTTTTTATCGCGTGCTGCTCGGCTTCGGCATGGGGATGGAGTTTCCGATCGCGCAGACGTTGCTGTCGGAGTTCGTTCCGGCTGCCTCGCGCGGCCGTCTGATTGCGCTGATGGATGGTTTCTGGCCGCTTGGCTTCATCGCCTCGGGTGTGGTGTCGTATTTTGTGCTGCCGACCTTCGGCTGGCGCACGGAATTCGCGCTGCTTGCGATTCCCGCGGTGTTCGTGTTGATCGTGCGCCGCGTCGTGCCGGAATCGCCGCGTTGGCTCGAACATCGCGGACGTCTCGGTGAAGCGGACAAGATTCTCGCCGAGGTCGAAGTGAAGGTGATGAAAGCGGCGGGGCTGAGCCAATTACGCGCGCCGGCGATGCTCGCTGAGCCGCCGGCCGCGAAAGGCACGGGCGCGTTCCGCGAGATCTGGAGCATGGCTTACCGGCGTCGCACGATCATGGTGTGGACGCTGTGGTTTTTCGCGTTGCTCGGTTTTTACGGGCTGACGTCGTGGCTCGGCGCGCTGATGCAGCAGGCTGGCTTTGCGGTGACGAAGTCGGTGTTGTACACGGTGCTGATTTCGCTCGGCGGCATTCCGGGGTTTCTGTGCGCAGCGTGGCTGGTCGAACGTTGGGGACGCAAGCCGACTTGTATCGCGTCGCTCGCGGGCAGCGCGGTGATGGCTTACGTCTACGGACAAACCGCGCTGCACGCGCAGACGCCGACCTTGCTGATCTGCGCGGGATTGGCGATGCAGTTCTTCCTGTTTGCGATGTGGGCGGTGTTGTACACGTACACGCCGGAACTGTACGGAACCGGTGCGCGCGCGACGGGTTCGGGGTTCGCGTCCGCGATTGGCCGTGTAGGTTCGTTGATCGGACCCTACGTGGTGGGCGTGGTGTTGCCGATGTTCGGCCAGGGCGGCGTGTTCTCGCTCGGCGCGATGTGTTTTGTGATCGCCGCGGCCGCGGTGTGGATTCTGGGTATCGAGACGCGCGGATTGGCGCTCGAAACGCTCGTGTCCGAAGCGGTGGAAGCGGAAGCGCACGGCGTATTGAGTCCGGTGCGCGATTGAAATTCCAGTGAGCGCATGATGAAGGACGCAGTGCCGTCGGACTGCATCCTTCATCGTTCAGTTTTGCACGCGGATATTGAACGGCTTGCCGGGCACCCACGCCCAGGTCGCGAGCACTTTCGCACCCGCCGGTCCGGCAGTCGTCACGTGGACGACGTTCGCCGGCATCCGGTAACTCTCGCCGGCATGAACGACCTGCGCCGGTCTCCCCTCGACCTGCACCGTCACTTCACCTTCGAGCAAGTAGGCAACTTCCGGCCCGGTTGCCTTATGCTTCGACTTGGCGGCATTGGGCGGGAATTCGGCAATGCCCATGCCCATTTCACGATCGGTTCCCGCAACAGGCACCCGTTGCAGTACGACGGTGTCTTTGGCCGGCGGTGCCTTGTCGCCGGCATTGGCGGCCTGCATGCTCGTCATCAAGGCCGCAATGGCAAACGGCAGGCAACGTACGCTGTTCATGGTCGGACAACCCCTGTTCAATGCGACGCGTTGGCAAGCGCCGTCAGGATCTTATAGGCGGCGGCCACCCGGTCGTCGTTCGGGAAGTTCCTGTTGGCGAGGATCACAATGCCCAATTGCTTCTCCGGAATGAACGCCACGTACGAGCCGAAGCCATTGGTCGAACCGGTCTTGTTGATCCAGACGTCCCGACGAGGCGCGAGCGGCGGCTTGATTTCGACGGCGGGCGTCGCCTTCAGAATCATCGTTGGCGAATTGCCGGCCCGCAATGTATTCAACGCGACCGGGTAGGCGTATTGCTCCCAGATCAGATCCTGAGTCAGCACGCCTGCCTTGAAGTAGCCGGTGTGCGTCTCCGTAATTGCGCGCTGCAACTTTGCATCGAGTGAGAGCTGATTCATGTTGGCCTGCAAGAAGCGCGTCATGTCGGCGGCGGTGGACTTGACGCCGTACGCTTCGGCGGACAATACGCCGGGCGCCATGCGGATCGGCGCGCCGTCTTTTTTGTAGCCTTGCGCGTAATCCGGCATCCGCGATTGCGGAACGTCGATGAAGCTGTTTTTCAATCCCAGCGCGGGAAACATGCGCCGTTCCATCAGCGCCGTGAAATCCTGCCCCATGCTCTTCGCTGTGATCAGACCAAGTGTGCCGATGCCGGGATTCGCGTAAGTCCGGCACGTGCCCGGCGCGCAAGTGGGCTGCCATGCCTTGAAATACTGCATGAGCTCGGCGTCGTTATGAATCTCATCGGGCACTTGCAACGGCAGCCCGCCGGGCGTGTGCGTGGCCAGATTGACGAGCCTCACGTTGCCGAACTGACTGCCCTGAAGCACAGACAAGTATTTGCTCGTCGTATCCGACAGGGAAAGATCGCCGTTGACCTGCGCATACGATGCCAGCGTCGCCGTGAAGGTCTTGCTGATCGAGCCGAGTTCGAACAGCGTGTCATGTGTCACGGGCCTACCGCTTTCCGTCGACGCCACGCCGTAGTCGTACACATAAGGCTTGCCCGCGACGATGATGCCGACCGCCATGCCATGAATACCGTCTTTGGCCATGAGCGGCTGGATCGCCGCGTCGACCGTCCGTTTGATGCTGTCTTGCGTGGTATCCGCTGCGTGGCTAATGGGCGCGGCCAACGCAAAGACGACGGCGGCCGTGAGGCTGAGGGCTTTGAACTTCATCTATCGCGTTTCCTTGAATGTCTATCGGCAGATGCGCTCCAAAAGATTCTTTGAAACGCCTTGAGGCCGCACTATCCGGCTTTTGCCAGACACTGACAATCGAGGATAAGTTGCGCGAGGGTAAAGAAAATCTTATGCGCAGACAACGGCGTCACGTCAAATCGTCGCCGTCTCCCGCTTCCTCGACGCCACGCCATTCGCCACGAAGTAGGGCGTGTCCACGCGCGGGAGCGCTTCGCGTCCGCGAATCCGGTCGGCGATCTTCTCCGCCAGCATGATAGTCGGCGCATTCAGATTGCCGGTCGTGATACGCGGCATGATCGACGCGTCCACTACGCGCAGCCCTTGCATGCCGTGCACACGGCCCTCGCTGTCCACCACGGCCATGTCGTCATAGCCCATCTTGCACGAACACGAGGGATGAAACGCCGTCTCCGCCCGCATGCGAACGAAGGTGTCGAGCTGTTCGTCGGTAGTCAGCTCGGCGCCGGGATTCAGTTCGCGGCCGCGATAGCGGTCGAGCGCCGGTTGCCGCATGATCTCGCGCGTGATTCGGATGCCGTCGCGGAACTCGCGCCAGTCGAGCGGATCAGCCATGTAGTTGAACAGGATGCTCGGATGCGCATTTGGATCGCGCGACGTGAGTTTCACGCGGCCGCGGCTCGGCGAGCGCATCGAACCGACGTGCGCCTGGAAGCCATGCATTTTGATCGCATTCGAACCGTTGTAATTGATCGCGACCGGCAGAAAGTGATACTGGATGTTCGGCCACAAATCGTCGTCGCGCGTGCGGATGAAACCGCCTGCTTCAAACTGGTTGCTTGCGCCGATGCCCGTGCCCTTGAGCATCCATTCGAGTCCGATAGCCGGCTGATTCCACCACTGCAACGCCGGGTAAAGCGAAACCGGCTCCTTGCACTCGTACTGGATATACATCTCCAGATGGTCCTGCAAGTTCTCGCCGACACCGGGCAGATCGTGAACGAGCGGCACGTCGAGTTCGCGCAGCCATGTCGAGCGGCCCACGCCCGAGCGTTGCAGTAATTGCGGCGAGGCAATCGCGCCGCTGCACACCAGCACCTCGCGGCGCGCCTGCGCCTTCACCGCATTGCCATGACGCAGATATGCGACGCCGACCGCGCGCTTGCCGGAGAACAGCACGTGATCCGTCACGGCATGCGTGACGATGGTCAGATTCGGCCGCGCCTTCGCACGATCCAGATAGCCGCGCGCCGTGCTCGCGCGCCGGCCATTCGCCGTGACCGTGCGATCCATCGGGCCGAAGCCTTCCTGCTGATAGCCGTTCAGATCGTCGGTGCGGGGAAAGCCGGCCTGCACGCCGGCTTCGACCATCGCGGCAAAGAGCGGATTGTTGCCGGGCTTGCTGGTGGTCACGTGCACCGGACCGTCGCCGCCGTGGTATGCGTTCGCGCCGACATCGCGCGTCTCGGCCTTGCGGAAATACGGCAGACAATCCAGATAGGTCCAGTTTTCCAAACCGGCGTGCGCGGCCCAGCCGTCGTAATCGAGCGCATTGCCGCGGATATAGCACATGCCGTTGATCAGCGACGATCCGCCGAGCCCCTTGCCGCGTCCACATTCCATGCGCCGGTTGTTCATGTGCGGCTCGGGGTCTGTTTCGTATGCCCAGTTGTAGCGGCGTCCTTGCAGTGGATAGGCGAGCGCGGCCGGCATCTGCGTACGGAAATCGAAGCGGTAGTCGGGGCCGCCTGCTTCGAGCAGCAGCACGGTCACATCCGCGTCTTCGGTCAGACGCGAAGCGAGCACGTTGCCCGCCGAACCCGCGCCCACGATGATGTAGTCGTATTCGTTCGCAGCCATCGCGACCTCTCCTTAGAACACCGGTTGATACGGGCCGAGTTCGACCTGCACGGACTTGATGCGCGTGTAGTGTTCGAGTGTGGTGAGGCCGTTTTCGCGACCCACGCCCGACTGCTTGTAGCCGCCCACCGGCATTTCCGCGGGCGACTCGCCCCACGTATTGATCCAGCAGATGCCCGCTTCCAGACGATGAATCACGCGATGCGCGCGCGCCAGGCTCTCAGTCACGACGCCCGCAGCGAGGCCATAAGCGGTGTGATTGGCGCGCGCGATGGCTTCGTCTTCGTCGTCGAAAGCGAGGATGCTCATCACCGGGCCGAAGATTTCCTCGCGCACGATACGCATGTCGTCATGGCAGTCGGCGAACACGGTCGGCTCGACATACTGGCCGTTGCCGAAGTGGCCTTCGGTGAGGCGCTTGCCGCCCGCCACGAGCCGCGCGCCTTCCTGCTTGCCGCTTTCGATGTAGCCCAGCACCTTATGCAATTGCGCGGCGCTGACCAGCGGGCCGAAGTTGGTGGCGGCGTCGGTGGGCGCGCCCACGCGAATGCGTTTGACGCGTTCCAGCACCAGCGCTTCGAAGCGTTCCAGCACGCCGCGTTGCACGAACACGCGCGTGCCGTTCGTGCAGACCTGCCCAGAGCTGAAGAAGTTGGCGCTCATCGCGATGTCGGCGGCGCGTTCCAGGTTGGCGTCGTCGAATACGAGCAGGGGAGACTTGCCGCCGAGTTCCATCGTCACTTCTTTCAGCGACGACGCGCCCGCCATCGACATCACCTTTTTGCCCGTTTCCACGCCGCCGGTGAACGAGATTTTCTCGATGTCCGGATGCGCGGCGAGCATCGCGCCGACGCGTCCGTCGCCTTGCACGACGTTGAATACGCCTGCGGGCACGCCGGCTTCGGCGTAGATCTCGGCGAGTTTCAGCGCCGACAACGGCGTGATTTCGCTCGGCTTGAAGATCATCGCGTTGCCGGCCGCGAGCGCGGGCGCCGACTTCCAGCAGGCGATCTGAATCGGGTAGTTCCAGGCGCCGATGCCCGCGCAAACGCCGAGCGGCTCGCGCCGCGTATAGACGAACGACGTGGGTCGCAGCGGAATCTGCTGGCCTTCAATCGCAGTGGCGAGCCCCGCGTAGTACTCGATCACGTCCGCGCCGGTGACGATATCCACCGCGAGGGTTTCCGCAATCGGTTTGCCCGTGTCGCGTGTTTCGAGCGCGGCGAGTTCGTCGTTACGCTCGCGCAGAAGCGCGACGGCGCGGCGCAGAATGCGTGAGCGCTGCATGGCTGTGAGCGCAGCCCATTCGCGTTGACCTTCCTGCGCGGAACGCACTGCACGATCGACATCGGCCGCCGAGGCGTGCTGCACGCTCGCGAGCGTCTCGCCGGTGGCGGGGTCGAGCGTGTCGAAGGTTTCGCCGCTGGTGGCGTCGACATAGCCGCCGCCGATATAGAGACGTTGCGTTGCGGATACCGCCATGACTTGCTCCTTTCTGAAAATGTCGCCTGTCTGCTTATGTGCCTACTCGCGCGAAGCGAGCACCAGATCGATATAGTCGTTGGCCACGCGCAGCGCGGCTTTGGTGTCGAACGGTTCACCCGCCAGCGCGCCGCGCAGCCACAGTCCGTCGATCAGCGCCGCGAGACCGCTCGCCGCACGGCGCGCCGCCGCACGCGGCATGGCTTTGGAAAAATCCGCGCACAGGTTCGAGTTCAGACGCCGCGTGTTCACGTATTGCAGCCGCCGCAATGGCGGCTTGTGCATGCTCTCGGACCAGAACGCGAGCCAGGTCTTCATGACCGGGCCGCTGGTCTGCTCGGCATCGAAATTCGCGGCGACCACCGCGCGTAATTTCGAACGCGGGTCCGCTTTCGCCGCGCGGCGCCGGCGCGATGTGGCCTGCCACAGATCGCGCAGCACGTGACGCATGGTGGCTTCGAGCAAACCGTCCTTGTCGCCGAAATAGTGGCTGACGATGCCGGTGGAAATGCTCGCGCGCTGCGCGACCGAAGCCAGCGTGGCCCCGGCGAGACCGGTCTGGTCGATCGTGAGGAGCGTGGCGTCGATCAGTTGTGCGCGGCGGATTTCGCGCATTCCGAGTTTGGGCATGGTGCGGGCGCTGTTGCGGATATGAGCTTCGGGCCGACCGCGTATGACGAAAACGGTCCGTCCAGGTGGATTCGAGCGGCCATGGTAGTTTTTTTATATTGAACGGTCAATCAATAAAAACCAGGTTGCATCGACATGGACGGGGGTTGCGCCTCGCATGTCGGTTCCGGCCAAACCCATGTCGCGTTCGGACCATGCGCTTTGTTCAGCGGGCGCTACGCTCGTTGAACGGCGTGCTGTAGGAAACTCAGCGAACTGGGCGCGCCGCTCACAAGACATGGAGACAGACAATGAGCAGCAATCGCGGCGTCGTGTATCTAGGGCAGGGCAAAGTGGAAGTGCAGTCGATCGACTATCCGAAGATGGTCGATCCGCGTGGCCGGTCGATCGGTCACGGCGTGATCCTGAAGGTGGTGAGCACGAATATTTGCGGCTCCGATCAGCACATGGTGCGCGGCCGCACGACCGCCGAAGTCGGCCTCGTGCTCGGTCACGAGATTACCGGCGAGGTGATCGAGATCGGCCGCGACGTGGAAACGCTCAAGATAGGCGATCTCGTTTCGGTGCCGTTCAACGTGGCCTGCGGACGCTGCCCGACCTGCAAGGCGCAGCACACCGGCGTGTGTCTGAACGTGAACCCGTCGCGCGCGGGTGGCGCGTACGGTTACGTGGACATGGGCGGCTGGATCGGAGGCCAGGCCGAATACGTGTTGGTGCCGTACGCCGACTTCAATCTGCTGAAATTCCCCGACCGTGCCCAGGCGATGTCGAAGATCCGCGACCTCACGTGTCTTTCCGACATTTTGCCGACCGGTTATCACGGCGCGGTAATGGCGGGCGTCAAGCCTGGCGCCACCGTCTATATCGCGGGCGCGGGGCCGGTGGGCATGGCGGCAGCAGCGTCGGCGCGCCTGCTAGGCGCGGCTTGCACGATTGTCGGGGATATGAACGAGGAGCGTCTCGCGCACGCGCGCAAGATGGGCTTCCAGACCATCGACCTCTCGAAGGACGCCACGCTCGGCGAGCAGATCGAGCAGATTCTCGGCAAGCCCGAAGTGGATTGCGCGGTGGACTGCGTCGGCTTCGAAGCGCATGGCCACGGCAGTAGCGGTTCGCACGAGGAAGCGCCGGCCACCGTGCTCAACTCATTGATGGAAATCACGCGGGCCGCGGGCGCGATCGGCATTCCGGGCCTTTACGTCACGGACGATCCGGGCGCCGCCGATGCCGCCGCGCGCAAAGGCAGCCTGAGCATCCGTTTCGGTCTGGGCTGGGCCAAGTCGCACTCGTTCCATACCGGACAGACGCCGGTCATGAAGTACAACCACAATCTCATGCAGGCGATCTTGTGGGACCGTTTGCCGATTGCGGATATCGTCAACGTGACAGTGGTGTCGCTCGATCAGGCGCCTGATGGTTATCGCCAGTTCGATGGTGGTGCGCCGAAGAAGTTTGTGATCGACCCGCATGGGTTGTTGAAGGCGGCTTGAGGGCGGTCTGAAGCGAAGTGAGGTCGCTTGCGCGGTCTCGCTTCGCGTCGTAGTGCTGGGAGTTGTACAACCCGGAACCGAAGAAGCCGAACCACAAAAACAAACGCGTTGAGCGGGTTTCCGTTCAACGCGTTTTTTTGTGGCCAGACAGTAAGTCCAGCCTGCCCGTCAGGCAGCAATCAAGCCGCCAGCACCGGCACCGCCGCCAGCGACGGCGCCTGCTTGCGTCGTTCGCGCGTCGGCGCCGTGCCGAACGCATCGCGATAGCTCTTCGAAAAGTGGCAAGCCGACTGGAAGCCGCACGCCATCGTGATGTGCATGATCGACATATCGGTTTGCAGCAGCAACTCACGCGCGCGCCGCAAACGCAGCGTCAGATAGTAATGCGTCGGCGTCATGCCCAGATGTTCGCGGAACAGTCGCTGCAATTGCCGTTGCGACATACCGGCCAACCGCGCGAGTTCTTCACGCGAGAGCGGCTCTTCGATGTTGTTCTCCATCAGCGAGATCACTTCGAAGAGCGATTTGTTGGCCGAGCCTAGCCGCGCCACCAGCGGCATTTTCTGTTGTGCGCTGGTATCGCGCACATGTTCGACGATGAACTGCTCGGCGATCTGCGTGACGCGTGCCGTGCCCACGCGCGGCGCGATCAGATTCAGCATCATGTCGAGCGGCGCGACGCCGCCCGTACAGGTGACGCGATCGCGATCGATCACGAACAGTTCTTTCAGAAAGCGCGTGTCGGGAAACTCTTCCTTGAGCGCCGACATGTTCTCCCAGTGAATCGCGCAGGCATACCCGGCTAGCAAACCGGCGCGCGCCAGCGCATAGGTGCCGGTGCACAGGCTGCCAAGCACGCTGCCCATGCGGGCGAAGCGGCGCAATGCGGAGAGGTGGGCGGGCGTGGTGGCGCGCTGCACGTCGATGCCGCCGACCACGAACACGATGTCCGGCTGGCCGACGCATTCAACCGGTCCCGTATCGACCGACAAGCCATTGCTGGCCGTGACCGGGCCGCCGTCGGGACTCACGATCGACCAGCGGTAAAGCGTTTGGCCCGTCAGGTAATTCGCCATGCGCAGGACTTCGATCGCATTGGTGAATGCAATCATGGTGAAGTTGGGAACCGGCATGAATGCGAAATGCGACAACGACGCCGTGCGATCGGTGGACATGGGGGGAATGATTCCTTCGAATCTGTAATGTCACGTCGCCGTGGGGAGTAGCGACTTCTTCAATTTTGAGGACTAGGGCAACTACCGTGCCATCAGGCTAAACCCTCGGTTGGCCCGTATTCGACTCGGATAGCTAAACAAGTGGCACCAGAACGGAGCCGTAGAGGCCCGCTTGCGCACCTGAAGCGCGCACGGCGTTCGCGTGCAGTGCAACATGATTGCGCGTTCAGCACGTTCGTTCGATCGTTGGCGAAAGCGCGGGAGCGCCGACTTGTGAAAAAAGGACGCGTATGGCGGAAAAGGCAAAGAACGCGTCTGAATTCATAAATTGACGTGCGGGTCGAGCGTCAAGAATAGACGCAATGCACACCGGTAGTAGCAGGGGCGAAGCAAGGCCCAGGCGCGGCTTCCGGCCTTCCGTCAACGACTCTACGGACCTTCCATGTCGAACCCGAATCCTTTCTTCGAAGCATCGCTGGCCACGCGCGATACGGCGGTGCGCGGCGCTATTCTGAAAGAGCTCGAGCGCCAGCAGTCGCAAGTCGAACTGATCGCGTCGGAAAACATCGTGTCGCGCGCGGTGCTCGAAGCGCAGGGCTCGGTGCTGACCAACAAGTATGCGGAAGGCTATCCGGGCAAGCGTTACTACGGCGGTTGCGAATACGCCGACGTGATCGAAACGCTCGCGCTCGATCGCATCAAGCAACTCTTCAACGCGAAGTTCGCCAACGTGCAGCCGCATTCCGGCGCGCAGGCGAACGGCGCGGTGATGCTCGCGCTGGTGAAGCCGGGCGACACGGTGCTCGGCATGTCGCTCGACGCCGGCGGCCACCTGACGCACGGCGCGAAGCCGGCCATGTCCGGCAAGTGGTTCAACGCGGTGCAGTACGGCGTGAATCGCGACACGATGCTGATCGATTACGAGCAGATCGAGGAACTCGCGCGGCAGCACAAACCCGCGCTGCTGATCGCCGGCTTCTCGGCTTATCCGCGCGCGCTGGACTTCGCACGGCTGCGCGCGATTGCCGACGGCGTCGGCGCCAAACTGATGGTGGATATGGCGCACATCGCCGGGGTGATCGCTGCGGGACGTCATCAGAATCCGGTCGAGCATGCGCATGTGGTCACGTCGACCACGCACAAGACACTGCGCGGCCCGCGCGGCGGCTTCGTGCTGACGAATGACGAAGACATCGCGAAGAAGATCAACTCGGCCGTGTTCCCCGGTTTGCAGGGCGGCCCGCTGATGCATGTGATCGCGGGCAAGGCGGTCGCGTTCGGCGAGGCGCTGGAACCGGGCTTCAAGACCTACATCGACAGCGTGCTCGCCAACGCACAGGCGCTCGGCGAGGTGCTCAAGGCAGGCGGCGTCGATCTGGTCACGGGCGGCACGGACAACCATCTGCTGCTGGTCGATCTGCGGCCCAAGGGCCTCAAGGGCAACCAGGTCGAGCAGGCGCTGGAGCGTGCGGGCATCACCTGCAACAAGAACGGCATTCCTTTCGACACGGAGAAGCCGACGATCACCTCCGGCATCCGGCTCGGCACGCCCGCGGGCACTACGCGCGGCTTCGGCGTGAACGAATTCCGCGATGTAGGCCGGTTGATCGTCGAGGTGCTCGATGCGCTGCGCGACCACCCGGAAGGCCATGCCGCCACCGAACAACGCGTGCGTCGCGAGATTTTCGCGCTGTGCGAACGCTTTCCCATCTACTAAGCACGCCTGGAGCAAACGATGAGCACTTTGCACGACAACAGCATCATCATCGACGGTCTGAACATTTCGAAATTCGAGCGCTCGGTGTTCGAGGACATGCGCAAGGGCGGCGTGACCGCGGTGAACTGCACGGTGTCGGTCTGGGAGAGCTTCCAGAAGACCGTCGACAACATCGCCGAGATGAAGCAGCAGATCCGCGAGTACGGCGAGATCCTCACGCTCGTGCGCACCACGGACGACATCTTCCGCGCGAAGAAAGAGAACAAGACGGGCATCATTTTCGGCTTCCAGAACGCGCATGCTTTCGAGGACAACCTCGGCTATATCGAGGCTTTCAAGGACCTCGGCGTGAACGTGGTGCAGCTTTGCTACAACACGCAGAATCTGGTGGGCACGGGTTGCTATGAACGCGACGGCGGTCTGTCGGGCTATGGCCGCGAAGTGATCCAGGAGATGAACCGCGTCGGCATCATGGTCGATCTCTCGCATGTGGGCGGCAAGACTTCCTCTGAAGCGATCGCGGCGTCGAACAAGCCGGTGTGCTACTCGCATTGCTGCCCGTCGGGTCTGAAAGAGCATCCGCGCAACAAGAGCGACGAGCAACTGAAAGAGATTGCGGACGCAGGCGGTTTCGTCGGCGTGACGATGTTCGCGCCGTTCCTCAGGCGCGGCCCGGATGCGACCGTCGAAGACTATATCGAAGCGATCGAGTACGTGGTGAATCTGATCGGCGAAGATCAGGTCGGCATCGGTACCGATTTCACGCAAGGCTACAGCACGGAGTTCTTCGACTGGATCACCCACGACAAGGGCCGTTATCGCCAGTTGACGAACTTCGGCAAGGTCGTGAATCCGGAAGGCATCCGCACGATCGGCGAGTTTCCGAACCTGACGGCCGCGATGGAACGCGCCGGCTGGAGCGAGACGCGCATCAGGAAGATCATGGGTGAAAACTGGGTACGGGTGTTCGGCGAAGTCTGGAAGGTTTGATTTCCTGCTGAAACGAAACCCATCCCACACATAAAAACGGAGCCTCCACATGCAACCCCAACTGCCTATCGACGTCGATGCGAACACCGGCGTCTGGACCACCGATGCACTGCCGATGCTGTACGTGCCGCGCCATTTCTTCACGAACAACCACACCGCCGTGGAAGAAGCACTCGGCCTCGATACATATGCCGAGATTCTCTACAAGGCCGGCTACAAGTCCGCGTATTTCTGGTGCGACAAGGAAGCGAAGCAGCACGGCATTGCCGGCATGGCCGTATTCGAGCACTACCTGAAGCGTCTGTCGCAACGCGGCTGGGGCATCTTCACGATCACCGAAGCCGATCCGTCGAGCTCGCACGCGCGCATCGAGCTGCATCACTCGTCGTTCGTGCTGGCGCAGCCGGGCAAGGTCGGCAAGCTCTGCTACATGTTCGCCGGCTGGTTCGCGGGCGCGATGGATTGGGTCAACGACACCGCGCCGGACGCTTCGCGCAAGGGGCCGCCGTCCCATTCGAGAGAAGCGCAGTGCGCGGCTGAGCACCACGACCACTGCGTGTTCGAAGTGTCGCCGCGCGCTTCGTAATTGCGCACATCACGACGCCCACAAGCGCACGGCATAGCCAGTCATCCATTCCGAGGTCGATCGCGATGCGTTACCCGAACCTTTTCAAGCCTCTCACGCTGAACAAGCTGACCTTGCGCAACCGCATCGTCAGCACCGCGCACGCGGAGGTCTATGCGGAACCGGGCGGGTTGCCCGGCGACCGCTATATCCGTTACTACGAGGAGAAGGCCAAGGGCGGCGTCGGCCTCGCGGTGTGCGGTGGCTCGAGTCCGGTGTCGATCGACAGCCCGCAAGGCTGGTGGAAATCGGTGAACCTGTCGACCGACAGGATCATCGATCCGCTCGCGCGGCTCGCCGAAGCGATGCACACGCATGGCGCGAAGATCATGATTCAGGCCACGCACATGGGACGCCGTTCGGCGTTTCATGGCGAGCATTGGCCGCATCTGATGTCGCCGTCCGGGGTGCGTGAGCCGGTGCATCGCGGCAATGCGAAGATCATCGAGGTCGAGGAAATCCGCCGCATCATCAGCGATTTCGCGGCGGCTGCGAAGCGCGTGAAAGATGCGGGCATGGACGGCGTGGAAATCTCGGCGGCGCATCAACATCTGATCGACCAGTTCTGGAGCCCACGCACCAACTTTCGCACCGACGAATGGGGCGGATCGCTCGAAAACCGTCTGCGTTTCGGCACGGAAGTGTTGAAGGCCGTGCGTGAAGCGGTGGGCGCGGACTTCTGCGTCGGCTTGCGCATGTGCGGCGACGAGTTCCACGAAGACGGGCTCGATCACGAACAACTGAAGGAAATTGCCCAGGCGATGAGCGAAACCGGCCTGATCGATTACCTCGGCGTGATCGGCTCCGGTGCGGACACGCATAACACGCTGGCCAACTGCATGCCGCCGATGGCGCTGCCACCCGAGCCCTTCGTGCATCTCGCGGCCGGCATCAAGTCGGTGGTGAAGCTGCCTGTGATGCACGCGCAAAGCATTCGCGATGCGGGCCAGGCCGAGCGACTGCTCGCCAGCGGCATGGTCGATCTGGTCGGCATGACGCGCGCGCAGATCGCCGATCCGCATATGGTCATCAAGATCCGCGATGGTCGCGAAGACGAAATCAAGCAATGCGTCGGCGCGAATTATTGCATCGACCGCCAGTACAACGGGCTCGACGTGCTGTGCGTGCAGAACGCCGCGACCTCGCGTGAAGAAACGATGCCGCACGTGATCGCCAGAACGCGCGGGCCCAAGCGCAAGGTCGTGGTGGTCGGCGCGGGTCCAGCGGGACTCGAAGCGGCACGCGTAGCGAAGTCGCGCGGTCACGACGTGGTGCTCTTCGAGAAGAACGACTACGTTGGCGGCCAGATCATGCTGGCCGCGAAAGCGCCGCAACGCGAACAGATGGCGGGCATCGTGCGCTGGTTCGACATGGAGACGAAGCGCCTCGGCGTGGACCGGCGTCTCGGTGTTGCCGCCGACGAGAAAACCATCATGGCCGAGAAGCCGGACATCGTCGTGCTCGCCACGGGCGGCTCGTCGTTCACGTCGCAAGTCGCGGCGTGGGGCGTCGACGAAGGCCTCGCCGTGAGTTCGTGGGATGTGTTGTCAGGCAAGGTCGAACCGGGCAAGAACGTGTTGGTGTACGACGGCGTCAGCACGCATGCCGGCGCGGGCGTGGCCGATTTCATGTCGAGCCGCGGCTCGAACGTCGAGATCGTGACGCCGGACGTGAAGGTCGCCGACGATGTAGGCGGCACCACGTTCCCGATTTTCTACCGGCGGCTTTACGCGCAAGGTGTGATCCACACGCCGAACTACTGGCTCGACAAGGTCTACGAGGAAGACGGCAAGAAGATCGCCGTGATCCGTAACGAGTACACCGAAGAGCAGGAAGAGCGCGCGGTCGATCAGGTGGTGATCGAAAACGGCAGCACGCCGAACGACGAGTTGTACTGGAAGCTCAAGCCGGAGTCGCTGAATCGCGGTCAGGTGGACGTGCATAAGCTGTTTGCCTCCGAGCCGCAGCCGTCGCTCGCCGAGGAACTCGGCAATGGCCGCTTCCTGCTGTTCCGTGTCGGCGATTGCATTTCCATGCACAACATTCACGGCGCGATCTACGACGCGCTGCGCCTTTGCAAGGATTTCTGACGATGAGCCCCGTGTTTGTCATCACCGTCCTGCTGTGGTTGTCGGTAGCGGGTCTGGCGTTCGCGCTCGTCAAACGCGCGGCGTATTGGCGCGAAGGCCGCGCCACGGCGGCGGGCGCCTACGGCTGGGCCAATCTGCTGACGATTCCCAAGCGCTACTTCGTCGATCTGCATCATGTGGTGGCGCGCGATCCGTACATCGCCAAAACGCACGTGGCGACCGCGGGCGGCGCGATTCTCGCGATGGCGCTAGTGTT
This sequence comes from Paraburkholderia dipogonis, assembly GCF_046027395.1. GTDB lineage: Bacteria > Pseudomonadota > Gammaproteobacteria > Burkholderiales > Burkholderiaceae > Paraburkholderia > Paraburkholderia dipogonis_A. The sequence goes on along the minus strand of NZ_JAQQEG010000006.1, from coordinate 97,125 downwards.
CGTCAACTATGGGCTGGCGATCTACTCGCCGTGGCTCGACAAGCTGATCTTTCTTGCCGCGCTCGTGATGCTGGTTGGTGCAGTGTTCGTCTGGCGTCGGCGTCATGGCGCGAAAGCGGTGCCGGCCAGGCTCTCGCGCGGACCTTGGGATCATTTGCCGTTGTTGCTCGGCTCGTTCGCACTCGGTCTCGTGCTCTTCGTCGCGCTGCCTGCTGGTGCGATGTCCGGCGCGCTGGCGATCATCGTCGCTCTGCTGATCGCGGCCGGCGCGTTCGCGATGACGTTCGGCGCGGCGCGCGGTGGTCCGATGAAGCATGCGCTCGCCGGTCTGCTGCACCTCGCGTTTCATCCGCGCCAGGAGCGTTTTGCCGAGCGCAATGACAACGATGAAGTGCCGCCTACCGCATTGAAAGCGCCGCTGCTCGACGCAAAAGAATACGGAGTCGGCAAGCCGGTCGAGTTCCGCTGGAACCAGTTGCTCAGTTTCGATGCGTGCGTGCAATGCGGCAAGTGCGAAGCGGCTTGTCCCGCGTTCGCCGCCGGTCAGCCGCTCAATCCGAAGAAGCTCATTCAGGATCTGGTTACAGGCATGGTGGGCGGCACGGATGCGGAATACGCGGGCAGTCCCACGCCGGGCATTCCGCTCGGCAAGCATGCCGGCGCGCCGGGCAAGCCGCTGATTTCCAGTCTGATCGAAGCGGACACGCTGTGGTCCTGCACGACCTGCCGCGCCTGTGTGCAGGAGTGCCCGATGCTGATCGAGCACGTGGACGCGATCGTGGACATGCGCCGCAATCAGACACTCGTGGAAGGCAACGTGCCGGGCAAAGGCCCGATCACGCTCGCGAATCTGCGCGAGACGTGCAGCTCGAACGGCTACGACATCGGCGCGCGTTACGACTGGGCCGTCGATCTGCAGGTGCAGGTCGCGCAGCCAGGTCGTCCGGTGGACGTGCTGCTGATCGCGGGCGAAGGAGCGTTCGACATGCGCTATCAGCGCACGCTGCGCGCTTTGGTCAAGGTGCTGAATCGCGCGGGCATCGACTATGCAGTGTTAGGCGGCGTGGAGACCGATACCGGCGACACGGCCCGGCGTCTCGGCGACGAAGCGACCTTCCAGCAACTCGCGCAGAAGCTGATCAACACGCTCTCGCAGTACTCGTTCCACAAGATCGTCACCGCCGATCCGCACGTGCTGCATAGCCTGCGCAACGAGTATCGCGCGCTAGGCGGGTTCTACGAAGTGCTGCATCACACGGCGCTGATCGAGCAACTGGTCGCGAGCGGCAAGCTGACGCCGCGCGCGGTGGCCGCCTTCGCGGATCGCAAGATCACGTATCACGACCCGTGCTATCTGGGCCGCTATAACGGTGAGACGGAAGCACCGCGCCGCCTGCTGAAGACCATTGGCATCAAGGTCGTGGAGATGGAGCGCAACGGTATGCGCGGACGCTGCTGCGGCGGCGGCGGTGGCGCGCCCTTGACCGACATTCCGGGCAAGCGGCGTATTCCGGACATCCGCATTGACGACGCGAAAACCGTCGGCGCGGAGATCGTCGCGGTGGGCTGTCCGAATTGCACGGCGATGCTCGAAGGCGTGGTCGGACCGCGTCCGGAAGTGCTGGACGTCGCCGAACTGGTTGCAGCGGCGCTGGAGTAACGCGATGAACACTCTCAAACGAATCGATCCGCGCCGTCCGTTCACGATCACGGCAGACGGACTCAAACGCATTACGCTCGGCGTGACGGGCGTGGCGGGTTCGCTGGAATTTGCCGCGCACGGCGGGGCCGCGCATCGTGAACGGGACAAACCTCGCCGCACCATGGCGGCGCCGCAGCGCGTGATTCTCGTGGCCGCGCATGCTGACCGTGGCGCGTTGGACGATCACGCACGTCAAACCGTAGCCGGCGCCGCACTGATTGCGGACGCGACGACGGAAGTCGTGCTGCTGGTGTTCGGCGAGTTCAGCGGCGACGCCGCCGCGCTCGGCGCCGACAAGCTGATCGAACTGCCGATGTTCGACCGCCGCAGCTTTGCGCCGCAGGACGAATTGAACGCGCTGGCTGCGTGCGTGGCGGCGTACGCGCCGGTGCATATTTTCCTCCCCGACAACGCCACCGGCGACGGCGATCTCGGCCGCCGTTATGCTGCCGCCGCGAATGCCAGCGTCGCGACGCATGTCGTCGAGATCGACGCCGCCCATGTGGCGGCCTATGTTCAGGCGAATACAGCGTTCGCCGCGCGCGCGCTGCCCGAGGTGGTCCTGCTCGCGCCCAACGCGGTCGAGCCGAAGTTGCCGTTCGTCGGTGTGGGCGAACGGGTTATGTGGCGCTTCGACGGAGAACCCGCTTCGCAGCAAGGCGCGGTGCGCGATCTCGGCATCGAGGAAATCGACGCCGCGCAACTGGCGCTCGACGAAGCGGATTTCATCGTCTCGGCCGGTAACGGCGTGAGCGACGTGCCGGCGTTCGAGCGTCTCGCGGCCACGCTGGGTGCGGCGATCGGCGCAAGCCGCGTTGCCGTCGACGACGGCAAGTTCACCCGCGACAAGCAGATCGGCGCGACCGGCAAGACCGTCGAAGCGAGCGTCTATATCGCCTTCGGCATTTCCGGCGCGGTGCAGCATCTGCAGGGCATCAAGGATTGCCGGCATGTGATCGCGGTGAACCTCGACGCCAGCGCGCCGATCGCCAAACGCGCGAATCTCACGGTGATCGCGGACGCGCAGGAAACCATCGCGGCGCTCAACGAAGCGGCGGCCGCGGCGCGCACGGCACGCGGAACCGGTGCTGCGCTGCTCAATTCAACGGCTGTTGCCGAAGGAGCGCTCGCATGAAGATCGCCGTCCTCGTTTCCGTCGGCCGTCATCCGGTAAGCGGCACCGCGCGCTACAGCCGCAACGATGCCGCCGCGCTGACCCTGGCGCTCTCGCTCGCCAGAGCGCACAACGCGACGCTCGACGTGCTGCATGCTGGCGATCCTTCCAATCCCGCGTTGAAGGAATATCTTGCGCTCGGCGCACGTTCCGTCGAAGTGCTTGAAATCGCCACAACGCCGGAATTGCAAGCCGACGCAACCGCGCCGCTGGCGGCCCGTCTGCGTGGCTACGACCTCGTTCTGGCCGGCACGCGTGCTGAAGGCGCATTCGACAGCGGCATGCTGCCGTATCGCGTCGCCAATGCGCTGGAGATGCCACTGGTCGGCGCCGCCGTCGACATCACGCTGCGCGACGGCTGCGCGGAAGTCCGTCAATTCATGCCGAAGGGTTTGCGCCGTCGCGTGGAAGTGCGGCTACCCGCGCTGATCGCCGTGCATCCGCTGGCCAACGCCGCACCGACCTACGCGTATGCGCGCTTGCGCGAAGGCACAATCCGCCCGGTCGCCACGCAGGCCGCTGCCAACCCCGACGATCTCGCCTGGACCGTGCGCCCGGCGGGCGCCAAACCGGTGCGCCTCGCCGCCGCCGAAAAGCGCTCCGGCCACGCCCGCATGCTCTCGGCGACGACGACCGAAAGCCGTGGCGGCAGCGTCGTAATTGAAGGAAGTTCTGTCGAAAAAGCACAAGTGATTCTGGCGTATTTGCGCGAGCATCAACTCGTGGATTACTGATTCCCGGTTCGGGCCAGCATGCGACCAGGAGGGCCTGGCGCGGCGCCAGACGTGACATGCAACGGAGCACACAATGAAAGTTTCGGCAGACGTTCGCGCAATGATCGAACGCCGCAAAAAGAATTACACGCTGGAAGCGCCGTTCTACACGAGCGAGGATATTTTCGCGCTCGACATGGATGCGATCTTCCGGCAGCACTGGATTCAGGTCGCGGTGGAACCGGATGTGCCTGAGCCGGGCGATTACATCACGGTGGAAATCGGCAACGACTCGATCCTGATCGTGCGCGACGACGACATGCAGGTGAGGGCGTTTCACAACGTCTGCCGCCATCGCGGCGCGCGCCTGTGCAATACCGACAAAGGCTCGCTCGGCAATATCGTCTGCCCGTATCACAGCTGGACGTACAACCTGAACGGCGATCTGATGTTCGCCGAACACATGGGCGATCAGTTCGACCGCTGCAAACATAGCCTGAAGGCCGTGCATGTCGAGAATCTGGCGGGCCTCATTTTCATTTGTCTCGCCGATAATCCGCCGGCCGACTTCGCCGTGATGCGCGCGGCGATGGAACCGTATCTGCTGCCGCACGATCTGGCCGGCTGCAAGATCGCGGCCTCGATCGACATTATCGAAGACGGCAACTGGAAGCTCACGATGGAGAACAATCGCGAGTGCTATCACTGCGTCGCGAACCATCCCGAACTGACCATTTCGCTCTACGAATACGGTTTCGGCTATCAACGCACACCGGCCAACGAAGAAGGCATGGCCGCCTTCGAAGAGACGGTGGCTCGCCGTACCGCGCAATGGGAAGCGATGAAGCTGCCCTCGGCGGAAATCGAACGGCTGGCCGATCTGGTCACGGGTTTCCGCACGCAGCGCCTGCCGCTCGATCGCGACGGCGAATCACAGACGCTCGACGCGAAGGTGGCGTCGAAGAAACTGCTCGGCGGTTTCGAGCAGGCTGATCTCGGTGGTCTGTCGTTCTGGACGCAGCCGAATTCATGGCATCACTTCATGAGCGATCACATCGTCAGCTTCTCGGTGATTCCGCTCTCGGCCGGCAAGACGCTGGTGCGCACCAAGTGGCTCGTCCACAAGGACGCGCGCGAGGGTATCGATTACGACGTGAACAACCTCACGGCGGTATGGCGCGCGACCAACGACCAGGACCGCGCCCTCGTCGAATACTCGCAACGCGGCGCGACGAGCAGCGCGTACGAGCCGGGTCCGTATTCGCCATTCACGGAAGGACTCGTCGAGAAGTTCTGCGAGTGGTACATCGCGCGCATGGCGGATTATGGCAATGCGCCCCAAACCCATGAGGCTGGCGATACCGCGCCGGCTTCGCACGGCGAAAAAGTCGTGTCCTTCATGCGCTGAGCGCGACATCGCAACCAGGAGTCGGAGAAAACAATGATGCGCGATCAGGCGACGTTTCAGCTCAGCCCCGAGCCGGCTCCGGACCACGCTGCCAGCCGCGTCACGCAGCCGCGGTTCTGGGAGACGTTGCCGCCACGCTGGAATAGCGATACCGATGACACGCTGGTGTGCTGCCAGGTTCGCCAGGAAACGCACGACGTGAAGAGCTTTTTCTTCCGTGCGCCGTCCGCGCGGGCGTTCGTGTTCGAACCGGGGCAGTTCATTACGCTGGAGCTGGAGATCGACGGTGAATCGATCAATCGTTGCTATACGATTTCCTCGCCGCCCACGCGTCCGCATACGATTTCGATCACGGTGAAGCGTGTGCCGGGCGGCAAGGTCTCCAACTGGCTGCACGACAATCTGCATGCTGGCGCCGAGGTTCGCGTGCTCGGGCCGTCGGGTGAATTCACCTGCGCGCGGCATCCGGCGCGCAAGTTCCTTTTTCTATCGGCGGGCTCGGGTATCACGCCGCTCATGTCGATGAGCCGCGCGCATCATGAACTCGGTGAAGACAGCGACATCGTGTTCATGCACAGCGCTCGCACGCCCGACGACATCATCTTCGCGCGTGAGCTCGATCTGATCGCGTCGAATCAGGCCCATTTCCGCACCGCGTTTGTTTGCGAACGGCTCGGCGCGCGCACGAACTGGCCGGGCGTCACCGGTTTTCTGACGTTGCCGCTGCTCAAGCTCATCGCGCCAGACTATCTCGAGCGGGAGATTTTCACCTGCGGACCCGCGCCGTACATGCAAGCCGTGCGCAATCTGCTCGACGAGGGCGGCTTCGATCGCAGCCACTATCACGAGGAAAGCTTTTCCTTCGAGACGGTCAGCGAAGTGGCCGCGCAATTGACCACCGCGCATGTCGCGGACGCATTGCAAGGCGCGCTCGCGCCGGTGAACGCCGACAGCTTTATCGAGGCGCGCGAAGAGGCGCCGGGGTTCACGCCCGCGTCCGCACCGACGCCCGTTTCCATCGAAATGGAAACCCGGTTCAAGGTGAGTTTCGCAAAGAGCAACCGCGAGATCGAATGCGGCAGCGGCCAGCACGTACTCGACGCGGCCAGGAAAGCGGGCGTACGGCTGCCCGCGTCGTGTACACAGGGGATGTGCGGCACCTGCAAGGTGAAGCTGGTGTCGGGCGAAGTCGCGATGAAACACGCCGGCGGCATTCGTCAGCGCGAGATCGACCAGGGCATGGTGCTGCTGTGTTGCAGCAAGCCGTTGAGCGATCTCGTCGTGGATAAGTAAGACGAGAAGGATGGTGTGTCCAGTGGCGCGAAGTCGCGTGCGGACAACTGGATGTCGGAAAACAACGCTACCCGGCAATTCTGGCTGGCGATTCTAAATGCTCATTGGGTTGTTTTGACGGCAAACGGGAGAACGGCGATGAGACTGATCAAAAAGATATTCGTATTGAGCGCCTTGAGCGCGGCGCTGGCGGCAAGCAGCGTGAGCGTGTCGGCCGATAGCAAGCCGACCATCAAGATCGGTTACGTGGAAGGCTGGGACGATAGCGTCGCGACCTCGAACGTGGCCGCCCGCGTGATCGAAAAGCGCCTCGGCTATCAGGTCACGCTCGTGCCGGTCGCGGCCGGTGTGATGTGGCAGGGCGTGGCGCGCGGCGACCTCGACGCAACGCTGTCGGCGTGGCTGCCGGTCACGCACGGCGCGTACTGGAATAACTTCAAGGACAAGGTGGTCGATCTCGGTCCGAACTTCAACGACGCGAAGATCGGCCTGATCGTGCCGGATAACGTCGACGTGAAAAGCGTGGGCGATCTGGAGGCGAAGAAGTCCGAGTTCGGTTCACGCATCGTCGGGATCGACGCAGGCGCGGGCGTGATGCAGAAGACCAGCGAGGCGATCAAGGCCTACGGTCTCGACTACACGCTGATGCCGAGCTCGGGCAGTGCGATGACCGCTGAACTGGCGCGTTCGGAAGCGGCGAGCAAGCCGATTATCGTGACGGGCTGGAAGCCGCACTGGATGTTCGCGAAGTACAAGCTCAAATTCCTCGACGATCCGAAGAAGGTGTTCGGCGAAGCGGAGCACGTGGATAGCGTCGTGAATCCTGAACTGGAGAAGAAGGCGCCGCCGGTCGTCGCGTTCCTCAAGAAGTTTCAATGGAAACCGGGCGAAATCGACAGTGTGATGCTGGCGACGCAAAACGGCGAGAAGCCGACCGCCGCCGCCGATGCGTGGATCAGCGCGCATGGCGATCGTGTGGATAGCTGGGTGAAGTGAGCTCGCGCGGCATCGTCGGACATTTTCGGCGATGCCGCGATCGACATCTGAGAGGGATATTCACGCCTCGCCAAAGCTTGCGGCAAAGAGCAGCTAACAGGCGGCTACGTGAGGACCTCCGGCGCGGCCGCCTGGTTGACCGCTTGACAGTAGCCGCAGCGTTATGTGTCGCGCCTCTCGGTGGACGTGACGATACGGGCAATTTCGGTGTACAGAGGCAAGATGTCCTGTTTGCGTGACAGGAACTCCTTGTTCAAACCCATGAAGTCGATGTGATCCCATCCATTCATGACTGGGAACGCATTCCATATGCCGGGTTCGAACCGTGTGTCGGCGGTCGTTACGTCACGCACCGGTTGACCAAGCACATTCTTCCCAGCAATGCAGTTGACGAGGCCATCGCTGGGACGCCAGCTGGCTTGCTGATCTTCGGGAATCACCGGATCATTCGACAGCCGACCGGTTCTTGCGGCGTCTAAATAAAGAATTGGATTGGTCTGCGCCATGGGCAACCAATAGCCGGTTTTCGGATTCTCGAATGTGGTGTTGCCGTGAAAGCTGAAGTAGTAAGTTTCCGGAAATATCCGGAGTCGCTCCTTGGCAATTTTCGCTGCCCCTGTTGTGGAGAGGTCCGTGAATGCCGTATCCCCTGACGTCCAGATTTCACTCTCGCGTACGCGGTTGAAATACTCGATGAAGTATTCACCTTCGCGCCGCTGAAGTCCCCATTGATCGAGCTTGAAATCGTAGACGAAGTCGGTGAAATTCGATCCGGCAGCAGCCGCGAGCTTAAGCAGCACATTTTCGACCACCTGAAAAATCTTGTTCTGCGAGTCGCCAAGCGTTGATCCGTTAAAGGCGGGCGCCACGCCAGTGATGCTGTGCACCCAGTTCTTTCCGCCGAGAAACAGGTCGGAGATGCCTTCTTCGGGATGCTTTTCGAAGTGATCGCGCTCCTGCTTCGAACCGTTGCGCAGGAACGATTCGAAGTCAGCGCTGGTTTGCGCGCCCATGCTGTGGCCAACCAGATGGATACGGTTCGTATCGCTGATCTGAGGGTAAATGCCCTTTAGGGTGCGGCCAAAGCGCTGAATCCCATACTTTTTGGCGTGCGCGGCCCCATAGTCGACTGTGCCGCCGACCAGGTAATAATACAGTTCGACGGCGCGCTCCCAACTACTCGAGACCGGTCCTACGGCTGCCGAGTAAGTATGAACGTGGAGTTCGTTGAGGCGGGCTTCGATGTCGAACGGCCCACCCCAATACTTGAAGCCGAAGACCTCATCACGATCCCAGCCGCAGAAGCCATGGACCAGAACAATTGGGTACGTGTTTCTGAAATTACTCTTGTTCATAGTTCTATTTCTTAAGATAGTCGCTAACAAGTTATTGAGTGACGCTTGCTGGCCGTGCGTGTGAAACGCCAAGTCGCACGTCGATTTGCGATTGCAAGGCGGTCAGTTGACTAACGCCAATTGGAGAAAGGCGGGGTGGTGATCAACATGGAAGATACTTGCCGGGTGGTGGGTTGGGCCAGAGCAGTGCCCGTTGAAGCAGGTCGGCGGGGCGGTTCGATCCTCTTATCAAATACGGAATGCAAACTATATCGCACGACCGAACCTGTGCGAAGTAGTTAGTATTTTTACCGCACATTTATCGCTGCATAGATTTAAATGCGGAATTGTTTTGTGCGATAAATTCGGATTATTCTTGAGAGGAATGGGCGCCGCTTTTCAGCGGCGTTCTCGTTTATTGCAGCACAACGGTCCGATCCCCGTTGATAAACACCCTTCGCTCGATAAACGCCTTGACCGCCCGCGCGAGCGTAATGCATTCGACGTCGCGCCCCGTAGCAAGCAAGCGCTCCGGGCTATACGAATGATCGACGCGCTCCACCACTTGTTCGATGATCGGACCTTCGTCGAGATCGTCGGTGACGAAGTGCGCGGTCGCGCCGATCAGTTTGACGCCGCGTGTATGCGCCTGGTGATACGGCCTGGCGCCCTTGAATCCAGGCAGAAACGAATGGTGGATATTGATCGCGCGCGCCGCGAGCGCACGGCTCGTTTCGCCGGACAGAATCTGCATATAGCGCGCGAGAATCATCAACTCGGCACCTGACGTCTCGAACAGATCGAGCAGGCGTGCTTCCTGTTGCGGCTTCGTGTCCGCGGTGATCGGCAGATGGTGGAAGGGTAGTCCGTGCTGCTGCGCCAGCGGTTCGAGATCGCGATGATTCGAGCCGATGCCGACAATGTCCATTTTCAGCTCGCCCATGCGCCAGCGGAACAGCAGGTCGGCGAGACAGTGTTCGAGTTTCGACACCATGATCAGAACCTTCGGCCGAGTGCCGACGTCGTGCATCGCCCACGTCATGCGGAAACGCTTGGCGATCGGCTCGAATTCGCGCCTGAGCGCCGCGGCGTGCAGCGTTTCGTTACTGTCGACGCCATGAAACACGCAGCGCACGAAGAAGCGCTCGCTGAGGTCGTCGTCGAAAACGGTCAGTTCATCGATATAGCAATGATGCCGGTCGAGAAAGCCGACGACGGCGGCAACCTGGCCCGCCGCGCTCGGACAGGCGACGGTGAGAACCAGCTGATCGGGACGGGAATCGGCGGACATGCGCACTCCACTTGGACGATAGGACGATGCCGCGGGGCGCGGCATGCATCTTCGCAGTAGAGCAAATCAGGCGGGCGCGCGGATAGAAGCTAACCGCCGTCGCGCTGGAACGGGAGCGTCAGGCTGGCGTGCAGGCGCTCATTCGCCGTCGAGCCCGCATTCGCCGAGCAGCCAATGGCGAAAGGCGCCGACCACGGGTGTCGCCGCGCGCTGCGTGACGAGCAGATAGCCACGCTCGGTGATGACCGGCGGGTCGAACAGTTCGACCAGTTGTCCGGTGGCAAGCAGTTCGCCGACCAGCGGCGCCCAGCCCAGCGCGACACCCTGACCCATGATCGCCGCATGGGCCACGAGCGTAAAACTGTTGAACGTGATGCCGCGATGCGCGGCGGGCGCATCCAGTTCGTGGGCGGCGAACCAGTCGGCCCACGACAGCCAGCGCGCCGGCTGGATCGGCTCGAGATGCAGCAGCGGCAGGTTCAGCAGTTCGGACGGCGTGCGCAATAAAGGGTGCGCCGCGAGAAAGGCCGGGCTGCACACCGGCGTGACGCGCTCGGGAAACAGCTTGACCACGCCGCGCGAGGTCCAGTCCGCGTGTTCATCGCCGAACGCAATGGCGATATCCGCCTTATCGTGCAAAGGATCGAACACGTTCTGCGACGTGATGATCTTCACGTCGACGTCCGGCATCAGCGCCTTGAACTGCGATAGACGCGGCATCAGCCAATAGGTGGCAAAGCCGAAGTCGGTGGAGAGCGTGAGTGTTTGCCGCGTGTGCCGCGCGCGGATTTCGGCGGTGGCGAGGCGAATCGTGTCCAACGCGTGGCGCACCGCTTCGAAGAGCCGCTCGCCGTCTGCCGTGAGCGTGACGCCGCGATGGCCACGCTCGAACAGCGGCGCGCCCAGCGCTTCCTCGAGTTGCACGACGCGTTGACTCACCGCGGGCTGCGTCGAACCGAGCTCGCGCGCGGCCGCCGTGAAGCTGGCCAGCCGCGCGGCGGATTCGAACACCGTCAACGCCTGCATCGGCGGCAAGCGATCCTGTATCGACATAACACCCTCTTATAGGCACATAACGATTTGCCGTCTTCACAGCGGCGAATTGAACGGCAATAGTGGTGCACATGGCGGGGCCGGCACGCTGGCGGCCCGGTCGCAGTTGCATCCATCACGGCATTTGCACCGACACTTGTGATTCTATTCGAGGCACGCACCAATGCTTGACACCAAAAAGAATATTCTCATTCTGATGGCCGACCAAATGACGCCGTTCGCGCTGGCCGCGTACGGACACCGTCTGACGAAAACACCCAATCTCGATCGCCTGGCCAAACAGGGCGTGGTGTTCGAATCGGCTTATTGCGCGAGTCCACTGTGCGCGCCTTCGCGGTTTTCCTTTTTGTCGGGCAAGCTGCCTTCCGCAATCGGCGCCTATGACAATGCAGCCGAATTTCCATCGCAAACACTCACGTTCGCGCATTATCTTCGCGCCGAAGGGTATCGCACCATTCTGTCCGGCAAGATGCATTTCTGCGGCGCTGATCAGTTGCACGGGTTCGAGGAACGGCTCACCACCGACATCTATCCCGCCGACTTCGGCTGGACCCCCGACTGGGACAACTTCGAAGCGCGTCCCACTTGGTATCACAACATGAGTTCCGTGATCGACGCGGGCCCGTGCGTGCGTACCAATCAACTCGACTTCGACGACGAAGTCACGTTCACCACCCGTCAGAAGCTCTTCGACATCGCGCGCGAACGTCATGCGGGCAAAGATGCCCGGCCGTTCTGCATTGTCGCCTCGCTGACCCATCCGCACGACCCGTACGCGATTCCGCAAAAGTACTGGGACATCTATCGCGACGAAGACATCGACATGCCCGCGTTTCGCGATTCGTTCGAAGACGCCGACCCGCACTCGAAGCGCTTGCGCCATGTCTGCGAAACCGACCGCACGCCGCCCACCGACCAGCAGATCCGCAATGCGCGCCGCGCCTACTACGGCGCGATCTCTTACGTCGACGACCAGTTTGGCGCGATCCTCGAAGCGCTCGAACAAGCGGGGCTCGCAAAAGACACCGTGATCGTCGTGACATCCGATCATGGCGAGATGCTCGGCGAGCGCGGCCTCTGGTACAAGATGACCTTCTTCGAAGGCGGTTGCCGCGTTCCGCTGATCGTGCACGCGCCGCAGCAATTCGACGCGCATCGCGTGCGGGCATCCGTCTCGCATCTCGATCTGGTGCCGACACTGGTCGAACTGGCGCGCGGCGAACAACCGGCGGCGTGGCCCGATTCGCTCGATGGACAAAGTCTCGTGCCGCATTTGCTGGGGACCCAAGGTGGCCATGACGAAGCCATCGGCGAGTATCTGGCCGAGGGCGCGATTGCGCCGATTGTGATGTTGCGGCGCGGGCGCTTCAAGTTCATTCATACGCCGGCCGATCCCGATCAACTCTACGACGTCACAGCCGATCCGCTCGAGCGCGAGAATCTTGCCGCGCGCAGCGAATGTGCATCACAGGTCGCGGCATTTCGTGATGAAATCGCGCACCGCTGGGACCTCGCGGCGCTGCACAACGAAGTGCTGCAAAGCCAGCGGCGCCGCCATTTTCATTTCGCTTCCACGACGCAAGGCACGGTTGCGTCATGGGACTGGCAGCCGCTCGTCGATGCGAGCCAGCGCTTTATGCGCAATCACATCGATCTCGATACGCTCGAAGCGATGGCGCGTTTTCCCGCCGTCGCCCGCTGATCCTTACGCTGCTAACGTCCCCATCCACCCCACGACAGGAAGCCGACATAATGAAAAAACTCTTCAAACAGGCGGTAACCGGCGTTGCGCTGCTGTGCGCGGCAGCCACCTTCGCGTCGGCCGCCGAGCCGCAATCGTGCACGCAGGTCAACATGGCGGGGCCGGGATGGACCGACATCGACGCCACCAATGCAATGACCGGCGTGCTGTTGAAGGCGCTCGGCTACAAGCAGAATGTGGCGAACCTGTCGGTGCCGATCACGTATCAAGGCTTGAAGAAAGGGCAGATCGACGTGTTTCTCGGCAACTGGATGCCGGCGCAGGCGCCGGTCGTCAAACCGTTCGAGGAAGAGAAGTCGATCGAAGTCGTGCATCCGAATCTGAGCAACGCCAAGTTCACGCTGGCCGTGCCGGACTATGTGGCCGCCGCCGGCATCCATTCTTTCGCGGATCTGGCGAAGAATGCCGACAAGTTCGACAGCAAGATTTATGGCATCGAACCTGGCGCGCCGGCCAATCAGAACATCAAGAAGATGGTCGACGACAAGGCGTTCGGGCTCGGCAACTGGAAGCTCGTCGAATCGAGTGAAACCGGCATGCTCACGCAAGTGGAGCGCGCGGTGCGCGAGAAGAAGTGGATCGTCTTTCTTGCATGGGAGCCGCATTTGATGAACACGAAGTTCAAGCTCGCGTACCTCGACGACGGTGACAAGTATTTCGGGCCCAACTACGGCGGCGCCACGGTCAATACGGTTGCGCGCAGCGGCTATGCCGCGCAGTGTCCGAATATCGGCCGTCTGTTCAAGCAACTCACCTTCAACGTCGATCTGGAAAACGGCGTGATCACCGAAGTACTGGAAAAGAAAACAGGCGTGGACGCAGCGGCGACAGAAGCGCTCAAGCGTCACCCCGAATTGTTGAAGTCGTGGCTCGACGGCGTGAACACAACCAGCGGCGCCAATGGCCTGCAAGCCGTGCAAACTGCACTCGGCGTGAAATAACAGCCGCATTCCTAACGATAAGGTCGCAGGGCGACAGATTTATGTCGCATCCGGTCGAATCCTCGTCAATCTGGACCCGTATTCTTGATCCGGCGATGCGGACATGATTGGTCATTGCATGCATCGTAGATAGCTTCAATCCGTTTCACTCGGTCTCAGCCGGTTTCGAACTGCCCGTCATGCGAGAAGTGCCGCGCGCTGGTCAACAGCGCGCAGCAGGGATCGCTTTATCCAACGAAATACGCAGGCAAAGAGCAGGGGAGAATTAGATGAAGAAGAGAAATGCCGTCAGCCTTTCGGGACTCGCTATCGCGGCAAGCGCTGTATGCGCGCCGACGGCTGCGCATGCGCAAAGCAGCGTCACCCTGTACGGCATTCTGGATGCCGGCATTACCTACGTGAACAATGCCGGCGGCGCTCACCAGTTCAAATTCGATGACGGTATTTCGTACGGCAACCGGATCGGCTTCAAGGGCGTCGAGGATCTCGGCGGTGGCTTGCAGGCCGTGTTCGTACTCGAATCGGGTTTTCACTTGGGCAACGGGCAGTATGCATTCGGCGGCGCCGAGTTCGGACGCCAGGCTTATGTCGGCTTGAAGAACAATTGGGGAACGCTCTCGCTGGGCAACCAGCTCGACATGACCGAGGAGTTTGTCTACCTCTATAACATCTCGGCCTGGGCGAGCGGCTACGCAATCCATCAGGGCGACTTCGACCGGATGAACGGCGACCGGCTGCCGAATTCGGTCAAGTTTCTCTCCAACGACTATGCGGGCTTCTCGTTCGGCGGCATGTATTCGTTCGGCAACACCGCCGGCGACTTCCACAACAAGAGCGCATGGAGCGTGGGCGCGCGTTACGAGCACAGTGCGTTCAACATGGGCGCGGCTTATACGCAGTTGAACAATCCGAACGGCATCTATGCATTCGACCCGTACGCGATGATCGGCACGCGCACGTTCCTCGGCAAGCCGACCGTGTCCGTCGATCCGGCGACCGGCGCGGTGACGGATCTGTATAGCTCGTCGTCGTTTCCGGTCGACAAGCAGGGGGCGTTTGCAGTCGGCGCGGCCTACACAATCGGCAGCGTCATGCTGAGCGGCGACTTCACCTACACGACCATCAAGGGGCTCGGCGAAACCTCGCATATGCAGGTCTATGAGGCGGGCGCCTCGTACACCTTCACGCCCGCGTTGATGCTGTACGGCGGCTATCAGCACACGCGTTTCGAAGGCAATCACTGGAACCAGGGCTCGCTCGGGCTGCATTACCTGTTGTCCAAGCGCACGGACGTCTATATCTCCGGCGACTATCTGCGCGCATCGGATGGCGTGAACGCGGTGATCGGCTACAGCTTTACGCCGTCCACATCGAACACCCAGACCGACGTGCGGATCGGCATGCGGCATTCGTTCTGACGCGCGGCGACGGTTTGCGGGCGTGGACGGTGTCCCGGGTCACGGAACATCGTCGCGCCATCACGATGCGCGCTCCAACTGCTTCTTGAACGTGTCGATCAACGCCCGCACTTTGGGCGGAGGATGGCTGGTGGGCGGAAAGATAGCCTGAATACTCGCGGGCTCGGTCGCCCATTCCGGCAGCAGGCGAATCAACCGCCCGGCTGCGATGTCGCCGCCGATCGAGAAGTCCGTCAACAGACCGAAGCCGCCGCCGGCGAGCGTCGCCGCACGGCAAGCGTCGGCGGTGTTTACCAGCAACGCGTTTTCACAGCGCACGGTCTCGGCGTCGCCATCGCCTTTGCCACCGTTGCGCTGCAGGTCGAGCGTCAGCGGACGCGGCAAGACCGTCAACGCGCAGAAGGGCATCGCCGACAATTCGGCGGGCGTCTGCGGTTGCCCCCAGATCTCGACGAAATCCGGACTCGCCACGACCCACTTGACGAAGCTGCCGAGTTTCACCGCGCGGTAATTGGAATCGGCAAGCCGGCCGAGGCGAATCGCGACGTCGATACCGTCCGCGATGAGATCCACATATCGATCGGTGCACAGCAACTCGACATTGAGTTGCGGATGCGTGCGGCGCAGTTCGACGAGCACCGGCGCGACGGCAAGCGAACCGTAATCGATTGGCGAACTCACGCGCAACATGCCGCGCACGGACGCCGTTTCGCCGCCGATCGCCGACAGCGCGTCTTCCGTGGCGCGCAGGATCTTCACGCTGGCGTCGTAGAATGCGCGGCCCGCTTCGGTCAAACCGAGCCGCCGCGTCGTGCGCACCAGCAGGCTCGCGCCCACCTCGGCCTCGAGCCGCTGCATATGCGTGCTGACCATCGTCTTGGCGAGGCCCAGACGCGCTGCCGCGGCGGTCAGCGAGCCCGCCTCGACGACCGCGACGAAGATCGCCAGCCGGTTCAGGTTTACGTCGCGTACGTCGGCCATGGTGGATTGTCCATCTTCGATTGATTGTGTTTTCCGGATTATCAGGCTTCTGCAAGGTGGCTCGTGCGCATTATGCTCGATCCATTCCCTCACGCTTTCCGGAAACTGTCATGCCCGTTGCCCGACCTGCCCAGCCGATCCGCCTCTATACGACCCTGCTTTCCGGCCACGGCCATCGGGTGAAGCTCTTTCTGACCCTGCTCGATCTGCCGTTCGAAGTGGTCGAACTGGACATGAAGGCCGGCGACAACCGCAAGCCGGAATATCTGGCGCTCAATCCGTTCGGCCAGGTGCCGACGATTCAGGACGGCGACACCACGCTGTTCGATTCGAACGCCATTCTCGTGTATCTGGCGAAGCGTTACGGCGACGCCTCGTGGCTGCCGGAAGACCCGCTCGGCGCGGCCGCGGTGCAGCGCTGGCTGTCGCTCGCGGCCGGCCAGATCGCCTATGGGCCGTGCACGGCGCGGCTCGTCACCGTGTTTGGTGCGCCGCACGATCACGAGACCGCGAAGAAGCTGGCCGTGAAGCTGTTCGACGTGCTCGACCGCGAACTGGCGGGCAAGCCGTTCGCGGCGGGCAATCAGGTGACGATTGCCGACATCGCCGCCCACACCTACATTGCGCACGCGCCGGAAGGCGGCGTGTCGCTCGACCCGTATCCGAACATTCGTGCGTGGCTGCGCCGCGTCGAGGCATTGCCGCGATTCGCCGCGATGCCGTCGACAAAAGCGGGGCTGCTCGCCGAATGAGCGGTTGATCCTTCACGACACCGGAGTCCGGTCATGTCCACCTCTATCCCACTGAATGGCTGGGGCGTCGATGCCTCGCCGTTTCATGCGGCCGAACTCGCCGCCCAGCAGCGCGCGGGGGTGAGAACCGTGGCGGAAGCGTCGGGACGCAGGGGGATTCGCCGCTACATGCCGGATCAGCATCGCAAGTTTTTCAGCGAGCAGCCGTTCATGGTGTTCGGCGGCGTCGATGGGCACGGGCAGCCGTGGGCGACGGTGCGCGCCGGCATGCCGGGCTTCGTGTCGTCGCCGGATGCGAAAACGCTGCGCATCGAGGGCGGTGCGTTGGCCGGCGACCCGCTCGCGGATAGCTGGCAGGAGGGCGCGATGATCGGCGGCCTTGGGCTGCAGCCGCAGACCCGCAGGCGCAACCGGATCAACGGCGTCGTGAGGTCGGTGGACGGGGCGGCGTTGACGCTCGAGGTTCGCCAGAGCTTCGGCAACTGCAACAAGTACATCCAGAGCCGTACGCCCACCTGGGTGGAGCAGAGTCCGTCTGAACCTTCCATGCCGCCGAAAATATCGACGCAACTCAGCGATGACGACCGCGCGTTGTTGGCCAGGGCGGATACGTTTTTCATCGCGAGCGCGAATCTTGCTGAAGATGCGGATCTTGCCCGCGGCGCTGACGTTTCGCATCGCGGCGGTGCGCCCGGCTTCGTGCGTGTCGACGATGAGCACACGCTGACGACGCCCGACTTTGTCGGCAACAACTTCTTCAACACGATCGGCAACCTGATCCACGATCCGCGCGCCGGACTGCTGTTCATCGACTTTGCGAGCGGCGATCTGCTCCATATCGCGGCGCGCGCGGAGATCGTATGGGACGGCGCGGAACTGGCTGCGTTCGAAGGGGCGCAACGGCTCGTGCGGTTTCATGTGCAGGAAGTGCGGCGCAGCCGGAGCGCGTTGCCGTTTCGTTGGTCCGACGTCGAGTATGCGCCGCAGTTTGCGGCGGCGGTGCGTGAGCCGGTGGCTGCGTCGCCCTGGCACAAGCTGAAGGTTGCGGCCGTGGTCGATGAGACAGCGTCGGTTCGCTCCTTTTACTTCGAATCGGTCGACGGTGCGCCGTTGCCACCGTACAGGCCGGGGCAGTTTCTGCCGATTCGCGTGCCGGTGTCGGGCTCCGTCACGCCTTTATCACGTACCTACACGCTTTCCGATGCGCACGATCCGCGGCGCTATCGAATCAGTGTGAAGCGCGAAGGCGTGGCTTCGAAATGGCTGCATGAGCACCTCGTTGCGGGAGCGCAGATCGAAGCGATGAAGCCGCGCGGTGCGTTCATCTTCGATGAAGACAGCCCGCGGACCGCCGTCTTTATCTCGGCGGGCATCGGCATCACGCCGATGATGGCGATGCTTCGGCATGCGCTGGCAGCATCGCGCAGTGAGGGTACGCAAGCGAAGCGGCTGTTCTTCTTTCACGGCGCGCGTAGCGATCGCGAACGTCCGTTCAGTGCGCAATTGAAAGAGCTTGCCGCGCGCAATTCGGCGCTTTCCCTGCATCTTTTCGATAGCGCCGCCAATCGGTTGGCCGAAGGCGTGTCGGCCGGGCGCGTGAGTATCGACGCGTTAAAGCGCGTGCTTCCGTTCGATGACTATGACTTCTATCTGTGCGGCCCCGAGCAGTTCATGCGTGATCTGTATGAAGGCTTGCGCGGATTGAATGTCGCGGATGAGCGGATTCGTTTCGAGGCTTTTGGTCCGGCGAGCATCAAGCGGGCGGTTGTCGCAAACGCCGGGACGAAGCCGGTTGAGACTTCGGCGCAAGACACCGGCGCTGTGCCAGTGACCTTCGCGCGCTCGGAGCGCACGATCCAATGGCTGCCGCGCGACGGCAGCTTGCTCGAGCTTGCCGAAGCGCATGGCATCGACGCGCCGTCGAGTTGCAGGTCGGGTATGTGCGGGACGTGTTCGACGCGTCTGTTGTCGGGCAAGGTCAAGTACGACGGCGAAGTCGAGGCGCAAATCGAACCCGGCGCGGCGCTGGTTTGCATGGCGCATCCGGTTGCCGGCGATACGGGTGTGACGTTGGATCTTTGATCGACGGCCTCTGGCTTTCGGTAAAAGTCTAAGGCTTCGATTTGCGTCGCGCGCGTGGTTGCGGATCGGCTGGCGGCTCGTCGCGCGTGCCGCAGATCAACGCGATGCCGGCCTCGGCGGTCGCTCGCAACGAATCGCTCGAGTCGCCCGCACGCGAGCGCAGCGCGATGCTGTGAAGGATCGCCGAGGCGATTTTCGCCAGCATGGCCGGATCCGAAGCCGCACTGAGTTCGCCCTCCGCTTTGGCGCGTTCGAGCCGTCGCTCGAATGCGCGATCGTAGATAGTCAGGCCGCCGAGCAGCTTGTCGCGAACCTCGGCATCGCTTCTTGATTCCACGAGTGCCGTACCGATCAGGAAACATCCGCGAGGCGCCTCGCCGGGCGGAAGGTACATGGCGAACGCGGCGTCGTACACCGCCTGCAAGGCCTCCGCCAATGGGCGATCGCCGGCGAGCGCGGCTTCCATCCCCTGATGCCCGAGTTCGATGTATTGATCCAGCGTGTTCAGATAGAGCGCATGTTTATCACCGAATGCGCCGTATAAACTCGGCCGGTTCATGCCGGTCGCGTCGCTCAGCGCGTCGAGCGACGTGCCGCAATAGCCGCCATGCCAGAACGCGTCCCGCGCGTCGCGCAGCGCCTGCTCGGAATCGTAGCCACGAGGCCGTCCGCGCGAACGTTTGTCACTTTTTGTACCGTTGTGCATAAAATTGTCTGGCTGCGTTGATTTTTATACACTATAGTACAAAAATCATCCCAACGACCGGAGACATCAGCATGGAGCTTTACTTCTCGCCGCTCGCCTGTTCGCTTGCGACACGTATTGCGCTCTACGAAGCCAATGCCGACGCGCAGTTCATCGAAGTCGATACGAAGTCGAAGCAATTGCGTGACGGCTCCGATTTCTATCCGATCAACCCGTTAGGGCAGGTGCCTGTCTTGCGTACCGACGAGGGTTGGCTGCTCAGAGAAAACAGCGCGATCCTGCCGTATGTCGCCGATGCATTTCCGGCAGCCCGGCTCGCGCCGGCGGTGGGAACGGCGGAACGCGCGAAATTGCAGGAATGGCTGGGTTTTATCAGCACGGAGCTTCATAAAGCGGTATTCGTGCCGCTGCTCGATCCGCATGCGCCGGCCGACGTTCAGACCTACACACGTAGGAAAGTCAACCTGCGACTCGCTGTGCTGGAAGCGCATCTGCGCGGGCGCGAGTTTCTCATGGAGCATTTCACGGTTGGGGACGCTTATCTCGTCACCGTCCTGAACTGGGCACAGCATAGTGGTGTCGATCTCGCCGAGTGGCCTTCCGTTGACGCGTATTACAAGCGAACGGCGCATCGTCCACAGGTCGCGAAGGCGTTGGGCGAAGAGATCGCGCTTTATCTGGAGGAACAGGCGAGGCGACGTGTGACTGCTGCGTGAACTGCCGTAGCACGATGCGGCCGCTTCATACG
Organism: Paraburkholderia dipogonis; assembly: GCF_046027395.1. Lineage (GTDB taxonomy): Bacteria > Pseudomonadota > Gammaproteobacteria > Burkholderiales > Burkholderiaceae > Paraburkholderia > Paraburkholderia dipogonis_A. The sequence goes on along the minus strand of NZ_JAQQEG010000006.1, from coordinate 76,771 downwards.
CCGAACTCGGACCTTTGTCGCTCGTTGCGGTTAGTCGTCCGAGTCCTTCAACTTGTCATCTACGCGCGCAGCGGCCTCAACCCTGCGCGGACCTCTTCGGCAAATAGTTGCGGCTGTTCCCATGCCGCGAAATGTCCGCCTTTGTCCAGCCTGTTGTAATAGATCAGGTTGTGATACGCCCGCTCTGTCCAACTGCGCGGAGCCTGATAGTTCTCGCGCGGAAAGACGCTTACCGCAGCGGGGACGGATACATCGGCGGCGGCCAGGAAGTTGAAGTGCGACTCCCAATAGAAACGCGCCGCGGAAATTCCCGTGTTCGTCAACCAGTACAGTGTGATGTCGTCGAGTACATCGTTGCGCGTCAAGTCGCCGGCCGATTCCCCGTTGACGGGATGCCCGAACACGGCCGAGGTCAGTGCCGCCGCCGGCTGCTCATACCCGTCACCGTGGTCGAGAAGCCAGCTCGCCAGACCAACAGGAGAGTCCGACAATCCTGAGAGCGTTTGCGGGCGTGTGCCCATCTCCAATGCGTAGGCGCGTCGCTTCATGGCCGCGGAACCCAGTTGCTCGTAAGCGTGCTTTTCGTCGGCAGAGAGGCTGGCTGGCGGTGGATCGCCGGCTTGGAGCGCCTTGGCGATTTCGGGCGGAACCGTCGCGGGGAAGTTGGATGCCTAACAATTCCGGCGGCGCCTGCTTGCCCATTACGTTGCAGACAACGCCGCCCAGATCGCCGCCTTGCGCGGCAAATTTCTCGTATCCAAGGCGCTTCATGAGGACGACCCACGCGCGCGCGGTGCGCTCCGGGCCCCAGCCGGTCGTGGTCGGCTTGCCTGAAAATCCGTAGCCCGGCAAAGACGGAATGACCAGATGAAACGCGTCAGACGCACTCGCGCCATACGCGGTCGGATTGGTCAGCGGATCGATGATCTTGAACTGCTCGATCACCGAGCCCGGCCACCCATGCGTGACGATGAGCGGCATCGCATTTTCATGTTTCGAACGGACGTGAATGAAATGAATGCCCAGTCCGTCGATCTCGGTCACGAAATTCGGCAACGAGTTGAGCTTCGCTTCGCACTTGCGCCAATCGTAGTCGGTCGCCCAATGGCGCGCGAGTTCCTGAATCATCGCGAGCGGCACGCCTTGCGAGTTATCGGTAACGGTCTCCCGATCAGGCCATCTCGTCGCCTTGATGCGGCGGCGCAAGTCGATGAGTTGCGATTCCGGCACATGCACGCGGAGTCGTCGAATAGCGGTTTTGTTGCCACTCGTCGCCGGGGCAACTTCAGTCATCGCTTGATTCGTTTCCGCGAAAGCGAGCTGGCTCAATGAGCCGGCCGCGACGGCCGCTGCGGCTACGCTGACAAAACGGCGGCGAGAGGGCGATTGGGGAGAAAGGTTGTCTGACATAAAGTCTCCGATCGGCGATGAAGCCAGGCTTACCCATCGATGGCAACATGATTTCACGAGCCATTGGCGGGCGGTATTCGATGTAGGGTGGACGTATTGGAGCGCGCGGAGGTATCCCGCATGTGTCGGGCAGGGCGGTTTTTGTATGCGCGGGTATCGACGCGATGGGCAGATACGTTGCGATACAAAGAGGAACCGTGTCGGCGCACACGGTGGATCCGCTTTCATTTCAACGGCGCAGGTTCGCAGTTGGACAGCGGTTCATCGACGACGCCTCCAACCGCCACAGACGTGTGCCGCTTGACGCACATCGACAGCAGTTGGAGTACGAGGGTGATTGCTATGCTCAGCAGGTCGTCCACATCGCGGCGAGCCACGTCGGCGAGGTCGGATCATTGGAGACCGAGCCATAGTCCCATGCGTGGTCGTTGACGGGATCGACTCCGTCCTTGCCCACCCACATCGCGCCGACCCAGACATTCGGACCATCGGGCGCGGCGGCGCCGTTCGTTGCCGGCTGAATTTCGCGGGCCGCGCGGAACCACGAATCGATGATGGTGCTGCCGCCCTTCGCGTACTGGGCGAGTTTGCGTCCTTCGTCGGTGTTGTCGAAGGTGATCGCGCCGTAGCCCATCAGGATGTGCATGCCATCGAATGCGCCATCCCAGCGGGCCAGCACATCGCCACCACCGCTTGCGAGCAGATCGTCCTGCAATGGGCCGCAGGCGGCAATCGTCGCCCATTCGAGATCGCTTTGGCCCCACAGGTCGCCCGGTGTTTGCGGTCCGGCGCCGACTTCGGTGAAGTCGAGGAATCCGTCGTCGGGGTTGGACAGCACCCAGCCGTTCATGTTGGCGTGCCCGGTGTAGAACACGAAGTCGGCGTTGTCCACCCAGGTGTCGTCGTTGCGACGCCAGTCCGATTCCCATGCGTTGGCATCGCCCCAGTTGAAATCGATGTGCCAACCTGCTGACGCCCACTCGTCGACGAATCCCTGCGCGTTGGCCTCGCTTCCCGCCAGACCTCCGCTCTGTCCGATCCACGATGTCCCAGCTTCCCACGGCCGCGTCACGGTTGCGGCGGCAAACGACCGGCGCGGTTTGCCGGCAGCTTCGGTCTTGGCTTTTTCTTTCGACACCGAGGCGGGTTTGGCCGATTTCTGCCGTTTCGCTTGCGGTTCGCCGAAGGTGAGCGGTGGCCCGAAGTCGGTGGCGGCGAGCATGACCTGCCGAAGCGGCACGCGTTGTTTGCCGAACACGGCCGTGGCGCGGCACACATACACCGGATAGAGGAATTCCTGCGCGGTAAATGACGGCGCTGCGTAATAGGCGAGCGACATGTCGAACGATTCGATTTTCATCTGGCTCATGAGGCCATGAAACTGTTCCTTCACTTTGTCCGGCGCGATCATTTTTGCGTCGAACCCAGCCACCACGGCGCGCCAGCCGCCGTTAAAGCCGATCACGCTGCCTTTGTGCCCCAGCGTCACGGTCAGATCGCTACCGCCGCCGACTACAGGAATCTTGTCCACCATAACCGGGTACACCACCTGCACGTCGAGACGCCGGTTTTGCCGCTTGCCATCCTTGCGTAGCGCGAAATGAGTGCCGCCGAGCACCGGCTTGCCATAGGAAAACGGCGCCTCCAAAGCAGGCAGCAAACCTTCACGATGCAGAAAGTCGCTGGCTATCGACAGCGCGTCGGCATCGGCCGGCAGTTCCGCGTCGACCGATGGTCGCCACATCTGCGACTCGTCAGCGGCCCACACAGCACCGCTGGCATTGGCGATTTCCACGACATGATGGGCGTTGCGCAGCACTTTGCCGTCGCGCGTTTCGCTGAGCCGGAACTCATCGCGCAAGCCGAAGATTTGCCGCCCCAGCATCGCCAGTCGCTTGACGCTGGTGTCTTGGGGTTCGAGCCGGTAAATGGGCAAACTGTCTTTCATGATGAGCTCCTTGTGCGCATACATACGGGGCGACGACAGGCGATATAGGCAAACCGCCAATCAAAGGACGACGAGCGCGCAAGCGAATTGAAAGACAGTGATGGTTGGGACGTCGAAAGGAGGCGTGGGATATGAGAACAGCGACCCGCGGCGGGTCGTGATGTGGAAATCGGCCGTGACTGGCGCACGGTCCGATTTCACAGAGGGCGTTTTTTGATCAGGAAAGGCCGACGTCTTGCGTACGCGATGAAGCGGGCTCTGACTTGCCGACAGCCTCGGCCGGATCATTCGCGGCAAGCGCCATGGCGGCGAGATACCCAAACGTCAATGCGGGCCCGAGCGTAATGCCGGCACCGATGTAATGGCCGCCTACCGGCGAGTTCATGTCGTTGCCGCAGGCATACAGTCCGGGAATCGGGCGACTATCGTCGTCGAGAACTTCTCCGTGAGATCCGGTGACGAGCCCACGGCTCGTTCCAAAGTCGCCCGGCATCAGCTTGACGGCGTAGAAGGGCCCCTTCTCAATGGGGCCGAGACAGGGACTTGGCGAGTGCGTCGGGTCACCCTTATAAATGTTGTACGCAGATGATCCCTTCCCGAAGTCCTCGTCGATACCGGTTTTCGCAAAGCGATTGTTGCGCTCGACACTGCGTTCCAGTCCGCTCGGGTCCACGCCGATCTTGCCGGCAAGTTCACGCAATGTGCGACCGCTGAACAGGTAGCCCGCTCTCTCATAGCGTCGCAACGACAAGCTGCCAGGCAGGATGACTCCAATCCCGTACTTCTTTATCGCCGTGGCATCCGCGATGAGGTGGGCTGGGATTGCGCCTGCGTTGAACATGCCAAGCGTGAAGGCATGGTACGACGCCGCCTCATTCGTGAAGCGGTGTCCGTCCTTGCCGACAGCAATGAAGCCGGGCTTGGGACGGTCGAGCATGAAGTGCCCCCAGAGTTCCTTGCCACCCGCGTCGTTCGAATAGACAGACATGGGGACGTAGAAGCCGGTGTCCTGATTGTTGTGGTCGAGTCGACCGCCGGCCGATTCGCCAAGGTGAATGCCTTCGCCGACGTTGCTGGGCAGCCCCAGTCCAAGTTCAACGGTTGGTTGGCGGGAATGCTCCCGTCGCATGACCTGGTTGCCGGGATAGCCCCCCGTCGCAATGACGACGCCCCGGCGAGCGCGTACGCGGATTGTCCGGCCGTCACGAACCACTTCCGCGCCCGTGACTTTGCCGCCATCCATGATCAGCCTCGTCGCGGATGCGCGCAGCCAGACGTCGATTTTCTGATCCAGCATGGTTTTGTACAGGCGACCTGTCAGTGCATTCCCACCAACGAGCCGGGTGCCGCGATGATAGTTCAGCCGGTCCACGCCATAGCGAAAAAAGCGCTTCAGTACATGGAAGAACGATCGCGCCGAGCGCGTGAAGGAAAGGAAGTGGAGCAGGTCGACGAGGTCGAGCATCATCCCGCCGAATGGCGCGAAGGCCGGAAGCGGAGCACGTAGATCCTTGAAGTGCGCGCCAAGCTTGCGCCCATCGAATTCGAGCGGGGCGTGAGCGCGACCGAACATCCCGCCCTCGAGTTCGGGGCTGTAGTCCGGATACTCGAGCGCCATGACTTCCAGTTCGGAGTGACGCAACAGGTAATCGAGCGCGACACGGCCCTGCGAGATGTAGGCTTCCTGCAATGAGCGGTCGACACGGGTCCCGACCGTGGCGGCAAAGTATTTTCGCGCCTTGTCGAACGAGTCCTTGAAGCCGGCAGCCTGCATGGGCGCGCTGTCGACGAACCACATCATGCCCACCGACCATGCGGAGGTCCCACCGACCTGGTCCGTCTTCTCGAGAACGAGCGGCACGAGCCCTTCGTTCTTTGACACGATTGCCGCCGTCATGCCAGCCGCGCCGGCTCCCATGATGATGACGTCGACCTCGCGGTCCCAGTTCTCCGTCGTAGCGGTGTCCATGGCGGTTTTCCTGCTTTAAGGGTTTCTGTCGGATCTGTCTGGAAATAGATTTATATCGAATGATGCGTCTCGGAACGAATGATGTCAAGAAACTCCAGGGAATCCCCTGGCAAGTCATATCTCTCTCATGTCCTGCGCGTGTCGACTCGCCCTCGGAACTCCTTGACACGCATGATTCCGTATAAGATCATTCGATATAAATCTAATTGATTCGATTGTCGATCGCGATGAAGGTTGGGCCGCGTTGGCACCCTCATAACCGGAGAGAGCGAGACACAAGTCGCGAGCCACCAGACGATGCATCAACCTGCAAAGGTTGCATTTTCAGTAACGTTCAGGAGAAGCAATGAGCAAGCTTCAGCTTTCCGTCGCCGTAGGCAACTACGATCGGGTTCGGCCACTGGTCGATGGCGAGGTGCAGATCGAGGGTGTCGATCCGGTTTTCATGTTGCAGGACCCGGAGGAGATATTCTTCCGCGCTTTCCGACATGCCGACTACGATATCTGCGAACTCTCGCTTAGCAGTTACTCGGTGAAGACCGCTGCGGGGACCTCACCCTACATCGCGGTTCCGGTGTTTCCGTCGAGAGCGTTTCGGCACACCTCAATTTATGTGCGTGCGGACCGCGGCATCAACAGCCCTGAGGACCTGAAGGGTAAGCGCATCGGCGTGCCCGAGTATCAACTCACGGCTAATGTCTGGGTCCGTCTCTTTCTCGAAGAAGAATACGGCGTGAAGGCTTCCGACGTGACGTGGGTGCGTGGCGGCTACGAAGATGCGGCACGCGTCGAGAAAATCACGCTGAATCTGCCTGACGATGTGAAACTGGAGAACGCTCCGGAAGGGCAGACAATCTCGAACCTGCTGGCAGAAGGGAAGATCGACGCGGTCATTGGGCCGCGCGCTCCTTCCTGCTTCGACCGTGGGCATCCTCAGGTCAAGTATCTTTTCGATGACCCGCACAAAGCCGCCGCCGACTGGTATTCACGCACGAAGCTTTTCCCTATCATGCACACGCTCGGAATCAGGAAGACGCTCGCGGAGCGTCATCCGTGGCTGCCCGGCGCAGTGATGAAGGCGTTTGAGAAGTCCAAGGCCCTTGCCTTGACACGATTGAGCGATACGTCGGCCACGAAGATTACGTTGCCGTTCGTTGAGGATCAGTTGCGTGCCGCTCGCAAGCTGATGGGTACCGACTTCTGGTCATACGGTTTTGCTGACAATGAACGTGTCGTGGACCGCTTCCTCGCCCGTCATTATGCAGAGGGACTGTCGAGCCGCCGGCTGGAAGCTCGAGAGCTATTCCATCCGGCAAGTCTCGAGAGCTTCGCGATCTGATCGGCGCAAGGATAGTCGTTGCAGAGAGCAGCAGTTGCCAACTCCGGCGTGGAATTGGCATGCTGCTGTCCTGACAGCCTGATGCCGTTACCCTGTGCGCGGGGCCGCCGACGCGGGGCCGCCGACAGCAGCGGCCCCACCAGACGGTGAGCGTCAACAGAGCAGCGTGCCGAGGTTGACGCTTCCTGAGCGCTCCCTGGTTGCGATGACCTTTTCGCTGCCGTCCTTTCTGATGCGCAATTCGATTGTCGAGGTCTGCTCCGTCAGACCAGAGAACCGGAAATCTCCAAAAATATCGGTTGTTGTTGTACGTTCTTCGCCGCCGGCGGAATCGTGCAATACAACTTCAACGCCTTCCAGGTTTCGCAGACGGCCGTCGTCAGTCGCTTCGCAGACGTTGCCCGCCACGAGATGGCTCAGGGCATCATCGAGGTGCCGGTAGAAGACGCGCGGCTTCGTGCCGAACTCCGGATGGATGACCGATAAGTGTTCGTTCTTCACCATCTCTTCCAGTTGTCTGTCCGGCACGTTCAGCGCGCGAATTGCCTTGGTCGGGCAGGCTTGCGCACAGCGCGGTTCTTTCCAGCCGGTGTCGAGCAGATGTGCGTCAAAGTTCCAGTTCTGTGGCACCTGTTCCTGTTCGTTCCATTCGATCATCCCGTACGGACAGGTCGTCACCAGCTCACGTCGGCCGCGTGACTTCACCGGATCAATGACTACGACGCCATCCGGGCGCTTGTAGATGGATCCATCTGCTGCCGCCTTGACGCACGGCGCATTGTCACAGTGATTGCACATCTGGGGAACGTAGGTGACGTCCACGAGCGCTCCCTCTCCTCGCACATGACGTTCGACCCGAATCGTGTCCAGGCCCTCCGGAGGATGAGGTGCCGAATAACCGGGGAACTCGTTGCCGGTGTACTCGTCTTTCGTCGAAATCACACAGTTTCTGCAATTGATGCAGAGCGAAACGTCGATTACCAATGCCCAGCCGGTCATGCTGCCTTCTCCATTGTTACGTCCCATTTCTCTACCTCCACCCAGCAACTGTTGGGGACAATCCCATCTGCGGTCGGGCTCATCTTTCGCCCAGGCGTCAGGAGGTTGAGACAACCCCCGCGATCGACCAGACCCACCGACGTCTGGATCAGGTCGAGTTCAGCGCATGATTCGTTGCCGCGCGCGACGCCGTCCGTGACGAGCTTCGATACGTCCACCGCGCAAATGACAGACGCCTGTGCGTTATAGACGCGGACCAGATCGCCGAACTGGATTCCGCGCGCCGATGCATCTTGAGGGCTCATTCGCAGAACCCAGTATCGATAGCCTCCAACGTTCATCCGGTGCTCGTTGATCGTGCTGATATGGCTGTTCTTCCCATCAGCCTGAGTGTGGAAACTGTAGACCGGATGGTTGGTCACCAGTTGGAGCGGGAAGCTCTGCTTCGCAGTGCTCCCGCTGTTGATGTATCGATTGACTGCCGGCCGGGCCGGATCGATCTGCTCAATACGGCGCAGGCTGGACGGCACAAACTCGAACTTGCCCGATTGCGTTGAGAGTCCCTGGCTGAATCCAGCCGAATAGACGCCAGGAAGGGGATTCGCTTCAGGTAGGTCTTTGGTGCGGTCTTCCGCGAACCAGCGCATATCCACCGGCTGCTTGTCATCGTCCTTGGGCGGCGGCACGACGTGGTATCCCTTTTGCAGGAATTTCTTCCAGGTCGTCTGCTTGGGCAAATCCGTGGAGTTGAACATCCGCTCGCACCAGGTCAGTTCCGATCCGCCGCCTTCCGAGTACATGCCGCCGTACCCGAGCCTTGTCAGGATCTCCAGGAATATCTGATAGTCGGATTTGGATTCGCCGAGAGGTTCGATGCACTTGTGCTGCATGATCATCATGCGGTGATTGAGCTGGCTCTGTGCATGCTGAATGTAGCCGCCACAGTTCGCCCATTCGGAGATGTCGTCACGTTCGAGCGCGGTGCACGCTGGCAGGATGATGTCCGCAAACTGCGCCTCGTTCTCCATCCATATCGATTGGTTCACGACAAACTCGAGGGATGGATCGCGATACGCATCCATCAGCCGGTTCGATCCGGGGACCGTGCCGAATGAAGAGGAGCCGTAGCGATACAGCATGTGAATCCGCGAATGGCCCGGCTTGGGATACGAATATTGACCGAATTGCCCTTCAATCGAGAAACCGTCCCACATATGGCCTTCAGCACTTCCCTGCATGATGGCCTCAGCCAGCCGTTGTCGAGGGACGGACTGCTTCACCGGATTGATCGTGATGATGTGAGGCATGCGGCAATAGTTATTGGCCGCGCTCGCGGTGTAGTTCAGGTCGCCCGAGATTCCACCCTCGGCGTAACCGGGGAAGTAGAAGTTCAGGTCTTGTGGTGCGCCGATTTGCAGATTCCCAAAGTTGATGCCAGGTTTTCCCCAACCCTGCATCGCCATCATCATCACCATACTGCGCGCCCACTGAGCGCCGGTCTCCGTGCGGCATGCGCCACCAAATCCGGCACCCAGGCCGCCAGCCGCAAGGTAGGTCTTCCTTGAAGCCCACAATTGCGCAAGACTGCGGACATCTTTCGCGGGAATGCCGGTTTCAACCTCCTGCCACTCCGGAGTTTTGGGCGTGCCATCCTCGTCGCCGAGAACGTAAGCGCGCCATTCGTCGAAGCCCGTCGTTCTCGATGCCACGTATTCCTTGTCATAGGTGCCATTGATCATCCATTCATGCATGATGGCGATCGCGAGCGCCGAGTCCGTGCCCGGTTTAATCTGCAACCACTTCCCGCCGAGAAACTGGGCGGACTGCGTCAGGTACGGGTCGATGTGAACGAACTTCATTCCGAGCTGTTTTGCCCACAGCCGACGTTCTGTGCCCTCGAATCCGGCATACACGCCACTAGTCGACTCGGGATCGCTCGACCAGAACACAATCACCTCTGCGTGTTCGAGACAATCCTCGGTCGTGCCGTAAAAGCTCGGCGTGCCCAGACGCAGACTGTTGCCGTAGTGATGCATGGCACCCCAGTACCAGCCTTCCCAGCTAATCGGGCTCATTTCGACACGCGTGTAGCCAATCAGATTGCCGAAGCGCTGCATGGCGCTCAGGTAGTAGTTGATGTTTCCCCACTGATGGTGAGCGCCCGTAGCCATGGCAATAGCCCCGGGGCCATGCTGCTGTTTCATGCGCGTGATTTCACCGGTAACAATATCGAGCGCCTCGTCCCAACTGATACGCTCGTAGCCCGAGATTCCGCGGCTTTGGGGATTGCGTTCTCCCTTCGGGTCGTAGTCGACTCGCTTCATCGGATAAAGGATGCGCTTGTCGGAGTACACGAGGGACTTGAGCGTGAGCGCGTGCGGGCTGACGGTTGCGCGCCGTGCAGGCGTAAAGCGGCGACCCCGTGCCGTGATGGTCCAGCTCGAGCCGTCTTCCTCCGTAAGATCGATGGGCGTGGTCCGGATGATCTTGCCGTCCTTGACGAACACGAAGACAGGCCCACCATTTGTCAGGGTGACGTAACGGGTGGTGCCGTCCTTCATCCGCATACCCTTGCGCCAGGACGCCGTCTTCATCGTGTTCACCAGTTGGCCGAACCAGACGAGAGCCTGATCGCTGCCACCCTGCGTGATCTTGAAGTTCTTGAGCGCATCGATCAGGAACGCGTGATCGGTCGTCGGCGCGAGCATCTGGCGTGCCGTGGCCGCATCCATGAAGACAAGCTCGGCGTCGGGCTGAGTGTTCACTCCCCAGCGCGCGGACACAGTGCCGTTTCTGAAATGGAGTTGTCTCGCCAGGCTGTTGTCCCGCAGACGGAGCTGGATTACCCAGTGTCCTGACCCGAGATGTTCACGCACGGAAGGAAACATACGCGCCGCCATGCGTAGAGCACTTGGCATCAGCCAGAGTATCAGTACAAGGATGTGTCTTTGCATACGAGTCTTTTCCTGAGCTGAAATGCGCCGGTGCGAGCGCGATAACTGACCGGGTTGTTGACGGAACTGCCAGTCCGCGTGGGTAACGATCCCGCCTCATGGCTCTTGTGAGTAAAGAGGGCGTGACCGTGACAAGGCGCGAAGCGCTGAGAGTTCCTCGCTCTTGCCCGTTATGCGCCAGCAATGCGGTCCCGCACCATCAGTGGATTCGCGGATACAGATGAACAAACCGGCATCTGTTGTATGATCTCCCTTGCGACGGATCATCTGCAAAAAGATGATTCCGCCTAAGATCGATTTATATCGAATGATGTGTTTCGGGATGAACAAAGTCAAGGACTCCAGGGAATCCCCCTGGAGAGATGCTTCGGATCGTCGTATTTTTCGCCAATCGGCTTGCCGCCGGACTGGCCCTTATGTGAAGGAATGAGCGAATGCCCAAGTCAAATTCCGCTGCGGCCAAAGCAACGATGGACGTTGCCGTACGACCGGCAGCAAAAGAACCCTCTGACGTATTCGATGATCGGGGCCGAACTGTGCCGTGGATGGCGCGAACGATACACAGGCTTTACGACGCGCAAGCACAGAAGATTCTCGACAGGGAGAATCTCGCGATCGCGTACTGGTACTACCTTCGAGTACTGGCCGAACGCGGTGAACTGAACCAGCTGGAACTCAGCAAGCGCGTGGGCATCGCCTCCACCACCGCGGTACCGGCCCTCGATAACCTTGAAAAACGCGGCCTCGTGCAACGAACCCGTGACCCAAACGACAGACGAAAGTACTTCGTCAATCTGCAGGACGAGGGCAAGCGGCTGGTCGATGAAATGCTGCCCGAGCTCACCGAGATGATTTCGGCATCGCTCGACGGGATCAGTCAAAAAGATATGCGCGTTTTCTGGAAGGTCATGCGTCAGATCGAGACGAACCTCACCCAGAAGTCTCAAGGCGATACGGTCGTGGATTGAACGCGGGCCGGCGTCTGAGGCCTTAGGCGGTGTGCCATTCTTTCATGTGCGGGTCAGCGAAAGCACGCAGGCTTTCCAGTGTCATGGCCACCGCCGCGCGATTGATGTTCTCGGCGTGCCAGTAGACCGAGACCGACCCAAAGCCTTCGAGTTGGATAGGCAAAATACGAAGGGCGTTCAACTGCTCGAAGCGCAGCGCGGCCCGATGCGATGCGACACCCACCAGTTCCGTGTTGTTCAGCAATGTCAGGTTGAGAATCGAGGAATTCGATTCCACGCAATGATCCGGCAGCGTGCGTCCCTCGGCCGTCAGCGCTGCCTCCAGTGCCGTTCGCACCGGCGTGCCTTGTGGCCAGACGATCCATGAAAATCCAAGCACGTCTTCCCAGGTGAGCGTCGACTTGCGGGCGAGTGGGTGCTGCGGTCCCGCGACGAAGTTGATCGGCTCCGTGTAAAGCGTCTGCGCTTGCAACTGCGGATCGTCGTACTGCTGGCCAGACCGGCCGACGACGATATCCAGCTCGCCGCGCGCTAACTGCGGCATCAACTGGTTCATCGTGCTCTCGACGAGTCGCACCTGTGCGCGAGGCATGCGCTCCAGGAGCCGGGAGACGGCGAGGGGCACTGTATCGGCCGCCGATACGCCCGACGTTCCAATGCTCACGAGTCCGCTGCCGCCTTCACGCATTGCCTGCATGTCGTCGCGCGCAACATCGAGGTGTGCTTCGATGCGACGCGCGTGTTCAATCAACGCCTCGCCATACGACGTGGGCCGCAAGCCGCGCGCGTGCCGCTCGAATAGCGGCAGGCCGACATCCTCCTCCAGTTCCTTGAGCCATTTCGACAACGCCGGCTGCGTCGTGTTGAGCGCCGCCGCCGACTGGCTCAGATTGCCTGTGCTCGCGAGGCTCAGCAGCACCTGCAGATGCCTCAGACGAAGACGGTAAGTCCAGTCCATCGCCTAATCCTCTCGTCAGATTCCCGCTATGTTTGCGGAGATATACCCGAAACCATATGGGCTAGATGTATTTGCCATTTTACTGAGTATAGCTTTGTCGCATATAAATAATGCGGAGGGTCTACAAGACCGGCGCGTGACCCGCGACGCGCCTGACCCACGAGACACCGAAAGGAGACGCGCATGACCAACCACGCTCCGGGCGCATCGCGCGCGGCCTACTACGAGCAAATCGCGCGGCAGCGCATGGCGCCACTGTGGGAATCGCTGCACAACCTCGTGCCGAAGACGCCGCAACCCAAAGCCCAGCCCGCGATCTGGAAATACGCGCAGGTGCGCGACCTCGTGATGCAGGCCGGTTCAGTCATCAGCGCCGAAGAGGCCGTGCGTCGCGTGCTGGTGCTCGAAAACCCCGGACTGCCCGGCAAGTCGAGCATGACGCCAAACCTGTACGCCGGACTGCAGTTGATCCTGCCCGGCGAAATCGCGCCGAGCCATCGGCATACGCAATCGGCGCTGCGCTTTATCGTCGAAGGCAAGGGCGCGTGGACGGCCGTCAACGGCGAGCGCACGACCATGCATCCGGGCGACTTCATCATCACGCCGTCGTGGACATGGCACGACCACGGAAATCCGTCCGTGGAAGACGGAGGCGAGCCCGTCGTGTGGCTCGATGGCCTGGACATTCCGCTTGTCGCGCAGATGGACGCCGGTTTCGCCGAGAACTATCCCGAGGCGACGCAGCCCGTGTCGCGCCCGGAAGGCGACAGCCTGGCGCGCTTTGGCCACAACATGGTGCCCGTGCGGCATCGCGTGACCGATCCCACTTCGCCGATTTTCAGCTACCCGTATGAGCGCAGCCGCGAAGCGCTCGACACGCTGTACCGCAACGGCGAACTCGACGAATGGGATGGCGTGAAGCTGCGCTATGTGAATCCGGCGACGGGCGGCTGGCCGATGCCGACCATTGCGACCTTCATGCAATACCTGCCTGCGGGCTTCAAGGGCCGCACCTATCGCAGCACCGATGCAACCGTGTACTGCGTCGTCGAAGGCAACGGCACCGTGAAGATCGGCAATGACGAATTCACCTTCGACCCTCACGACGTGTTCGTCGCGCCTTCATGGGCACCCGTGCAATTATCGGCGGCCGCGGAAAGCGTGCTGTTCAGCTATTCGGATCGTCCCGTGCTCGCCGCGCTGAATCTGCTACGCGAAGAACGCAGCTAATCATCGGCATTTTCTTACGCGCACCGCCGACGCGGCGCGTGCTTAATCCTCTTCTTTGCTGAGTCGAATTCATCATGGCTTTTGTATTTCCGCCCGAAGCTCCGATTGCCGTTCCCGTCGCTGGCAGCGATGCTCAATTCGCGGTACGTCGCGTCTATTGCGTGGGCCGCAATTACGCGGCGCACGCACGTGAAATGGGCTTCGATCCCGATCGTGAGCCGCCGTTTTTCTTCTGCAAACCCGCCGATGCCGTCGTGCCCGTTGCTGATGGCGAGACGCTCGAACTTGGATATCCGTCACAGACGCAGAACTACCACTACGAGGCCGAACTCGTCGCGGTGATCGGCAAGGGCGGCTCGGATATCGCCGTCGAACAGGCACTCGATCACGTATGGGGTTACGCGGTCGGCCTCGACATGACGCGCCGCGACTTGCAGATGAAAATGCGCGAAATGGGCCGTCCGTGGGAAATCGGCAAGGCCTTTGACCGTTCGGCGCCGATCGGCCCGATTCATCCCGCCAGTGCGGTCGGCCATTTTGAAAGTGGCGGCCTGTGGCTGACGGTCAACGGCGAGACGAAGCAGAAGAGCGATGTGTCGCATCTGATCTGGTCGGTGGCCGAAACCGTTGCGGACCTGTCGAAGTTCTTTCGCCTCGAACCGGGCGATGTGATCTTCACGGGCACGCCCGAAGGCGTTGGTTCGGTGAAGAGGGGCGACACGATGAAGGTAGGCGTCGAGCGTCTGGGGGAAGTGACGGTACGCGTGGCCTGATACACGTAATCTGCATTGGACGGAGGTCTACTCGTGCAACTCCATAGTTTCTTCAACAGCTCGACGTCGTACCGTGTGCGCATTGCACTCGCGCTCAAAGGTCTCGCGTACGACACGCTGCCCGTCAATATCCGCATCGGCGAACATCGCGCGGCGGACTACGTGGCGAACGTGAATCCGTCAGCGTCGGTGCCGGCGCTGATCGACGGCGATTTCAAACTCAGCCAGTCACTCGCGATCATCGACTACCTGGACCAGACGCATCCCGAGCCGCGCCTGATTCCGCTCGAACCGGCGTCGCGTGCGCGCGTGCTCGAATTCGCGTCACTGATTTCGTGCGACATTCATCCGGTCAACAACCTGCGTGTGCTGCGCTATCTGGAGGCCGAACTCAAGGTGACGCCGCAGCAGAAGACCGCGTGGTACCGACACTGGATTGCTGAAGGGATGGCCGCTGCCGAGCGCATGCTTGAACGCAGCAACGAAGGGCCTTGGTGCTTCGGCGCGCAGCCGACGCTTGCTGACGTGTCCCTCGTCCCGCAGATCGCCAACGCGCTGCGCATGGACTGCGATTTGAGCGCCTATCCGCGCAACCTCGCTGTGTATGAACACGCGTTGAAACACCCGGCGTTCGCTGCTGCGCAGCCGCAGCGGCAGCCGGATTACATTGCTTGATTGCGGGGCAATCATTTTGGATGAGACCGTAGTAAGCGCTAAAGCGCCAACTACGATCGATAGCTTTGCATGGGGAGACAGTCATGAGTGAGACAGACAAAGGGCGCCGCGTGCTCGTGATCGGCGGCGGGATTGGCGGCCTGGCCGCCGCGCTGGTGCTGGCGCGTCAGGGCATTCGTGTGCAGCTGCTCGAGCAGGCTCCGGAAATCCAGGAGATAGGCGCGGGCATCCAGCTGGCCGCGAACGCCTTCAACGCGCTCGATGCACTGGGTGTCGGCGAGGCGGCGCGCGGTCGGGCCGTGTTCACCGACTACCTGAGCCTGATGGACGCGCTCGACGCGAAGGAAATCGTCCGCGTCGACGTCGGCGCGCCGTATCGCGAGCGCTTCGGCAATCCGTATGCGGTGATTCATCGCGCGGACATCCATCTGTCGATTCTCGAAGCCGTCAAGGATCATCCGCTGATCCAGTTCCGCACGAACACGCAGGTCTGCACGCTCGATCAGGATGCCGACGGTGTCACCGTCACCGATCAGCATGGCGAGCGCTACAGCGCGGACGCGGTGATTGGTTGTGACGGCGTGAAGTCAGCGATACGCAAGGCGCTGATCGGCGACGAGCATCGCGTGACGGGACATGTCGTGTATCGCGCAGTCGTCGATGCCGAGAACATGCCCAAGGATCTGCAAATCAATGCGCCTGTCGTGTGGGCGGGTCCGCATTGTCACCTTGTGCACTATCCGCTGCGCGGCGGCCGGCAGTACAACCTCGTCGTCACGTTCCATAGCCGCGACAAGGAGGAATGGGGCGTGCGCGAAGGCAGCAAGCAGGAAGTGCTGTCGTACTTCGAGGGCATCCATCCGCTGCCGTACCAGATGCTCGACCGGCCGACTTCCTGGAAGCGCTGGGCCACGGCGGACCGCGATCCCGTGGAGCGCTGGAGCGACGGGCGCGCCACCGTGCTCGGCGACGCCGCGCACCCGATGACCCAGTACCTCGCCCAAGGCGCCTGTCAGGCGCTTGAAGACGCGGTCACGCTCGGCGCGGCCGTTGCCGCGACCGACGGCGATTTCGAAGCCGCGTTCAAACTGTACGAGACCGCACGTATTCCGCGCACGGCACGCGTGCTGTACTCGGCGCGGGAAATGGGCCGCATCTATCACGCGAAGGGTGTCGAGCGTCTGGTGCGTAACTCGCTTTGGGTCGGCCGCACGCAGGAGCAGTTCTACGACGCGTTGGCGTGGTTGCATGGCTGGCGCGCGGAAGATTGCCTGAAGGGCGTCGTTTGAGGACGAGGCTGTGCCGAGGACTCCACGATCTCACGATTCGCTTCGAATCACTATTGCTGGAATACGGCCTTCAGCTTTTCGGGAGAAAGTGAGGATGACATGTCGGCATCGGGTGGTGCGGTGGGATCGCACTTGGGGTCGAGACCCTTGGCACTGTCCGCAAACGGGAACGGCAAGATCGCCGGCGACTCTTTGTCGGACATGCGTGTACGAGTCGTTTGGAATAACTAATGGATTCAATCCGGGATTTGCGTGCGCCTGCGGATCTGTCGCGCCTGACGGCGACTGGACCGGTTGACCATTTCAGACTGCATTGGGCTTACGTGTTGGTTGATATGACATGAAAACTCGCCCATCTTCGGTATCGATCTTGTCGATCCACTTTGGCTTGCTGATGCCACCAGTGCCGGACGCCCATGCCTGAAGGCAATCGAGCGAGAACGTGACTCCTTTCTCGCAAAGCTCAGCCGTGCATCCAAGCCCGATGAGAGTCATCCGCACGCTGGCGTCCATGTATGAATTGGGGTGGTCCACGCCTTCCATGATTGTCTGAATGCAGTGTGCTGATGCCCCCCTCAGAAAATCGCTTACCGCGTCGATTCGCCCGTAGTGAAATTGACCGGAGGCTTTGCCATTCTGAAGATCGAGTGCCCTGTACCTCGCGACTAACGCATTGTGCGGCCAGGCGTCAACTCGCGTGACGTATGCGGCCCAGGTTTGGTCCAGAAGCGCTCGTAGCAAGAAGAGCCGAAATCCTACTGAGACACGCTGCCACGGCTCAACTAGCGCACTGTAGAGCGGGAGAATTTCCGCGGTCATCTGGTTACTGATCTCTTCGCCGATCGCCGCCATCACCTCATCAAGTGAATTGAAGTGGTTGTAGAACGTTCCCCGCGATACCTTCGCCTCACGAATGACGTCATCAATCACCGGCCTTGGTCCTCCACGCTTCACTAAAAGGCTCATCGCAGCGTCCAGCAGCTTCGTTCGCATCAGAACACGCTTACGGCCGGATGTTCTCGTGAGGTGGTCGATCAATTTTCGTGTCCCTAAAGAGAGCGCCTTGATCTTTTTGACATTTCGTCATTTTGACAAAAGCGAGTATAGAAAACCCGTACATCGTTCACTTCAGCTTGCCGCGAGAACGCAGTCCACATATATTTTCCTTGAAAACTCAGTCTAACCAGGTTTGCCGCGTTTAGCAGATGATAGTTGGGTTGTTCACTTGATTCCAGATATTCCCTGTAATACGAGTGATAAAGATCGCACATAGGATTCCAGGGTGCATCAGGAAATATACGTGGTCGTCGCGAAGAGAGCGTGCAGCCGATTGATGCGGTTGCTTATCCTGTTGGAAAGATCAATTTGACGGACTTTTATCATGGAAGATATTGTCTTTTCCGAAGAGAAAAAATACTCGATAAAAAACTGCTTCGTGTCTGTATGGGCCTGTTCGCAACGGGCGTAACAGTCGTCACTTACCTCGCGGATGGAAGACCGGTTACGGCGGTTACGAAGGCACTATCCGGTCGCATCTGGAAGTCTCTGCTGCGCTAGCGGACGCATGTGGTGGAACTGCGTGGGTCGTGTCGCTCATCAACGGTTGCGCGTGGTTTACCGGGCTCTTCCCGAAGCAGGCGCAGACGATGTGTTTGGAACCAATCCTGATGCGCGGGTGTCGGGCGTGTTCACGCCTACAACCCAGGTACGTCGTGTCGAGGGTGGGTTGGTCATGTCGGGCAAGTGGTACTTTTCATCGGGTTCACTGCACGCTCAATGGGCGATGCTCGGTTGCGTGGAGCATGACGAGAACGGGGCGGTCAAGGCTCAATATCTTGCGCTCGTCCCAATGAGCGAACTTACAATCGAGGACACCTGGTTCACGACTGGTATGCGTGGATCCGGCAGCAACTGCATCGTCGGAAAGGACGTATTCGTCCCGGACCACCGGCTGTTGGACATTATGGCGGCGGTCCGCGGCGAGTATTCGACTCCGTTCAAGGAAGAGGTCGCGTATCGCGCCGCATTCGGACCGGTATCGTCCATCGTCCTTATCGGTCCTCAGTTGGGCATCGGCCGCGCGGCGTTGAAGTACGTGATCGAGAAGGCACCTCAACGAGCAATCGCTTACACCTCGTTCACCAGGCAAACCGATTCGACCGTATTTCAGGTGCAAGTAGCGGAGGCAGCGTTGAAGATCGATAGCGCACATTTGCGCGCATTCCGTGCTGCCGATGAGATCGACGACTCGGCTCGCCGCAATGAGTCTCCAGACTACATCACCCGGACTCGGGTCCGCGCTGATACCGGCGTTATCGCGTCTGACATCACCGACGCGCTGAACACGCTGATATTTGCTCATGGCGCGGGAAGCTTTGCCGAAACGAGTCCGATGCAACGCTGGTGGCGCGATTCGAATACTGCGGCCCGTCATGCGATTGTCCTCCCTGCTATTGGAGCCGAGCTTTACGGGAAAGCTTTGCTGGGTCTGGAGAATACGGTCGCGCCGCTGGTATAGCCACGAGCGGTCGCGTTGATACGGCTTTGCCCGTCTTACCTGATGTGGTGCAAGATCATGTAGGACGGGCGGGGAAATATCTCCGTTTGCGTACCCGCATCCCGGAGTGAATAGCAATCCCCGGACGCGAACCTCGCCCGGACTGCGGGGAGGGTGGTACTCCAACGCTGGAAGCGCGCTTGCGCGCGACAAAAAGCGCTGACGTACAGGTATCCGTACGTCAGCCAGACATCGATCAGAAGAAGTGCATGATGCCGAAGTAGCCACCTTGCTGGTTGTGGCCAGGCAGCGGTTGGGAATCGGCCGTCTCAACCGGGAACGCGGAAGACTTGCCGTTGAACATCGCTCCAACGGTCAGATAGAGGAACGTCCGTTTTGACAGGTTGTAGGTGGTGCCGATGGCACCGAGATTTCCCGTACCGCCGCCATGATTCACGTTACCGTGATACCAGCCGGCCTGCAAGGCGAGGGCAGGGGTTGCCTGATAGGAGGCGCCAATCCACTCTTGCTGGCTCCGTGTCGCCGCGGAAGGGTTAAAAGAATCGGCGACCGTGTCTTGCCCTGATGAAACAAGTTGTTGATAGCCGGCGTAGAACTTCAGCCCACCCAATTGGTAGGTGGCCCCTGCCATGTATTCGCGCGACGCTGCATACAGGTTGGAGAATTTACCGTTGGCGTCGCGAAGTTCTTCGTACACACCGTAGGCGGCAAAATTCACGAGCGTGTACTGCGCGCTCACACTGAACTGGCGTCCGCCACGGAAGTTGCCAGCCTCATTACCGAATCCGTCCTGAACACGGAAGGAGAAACCGGCCCAGGTAGGTGAGTTGTAAGTGACGACGTTTGATCGCGGACCCCAAGCCCGCCCGAATGCGAAGTTACCGACACCTGTTCCCACTTGCTCACCTAGGGGATCGATGTACCAGCCTGTCTCGTCGGTGAGGCTCATGGCCCGTCCGAACCAGATGCTTCCGAATTTATCGTGGGACAAACCTACATACGCATCGCGGGTAAAGATCGTGTCGGGCGGCGT
Source organism: Paraburkholderia dipogonis (assembly GCF_046027395.1). Lineage (GTDB taxonomy): Bacteria > Pseudomonadota > Gammaproteobacteria > Burkholderiales > Burkholderiaceae > Paraburkholderia > Paraburkholderia dipogonis_A. The sequence continues at coordinate 56,708 of NZ_JAQQEG010000006.1, read as the reverse complement.
CTGGCCGGTACCGGAGGTGAAGAGGCTTTCGAGTTTAAAGACAGCATGCACGCCGCCTCCGAGGTCTTCGTCGCCTTTCAGGCCAAACCAGCTGTATCCGTACTGATTGCTGCCAAACCGGTAGTTGTTCTTCGACTTGCCGTCCGGTGTCGCGACGTTCGTGACAAAATCAAGGCCGGAAGCGACTCGCCCATACAGGGTTACGGTACTCTGCGCATACGCATTGCAGACACCGCATGCCATCAGAGTCGCGCAAGAAATTATCTTTTTCATTTCGGTATCCTCACTATAGAAAAGAGTCTCCAAAGATTGCCTGGCGACCTCTGCGGGGGCGCTGCAATCGGCTTGCCAAATCAGGTCCAGACGTTCTGGCGCAACGTTGAACCGGTCGGACGAGTGGTTCTGGGGATCAGCTTCCGCTCATCTACTGCCAATCCGAAACGGGTACCGTCATCCGAATGCGCGGGATGCGGTTAAACGATGCAACCAACCGGCTCCGCGCTCCCAGGTCCCCAGCCCGAACACCCGCCTTCCGAGCCAATGCAACGTGTGCCCGGAAGAGAGTGGCGCAGGCACCAGCTATTACTTTCCACTGCCAGTTTTGCGAAAAGTTCTTATCGCGGTTGGCAGATGGCGCACGGTGGTTGCGAGCAGAATCGCGCACGCCTGCACCAGCAGCTGAACCGCGGGCCCCGCGCCAAGTGCGAGTACAAGTTGGCCGAGCTGCGCCATGAACAGCGCCGCGACGGCGCTAGCGATAACGCTGCCTTTCCCGCCAGTGAATGGCGTGCCGCCGACAACTACAGCCGCGATCGCGGGAAGCAGATAGTCGTTACCTGACGTCTGCGACGCGCTACCAATGAATCCCGCCAGAAGCATTCCGGCGGCCGAGAAACACACCGCGGACGCGACATAAGCACCGATCCTGTATTGCAGAACCCTTACCCCTGCGGCCTCGGCCGCTCGTGGATTCACGCCCACAGCGACAAATCGCCGGCCTATGGCAGTCTTCCGGGTGATGACCCAGGCCGTTACCACGAAAACGAACGCAAACAGGACATTGGCCGGCAAGCCAACGAGCTGCGCGTGTGAGATGGTTTGCATGACGACCGGGACGTTGACCGGAACATTGCCGGTCAACGAACGGACACCCCCGATGAGAAGCGCGTTGACTGCCAGAGTCGCAACCAATGGTGTAATTGCGAACTTCGAAACCAGTATTCCATTGACGATTCCGACAATCGACCCCACGCACACCGTGAGAATCACTGCAAGGACAATGGAATCGAGGCCGAATCCGGTTCGGGCCATCACCACGCCGGCGAGCGAGACCATCCCGATTGCCGACATGTCGAGCCCGCGCTGCTGGATGACCAGGGTCTGGCCCGTTGCAACAATTGCCAGGATACCTGCGAACGGAAGCATGGCCAGAATCGAACCACGGGTCATGGTGCCTGGAGCGACCACTGAACTGACGGAGAAGAGAAGTATCAATCCGACCCAGATCCACCAGAACTCGCTGAATGCTGGAATTCGGACTGACCTCGATTTCGAGGAGGATGACCGCAGACGATTCGATACCACGTCTGCCTGATTGCTCATGACCTTTCTCATTTTGCCACCGCCATTTCTCTGCTCTTGGAATAGAGGGCGACAGATGCCAGGATCATCCCGCCCAACAGATACGACTGCCACGAATCTCCAATGTCCAGAAACGAGGTGACCACATTGACCTGGATGATGAGGAGGGCCCCAAGCAGGGACCCAACAAAGGACCCGCGTCCGCCGAACAGACTTGCCCCACCGATGACGACGGCGGCGATGCTCGCAAGTGTGTAGTTGATGCCCGCGCTCGGGTCGCCTGAACCGACCTGTGCCATCATCGGCACGGCGGCGATGCCTGCGAGGAGCGAGCAACCCACATACGCCGCAAGCAGCGTTAGATGCGGACGTACGCCCGCCATACGAGCCGCTTCGATCCGTGAGCCCACGCCACGAAACGTAAGACCAAGCCTTGTTTTGAATAGAGCGAACTCGAGCGCGACCGCGAGTACGACAGCGACGATCGCGATGATCGGTATAAATCCGGCCTGCAGACCAATCGTCTCGATCACCGAATCAGCGATAATGCCGCCCGGAACGGGGCGTAAAAGAAGGGAGACCGCCTGCAAGGCCATGTAAGTCGCCAGCGTCGCAACCATTGGGTGCAGTCGGAAGGGACCGACCAGTACCCAGTTCACTAGCCCGACAGCTATAGCGACCAGAAACACAATGACCCATCCTGACAACTGATGCCCCAAAGTGGATCCGTCGTTCAGGAAAAAAGACTGAATGACGACCATCAAGCCCATGAGAGGACCGACAGACAGGTCGATACCTCCAACTAACATAAGCGCCTGCTGTCCGTATGCGACGATGGCTAGCGTCGCTACCAGTGCCAACATCCCGCTCAAGTTTCGTGCGGACAGGTAGGTTTCGTTGACATGCGCTGCATAGATACCCAGAGCGCAGACGGCCAATGCAAGCATGACAAGAGGGGCCCAGTCTCCGGAAGCCCACTTCCAGAATCCCGGAATGCTTGCCGAACCTCTCTCGCGCTCGGTGGTCGCGGTAAGCACTGCGGACGTGATGTTGTTCTCGCCGACGTCCGCATCGCGCAGTTCTTTGACGATGTGCCCGCGAGAGAAAATCAACACACGGTCGCACAATCCCGCCACTTCCATTGCGTCCGAGGAGACGACGATGACAGCGGTCCCGGTTGCAGCGGCCTGGCGGAGCACTTTGTAAATCTCCATCCGGGCGCCGATATCGACGCCTTGGGTCGGTTCGTCGACCAGGAGGACTTCGGGTTTGCTTGCGAGGACGCTCGCCAGAACGAGCTTCTGCTGATTGCCCCCCGACAGTGAGCGGATTGGCGTCTCAACTGACGGCGTCTTGACTGCGAAACCTGCGACGGCCAGTTTGGTGCGCTTTGCTTCGCTTCTCTGGCTGATCCAGCCTTTGATGGAATCGAATGGAAGACTGCGGATCGAGAAGTTCTCGCGCACAGAGAGTTCACCGAAGATGCCTTCCCTGTGCCGGTCGCCAGGGAGGCAGCGAATGCCGGAAGCAGCGGCAGCCTGGGAATTCTGAAGTTTCGCCGGCTTTCCGTTCACATTCACGCTTCCACGGCTTCGGGCCAGGCCAGCAAGGGCGCGCATGAACTCGCGCTGTCCATTGCCGTCTATGCCGGCCAGGCCCACGATTTCTCCCTTCCGGACCTGAAGCGATATATCGGCGAACCCCGCACCGCGTAGCGACACGACCTCGAGAACCGTACCGACACGCCCATTGCCCGCTTTGGCCGGGAAATCCCGATCGAGCACACCCCCAACGATGAGTTCGACAATCTGCTGCTCGCTGAGGCCAGACGCGTCGTAGGTCCCTTGCCCTTGTCCGTCGCGAAGCACGGTAAGGCGATTAGCGATTTTCTGTACTTCGCGAATGCGGTGCGAGATATAGACGACCGAGCAGCCTGACGCAGTGACTTTACGAATGCGTTCAAAGAGACGGTCGACATCCTCTGCCAACAGATGTTCGGTTGGTTCATCCAGGACCAGAACCTTGGGCTTGGCGGCAAGTGCTTTTACGATCTCGACAATGAAGCGTTGTTCAGGATTCAAACTCAGCACGCGCTCGTTCGCATCAATCGCGACGTCGTCACTCCACTGCCGAAGGAGTTGATGGGCCCATTCGCTTGTTTGCATGAGCGACGGACGTTGCTCCGCAGGTACGCCGAGATAAAGATTCTCTGCGACGGTCAGATCGGGCATGAGAGCTGGTTCCTGTCGCACGATCGCCAATCCGAGCCGCCGCGCCTCGTCCGTGTCGCCCCTGGTTTCCACGCCGTCGATAACGACGCGCCCCTGTTCGGGAACGAGCGCGCCGGACGCAACCGCCATGAGGGTGGACTTGCCCGCGCCATTCTCGCCGACGAGACCGTGGACTTCGCCCGCAAGCACGGAGAACGTGACGTTGTCGAGCGCCCGCACGCCGGGGAAGACTTTCGTGACGCCGTCAATCTGAAGCAATGTGTTCTGGTCGTTCATGATTGGATCTCGGGCTATTACTGCTCAAACACTGCCTTGAGCTTTTCAGGGGAGAGAGCGGAGGACAGGTCGGCGTCAGGCGGCGCGCCTGGGTCGCACTTGGGGTCGAGGCCTTTGCCGCTGTCGGCGTATGCGGAAGGAAGGACTGCGGGCGACTCGTTGTCGGTCGTGCCCTGATAGGCCGCTACCCCATGTCGCACTGCAAAGCGCACGTATGTCGTCGTGCCGTCGAGCGTGTAGTAGGGGAAGGCGGTGCCAGACTTTCTCGCCGACAGGTAATGGCAGTTCAGCTCGTTATTGCTTGCGATCGTTACGATGGCAGGCACCGGAAGATGTGCCTGTTCGAATGCTTTCGCTGCTGCGAGGGCGGTCACTCCATAGTCCGTGACGATGGCGTTAATCTGCGGGTACTGAGCAATGAGGCCCGCCGTGGCTTTTTGCGCATCGACCGGGTTCCAGTTCGTAACGACGAACTGTTCGTTTAACAGTTTCAGGTTCGGGTATTTCTTGAGACCGCCCTTCAGGCCGTCCATGAAATTCTGGGACCCCGCAGCGCCGGGCGAGCCCCCCAGGAACACCACGTTTCCTTTCTTGAGGGTCGTTCCGAGCCAATCGGCCCAAAGAACGCCAACCTGCTTTGTATCGCCAACTACGTTGATGACATAGTCGCGTCCAGTCACACCGGAGATCTGTGCCGAATACGGTACGACCGCTACGCCGGCTTTCATGGCCGCTCGCATGGCCGGGAGTTGCACGGCACCAAAATCCGGCAGCATGATGAGGACGTTGACCCCCTGTGCGACCATGCTGTTGATGTCCGAGTTCGCCTTCTGTGGGTCACCGTTGGCATTGCTGTAGATGATCCGCTTGACGTTCTTGCAACGGCTTAGCTCGTCCTTGACCTCGGCAAGGCCGGTTTTGCGCCAGGTATTGCCGCCGTATCCATCAGACACGCCAACAATCATCGGTTTTGTACCGCAGAGCGGGGTGATGTCGCCTTGGCGGTTCGTGAGGGAGTCGTCCGCCGCATGCGCTGCTGTGCAGATCAGACCTGCTGAAACGAACAGTCCGATCTTGCGAAGAAAATGTTGGATTACTTTCTTACGCGAGTGGGCTTCCCCGGCCGACACGGCAATGAGGTCTGCGACGCCGTCCTGATTAGTAGGCGACCTGTCGTTCACAAGAAACTGGTTCTGTATTTTTGGCGCAGCAGCTTGCCGGACTTGAAACTTGTCGAACATGACGATCCTCGATGTAGGTGATGAAGCCGGGTTCCGAATGAGTTGAGAGACATCAACGTGGCGGATCGTGCCGCTTTCACTGTTGTGGTGAGTCTGTGTGCTGCGCACGTCATCCTCCTTATGTCATGAACTACGTACTCCTTTGTTATTTGTATGATGGAGGTACTGCATTTAGCCTCTATCGGGCACAGAGAAGAGGGCGTGTTTGTGTCGTCCAGGTCTCGACCGCTGTGCGACATGATTTTGTGTGAAATCATGCAACACAAAATCGATTGATATCGAATAATGTGTTTCGGCACGAACAAAGTCAAGAATCCTGGGGAATCTCCCTAGCCAAGGGTTTGCGCATGCTTTGAAAACAGCGATGTGGATGCAGCGATGTGCCTGGAAGGGGCGTGCTGCAAGATCGAAGTCTCACGAAAGGACACGATCGTTTCTGTATACAAATATCAAAAGTGGTGGACTCGCTTTTGATTGTGGACGCCGATGCAACGGTGAATTGGCGAAAGTGGTACTTACCCTAAGTGCCTCTCCCTCTTAGACTCTTTTCAGCCGTGGCAGAAAACCGGTCTTGTCATGCCACTAACTAATCCGAGAGGTACGAAGCCATGAAGTCGTTCACCCAGGTTGTTCTCGTTGCGGCGCTTGCCGTTGCTCCCGTTGCGTCGTTCGCACAGTCAAGTCCGTCGCCGAGCCGTGCGCAAGTGCGTGCCGAGTTGGAACAGCTCGAGAAAGCGGGTTACAACCCGCGCGATTGGGTTCATTACCCGGAAAATATCCAGGCTGCCGAAGCGAAAGTCGCGGCACAGAACGCCGCAGCGCAAGGTGCGGTATCCGCCTATGGTGGCGATGTGGACGGAACGTCTCGTTCGGGGCGAGCAGACGGCCTCTAACAGGAGGCAGTGTCGGAACTGAGGCGGCGAAGCCTCAGTTCCGGGATTCCACGTTTCGTGGCCGTTTGGTCGCTGGCTGCGCCGCTTGCCAGGCAGGAGCGCGTCAGTCCACCACCGTGTCCTCATTGGACTTTTCGGAGAGGTTTTGCGCGATCTTGTGCAACACCTTCCAGAACGTGAGCATCTCTTCAGGGTCCACCCCGTCAAACGAGCCGGAAATCATCCCGACGATTTCCGGCATCAATTCGTCCACCAGACGCCTGCCGTCGTCGGTGAGACTGACGGAGTACTTGCGCCGATCCTTTGGATCGCGCGTTCTTTTCAAAAAGCCCCGCCTTTCCATGCTGTCCAACGCAGGCACCGCAGTCGTCGAAGCGATTCCCACGCGTTTGCTCAGTTCCAGCTGATTCAGTTCACCGCCTTCGGCGAGCACGCGCAAGTAGTACCAATGCGCGATGGACACTTTCTCCCGGTCCAGGATCTTCTGCGCCTCGACGTCGTATAGACGATGCAGCGTCCGTGTCATCCACGGAACGGTTCTGCCCCGATCGTCGAAGATCTCGGGCGGTACCTGTTCCGTTGAGCCGCAACGCGACTCGATGGTATCCAGGGACATATCGATTGCGGTGGTGTGCGACGTAACCATTCGCTCGTTCCTCGACATCTAGACGTTACCTGGTGAGCCGGGTCACCCAAACAACGGCGTCAGCGCCAGCCGACTTCCAGGGGATTCCCTGGTGCCCTTGACTTTATTTATTCCGAAACGCATCATTCGATATAAATCGATTTTGCTTGGAATTATCTTAGCACAGATGATCCGGTTGCAAGGTCGGTAGATGTTCTGCGTGTTATGGCACTGTGTTTCGAACAGGAAACCGGCCTCCGCGCAGGAAAGAGGACTGCTAACAAATGGATCCCGCTGGAGATAGCACTCCGCTGACAAAGCTGCGCAACGGGCGAGACAGGTACTTGCTTTCGGTGTCTCTCGCACGTTTCGAGCGCGACGGTCGAGGAGCAGGTTTTGCACCTGGTCCTGCTTCGAAAGCCAACTCGAATTGTCAGTGAGGCGCAAATGTTCCATGAGGCGCCAGCCCCGTCGGGACGCTTGTTGCCAGTCTGATTGCCGTTGGTTCGGAACCGCCCGAGCCGTTACTTCACTACCTGAGTCGAGGATCACCATGATCGAAAAACTGCCACTTTGGGAAGCTGCCAAGCGTGAAATGGAGGAGTACCAGTTTCTCGCTGGCCCTGAACTGCAGCCCAAATGGGACGTTCCCGAAAAGATCGCGATCAACGCGGCGGTATCCGGGCGCTTTGAATCGAGCACGTCGTTCGAGGAATACGTGGACGCAGCGTCCGCCGTCATCGAGGCCGGTGCATGCGGCGTTCACATCGACTTTTCGTGGATGACGGATGCGCAAGGCCGACGCATGGACCGGGACATTCCGCCAGTCGAAGCCTATTCGGCAGTTCTGGAGCCGCTGCGTGCCCGTTTTGGTAACGACTTCGTCCCGAACCTGAACGTGCTCCACGGAACGACATTCGATATGTGTATGAGTCCGGCGCGCGAGGGGCTGACCGAGGTTGCACCGTGCGCTCCCGGCCATCCGGAAGCCTTCATGGTGCCGGCAATCGAGGCGCTCGAGGCTGCTGGTGTCAAACCGGAACTTGCAATCCATAGCTCCGGAGAGATTGAACTCGCGAAACGAAAGCTCATTGACACGGGCATTCTCAAGAAGCCGTACAACTGGCTGCTTCTGTATGGGCTGCCGTTCAACGTTGGCCGCACCTTGGTTTCGGGTACGTGGGTCAGCAACGCCCAGGACATGACACGTCACATGTTCCTGATGGTCGACCAGATTCGTCAGATCGATCCGACTTCGGTGATCAGCGTCTGCGCAGCCGGTCGCGCAAGTCTGTACATGACGACGCTCGCCACGATGATGGGGTTGCACATCCGGATCGGTACGGAAGACACGCCCTGGAAGTACCCGAACAGCGACGTGCGTCTCAAGGACAACCTCGAGATGTTCAACATGGCACGTGACATCGCGGGCCTGCTCGGGCGCACTCCGGCAACTGCGAACGAATACCGGGCGCTGGTCGGCAAGCCGGCGCGCTAAGGCGTAGGCGAGTGGCGCCGTCCTTGCGGCGCCACTCGCGATATTGCTTCACCGAACCAGATGACGCGGTGCTGAACTTCCGGCAACTGGAACGTAGGACGCGAACGGATCGAGGGGAATAGGGGTGCTGCGCATTCTCAGTACGATGGCGTCCGCATCCGGGTTCGCCTAAAGTGTTTTACGACATATGCCTTTCGCGAAGAGTCGGGAGGCGTGCGTCGGTGACGAGCTGTGCAGTCGCAGTTGCGCACGCGCTGAGTTTGGCAAGTTGTCGATAGCGAAGCCGATCCCGCATCGGATAGATTGCAGAAAGACACGAGTTGTTTGCAGGCAGTTGAACAGCACTTCCAGGACGGAGACGACGCGCGCCTGGACGCCCGATGGGCCGCGCCAGTCGTGAGCGTTCGATAACCAAGGAGAGTGACAAATGACTGATAAGACGAATGGTGGTGCGCCTCCTGTACAACTGTGGACCCGGGACGGGTTCATGGGTGCACTGTCGGTCGTGACCCGGTCGACATACGCGCCAGACTATGTTTCCGTGGAAGGTCCGCACGCTCCGCGACGAGCAGTCCTTGATCGACTGACGCCCGACGACCAGGACGACGCGCAAGCTCTCCCGACGACCGTGGCCACATCCAGACTCGGCGTCAAGCTGCTTGTGTCCGGTCGGCGCAAGCCAATGCCGTACGTGGTTCGAAATGTCGAAGCGGACGAGATCCATTTCATTCAATCGGGTAACGTCAAATTCGAAACCGATGTTGGATCTCTCACGGCCGGGGAGGGCGACTTCGTTTGCATTCCGAAAGCAATAGCGTACCGGTATGGACCGACCGGAGAAGCCATGCGCAGCGTCATTGTCGAGAGTCCATCGGCACTTAAGCTCTCGCCTCCAGCGCCGACAGGAATGATCAACGTAGCGCGGGATGTGACCTACGCCAAGGTTGGTCCCGACATTCCCGCGGGCGGTCCGACGAAACTGGTGTTGAAGAGTTCCGATGGAGAGAACACGGTATTCACCATGCCGCACGACCCGCTCTCTCTCGGCTTGCAGTTGTCGGAGTCCGTTCCGGTATGGAAGTTAAACCTGACCGCGATTCAGGTTCTCACCTATTTGCCGGATGGCGGCCCTCCGAGTCAGTTCCTGTCGTCCAGTACCGGTGATGTTCTGATGTTCAACCTCAGTTCGCGCACCTCGAGCCGGCCGCCGATTCACATCAATGCGGACTTTGATGAAGTGATCTGTTATGTGCGAGGCCCCGGTGCCTGGGGAGGGTGCTCGGAGCCAGGAACATTGACGTGGGTGCCAAAGGGCGTCATTCACCACGGACCCTCCGAGGACGTTCCAGAGACCTATCAGGCATGGTTGCTGGAAACGCGCGCAACGCTTCGGTGGACGCCTGAAGCGATCGCTGCGTCACAGTTGATGGAGACGGGCGAATATGGACCTCATCCCAGTGCTGGCCAATGAGTCGGTTGGTTGCGCGGACTCGCATTGCCATAGGTAAGTCAAAACAGGAGACATAAATTGGATATGCGGCTTCAACAGTTTCTGGACGAGGCGGAAATCAAGCGCGTCCATATCCGGTACTGCCGGGGCATTGACCGGATGGATTGGGATCTCGTTCGGTCGTGCTATCACCCGGACGCGATCGATCGCCATGGGGCCTACAACGGTGACGTTGAAGGATTCATCGAATGGGCTGCGGAGTTACTCCCGGCCTTTGAATGCACGCAACATTTCACCGGCAATCAGTACGTCCAGGTCGATGGCGACGTGGCGTACGCGGAGCACTATGCGCAGGCATTCCACCGGACGAAGCCTGACAGCGACAAACCATCAATGGACTGGGTCGTGAATGTCCGCTACGTCGACCGGATGGAACGGCGAAATGGGGAATGGCGTATTGCGGATCGGGTTGTTGTGCTTGACTCCCAGCGTTCGGATCCGGTCCCCGGCGGCCTGGCGCCACTGGAGAATTCCAACGTTGGGCGGCGCGATAAGGATGATCCGTCCTACAGGTATGGGCTCGTATGAATTGAAAGCCCTGTTTCGGCGGTGCGGTCCGGCAAAGCCGCTTGACCGATATCTTTTCTTGAGCGTGAGCGGCCTTGCCTGTGATGCAAATGGAACGTCGATGTCCGGACGATGCGAGGGTCTGGCTTTCATGGGGTCGTGAGTCCGGGTTATCTCTGACGGTTCCGGGCGCTCGGTACGGCAGTCACTTTTTGGTTTCGAGGAAGCAATGGAAAAACGTTTTCGTGTGGGCATTGTCGGATTGAGCGCCGAGCGCGGCTGGGCTACCACGGCCCATATTCCGGCCTTGCGCGCGCTGTCTGACGTGTTTGAATTAGCCGGAGTGGCAAACACCAGCCTGGCGAGTGCGCAGGCCGCCGGCGCTGCTTTTGGCATTCCGCGTGCCTTCGAGAACGTGGCGGAGCTCGTCGCGTCTCCAGACATCGATGTCGTCGTTGTAACGGTAAAGGTTCCATACCATAGGGAAGTGGTTGCCGCAGCGCTCGAGGCCGGAAAAAGTGTTTACTGTGAATGGCCGCTTGGTAACGGAATTGACGAAGCTACCGAGCTTGCCGAGCTCGCGAAAAAGAAGGGAGTGCTGGCCGTTGCTGGAACGCAAGCGATTGCGTCACCTGAGGTGGAGTTCGTGCGCAAGCTTGTCACCGACGGGTACGTCGGAGACGTCCTGTCTTCGACCTACATCGGCGCCGGGTTTAGCTGGGGCGAGGCGATTCCGCGTGGCGACGCTTATGCCATGGACTCGAAGAACGGCGCGACTCTGCTTTCGGTGATCGGTGGACATGCCATTGCGGCCGTGCAACGCGTACTCGGCCCGCTCCAGGAGGTTGATGCCGTACTGTCGCGGCGGCGGCAAACCGTGAGCATCGCCGAAACAGGTGAAAGCGTCCCGATGAATACGCCTGATCATGTGATGATCAACTCGGTGCTTGCGTCAGGCGTACCTCTGTCGTTGCAGCTTCGTGGTGGATTGCCGCGCGGAACCCGCTTGTTGTGGGAAATCAACGGAACCGAAGGGGATCTGCGCATCACCGCCATTGTTGAACAGGCGCCCGTGGTGAACATTTCTCCCTTGCGCGTGGAAGCCGGCCGCAAAGGACAGGACGGTTACCACGAACTCGAGGTTCCGCAATCGTATTACTTCGGTCTTGACGACGAAGTTACTGGCCGGAATGTCGCAGGAATTTACAGGTTGATGGCAAACGATCTGCGTTTCGGAACCCACACTGCGCCCAACTTCGACGACGCGCTCGCACTCCACAAGGTGCTTGACGCAATCGAGCAATCCGATGAAACAGGTCGACGGGTACGAGTCGGCTGATCGGCCCCTCGGCATACGGTCTAGTAAGGACCCACGAGACCGAGGTCCCGCGCGCGTGCAACGGCTTGAGCTCGCTTATCGACGCCGAGTTTCATGAAGATGCTCTTCATATGGGATTTGACGGTTTCAGCGCCAATTCCAAGCGTATTCGCGATTTCCTTGTTCGACTGTCCTCGGGCAATCAGGTCGACGATTTCGCGCTCCCTTGAGCTCAGCGACCCGCGCTCCGTGTCGCGCTGACGGTTGCCGCCGGGCTGATAGAGTATCTGCCAGCCATGAAGCAGATGATTGGCGTAGGCGATCAGCTCGTCCGTTTGCGCCGTGTGCCGCGCGTCTTCGCACACGGCGTGCAGCAGGTCTCCGATGTCCGGACCCACGTCGAGAATGGATTGATACACACCTGCGGGCTCGGCGGCTTTCAGGACTTCGCGGAAGGCCTCGATCGCGCGGCTGCGTTCGTTCGCTGCCAGCCAGACGAGCGCGAGCATGGTTCGCAAACGTATCGCGAGGAAAGCCCCATGTCGTCGTTCGGCGCTCTGCAGCGCGGTGCTCAGCGCCGTAGTGGCCTCTTCGGTCCGGTGCTGGGCCGCGGCGACAGAGGCCGCCCCCAGCGCGCGATAGTCCTCGATCTCGAGCGAGATGGAGCGCGAAGGATGGGCGTGGGAGCGCGCCACCTGATCGAGTTGCGCAACGCACGCAGCCGCCTCGACCGTCCTGCCTTCCACAAGATAGAGGCGTATGCGTTCGACCAGGGCGGCGGCGGTCATGCGTTCCCATCCACGTGCACGAGCCAACGCCTGCGCGCGATCGAGCAACGCATGCGCCTGCCTCATGTCCGAACGCGCGACTGCGATTCGGATGAGGACGCGATAGGCAATCAACACGCTATCGAGCAAGACCGCAACGTCGATAACAGGCATCAATCCGGCAACCAGCGTCTCAGCCTCGTCCAGCCGGCCGTGTTCGTACCAGATTTGCCCGATCATCGGTGCGCACAGCGCCACCGAGATCGAATCGGGACCGGCATCGCGTTCGGCCAGCCGCATCGATTCCGTGAAATACCGTTCGGCAAGCTCGAAGTGCAACTGTTGCATCTCCGCATGTCCCAGCAGACATAGCCGGTAGACGGAAGAATAGAGGTTGCGTTGATTTTCTTCGAGCGAATAGGACATCCACGGCGTTGCGTAAAGCGCTTCGAGGTTGCCGGCCTTCCAGTGCGCGAAGCGCACGACGTTGGATGCCACATTGGTGGTCCAGATATTGGCGGACGGCCGCTCGAGGCATGGCTCAGCGATAGCGAGCGCCGCCTCAGGATCGTCCTTCAGCGCCGCGACGACTGAGCGGATCGCCTGGCATTCCCAACGGATGTCTTCGGGTTCAGCACCAGTGTGGGACGGGATATCACGTTCGACCGCATCCAGCATCGCGAGCGCCTCGTCGAAATGCAATGCGAGCGCCATTCCCCAGGCGATCGCCAGCGTAACCCTCACCTGTGCACCGGTCAGACCCACGGGAAAGCGGCGCTGCAAACCGAGCAGCGTGAGCAGATCGCCTTTTTTGACCAGCGCCATCGCGCACTGTTCCATGAGACGAATGGCGTTATCCGTGGTGCCCGCGGCGATTGCATGTTTGACAGCCTCCGTCCACAGCTCCTGAGCGCCATACCACCCGGACGCGCGGCAATGCAGTTCCGCCACCTCGTCGGCATGCTGTGCGTCGAGCTTCGCCCGTAGATACTCGCCCATCAGATGGTGATAGCGGAACCATTGCCCGTCGCAGTCGAGCGCTTGCAACAGCATCTGGCCCTCGGCGATGTCGTCCAGCATGCGCTGGCTCGTGCGCAGGCCCGTTACCGCCTCGCAGAGCGGCGCGCTCAATCGATCGAGTATCGACGTGCGCAGCATGAACCCGACTATTTCGGCTGGCAACCGCTCGAACATGTGTTCGATATAGGCGGCGAATGGCCGCGACGTGCCAGACGGTGCAGTCCGCTCCTGAGCCCCCTGGCATTCCTTGCGCGACAGCAGCGACATCGAGATGCGCAACGCCGCAGCCCAACCCTCTGTGTTCGCAAAAAGCGTCTCGATGCGTGAAGCGTTCAGCACGCCGGGCAATGCGTGTTCGATGAAGCGCCTCGTTTCGTCGAAGTCGAAACGTAACGCCGACGCATCGATTTCCAGCAGATCGTCTCCTGCTCTCATCCTCGCAAGCGGCAACGATGGATCGGTGCGACTGCAGAGAACCACATGCACATTTTGCGGCGCCTTTTCAACAAAGAACGACATCGCGTCGTGTATTGCCGGAAGGCTAATCAGGTGATAGTCATCGAGAAACAGGACGACCTCGTCGTCGACTTCGACAAGCTCGTTGATCAGTGTGGAAACGATGGCGTGCAGAGGGACGAACGCGGCGTCGGCAGTCAGGCTGATCGCCGCCGCGCCGACATTGCCGCAGGCGTGCCACAACGCATGCGCCAGATAATTAAGGAAGCGTGCGGGTTCGTCGTCTTCTGTGTCGAGCGACAGCCACGCCACCCGTGCACCGTTCGCGCGCAGCCGGTCGAGCCAGATGAGCGCCAGCGAAGTCTTGCCGAATCCGGCGGGCGCCCTGATTACGGTGAGACGTTTGCTCGCGGCGCGCTCGGACAGACCGACGAGCTGCGGACGAACGATCAAACCCACCGGCAGACGCGGCGGAACGACCTTCGTTGCAAGGAAAAGATGCGGCCCAACCGTGGACGTTTCTCCAACCACACGCATTTTTCAGTCACTTTGTTATTGAGGTGGCCGTGCTGCTTGCCGGCATCCCCCATCTATTGAAGCGTATCCCCCGTGTCGGGGGATGGCGGGCATCTCCCCTGTATGGGGGATGGTGGGCCACGCGACGCCAGGAGATCATGCATGCACCGGGTTCGGATCGAAGCGCGCCCTTGGAGAAGGGCAGCGCGCTTGTCGGTCACGTTCGGGCGGCTCACTAGCGCTTCGCCGGGAACGACTCGTTTTTTGCTCCATGATACGCCGCATCGAATCGCATTGCAGAGTACCAGGCGGGAACCGGTCGGTGCGCAGCCGTCGACGTCGCTGCGCCGGCGCTCCCTGTCAGTCGAAATCGCGCGCCTGTTACTGATAGATATATAGCCGTGTTAGCCAACGTTCCAAAGATCAGCAATCAATTGCGGGAAAAAACCGTGTCCATCGCAGCCGATCTGACGCTTGTCGTCGAACGCACGCTTGCGATACTGACCCAGTTCGATGGATACAAATTGCTCGCGCCGGCAGCGAAACGGGACGTTCACGAATCCGTCGCGCTGTCGGCCAAAGTATGGTTCGAGACGCTGTTGTCGGGCGAACCTCCATCGGCACAGGACATGGACGCTTTCCGGGAAATTAGCCAAAGACGTGAGCACCAGCGCGTGCCGTTGCAGAGCCTTCTTCAGGCGCTGCGTCTGGGATTGCGAGAAACCTGGAGCACCTACATCGCGCTGGGCGAGTTGGACGAGCGTATTGCCAAAGAACTTCTGGCCGACGTCTCGCTGTATCTCCTCGATCATTTCGATTTCATTGCGCAGATCATTGTCCGGGCCTACCTGGCTGAACATTATCGGCAGCCGCGGTGGGCGGAACTGGCCATCGCGATCGAGGAAGGTGCGCGCCGATCCGAAAGCGTACGGCACCATCTCGTCGCGCTCCTCGAGCAGTTATCGGATGAGCCGGACCTGCTATCAAGGCTCGAAGTCGGCCACGCTCGAGAGCAACGCGGTACTGAAGCGGCCGGCGCGCAAGTGATGAAGTTCTTCGGCCTCGATGTCGACATCGATGACGGCGCGGAACTGTCGAAGGCCTTGCACGATGCGCAGGAGCAACTCGCGCAGGCGTCGAGGCTCGCGGCCGTTGCCGAACTGTCCGCCTCCATCGCTCACGAACTCAATCAGCCGCTCCAGGCCATCGTGGCGCATGGACGTGCATGCGTGCGATGGCTCGCCGCAACGCCGCCCAGGATCGACGAAGCCAAATACTCGGCCGAGCAGCTGCTCCGCGATGCGAATTCCGCGGCGGACGTGGTAAGCCGCATTCGGGCGCTCTTCAGGCACACGGCTCCCCAGAAGGTCGAACTCGACATCAACAAGCTGATTCTTCAGGTATGCACGCTGATGGCCGACGACATCCAGCGCAGCGCGGTTTCGCTTGAGACAATATTGGGCGAAGACGTGTCGAAGATCAGCGCGGACGCGGTTCAGATTCAGCAGGTGATCGTGAACCTCGTGCGCAACGCCATCGAAGCGTTAGCGGCAACGGAGGAACGGCCGAGGCTGCTAGTGATCCGCTCGCGTCGTGACGCGGACAATGTGGTGGTCGACGTGGAGGATCATGGTACGGGACAGGTGGACTTCAAGAAGATCTTCGAGCCGTTCTTCACCACGAAGGAAACAGGGATGGGCATGGGATTGGCAATCTGCCGGTCCATCATCGAAGCACACGCCGGCCGGATCTGGGCCGTGCGCAATGTGTCCCGCGGCGTAACCTTCAGCTTCAGTCTTCCGATAGAGCGGTCGAACGCAGCGGCACGTTGACGAGGACTGACGATATCGCCAGCGGGCTCGTTCAGACGCACGTCAACGCAAGGACTTTTGCAGGCCGCTATTGACAGACCTTATGGGTCATTTCGCGACGGGTTCCAAGCCTACAACTTCATATTGGGTGCTGCCATTACATATTCATGTGATGCGCAACACAGCGGTCCGTGGTTTCATATGACGTTTCCGATGGCAATCGTTTTTTGTCGGCACGACCGCGTGAGAGGGACATTCAGCGGGACTATCGTGGCCCGGCTGTGCCGAAGTTAGGAGGGACTTTCACCTGACAACCGAGGGGTTCCATGGAATCCGCAAGCGAATTGGTCTACGTGGTCGACGACGAAAAACGGGTGCGAGAAGCACTCTCCGCACTGCTGCGCGCGAACGGAAGAAACGTCCAGGCATTCAGCTCCGGTGAAGAGTTTCTGGACACACCGCGTCAAAAAAATGTCGTTGCATGTCTGATCCTGGATATGCGCATGCCAGACATGAATGGCCTGGAAGTCCAGAAGCTGGTACGCACGGACTCTCGAATTCCCGTCATTTTCATTACCGGCCGAGGAGATGTGCCGTCCGCGGTCCTTGCCATGAAGGGCGGAGCAGTTGATTTCCTCACCAAGCCCGTCAATGAAGACGCGTTGATGCGCGCGGTCGATGCGGCTCTCGCGAGAGCATACGTTCTTCGCAAGGAGGCGGAAGACGCGACGTCGCTCCGGGCTCTCTATCAATCGCTGACGCCTCGTGAGCAGGAGATTTTGCCGTTGCTCGCAAGCGGTCTGCTCAACAAGCAGGCGGCAGCAATCCTTGGCATTACCGAATACACCGTGCAGGTACATCGCGGCCACATCATGAGAAAAATGCAGGCGGATTCATTTGCTACGCTCGTCAGGCAGGCCAGCAAACTGCAACTCGAAGCATCGCCGACGGCCACCTCCGATGTTTGAGGTCAATTAATTCTTCGTGAGAAGCGATGAGCGGAGAAAAAAATGCCCACGCTTGCGGTTCGGACCGTTGCCATCATTGATGACGATCGGCGCGTTTTGGGGTCTCTTGCGAACCTGCTTGCCTCTGCCGGGTATGGAACACGGGTCTACGAATCTCCACTGGATTTCTTTTCCGATGGCTACTCGGGTTTGCTATGCGTTATCACCGACCTCGGCATGCGGCCCATTGACGGCATTCAAGTACTCGAAAGAACGGTTCACTCGAACGCACTTACACCCGTCATCATTATCACCGGGAACCCGAGCGGGCATACAGAAGACTACTATCTGAGAAGAGGCGCATTAGGTTTCTTCAGAAAGCCTGTCGACGGCGACGCGTTGCTGGACCTGCTGGATAGTATCGCTTGAGCGGTTGGTGTTTAACGAGTGGTCAAGCGCCGTGTCTATCTGCCCCTGCGCAGATACAGAATCAATCGCGCGTCACGGCAGCGCCGTGACGGACTGGACCCGATTACGTCCTGCACGTTTTGCATCGTAGAGCGCGTCGTCCGCTGCGTGAACGAGTGCGTTGGGAGTGCTCGGCGTGTTTGGGTCGATCGTCGCGCACCCGGCGCTGATGGTGACCTGGCCGGCAGGTATCGGCGCTGTCAATCCAAGATCCGTGACTGCGAGCCTGGCCTGCTCGGCAATCGTCGATGCCTCGTTCAATCCGGTGTCGGGTAACACGAGCGCGAACTCTTCACCGCCGTAACGGGCGACGAAATCGCCTGGTCGGCGCGCTGTTCCTGCCAGCGCGCTCGCAATCGCGCTAAGGCAGGCATCACCCCGAAGATGGCCAAAGGCGTCGTTGTAGTCTTTGAAATTGTCGACATCGACCATGACAAGCGAGAGTGGCTGACGGTTGCGCGTCGCACGCTCGAATTCCCTGCGAAACTGGTCGTCAAAATAGCTACGGTTATAAACGCGGGTCAGGCTGTCGCGTATGGATGTATGCAACAGAGACGTGTGCGCCTCGGACAGTTTGCGATAGAGCACGGTGACTTCCCAGACCAGGACGCATACCAGGACGCCGGGAGCAAGCATGCTGAAGACCCGCGCGACGTACCAGCCAAGCGTGAACTGAACGATGCTCAATAAATTCAGGGTGGCGTCCACGAACGACGCTAGCAGGGCGACGGTGATCCACAGATCGAGCACCGTCCGCAGTCGCCCTTTTAACAGAACGACGACGATCGCCAGAACGTCAAGCGAGCAGATGACGACTGCGGTTCGGCCGCCTGAAAACGCGCCCGTTCCGGGCTGCATATGAAAAGGCGCCGACAGATTCGCGTAAATGGCGAAGACGCCTAGCGCGGCGGCAAGCGCGGTTGGAACACCGATCAACGCCCAGGTCCAGAAATCGATACGAGGCAGATCGATCGACTTACCCAGGAAGCGGTCACGAATGAGCGCCGCCACAATGACGAGCAGCGGAAATCCTGCATGCCAGAAAACCCACATCCACGCCGAACTGTGAGGGCCGGCACCGAACAGGCCAGTGCGCGTGAAAATGCCAGGGAACATCAGCAGTTGCAAAGCGACGGTGATCGCCGTGAATGCGTATGCGCCGCCGAGCGCGCCGATCATGGGTTGTTGCGTCACGGCAAAGCGGGCGCCGAGAAGGAACGCGGCAATCCCCGACATGGTGAACACCGTGAGTGCGCACATCGGCATGAAGGAAGCGATTGCCGGCAACGTCTGGTGCGCGCGCGGACCCGCGATCACGAACGTGAGCAGAACAAGCGACGCAAATGTACCTGCAAAAACGACCTGTTTGCGTGTCGCCGGCCCGATAAGCAAGCTGTCCATTCTGACCCGTCTGGTTGGTGTTCTGTCTTCTGGGTGTATCGGCGTCGCTCACCGCCCAATCTGTATGCCGTGTTGGAAGACAGAGTGCGGAGTGCGCCGCTGACCGGAACATATTGTCCTACATATCCGCCCCGGTGAAAGGCTTTCAGCTTACTCACTGCGGGCTCGCACTCGTCACAACCCGAGCACAATCCGGGCACGACGCGCCGGTTCATCCGCTTTGCATTGAAGCCCGATAGCCAAACGTCGAACCTGTCCGAATCGACTGAAATTATCTCTCTTTTCAATTGGGAATGTGATTTTCTTTACCCGCCGAACCAGCGCCTGAGTAAAACGCTTTTTTTTGATGGCAATGCCTTGCGGAATTGGTCTGAACATTGAATTTCCTGTTGCCATCAACCATACTGAGTCGCATAACAGCAATTTAGACACAACCTGGCTATCGGCCGCTCATAGTGCCGAGGTTCTGTAGGAGGCCATCGAAATACGGGGGTCATCAGGCCCGCGGGACTGGCATTTCCGTTCGTGCGCGAGGGTGCGGTCTGCGCCTTCGCTCTTCAAAATCAGGTAATCCGATTCCCTTCTCCGGAGTCTGGGAGACGTGCTGCATTTTGGATTCTGATTTAACGGAAATGTTAAATTTTTAAATAAAAGTGCGCAGAGTTTTATTTCAGTATTTTACTGAAAGGGGTTTCTTTTTTTATTAAAAATGGCTGGTTGAGCCAAGGCGCATAAATCGCCATGGCAGGGACTGGCTTTGTCCGCGCGTATTCAAACTCGGGAGCAATATCATGCCGCTGCAGATTCAGAGTGCCCAGATCAAACCCGGTGCCACCAGCACCTTCAATTTCACCGACCAGATTACGCAACGCATGGTCGGCATCTCGGCTTTTTCGTTGAGCTATGGCAATACGGACCATCACGTACAGACGATATCGGTCTCGCTGAGCGTCAACCAGTCGGGGTCGTCGCTTTCCATTACGGCGCACGCGACGATGGTCGACGCCAGTGGCAACAACCTCGATCCCAACGCATCCTACGTCAATGTGGTCGCGCTCGCGTGGGTCGGCGTCGACGATTCCAATCTGAAGCTCGGCAATGTCGCCGGCATCGCCAACGGCGGGACGAGTTCGCCGATCACGATTCCCGGCACCGATCCGAACGTGCTGCAGGCCGCGCTCGCCGGTTACTACCTGTCGTATGGCGGCACCGATCATCATATGGAGACGGCTTGCGCGGCTGTCGGCACGACCTTGAGCGGGAACACCGCGTCGATCAACGGCACGGTCTATATGTACGACGACACGGGCCATGGGAACGTATCGGGCACCGTGGATTCGGGACTCGTGGCGAACTGCGACCCGTCGCTCGGCAACTTCGTGCGCGGCACCAACACGTTGCAGAACAACACGCAGAAAATCACGTTCGGCAAGCCGTTTGCCCACTACACGCCGTTCCTCAGCAGCTACAAGGTGCAGTACCGCGACAACTCGGATCATCACGTGAAAACGTTTTCAGTGAGTCTGTCGGTGCAGAGCGTAAGCGGCAGTGACGTCACGGTGACCGGCGCGGCGAAACTGGTCGACAACTCCGGCCATGTGCAGGACGACGGCGTGAGTAACGTCAGCGGTTTCATCGTCGGCACCTGAGCCGGCCACCAAGCACCCCGCCGCCACATGCAACGGCGCACGCACGTGCGCCTCCTTACACCTGCGCGTTCACGCCGCCCGCATTGGCCGCGGGCGGTCGCGTGCGCCCGTTCTTTCCGGAGCCGGCCATCATGTCTGATTCCTCGATTCCCAGCATTCGTACTTTCCAGATGGATGCCAGCACGGTGGGCGTGCTCAAGAGCAGCGTCAACCTGTTTCGCGGCGACGTGAACCTCACGCAGGCACTGTTTTCGATGCCCGGGCGTACCGGCAACGACGGCCTGCAGATCGATCTGTCGATCCAGTACGAGAGCAACATCCACCAGCAGGCGATGACGTGGAACCGCGACCGTCCGACGGGCGTGCTGGGCATGGGCTGGCAGTTGCCGGTGTCGGCGATCACGCTCGACACCGGCGGCGCGCCGACACCAGGCGCTGCGACCTATTCGATCAACATGGCGGGCGTGTCGAGCCAACTGATCCGCGAGCCCGCCAATCCGTCGCTGTTTGGAATGGACGGCGCGCTGGCGGGATCGCTGCTCGACGGTCAGGCGGTGCCGGCCGCCGTACGCAGCGAGTTCGTGCAGCGCGGCTTGCCGCTCTCGGCGAGCGCGAAGGTCGCGGGCAGCGCAAGCCCGTGGCGGATCGACGACGACGCACTCCAGCAGCAATTCGTTCTGCAACTGAATCAGCAAACGCTCGATGCCGGCGACGGCGGCGAGTCGTACCAACTGGTCAATTACAAGTTCTGGAAGGTGCTGTACTACTCGCGTTACGAGCGTTGGGCCGTGACCAACGAAACGGGGCAGGCGATGTCGTTCGGCGGCAGCGTCGCGCAAACCGCGCAGGGCTACAACGTCAGCGCCGGCAACAGCATCGAATGGGCCGTGCAATGGACCGACGACAACGGTCTCGCGCTGTGGCAGGGCAACAGCGCCGTGACCGGCAAGCAGCAGCAATATGCGAGCGCGTGGCATTTGCAGCGCGCCTATAGCCGCTTCGGCGAATTCGTCTCGTACGGCTACAACGGCTTCGATCGCGACGGCAGCGGACTGCTCACGCATGGTGCGGAACAGCAGGTCGGCGTGGGCGGCAAGCCGTACACCAAGGCCTGCTATCTGACGAGTATCACCGACGTGTTCGGCCGTACTGCGAGCTTCACCTATCAGCCGAAACTGTGGAGCAATGCAACACCGGAGAGTCCGCGCGAATATGCGGATCCGCACAAGACGGTGCCGGACATCACCTCCAATGGCTTCCAGGACCGTTACGAGACGCAGTTCCTGAGCGGGATCGCGGTCACGCATACCGACGGTTCGACGTTGTTTTCGCTAGCGTTCATCTACGATCCGAGCCCGTCGAACCCGGGCGCGCAGGCGGTAGCCAACGTGGCCGGCACATCGGGCGACACCTGCAAGCGGTTGCTCACCGGCTTCGCGCTGTTCAATCCAGCCGAAGAAAATCTGCCGGGCTATCGCTATGACTACAACCTCGACATCAGCGAGCCCACCAATCTCGGCGCGTTGCGCCGCGTCGTCTATCCGACCGGCGGCAGCGCCAGCTATGCGTATGACCAGGTCGAACTGCCGATCTGCGAGCGCGCGCTGACGCTGTCCGCGCCGGCGCCCATGCCGCAGCAGTCGATGCCGCGCGTGTGGTTCGGTCCCGGCTACGCGGTCGCGGTGTGGAACAACAGCGCGACGCAGCAGTTGTCGTTGCAGATCCTCACCTGGAACGGGCAGTGGGACAGTTGGCAAGCGGACCCATCCAACCCGCTGCTGGTGGACGGCAACGGCGGCACGGATCTGTCGACGGTGGCCGTGCTGGCCGCCGAAGACTTCGTCGCGATTACGTACAACACGAGTAGCAACACCAATCTGCACCTGTTCCGCAAGGATCCGGCGCGCCGGGCCCAGTGGGACGCAGCAGTGATTGCCGGCGGCGGCAGCGGCGGTTGCAACAGCCCGACCTGGCACTGGCCGATTGTCAACGGACACGTCTCGACACTGGCCGGACAGAACTTCGTGCTCGTGCCGCAGATGAGCACGTCGGCCAATCAGGGCGCCTATGACCTGTTCACGTGGAACTGGCCGACCCAAAGCTGGTCGCATACGACCCGGCAGACGGCCTCCTATACGTGGTTCACAGCCGGCCGCGAGTACTTCACCGCGCTGGATATGAAGTCACAGGTCACGCTGTCGTATCTGAGTCCGACGGGCACGTGGCAGCAGGGCGGCAGCGCGACGCTCGGCTTTTCGCTGAGCAACACGACGACGGTTGCGCTGAGCTCGGACGTGTCGCTGCTGGCGGTCTCGCATCTGACCTCGGGCGGTGCGTCGAGCGGTCAGCAGGGCTACGACGTGTTCGTGCTGCAATGGAACAGCGCCTACCGCTTTGCCGCGCCGGCGAAGTTCTCCTTCATCGACAAATTCGACAACGCGTATCCGACCAGTTGGGCGCCCGCGAGCATCGGCAATGCGATGGTCGTGGTGGGCGGCAACCTGATCCGCTTCGACGGCGACGCGTGGCTCGCGAACAGCAACCTGAAGCCGCAAAGCGGCGTGATCGTCGGCGAGCAGCGTTACGCGTATGGACCGGACTACGGCACGTTGATTCTCGTCGGCAACGGTTCGCCGAAAGCACAACTGGTCGGCTACGACGCGAACAGCACCAGCGCGAACTGGACCGACACGGCGACCGCGATTACCGGTTTGAGCGTCCCGCCGAGCAACCAGAGCACGGCGAACTGGGCGAGCGGCGGCAACCCGGACTATCTGAGCGTCGGCACGCAGCTATTTTTCCGTGGCGTGGCGACCAACTGGTCGCACGCGGTGACGCAGAGCATCGGCGACATCCAGACGCTGATCAACCAGGCCGCGGGAACGAGCAACCGCTATCAGTTGAACGCGGCGTCGGTGATCAACGAAGGTCCCGCGTTTATCGCCTGTGCGGCGTATGACACGCAGAATCCGAGCGGGCATGCAACGGCTTCGTCGGCGCTGGTGCTGCGCAATGGCGGGGTGGCCGGTTCCGCCCAACTGCTCGGCGGCCAGCAGATGTGGACGGCGCAGGAACACGATTTGCCGGGACAGGGCATGTATCCGGGCGGAGCCTCGGCGTTCTTCACGTACCCGGACACCGCGAGCGATCTCGACAGCGCCACTAGCGTCAATCTGTACCGCTATGCGGGCGACGCGATCCAGGGGCCGATCGAGGATTGGCCCGTCGCCAGCATCACGATCGACGACGGCCTGTCGGAAAGCTCGACCACCTGCTATGCGCAGAACACCGCGAGCGCCGCGTGCGATGCGAGCGGCGAGGTCGTCAAATATTTCGAGAGCATCGTGTACCCGGGCGGCAGCAGCGCGAATCCGGTGAATGGTTCGGTGACGAGTTGCTACCTGAACGGCAACCAGCTGGCCGCACCCGACGATTACTACAACATGCTCGACGGCTTGCTGCACAGCGTCGTGACCTGCGATGCATCGGGCACGACCCTGACCAGCGTCGAGAACGAATGGAATGCGTATGTGATGCGCGCGGGCGACCCGACCGATACGCATGCCGCGCCGGTTCAGCTGTATGGCGCGTACGTCCTGCAGACCGCGCAGAACTCGATGACTGACGGCGTCGCCGCGGGGCAGACGACCGCGTACGCGCCGCAAGGGCTGCCGTACACTTACACGGGCCAGCCGGCGAGCGTCACCCGCACGACGATGAACGGTGCCGGCGAACTCGAAACCGACGTGCAGACCAACGTGTACGCGTGCGAAGTCAACGCGGCCAGCCGCGTGCTGAGCGATGTCAGCAGCCTGGTGGCGCAAACGTCGAGCAACGGCGGCGTAACGACGTCGTCGGCTGTCACTGCGCTGAGCAACTGGCCGACGCTATGGGGCGACGACGTGCTGACGCCCGCCGAAGAAGCCGACTTCAGCTGGACCGGCGGACCCGCCGCGTTCCCATTTTCGACCTATGCGCCGGGCGAAACGCCCGCCGGCTGGCAATGCACGACGCGCAACCAGGTGCGTGCGGCCAACGGTGCGGTGTTGCAGCAGGCGGATGGCGCCGGGACGTTATGCGCAACGCTGTTCGGCACCTCACTCGGCTTGCCGGTCGCGACGCTCAAGGCCGCGGCGCTCGCCGAATGCGCCTGGAACGGTTTCCAGTCCTACGAAGACGCCAGCGGCTGGACACTCACGGGCACGACGTTCGACACGGCGAACGCGTGGCTCGGCACCCGCAGCCTGAGCGTGCCCAAAGGCGCGAGCGCAAGCGTGACGGTCGCGCCGGCGGCAGGGCGCACGGCCTATCTGCTGGCCGTGCGTTATCAGACGCCCGCAGGCTACGACGCCGACGGCTCGGGCATCGACATCGACTGTGGATCACAGAAGAGTCACGTCGCGTTCGTCGACACGCAAGGGCAATGGCAGTATCTGAGCGCGCCGGTCGCGCTGGCTGCGGGCACCAGCAGCACAGCGCTGCGCCTTGCCAATGTCGGCAGCGGCAATGTGCTGGTGGACAGTGTGCTGTTCGCGCCGTTCGGCACCGATGTCACGGTTCAAAGCTGGCACGCGGACACGCGCCTGCTGCGCGCGACGATGAACGCCGGCGGCAACGTCAGCTTCACGCTCTATGACGCGTACAACCGGCCGCTTGGGGCGGTCGGCGGCGACGGCCAGTTGCAGGAACTGGACGCGCGCTTTCTGTCGCGCCAGGGCGCGTCGGACGATGCGTTCAACAACGCCAGTCCGAACGCCGAACTGACGTTGCACATGAGCGACGGCGGCCACGCGGAAACCTTCCTCGACGGCGTGCAGTGGCGCACCCGCTGGCAGCCCGGCAATCCTGGTCTGTGGAGTACTGCGGACGGAGTGCTGAGCAAGACCGGCAATGCCGCCGACTCGCTGGTCTGGCAAGGCGCCGCGAACGCCACACCGGCCGTTGCGTTTTTCATCGAGACGGTGCCGCCGGCGACGCTGGGCAACGGCACGATAGCTTTCCAGTTCGGCGCCGGCGAGCAGATCGGCTGGACCCCGGGATCCGGCTGGCAATGGAGCGGGGCGGGCGGCGCGCCCGTGCAGGCTCCGCTGGCGACCCCGCCGCATCTGGCGACCCAATGGCTGCTCGCCATGGTGCCGGGCGCCGTGCTGTTCTTCGGCAACGGCCAGTTGTTGTTCAGTCATGCGAGCGCTGCGACGCCGTCGCAAGGCCTGACGTTCTCCACCGGGCCGAACTCGTTGCAGATCGTCAATCTGATGGCGGGCGCCAGTCCGCGGATCGGCCAGTCTTATACCGACGGCGCCGCGCGCCAACGCCAGGTGCATCAGTTGCACGGGGCGGACAGCCGCGTGATGGAAGTCGTCTACGACGCGCTCGACCGGCAGCTCGCCCTCACACGCATTGCGCCCGGCACATTCGGCAGCGGCGCGGCGTTCGCGCCGCTGCAATACCGATCGAGCTTCGTCGACGTGCCGGCTTTTCTCGCCGCGCTGCAAAACACCTGCGAGATGGAAGGCGATGTCGCGGCGTACTACGCGGGCCAATCCGACGGGCCGGTCAAGCGTTCGAACGACCAGAACTATCCGTACAACGGACTGCGCTACGGCGGCTCGGCGCTTGGCCGCATCGTGGAAAGCGGCAAGCCCGGGCTGCAACTGTCGATTCACGACGTCAACACCACGAGTCCCGCTGAGCGCGAAACGACGCGCACCGTCTATACGGCAAGTGCCGCGAACGATCCGGTGCAGGCCGGCCAGTATTTCGCGACGCTCACCACCACGCCCGGCGGTTACCAGGGGCGGCAGTTCGTCGATACGGCCAAGCGCGCGGTGGCCACCGTGCAGCTCGCCACCGACGGCAGCAACGTCGGGCAAACCACGGTGAGCCCGAGCTATGACGCGGCGGCCGGCACGGCCGGGATCCTCGGCACGATGAAATTGCCGAATGCGTTCACGAACGGGCCGCAGTCCAATCCGGCCGCATTCGTGCGGACCACGTTGCAGAATCCGTTAGGCCAGCCAAGCGTCTATAGCGATCCGGATACCGGCAACACGTCGTATCTGTTCGACGGCAAGGGCCAGTCGCGCTTCGTTCAGGTGCCGCTCGACGGCAATGAGCAGTACTTCCTCTATACCCGCTACGACGCGCTCGGCCGCATCGTCGAGGAGGGCGTTGTAGCCGGCGCATGGGACAGCGCAAAACTGACCGCGGAAGTGGACAACCTCGCATGGCCGAGTGCGAGCGATGGCGCAACCGCGGCGCGTGTCTACAGCTACGACGGCGATGGCACGGATCCGAACGCGCTCGGCAAGCTCACGCGCGCGGTCACCTACAACCCGGCGCCGGCATCCGCGCGCGGTCTCGGCGACTGCACCGTCGACGAACAATGGATCTATGACGCCTTGGGCCGTGTCGTAACGACGCGTCTCGATGTATCCGGCGCCGCGCAACTGTCGGCCAGCGCGACTTACCACTACAACGCGCTGAACGAGATCACGCAGATCGATCTGCCGGCGGGCAGTCCGTTGCCGAGCATCGTCTACGCGTACGACGATCAGGGGCAAATCACCGCGATTGGTGTGCCCGGCACGCCGGCCGCGATCGCAAGCTATACATGGACCGCCGACGGCCAGTTGCAAACTGCAATACGCGGCGCACTCGCCGATGCGTGGGGCTACGACTCGCCGGGCAGCATCCTTACGCACCAGGCGAGCGTCGGCACGAAGACGGTGTTCAGCCAGAACTACACGTATACGCCCGACTCGCAGATCGCCAGCCGTGACACCGCCTTCGATTTCGGCGCGCTGAGCGACACACGTTTGGTCGCGTACACGTACGACGGCCAGCAACGCTTCAACACTGCGGTCGTCGCCAACGGCGGCCGCGGCAATCAGGCGGTGACCGAGTACGACGCGAACGGCAACATCTGGCAGGCCACGCAGGACGGCGCGGCCTTGTCGGCGAGTTTTAGCGCGGGCACCGACCGGCTCGACACCGCCACGCTCGCAAACGGCGACAGCGTCACGTTCCACTATCGCAACGACGGCAAACCCGATCAGTGGCGCGGCCTGAGCATGGAATACGACCCGGCGCTCGGCACGGTCGCCGCCGTGACGAACGGCTCGAACGTGGTCCGCTACGCGCGCGGCCTGAACAATCAGCGTGTGCTGCGTCAGCAGGGCAGTGCGTTGCAGATCAGTTTCCAGGGCGCAGGCAATACGCCGCTCGTGATCTGGAACGACGGCACGCCGCAAGTCTGCATCTGGGGGGCCAATGGGCTCGTCGCCGTGCACGATGGCGCCCTGAAGTATCCGGTCACGGATCATCAGAACACGGTATGGGCCGTGACCGACACCGCCGGCGCACTGGTTGCGAGTTTCGACTATCTGCCGTTCGGCGGGTTGCTGAGCCAGGCGGGCAGCGGCGCGCCGAGCTGGCTGTTCCAGTACGCGGGCAAACCGTGGGACGCGGCGCTCGGTCTGTACGACTTCGGCGCGCGGCTCTACGACCCGGCGCTGCTGCGCTTCGTCACGCCCGATCCGGCGCTGCAATTTGCGAGCCCTTATGTGTTCGCGAGCAATAACCCGCTGAACATGGTCGACCCGAGCGGCAACATTTCTCTTTGGGCGCAGATCGGCATCGGCGCGGCGATGGTTGCGGTGATCGCGGCCGGCATCGCACTGAGCTTCGTGACGTTCGGCGCCGCCGCGCCGGCGGCCGCGGCGGCCGACGGCGCGCTGGCGGGGGCGGCACTCGGCGGTGAGGCCGCAGCCGGCGCGGTGGCCGTGGGCGGGGAAGCGGCCGGTGCGGCCGCGGGCGCCGCAGCGGGCGAGGTCGCGGTCGAAGGGGCGGCGGCGGGAGCGACCGAGGTCGCGGCCGGCGCGAGTGCCAGCGTCGAGGCGGCCGCGCCGCTCACGACCGCGCAGGTCGTCGCGCAGAACGCCACATCGGTGTTGTGGAGTGCGACCACCAGCGCGATCAGCGGCGCCGGCACGAGCGGCCTGCAGTACGACGTTCAGCACGGCCGGGACTTCACGGCCAAGGGCTTTTTCGAGGCCATGGGCACAGGCGCGCTGACCGGCTTTGCGAGCGGCGGCATCGGCGGGCTTGCCACGATGCCGGCCACGCTGGGTTTGTCGCAGGGAATGAGCGCCACGGCAAGCGTCGCGTTCCGTGCATTGACGAAGGCGACGGCCGGCATGATTGGCAAGGACGTCTCGACCCTGCTCACCGACGCCGTCACCGGCCAGAAGGTGACGGTCGGACAGTTGCTGCTCAGCTCGGCGCAGGGCTTCGGCACGGGAGCGCTCTCGGGTGCGTTCAGCGGCGTGAAAGCCGCCAATGCCGGGCCGGCATCTACCGCCGTCAGCGCGTCGGACAAGGCGATCGTACGGGTCTCGAGCGTGATCAACGGCGCGGTCGACACGCTCAAGCAACAGGCGACCTCGCAGGCGGCGATCGCCGCGTATATCGCGGGCGGCTATTTCCTCGTCACCGGTTATACGGTGTGGGGCGTCTACGGCGCGTCGTCGAAGAACCAGAGTGCGTGACGTCGATCGCGATGATCGAATGCGGTGGTGGGACGCGGCGCAGTGACTGCGCCGCGTGATGAATCTCACGGTCCCTCAAGGAGATGCCATGTCGGAACGATCGATGACGATCAATCTTACGAACTGGGCTGCCGGGCTGACGCTCGAGTTCGGCAGCCCGGCCGCCAGCGACGGGCCTGTGCCGCAAGCACAGCCAGGCGCGATCGGCTATGGACAAAAGATGGTGGCCAGCGCGCTCAACCGCTCGGGCGGCTGCACCGGCCGCTTCAGCCTGACTGCCAGCGCTGTGAATTTCGGCGTGTCGTACAACCATCCGTCTGGAGCGGGTTCGACGACGGTGAGCGTGGATGCGTCGACCGGTTATATCTCGGGCGCCAATGCAACGACGTTTCCGGGGCACGACTCGGTGGCTTATCTGAATCTGTACCGGGCCGTCAACGCCAACAATCGCGCGTGGGTCGTGCCGCTGGGTCTGCTCGATACACCTGCGCGCAATAACAGCCAGGACTTCGTCAACAGCATGTTTGGCGAAGGTACACGCGATGCGGCCGTCGTCACTACGGCATACGGCAACGGTGCGCCGAACGGTTATATCGAGCCGGCGGATTTCACCGGCGGCCAGATGACGGGCTTCGCCGCGCAATGGGCGCGACAGTGGCTCGAGGGCGGCAGCAATCCGGCTTGTCCGCCGCAGGACGCGGCGCTGATCGGATTGCTCGCGCGCTACATGAACGGCGCGGCGAGCAACGGACCGCTGACCATGTGGGTGCCGCAAATCACCTGGCGGGCGGGCACCAATCCGTCCGTGTTCGCTATCAGCGGCTATCGTGCGTTTCCATTCAGCGATGGCACGAACTGGAATAGCGCGAGCGTGACCGCGTTCACCAATTTGCTGGCGGCGGGGGCGCACTTCGTCGCTGTCAGTGCGAACGACGATCTGCCGGCGGGCGTGACTATGACCGCCTTCGATCAGTTCTTCACTTCGGCTGGCCTGCCGACCCGGCACGATATGGGCAACTCGCACTATGCGAGCGTGACCAATATCACCGGCACGTACTATCTGGATGTCAGCGGCAACTTCGCGCCGGAAAACTGCGCATTGATCCTGGCGTTTCTCGCGGGACGCACGGTCAACGATCCGTACGCCAGCGCAGGCAGCTACAACACGTTTATCCAACTCGAAGGATGGCAAGCCGGTTCGCAACGCCATAACATCGACTACGACACGTACAGGCAGACCCTGTGGAATATTTCGACATTCGGCGCGTGTCCGTACAGCGAGAAGCGTGCGACGACGATTTTTCTGGCGCCTTCAGGATGGACGCCACAGCTCTATCAGACGACCTGCATGATGCCTTACGTCGGGGCCTATGCGCTTTCGCAAGGCACCTCGCAGCCGTGGCTGAACACTGCGGTCGTGCGGATTCCTGCCGATGCGCCCGTGCTTCCTTCGCGGTACGTGAGCGGTTAAGCAGAGGTTGTGAGGCGTCCTGACGCTTACTTCGGATGGCGAAGGAAATATTTTAGACATTGGATGAAATTCACCCATGCTAATCGCCAGTTTGCTGCGAGCAATGTTGAATTCTCCGCCCTCGCTTACCACTTTACGACCTGAATGACCCGGCCCGTGATGTCCTCCACCAGACTCCGTTTATACGCGTGGGCCACGGCCTCGGCGGGAACGCCGGCGGAGCGGGCCTGGCCCATCGCGGCAAGTGTTTCGGACACCCAGCCCGGACTGACGACATTGACCCGTGTCTTGCCCTGCAACTCGAGTGCCGCCGACCTGCCGAACGCCTCGACCCCTGCATTCACGATACTCACCGCGGGGCTGCCTTTCATCGGATATTGGGCCAGGATGCCGCTGGTCAGTGTCACGGACCCACCTTGCGTAATATGGCCGACGGAGCATCGGACGAGGTTGACCTGACCCATCAGCTTGCTGGCCAGACTGAGCGAAAAATCTTCATCCGTCAGCGATTCAAGTGGCGCGAATTTCGCCGCGCCTGCGGTGCAGATCACGGCATCCACGGTTCCGAGTTGTTGATACATGGACACGATGGATGCTTTGTCTGCGAGGTCGACGGACAGGTCTGAGCCTGTACGGCTCGCGCCAATGATCTGGTGTTCGGGCGAAAGCAGGCGAACGACCTCTTTGCCGAGCAGTCCGGTTGCGCCGACTATCAATACACGCATAGCTTCTCCTATTTCTGCAAAGGTCACGCCAGCGCGGAACGACGCATCACGCATGGCGTGAGGAGAAACGACTTGAATATCGTACTACCGCTCGCGGCAATGTGAACACGACACGTCGTGCTTCGCCGCGGGCAGGTAAAAATGGCCCGTTGACTCTCGTAGAGAAACAGCATGCCATGTTCGCCAGTTACCACTGCGCGACGCCTGGCACAGCAGGCCGGGGCTTCAGCGGCAGTAGTCCGATATTTTTTCGCAATCGCTGACAATCGGAATTGGGTGTTCCATCCTCGAGCCATACTCGATATTCGCGACATGGCGAGGGCCGCAGAGGGTATATTTCGCACCGGATGCCAGGCTTGCCGACTACTCCGCGCAGAGCAACGCAGCGTCCATAGCCGGCCTCCGTTCCCTTCATGCAAACAATGACTGGATTGACGGCGGATACGAGCTCATCCGGTACCGTGCCACCTGGCGAACTCGCCATCTCACCCATATACATCGACACGCGGAAGTGCTGGCAACACGCTCCACACGACAGGCACGGGTTGCTTTCGTCGTCAGCCATATCCACGAAAACACGGTTGTCGTCCTGTACACGAAGTAGTTGAACGATTTTGCTGTTGGTCATATTCGTACTGGGCCGTTTATCGTACGGTCTGGTTACCGCGGCTAGCAGTCCCCGACTGTTCCTGCTCACATAGCGGCTTCTCATGCATGAGGAAAAAGCGCAGAGAAACTTGACGGTTGCGACGTGGCGCCACGAGAGCGCGCGCGCAAGCGGCATTCGTATGGTTGCTTTCAAATGGGCATGGAAAAATGAGCTGCGACACACGCCGTCTGCCGGCTGGCAAGACGGCGGCTGAGAGAAAGGCGCGCGACGTCGTGCAGGTCAGACAGCGAAACTGCCAGAAAATCGACGACATCGATTACGCAGGGCGCCACTCCTTTATTTGATGTTCTGGAGATTCTAGGCGTGCTGCAAACCCAGCGACAAGTAAAAAGGCTGTAAAGAAAATCTTGCTAATTGCGAATGAAGAAACGCGATAAGCACCGGAGTCGGCGTAGTAGTTTGCGCCGGGCATTCGCGCACACCCCGCGGCCTGGTTCGCGAGGGAGGCAGGGCGTGGGTGACTACAGGTTTATGTAATAGCCGTTCTCCAGCACGCTGACTATGCTCAGGGCAGGGTAGAGCAAAGCGGACAGTCACATAGAGTGACGGTCCCGACCTTCGCTCGTCGGGGCGAAGTTCCTTGCGGCGCCCGGGTCAGGTAAGCGCTGGTGTTACTGGCTTGCGGTTTGAGGCGTACATACCGTGCTAATACGCCAGTCGGTGGTGCGATTTGGACAGCGTTGGCAGATGAGGCACGGCACTATTGCCTCACTCGCGGCATGCTGGCTGGAGCGCTGCCGCGGATTGCATCGTGCCACGAGTTTTGCCCTCGAACCGTGCGCGTCAGGTGATACGCGTCGTTTCCAGGCAACGCCACGATTCCACGTACAGCGACTTAGGGTCGCGCCAATTCAGGACGAAACGAGATGCCTAAAGCTTTTTCAGTTCCCATCACTGCGCAAGGAAAATCCGCACTGGCGACGCTGCCGCCGTGGCACTATTCCAGCGACTGTCTCGCCATCGAATACTGGGCCGATCAGAAGGCGATCGCTGCGCTCCTGCCGCCAGGCGTCACGGTGGACGAGACATCAGGAGGGCGCGCCTTCTTCTGGTTTCTGGACTGGCAGTTCACCGGTTCCAATGACGAATTGACGGACCCTGCCCGGTATCAATACCGCGAGGCCTTCGTTCTGGTCGAGGCAGTCTTCGAGGGTCTGCCGATCAACTACTGCCCGTACATCTTCGTCGACAACGATGCCGCCATCGCCCGCGGATGGGCGCAGGGATTTCCGAAGAAACTCGCCAGTGTCTATCAGACTCGCAGTTTCTCCGCTCCCAGCGCGGCGGCTGCGCCGCTTGCCAAAGGAAGTCGCTTCGGTGCCAGCGTTTCCGCGCACGGGGAGAGGCTGGCGACCGCCCGTATCCAACTCGAGGAGGCCGTTGCTGATCCGACGACCGTGTTTAACCGGCCGACGACGATGCGCCGCTACTTTCCCCAACTCGCGGCCGGCCGTCAGGACAAGCCACCCGTCGACGAACTGACCATGTCGCTCACGGACAATCTCGCGATCGTGGATGTCTGGACCGGATCGGCGGAACTGAAGCTTCCCGAAGTCGATGGCGAGGACATGCACCTGATTGCTCCGCTGCGCGTCGGCCGGGGTTATCGGCTTGGTATGGCGTACTCCGTGACCGACTTGCGCATTCTGAAGAACTACGTTGGATGATCTTCTGGACGACCCCGTGAGTTGGCAAGGGGCCGCTTATGTGGGCCACCGTCCATGAGAATGTCCGCGAAACATCGATAGAGGAATCGCTCCCATGCCGCTCTACACCTTGATTACTCAGGACGGCGCACTCAGTAGTGACGCCAGGGCCAAACTGGCGATGGAACTGACGACCCTGCATTCCGAGTATGCGGGTGTACCGAAAAATTGGGTGCATGTCGTGTTTCAGGTCTATGCGCCGGGCAGCGGGTTCACCGCCGGAGAACCAGCGGCAACCGCCGCGCTGACGCTTTTGATGCGCGCCGGGCGGGCACCTGAATATAAGCGGGAACTGATACAGCGTCTTTGGAAACTGTTTCAGACCGCGACGGGAGCGCCCGATGACCAGATTGTCATCGGCATTCAGGAAGTGCCAGCCAGTCAGGCGATGGAGATGGGACGGGTCATGCCCGACCTTGCGAACGAATAGGGTGTGGGTGACGGCGCCAACGAGCGTCTGCGCTTCCTCAACGGAATCCCAAAACCGGCATTGCAACTTGTTGCAGCGCGTCGCACCGTCATTCCGTGCCGATCCGGCGCGCAAGACGGGGCGAACGCTCAGCATTCAGGCGCTGCGTCCCATTTCGGTTTCATTTCTTTACCCCACTTCTGCGGATCTTGTTTGTGCATTGTTTCCATTTCCCTGGCGACATCCGGGTGCTTGTCCATGACGTGTTTCGTCATGACTTGTACCATTTCGTCCCATGATTCAGCCGATAACTTCTGATCACATTGGCCGCCGAGCTCTTTGCACGTTATGGTTTTCATTGAAATCTCCTTCTCACTTCTTACTGGAATATGGGTGTACGGTCCCACGCCATGGACACGCGAGTAGACGCGTCGCCGAAGCGGGCGGCGCTGCTGGATGCGAGGTTCACATTCCCCCGCAATTGCCGGTCCTGAGGCGCAGCGCCACTTTGAATATAGCTGGGATGAAATCACCCGGCTGCCGTCCCGGCTCTCAGCTGAAGCCCCGAATCGCGAGGAGCGACAACGCCGCGGATTCGTCCGGCTGAATACTTCGCCGCCGATCGCGCGGCTACATGCGCAATCCCGCGATGTACTTCGCGCGCGGCCGCAACAGGAAGGCTTGCGCGCGCTGCTCCAGCACATGCGCGACCCAGCCGGCCGTGCGGCTGATGATCCAGAGCGCGGTAGCGGTGCCGTCCGGTAGCCCGAGCGCACGCGCCAGCACGACGAGCGCGATCGCCACGCCCGGATGCATCGACAGCCGTTCCTCGGCGAGCGCGAGGAATTCGAGCGTCGGGGCGGTGTCCGGCGTCGAGTTCGCCAGCGCGCGCACCTGTTCGAGAACCAGATTGGCGCGCACGTCGCCCTCCGGATACAGCGGATGGTTGAAGCCGAACAGGCTCGCGCCGACTTCGCGCACGAGTTGCAGGCGGGCGACTGGGTCGGAGTGGGACACGTCGCGCAACAACAGCGTTTCCACTTTCTCGGTTGCGGTGCCGGTCGAGAAGCCGACGTGCGAGCCGATCGCCGCCGCAATGCAGTTGTAGAGATCGGCATTGGTCGACGCCGCGACGCGCGCGGCGAAGGTTGCCGGGGCGAGCTCGTTGTCGGCGAGTACGGTGAGCGCGCCATTGATCGCGAAGACGGCATCGGGCGTACAGGCGCCGCCCGCCGCGCGCAGCAGATAGGCCGCGAGGCTCTCGCCGCGCTCGCGCATCACGAATGCACGCTGGTTGCTCAGAAAGCCGAGGCAGCCCGCCATTGTCTGCATGATGAGGCGCGCGGCCTGCACAGCGCTGCCGTCGGAGATTTCCGCCGCGCCGCGCCCTTGCATGCCGAGCGCGAGCGGCACCATGCCGAGCAGATTGGCGATGTCGCTGCCTTCCAGCTTGCCCGCATAGGCGCCGAACAGCGGCAGCACCGCTTGCGGCGTGTCGAGCGTGCCCCATGCGGTGACGCCGTCTTGCCAGACGCCGGTCATCAGCAACTGCGAGACGGATTCGAACGACGAGCCCGCCTTCGCCATCTCGACGGCCGAGCGGTTGCGATACAGCGGGCCTTGCGGCGTGATGTGCGTGATCGCCGACGCGAGCACCGGTTCGCCCCAGCGCATCGTCGATTCCGCGGACGCGGCCTTCGGCATGCGTCCGCGCTTGCGACTGCCCACGCGTTCGACGTCGGCGCGCACGTACAGGCTGCGGCGGCCGTCGTCGTGCCGCGCGGTGCCGATCATTCCACGACTTACGTACGAGTAAAGCGTGGCTGGCTTGATGTTGAGCCGTGCTAGCACTTCCTCGCGTGTCATCAGATCTTTGGTTGTCATGGAATCAATACAATCAATATAAATTCATCGCCAAAGGGTACGCGACGTCTGATTGAAAGTCCATATTAATGCGGATAAACGGGCTAGTCAGCCGCATCGCAACGCCAATGGAGATCCGAAACAATTTTATGTTGATTTGAAATATCAATCTTGATTGATAAATCGCTGGCGAGTAATTTTCAAGCCTCGATTCCATTCCCGCGACTGTCCGGCCGAGCTTCGGACGGTTGCCTTGAGGAGACCTTCCGATGCATGACCTGAAACGCGAATTCGGGCCGGCGCAAGTAAGCTTCGTCGACCAGACGGGCCAGCGCCCCCGCGACAATCACTACTGGGCACCCGTTATCGTGAGCCGCGAGCAGATCGATGCGGAGGTCGCGCGGCTGGCCGCATTGCCGAAGCCGCACGACGGCCGCCGTCATTCCCTGATCGTTCATCCATCCGCGCGCGACGGTTCGCCGGGACTCGCGCCCGGCATTCAGGTGTCGTTGCAGGTGCTGCTGCCCGGCGAAACCACCGAGTCGATGCGCCACAACGCAACCGAGGTGAATTTCTGCATACGCGGCGGCGGTTCGACGCGCGTCGCGGGCCGCACCATCGCGTTCCGTCAATACGACGTCTGGAATCATCCGGCCTTCGTCGCGTACTCGCATACGAACGACACCAGTGACATCCAGGTGCGGCTCGTCTATTCGAACATCCCGTTGCTGCAGCACATGGAGGTGTACGTGCCCGAGTTCGGCGTCGAACTTGAAGTGCCGACTGAAACGGTCACCGCGCATGCGAGCGACGATCCGAAGCGCCGCAATCCGTTCGGCACGTTTGCAATCGGCGACGACGGCGGTCTGCTGATGCCGTACGAAACGCTGATCAATCCGCAAGTGGTCGACTCGCGTCCGCTGCACTTTCCGTGGCAACAGGTGAAGAACGAACTCGACAAGCTCGAGGCGCTCGGCAGCGAGTACGTCGGCCGGCGGCTGTACATGATGTACAACCCGGTCACGGGCCGCACCAACGGCATCACGCCGAACTTCTTCGCGACGATGACGATCCGCCCGCCGAAGATCGTCGACCGTCCGCATCGTCATGTGTCGTCGGCGATCAACTATTACTTCTCCGGCTCCGGCTACAGCATGGTGGCGGGCAACCGCTACGAGTGGAAAGCCGGCGACCTGATGCTGTCGGCACCGGGCTGGGCCGTGCACAACCACGCGTCGTACGACGATTACGTGTACGAGCTGACCATCCAGGACCAGCCGCTGAACATCTACATGCAATCGCTGCTGTGGCAGGAGAGCTTGAAGGAGCCGCCCGCGCTGCTCGGTACGCAGACGGGTTTTTCGACCAATCGCGCGAACTCCGCCAAGGCCGCGTAAGCGGCGCCATCGACAAGGAATCCGAATCATGCGCGATATCTCATGGCTGAAAGGCTCGATCACGCCGATCGTCACGCCGTTCCGCAACCAGGCGGTTGATTACGAAACCTATGCGCGGCTCGTCGACTGGCAGATCGTCAACGGCGGGCACGGCGTGCTCGTCAACGGTACGACGGCCGAGCCGAGCCTGCTGACGGTCGCCGAGCGCAACCGTCTGGTCGACGTGGCCGTCGAGGCCGCCGCGGGCCGGGTGCCGGTGCTGGCCGCGACCGGTTCGCAGTCGCATGCCGAAACCGTCGAGCTCACGCAGCACGCTGATAAGGCCGGTGCCGACGCGATGCTGGTGGTCACGCCGTACTACATCCGTCCGCCGCAACGCGGCCTCGTTGAGTACTACGCGGACATCGGCGCGCGCACGGAGCGGCCGTTGCTGATCTATCACATCCCGGGCCGCGCCGCGGTCAGCCTGGATCTGGCGACTGTCAAGGCGATCCGGGAACGCGTGCCGAACATGGCCGGTATGAAGCACGCGGTCAACGACATGGGTTTCGTCACGCACATGCTCGCCGCGTTTGGGCCCGACTGGCGCGTGTTCGTCGGTCTCGAAGAGTTGAGCTATCCGATGCTCGCGGTCGGCGCGTGCGGTCTGATGAACGCGGTCGGCAACCTCGCGCCGCGCAAGGTCGCCGATCTGGTCGAAGCCGTCGAGCGTGACGACTACGCGGCTGCCCGCAAACTGCACTTCGCGCTGTTCGAGCTGAACCAGTCGGTCTTCTACGACACGAACCCGATCCCGATCAAGTACATGATGAAGCGGATGGGCCTGATTCCCGCCAACGAGCACCGCCTGCCGATGATGCCCGCCACGCGCGAACTCGAAGCGCGGCTCGACGGCGTGCTCGATCGCGCCGGGCTGCTCTGAGCGTGTCGCGATAACCCGAACCACAACGATCCGGAGACAAAGATGAGCGACAGGATCCCACGGTTGGAGATGGCCGGCATGCGGCCCGATCTGGCCGCCTATCTGACGCCGCGCGTCGAGCGGTTGCGCTATCTCGGCGAGCTGTTCAAGTGCGTGGGGCATGCGCCCGAGGTGACGCTGCAATTCATGCATTTCACCGATGCGCTCAAACACGCATTGCCCGACCGTCTGACCGAACTCGGCGCGCTGACCGTGGCGAGCTACATGGAGAACCGCTATGAGCGCCACCAGCACGAACGGCTGAGCGAGAAGCTCGGTTTTTCGCGCGAGTGGATCGCGCAGGTCAACCGGCTCGATCCCGCCGTGGCAACGGAGCTGAGCGACCTCGAAAAGGCCGCGCAAACCTACGCGCTCAAGGCGCTGCGCACGCGCGGGCTCGAAGCGCAAGCGGAGTTCGACAAGCTCGCGAGTTTGCTGAGCCCCGCTGAAGCGATGGCCTTCGTGATGCTGATCGGCCGCTACGTCACGCATGCGCTTGCCGTCAATACGCTGGGGCTGAAGCCGCCGGTGCCTTCCATCTTCGAGGGCGAGCAATGAACGCTGCGAGCACGCCGGTGTGGATTTCCGAGCAACAGATCGTTTCGCTGATGAACCTCTCCGGCGCCATCGAAGCGCTCGAAGACGGGCTCGCGCAGCAGGCGAGCGGGGCGGCGCGCAACATGGGCAAGACGCACGTCGCGTGGGGGCACAACAATCTGCACGCGATCGGCGCGGCGTACCAGCAGGCCGGGATCGTCGGTACCAAGACGTGGGCGCATACGGAGGGCGGCGCGTGTCCGCTGCTGATTCTGTTCGATAGCGGGAACGGCCGATTGAGGGCCATTCTGGAGGCGTTCGCGCTAGGCCAGATGCGCACCGGCGGCATTTCGGGCGTCGCGACGAAATGGCTCGCGCGGCCCGATGCGGACGTGTTCGCGCTGATCGGGACCGGCAAGCAGGCGCTCGCGCAACTCGCGGCGGTGGCCGCGGTGCGACCGCTGAAGCTGGTGCGCGTGTACAGTCCGACGCCCGCCAAACGCCGCGCGTTCGTCGAGCAGGCGCGCGCCAGGTTCGACATCGAAATCGTCGAAGCGGCGTCAGTGGAAGCCGCGGTCCGCGATGCGCCGATCGTGACGACCGTGACACGCGCCACCGAAGCGTTTCTGCCGGCAACGGCGCTGGCATACGGCACACACGTGAATGCGGTGGGGGCGATCACGGAAGAGCGGATCGAACTCGCCGACGATGTGTTCGCCCGCTGCACGCGTGCCGTGGTCGACGACCTCGGCGCGGCAAAGCGGCTGTCGACGGAGTTCGCGCGCGCATACGGCGCGCGCGATGGCTGGAGCGCGGTGACCCCGCTTTGCGACGTAGTCGCGCAACGTCTCGCGCGCGCGGCGTCCGACGATATCACGGTGTTCAAGGCGATGGGCATGGGCGTGTCGGACCTTGCGCTCGGTCTGCGTCTGTACGCGCTCGCAAGTCAGGCGGGGCTCGGCGCGCCGCTGCCGCAGCCGCGTCGCGAGCCGCCGCGGCTGGATTGACGACGCGTTGATCCCGGCAGGATAGCGCGTGTCGTGTAGCGCGGTCTTGCCGGCAGTCGGTTTGCTACGTCCCGGTAATCAGATTCGGAATCCGAACGAACAAACATCAATACAATAACCCTGGAGACACAAACGTGAAGAAGCGCCACGCCCTCGCGGCGTTCACCGTGTCATGCGCCGCCGTCCCGGCCGCGCATGCGCAAAGTTCGGTGACGCTCTATGGCATCGCCGACGTCGGTATCGAAGTCGTCAATCATGTGCCCGGACCCAACGGCACCTCCGGCACCGCCGTGCGCATGGAGTCCGGCAGCCTAGCCGGTTCGCGTTGGGGCTTGCGCGGCCAGGAAGATCTGGGCGGCGGACTGAAGGCCGTGTTCGACCTGGAGAACGGTTTCTCGATCAACAACGGCGCGCTCGGACAGGGTGGCCGGATGTTCGGACGCAAGGCGTACGTCGGCTTGAGCACACCGTACGGCGATGTGACGCTCGGCCGTCAGTACAATCTTCTCTACGAGTTGATGTACGTGTACGACCCGCTCAACTTCAATCCGAGCTATTCGGCGCAGGGTTACGATCCGACGCTGGTAGGCCGCGCGGACAATTCGGTGCGATATCTGGCGAGGTTTTCGGGTGTGACGTTCGCCGCGTTGTACAGCACGGGCTTCGATTCGACGATTGCGAACGGCGCGCAGGTGCCCGGCGACTCGAAGGTCGGTCGCGAATATAGCTTCGCGCTGCAATACGCGGGCGGCCCCGCCAATGTCGGGGTCGCGTACGACCAGATGCAGGGCACTTCGATCGCCACGCAAGACGTCACGCAGATGCGTGTGGTGGGTGGCGGATCGTACGCGTTCGGGCCGGTGAAGGCCTATGTCGGCACGCGCTGGCTCAACATCCGCAACAGCACGACGCTGCAAAGCTCGCTACTGTACTGGCTGGGCGCCACGTGGCAAGCGAGCACGCCGCTGACGCTGTCGCTCGGCGGCTATCAGGAGCGCATTCGCGGCAGCGGGCAGAAGGCCACGAGCGGCGTGCTGCTCGCCGACTATTTTCTGTCCAAGCGCACCGACCTCTACGCGGAGGTCTCGTATGTCAGCAATTCCAACGGCCTGAACGTCGGCGTGCGCGCGCTCGGCGACGTGACGACGGGCAGCAACCAGACCGGCGCAATGGTCGGCATCAAACACAGTTTCTGAGAGTGGAGAAGATCATGGCTCAACTTAAAGTGTCGATGCCGGCCGGCCGCATCGATGTTCGGCAGGAACTGGCGGAGGCGCGCCTCGGCGGCTTCCACATTCGTCTGGGTGTCCTGATCTCGCTGATTCTGTTGTTCGACGGCTACGATCTGTACAACTCGGCGTATATCGTTCACTACGTGGCGGGACCGTGGGGCCTGTCGCCGGTGCGTATCGGCGTGATGCTGTCGAGCGGGCTTGCCGGGTTCGCCGCCGGGTCGGCCGTCAGCGGTCTGCTCGGCGACCGCTTCGGACGCCGCAAGATCCTGCTGCTCGGCTGCTGGGGCTCCGGTGTGATGAGTCTCGCGATCGCGCTGTTCGCGCACGATCTCGCGTCGTACATCGCACTGCGTTTGACAATGGGGCTTGCACTCGGCCTGCTGATGCCGCTCGCCGTCACCT
The DNA here is from genome assembly GCF_046027395.1 of Paraburkholderia dipogonis. GTDB lineage: Bacteria > Pseudomonadota > Gammaproteobacteria > Burkholderiales > Burkholderiaceae > Paraburkholderia > Paraburkholderia dipogonis_A. Next base: position 15,061 of record NZ_JAQQEG010000006.1, on the reverse strand, counting down.
ACATCAACGAGATCGCGCCGACGCGCTCGTCCAACGTCTTCACGATCGTGTTCTTCTCGCTCGGGTGGGTGAGCGGATCGTCGTCGGCGGGGCTGATCGCGGCCTGGCTCACGCCGCATTACGGATGGCAGAGCCTTTACTACGTCGGCGGCATTGCGTTGGTGTTCGCGATGGCGATCCAGCTATGGCTGCCGGAGTCGCCGCGCTTTCTCGCCAATCGCGGCCGGTGGGAGGAGTTGAAGCCGCTGCTCTACAAGTTGCGTCCGGAACGCGCCGCTGCGTACGACGTGGGTGAGTTCGCCGCGGGCGGCACGCTTTTGCACAAGAGTCCGCTCGGTCAGTTGCTGGCGCACGATTACAGGCTGCGTACCTTGAGTTTCTGGGCCGCCGGCGCGTTGAGCCTGTTCGCCGCTTACGGTCTGTCGGGCTGGCTGCCGACCATCATGCTCAAGCGCGGCGAGAATCTGTCTTCGAGCTTCGCCTACGGCTCGCTGTTCGCCGGCATGGCGGTGGCGGGCGGACTGATTGCCGGTTTCGCCGCCGACCGCGTCGGCGACCGCCGCAAGGTTCTCGCGCTGTCGTATCTGCTCGGCGCGGCGATGGTCGCGCTGCTGGCCTGGGCGACCGACCGCACGACCACGCTGCTTGCCGTGGCCGGGGCGGGCGCATTCGTGGTCGGCTCGCAGATGGTGCTGAACAACCTCGTCGCGTCGGCTTATCCGACCGAAATGCGCGGCACGGGCGTCGGCATATTCCTCGGACTATCACGCGTCGGCGCGATGTTCGGCCCGGCCGTGGCCGGCCTCCTGCAGCAGTGGTCGGGCGGTCCCGGCATCATGTTCGTCGCGATCGGCGCGGCCGTGCTGATGACGGCGACCCTGGTGCTGACCGTCGGTCCGTCGCAACCGCATGCGGTCGTGACCAACGCCCATTGAAATTTCCGCTTCTACGAGAATCCCTATGTCAAAACTGTCCTTGAGCCTCGCCGTCAGCGATTACGACCACGTGCGCGATCTGGTCACCGGGCGCGTGCAGCCCGAAGGCATCGAGCTGCTGCCTTCGATCCTGAACGTCGAGGAAATTTTTTATCGCACGACGCATTTCCAGGAGTGGGACGTCTCGGAGATGTCGTTCGGCAAATACTCGTCGTTGCGTTCGCAAGGCGACGATCGCCTCGTCGGCTTGCCGGTGTTTCCGTCGCGTTCGTTCCGGCAGTCGTCGCTCTACGTGCGCCGCGGCGGCGCGGTGCGACGTCCGGAGGATTTGCGCGGCAAACGCATCGGCATTCCCGAATGGGCGCAAACCGCAGCGATCTATTCGCGCGGCTGGATCGCGCATTCGCTGGGCATTCCGCTGTCCGAGATCGAATGGGTGCAGGGCGGCGTGAACCAGGCGGGGCGTAAGGAAAAGGTCGACGTGCGGGTGCCGGAGGGCGTGTCGTATCGATCGGAGCCCCGGCATTCGTTGACGTCGCTGCTGCTCGACGACAAGATCGATGCGGTCATGAGCGCGCGTCCGCCCGAGCCGGACAGCGCTCGCGCGGACGAGATCGTGCGGCTTTACCCCGAATTCGTCGATGCGGAGCGCGCGTACTACGAGGCGACCCGGATCTTTCCGATCATGCATCTGATCGTGCTGCGCCGCGAGACTTTCGAAAAGCACCGCTGGATTGCCGGCAATCTGCTGAAGGCCTTTGAAGAAGCGAAACGCAACAGCCTGTACCGGCTGAGCGATATCACCTGCTCGCATTTTCCGCTGCCGTGGATGCCGTCGCGTGTCGCCGAAGCGCAAGCGCTGTTTGGCCCGGATATCTGGCCATACGGACTCGAGCCTAACCGCACGACGCTGGAGGCATTCCTCAAGTTCGGCTATGAGCAGGGCGTGTGCCATCGGCTGCTGAAGCCGGAAGAATTGTTTCCCGCTGAAACGCTCAGCGCGGTGCGCGTATGAACAGAAGGCGCGGCAGGCAGGCGAGCCGTGACATGAACCGGTGCGGCCGATGATCACGCTGCGCAAGACGGGCAGCTTCTTCGTCGGCGGACGGCGTGTGAGCGTGAGCGGGCGCACGCCGTATCGGGTCACGCTGTCTTCGACATCGACGCGCGACTACGATCCGAACGGCACTTACTGGATCGAGGCGGCCTACGTGCAGTATTTCCTGCAGGCCACGCCGCGCTATCCGGTGCCGCTCGTGCTGATGCATGGCGGCGGTCTGACGGGCGCGATGTGGGAAGACACGCCCGACGGCAGGCCTGGCTGGCTCCAGCGGCTGCTGGAAGAGGGCGTGTCGGTGTACGTGGTGGATAACGTCGAACGCGGACGCGCGGGATTCTGCGCACTCGACGATATCTGGCCCGACCAGCCATTGTCGCGCAGCGATGAGGAGTCCGCGAAGATCTACCGCTTCGGCTACGCTGGCCACCGTTTCCCGCTCGGTGCGCTGCGCAGTCTGTCCGCGCAAACGGTGCCGCGTTGGCCTGGCACCATGGCGCTGCAACGGCAGGCGCTGATCGATGTGGTGACACGTATTGGTCCGTGCGTGCTGCTCGGTTTTAGCCAGGGTGGCGGACTCGTATTCGACGCGGCCGACGCGGCGCGCGACCTGGTGCGCGCATGCATCGCGCTGGAGCCGCACGGCGTGCCCGCTTCGTTCGATGCCGGTTTGCAGGGCACGCCGGCGCTCGTCGTGTTCGGCGACTTCGTCGAAGAAGACGAAGCGTGGCGTGCGCATTCTGCTCGCGCGAACGCCTCGATGGCTGCGTGGAATGCGGCGGGCGGACGAGGCCAACGCATTGATCTGCCGGCGCTCGGCATGCGCGGCAACACGCACATGATGATGATGGACACCAACAGCGACGACGTGTTTCGTATCGTGCTCGACTGGCTCGACGGTTGTGCAGGGATGCGTTTGCCTGGCTGATCGCGACAGGTCGTCACGTCAAGGCCCCGTCAACCGATCTTCATTGGCAGGAGCACCATCCGCCTGCCTTGCGACTGTAGGCGCTTCTGGATCCCGGCCGGAGTTCGATTGTGCAGCCATGCCGACAACAGGTTGAGCCGCCTGAAGGCGAACTCGCTGGCGAAACACACACTGTTCGGGAACTCTTTCATGGTGGCCTCGGTAAGTCGCACCAGCCCGTCCATCGGACGCGTGACGAACTCGATCCGGAAATCTGCTGCAAACCCCTGATAGCGGCTCTGGGCCATATAGTACGCAAGCGACGACGACATCTCTTGCCGCAAATGCTCGATATGCTTCGCGTCTTCCCAGCTTTGCGCGTCCACTTCGCCGACTGTCAGAACGATCATGTTGTCGAACCTTCCCGGAAACATGCGCGCAACGCAAAGCAACGCATGCATGCTTGTACCGCGATGCCGGTCGACAAGCACGATCGCGGTTGACCGGGACGGGTCCGGCCTGAGCGCCGTGTCGCCATCGACCTCGGGCGCCGCGCCGGCAAACAGTGCGTCTTCCTTCGTCAGCTGTGTGGAGATTTCCCTGTAGTGACGCCTGACGAGAAAACACAACGCGATCACTACGCCTGTCACCAGCACGGTCAGCCAGCCGCCTGCCGTGAACTTTTCGACAAGCGTCACGGCTAGCACTGTGACCGTCGTCGATAAACCGAGCACCGCCAGCGCAAAGGGCCGCAACCAGCCTCTGCGGTCGCGGCGGCTCCACCGGTGGATGCACAGGCCGAGGAACGACAGGCTGAACGTCAGGAATACGTTGATGCTGTACAGCACCACGAGTGTGGTCACATCGCCGTGCGTCCATACCAGGATCGCGAGATTCGCAACGCCGATCACGACAACGCCGTTCCGTCGTACCAGCCGCGTCGACAGGTGGCGGAAATAACGCGGCATCCATGAGTCCGCTGCCATGTTGGACAGGACCGTGGGTCCGTCGAGAAATCCCGCTTGCGCACCGACGAGCAGCAGCCCTGCCTCCAACGCAAGCACTGCAGCCAGCAGGGCGTGGCGTGCAAGCGACGACGCCATCCCGAGATGATCGATCACGCCGCCAAATACCACAGCGTTGAGCGTTTTGCCCTCGACCGGCTTTGCGTGCCAAAGCATGTAGAGCATGATGATGCCTCCCGCCGTGAACGCGAGCGACGCCGCCATGCAGAACATGGTCCACTTGCCATTGCGCACGCGCGGCTCGACGATCATGTTGACGTTGTTCGACACGGCTTCAAGGCCGGTATAGGTGCCGCCTCCGAGCGAGAACGCTCGCATCAGCAACGCCGCGACCACGAGCGGGCCGAATGCATGCGACATGCCGCGCGCCTCGCCCACGGCGGCGGGCACAATCGCCGCCAGTTGAGCGCTGTGGACTGCCACGCCATATACGATCAGTGCCGCGTGAAGCACGACGAAGCCGAGGAAAACCGGCAGCAGCACAAGGATCGACTGCTTCATGCCGCGGAAGTTAAGGCAGCTCATCAATACGATCAGGCTTAGCTCCGTGACGAGCTTGAACGCCTGTGCGGTCGCCGGCAACAGACTGAACAAGGCTTCGACACCGCTCGCGATGGACGTCGCGACGGTCAGCACATAGTCGACCAGCAGCGCCGCACCCGACACGACGCCGCAGCGCGGGCCGAGCAGTTCGGTCGCGACGCGATAACCACCGCCACCAGCAGGGAACAATTCGATGATCTGGCTGTAACCGAACGAAACGATGAAGACGGTGGCCGCCGTCGCCGATGCGAGAAACAGAGCGAGCGGCATGTGCTGTCCGAGTGCGAGAAACGCCTCTTCGGGACCATAGCAGGCTGAGGACAATCCGTCGGCGCCGAGTCCGATCAGCGCGAACAGCGGCGTAATCGCAATGGCCTGGCGTGTGCGCGGGTCGAGCGGATCCAGCGCCTCGCCGGCAATCAGCTTCTTCATTTTCCGGAAGGCGGTCACGGGCGGACGGATTACCGTATGAGCGTCCGGGGATAAATCACGTCTTCAAAACGGATGCCGGGCGAAGTAACAATGGTCGGGAAGCGCCGCCTTGAACGGCCGCGTAAAATAGGCTCCGCCCGACATGTACAGCGGAATCTGTCATGATCGGTGGGAGTGCAGAGGATACTTCCGGCGAGATATATTCGTTATAAAATTTCGACGAATAGAATTAAAACGCCGTATCTGCCCGCCTGGTTCCACAGCGAAATCTGCCGCGAAATGTCGGTGTTCTGCTGGATGCGCACCATGTTCCACCCCGCGCGCCGAACTGAAGTCAATGTATGTCCGCTGGCTTTCTCTCGTGGATGAAGTTTAAGCCTGCGCCGCCGGCGAATTTGCGCGAACGCCGTGAAGACGCACCGCTGCTAGTCGAGCCCTGTGTATGTGCCGCCGCCGATCGTTTCGGGCAGTCCGCTGCGATTGCGTCTGCATCGCAGGTCTCCGGCAGCACCCCGATAAATCGTTTTCACCACCTTCTCCGCAGTGGAGCGCGGGTCAAGACAGACGGAGCCTGTCTTGACCGGTCGTCGGATGCCCTGGCCCCGGCTTCTTGCTCACGCTGCTGCGACACGGCCAACACCGGATCAACGACCTTGGGCGCCACCGCCTTCTCATGCAGATCCTTGATGAACGCCTCGCTTAGCGCAATGACTTTCGCCGACGCTCGCGGATCGAAAAGCGCGTGATCGATCTCATCGAAAACGACTGCCTTGACGTTCGACAAGCGCGACAGCTTCTTTCCGCGCTTGCCGAAATGCGCGTTGAGCTGTTCCATCCCTTCGTCGCCTGAACCGTAGATCAAGAGAGTCTGCACGCCCTTGCGTTCGAGCGCGTGAACGACGCCATGCGGGTCCGTATGGGCTTCGGCCGCGCCGGCACGGTTGCCGGTCACGCCCAGCCGATGCGAACGCAGGCGTGCGATCAGGTTCGAAGCGACGGCCTGCGCGATCGGCCGGAACCTGCGCTTTCCGCTCAGGACGAGCCACCACTTGGACGGCTTGAATATCGCAGGCCCGACACGCTTCATCGAGTTGCGCTGCAGTTCCTCGAGGTCCGCCATCGACATGCCTTCGGGTATGTGAAAGCGCGCGATATTGACCGCGATGACGGCCATGAGAGACGGTTCCACGAGCGATGCGCGCAAGGCGCTGTACGCGCCCGAGCAGATCCCGAACGAGATGACCGTGTGATAGCCCTTGCGCTTGAGCCAGGCGGCTGCCGTCGCGACATCCTCGATGGTTGTGGATGCATGGATCGATGGGACCAGATCGAGCGGCCCTTGTGCGGTGCGCGGCGGACTGTCGCCGATGCCGCGCGCGTCGATCCGCATCGATGCGATGCCGCGCCGAGCCATTTCCCGCGCAATACGGACCGACAACCGGCTATCGCCGTGATGCACGCTGCCGGCGGTATTGGTGATCAGCATGACGGGCCCGAACGCCAGCCTGCCGCGCGGTTCGCACAGGATGCCGAACAGGCCGTTGGCGCCGAAGATGACCGGGTGCTCGCGGGCTTCGGGCGTCTCGATGATCGCTTCGTCGTCGAGGGATACGCTCGGCCGTGCGCCTTTGTTCACCGACCTTTGAACGCGCGTACCCGGGGCGCCGTCCGCGATCCAGTGCGCGGCCCGTTCAAATGCGCGAGCCGGTACAACCGACGACTTCGTCTCATCCACATACTCGAAATAGCCTTCCAGCGCACCCGTTTCGACTTCGACGCCGCGTCCGCGCAACGTCGAACACAGCGCGGCGCTTGCACGGGGACGTGCATCGAGCACGAGGACGCGTGCGGGAATCGAAGGGTATTCGTCCATTGCCTTCGAGAGATCGAGCGCGTGCAGCTCACTGCAAAGCCTGTCGCTGTAAATCTGTCCCAGCACGTTGAACGGCTTGTCGCGCTGCGTGGCACGCAAGGGCGGGACGAGATTGTCGAGCCACACCTTGCGCAGCGCTGCCAGTTCGCGCAGGTAGGCGCGCCCGCGCGTGACAGGCGCGAGCAGCACGAGCGAGTCGGCCGCGCATTGACACGATGCCAGTGCTGCCAAAGTCGCGCCGAGACGCAAGCCGCAGAGCGTCACGCTCGTCACACCGGTTTGTTCCTTGAGCCGCTTGACGGCCGCGACGACATCGGACACGAAGGCATCGACATATTGGGCATTGCCGTCGACGCCTGCGGAGTCTCCCGTTGCCAGATAGTCGAAGCGCAGCGCGGGAATGCCGTACGCCGACAGCTCTTCGGCCAGGTAGCGGATGCCCTTGTGGCACCACGGCTCTTCATGACCGAAAGGACTGCAGATCACCACGCCATGTGTGCCGTGCCCAGGATGAAGCCATCCAAATCGTCCACCGAATGCGATCGGCCTCATGGGTTACCTCGACCGGCTTGGTTATCGTCGCCTGCTAGGGCCGGGTGGCAAAGAGCGGATGTTGCAACTTCCTTTGCAACTGCACCGCGCAATGGTCTTGTCTCGTAGCGCATGAGTGTCAAGCCTCTTTTTGTTTTGAGCGTTCTGGTCGATTGGATCGCTCTTTAGAAATGAGTTCGGTGCGCTAAACAACACAGTACGAAGCACAGAGCGAAGTTGACCTGGACACCAGGCTTGATGAGATCGCGCCGCAAACAGTTGCCACCGAGCGGCGCTAAAGCCCTACGGTGGTTGGACACGTTTGCCTTTTTAACGAGCGCTCGAGGGACGCGCTAAAGGACTGCGCATATCGCCTTTAAAAGAGTCGATAAGGTCTTACCCGTAACCGGCGAACTTTATCGTGAGGCCAAGTGGACTGTGGGAGTTCGCACATAGCATTGTTGCCAGACGCAGTAATGTGTTTGCGAGGAAACGGTGCTCATGGCCAAGTGCGAGGCATTGTCGGAACGCGACTGTTCGCCGGTGCCTGCCGGACGACAGATAAATACGCTATGACACGTTGTTCCAACAGGGTGCGCGGATGACTCGCGAGAACATCTTCGGGGGAAGCGTGCCCATGTACGCGCGCGAACCTTCGTTCAAAACATAATTGACCGAAGGCATGGAGTGGACGGGCAGGGCGGAGCCAGCCTGCGTCGCCGACGAATTGGAGACTGCGCGCTTCTTCCCAACGTCGAGCTGAATTGCGCGCAAGGCTTTCTCGGTCGCAAGATCGCGCCCGACGAGTCGCCGGCGGTGAACGCTCGCTATGCCAACGGCCGCCGCGAAACCATCGGAAAGAGCATCAGTTGCATAGCGACCTCGGTGCCGGCGTCTGACGAGCGTCGCGAGCCTGGTGCGACGCGCCGCGCCCGCCATGCGGGTGGAACCCAGGAGTGTTCCAGCCGCAATCTCTCCAATCAATTTCTTTCAAACAAATTACTCATACAGTTAAAATCTGATTTAATCTGATGATATCAACATGCGCTGTTATTCTTCATACGTTTAAAATCCACATACAAAATCATCGGTATTGAAATCCATGCAAGTGGGGATGCTCAGGAAATTTGTTCCGTGTTTGTAAAAAAGTATGATGATATGACGTACATGTTGTAACAAGTGTGACGTAGAACTGACATTGGTAATCTGATACGATTGTTAAAAGACGGTAATAATTTACCGTCTAGCTATTGCTCTGCTCTCATCGGCGCTTCTGCGCCATCGAAATGCAAGTCTGGCGACACCTTCCGGAAGACCCTGCTTTACCAATCCCGAAGCTCTCTTTGCTTTAAGCAGAGATCTTTTCGGGAATTCGCTCGCACCTTCGCGTATTCGAATCGCCGAATATGCGGGGCAATGCGTATGTAAGCGTTCGGGCTTTTTGCGCCCGTTATCTCGCTTAATTTCCCTTTAAACGCCTGTGCGGTCGAGGTCGTCTGCTTGGGTTTGGCTTTTCGATCGCGCCGGCATAGTTGGAAAGACTTGGATGATTAAGAATACATCACTTGCAACACCCTCAGTTTCTGACACTCAACTCGCGGTCCGTCGTAAATTCCTGACAGCTTTATTGGCCAGCAGCGGCGCGCTTGTGCTTGCCGCATGCGGCGGCGGCAGCGATCCCGCCAATGTCGATGAGGTGGCGAACAGAGGCCGACGCGGCGGCGGCGCCTCGAACCCGCGCGGCGCCAGTTCCTCGAGCGGCGCGAGCGCACCGGCCACGGCAAGCGCACCGGCTACGGCGAGCGCGCCTGGCGCAGCGAGCACGCCGGCAAGCACCGAAGGCGTTCTTCTCGACACGTCGTTCGGCGTCAAGGGCGATGGAACCACCAACGACCGCGTCGCGCTCCAGCGCGCGATCGACGGCTCCATCGGGCAGATTTTGCTGATTACCGGAAAGAGCCGGATCGATTCGGCCGGCCTCGACCTGCGCACCAATAGCCACGTGCGGTTTGCGAGCGGCGCTTCGATCAAGCTGCTGCCGCACAATACCGACACTTATGAAATCCTGCGTTTGGCGGATGTGAACAACGTCACGCTCGAAAGCCCGTATCTCGACGGCAGCAAGGAATTGAATTCGGCGAAGTCGGGTGAATGGGGAATGGGGATTTCGATTAATGGCGCAACGAATTGCACCATTACGTCTCCGACCACGATCAATTGCTGGGGCGACGGCATTTATATCAATAATAGCGATAGACAGAGTAGCACCTACAGCAAGAACATTACTGTCAATTCTCACCACGCGAGCGGATGTCGTCGTCAGGGCGTATCGATTATCAGTGGCAGCGGGATTACGTTCAATACTCCGCTTTGGGAAAATATTGGCGGAACGCAACCCGGATGCGGTCTCGATATCGAACCGAATGATAATACCGCCGTGTTTGAAAACATCCGCATCGTCAGCCCGACGACGAATAACTGCGCCGGCGGCGGGATTCTCATTTATTTCGGATTCTTGCCGGGTCCGGTCAGCAAGACGGTCAGCATCAGCATTACCGGTCATACGGATACGGGAAGTCCCGGCGGCTCATTCAACGTCCAGGGCCTTCACTTGAATGGCTACGTCGTGAATGGATCGATTACCAGCGCCAATCCGGTCTGGAAACGCGCGATGAGCCTGGAAGACTGGGACAAGGGCGGCCCGACGGTGACGGTCACCAACGCGCGCATCGGGTGATGTGAGTGTTTTACCGGTGGCGCGATGCCGCAACGGATCGCGCCCCGGCTGTTTAATCGTCTGGGTAACATTCCAGACGAAAACGACGATGAATAGTTTAAAAACCGGCCGATACTCCCGTTTAGCGGAATCGTAGATGAGCCTTCCTTTCCGGAAGGAAGTTCCTTCGAGCCGATTTCTCATCTGACGATAAATCGCCTTTGGTCCCGCGCGGACGAGAGGGATGTATATTTCCTCATTTGAATCCGGGTGCCTTGGCGGTCAAATAAAAACCACATGACGGGAAAATACAGCGTTCTCGCCATTAAACGCAATATTCTTTGGTCAGACGAACAGATGCGGAGACCGCGCGTTATGTCACCGCTGGCGAGCGCCCGAGATGAACCTGAAGTTGTAACGTGCATTAACCCGACAGGTGTTCGGGCGCGGTGGCAATTTTCACACAAAAGTCGCTAGCCTCTGGGTGGGCCGCTGTTTAGCTTCACGCGCATAAGCCACGAGGCGCCAAGCAACGCCATAGCCTGGCAAGTGCCCCCGTTACAGCGGTATCCGGGATCGACGCTTCTGCCGGCACGCGTGGCACCATGCATTGGGCAGAGTTTCCTCTCCCGGTTTGCAACGGTTGTGTAGAGGCTGATCCACTGCGCATCCCCGTCGATCACTCATAGCGCAGTGCTTCCGCCGGGCGAACCCTTGAACTGCGCCAGCTCGGTTAGAGCGTCGCGAGTGACGAACATTGGAAACGCCGTTACGCCGATGTCGATCACGTCGGTTGCGATCAGCTTCGAGGGGAGTTCGCTGAGAAAATAGACGGGTGGAGTCAAAAACTGAATGCCGAGCAAGTATTCGACGGCCGGCAATGCCCATGGAATACTCAACGCAATTGCGCAGCTCACCAGCATGCCGCTCATCGTTCCGACGAGTCCGATCGTCATGCCCTGGACCACAAATATTTTCATGATTGATCCCGGTTGAGCGTGTAGCGTGCGCGGGATCGCGGTGTCTGCCTGTTTCTTTGTGACGGTCGTGACGAGCGACGACACGAGATTAAAGGCCGCGACTGAAACGATCAGCTTCAGGATCAGGAACAGCATGCGCTTCTGAAGGCGCTCTGCCACGAACCATGTTTTGTTCTGCTGCGTCCAATCGCGGATATAGAGGTCTCCGGATAAGGTTCGGGCGTGCTGATGGGCGACTTCGGGCGCGCGTAAGATGCCGCGCCTTTCACCGCGGAGTTCTGCAGAGATTCGCTGGCGATTCGAATCCAGTCTGGCATTGTCCCTGTTGGCGAGAAAATCTCTATATGAGCCAACACTGACAACATGCCGTGGTGCGTGTTTCCCTCGCGCCGAAGCGGCCCACGATGCGAGTTTTTCTGAAGGCCGAATGAGGAAGGGCGGCACATTCGCCGGCATTGAGAAGAAGGTGCGATGGACATCGAAAAAATTGCGAGTGATTCGGGTATGCAGGTCGTACTCAATGGTCGAACTGGCAGCGAAGAGTAAAAGAGCGTGTACGGGTCCGTGCAGGCTCTGCAGCGCGCCTATCTGACGGCGCCGACGCGGGACTGACCGTGGCGGGTGTCTCGTACTTGTGATTCTCGACGTCGATCCGGGTTCGCTTATATAGTGACAGGCTGTGGGCAGCGATGTGTTGCCTTCACTGCTTTTTCCAGCGTGCCCCTATCCGACCATGGCCATGCATCAACCTGGCGCTACCGTACCGATTTCCCTCGTCCGAGGTTTTCTCGATGGCGTGGGTGCCCAACCAGACGTCGTCGATCGGTATCTGGAAGGAGCGAGCATCTCACGCGCGCTGTTGAGCGAACCTGGCGCGCGCGTGACGGAGGCGCAGTTCGCGGCGCTATACCGCGCACTGGCGATCGAGTTCGACGATGAAATGCCAGGCATATTCGCCCGGCCGTTGCGCAATGGCACGCTGAAATTCCTGTGCCTGAGCCTGCTGGACGCGCCGAACCTGGAAACCGCGATGCATCGGTTCGGCCAGTTCATGCATATCGTGGTCGATGACTTCAGATTCGAGTCGCGCCGCAGCGCTCTGGCGGCCGATGTCGCGCTCGGCCCGGCAGCAGCGGCGGTCAGCGTCCTTGGTCAGGAATTGATGCTGAAACTCGCGCATGGCGTGGCGTCCTGGCTCGTTGGCCAGAAGATTCCGTTGTTGCAAGTCCGCTTTGCGTTTCCGTGTCCGCCGCATGCGGATGAATATCTCTACCTGTTTCCTGGACCTGTCCAGTTCGACTGCGAACAGACGCTGATGCGGTTCAGCGCATCCTTCTTCGACATGCCGATTCGCCAGCGCAAGGCGAATTTGCGCAAGTTTCTCGCGCGAGCACCCGAAGACTGGATCTTCGTGGCGTTCGACGAACAGCTCACGAGCCACCGTGTCAGAGAACACCTGGCCTCCCGGCTGCCCGACTTGCCGTCGATCGAGGAAACCGCGCGGGGTCTGCATTGCTCGGTGCGGACGTTGTGCCGCCATCTCGCCGCAGAGGGCGCGGCGTATCAGACGTTGAAGAACGAGCTGCGACGAGATATCGCGATTCAGCGTCTCACGGGAACCGAGGACGCGATCGCGGCGATCGCCGGCGACATCGGTTTCGATGATCCGACCGCCTTCCATCGGGCCTTTCGGCACTGGACGGGCAGCACACCCGGCGCATATAGGCGCGGCGCCTGATTTCATGGATACCAGCGAGGCTGCACGATAGGGCCGGTGTTGTCGCGCGCCGGCCGTCATGAGCGCGCCGCGCCAAGGCGACGCAACCGGCTTGCTCGTATCCCGTGGCCGACTTTGTCAATAGATGGTCCGGTTTGGTCAGCCGGATTCGCCATGTTCGAAGCTACGATTCCCGTCAATCGTTGCCGTGCGGGACCTGGCGTTCCAGTGTCATGGCATCCCTTTCAATTTCCACCACTGGGAAGACACAGGATGAGCTATTCCGCGCCTATCAAGGACATGCTGTTCGTTATCAATGAACTCGCTGGTCTCGATCACATAACCGTGCTGCCCGGCTTCGAGGACGCGACAGTCGACACTGCGCAGGCGGTGCTCGAAGAAGCCGCCCGTTTCAACGCGGACGTGCTGGCGCCGCTGAACTTCGAAGGCGACAGGAACCCGAGCAGCTGGAAGGATGGCGCGGTCACCACGACGCCCGGCTTCAAGGCGGCATTTCAGCAGTTCGCGGACGGCGGCTGGCAGGGTGTGGTTCATCCCATCGAATATGGCGGTCAGGGCTTGCCGAAACTGCTTGCCACGCCGTGTATGGAAATGCTGAATGCTGCGAACCTGTCGCTTGCACTTTGCCCCTTGTTGACCGACGGCGCGATCGAGGCGCTGTTGATCGCGGGCAGCGAGGAACAGAAGCAACGCTACTTGCCTAAGCTGATCTCTGGCGAGTGGACCGGTACGATGAACCTCACTGAACCGCAGGCCGGCTCCGATCTCGCGCTTGTGCGCTCGCGTGCCGAACCGCAAGGCGACGGCACATATCGCATCTTCGGCACGAAGATATTCATCACCTGGGGCGAGCATGACATGGCCGCGAACATCGTGCACCTTGTGCTCGCACGCCTGCCAGATGCGCCGGAGGGCGTGAAAGGCATTTCGCTCTTCATCGTGCCGAAGTTCATGATCAACGACGACGGCACCCCTGGCGCGCGCAACGACGTGCATTGTGTGTCCATCGAACACAAGCTGGGCATCAAGGCGAGTCCCACCGCAGTGCTGCAATTTGGCGATCAGGGAGGGGCAGTCGGTTATCTGATCGGCGAGGCCAACCGCGGCCTCGAGTATATGTTCATCATGATGAACGCAGCGCGCTTCGGCGTCGGCGTACAGGGCATCGCTGTTGCCGATCGCGCTTACCAGAAAGCCGTTGCCTATGCGAAGGAGCGCGTGCAGAGCCGGCCCGTCGACGGCTCGGCTAAACAGTCGGTGGCGATTATCCAGCATCCGGACGTGCGCCGCATGCTCGCCACGATGCGCGCGTTGACCGAAGGAGCCCGTGCGCTCGCCTACGTCGCGGCTGCCTACAGCGACATCGCACACCGTCACGCCGATGAGGCAGTGCGAGCCGACCATCGGGCGATCTACGAATATCTGGTGCCGGTCGTGAAGGGGTGGAGTACGGAGTTGGCGATCGACGTCGCGAGCCTCGGCGTACAGGTGCATGGCGGGATGGGCTTCATTGAAGAGACTGGCGCCGCGCAGTATTACCGCGACGCGCGCATCCTGACGATCTACGAAGGCACGACCGCGATCCAGGCGAACGACCTTGTCGGCCGCAAGACGCTGCGCGACGCTGGTGCAGTCGCCAGAGTGCTGATTGAGCAGATTGACGAAGCCCTCGCAGCGTTGTGGGAGCATGCGTCGTATGAGTCGAGTCCAGAGTTTCAGGTGCTTTACCGTCATCTCGCGGCGGGCCGCACCGCGCTGGCGAACGTTATCGATTTCGTGCTTGCCCGAGCCCAGCACGACCCGAATGCCGTGTTCGCCGGCAGTGTGTCGTACCTGAAGTTGGCCGGCATCGTGCTCGCAGGCTGGCAGTTCGCACGGGCGCTACTGGTGGCCACTGAGAAATGCAGTGACGATCCGACGTTCTACGGCGCGAAGATCGCGACCATCCACTGTTTCGCCACGCAGATCCTGCCGCAGGCACTCGCGTTCGAAGCGGCCATTGTCGGCGCGCAGGAGAACGTGGGCGTGCTGGCGCTGACGGAAGACCAGTTCTAATGCGAGGGGACATCGTGACTGAAGCTCGCCTCATCGAACAATACGGCCCGCGCGAGTCGATGGAATACGACGTCGTGATCGTCGGCGGCGGCCCGGCTGGCCTGTCCGCGGCGATCCGCCTGAAGCAGCTGGCGGCTGAGAAAGGCGTCGAGCTTGGCGTGTGCGTACTGGAAAAAGGCTCGGAGATCGGGGCTCATATCCTGTCGGGCGCGGTGATGGATCCGCGCGCGATCAACGAACTGATCCCGGACTGGAAGGAAAAAGGCGCG
>NZ_JAQQEG010000059.1:0-41760 GCF_046027395.1 Paraburkholderia dipogonis | reverse complement strand
CTGTGCGGGGGACCCGCTTATAAGCTAGCGGTGTGAGCCGCTTTCTCTTGCCTACTTCTCTTTGCGGCGGCAAAGAGAAGTAGGTGCCGCCCCGCACAGGGGCAACGCTAATAGACCACTAAGAAATCAAGGAAAGGCCAAAGCCCCATCACCACAACCAACCAGAAAGCCAGACAACCAACAGGCAAAAAAAATGCTCAAATCAATAACCGTAACCACATTCCTAATGGCCTCAACACTCCCAGCCCCAGCACAAACAGTCTGGACAACAGACCACCACATCCCATTAGAAAAAGTACAAAACACCCGAGACCTATCAGGAATAGAAACCCGCGACAACCGTCACATCAACCCACATCGCCTGTACCGCAGCGGCAACCCCACCTCAGCCAGCCCATCCGACATTGAAGAACTAAAATCAATGCACCTGGACACAATCGTCGACTTCCGCGCCGCAAGCGAAAAAACCCCAACAGAACAAAGCTTCACAAAACAATTCCCATACGAAGCAGACCCAGTACTAGCCGGCAACCTGGCACCGGAAGCAATCATCCCAATGCTAAAGCGCTCAACCCCCACGCAAACGCATAACTTCATGATCTCGCTATACAAACAATTCCCAGAAAAATACCAACCCCAATTCACCCGCTTCCTGAAGCTAGCCGAAGCCAACCGCACCATCCTCTACCACTGCACCGCAGGCAAAGACCGCACTGGCTTCGCCACCGTCCTGCTGCTATCCGCGCTCGGCGTCGACCGCGCGACCACCATCGCGAACTACCTGGAATCGAACCGCTACAACGCCGCAGCCAACGCACAAGCCACCGCGCAATTAGAAAAAATCGGCGTCGCCCCCGACGTATTGGCGCCGTTGCTCGCCGTCGACCCCGACTACATCGGCGCGGCCATGGAAGTCATCGACCAGCAATACGGCGGCATGCAGCATTACCTCGTCGATGTCCTGCACGTCAACGTCGACAAGATCCGCGCAAACTATCTCAGCGCGCCTGAGCAGCCTTCATAATCAATCAGGCCGCACCATAAAAAAAGGCGGTGCATGCACCGCCCTCAAAACATCGATCAGCCTTCAAAAACGTGTCGTAACGGCGGCGGCGCCCCACCCTCGCGCACCTTGATCTCCACCACCTTCTTCGCCGTACTCGAAGGACGCACATACGCCGAGTCGAGATAGAACTGCGAGTACCAGTCGCGCATCTGATAGAGCGGCCCGTCGCCTTCACACAGCAGAGGATTGTCGATCCGCGTCTTGGTGTCCCAGATCGCGACGTCCTCGTAAAACGCGGCCTGCGCCTGCCTCGAATACGCGCGCGCAATCTCCATGTTCTGCTCCTCCGACAAACCCGGCACCTTCTTCACCATCACGCCGTAACGCAACTCGAAGCTGTGCATATCGATCGGCACGTGACAGTTCAGCAGGATCGAATGAATCGGATGCCCGCCGCTCTTTCCCGTCATCTCGGTGATGTGATATGCGGGGCCGAAATACGTGGACAGTGCGATCAGTTCATCGTCACCCAGGCGCTCGCTTCGACCGACCAGCAGTTGCGTCGCCTTATGCCCTTCGAACAGATTCGCAAAGTAATCGACCGGCGCGCCGTGCACGGTCGCGAAGTGCGCCATGTCGGAGATGTTGTCGACCAGCTCGCGGCAATTGGTGCCGATCACCATGCGGTCGATCACCCAATCCGACCACTCTGCGGAGAAGCAGGCTTCGATTCGCGGAATCGCCACTTCATCGCCCGGCGGGTTGCCTTCAGGATCGTGCCAGATGAACAGCAACTGGTTCTGCTCGCAGGTCTGCCAGGTGCCGATCCTGGCCTTCGGCGGGATCCTCTTGCAATAGGGAATCGACTGGCAACTGCCGTCGCCGCCCCACTGCCAGCCGTGAAACGGGCAGACCAGCGTATCGCCATCGACGCGTCCGGTGCTCAGATCGGCGCCCATATGCGGACAATAGCCGTCGACCACATTTACGCGGCCATGCGAGTCCATGAACGCGGCAAGACGCTGGCCGAAAATATTCAGCGTGTGCGGCTGGCCGTCCTTGTATTCGCTTGCGAGACCGAGGCAATGCCAGCCGCGCGCATAGCGCTGCACGAGCGGCTGCGCCTCGATTTTGTAGGGACGTGCGGACATCTGTTATCTCCTCCGATGGAAAACGCGGCGTTGCCAGCCCGCCGCCGTCATAGGCATGGTTTTTGGAAAGCGCGCGGATTCGCGCGCTCACGCCTGACGATAGACGCGGCTCGAAGTTCGTTCATCGTCTCGACGGACTAGGTAGCTCAACTAGCCCTAACGCGCCGAATTGCCATGCTCCAACGTGGCAGGCTGCGCGGTTTTCGCGGAGGCGGCAGCGGACGGCGCAGCGCTCACGGTCAGCGCTGCAGGAGTGGCAGCCGTCGCGCCACCCGCGCGCCGCTCCGCGCGTTCGACACCGAGCCACGCCGCGAGCGCCGGCAGCAGAAATACCGCGCCGAACAGGTTCACGAGGAACATGAAGGCGAGCAACACGCCCATATCCACCTGGAACTTCAGCGCGGAAAACGCCCACGTCCCCACGCCGATGAACATCGTCACCGCCGTGAACAATGCGGCAGTGCCGCGCTGACGCATGGCGGCCGCGAACGCGTCGGGCAGGCTCGCCCCGCCGCGCAGTTCGTGCTGCAAGCGTTCATACAGATAGATGCCGTAATCGACCCCGACACCGACGCCGAGCGTAATCACCGGCAGAGTCGCGACCTTCAGGCCGATGCCGAGCCACGCCATCACCGCATTGCACAGAATCGACACCACCGTCAGCGGCACGACGATGCACAACACCGCGCGCCATGAACGGAACGTCACGACGCACAACAGCGTGATTGCGCCGAAGATCGACAGCAGCATGGCGACTTCGGCGTCGCCGACCGCCTCGTTGGTTGCCGCCATCACGCCGACATTGCCGCCCGCGAGCCGAAACGCAACATTCGGCGTGTGATCCTGCGCGGCAACGCGTTTGATTTCATCGACGATGTGCGCGATGGTCTTGCCCTCGTGATTCGACGTATAGATCAACACCTGGATCGTCTGGCAGTTCGCGGTGTTCATACCGTTGTCGGGATCGAACGCGTTGGCGCCTTGCGTGAGGCCATCGCTGGACCGCGGCAGCGCGCCCCAGCGCGGATTGCCTTCGTTGAACGCGGCAATCGAAATCTTCGCGAGCGACGGCACGCTCACCACCGATTGCACGCCCGCCACGCCGCGCATCTCCATTTCGAAGCGTTCGATCGCGCTCATCACCGGATAGTGCAGACAGGCATCGTCGAAACCGTTGGTCTCGACGATCACCGAGAGCGCATCGACGCCGATGTTGTATTCGCTCGTGATGCGCGTGTTGTCGAGGTTGTAGCGCGAGGTGGCGCGCAACTCGGGCGCGCCGGAACCGATATCGCCGATCTGCAGATCGCGCGACGCCTTCGCGCCGAACGCGAGCAACACCAGCGCGACCGCAAACACGCCGAGCGCAGGCACGGGCCGCGCGAACACGGCAAAACGCGTCCACAGCCGGCTGCCGCCGGCCGCCGCGCGGCGCTGCGCGCGCGCCAGCGTGGCCGTTTCGAGCCGCGTATACGACAGCAGAATCGGCAGAAACACCTTGTTGGTGACGATCATCAGCAGCACGCCGAGACACGCCGTAACGCCCAACTCACGCACGATCTCGATCTGGATACGCATGATCACCATGAAGCCCAGCGCATTCGTCAGCAAGGCCACGGTGCCCGGCACGAACAGTTTGCGAAACGCGTCGCGCGCGGCGTCGACGGAAGGCATGCCGGCCACCAGGGCCTGTTTCCATGCGTTCGTCATCTGCACCGCGTGCGAGACGCCGATCGAGAAGATCAGGAACGGCACGAGTATCGACATCGGATCGATGCCGAGCCCAAGAATCGGCAGCGCGCCGAGCAGCCAAACCACCGGCAGCAGCGCGACAAAGAGCGCGAGTGCCGTGGTTTTCGCGGAACGCGTGTAGAGCAGCAGCAACGCCGCGGTAATCAGAAACGCCAACGCGAAGAAACCGATCACGCCACTAATGCCCGCCTCCACATCGCCGACAAGTTTCGCGAAGCCGATGATGTCGACCTCGACATCCTGCTTCGAATACCGCGCGCGAATCTCTTCGAGTTGCCGCGCCACCGCGCTGTAGTCCAGATGCTTGCCGGTCGCTGGATCGGTCTCGCGCAACTCCGCGCGGATCAACGCGGAATGCAGATCGTTACCGACCAGCCGGCCGATCTGCCCGGAACGCGCGACGTTGCGGCGCACCGTGGCGAGATCGGCGGGATTCGCGCTGCTGAACTGGCCAGGCACGACCACGTCGCCGCGAAAACCGGCTTCGGTCACTTCGGTATAGCGCACGTTCGGCGTGAACAGCGAGAACACGCGCGAGCGATTCACACCGGGGATGAAAAACACGTCGTCGGTGGCGTGGCGCAGATCGTCCATGAACGCCTGGTTGTAGATGTCGCCATGACCTTTCCAGCGCAGGCTCACGAGAATCGTGTTCGCACCGGGAAAGGCGCTCGCGTAGCGATTGAACACCTGCATGTACGGATGCTGCATCGGGATCATCTTGTTGAACCCGGGGTCGAGCCGCAAACGCGTCGCGGAGCAACCCAGCGCAACCGTCAGCGCGAGACAAAGCGTCAGGAGGATGCGCCGGTGACGCATGATGGCGTCGGCACAGCGCTCGACAAAGCGTGACAAACGCGACGGAGAGCGGGACTCGGAAGAATGGGACGATGCGTTCATGGTGCGTCTCACGGCAGGACTACGGAAAGCCCGCGCACGCGGCTGACTAACGGCCAGCGAGCGCATGGCAAAAATCGGCGAACGATGAGGGAGCGGTGCGAGCCGCAGTGTCAGGAAGACGGCGCGCCGTTTGCGGCCTGACCGGCTCGCGGCGGCGCCGTGACCGGCAATAGCGCAACGCCTGCTTCACCGCCGAGCGCCAGTTCGCCATGTCCGGCATCGACCACCGCGGCAAGGCTCTGCACGCCGCCGACCTTGCGCACCGTATAAGTCACACCGCCATCGCGCGAGGTGACGATCGCGCCGCCCTGGCCGACCAGCACCAGTTCGCCGTCGGCGAGTTGCACCGCACCGAAGTACGAGGTGCCGACGCCGCTATCCACATGCGTCCACGTCTCGCCCTGATCGGTGCTGCGCAGCACGTTGCCGCGCATGCCGTACGCGAGCCAGTCGCCATCGGCCAGTTTCAGCATGCCGAACAGCGAGCCTTGATACGGCACGGGACGCTTCTCCCAGGTCGCGCCGTAATCGGTGGAGCGCAGCAGCGTGCCGGTTTCGCCGGCGATCATCAGACGGCCGCTGGCGTCGCCAGCAATCGCGTTCAGATGACGGTCGTCGGCGGGCGTCTTCTGCTGGGTCCAGCTCGCGCCGGCATCGTGCGAGACGAACAGCTGGCCGAAGCTGCCGGTCACGAATACGAGCCCGGCCGCATTGCCCCACACCGACAGCAGCGGGTCCGAATGTTTGTGACCGAAGCGCACTTCGCTCCAGTGCGCGCCGCCGTCGACGGTGCGCACGATCCAGCCGTCGTGGCCGACCGCGACGCCGATGCGCGGCGAGACGAAGAACACCTGGGTGAGCGCCGAGGCTTCATTGGGCGTCACCGCCGCTTGCCGCCACGATGCGCCCCTATCGCCGCTCAGCAGGATCACGCCGCGCTCGCCCACCGCGACGAGTCCCATGCCCGCGCTGGCGAGCCCATTGATCTGCAGATGATTGGCTTCGATGGCCGTGGCCGCGAACGCCGGCACCGGCCGTGGCGAGAACGCGAATAGCGCCGCGCCCAGCACGGCCGCCGAGAGCAGCAAACCAGGCAGTGTCGATTTCATACTTTGTCTCCTGTCGACCAGAGTTGGCGCTTTAGCGCTTACTCTGGTCCCATGCAGAGCGGTCGACCAGAGTTGGCGCTTTAGCGCTTACTCTGGTCCCATGCAAACCTCCGACCGCGATCTACGCCGCTGTTTCGAAGAGCGCCGCCGCACCCATGCCGCCGCCGATGCACATGGTCACGACCACGTAGCGCACCCCACGGCGCCGCGCTTCGAGCAGACCATGCAGAGTCATGCGCGTGCCCGACATGCCGAACGGATGGCCTACCGAGATCGCGCCACCGTTCACGTTCAACCGCTCATCAGGAATGCGCAACTGATCGCGGCAATAGATCACCTGGCACGCGAACGCCTCGTTCATTTCCCACAGGCCGATGTCGTTCACCGTCAGCCGATGCCGCGCCAACAGCTTCGGCACCGCGAGCGCCGGGCCGATGCCCATTTCGTCGGCGTCACAACCGGCTACCGCCATGCCGCGATAGATGCCGAGCGGCGCGAGGCCGCGTCGTTTCGCTTCCGCCGCGCTCATCATCACCACGGCTGCGGCGCCGTCAGACAATTGCGACGCGTTGCCCGCCGTGATGAACTCGCCCTGTGCGACCGCTTCACCTCCGCTCCACACCGGCTTCAGCGCAGCGAGGCTCTCCGCCGTCGTGTCGGCGCGATTGCATTCGTCGCGCGTGGCGCGCACGGTTTCGCTGCCCGTTTGCTTGCCTTCCTTGTCGAACAGGGCGCGCTGCACTTCCAGCGGCACAATTTCTTCATCGAAGCGGCCCGCTGCCTGCGCAGCCGCCGTGCGCTGCTGGCTCGTCAACGCGTACTCATCCTGAGCCTCGCGGGAAATCTCGTAGCGGCGCGCCACGACCTCCGCCGTTTCGATCATCGCCATATACGCCGAAGGCTGATTCGCCAACACCGCGTTCGAGCGGGCCCGGTACGCGTTCTTGTGTTTGTTCTGCGTGAGCGTGATCGATTCGACGCCGCCCGCGATCACGATCCGCGCGTCGCCGCATACGATGTTCTGCGCGGCGGTCGCGATCGTCATCAGCCCCGACGAGCACATGCGGTCCATCGCCATGCCCGGCACCGAAGCAGGCAACCCCGCCGCCGCAGCCGAAAGCCGGCCGATGTTGTAGCCCTGCGTGCCCTGCTGCGCGGCGCAGCCCATCAGCACGTCGTC
Source organism: Paraburkholderia dipogonis (assembly GCF_046027395.1). Lineage (GTDB taxonomy): Bacteria > Pseudomonadota > Gammaproteobacteria > Burkholderiales > Burkholderiaceae > Paraburkholderia > Paraburkholderia dipogonis_A. The sequence goes on along the minus strand of NZ_JAQQEG010000059.1, from coordinate 34,662 downwards.
GATCTCGGCGCCTTCCAGTTGCGCGCGCTCCAGCGCCGCCCGCACTACGTGGCCGCCTAACGCGGGCGCTTCGGTATCGTTGAACACGCCGCGATACGCTTTGCCGATCGGTGTGCGTGCAACCGACACGATGACCGCTTCGTTCATGAACTCTTTCCTCTACGGGTTCTACAGGTTTCTACAGGTAGTAACGGCTGATGGTGTCGGCCACGCAACCGGGCTTGGACTCGCCCTCGATCTCGACGCTCACGCGTATCCACGCCTGCACGCCGCCTTCGAACGCTTCGGCGCGCAATAACTCGCCGACGCCGCGAACGCGCGCTCCCACTCGCACCGGCGCGGGAAAGCGTATCCGGTCGCAGCCGTAGTTGACGCCGAGCCGCGCGCCTTCGATACAAACGATCTGCGGCAAAAAGAAATTGACCAGCGAGAGCGTGAGGAAACCGTGCGCGATACACGCGCCGAACGGACCGTCCCTGGCGCGTTCGGCATCGACGTGGACCCATTGATGATCCAGCGTCGCATCGGCGAAACGGTCGATGCGCGTTTGATCGACCTCGAGCCACGCGCTCGCGCCGAGCTGTTCACCGGCCGCCTCGATCAACTCGCGCGGATGCGCGAATACGCGCGCGCCAGGTTCCAACGCATATGCTTCAGCCACGGCGTTCTCCATCACGCATGCTGACTGCTGACCGACAGCACTTCGCCGGTCATATACGACGCGTAGTCGCTTGCCAGAAAGACCATCACGTTCGCCACCTCCCACACTTCGGCGGCGCGTCCGAATGCTTCGCGCGACGCCAGTTGATCGAGCAGATCGGCCGAAGCCGACTTCTTCAGAAAATCGTGCAGCGCGATACTCGGCGCCACGGCGTTGATACGTACGCCGTAAGGCGCGGCTTCCAGCGCGGCACAGCGCGTGAGCGCCATCACGCCGGCTTTCGCCGCGGCGTAGTGCGCCTGTTCCGCCTGCGCCCGCCAGCCGAGCACCGATGCGTTATTGACGATCACGCCATGCCCGCGCTGCTGCATGTGCGGCAACATCGCCCGCGTCATGCGGAAGGTGCCGGTGAGGCTAATGTCGATCACACGCGACCATTCCGCATCGTCCATTTCGACGATGCGACGCGCGCCGCCCAGTCCGGCGTTGTTGATCAGCACGTCCACGCCTTGCAGTTTTTCCTCGGCGTCGGCCACCAGCGCGCGCACGTCGTCTTCCACTGAAACATTGCAGAGGCGCCCGTAGATCGCCTGCAAGCCGGTTTCAGCGCGCAACGTTTCGACCGCCTGCGAAAGCCGTCTCTCGTGGATGTCGGAGATAAAGAGCGCGCGGCAGCATTCTTCCGCGCACCGCTTTGCGGCGGCAAAACCGATCCCCACGCCGGCCGCGGCGGTAATCAGCACGGACTTGCCCGCCAGCAACCGATGGCCGGGCACATAAGCGGGCGCGCTGCGCACCGTTTGAGACTCGTTCATAGCGTTCCTCTGGGTTCCTTCGGCATGCCGAGCCCGCGCTCGGCCATGATGTTGAGCTGGATTTCGTTGGTGCCCGCGTAGATCGTGTCGGCGCGCGAGAACAGGAAGACGCCTTGCAGACGGGTGCGCTTTTCATCGTTGGCGGCGATCAGGTTGGCATCGAGTCCAAGTACGTCCATCGCGAGCTGGCCCAACTCGCGGTGCCAGTTCGACCAGTAATACTTGTAGATCAGCGCTTCGCGGCCCAATGCGCCGCCGGACGATTCGTCGGCGCCGGCCAGCATGCGCAGCGCGTTGTAGCGCATCACACGCAAGCCGGCCCACGCGCGTGCAATGCGTTGTCGGATCACCGCGTCGTGCGCGACACCCGCTTCGTGAGCGGCATCGATCACCCATTCGAGTTCGCGGATGAACTGCATCTGCTGGCCGAGCGTGGACATGCCCCGTTCGAAGCCGAGCAAGGTCATCGCGATACGCCAGCCGTCGCCCGGTGCGCCGACGAGGTCATCAGCAGCGGCGAGCGCGCCATCGAAGAACACTTCGTTGAATTCGGCGCCGCCGTTCATCTGCTTGATCGGACGAATCTCGATGCCGGGTTGATCGAGCCGCAAGAGCAGGAACGAGAGCCCGCGATTGCCACGCGACTCCGGATCGGTCCGCGCGACAACGAAGATCCAGTCGGAGTCGTGCGCAAGCGATGTCCACACTTTCTGGCCGTGCACGCGCCAGTTGCCCTGGTCGTCGCGGACAGCGCGCGTGCGGATATTCGCGAGGTCGGAGCCCGCGCCCGGTTCCGAAAAGCCCTGACACCAGAACTGCGTGCCGTCGAGGATGCCGGGCAGGAAGCGCTTGCGCTGATCTTCGGTGCCGCAGGCGATCAGGGTCGGTCCCAGCAAGCCTTCGCCGATGTGGCCCATTCGGCCCGGCCCGCCGGCGCGTGCATATTCCTCGTGGAAGATCACCTGCTGGGCCACCCTGAAGCCGCGGCCACCTTCGCCGGCGGGCCAGCCGAGGCCAGTCCAGCCCGCCGCCGCGAGTTCGCGTTCCCATTGTTTGCGCAGCGCAGGATAAGCTTCCTCGTCGCCGGGACCGCCACGGTACTTGAGGCAAGCGAACTCGCCGCTCAGATGCGTGCGCATCCAGTCGGCGACTTCGACGCGCAAGCGCTGAAATTGCGTTTCGCTGTTCATCACAGGACTCCCGCGAGCACGTTTTGCGTGTGATTGGCATGCGCAAGCGCCGCCGTGTTCGACGCCCGCTCGTCGCGAGCCATCACGTGTTGCGCGATAAACGACAGCATCTGCGAGGTCGTGCCGAACATCGCGCCCGCTGCCTGCGCGCGCTTGAAATACAGTTGCGGGTCGTATTCCCAGGTGAAGCCCACGCCGCCGTGCAGTTGAACGGCTTCCTGCGCGCAGAAACGGAAAGCGTCGTTGGCGGCGGCTTTTGCGGCGGCGATGTCGGCGAGCGTGTCATCGTCATCAACATCGATTGCAGCGGCAGCGGCGCGATCCCACGCCTGCGCCGCGCCGAGCACCATCGAACGGCTCGCCTCGATCTCGACCATCATCTGCGCGCAGCGGTGTTTGACGGCCTGGAACGAGGCGATCGCGCGGCCGAATTGCACGCGGTCAGCCGTGTAGGCGAGCGTGAGGTCGAGGCATTGTTGCGCGCCGCCCACCTGCTCGGCGGCGAGCGCCAGCGCGGCAAACCAGGCGGACTGCGAAAGCGCGCGCTCAGCCCGACTGCCGCGCACGAGCAATGCCGAGCGCGGCACCTCGACGGCACGCAGATCGAGCCGCGCCAACGGACGCGTTGCATCGAGCGTAACGAGCGGCGTGCGCGTCAGACCTGCGACATCCACGCCCTGCAACTCGAATAGCGCGACCGCCTGCGCTTCATTCGCGATACGTGCCGGCACCAGCAGAAGCTCCGCGCTCACGCCGTCCACTACTTGAGCCAACGTGCCCGACAACCGATAGCCACTAGCGGTTTCTTCGGCGAACAGCGGCACGCGCCGTGCGTCGGCGAAATCGAAACCTGCGGAAAGCGGCAGCGCCAGCGTTGCACTCGATTCACCACTCGCGATTCGCGCGAGCCGCTCGCGGGCCGCTTCGGTGTCGCCGTGCGCGAGCGCCGTCGCCGCGAGGCAGACCGTGCCGAAGTAAGGCACGCAGGCAAGACGCCGGCCCATCTGCTCCATCATCAGCACCAGTTCGGTCGCGCCCAGACCCGCGCCACCCGACGCTTCCGGCACCGTCAGCGCGCACCAGCCGAGTTCTCCCGCAAGCGTGCGCCACAACGCTTCGTCACGACCGGCGCAGTGTTCGACCGCGTGCCGCACGGCCGCCGACGCGCTGCGTTCGGTCAGCACCTCGGCCGCCGCGTCGCGAATCATGATCTGTTCTTCGGAGAGAGCGAGGTTCATCGGATCAGCTTCCGTAGACGCGTTGGGCCGGCTCGCGCTGTGCGACCAGCGCGGCGACCGCGCCGCCGATCTCGGCGACGTTCCAACGCGCGCCATGATCGATTCGCGGTCCCGTGCGCCAGCCTTCAGCGACCGCGATCATGCCGCCGGCGGCCTCGAACACCTGGCCGGTGACATCGCGTGACTGCTCGCTGCCGAGCCACACCACGAGCGGCGCGACGTTGGCGGGATCGAAGTAGTCGAAACCGTCGGCGGGCTTTTTCATCATGTCGGCGAACACACCCTCGGTCATCGAGGTGCGCGCGGCGGGCGCCAGTGCATTCACGCGAATGCCGTAGCGCTGCAACTCGGCGGCCTGCATCAACGTGAGCGCCGCGATGGCCGCTTTCGCCGCGCCATAGTTCGCCTGGCCGATTGAGCCTTGCAGACCGGCGCCGGAACTGGTGTTGATAATGCGAGCATCTACGGCGGCGCCCGCCTTCGACGCCTCGCGCCATGCACGCGCAAGCAATTGCGAAAGACAGAAGTGGCCACGCAGATGCACGCGCATCACGTCGTCCCAATCGTCCTCGGTCATGCTGGCGAACATCCGGTCGCGGCAGATGCCCGCGTTGTTCACCAGCACGTGAATCTCGCCGAACGCCTCATGCGCGGCATCGACGATGCGTTGCGCGGAGTCGATGCGCGTGATGTCGTCCGCGTTGGCGAGCGCCCGCCCGCCGGCCCGCGCGATCTCGTCGCACACGGCTTGCGCGGCGTCGCGGCGAATGTCGTTGACCACCACCGCCGCGCCTTCGGCGGCATACGCCAATGCATATTCGCGGCCCAGCCCGCCTCCCGCGCCGGTGATGATCACCGTGCGGCCATTGCAGATTCCCATGCTTGATCCTCGTAGACAGTGTTGCGCTTACAGGCGCTCGATGATGGTGACGTTGGCGAGCCCGCCGCCCTCGCACATCGTCTGCAAGCCGTAGCGGCCTTGCGTGCGCTCGAGTTCGTGCAGCAGGCTGGTCATCAGCCGCGCGCCGGTGGCGCCGAGCGGATGGCCGAGCGCGATCGCGCCGCCGTTTGGATTGGTGCGTGCGTGCGGATAGCGCGTTTCGGCGAGCCACGCCAATGCGACCGACGCGAACGCCTCATTGAGTTCGACGACATCGATGTCGTCAAGCGTCAGGCCGGCTTTGCGCAACGCGTGACGCGTCGCGGGAATCGGCGCGGTGAGCATCCACAGCGGATCGTCGCCGAGCACGCTCAGATGATGGATGCGCGCTCGCGGCGTGAGGCCGTAGCGTTTGAGCGCGTCTTCGGAGACGATCAGCAAGGCCGCTGCCGCATCGCAAGTCTGACTGGAGACGGCGGCTGTCAGCGCGCCGCCCGGCATCAACGGTTCGAGCGACGCCATTTTCGCGAGCGTGGTGTCCTTGCGCGGCGTTTCATCGTCGGCGACGCCCGCGAACGGCACTATCTCGCGCGCGAAGTAGCCGCTCTCGATCGCGGCCAATGCGCGCCGGTGACTTTCGAGCGCGTACTGTTCCATCGTTTCGCGCGACAGATTCCAGTGATCCGCGATCCGCTGCGCCGCGTGAAACTGCGAGACCGGCGCATCGCCGAAACGCGCCCGCCAACCGATGCTGCCGGAAAAGGGATCGGTGAAACCGAGCGGCACGGCCGCCGTCATCGCCGATGAAATCGGAATCTGGGTCATGGTCTGCACGCCACCCGCGACCACCACGTCCTGAGTGCCGCTCATCACCGCCTGGGCGGCGAAATGCACCGCCTGTTGCGATGAACCGCACTGACGGTCCACGGTCACGCCGGGCACTGTCAGCGGCAAACCCGCGGCGAGCCAACAGGTGCGAGCGATATTGCCCGCCAGCGGGCCGATCGTATCGACGCAGCCGAACACCACGTCGTCGTATTCTTCTGCGGGAATCGCGTTGCGCGAGACCAGTTCCTTCAACACGAAGCCGCCCAGGTCCGCCGCATGCACCTGCGCGAGTCCGCCTTTGCGGCGGCCGGTCGGCGTACGCAGCGCGTCGACGATATAAGCCTGTTTCATCGTGACTCCAGTTCGAAAGTATGGGCCGGGCCGATGGGCACGCGCACATCGATCAGCGCTGCCGCGACGCGGGCCTTGTGAAACGTCGTATCGCCCCAACTGCTTGCGAGCGCCCAGATACGTTTCATGAAGATCTGCAGATCGAGTTCCCACGTGTAGCCGATCGCGCCATGCACCTGCATTGCGTGGCGCGCGGCGAGTTGCGCCGCGGCGGTGGCGGCGAGCCTGGCGTGAGAGACATACAGCGCGCGTTGCGGATCGTTGTCGGCGATCGCGCACGCGGCGCGATACACCACCGGCCGCGCGAACTCATAGCGGATCGCGACGTCGGCAAGCAGATGCTTGAGCGCCTGATACGAGCCGATCGGTTTGCCGAACTGCTTGCGCTGCGCGCTGTAGTCGATCGCCATGTCCAGCACGCGCTGCGTCAGGCCGAGCAATTGCGCGGCGACGGCGAATGCGCCGCGATCCAGCGCGCCGGCAAGAATCGGCGCCGCTTCGTCGCGCAATGCCACGCGCGTGTCCGACGAAGGCTCCCATTCGACTTCGAACAGACGCCGCGACGGATCGACGCTTTCCACCGCATTCAGTCGGCACGCGTGCGGCGTGAGCCAGTGCAACTCGCCATCGCGCTCGGCCAGCAAAACCTGAGCAACATGCGCGTCGCTGACATACGGGTTCACCGGATGCGCGATCGACACGCGCGCCGAGCCCGCCGCGATGTCACGCAACAACGTGTCGCGCCGCTCGCTCGCGGGCAGCGCTTCGAGCATGCCCACGGCCACCAGCGCGGTATCGAGCAACGGCTCGGGAGCGGCAAAGTAGCCGTAGGTCTGCGCAAGCAATGCCCACTCCACTTCGCCGAGACCCATGCCGTCATGACTCTCCGGCACCGAGAGCGCCGTCAGCCCTTGCGCGGCGAACAGATTCCAGATGCTGTCCGAGCGCCCCGTCGGCGTGTTCCACAACTCGCGGATCAGCTCGGGCGTCATCTCCGTCATGAGAAAACGCCTGACGCTGCTAACCAGCGCTTCCTGATCCTCGTTGATTACGAAATCCATAGTTCCTCGCTCAATCCTTTAAGCGTCTGAATGCGGCCTCGATGCGGCGTGCCGCATCTGCAACGCACGCGGCAACAAGCGCGGCTTTCACGAGCGCGGCATCCCGAGCATCCGTTCCGCGACGATGTTGCGCTGGATCTCGTTGGTGCCCGCATAGATCGGCCCGGCCTGCGCGAACAGAAAACCGTCGAGCCAGTTGCCAAGCGCGGCGTGTTGCTCGCGCGTGCGCGGCACCACTTCGCCGCGTGCGCCGAGAATGTCCAGCGCGGTCTGATGCATGCGCAGATCGAGTTCGGACCAGAACACCTTGTTGGTGCTCGACTCCGCGCCGATATGGCCGCCCTTCTGCAAGCGGCTGGCGGTTGCGTAGGTCGAAAGCGCGTAGGCTTGCGCATCCATCCATGCGTCGATCACGCGTTCGCGCAGAGCCGGATCGCGATCGGCCTCGGCGCGATGCGCCAGATAGAGCTCGCGCAACGCTTCGGCGGTGCGCTGAAAGCGCGCCGGCGAGCGCAGCATCAGGCCGCGCTCGAAACCGGCCGTCGCCATCGCGACCTGCCAGCCCATGCCTTCGCCGGCGAGACGGTGATCGAGCGGCACGCGCACGTCGTCGAAGAAAATCTCCGCGAAGCCGGTGTGGCCGTTCAGCTGGCGGATCGGCCGCACGGTGATGCCGGGTGTGTTCAGCGGCACCATGAGGAAAGTCAGGCCGTGGTGGCGCGTGGATTGCGGATCGCTGCGAAACAGGCCGAACAGCCAGTCGGCCCAGACCGCGCGCGTCGACCAGATCTTCTGGCCGTTGAGGATGTACTCGCCGCCCGCGCCGCCGTCGCTGCGAGTCGCGCTCGCCCGAATCGCAGCCATGTCCGAGCCCGCATTCGGCTCGGACCAGCCTTGCGCCCACACGTGTTCGCCGGCCGCCATTGCGGGCAGAAAGCGGGCCTTTTGCCCCTCGGTGCCGAAGTCCATCAAGGTCGGGCCGAGCAGGAAAATGCCGTTCTGATTCACCCGCATCGGCGCGTCGGCGCGCCAGTATTCTTCTTCGAAAATCAGCCACTCGATCAGATCGCAACCGCGTCCGCCCAACTCGCGCGGCCACGTCACCATGCTCCAGCGGCCCGAATGCAGCGTGCGCTCCCATGCGCGATGCGCGGCGAAGCCCGCTTCGGTATCGAAACTCGGCAGCGGTTCGCGCGGCACATGCTCGGCGAGCCAGCCGCGAATCTCGGCGCGAAACGCGCGCTGCGCCGGCGTGTAATCGAGCTTCATGCGCGCGCTCCGGCCTGACGTTGGGCGGCATCGAACTGCGCGTCGCGTTTTTCGACGAACGCCGAGCGTGCTTCGGCCGAATCGTTCGTCATGTAGGCCTGCAACGTGAAGCCCTGTTCCCAGCGGTATTTGTCTTCGAGGTCGCCGTCCTCGACGCCGTTCAGCGCTTCCTTGGCGAGTTGCAGCATCGCGGGACTTTTCGCCGCGATCTTGCGGGCCAATTCCAACGCCGCGTCACGCAATTGTTCGCGCGGCACGACGCGTTCGACCGCGCCCAGGCGATAGGCTTCGGCGGCATCGACCATCTCGCCGGTGAAATACATCGCGCGCACTTTCTGCACGCCGAACAGGCGCTGCAAATGCGCGCCGCCGCCCATCGCGCCGCGGTCGATCTCGGGCACGCCGAAGCGCGCGCATTCCGACGCGACGATCACGTCTGCCGCGCCGCAGATGCCGATTCCGCCGCCGAGCACGAAGCCGTGCACCGCGACGATCACCGGCTTCGGATTGCGGTGCACCGCACGAAAAGTCGCATAGTTACCCGCGTTGACCGCGACGATCCGCTCCGGATGCGCGGCCAGTTCCTTGATATCGACGCCCGCGCAAAAGCCGCGCCCCGCGCCGCGCAACACGATTACGTGCACGCTGTCGTCGCAGCCGAGCGCGTCGATCGCATCGGCGAGCGCCTGCCAGCCTTGCGAGTCGAGCGCATTGACCGGCGGTTGATCGATCACCAGCTCGCCGATGCCGCCTTCGCGTTCGATCCTGAACGGCAGCGAGCGGACGCTGTCGAGGGCTTGTGTCATGGTCTGTCGTCCCTGATGAATGGTGTGGATGTGCTTTGGCGGTTCAGGCGTGAACCGGGATGCCGCGCACCGCGGCAAGCGCGTCGAGTCGCGCCACCGCATCGTCGACGATGCGGGCGATCAGGCCTTCGCACGATTCGAGCGCGCCGATCACCGCGGCCACCTGGCCGCTGGGCAACACGCCTTCGTCGGGCGCGCCATCGACGATCGCGCGCTGGATCAGAAACGGCGCGTTGGCCGCCATCAGCGTCTGGCTCGCGGTGTAGTTGTGATCGCGTAACGCCTTGAGTCCGAGCGACACCATCTGCGCGAAACTCATGCCGCTCTGGCGGCGCCATGCTTCGGCCGTCTTCAAGGCGAACAGCGTGCGGCGCAATGGACCGAAGGCTTCGAGCCGCAATAGATACGGGTTGTCGATCATGCGTTGCGGCAAGCCGTCGAGCGCGGCCGACACGCGAATGTGCGACGGGTCGTTCACCGCGACGTAACGTTCGAGCGTCGCGCGCGGCACCGGCGACTCTTCGGTCATCAGAAAGCGTGTGCCCATCGCAATGCCGGCCGCGCCGTAGCCGAGCGCAGCAGCAAGGCCGCGTCCGTCGAAGAAACCGCCTGCGGCGATCACCGGTACGTTCACCGCATCGAGCACGCGCGGCAGCAGCAGCGTGGTCGGCATCGAACCGGTGTGGCCGCCGCCTTCCGCGCCCTGCACCGTGACCGCGTCGGCGCCGAGTTCGACCGCTTTCTGCGCATGCTTCGGCGCGCCGACGGTGGGAATGCACATCACGCCCGCGTCCTTGAAACGGCGGATCGTTTTCGCGTCGGGGCCGCGTCCGTAACTCACGGCGCGCAGCTTGTGGCGAATCGCCAGATCGACGACCTGCGCCGCGTTCGGCTGGAACATATGGAAGTTGATGCCGAAGGGCTGGTCGGTCAGTTCCTTCACGCGCAGAATCTCCGCTTCCACGCGGTCGGCTTCGAGCGTCGCGCCGGCGAGAAAACCGAAGCCGCCCGCATTGCAGGTCGCGGCCACGAGCCGCGCGTCGGCGACCCAACCCATCGCCGTTTGCACAATCGGATAGCGGCAGCCGAGCAGATCGCAGAGCGGCGTATGCAGCGCCGCGCTCATGCCGCTTCTCCTTTTGCCGCCGCATCCGCAACGTTGGCGGGCGTTGCACGTTGCGAGTCGGCCATCTTGCGGGCGTCGTAGCCACCGAGCCGGTCGCCGCTGATCAGTTCGTTGTGCGCGTGGGCAAAGTGATGCCATGCGAACGCGGCATCCATTGCGGCGCGCTTGCCTTGCAGTTCTTCGACGTGATTCACCGCCTGTTTGGTGAGCGCCAAGCCGAGCCTCGGCATGCGTGCGATCTTCGCGGCGATCTCCGTGACGGTGTCCTGCAGGCGCTCACGCGGCACGACGCGGTTCACCATGCCCATCTGATAGGCGCGCGCCGCATCCATCCGCTCTCCGAGAAACAGAAACTCTTTGGCGATGCGCGGATTCAGCTCATACGCATGCGCAAAATATTCGACGCCGGGAATGCCCATGCGTACGACCGGATCGGAGAAGAAGGCGTCGTCGGACGCGACAATCAGATCGCAGACCCACGCCAGCATCAACCCGCCGGCCACGCACGCGCCCTGCACCATCGCAATGGTCGGCTTGGGCAGATCGCGCCAGCGGCGGCACATGCCGAGATAGACTTCCTGCTCGCGGGCGTAGAGAAACTCGCCGCCTTCCTTGCCGACGTGGTCGTACCAGAGCGATTCCCGCTCGAACGATTGATCGATGTCGCGGCCCGGCGTGCCGATGTCGTGGCCCGCCGAAAAATGCTTGCCCGCGCCGGCGAGCACGATGACTTTCACCGCGTCGTCGTTCGATGCGCGTTTGAACGCCGCGTCGAGCGCGTAAGTCATCTTCGAGTTCTGCGCGTTGTGGTACTCGGGGCGATTCATCGTAATGGTCGCAATGCCGTCGCTCACGCGATACTCGACGACCGGCTCTTCGGCTTTCGATTCCGCCGTGGATGTCTGGTTCGACATGACGTCCCTCACGCGCGGCGCGGCGCCGGATTGTTGCGCACGACGCTCGCGCGCAGGTTGTGCGGATCGAGCGCGCGTACGATGCGCAGATCGCTCCCGGTCGGCGGCGGCGTTATGTGCATGTCGGGATGCGCGAGCAGCGGAAAGCCGGTGACGTCCTGGACTTCGTCGAAGCCGACGCCTGGATGCAACGAGCGCACCCGTACCGCATGATCCGGGCCGCCGAAGTCCAGCACGCACAGATCGGTGATGATGCTGCGCAGATCCGTGAAAGCGCGCATGCCTGGAATCTCGCGGGCCGGGTTGTAGCCCACGCTGCACACCATGTCGACTTCACCGGCCACGAACGTTCGCTTGCCATGCCCGCTCACGAAAAACGAATTCGCGTGATTGATACTGTTGCCCGGGAAACCGCGCGCGCCGAGCAGTTGTGTTTTCGGCTTTGAATAGTCGTCGCCGAGCCAGGAAATGTTGGCCTGGCCGAAGCGGTCGATCTGCGTGGGCATCACGAGCGCATGCCGTTTGCCATGCCACACACAATCGAACACGCGCTCATAGGTCATCAGGCCCGATGCTTCGACGCGGTAGCTTGCTTCGCGCGGCCCGAGCGGCACCGGGCTTTCGACCAGATAGGCTTCGCCATCGGTGAGCATCAAACCGGCGTTGTAGGCGAGGCGTGCAAGACCTGCAGCGAGGCGCGGACCTGTACCGATGCCGGTCGCCAGCACTTCGCCGTCGTCGCGCCAGACGCGCGCCGCGGCAATGATCATGAGTTCGGCGAGAGAATAATCGAGAGAGTCGCTCATCTGCGCTCCATTACAGAATCGGCAACGGCAACGCCGCCACATGGGACCGGCCGCCTGCGCGCTGCAGGTAGCCGGCTTCGTCGGTGCCTACCGTGTCGTGCAGATAAGCCGCTGTTTGCGCCTCGCCCTCGGCGCTCGCGCAATACGTCTTCAGATGCGGCAGATCCCAGCCATAAGCCGGCGCGCACGAGGTCGGATGCGCGCCGCACGGCGCATGCACCACGCCGGTTACAAGCGAACGCTCGAAGGTGTTGCGGCGCGCCAGATCGAGGTCGCTGCTCGCGAGCGAGTCCACGACCGTCTCGCTGCTGACGAAGCACTTCGCCGCCGCACGCGCGAACCAGGCATCGAAGAAAGGATCGGGGCCGTCGATGCGCGTATTGCCCATCCGGTCCGCCGCGTTCACGTGGAGCAGCGCGGCGTCGAGTTCGATGGCGGGCATGGCGAGCAGCGTCTCGCCGCCGTACGGCGATTCGACCGTGCGAAGATGCTGCGCATGCTTGAGCAGATCGGTGCCGAGGCCGACTCGCGTGGGCAGAAACGGCAAGCGCGCGGCGGCGGCACGCAGGCCGAGCTGCAACATGCCTTCGTCGAGTTCCCACACGTCGAGCGCGCCGGTTTCGCGCGCCCGGCGGAAATGCGGCTCGAGCGGAATCACATCGAGCGAGACAAAGCCGAACACCACCTTGCGCACTTTTCCCGCCGCGCACAGCAGGCCGACATCCGGGCCGCCATACGCGACCACCGTGAGGTCCTTCAGATTCGAGCGGACGATTTCGCGCACCAGTGCCATCGGCTTGCGCCGCGGACCCCATCCGCCGATGCCGATCGTCATGCCGTCGGCGAGTTGCGCGACCACGTCGCGCGCGCTGAGTTGTTTGTCGAGTGTTTTCATATCGGCCTAGCGAAATCCCACGCTGAAGTCATGTCCCCACAGGCTCACGCGCGTCGCTTCATAGACGCAGTGCTGTGCCCAGTCGACCGTCAGTCCGCCGTAGCCGTATTCCAGATCGAAACCGCCCGGCGTCTTCATGTAGAACGAGACCATGTGGTCGTTGCAATGGCGGCCGAGCGTGGCGGAGAGCTTCACGCCTTGCGCCGCGACGCGGTCGAGCGCGCGGCCCACTTCGTCCATCGAATCGACTTCGGCCATCACGTGAATGCAGCCGGACGGCACCGCCAGATCCATGATCGCGAGGCTGTGGTGACGCGCGTTCTTGCAGTGCAGGAAGTGGATGCGCTTTTCCGGCTCGGCGGGGTCGTCGGTAAAGCGGACGCGGAAGATGTCGGACAGCTCGAAGCCCAGCACGTTGCGCAGGAATTCATCGGTGGCGTCGAAGTGCGGCGCGGGCAGCACCGCGTGGCCGAGGCCCATGGCGCCGGTCACGAAACCGGGCACGCCGAGCGGCGAAGCGAAGCGTCGGAAATCGGCGCGCACGCCCCAGAAAAACTCGTGACGGTTGCCGGACGGATCGACGCACCACGCCATCGCCTGCACACGGCGCAGTGTCGCTTCGTCGGCGCTCGCGCGGACCGCTTCGACACCGTTCGATTCGAGCGTGCGAATCGCGTGGTCGAACGCGGCAGCGTCGGCCAGTTCCCAGCCCGACGCGAAGTAGCGATCGGTGTCGCCGGGCACGACCAGGTAGCGGAAATCGCGCTCGTCCATCTTCAGATACAGCGCGCCATCCGTTGCTTCCTGCGCCTGCATGCCCAGCACGTTTTCGGCGTAATCGCGCCATGTGTCGACCTTGGCCGACTGCACGACGACGTAGCCTAAAGCCCGCACATCGATCATCTCCGACTCCTCCAGAAGCTGTTGTTGTCAGGCTTATTCTGGCGGTGCGCAGCGTGTGCAACATCGTCTGTTGGGACTAGCTCGCGGCGGTGTTTTCAGCCGTTTTTTCGCTGCCCGCGACAGTGCTTGCGGCACCCTCGCGCAGGCGGTACTTGAGCACCTTGCCGGCCGCGCTGACAGGCAACTGATCGACCAGCGTGAGATAGCGCGGCACCTTGTAGTTCGCCATGTTCTGGCGAGCCCACTCGGTCAGTTCCTCAACGCTCGCGTGCTCGCCCGAGCGCAACACGATATAGGCGTGCCCTACTTCGCCGAGCCGCGCGTCGGGCACGCCGACCAGCGCCACCTGCGCGATGGATGAATGCGCGCTGAAAAGCCGTTCGATCTCCGCCGGATAGCAATTGAAGCCGCCGACGATGAACATGTCCTTGATACGATCCGTGATGCGCAGATAGCCGCGTTCGTCGAGCGTGCCGAGATCGCCGGTGTGCAGCCAACCGTCGGCGTCGATCGTGTCGAGCGACGTTTCCGGCTGACCGAAGTAGCCTTGCATGACGTTGTAGCCGCGAATCAGCACTTCGCCGGTTTGGCCCGGCGCAAGCGCGCTGCCGTCGCTGTCGGCGATACGTATCTCGACACCCGGCATCGCGCGGCCCGAGGTGTGCGCGACGGTTTCGGCGTCATCGCCACGCCGGCACAGCGCGGCGAAGCCACACGATTCCGTCAGACCGTAGCCGGTCAGCACCGTCTCGAAGCCGAGCTGCGCGCGCATTCGTTCAATGAGACTCGGCGCGATCGCCGCAGCCCCCGTCACCGCCACGCGCAGCGAGGACAGATCGCGCTCAGCGAGACCCGGCATGTCGAGCAATGCGTGATACAGCGTCGGCGGCCCTGGCAACACGGAGACGCGGTCCCGCACGATGCGTTCGAGCACGCGCTCCGGGTTGAACACCAGATGCGGCAACACCGTCGCGCCGCTCGCCAGTGCCGCGAGCCAGCCGGCCTTGTAGCCGAACGCATGGAAGAACGGATTGACGATCAGGTAACGGTCGGCCTCGCGCAGCGTCGCGATTTGCGCCCAATCATGAACCGCGCGCAGATTCTGGCCGTGCGTGGTCATGACACCTTTCGGGCGGCCCGTCGTGCCGGACGTGAACATGATGTCCATCAACGTGTCGGGACGCACTTGCGCTTCACGGCTGCGAAACGTCTCCATCGACGTGCCCGCAGCCCGCAGCAGGAACGCGTCCCACGTTTCGTCGCGACCATGCGCGCCGGCTGTGGCGTGTTCCGCCTCACCGTCGAACACGACAATGCGCTCCAGCGACGCCGGACGATGCGCGGCCAGCATCGCCGGATACGACTCGCCGAGGAACGTACCGCAGCAGAACAGCAGCCGCGCGCCGCTGTCCTCGAGAATCGCGCCGGCTTCGAGGCCTTTCATGCGCGTATTGATCGGCACCAGCGCCGCGCCCGCGCTGTGAATCGCCAACGCCGCGACGATCCACAGCGCGACGTTCGGCGCCCAGATCGCGACGCGCTCGCCCGGCTCGATACCGCAACCGATCAACGCGCGCGCTGCCGTGATCCGCGCGGCGTCGAGTTGCGCGTAGCTGAGATTGCCCTGTACCGTTTCGATCGCGATGCGCGTGCCGTAGCGCGCGGCGCCTCGCGCGATCAACGCGGGCGTCGTCAGAATGTGGTTCAGCGTCATGATGAATTCGATGAAGAGGGTTCGCGGCACGCGCAACACACGAGAGCCGCGCGTGCGCGCCGCGAACCTAGTCGGGGAAAGCCACGCGCAGCGTCGCGCTGGCGGGTGTGGCACTGCACGCGAGCGTCCAGCCCTCGGCGAGATCCGCCGCGTCGAGCACGTGATTGGCGTTCAGCTTCACGCTGCCGTCGACGACCCGGCACATGCAGGCCCCGCATAAACCGTTGCGGCAGGAGTTGGGCGCGGGAACATCGGCGCGCAACATGGCGTCGAGCAGGGTTTCGCCGGGTTCGCTCACTACATGGAAAGTGACGCCGTCGAGCACGGTTTCGATTTTCGCCGCGGCGGCTGCGGTTTCCGCTTCCGTCCCGATCGATTCCGTTGCTGCCGGTGTTGCTTGCGCGGCGGACTTCACCACAGCCGCCGGCAAATCAGGCAAGGAAGCAAACCGCTCCACATGCACTTTTGCGCGCGGCAAGCCTAACGCAAGCATCGCCGCCAGCGCGTTCTCCATGAACAGCGCCGGTCCGCAGATGAAACACTCCTGCATGCTCCATGGCCGCGCCAGCTCTTCCAGATGACGCTGCTGCGGAATACCCTGCACGCTGTCGAGCCAGTGGATCACCCGCAAACGGCCCGCATGCCGCTGCCCGAGTTGCCGCAGTTCATCGGCGAAAATCACCGACTGTGCATCGCGGTTCGCATAGATCAGCGTCAGCGTGCCGCGCCCGTTCACCAGCGCCGACTTCAGGATGGACAGCACCGGCGTGATGCCGCTGCCGCCCGCGAATAGCAGCAGATCGCCGTCGAGCGAGCGCGGTGTGAAAACGCCCGCCGGCGCCATCACGTCCAGTTCGTCGCCGGGCTGGACGCTGTCGCACATCCAGTTCGACGCGCGTCCGTCGCGCACGCGCTTGATGGTGATCTTCGGCGCATGGTCGATACCCGGCGCGCTCGAAAGCGAATAGCAACGCTGCACGGTCGCGTCGGCGCACGGCACCTTGAGCGTGAGAAACTGCCCCGGGCGATAGCTGAACGCATCGCGCAATGTCTGCGGCAGATCGAACACGAAAGAGCGCGCGTCGGCGCTCTCCGCGATCACGTCCGTCACTTTGAGCCGGTGAAAACGCGAATCGGCCATGGCGCGCGAACTCAGGCCACGCCCATGATCAGCTGCGCGTTATCGATCCGATACTCGCTGCCGTTGATAAAGCGCGATTCATCCGATGCAAGGAACAGCACCAGATTCGCAATGTCTTCCGGCAAGCACATGCGCGCATGCGGATCGACGGATTGCGTGAGCGCCTCGCGCGTTTCTTCGGCTGCGCCGAAGAACGGCGCGGTCATCGGCGTGAGAATGCCATCGGGGTGAATGGTGTTGCAACGGACCTTGTACCCCTGCTGCTTGCAATGCGCGGCGATCGCGCGCGTCAGCGCCGTCACCGCGCCCTTGCTGGCCGAGTATGCGCAGAACGCGCCGAGTCCGCCCAACGCCGCGACCGACGACATATTCACGATCGAACCGCCCTTCTCCTTCATCGCCTTCACCGCCGCGCGGCAGCCGAGAAAATAGCCTTCGGCGTTGATGCGCAGTACGCGCTGCCATTGTTCGAGCGTGGTGTCCTCGATATTGCCGAGCAACAGCACGGCCGCGTTGTTGACCAGCACGTCCGGCGTGCCGAAGCTGCTCTGCGCGGCGCCGAACACATCGTTCCAGCCCGCCTCGGAAGTGATGTCGTGACGCACGAAAAGCGCCGCATCGCCGATTTGCGCCGCCACTTCGCGGCCCGCTTCCTCGTTGACGTCGGTCAGCACGACGCGCGCGCCTTCGCGAGCGAACAGCAGCGCATCCTGTTTGCCGACGCCGCTCGCGGCGCCCGTCACGATCGCGATCTTGCCTTTGAGTCTGTCTCCCATCTTCATTCTCTCTTGTCAGTGTCAGTCAGTTTCAGTCAGGGAATGGGCGGCGTTCGCGAGAACCACGCCCGCTGCGGCCCGGCCCGCCTGGCGGCCGGACCAGATACAGTCCGCGAGCGAAAGACCGCTCACGTAATGATTCGATGCGAGTCCGCACGCGGCGCGGCCAGCGGCGAACAAGCCTTCGACCGGCTCGCCTTGCGCGGACAACACCGCGTTGCTGGTTTCGTCGACCCGCAAGCCGCCGAGCGTGATCGACGGACACGGGAACATGCGGCTGTTGGCCGAGATATCGATTGCGTAATACGGGCCGTATGTGAGCGGCTGCAGCATCGCGGCGGATTTGCCGAATTCGCTATCGCTGCCGTTCAGCGCGGCGGTGTTGTATCGGACGACGGTTCGCGTGAGCACGGCCGGATCGCAGCCGATGCGCGTAGCCAACTCCGCCAGCGAGTTGCCGCGCTTGCGGCCCGCGAGCATCAGCAGCAGCGCGGGCACGCTTTGAAATGCCCAGAGCTTGCCGCGCACGCACTCGTTGAGCGCCTGCTTGACGAGGCGCGCGTCGAGGATCAGCCAAGCGCGGCCTTCGCGTGTTTCGCACATCGCGTGGCCGAGTGCTGCGCCGTACACTTCCTCGTTGCAGAACCGCTCACCGCGACGGTCCACGACGCAGCCTTGCGCCCATGCATAGGGCGGATTGATGAAGCGCCACGCGGACACGCGTTCGAGCCGCGCGGCCACACCACCCGCCGACACGCCGAGCCGGATGCCGCTGCCATCGCAGCCCGTGGTGCCGAGCCGCCAGTTCGGCAGATAACGCGGCGCGTGCTGCGCCAGCATCGAACGGTTGAAGATGAAGCCGCCGGTGCTCAGCACGACCGCATCGGCTTTGATCGTGATGAGGCGGCTCTCGCGCATTTCAATACGATGCAACGCGGCGCGCAAGCGGTCCGCCCACGCGGGCATGCCGTTGTGCAGACGTTCGGCCCAGCGCGCGAGCCGCCGATGCGCACGCTGCGCGCGGCCCGGCGCCACTTGCCAGACCTGCGCGCCGATCACGCGCCCGCCGCGATCGGTGACGAGCCGCCGGATGCTTGCGTGGTGCAAGGTGTCGATGAAAGGCTGCGCTTCGACGGCACGGCGCAGCGTGTCGTACAGCACACGTCCCGACATGCCGTCGCCGACTACGCGGTGTCCGCGCGGCGCGGGTGTGTGTCTGCGCACGGCATCGCCCACGGCCTCGTTGCCGGAGTAGTACAGGTAATAGCGATTCTGCGGATACGAAGTCTTGCGCGGCGGCACCGACGCGGCGAAGCGCACGCCGAGCCGTTCGAGCCAGCGCAGCATATCGACGCTGCCCGCGCAAAAACGCGCGAGCGTCGCGGCGGACACCGCTTCGCCGACTTCCTGCTGCAAGTAGGCGAACATCGCTTCGGGCGTATCGCTGTAGCCGGCCTCGTTTTGATAGCGCGTGCCGCCGCCCGCATACACCACGCCGCCGCTTTTGGCGCTCGCGCCGCCGCCTTCGAAGCGTTCGACAATGCGCACCTTCGCGCCTGCCGACGCCGCTTCCAGCGCGGCGCACGCGCCTGCCGCGCCGAAGCCCGCGACCAGCACGTCGCAGACATCATCCCAGCGCATGCGCGCGGGATCGTCGATGACGAGCGGCGCATCCACCGGCGTCGCGAAGTCCTGTTGTGCGGACGATGAGTCGTGCATGTCGCGGTGCGCCTCGCTCAAGCCGTCACGCAGCGCGCTGGCGCCGTCGCGGTTGTATAAACACCATCCACGTACACGAGCGGGTCGACCTCGCCGCTGATCAACACCTGTTCGACGCGGCCGATAAAGATCGCGTGCGTGCCGTAGTCGAAGCGGCCGTCCTGCGTGCAGATCAGACTGGCCTGCGCATCGAGCAGAAACGGCACGCCCTGCGCCGAGCGTTGCCAGTTTCCGGTGGTAAAGCGCTCCTCGCCCTTCAGGCGGCCGCTGCAATCGATCGCGATATGCCGATGCTGCGCCGACAGCACGTTCACGCAGAACGGCACGCCCTGATCGAGCGGCGGAAAGATCGACGAGTTGCGGTTGATGCAGATCAGCAGCGAAGGCGGCTCGGTCGACAGCGAATCGACCGCGGTCGCCGACATCGAATAGCGCCGCTCGTCGTCGCTGCAACTGATGACGGCGACCGAGCGCGCGAGACGGCGCATGGCCAGCAACATGTCGGCGCGCAGCGGATGAGAGTTGAAATCGGTCATGGTGTGACTCCGCGAAGTTCGCTGGTTGAAGCACGGGCGCTGTCCGATGCAACGGGCTCGCCGTCGGCGAGATGATTGGCGGCGATGTAGCCGAAGGTCATCGCCGGGCCGAGTGTCGAGCCCGCGCCCGGATAGCTCGCGCCCATCATCGAGGCGCTGGTGTTGCCGATCGCGTAGAGGCCGGCGATCGGCGAGCCGTCCTCGCGCAGCACGCGGGCCGAGGCATCCGTCAACAGTCCGCCCTTCGTGCCGATGTCGCCCGCGTCGATCCGCACCGCGTAGAACGGGCCGGTTTCGAGTGGCGCGAGACACGGGTTCGGTTTGACGTTCGGGTCGCCGTAGTAGATGTCGAACGCGTTGCCGCCTTTGCCGAACTCTTCATCCACGCCGCTCGCGGCGTAGCGATTCATCTTCGCCACTGTGTCGCGCAGGCCTTGCGCATCCACGCCGATTTGCGCGGCCAATGCATCCAGCGACTCGGCCTTGTAAAGCAGCGGACGGAACGGCGCGGGAATGCGCGAGTCGGGCATCATCGCGCCGGGCATGATCGGCCCGCACGGATATTGATGGCGGAACCGCGCGTCGAATACCATCCACGCCGGCACGCTCGCGCCCGTCTGCGCATGGTCGCGATACATCGCCGGCACGAACTCGGAATACGGCGCTGCTTCGTTGACGAAGCGCTTGCCGAGTCCGTTGACGACCACGCATCCAGGCAAATTGCGCTCTACGAACAACGCGCGCTGCTTTTCCTCATGATCGACGTGCACGGTCGGCGCGCCCCACACGTGCTCCATTAACGCGACGCGCGCGCCGAGTTGCATGCCGGCGGCGATCGCGTCGCCCGTGTTGTGGGGTGGCGTGGCGCTCCATTGCGCTTGCGTCGGACGCGGCAGAAAGCGCTCGCGCATCGCCTGATTCCGTTCGAAGCCGCCGGCCGCGAGAATCACGCCGCGTTTGGCCTGCACGCGCACGCGCTGGCCGCCGTATTCGACCACTACGCCCGTCACGCGGCCGTCGGTTTCGAGCAGTTCACGCATGGGCGAATTCAGCCACAGCGGCACGTTGCGATCGAGCAAGGCGCGGCGCAAGCCGCCCGCGAGCGCATTGCCGAGCGTAAGCCGCCGATCGCGCCGCGAGTGAAAACGCGCACGCCAATCGAACCAGTAGCGCCCAAATTGCTTCAACGCGAGCCCGATATAACCGGGCGCTTTCGACAACAGCACATGCGCTTCTTTCGACGTCACCGCCACGCGTCCGCCGATCAGCGTGCCCGGCGAAGGCAAGCGCAGCCGCGCGAATTCCGCGCTGAGGGACGCGCCATCAACCGGCAACGGATCGAGCGCGCGATAGCCCGGCATCGAGCCCGGCAGATGCTGAAAGTAGTCCGCGTATTTCGGCAACGACTCGTACCGCACCGGCGTATTCGCTTCGACATAGCGCAGCATTTCCGGCGCGACGTCGAGGTACGCGTCCAGTCTGTCCGAAGCGGTCACGCCTTTCGTGCAGGCATCAAGATAGGTACGCGCCGCTTCACGCGTGTCGGTCGCGCCGAGTTCGGCGATATGGTGATTGCACGGAATCCAGATGCCGCCGCCCGATACCGCCGACGTACCGCCGTACACCTCGCTCTTTTCGATCACCACCGCGCTGAGGCCACGGTCGGCGGCGCGGCACGCGGCCAGCATGCCCCCCGCGCCGGAGCCGACCACCACCACGTCGAACACATGCATCTGCTGCGTTTGCTGTTCGCTCATGAGCGCATCCGTCAGATGAAGAAATCGGTGTTCGGGCGTCCCAGCATCACGGCGCCGAGATTCTGACCGAAGCGGTCGACGTTATTCGCGTAGTGCGCGCGCGCCGCATGCAGATCGAGGAAACGCCGTACCAGGGGATTGCGGTTGTAGATGCCGTTGCCGCCCGCGTAGCGCAACAGCGCGTTGGCAGCCTGCGCGCAACGCTCCGCGACCTGCGCGGATTGATAGCGAAACAGCACGCGCCGCTCGATCGACACTTCAGGGCCGCCGTTAGCGGCTGCCATCAGTTCAGCGAAATTGCGCTTGAGCAGCAGCTTCATCTCGTCGAGCGCTACCGACGCGTCGGCGCAGGCCGTTTGCGCGCCCGTATCGTCGGTGGTCTTCGCGCCGCTGTTGGCGCTCACGCGCGTGGCGGCGTACGCGGTGAAATCGTCGAGCGCGCCTTGCAATGCGCCGATGCAGGCCGTGCAGACGGCGCGCACGAATATCTGTGCAAACGGCAGATGAAACAGCGGCGCGTCGTTGAGCGCGAGGCCGGGACTCGTGCCCATCATCCCGTCGATGGCTTTATGCGTGCGGTAGTCCGGCACGAATACGTCGTTCACCACGATGTCGTGGCTGCCGGTCGCGCGCAAGCCCAGCACGTCCCAGTCCTGCTGGATCGTGTAGTCGCTCTTCGGCAGCAGAAAGGTGCGGTATTCCGGCGGCTCGCCGTCTTTGCCCGGCGGCACCAGCGCGCCGAGAAACACCCAGTCGCACAATTCGCTGCCGCTCGAAAACTTCCAATGGCCCGACAGCCGGAAGCCGCCTTCAACCGGCGTCACGCGTCCCACCGGCATATAGGTGGACGCGATCAGCGTGCTTTGATCCTTGCCCCACACATCTTCTTGCGCGCGTTCGTCGAACAGCGCGAGCTGCCAGTTGTGCACACCGACCACGCCGTACACCCAGGCGCTCGACATGCAACCGCGCGCCACCGCCATCTGAATCTCGAAGAAAGTTTGCGGGTCGAGTTCGTAGCCGCCATAGCGTTTCGGCTGCAGCACCTTGAACAGTCCGGCCGCCTGAAAATCGGCCACTGTTTCGGCGGGAATGCGCCCGTTAGCCTCGGCTTGCGCGGCGCGGCCGGCCAACACCGGCGCGAGCGCTTCGGCGCGGGCGATCAGTTCGGCGGCAAGGGCGTTCGAGTCGTTGTCGCGATGCACGGCTGTCTCCTGGGTCGGCGCGAGAGGTTTCGCGCTTGTTCTGTTGGGTTCATCTTCGAGGCGCGGCGGCCGCGTCGCATCGTCTGAAGGGACTAGCGACGCGCCGGTTCAGGCTTCAGCGCCGTTACGCCACGGCCTGCGCCTTCTGCTTGCCCGCCTTCACGCGGTTGAAATAAGGAATCACGTGCTCGCCAATATTGCGGATCGTTTCGAGCTGCGCTTCCTGCGGCACGGTGCCCATCTGGCAAAGGAACAGCACCTCGTCCACGCCCGCTTCCATCAAGCGCCCCACGTAGCCGATGCAGTCGTCCACGGTGCCGTACGCGTGGTTGGGGTTCATCATCGAAAGGGCCGGGTCGCTGAAATCGACCACCACCTCTTCCGAAGCGAAGCGCGAACGGATCACCATTTCGCCGGTATTGCCCTTCACGAGATCGTCGCCCCAGTTCGCCGGATCAGGACGCTCGCCGCCCGTGTACCAGTAAGCGAGCGACTCCATGAAATAGCGCTGGCCGCGAATGCCGATCTTGCGCGCCTGCTGGCCGTCGCTCATGACCACGGTCGGGCACAGCGCGGCCAGATGCTGGGTCGGACGAAAGCCGACCTGGTCCTCGGGCTTGCGCGTCGCCCAGGCTTCGCGATAGATCGCGTTCTTCTTCGCCACTTCATCGGGGCCGCCAAAACCGAGCACGAGTGCGCCGAGGCCGCGTTGTCCGGCGCGCAGCAGGCCGTCGTTGTTGGTGCACGCCATGTACATCGGCGGATGCGGGTCCTGGAACGGCTTCGGGTGAATCGGTCGCTTAGGGATCTTGATGTATTTGCCGTCGTGCTCGATCTCGTCCTGCACGAACATCTTCGGCACGAGGTACATGGATTCGTCGATCATCGGCTGCAGCTCGGCGAGGTCGTAGCCGAACGCGCCGGCTTCCTGCTGACTGCCGCCCTTGCCGACGCCGAAATGCACGCGGCCGCCGGACAGGATGTCGAGCAGCGCGACACGCTCCGCCACCTTGATCGGATGGTTCATCGCGGGCGGCAGGCAGATCACGCCATGGCCGAGACCGATGCGGGTCGTGCGGCCCGCCAGATACGCGAGAAAGGTTTCCGGCGCGCTCATGTGCGCGTAGTTGGTCAGCGACGTGTGTTCGACGCACCATACGGTATCGAAACCCATCTGCTCGGCGAGGAGCGCCTGCTCGACGGTCTCCTTGAATACCCGGTGATCGCCTTCCCGCGAAGCGTCCGTTGTCTGGGCTTCGTAGATCAGAGAAAACTTCATTGCGTGCGTCTCCATGAATTTTGGACTGTGCTGAAACGGGCGGTCCGCCCGCGACCCGGCGATGAACCTCGCGAAGATCGTGACGGTCCACGGAATGGAGTTTCAGATCGCGCGTGCTTGCCGGCATCGTCTATTTGGATTAACGGCGCGTGCTTTGACGTGGACGCTTTGATCGAAGGCGTTTCGCGCCGGTTTTTCGTGTGCGGGCTAGTCCGATTGGACCTCGTGCGGCGCGCGTGCGTGGCGCACGATCGAAGCGCTGTGCAACGACGATGCAACGATGCTCAACCGATGGGAGTGCAATGCAATGAAGGCTTCGATGATGCTGTACCCGGTCGATACGATCGACGCGGCGCTGCCGCTCTTTGTCGACGGGCTGGGACTGGCGGTGAAATTCCGCGACGGCGAGCGCTATTGCGCGCTCGATGGCGGCGCTCTGACGGTGGCGCTAGTGGCGGGCGAGGAAAGGATCGTCGAACGCGCGGCGCTGGTGTTTCGTGTGGACGAAAACGACGACCTGTATGCAGCGATGGCGCGCGTCGTGGCGGCCGGTGCTTCAGTGAGGGTGCCGGTGCAGCAAGGTCCGCACGAATGGCGCGCGGTGTTGGAGGACAAACACGGCGCGTTGCTGGTGTTGTCGCAGAAGCGCGTGGGTTGAAACGCGTTGGTGTGTTACAGCGCCCGCCGCGCGTAGGAAAAGCGTGGCGGGCATGCAACCGCCAAAGCACTAACCGAGCGGCACCACGCTGCCCAGCAGAATCCGCACGAGCGTCGCCTGACGCGTCACACCGGTCTTCGAGAAAATCGCCCGCAGATGCGCACGCGCGGTGTTCTTGCTGATGCCCAGTTCGTCGGCGGCTTCTTCGAGCGTCAAGCCGTTGGTCAACAGCAAGGCAAGCGACGTCTCCGCCGGCGTGAGATCGAACAGCTTGCGCACGATCTCCTGCGAACCCTGCGACTTGCGATCCGGATCGCGCAGGAACAGCACCGTCGCCGGGCGGCGCTTGTTGTCCTCCGACCAGTCCGAGAGCGGAATCGTGCGCACCAGCACGCCGAGTCGCGGCTTGTCGCAACCGCGTGTGATCGGCATGGCTTCGACAATCGGCGCGGCGGTGCCGAAGTGGCCCATCAACGCATGACGCACGAGGCGCTGCAGATTGCGGTTCTCCTGAGCGTCGGTGGCCTCGACATGGCCATGCACGATACGCAGCCCATTGGCCTGCGCGAGAATTTCGTCGGCCACGCTGTTGGTGCGCATGATGGCCCCGCTCTCGTCGAGCGTGACCGTGCCCACCAGCATCCGGTCGATTGCGCTCGCATACAGCGTGCGTTCCGATTCGACGATATCGAGCCGCGAATGCAGTTCGACCGCTCGGCGCAAATGCGGCAGCAGGAGCGCGCAAAACGCCTTGTCGCGTGCGGAAAAATGCGTCGCGCCATGACTGCGGCACACGCGGAAACGGCATTCCACGCCGGACTCCGTGCGCAGATCCGCGCCCATGATGTAGCGGATATCCGCCGGCTTCAGGAACTGCTTGTACAGCTCGCTGGTGAGCCAGCCGGTGTCGCCGAAAACTTCGTCGACCGTCACCACGCGATCGGCGGGCAAGCCGACGAACGGGTCGAGTGAATAGTAGTAGTTGTTGTACGACGCTTCGCCCGGCACGCCGGGCCCGGTTTCCGATGCATGCACCATCAGGCCGCGCCGGTCGCTCGAAGGCGAACGCAGAATCAGCGTCGCGTAGCTCGCGCCGAGTGAGGTGCGGATCAACTCCAGCGCACTGGCCCACGGCGTGGCTTCGAGCGGACCCTGATAAATACGCGCGGCAAGTTCACTGAACTGCGCCACGCTCATGTCCGCGAGTTCGCCCGCGGCCTGGCCCTCTTCAGGGGCCCATTTTGTCTCCATCAACACGCTCCGTCCTCCATGCGACTTTGCATCGCGACGTCAAGCTTACGGGGCGCTCCGGCTGCTGGCATCGGTGGAACTACTTAGCTGAGGGAAGTTTCGCTGAGCGTGCAAATGAACTCTCGTCCAATCGGACGATGCCCGCGTCATGGCGCCGCGCTTCAATGCAATCAGCGCTTGCAGGCGCGGCCATTCGCTCGTCGCGTGGCTCGCGCTCGCTTTGCAATACCCGGTATTTCCGCTTTCATAACAGCCTTCTCAGGAGACCCGATGGCGCTCGATCCCCAGGCGCAGGCCGTGCTCGCCGCCTTCGCCGGCATACCCGCACTCGACTTCACGCAACTCAGCGCGCCCGCTTACCGCGCGATGATCGCTGCGGGCGGCGCTTTTGCACCCGGCGACACGGTCGCGGCGGAAGAAGACCTGCTGATTCCCACGGCGAACGGTTCGATTG
The DNA here is from genome assembly GCF_046027395.1 of Paraburkholderia dipogonis. Classification (GTDB taxonomy): domain Bacteria; phylum Pseudomonadota; class Gammaproteobacteria; order Burkholderiales; family Burkholderiaceae; genus Paraburkholderia; species Paraburkholderia dipogonis_A. Next base: position 8,429 of record NZ_JAQQEG010000059.1, on the reverse strand, counting down.
CCGCGCGTCTTTATCGGCCTGTACAGGCGGCCACAAGTGGCGGCGTCGAGCGCGACGCATTGCTGCCGCTCACCGTGTTTTTTCACGGCGGCGGCTTCGTAGCCTGCGGGCTCGATACGCACGCGAACCTGTGCCGATGCCTCGCGCAACGGGCGCAAACCGTGGTGCTCTCGGTCGATTACCGGCTCGCGCCCGAAGCGCGCTTCCCGGCCGCCGCGCACGATGCGCTCGACGCCGTGCGCTGGGCCGCCGCCAATGCAGCCGATCTGCGCGTGCGCGCGGGTACGCTGGCTGTCGCCGGCGATAGCGCGGGCGGCAATCTCGCCGCCGTGGCAGCACAACAGTTGCGTCATAGCGGCGTGAATATCGCGCACCAGTTGCTGCTTTATCCGGTGGTGGATTGCGCAACGGAACATCCGTCATATGAATCGATGGGTAATGGCTACTTCCTGAGCGCGGATCAGATGCGCTGGTTCAAGAACCAGTATTTCGACAGCAGCGCCGATCGCGCCGATCCGCTCGCCAGCCCGCTCGCCGCCGCCGATCTCAGCGGCGTGGCGAGCGCCACCATCATCAGCGCCGAGTACGACCCGCTACGCGACGAAGCCGAACACTACGCGCAACGGCTCGCACAAGTCGGCGTGCTGACCACCCATATGCGCTGGCCTGGCCAGATGCATGGCTTCGCCAGCCTGCTCAGCGTGCTCGATGCCGCCGATCATGCAATCACGACAGCCGCGCGCGCGTTGTATTACGCGCTGCATGTCGAGCCTTTCGTACTTCGTTGATCCGACCTGACATGACAGCATTGATTCGCCTTGCGGCCGAAGACGGCATCGCGACGCTCACGTTCGACCGCCCCGACGCCTTGAACGCTTTGAACGAAGCCATGGCGGCCGAACTGAACGCCAAGCTCACGCGCCTCGCCAATCACGACGAAATCCGCGCCATCGTGCTCACCGGCGCCGGCGACGCCTTCATGGCGGGCGGCGATCTACAGGCCATGCGCGCCGCCCTCGATGCCCAGCCGGCGGCCCGCGACCGCGCGATCGGCAAACTGGTGCGGCTCGCGCAAAGCGTGGTCGAGACCATCACGAGTTCGCGCAAGCCCGTGATTGCCAGCATCAACGGCGCGGTCGCGGGCTTCGGTTTGAGCCTCGTGGCGGCCTGCGATCTGGCTATCGCGGCGCAACGCGCTACATTCAAGTCCGCTTATGGCCGCATCGGCACCTCGCCCGACGGCGGCGCCACGTATATGCTGCCGCGCGCGCTCGGCGCAAGGCAAGCCGCGCAGTGGCTATATCTGGACGAACCCCACAGCGCCGATGAAGCGCTGCGTGCCGGCCTCGTCAACTGGGTCGTAGCGGACGACGAACTCGTCACGGCCACGCGCTCGCTGCTCAAACGCATGGGCGCGCTCGCGCCGGATGCCTTCGCACACACCAAGGATCTGCTGCTGCACGCGCCGCAGCGTAGCTTTGGCGAGCATCTGTACGCGGAACAGCGCAGCTTCCTGCACTGCGCGGCCGGCGACGATTTCCGCGAAGGCATCGACGCGTTTTTCGGCAGACGTCCCCCCGTTTTCGGCTCCGGCGCACGCTGACGCCGTTTGTGTTCTTCACCCCGCACGGATCACCACGATGAAACTGGCCACCACCGACGAAATCGTCGCCGAACTGAAAGCCGGCCGCATGATCATTCTGGTCGACGAGGAAGATCGCGAGAACGAAGGCGATCTGCTGATCGCCGCCGATCACGTCACACCCGAAGCGATCAATTTCATGGCGCGCTTCGGACGCGGCCTCGTATGCCTGACGCTGAGCGCCGAACATTGCGAACGGCTGAAGCTCACGCCGATGGCGCAACAGAACGGCACGCAATACGGCACCGCGTTCACCATCAGCATCGAAGCCGCGCAAGGCGTGACCACCGGCATCTCCGCCGCCGACCGCGCGCACACGATCCGTACCGCGGTTCACGCAGACGTGCGCGCCGAGCATCTGGTGCAGCCGGGACATGTGTTCCCAATTGCGGCGCGTGCGGGCGGCGTGCTGGTGCGAGGCGGACACACGGAAGCCGGTTGCGATCTCACCGCGCTCGCCGGCCTGACGCCTGCCGCCGTGATCTGCGAGATCATGAACGACGACGGCACCATGGCGCGCCTGCCGCAACTGATCGAATTCGCCGGACTCCACAAACTGAAGATCGGCACCATCGCCGATCTGATCCACTATCGCAGCATCAACGAATCGCTCGTGGAACGTGTCGGTGAGCGGCCGCTGCACACGCCGTGGGGCCCGTTCCGCGCGATCCAGTATCGCGACACCGTGCGCGCTTCCACGCATCTCGCGCTGATGCGCGGCACCCCGATGCCCGAAGTGCCGGTGCTGACGCGCGTGCACGAATGTTTCTCGCTGCTCGATCTGCTCGATGCCGAGCCGTCCGCGCATTCGTGGCCGCTGCACGCGGCATTGCAAAAGATCGACGCGGCCGGATGCGGCGTGGCGGTGCTGCTCGATTGCGACATGCATGCGGATGCGAGCCGCAGTGCGTCGTGCGCCACCACTCGCAAGGATGGACGCCTGTCGGGTATCGGCTCGCAGATTCTGCGCGATCTCGGCGTGCGCAGACTGAACGTGCTGTCGAGTCCTTTCAGACTGCCGGCGCTTTCGGGCCACGACCTGGAGATCATGGCGTTCATTCCGCTGGGCGAAGCGGATCTCGACAATCCGCATGCGTTCGAATCCATGCCGCAAAAGGCCGGCGTTCGTCATTCCTTCTCATCGACACAGGCCAGCTTTCGAAACGCTTCGTCCGAACTCCACACTGCTTCCTGCTGAATCCTCCATGACTGCACGGACACAACCCTACGTCGCCCTCGTCACCGGCGCCTCGCGAGGCGCAGGCAAAGGCATCGCCCTCGCGCTTGCGGCAACCGGCGCAACCGTCTACGTGACCGGCCGGACGCAACGCGAAGGCGACGCGCCCTTGCCCGGCACGGTGCACGCAACCGCAATCGAAATCGACAGACTGGGCGGCAGGGGCATCGCCCTGACCTGCGATCACGCCGACGACCAGCAAGTCGCGGAAGTCTTCGAACACATTCGCCATGCCAGCGGGCGGCTGGATATTCTCGTCAACAACGCCACCACGTTGCACGACGAGTTGATTCGCCCCGCGCCGTTCTGGGAGAAGCCGCTCGATCTCGTCGACATTCTCGACGTCGGCTTGCGATCCGCGTATGTGGCGAGCTGGCACGCCGCGCAAATGATGGCCGCGCAGGGCAGCGGCCTGATCGCGTTCACGTCGTCGTTCGGTGCGAGTTGCTATATGCACGGCGCGGCATATGGTGCGCAGAAAGCGGGCGTCGATAAATTCGCCAAGGATATGGCCGTCGATCTGAAACCGTATGGCGTGGCTGCGGTGTCGATCTGGATGGGCATGTTGCAAACGGAGCGCACCGCGCGCGTGATCGCCGCACATCCCGAGCAATATGCCGGGTTCAGCGAACTGGCGGAGACGCCGCAGTTCACCGGGCGTGTGATCGACGCGCTGTATCGCGATCCGCAACGGATGCAAAAGTCGGGCATGGTGCTGGTCGGCGCTGAGCTTGCTGACGAGTACGGCGTCACCGAACTCGACGGACGCCGGCCGCCGTCGCATCGCGAAGCATTGGGCGGGCCGGTGCAGGCGCATCCTGCTATCGTTGCCTGATACGTTACCGTGGGCACATGGAGAGGCTCGATACGTCATAAGCAAGCGCCGTATCGAGCCATGTCCGGTTGCGCTCAATGTAAACAGACGTGCTTTGCGCTAGAGACCGCTCACCACCATCGCGAACACGACCGCGGCGCCGCCTACCGCGCCGAGAAACGTAAAGCATTGCTCGTCCGCCCCTGAACGGCGCGCCCACACCCGGCCTGCCAGCGCGGCCAGTCCGGTGATGCCGAGAAACAGCGACAACGACGAGCCCGCCGTGCACACCATGCCGGGAAATTCGTCGCTCCATGCGCACGCGTATAACTGCCGCACCGACACGCCGATCACGCCGATCGCCACCAGCAAACCGGCTACCAGTCCATCGCGCTGAATTCTCGCTTTCATTTTGCCGCCCTCCTGCCTCATGCCTGTCTCCGTGCCTGTCCATGCTCGCGGCCTGAATGCCTGCCGCACGGCGTTTTTTCCGCAATACGGCGCGCCACGATCGAGGCTGCGCCGCTTGCCGGTTCATACGGACATTGACGGTGATTCGGCCCGCGCGGGCATCGTCCGGACGGACTAAGGGGGATTGCGGAGGAAGTAAAACGAGGTCGCGGACGTGACGGCGAGCGCCGTCACGTCGGATCAAGGCAGTGAGATCGACGCGGTGACGACTTTCACAAGACTTGCGGCTTGCCGGTGGCCCAGGTGCCGATGATCTCTTCGATTGCGCGCGCCGCGGAAAGCAACGCCGCCTCGCCACGCGGCTTGCCGACGATCTGAATACCGACCGGCAGCCCGCTCGCGCTCATCCCGCAAGGAATCGCCATGACCGGCATGCCGGTGAGCGTCAGCGCATACGTGATCGCGAGCCAGTCGATGTAAGTCTCGAAGTGCTGCCCGGCCGCGTCACGGATATCGCGTGCTTCGACGGGGAACGGCAGCACGATCGAAGCCGGACAGATCAGCACGTCATGGCGCTGCAGCAGCGCATTCAGCTTGTAGAAGAGTTCCGCGCGCGTGCGCTGCGCCGATCGCATGGCGCGGTTGTCCAGTTGCAGACCGAACTCGATGTTCCAGATCACGTTGGGATTCAGCACGTCGCGGTGCTGCGCCAGCACGTCTTCGTAATTCGTCGCGTAGGCAATGCCGCGCAGCGTGTGAAACGCCTGCGTCGCCGCGCTCAGGTCGAGATCGCTCTCCTCCACGCCGACGCCTTCCGCCGCAAGCCGGTCCATCGTCTTGCGGCAGATCGCCAGGATTTCCGGCTCGACGGTGGCGATGCCGAGTCCCTCGCTGAATGCCACACGCGCCGGCCGTTGCGGCCGGCGCGCATGCTCGAGGAACGAGGTCGCCGGCTCACGCAGCGACAACGGCGCGCTCTCGACTTGGCCGCACATCGCGTCGAGCAGCAACGCTGCGTCGGTCACGCTGCGCGCCATCGGTCCGTGAATGCCGAGCGTGTCGTAGGGATTGGCGGCCGGACCGTACGCGACCCGGCCCGGCGTCGGCCGCAAGCCGACTACGCCGCAGAACGCCGACGGCGTGCGCAGCGACCCCGCCAGATCGGAGCCCTGCGCGACCCACGCTGTGCCCGACGCCAGCGCGGCTGCCGCGCCGCCGGACGAACCGCCCGCCGAAAGCGCCGGGTTCCACGGATTGCGCGTCACGCCGAACACGCTGTTATACGTATGGCCGCCGGAGCCGAACTCGGGCGTGTTGGATTTTGCATAGACCACGCCGCCGCGTGCTTCGAGCAAGGTCACGCCGGCATCCGACGTTTCCGGCACACGGTCGCGGTAAACCAGCGAACCGCGCGTGGTGCGCACGCCGGCCACGTCGGTCAGATCCTTGATCGGCACCGGCAGGCCGCACAGCAAGCCGCGCTCGGCCACGGGCTTCTTCAGCAGCGCGTCGGCATGAGCATGCGCGCGCTCGAAACACAGCGTGGGCAGCGCGTTGACCTGCGGCTCGACGCGCGCCATCTGGGCGGCGAGCGTGTCGAGCAGGTCGTGCGGACTCACCGCTTCCTCGCGCAACAGATCGACGACTTCGCACGCGCTTCGCTCAATCAGACTGAGATCGACGGACATAATGGCTATTGGCTCCGTGTTAGGGGTGTCCGAGAGTTTCGCATGAGGCGCGCCCTTCAGGTCTTGAGCCGGTAACCGGTCTTGAAGATCCACGCAACGATCAACAAAAACACCGCCAGAAAAAGCGCGGTCATGCCGAGGCTCACCTCGACATTCACATCGGCGAGACCATAGAAGCTCCAGCGAAATCCGCTAACCAGATAGACGATCGGATTGAACAGCGTCACGACCTTCCAGAACGGCGGCAACATATTGACCGCATAGAAACTGCCGCCGAGAAAAGTCAGCGGCGTGATGATCAGGAGCGGCACGAGTTGCAGCTTCTCGAAGCTATCCGCCCAGATGCCGATAATGAAACCGAGCAGACTGAACGTGACCGCCGTGAGCACGAGAAACAGGATCATCCAGAACGGATGCTGCACTTGCAGCGGCACGAACAAGCCCGCGGTCGCGAGAATGATCAGCCCGAGCAGAATCGATTTGGTGGCCGCCGCGCCCACATAACTCACGACGATTTCCAGATACGACACCGGCGCCGACAGCAACTCGTAGATCGTGCCGGTAAAGCGCGGAAAGTAAATCCCGAACGACGCATTCGAAATGCTTTGCGACAGCAGCGACAGCATGATCAAACCCGGCACGATAAACGCACCGTAACTGATGCCGTCCACTTCCTTGATGCGCGAGCCGATCGCCGCGCCGAACACGACGAAATAAAGCGAAGTCGAAATCACCGGCGCGATGATGCTCTGCATCAGCGTGCGCCAGGTGCGCGCCATCTCGAACTTGTAGATCGCGCGAATGGCGTAGATGTTCATTGGTCACCTCGGAGCAGACTGACGAAGATGTCTTCGAGCGAACTCTGCGTGGTGTGCAGGTCCTTGAAGCGAATGCCGGCGTCGTCGAGCGCCTTGAGCAGCGCGATGATGTCGGTGCGCCCGCCCTCGCCTTCATAGGTGTAGACCAGTTCGTTGCCGCCCTTCGCGACGTCGAGCCCGTAGCCGGCGAGCGAGGCCGGTACTTGCGCGAGCGGGCTCTCCAGTTGCAGCGTCAACTGCTTCTTGCCGAGCTTGCGCATCAGCTCCGTTTTCTCTTCGACCAGCATGATCTCACCCGCGCTGATCACGCCGATGCGGTCGGCCATTTCCTCGGCCTCATCGATATAGTGCGTGGTCAGGATGATCGTCACGCCGCTCTCGGCGAGCGAGCGCACCAGCTTCCACATATCGCGGCGCAACTCTACGTCCACGCCGGCGGTCGGTTCGTCCAGGAACAGCACGCGCGGCTCGTGCGAGAGCGCCTTGGCGATCAGCACGCGCCGTTTCATGCCGCCCGAGAGCGTGATGATCTTGCTATCGCGCTTTTCCCACAGCGAGAGATCGCGCAACACCTTTTCGACGTATGCCGGGTTTTTCGGCTTGCCGAACAGCCCGCGGCTGAACGACACGGTCGCCCAGACGGTTTCGAAGGAATCGGTGGTCAGTTCCTGCGGCACGAGGCCGATCAGCGAGCGCGCGCCGCGATAGTCGGTCGCGATGTCGCGGCCGTCCACGGTCACGCTACCTTCGCTCGCGTTGACAATGCCGCAAATGATGCTGATGAGGGTCGTTTTGCCAGCGCCGTTCGGGCCGAGCAAGGCGAAGATTTCCCCGCGGTTGATCGCCAGATTGATGTTTTTGAGTGCATGAAAACCGGTGGCATAGGTTTTCGACAGGTTCGTGACTGAGACGATTGGCTGCATGGAATCGACGATGGCAGATACCGTTGTTTGATTGGAGGGAGCGATGCTGAAGCGCCGCCGCACCCGCAATGTAATGGAAAGTGCGAAAGCGTGCAGCGCATCGCGCGCGGTCCACCGGTAACACGTAGGGTCGAGGCGTCGGACAAGGCGAGCCGCGACGGCACGGCAAGACGCGCACGCTAGACCTGTTTCGCTGCACCGCAAAATAGTTCGGTTTCCGTATCGGTTTTGATGACGCGACGCCGGGAACGCCCCATGCTCGATTGTTGGCATGCTGCCGCGCCCTCCTGTTCAAGCGTAACGCACTCGAGCGAGGCACACCGCTTGCGGCACTCCATGTATGCGAGCGACAAGCGCTTGCGTGACATCAAACCGACTCTATGGAGGTGAACCATGAAACGCATTACCAGGACGATTTTTGCTTCAGCGCTCGTGATGGCATTGTCGGGCGGCGCCTATGCACAGGCTGGCGGCGGCGCGGGAGGAGCCGGCGGCGGCGCGGGTGGCGGCGGCACTGGCGTGGGCGCGGGCGGCGGCACGACTGGGGGCGCGGGCGGGACTGCTACGCCCGGCGTCGGCGCTGGATCGATGAAGAGCCCGAGCGATTCGGGCTACGGTTCGCCGGGCGTCACCGGTACCGGCGGCGGTCTGGGCACCGGCACCGGCGCGACGCCGAATAGCCCGTCGATGAACCGCTCGAACAGTGGCATGGGTAACGGCATGAACAACGGTACGCGCAGCGGCACCGGTAATGGCATGAACAACGGCACCGGCGGCACGATGCAAAACGGCCAGTAAAACACGGCTACCCGTGCATTGAGTCACTCGGTTCGAACCGGGGCGGGGGGGGGGGGGGGGGGGGCGCGGCGCCGCGGGGGGGGGGGGGGGGGGGGGGG
>NZ_JAQQEG010000058.1:0-45506 GCF_046027395.1 Paraburkholderia dipogonis | reverse complement strand
CCATGCGTCGTCGTGTGCTCACGCGCCGGCAGACATGGGCAGGCGTCGAACAACGCTTAACACAAGCACGCATCCGCTTGAAGTGATTGCTGACATTCGCGGCTGCCGAGACGCGAATGTCGGGAAAGCGACCTGAAGCTGCCGCATCGATGGCGGTACCTGAGTGTCAGGCATGGCCGATGAAGGAGCGTTCGTCTTTGACAATCGGAGGTCGATTACGGAGCGGACCCGACACCTGAATGTCGGACCGACGACGCATGTGATCGCCGGGCTGTGACCGCGTGCTGCCCGGCGCGGCCAACAAAAAACCAGGGCCCCAGTCGGCGATCAATGTTGACGAATAACCACCCATACCGATAAGACGCCCCCCGACGCTCACGCGCCGGGATCGGGCTTTCGCGCTATGCGTCGAGCCGCGTTCGCGTCTCGCCCCTGTCGGGCATCAATCCCTGGCGCAGCCGTCAACCCCGCCACCTTCTACTCGAGCGTGGCCGGGCACAACCACGCAGCCGCGCCTGCCGCGCGGCATCCCTACCCGGTCAACCCGATGCATGGCATGCACGGGCTCCCAGCTTCCCGCCCTTGACCCGCAACCGTAGCCGATAGCGGGCGGGCATCAAGGGGCGAGGGGACCGTGTTGCCCGCACCCCTCCCTCGCCTTTTTCCTTGACGCCCGCCCGCTATCGGCTGCCTGAGTCGCACGGGCGGAAACCCGGGAGCCTGGCGGCAGCAAAGCCAACCCCGGGTTCCACCGGGAAGTGTCCAGCCAAAACGGCAGCGCACATCCCCTCGCCCGGTTCAGGCCCTCAACCTTTTGTGCTTTGGAGATTGCCATGCAACTCGCCTCCTCTTTCCGTCCTAACTCGCCGGTGCTCCGTTCCAATGTGCCGCTGTCCGACCATCAGATCCATGACGTGGCCCCGTCGATCTTTGCCGAAGGCAAGCACGACAGCCGCTCCGAGCGCTACACCTACATTCCCACCATCGACGTGCTGCGCGGCCTGCGAAATGAAGGTTTCGAACCGTTCATGGTGTGCCAAACGCGCGTGCGCGATCAGGGTAAGCGCGAATACACAAAGCACATGCTCCGCCTTCGTCACGCCGACCAGATTGACGGAGACGAAGCCAACGAAATCGTGCTGCTGAACTCGCACGACGGCACGAGCAGCTACCAGATGCTCGCAGGCATGCTGCGCTTTGTCTGCCAGAACGCCATGGTCGCAGGCGACAACGTCGCCGATATCCGTGTGCCGCACAAGGGCAACATCGTTCAGAACGTCATCAATGGCGCGTTCGACGTGTTCGACGGCTTCGACCTGATCAGCGAGCAGAAGGACGGCATGCGCGACGTCACACTCGACCGCGACGAACAGCATGCGTTCGCCCGCTCCGCGCTCGCATTGCGCGACGACCCGACCGACGCCGAGACCCCCGCCCCGATCACCGAAAGCCAGTTACTCGCCCCGCGCCGCTTCGAGGATCGTCACGATGACCTGTGGACGGTCTTCAACCGCGTGCAGGAAACCTCACAAAGGGTGGCCTGCATGGACGCTCGCGCACGGGCCGCTCGATGTCCACACGGTCGATCACCGGCATCGACCAGAACGTGAAGCTCAACCGTGCCCTCTGGATGCTCGCTGACGCGATGTGCCGGATGAAGGCATAAGCACAGCAGGGGTGGCAACCCGCTGCCCTGTTTCATATTTTTCCATCAAGACTCCTATCCGGGTCGATTCCTGATGGTTTCCGGCAGCACCCCGACCCGGAACTTCCCTTCCCATTTTCTGGCGTCAATCATGCAATCCCATGAAGTTGAAACCACCACCACGGCGGACGCCACCGAATCCGCGCCGGTGCTTGAGACCAGCTTCGGTAACGAGCAACCGGTCGTTACCGTTCCGTATTCCAGCCTGAGCCCCTCGCCGCTCAATGCCCGCACGGCAACGCTCACGGGTATTCCAGCCCTGGCCGTCAGCATCCGCACAAAGGGGCTGCTGCAAAACCTCGCCGTCCACGAGATCAAGGGGACGCGCGGCAAACAGCGCAAATACGGCGTTTGCGCGGGCCAGCGTCGCGAGGCCGCGCTCGACCTGCTATTCGGACAGAAAAACATCGCCGCCGACTATCCGGTGCCCGTGCGGATCGTCAGCGAAGGCGAAGCCCTCGCCATTTCGCTGATCGAGAACAGCGAGCGCGAAGGACTTGATCCGTTCGACGTGCTGCGGTCGTACCGGTTGCTCGCCGAGGAAGGCCGCGGCATCGATTACATCGCCGCGCTGTTTTCTGCCACACCGATCACGGTCAAACGACGCATGAAGCTCGCCAACGTATCAGGCAGGCTGCTTGAGCTGCTGCGTGAGGACGCGATCACGCTCGACCAGCTTGCCGCACTCGCCCTCGCAGACGACCACGAGACGCAGGAACACATCTGGTTCGATGCGAACGAGTGGCAACGCCAACCCAACTACCTGCGGCAGGCGATCACACGCGCCGAGATCGACGCGGGCCGCAGTCGCCTTGTGCGTTTCACCGGCCTGACCGTCTATGAAGCAGCTTTCTCCATCGTGATTCCGGCCGCCGAAATCAAACCGGCTATCTGGCTGCGCGCGACCGCATCGCGGGAACTCACCCAGACCCGCTCTGGAAGGTCCGCCGCGATTCCGGCTTCTGGCTGCGGTACCGGCTTGCCACCCACGTACTTGTAAAAGCCCTCACCGGTCTTTTTCCCGAGCAGCCCGCCGCTAAGACGAATCGCCGTCAAAGGCGAAGGCCGGAATCGCGGCTCTTCATAGAATTGCTGATAGATCGACTCCATGACGGGATGCGAGACGTCGAGCGACGTGAGATCCATGAGCTCGAACGGTCCGAGCCTGAATCCGGCCTGCTCCCGCATGATGCGATCGATATCGGCAAAGTCCGCAATGCCTTCCCGACGATGCGCAGCCCTTCCGTATTCATCGCGCGTCCGGCGTGATTGACGATAAAGCCAGGCATGTCTTTCGCGCGCACCGGTGTATGACCCAGCCGATGCGCGAGCTGAACCAGTCGGTCACCCGTCGAAGGCGCGCCACGTAGACCATCGATAACCTCGATGACCTTCATCAACGGCACCGGGTTGAAGAAATGAAACCCGGCGACGCGCTCGGGCTTCGAGCACGCAGCGGCGATCGCGGTGATGGAGAGCGACGACGTGTTAGACGCAAGAATGCACGTGTCGCGCACCATTGCATCGAGCTGCTTGAAGAGCGCCCGCTTCGCTTCCAGATTCTCCGCGATAGCCTCGACGATGACATCGCAGCCTTTCAGTGCCTCGAGTGAGTCCGCGGGTATGATTCTCGCGACGGCTTCGGCCGCCGCAGTGGTGGTGATGCGGCCTTTTCCGGCAAGCATCGTGAGCGTGTCGCTCAAATGTCCGCGCGCCGCGTCGACCGCATCGCGACTGATGTCGTAGAGATGCACGTCAATGCCGGCCAGCGCGGAGATTTGCGCGATGCCACGTCCCATCGCGCCGGATCCGACAATGCCGAGCGCGTGCGTCATGAAATCTTTCATCAGGTATGGTTCGGGTTTCTAATTTTGTCGTGCAACGCATAGCGGCGCAGGCTTGCCCGCCCTCGCGGCGAGCCGCGCATTCGCGGCAAGCCGCGCTGGTACGAACGACGGATCGCCCAGCGCTTCATAGAGCGCCTGCGACGTTTCCGCGTGTTCCGCGAGACCAGTTCGATCGAGCAGCGCAAGCGGGCCTTCCGGGTAGCCCAGTCCCATTTTCAGTGTCGTATCGAGATCCTCGGCGGTGGCGAGCTTCTCGTCATAGCGGCGCAGCACGGCGTTGTAATAAGGGCGAATCAGGCGATTGACAATGCGGCCCGGAAAGTCGTTGCAGATGGCCACGACAAAGCCTGCATTCTCGAAGAGCGCCTTGAGCACCTGCAGTGCCGCCTCGTCATGCTCGCGCGGCACGACGAGCTCGATCAATTGCGTGGGCGCTGCCTTACCGAGCCGAAAGCGCGCGAAGCCGAACACCCGCTTCGATCCGCGTTGCGTGTCGAGCAACGCTTCGGCTTCATCCGTATAAACGCCAAGACACTCGTCCTTCAGTTCGATCGCGACAATCGCGTCTGCGCAAAGGTTGGCACGATTGTCGACGTACTCCTTGCCTGCGCACGCGCCTAGATAGACCTGGCAATCGCCTTCGGCTGACGCGTTGTCGAGGAACGCATGGCGCTCGGGAAACGACCGGCTCGCGCCGGCCCATTTGATGCAATAACTCATCTCAGGCTCCAAACATCTTCGTGTCGGTGTGCTGGTGGAATCCACGGCCCGTTTTTTTGCCGAGCCAGCCCGCCGCGATCATGCGCTTCACGAGCGGCGGGCACGCGGCCCGATCCTCGTTCGTCAAGCCGTGCATTGCCTCGCACAGCAGACGCTGGGTATCCATGCCAATCAGATCGAGCAATTCGAGCGGCCCCATCGGATAGCCCAGCGCCGTCTTGATGGCCTTGTCGATTTCCGCCGGTTCCGCAACGCCCGCTTCCACGAGACGGATCGCGTCGTTGTTATAGGGAATCAGAAAATAGTTGAGGATGAATCCCGGCGTATCCTTTGTTTTGACCGGCTTCTGGCCGAGTTGCTCGGTGAAGTCCCACGCGCGCTGCCAGGTGTCGTCACTCGTCGCAAGGCCGGGCGACATTTCGACCAGTTTCATCAATTGCGCGGGCAGGCAGAAATGCATGCCGACGAAGCGATCGGGCCGGCCCGAGCCGCCTGCGATTTCGGTAATGGAAATCGTTGAGGTATTCGAGGCGAAAATCGTCTCGGGCTTGCAGATCGCGTCGAGCGCGGAAAAAAGCTCGTGCTTGACACACAAATCCTCGAACACCGCCTCGATGATCACGTCGCTCGACGCGAGGTCTTCCAGACGCGTGGTGGACGACCATCGCGCGAGAATCGATTCGACCTCTTCGGCGCTGAGCTTGCCGCGCGCCACAGATTTATTCAGAAATGCTTCGGTTTGCCGCCGGGCGCGATCGAGCGCATCCTGGCGCGTATCGAACACGATCGTGCGAAATCCCGCCCTTGCCGCCACGATGGCAATTCCGGTGCCCATCGTGCCGCTACCCGCGACTGTTACCGTATTCACTTTTGTCACGTCTACTCCACCTAGGTTGTTTGCATGCATTTGCCGGGTTCACCAATTCCTGAATGCCGGCTTGCGCTTTTCGATGAACGCACGCATGCCTTCGTCGGCGTCGTTGGTCTGGTACGCCAACGTCGAGAGGTCCGCTTCGATACGCAGCCCCTCTTCGAGCGCGGAATCGAATGCCCTTTGGACGGCCTGCTTCGCCAGCATCAAGGCGATCTTGCTGTGTCCCGTGAACTGGCGGCTGAACGCTTCGCCAATCTGATGGGGATCGCCCTCATCCACCACGCGGCTGACGAGGCCGATCCGCGCGGCTTCCTCAGCATCGATCGTTTTGCCCGACATGATGAGTTCCAGCGCACGCGCAGGACCGACGATGCGCGGCAGGCGTTGCGTCCCGCCGTAGCCCGGAATCAAACCGAGCTTGATTTCCGGCAGGCCCATCTTCGCGGATGGCGTCGCCACGCGGAAGGTGCACGCCAGCGCAAGCTCGAGGCCGCCGCCAAATGCATAACCCTTGAGGACGGCAATCGACGGGATCGACAGCTCATCGAGCTTGCAAAACACAGACTGCCCGAAGCTCGCTCCCTGTCGTTGCTCCACCAGACAGCGCGCAGTTAACTCCTTGATATCCGCGCCCGCACAAAACGCCTTGTCCCCATGTCCCGAAACGACCAGCGCGGAAGCGCCGGACGCCTTGACTTCGTCGATCGCGCTGGATATTTCACGCAGAACGCCAAAGCTGAGCGCGTTGAGCGCTTCCGGGCGATTCAGTGTGAGGAATGCGATGTCCTCACGGAATGAAAGTTCGACGCTCATGCCTCGCCCCTTCAATGACCGAATCGGCCCGCGTCGGGGGAACGACGCTCGGCGAACGACTGCGCGAGTTCATCCTGTTCTTCGCTGCCCATGTAGGCACGCAGCAGCAGATCGTGCGTCACTCGCGAAAGACCCGCGACGCCACCATGCCGCGCATTGAAAGCGCCTTTGATCGAGGCAAGCGCGAATGCGCCGCGCTCGGCGATTTCAAGCGCATATTCCTGCGTCGCGCTCTTCAATTCGCCATCCGGCACCACCTTGTTGATGAGACCCATTTCGAGCGCTTCACGCGCTGAGATCTTCTGGTTGCGATACCAGATTTCCTTCGCGCGTTTCTTGCCCACGAGATCTTCGAGGTACCACGTGCCGTACCCGGCGTCGAAGCTACCGACCATCGGCCCCACCTGGCGGAAGATCGCGCTTTCCTTTGCGATCGTGAGATCGCAAACGACTTGCAGCACGTTGCCCCCGCCGACCGCGAAGCCATTGACCGACGCGATCACCGGCTTCTGCAGACGGTCGATGCTTTCGTACATTTCGAGCACAGGCAGCACGCCCGCATAGAGCTTCGAGTCCTGCATGCCGTCCTTGCGACCGCCCGTGCAGAAGAACTTCTCGCCCGCCCCGGTGAGCACGATGACGCGCGTGCGCGTCTCGCGGCGAATGTCGTTGATGCAATCGCGGATCTCATGACACATACGCTCGGTGAACATGTTGCCGTCGTCCGGGCGATTGAGCGTGATGGTCCCGATCGGGCCATCTTCTTCATACAGAATCTCTTCGTAAGCCATGGAAACCTCCATCAAATGATCTTTGCCGCGACGAGACGAGCAACTTCCTCTTCGGCCAGCCCGAGACGCTGCCGCAACACGCTTTGAGTGTCGCGACCGAGTTCGGGCGGCGCTCGTCTGTGAACGTTGCTGATGCCGTCGAAGCGAATGCCCAGACCCACCTGGGGAACGAGCCCGTCCGCACCCTCAACTGCGTAAAACATGCTCTTTTCGCGCAGCACTTCATCGGCGACGAGCTGTTCGACACGGTTGATCGGTCCGGAGGGAATCCTGTGTGATTCGAAAAGCGCAAGCCAGTGCGAGCGGGGACGCGCCAGCAGAATGCGGCTGACTTCGGTAACGATTTCTTCGCGGCGCTCCCTGCGTGCCGCGTTCGTGGCGAAACGCGCTTGCTGGCCGTACGCGGGATGGCCGACCGCTTGCCAGAAGCGCTGCCAGATCGCATCGTTGCCGAGACCGAGCGTGATCGGCTCGTCCCCGGTGTCGAACACCTGGTAGACTGCGATGACGGAATCGCGCCCGCCCGATCGCGTCACCGCTTCACCGCTCCCGAGCCAGGGCACGATGCGCGGCGACATGAAGCGGACCATGCTTTCCACCATCGAAACGTCGATCGCCTTGCCGGTACCGGTACGCTGCCGTTCGATGATCGCCGCCAGGGTCGCGAGCGCGACGTCCTGCCCCGCGAGCAGGTCCGCCGCAGGCGTGCCGACTTTTTGCGGACCGCTATCGGGCTCGCCGGTCAGATCCATCACGCTCGAATAGCCTTCCGCAATGAGGTCGTAGCAGGGCGAATCCGCGCGCGTGCCCGTGAGGCCGAAGCCCGTCAGCGAAACGTGGATCAGGCGCTCGTTGATCGCTCGCAGCCTCGTTTCATCGAGTCCCAGCTTCGCCTGCACGCCCGGGACCATGTTGAGCACGATGACGTCGCTCTCCTCGACGAGCCGATCGACGATATTCCGTCCCTGCGGCTGGCGAATATCGAGGGTCATGCTTTCTTTGTTCCGGTTGACGCTCAGGAACCAGAGCGACTGCGTGCCCAGAAACGGCGGCCCCCAGGCCCGCGTGTCGTCTCCCGCGCCGGGCTTCTCGATCTTCAGCACTTCCGCGCCCATGTCCGCGAGCAATTGGGTCGCGTAGGGGCCGGCGATGGAGGTCGTCAGATCTAGTACGCGAATGCCCTCCAGCATGCGCAAACCCCCTCCATCGCGTTGTACGGGGAGCGAATCGAATGGCTTCATAATCAGTTGTCTTAATTAAATGTGTTGCGAACGGATTGATATAAACTAATCGAACCCGCCGTTTCCTGCGTTGTTGTGACGGCTGCTGCTACTGCCGCGCTCGCGGCCGGCGTCAGACGTCCAGAAGCAACGGACGATTCGCGGTCTCGCGCATCAGGACGGAGGCGACGAACGCGATGCCCGTCGCGCTCATCACAAAGAACGCGGGTGATGCCGGGTTTCCGGTGCTGACCACGAGCCAGGTCGCGATATAGCCCGCCGAGCCACCGGCGAGAATCGAAGCGATGTTGTAGCCGAGCGCAAAGCCGCTGACACGCATCGAAGCAGGCAGTGTTTCCGCGAGCGTCGCAAGCAGATTCGCCAGATAGCACGCGGTGATCTGTCCGAGGACGAGCTGCACGGCGATGCCCACGACCGCGCCATGCGTGGCGAGAGTGAAGAGCGGATACGCGCTCACAACGAACAGCCCGTTAAGCAGAACCATGATCTTCTTGCGGCCGAAGCGGTCGGAAAGACGCGACCAGAACGGCATCGACACGGCCGCGAGCACGAGCGTCGCCGTGGTCGCCCATGCCGCTGTTTTCGCATCCACCACGTGTTGGGTCTGAAGCAGCGTGCTCAGATAGGTGAACACGGTCCAGTAACTCGCGTTCGACGTCAAAGCCAGGGCGATCACCACGAGAACGGCGGTGGGCCTCGCCTTGAGCACGCCGAGCGCAGGCGCCCGCTTGATTTCCTTTTCCTTGGCGATTTCCTCGAACGCGACCGACTCCTCCATGCGCAGGCGCACGAACAATGCGATGAGACCGAGCGGCAGCGAAACGAGAAAAGGAATGCGCCAGCCCCACGTTGCGAAATCCGCGTCCACAACGAGAGCCCGCGTTAGCGCCACGGTGAACGACGCGAGCAGCGTGCCCGAGACCGTTCCCAGATTGACGAAGCCGGTGAGGTAGCCGCGCCGGTTGATCGGCGATTGCTCCGCCACATAGGAGGCAGCCGTGCCCAATTCACCGCCTGCGGAAAACGCCTGAATGCAACGCAAAAGCACGAGTACCACGGGCGCCGCCACGCCGAGCGCTTCGTATGACGGAATGAAACCGATGAGAACGCTCGCGGCGACCATGCCCGCGACCGACAGCGTTAGCGCCTTGCGCCGACCCAGCCTGTCCGCGAGGTGGCCGATGACGATGCCACCGAACGGTCGCAGAAAGAACGACGCCGCAAAAATGGCGAACGTTGAGAGCAGGCCCGCAGTCGGATCGGACTTCGGAAAGAAGACCTGCGCGATGGTCGTCGCGAGAAAGGCGTAGATCGTGAAATCGTAATACTCGATCGCGGTGCCGATGCCCGCGCCGATGACAATGCGGCGCCGGCGCGCCGGATCGTGCGCGAGGCTCTCCTCGACCTCGCGCTCCGCTCTCGTATGAATCGAATCGTTCAAAGTACTCATGTCTTGTCTCCACCGTCCTCGCATGACAACACCGTTGCCAGTATTCTTATCGGGCGCACCAGGCATCATGTGCGCCATGATCGGTCAAGCCAGTCCCGTCGAAGGGGCGGCCGATTCCATTGCTGCGACTTCGTTGCCCGCGGCAGGTCTGTACTCCACGACGCCGCTTTCGATCAACTGCTCAATTTCACGTGCGCTCATGCCCAGCTCGCCTTCGAGAACATCGAAGGTATGTTCGCCGAGCCTCGGGGCGGCTGGACCGACGACCGGCGGCGTCGCGGAAAACCGGAGGCCGGACGTCACCACGGGATACCGGCCGTACAGCGGATGCTCGACATAGGCAACCTGATCCAGATGCCTGACCTGCGGATCCTCGAAAACGGCATCCATCTTGTTGATCGGCGCGACCGGCGCGCCCGTCGCCGACAGGAGGTCCACCCAGTAGTTCGTCTTCTGGGTGCGCGTGATGGCGCTGATCATCCCGACGAGTTCCGGCTTGTGCACCACCCGGTCGCCGTTCGTGAGGAAGCGCGGATCGTCCTTCCATTCCGGCTTGCCCAGTGCGTCGCACGTTTTCCGGAACAGCTTGTCGTTGGGCGAGCCCATCAGCACCCAGCCATCTTCGGTCGGAAACGCCTGATACGGTGCCACGTTCGCGTGCCCCGAGCCCTGCGGCTTCGCGATGCTCCCACCGATGAGATATTCGCTTGCGACATTGATCAGTATGGCCAGCTCGGTGCTCAGCAAGGACGCATCGACGCGCTGCCCTTCGCCCGTCACGGTGCGGTGATGAAGCGCGGCCAGCACGCCGATGGCGGCATGCAGCCCGGTCGACACGTCGATCAGAGCCACGCCGGTTTTGACCGGCTCTCCGTCCGCGTTGCCGGTCACGCCCATCAATCCGCCAAGCGCGGAAATCATCAAATCATAGCCGGGCCGCTCCTGGTACGGCCCGCTCTGTCCGAACGCGGAAATCGCGCAGTAGATCAGGCCGGGATTTGTCTTTTTCAGTTCTTCGTAACCGAGGCCGAGGCGATCCATCACGCCAGGTCGGAAACTCTCGACGATCACGTCCGCGTCGGCGACCAGCCGTTTGGCGATCTCCATGCCTTCCACGGTTTGCAGATCGATAGCGACGCTGCGGCGATTCCGGTTGAGCCCCAGGAAATAGGAGCTGACTTCGCCGACGAACGGCGGTCCCCAGCCGCGGCTGTCGTCGCCGGTTCCGGGCCGTTCGATCTTGATCACGTCCGCACCCAGATCGCCGAGTATCGACGTCGAGTACGGACCTGCCACCACGCGCGTGAAATCGATCACGCGCAATCCCTTCAAGCAAGTTTTCTGATTCATGGTGTTTTACCGAGTGTTTCGTGCTTTATCCAGATCCGGCAGCCGTGCTCAGGCCGACAGTTCTCCGCTGGGATCGACGAATCTGCGCAGCAGCGACAGTTCCTCTGATGTGGGCGCGTCCGTGTGAGGCCATGACGCCAGACGCAATGGAAAGCCTGTGTTCCTGACGACGTCATCGGGATCGACGCCCGGATGGATCGAGCGGACCTGCATGCACTTCTCCGTGTCGAATTCGAAGGTTACGAGCGGCGTGACGCACACGACCGGCCCTTCGGTCGTTATGCCGTGCCTTTCCCGGTCGCCGGGACCGTTCAGATGTCCGGCCGCCGTGAGGAATTCCACTTTCTCCACGAACGTCCGCGGCGTATGTGCCGCGCTGAAGAGCAGGATGCGCTTCGATACGACGGCAAACGATGTATTCGCCAGGCCCGGCCCGCGAAACTGGGGACGTCCGTCTGTGCCATAACCCGTGCCGGTCAGATTGATGTTGCCTCGCTGGTCGATCTGGACACCGCCATAAAACATCACGTCGAGCCTGCCGTTTTCCGACATTTCGAAGAGGTCATATGCAGTCCCAACCGCTTCGGCGCCTTCCACCCACCGTCCATCCGATGCGGATCGATACAGTCTCGGTGGCGCCGGATTGACGACGCCCGCCGGCGTGATGAGCGTCAGGTCGGGCGCGTGCATTATTTGCGCGAGCAGACAAGCGGCGACCGGCACCAGCGAGCTGGCCCCTGTAACGGCGAGATCTTCGTTTCTCAACTCGCGGGCCAGCAGGACCGTCATCAACTCGTCGTTGCTGTAGCTATTCATCGCACCACCTCCGAAAGCGCAAGAATCCGCGTTGCGCCACCCACGCGGTCAACGTAGCCTTCGAGCGACGCGGGTGCTTCGACGTACGGAGCAAGATAATCGCGATTCCACGTGTCGGCGTTCGCGCCCGCCTTGATGTACGACCGGATATGCGCTTCGTCGTGCACGTGGACGCCGTGACTGGAGCACGGATGCGCGCCAAACGGTGCCTCGACGACGGCGTCGACGAGATAACCGGGAATTGTGGTGCGATGCGGCTGCGCACGAATCGAATCGTTGTCTACGATCCGGTCGACGGTGACGATCACGTACTTCGACGCCTTCGCAAAGAGCGGGTCGCAAAACGGCGTGCCCAGGCTTCTCACGTTGCCGTACCTATCCGCTTCCTGCGCGTGCAGAATGCACACGTCCGGGCGCATCGCGAGCGGCGCCACGACACCGTCCCGATTGCGCGGCGCGGCGGACGACCTGCAGATATCAGTGCCCTTCACGGACGTCACCGGATGCGAGTCGAGATGCTCGACGGTCGCCATGAGACCGCCGAGGATGGTGGCCTCGTCGGCATCGACGATGCGCACAGCGCCCTCCTGCGCCGCGCGCCGGAAATTCGGCGCGAAACCGAGATGCTCGAAGGAAACATGCCCCACGGTCGCGTGCGACACGCAACCTGCGCCGATGAGCAGATCGACCGCATAGCTCGACGGCGGCGCGGCGACGATATGCAGATCGCGAATTTTGCGCCGCGCAAGCTCTCTCACCGCCGCGCATGGATTGTTGTGAAACCACAAGCCCCCGAGAGCGACGAACTGCCCTGCCTTCACGCTCATCATGGCGTCGGCGAGGCTGGTCAGTTTGCTCCTCCGGGTCGGCTCGTCTGCATGCACTATCGAATCGATATTCATAAGATCAAACCATAATATGTTTTGTGAATCCATAATATGGTTCAATCTGGGCTGTGTCAAACTATTTTCTGAACGAGGGAGAGTGAGATGAAGCGCAGGACGATGGAACAGCAGCACTGCACCCTGCCGATTCGCGGTGTATTCCGTATTAGCCGCGGCTCGAAGACGGTCGCCGAGTCGATCGTCGTCAGCATCAGGGAGGGCAATGCCGTGGGCAGCGGGGAGTGCGTGCCCTATGGCCGTTACGGCGAGAGTATCGAGAGCGTCGGCGCGCAGATCGAATCGGCGCGGCCGGAGATCGAGCAAGGGATCGACCTGCTGGCGTTACAGCAGCTATTGCCGCCCGGCTCGGCGCGCAACGCCATCGACTGCGCACTGTGGGACTTGCGCAGCCGCCTGAGCGGCCACACTGTAGCGGCGTCAGCTGGACTCGCCGCGCCGCTCCGGCCGGTGCTTACCGCATTTACGCTGAGCCTCGGGGAACCGCGGGAGATGGCCGAGAAAGCGCGCGAATTCGCGCATTACCCGCTGCTGAAGCTGAAGCTCGGTGGCGACGGAGACCTCGAGCGCGTGCTCGCGGTGCGCGAGGCGGCGCCGCGAGCGCGGCTGATGGCGGACGCGAATGAGTCGTGGCGGCCCGGGCAGTTGGACACCTTCCTGCCGGAATTCGCGAGGCTAGGCGTGGAGTTGCTGGAGCAGCCGCTGCCGGCAGGCGCCGACGAGGCTCTGCTGGGCTATGCGAGCCCGGTTCCGCTCGCGGCCGACGAGTCGTGCCGCGATCTGCGGTCGGTGGACGACATCCGGAGGAAGTATGCATTCGCCAACATCAAGCTCGACAAGACGGGCGGATTGACCGAAGGTCTCGCACTGGCCGACGCGGCGCGCGCGGCCGGCATGAAAGTCATGGTCGGGTGCATGGTCGCCTCCTCGCTGTCGATGGCGCCCGGAATCGTGCTCGCGCAGGCGGCGGACGCCGTGCATCTCGACGGGCCGCTGCTGCTCGCACGAGACCACGATCCGGCACTGCGTTATGAAGGCGCCATGCTCTATCCCGACGGGAACGTCTGGTCGATCTAGACCGCGCCCGGAAGCACTCCATCTCCCGCTGGCGGCACAGGCGCTTACTCGAAATAGCTCAGCCGGTGGGAGATTTCCCGGCCCGCCCCGACCACGGCGTCGACAAGCTCGTCGACGCGCTTCGGATCACTCGCGCGCGACTTCAGCACCGGAATGCTCACCGCGGCGATGACCTGCCGCGTGTGATCGCGGATGGGCGCCGCGACCGCCCACACGTCCCGCTCCGTGAACTCGTCGTTGATCGCGTAGCCCTTTTCGCGCACGTCCACCAGCAGCTTCAGGAACGCCTTCGAGCTAGCGAGCCCCGCGACGTGCCCCGGACGCCACTGCGACGCCGTCGGCAGCATGCCCTCGACCTGATTCTCGGGCAGCCATGCGAGCAGGACCTGTCCTGAAGCGCGCCCATCCCAGGGTGGCCGACGGTAGCCGATCGGGCTAAAGATCTTGATCGTCTGATTCGTCACGCGGCGATCGACGAACACGACGTCGTTTTCGATGAGTACGGTCAGTTGGACGTTCTCGCCCGTCTTGTCCCGCAAATCGTCAAGCGGCTGGCTCGCGGCCGATATGAGGTCGTTGCCCTGCACTGCCACAGCCGCCAGCCGGACGATCTCGACGAAGGGGGAATACTTTCCGGTCCGCGGATCCTGCCTCACGAACCCCTTGCTCTCCAGCGCTTCCAGGATGCGGCGCACGGTGCTGGGCGCCAGATCGAGCCGCGTGGTGAGCTCCGACATCGTCAGCGCGGGTTCATCGGTCGAAAAGACCTTGAGGAGGTCGAGCATACGCTCGGCGGACCGCAACGTCTGACCGGTTGCGAGTTTAGGCACGTGTGTGTTCCTCCATCTTCGATAGCAAGTCGCGTCTCAATCTACGCATCCACCATTTTATGGTATTGTTATCCATATAATGAATTTTCTCACTCGGGAAGCGGACGATCAGGAGAGTCTCATGCGTTTGAGTAACAAGGTAGCAGTGGTGACCGGAGCGGCGTCGGGAATTGGCCGTGCCATCAGCCTGCGGCTGGCCGCCGAGGGCGCGACCGTGATCGCGACCGACCTGAATGCGGATGGCGGCGCAGGCGTCATTGAGGAAATCAGGAGCAAGGAAGGCACAGGCGCGTTCAGGACGCTCGATACCACTTCCGAAGAACAGTGGCGTGAAGTGGCAGCGTGGACGGTCGACCAGTACAGGACACCGGACATACTGGTAAATAACGCCGGAGTATATCTCATCCGCCCTCTCGCCCAGACGACCGTCGAGGAATGGGATCGCATGATGAACGTGAACGCCAAGGGCGTCTTTCTGGGCATGCGAGCGTTCGCGCCACTCATGGCTAAAGCGCATGGCGGGGCGATCGTCAACATGTCTTCGACCAACGCGCTCACCGGCATCGCCGGACGCACGGCATATGCCGCCAGCAAAGCGGCGGTGCGGATCATGAGCAGGACGGTCGCAATCGAATATGCCTATGACCAGGTGCGGGTCAACGCGGTGTTTCCGGGTTTCGTGCGTACGGCCATCGCCGAATATGGCGCGCAGAAAGCGGGAGCTACGGTAGACGACCTCGGCAGGATGGTCAGCCCGCTCGGCCGCATTGCCGAGCCAGAGGACGTCGCCAACACGGTGCTGTTCCTCGCCTCCGACGAAGCAGGCCACGTCACCGGTGCGGAGTTCGTCGTGGACGGCGGCCTCACCGCCAGCCCCAATAGCCCGGCGCACGTGAGCGCCCTGCAATTCGCGGAGGCGTGACATGACGCTGCCATCTCATACGACGCGCGATGTCGATCTCTTCATCGATGGCGCATGGACGAACGGCGCCGGCGACAAATGGCTTGATAACCGCAATCCGGCGACCCTGGACGTCATCGGGCGCGTCGCTGTCGCCACCGAGACCGATCTGGAGCGTGCGGTCCGCGCGGCCTCGCGCGCATTCACGACGTGGAGCCGCACACCGCCACTCGAACGCTCGAATATTCTGCGGCGCGCCGCAGCGCTCTTTCGCGACCGTGCCGAGGACATCAGCCGCGCGATGACCGTCGAACAGGGCAAGCCGCTCTCCGAATCGCGGCTCGAAGCCGAGCTCGCTGCGCAGATCATCGACTGGTTCGCCGAGGAAGGTCGGCGAACCTATGGCCGCATCGTTCCCAGCAGGCATCCCCTTATTCAGCAGCACGTCATCCAGGTGCCTGTCGGTCCCGTGGCATCGTTCGCGCCGTGGAATTTTCCGCTGACTCAGGTGGCCCGCAAAATCTCTGCGGCACTGGCCGCCGGTTGCACCGTCATCATCAAGCCGCCCGAGGAAGCGCCTGTCTGCACGTCCGGGCTTGTGCGATGCTTTGCCGACGCAGGCGTGCCGCCGGGCGTGGTGAATATGGTGTTCGGCGCACCCGGCGAAATTTCGTCGTACCTCGTGCCGCATCCGGCGATCAGGAAGATCTCCTTTACCGGCTCGGTGCCCGTCGGCAAACATCTGGCGTCGCTTGCAGGTCAGCATATGAAGCGCGCCACAATGGAGCTGGGCGGCCACGCGCCCGTGATCGTCACGCCGACCGCCGATCTGCCGATGGCGGCGAAGACAATCGTGCAGGCCAAGTATGCGAACTGCGGACAGGTCTGCATTTCGCCGACGCGCATTCTGATTGCCGATTCCATCTACGAGCGCTTCACGGCGGAGTTTCTCGACAATGTGCGCAGCGTGGTTGTCGGCGATGGCCTGGATCCCGCGACGAAGATGGGTCCGCTTAACAACGAGCGCAGGCTCGCGGCGATGAAGCGGCTCGTCGAGGACGCGAGGCAACACGGTGGCAAGGTGCTCGCGGGCGGAAACGCGATCGACGGGCGGGGCCACTTTTTCGAGCCGACGGTAATCGCGGAGCCCGGCCTCGAAAGCGCGCTGATGAACGAAGAACCCTTCGGCCCCATTGCAATACTGACGCGCTACAGCGCGCTGGACCAGGCGCTCGAAGAAGCCAACCGTCTGCCCTTCGGCCTCGCCGCCTACGCATTCAGCGACTCGGCGAACGACATCGCGAAGATCACCGCGGGCGTGCAAACCGGCATGCTTGGCATCAACCATACCGCGATCGCGTATGCCGAAACGCCGTTCGGCGGCGTGAAGGACAGCGGCTATGGATCGGACGGCGGCCTCGAAGCCATGCGCGGCTATCTGCAGCCCGAACTGGTGACTATCGCCACGCGCTGATCGCGTGCCCGCCTTTCTTCTCCAAAACACCGCGGCGCCTGACCGCGCCGCAGTTCGACCCACCCTGCATCCTGTACAACTCGCTTCCAATGCGCATCATGAAATCACCACTGGCTTCCGCGCTGCTGGCCACAGCCTTTTTCGCCTGCGTCTGGAATGACGCGCACGCGCAATACACGACAGCGCCCAGCAGCGCGGATATCGCCGCCGTCGCCAACGTCGTCGCCATGCGCCAGGACTCGCTCGCCGGCACACATGGCTTTCTCGATCGCCGCGCGGCGTTCGAGAAATTGATGGCGAGGTTCCCGCTGCCGGACGGCGTGACGGTACGCGAAATCGACGCGGACGGCGTGCCCGGCAAATGGATCTCGCCCGATCGGGACGGCGCATCAGGCTCACCCGTCGCGCGTGAGCGCGGCGTGATTCTCTATCTGCACGGCGGCGGCTTCTACAGCGGCTCCAGCGATAGCCACCGCGTGCTTGCCGCCACGCTCGCGAAAGATGCTGGCGCCGACGTACTGCTGATCGATTACCGGCGCATGCCCGAAGCAGTCTATCCCGCGCAGATCGACGATGCCTTCACGAGCTACGCATGGCTGCTCAAGCAGGGCTACGCCCCTTCGCGGATCGCCCTTGCCGGTGAGTCGGCCGGCGGTAACCTCATGCTAGAACTGGCCTTGCGGCTGCGCGCGGCGCATCTGCCGCTGCCATCGTCGATGGTTGCGATGAGCCCGATCATGGACCTGAGCGCATCAGGCAACTCGACGCTTGAGAACGCGAAGCGCGATCCGGTGCTGACCCGCGACGGCCTCATCGACGTGACGCGCATCTATATGCACGGCGGCGATCCGCGCAGCCCGGACGCATCGCCGCTATTCGCCGATCTGCACGGCCTGCCGCCGCTGCTGTTGCAGGTCGGCTCGCGCGAGATCCTGCTCGACGACAGTCTGCGCACCGCGCGCATCGCCGCGCTGGACGACGTCGCCGTTTCGGTCGAGGTATGGCCCGGCATGGTGCACCAGTGGCAGCTGTTTCCAGGCCTCATTCCCGAAGCGCGCCATGCGCTTAAGGATGCCGCCGGCTTCATCCAGGCGCACATATCGCAGCTGGGCGACGCGAACACCGCAAGCGCAACGGCTGCATCCGCTATGCATAACTGAACGTTTTGCCACACCGCCGCCGCAGCCGGGCTTCCTGGCGGCACGTCAATTTCCGGTGCTCGGGGACGTGAGCGCCGCGTAGTCGTACGCATTGATGTTGCGCGCCTTGTAGAGAAACGCGGCGAGCTGCCAGATCGTCTGATCGTCCTGCGTCTTGCCTAATGCGGGCACGGCGGTCATCTTGACGCCATTCTTGATCACCCAGTACATCAGTTGCGGATTGTTGCGCCGATTCGCGCACAGCAGCGCCGGTGCGATCGGCAGGATGCCTTGGCTCAGTGGGACGCCCGGCGCGCCATGACATTGCGCGCAGGTCGATTAATAGATTCGCGCGCCTGCCTCGACATTGACCCTGTTCATCAAGTCGGCCGGCACCTCGATACCGCGAGCGTGACGATGCAGCGATTGCTCGTACGTCTTGTGCAACGCCCAGGCAACGACAGGATTGTGCCCCGATACAGCAGAGACATCGTAAATACCCGAATAGATGAAAATGAATGCGCCGGCAACCACCGCGATTCCCGCAATCGCAAGCGCGAGCGCGGCCACCAGTAGCGGATGGAAAGGTGAACGTAGTTTCAAAGTCATTTCAATTCGCTTGATGGAAAGCGCCTTTTTCAACCCGGACAATCAATGGCGGCGAGTCCGAGTGCGCTTCGCGTGGGCACGTCGGCCCAGCACGACGCGCGACGTACCATCCGGATGACGAGATTACCGTTTCATTCTTGCGAGCCCCGTTGACCGGTCGATTACCCAGCCCATTGCCAACTTGCTCTCTGCGCGAACGTGCGCGCGCCGATGCACCGAACAATCGGACGTCGGTTGCGAAGAGATTGCGTGGAGGGAAACAGAGAAACCGGCCCGCGCGTTATTTCAGGCGGGCGCGTGCGAAGTCGATGAAAGCACGCAGCTTGCGCGGCATGCCGCCAGGATTGTAGTAGTAGAGGTAGAGCGCTGCCCTCGGAACCCAGTCGTCAAGCGCGCTCACCAACCGGCCGGCGCGGATATGCGGCTCCGCCGCGCGGTATTGAAGGTAACTAAAGCCGAAGCCGTCGAACGCGGACTGCAAAAGCAGGTCGTTGTCGTTGGTCGCGATGCGTCCTGCGACGGCGATGCGAATCCTCTCGTCGCCCTTCTGGAATTCCCAGCGATAGAGCGCGTTCGTGTCGGCGCTCCGGTAGTTGGTGCACTCGTGTGCGAGCAGATCTCTCGGATGCTCGGGAATGGCTTTGCCTTCGAGATACGCAGGCGCCGCCACAATGCAGAACCGCATGTTCGTCACGAGCGGTATCGCCACCATGTCCTGCGTGAGCACGTTGTCGTATCGAATGCCCGCGTCATAGCCCTTGCTGGCGATATCGACGAGACTGTTTTCAGCCATGACGTCGACGTTGATATCGGGGTAGGCCCTAAGGAACTCCTTCAGGATGGGGGTGATAACCAGCGAGATCGCCGAGGGCGGCACGTTCAGCCGCAGCGTGGCCGCCGTATCGCTCGGTGCGCGGCCAATTTCGCTGAAGGCGAGATCCAGTTGCTCAAGCAACGGCTGGATCCGGGTGAGAAACGCGTGGCCCGCCTCGGTGAGGCTGACACTGCGCGTTGTCCGGCCCTTCAGCAACGGCGGTATCAGCTTACGCGGCAAACGGCTGCGGCACGGCCGATGTCACTGACGCCGTATGCATTTGCTGACTGGCACAGTACACACCCCAGTCTTCCATCATCACGCGCCGTCGCTCCAACTGGTCGCGACGCCGGTAGGCCGCTACCGTCTGCGAAGTGATGATGTGAGCCAGCGCTTCTTCCGCTAGCGAATCCGGATATTCTGTGCATTCGGCTATTCAGTCTCGGAACGTTGACCGGAAACCATGCACGGTGATCCCATGCCGCGACATGCGTCTCAGCAGAATCAGCATCGCCATGTTCGACAATGGGTGCCCTTCCATGCAGCCGGGAAACAGGTACCCGTATTTCGCCTTGGGAAGCGCACTACACACGATTTCGAGAGCTCGCTCACAAAGCGGCACGCGAAGCGGCCGACCACTTTTCGTGCGGTCGCCGGGAATTGACCACACACGGTTGTCCAAGTCGAATTCCTCTGGCCGCGCAAAGCGCACCTCGTTCGTGCGGGTTGCCGTGAGGATAAGCAGGTGGAGGATCCGTGCCGCGCGCCGGGGACGTTGCTCCAGTTCGCGCACGAAACCCGGGATATCTTCCCAGGGCAACGCCGGATGGTGTCTCGCTTGCGACCGCTTCTTCGACCGCGGTAAGACGAGTTGCAGATGGTCAACGTACCGTGCCGGGTTGCTGCCGGTGCGATGGCCCAGCACAGTCTCGGCATCGAGGATGGCCTTGATGCGGCCGCGCACGCGACGCGCGATCTCCGCCTTTTTCGTCCAGAACGGCTGGAGAATCCGCACGATCATCGCAGTATCGATGTCGCGCACCCGGACTTCGCCGATCACCGGATATGCGTACGTCCTAAGCGTGTTGCCCCACTGCTGGACATGCTTGCGATTGCGCCACTGAGGTTCCTGTACGCGGATAAACGCTTCGGCTGCTTCACGGAAAGTTACGTTGGTATCCGAAGAGATATCGAGCAACTGTCTACGCTGCTGCTCACGCCGCGCGAGGATGGGATCAATCAGGTCTCTGACCATGTCACGGTACCCGGTGGCCAGTTTCCGCGCCTCGCCAAGCGAGACTCGCGAAAGCGGACCGAGGCCCATCTCCCGCACGCGCCCGTCAAGCTTGAAGCGAAATACCCATGAGCGAGCGCCACTGTCGGCGATCTGCATATAGAGGCCACCGCCGTCGGCGTAATGGCCTGGCACTACCTCTTTGGCGACCCGCAGCGCGCTGAGCCGGTGCAACTGTCGTCCTGCCATATTGCCCTCCCTTCCTACCCACAAAACCCATGTCGCTGCCCATACTTCGTGCGGAAATTGTGCGGGACAGTAGTGGAAGCCGCAAGCACGTCGTTACCCATAAACCGCTTTGAAATCAGCGATCTAGAGGACGTTTTCGGAAGTTATTGGAATTGCCCGGAAGCCATGTCTGGCGGAAGGCAGCCGGAGTCGAACCGACCTGAGAGCGTCTGACGCCCTCAACTGGGTTTGAAGCCCAGCCGCGCCACCGGACACGAATGCCTTCCTACGGTGATTGAACTATACGTTGCCGATGATCAGAGCAGATCGAGCCAGCGACTGTCCGTGCGCAGCAGATGCAGGCCACGGTGGAAGCGAGTATACCCAACCCGGTCGAAGAACTCCAAAAGCTGAATCGCGCGTTTCCGGCCCAATCCGGTAACGTCGCGAAACGGTGCGGCC
Organism: Paraburkholderia dipogonis; assembly: GCF_046027395.1. GTDB lineage: Bacteria > Pseudomonadota > Gammaproteobacteria > Burkholderiales > Burkholderiaceae > Paraburkholderia > Paraburkholderia dipogonis_A. Next base: position 24,229 of record NZ_JAQQEG010000058.1, on the reverse strand, counting down.
GCAACCGTGCCGGCATTCTTTTCTGCCTCGGCAGCCGCGATCGAAGCCAGTTCCCGAATCACCTCCGGATGATAAAAAAGATCACGCACGACCTGAAACAGCTCGCCCTGCCGCGCGAGCGTGCGCATCAATTGACGCACACGCTCCTCGGATACACCGTGCGCGCCGGCCAGATCGCGCACCCACGGCGGATCGAAACGCCCCGCTTTGACCGCGGGCAGTAACGTCGCCGCGAGCGCGCGATCGGCGTCGTCGAGCGTCACCGTGTGGCCCGGCAGATGTAGCCAGGGCCCGCGTTTGACGATCTCGCCACGCGTGGCGGCATCGTCGACAAGCGCGCGCCACAGCGCCTCGTCCACCAGCGGCGCCGCGATGCGCCGCAAGCGCGAGATGTCCGGACCCAACTCGTCCGGCGAGCGTTCGTGGTACTGCGCGAGCGTCGTCGTCAACCGCGTATTGAGCGCTTGCCAGAGTGCGTCGGCGACTAGCAATGCGTCCTCGCCTGGCAGTTCCACGACACGCATGTTGGGCGGCAGCGCGAGCGCGGCTGCCGGCATGCCGGTCAAACTTTCCAGCAGCGAGCGCGACAAGCCATGCGGCGCTCTCGCGAAGATGGCGTCGAGCGTGCCGGTGTCGAGCATCGTCTGAAGCGCATCGAGCCACGCCAGCCGCTCGGCCGAGCGACGCTTGCGCGACGGCGCGAACGGATCGAGCACATGACCACCGCCGATCGTGCGGTTGGCCTGCGCGTTGCGCACCACGAACCGATCGCCCGGCAGCGCGCAAACCGGCCGCTCGAACACGAGTTGAACGCGGGCACGCTGACCGGCAGCGAGTGTTTCGCCATCGAGTAGCGCAACATGCGCGACCTGGTGTTGCGTGCCCAGATGCACATGCAGCGGCACCCAATGCTCCAAGGTGAGCGGTGCATCGGCGAGCAGCGTCAGCATGACGTCGATTCGCTGCGACGCCTGCGAGAGCCGCGGATCGACGATCCAGTCGCCACGATCGATCGCGCTCTTCTCGATGCCCGCGAGGTTCAACGCGCAACGCTCGCCAGCGCGTCCGCTTTGCGCCGGACGATTCTGCGCATGAATGCCGCGCACGCGCACCGGTTGATTCTTCGGCGCAAGCAGCATCGTCTCGCCGACCGCCACGCGGCCCGACACCACAGTGCCAGTCACAATCGTGCCCTGGCCCGCGAGCGTGAAGACACGATCAACCGCGAGACGGAACAGGCCGTCGTCGCGCTTCATCCGCCACGCCGCGGCCGCCGCGTGCAGATGCGCCTTCAACGCGGCCACGCCGGGATCCTCGGCGCGCACCGCGCAGGTATCGAACACGGGTGCGTCCTCGAGCACGCTTGCGCTCAGAAACGCGCTTATTTCGTCGTGCACTTCGCGCAGACGCTGCGCGTCCACGCGGTCCACCTTGGTCAGCGCGACGGCGCCGCGTTGAATACCGAGCAGTTCGACGATCGCCAGATGTTCGCGCGTTTGCGGCATCACGCCGTCGTCGGCGGCAATGACGAGCAGTGCGAAATCGATGCCGCTCGCGCCCGCGGTCATGGTGTGCACGAGCTTTTCGTGGCCCGGCACGTCGATCAGGCCGAGCACATCGCCATTCTCGAGCGGCACGTACGCGTAGCCCAGTTCGATCGAAATGCCGCGCGCCTTCTCTTCCTTGAGCCGATCCGTATCGACGCCTGACAGCGCTTTCACTAGGCTCGTTTTACCGTGGTCGATATGTCCCGCCGTACCGACGATCATGCGCGCACGCCCTTCAGTTGCTCGATCAGTTGCGCTTCATCGGCGGCTTCGAGACAGCGCAGATCGAGGCGCAATGCATCGTCCGCGATACGGCCGATCACGGGCCGCGCCATCTCGCGCAGCATCTTTTCGAGCACGAGCAATTGACGGCCACCGCGTTTACCGTCCGCCATTCTGACGACGAGACCGTAACTCGGCAGCACGTCGACCGGCAAAGCGCCGCTGCCGATCTGGCTGAACATCGGCTCCGCCGTCACCGCATAGCGTTCGCCGAATGCATGCTGCAACGCGGGCTGCACGCGCTCCGCGGCGAGACGGATGTCGTCGGCGGGACGGGTCAACAAGCGCAACGTGGTGAGCCGCTCCGCGAGCTTCTCCGGCGCACGATACAACTGCAGCACAGGCTCCAGCGCCGCAAGCGTCAGTTTGCCGACGCGCAACGCACGCTTGAGCGGATGCTTCTTGATCTTCGCGATCAGATCGCGCCGCCCGACGATCAAACCGGCTTGCGGACCACCGAGCAACTTGTCGCCGCTGAATGTGACGAGGTCGGCGCCGGCCTCGACGGTTTCGCGCACCGTCGGCTCGCGCGGCAAACCCCATTGGCTCAGATCGACCAGCGTGCCGCTGCCGAGATCCACGGCGACCGCAAGACCGCGCGCGTGGGCAAGCGGCGCAATTTCATCCAGACCGACCTCTTTGGTAAAGCCGCTGATCGCATAGTTACTGGCGTGAACTTTCATCAGCAGCGCGGTTTGCGGGCGGATGGCTTCGTCGTAGTCCTTCAGATGCGTGCGGTTCGTCGTGCCCACTTCGCGCAGCCTCGCGCCCGCCCGGCTCATGATGTCGGGAATACGAAACGCGCCGCCGATTTCAACCAGCTCGCCGCGCGACACGATGACTTCTTTCTTCGACGCCAGCGCGGACAGCGTGAGCAGCACGGCGGCCGCGTTGTTGTTGACGACGGTGGCCGCTTCGGCGCCGGTCAATTCGCAGATGAGATCGTCGATCAGATCGTCGCGATCGCCGCGCTTGCCGGTGCCAAGATCGAACTCGAGGTTGGCGGGTTGCGTGAGCGCCTTCATCACGGCCTGCACTGCTTCGTCGGGCAGCAATGCGCGGCCGAGATTGGTATGCAACACCGTGCCGGTCAAATTGAAAACGCTGCGCAAGCGCGACTCATTACGCTTGCGCAGCGCGGCTTCGACTGAACTCTTCAGTTGCGTGACGTCGAGTGCGCTCACGGACACATCGCCCGACTGCGCGCCGGCGCGCCAGCTGTCGAGCGCCTCGCGCACCGCGCTCAATACCTGCGTGCGGCCGTATTCGCCGATCAACGCCGCGAACTCGACCGACGCCATCACCTTTTCCACCGACGGCACGCGCGCCATCAGCGCCTGCAATTCAGAGCCGCTTACATCGCTCACGAGGCAATCCCTTTTCTAGTCGCATCCACTCGCTGCTAGTCGGACTCGCCGGAGGAGTCATCCGCATTGACGCCCTGTTCGGGCCACAGCCACGGATGCGGCGACGCCCGCCGGTAACCTTCCGCTCCCATCAACAGATCCAGCGTGAGACTGGCGAGATCGTCCGCGAACGGTTCGAAATCGTAGTCTTTCGACTGAATGCCGATCTTTCGATAAGTATGGCATTCGTCGCACGATTCCGCTTTCAGCGCCGCGTTCTTCGATTCGGCTTCGCGCGCGGCCTCGTCGGCTTCCGGCGAGCCGACCGTGTGATAAGCGATGCCCTTGGTCGAATCGCAGTTCGAGCACTTCGCGCGAACCATGTGCCACTCGGTCGAGCACAGGCCGCATTGCAGGTAGCGGTAATTGTCATACGCGCCGCCCACGCGCACGATGCTCGCCACCGGATGCGATCCGCACACGGGACACAGGCCGAGCGTCTCGATGTACGGCACCTCGCGCTTGTCGATATCGGCAGCGAGGTCGGTCCATACCACTTGCAGCGCGGCCACGATGAACGGCGCGCTCGCCGGATCCACTTCTTCGAAGCGCTGCGCGAAGATCGCGTCGGCCTGGAATTCGAGGGTGGCGGTGTCGAGCGTGCGCAGCCGGGCAATCAACGCTTCGAGCGGCGGCGTGAGCGGGCCCGCGGCTGCCACCTTGTCGAGCAATTGACGCAGCACGTCACGCCACGCCGGATCGCGCACGCCGGAAAGCGCCGGAATCAGCGGCATGGAATGCTGCTGCGCGCTCGCGATCAGCTCGGGGCTGGGCGGCTGCGCCTTGAAGCTCGCCATCACGGCTTGCTGCGCGTCGGCGAGCACGGCCATCAGGCGCAAATAGCCGGCGATCGGATTGTTGAGCGCCGCAAGCTGGCGCAGCCGCGCGGCGCGCGCGGAAAACACCGCGAGCCGTTCCGGCGTGCGAATGCGCGGAATCGCCGAATGATCGAGCGATTCGATATCGCCGGCTTCGAGAATACGTTGAACCACAGTATCGACCTCTGAAAACTAAGGAGCCGCCGTCGTTCATCGAACGAGGGCGGCGGCTCGGATGCAGCGCGCCGGAATCCGCGCTGCCTTTTAATGACGTCTGCGTGGCCCGCTATTTCCCGATGATTTCCTTGAACCAGTTCGGATGATGCTTTCGCGCCCAGCCGTAGGTCACCGTTCCGCGCGTCATGGCGCCGATCGAGCCCTTGATCCACAACGCCGCATAAATATGCACGACGATGCCGACGATCAGCACGAACGCCGCCGCAGCATGCACGAGCGCCGCGAGCCGGATGATCTCGATCGGAAAGTAGAACGAGAAATAGCGCCGCCAGATCACGATGCCACTCGCCAGCAACAGCAGCAGGCAGATCACCATGGTGAAAAATAACAGCTTTTGACCAGCGTTGTACTTACCGATCGCGGGGAGCTTTTCCTCGCGATTGTTGAGCACGTCGTCGATCTGCCTCATCCACTGAAGGTCGGCTTTGTCGAGATAGTTGTGATGCCAGAAGCGCAACGCAAGAATCAGAAACGACAGGAACATCACGCAGCCGACGAACGGATGCAAAATCCGCGTCCATTGCCCGCCGCCGAAGATCGCGTAGAGCCACGACATGGCCGGATGAAACATGGCGAGGCCGGACAGCGCCAGCAGCACGAACGTGATCGCGGTGATCCAGTGATTCGTACGTTCATTTGGCGTGTAGCGCACGATCAGGCTGTTGCCCTTCACGTCCTTCAGCTCGGTATGCTCAGGGTGCTTCATTGGATGCCTCCCGCGAACGGCGTACCTCGTCGGCTTCGTGCTGGGCTTCGGCTTCATCCGTCTCCGACACCTCATTCGGACCGACGCGCGTGTAGTGGAAGAACCCGGCTATGGCCGCGAACGCAATACCCGCCAGCGCCAGCGGCTTGGCCAGTCCTTTCCACAGCGCAACCATCGCGCTGATCTTCGGATTCTGCGGCAAACCGTGATACAGGTTGGCCTTGTCGGCGTGATGCAGCACGTACATGACGTGCGTGCCGCCCACGCCGGCGGGATCGTACAAACCGGCGTTCTGGAAACCGCGTTCCTTCAGATCTTCAACCCGGTCCGCGGCCTGCTGCTTCATGTCCTCCTTCGTGCCGAACATGATCGCGCCGGTCGGGCAGGTCTTCACGCAAGCCGGTTCCTGGCCGACCGCAACGCGGTCCGAACACAGCGTGCACTTGTACGCACGGTTGTCCTGCTTCGAAATGCGCGGTATGTTGAACGGGCAACCGGTGATGCAATAGCCGCAGCCAATGCAGTTCTCCTCGTGGAAATCCACGATGCCATTCGTGTACTGCACGATCGCACCCGGCGACGGACAGGCCTTCAGACAACCGGGATCCTCGCAGTGCATGCAGCCGTCCTTGCGGATCAGCCACTCGAGATCGCCTTCGGTGTTCTCGTATTCCGAGAACCGCATGACGGTCCACGAATGCTCGCTCAGATCGCGCGGGTTGTCGTAGATGCCAGTTGTCGTGCCGATTTCATCGCGCAGGTCGTTCCATTCCATGCAGGCGGTCTGACACGCCTTGCAGCCAATGCACTTCGACACGTCGATGAGCTTGGCGACGGTGCCCGTGACCGGCACACGCACTTGCGGTTCAGGCAAGGTCGTGGCCGAGAGGCGTTTGATGTCCAGTGATTGCAGTGCCATCTCTTCTCCCTATGCCTTTTCGACCTTGACGAGGAACGATTTGAATTCCGGTGTTTGCGAATTCCCATCGCCCACGGAAGGCGTCAGCGTATTGACGAGATAGCCCGGCTTCGCGAGTCCCTTGAAGCCCCAATGCAGCGGCAATCCGACTGTCTGGACTTTCTTTCCTTCGATCATCAACGGTTTGATCCGCTTGGTGACCAGCGCCACGGCAATGATGTGTCCGCGATTGGACGACACCTTGATGCGATCTCCGGCCACCACGCCCACCTCCTTCGCCAGATCCTCGCCGATCTCCACGAACTGCTGCGGCTGCACGATCGCGTTCAAACGCGCGTGCTTGGTCCAGTAGTGGAAATGCTCCGTCAGACGATAGGTGGTCGCCGTATGCGGGAAGTTCTCGTGCGTGCCGAACGCGGCCCGGTCATCGGGGAACACGCGCGCCGCCGGGCTGCTGACGACCAACTTGTTGTTCGGATGCAGCGGGTTGTAGCCGAGCGGCGTTTCAAACGGTTCGTAGTGCTCGGGGAATGGTCCTTCAACCAGACCGTCGCGCGCGAAGAAGCGCGCCACGCCTTCCGGGTTCATGATGAATGGATTCATGCCGTTTTCGGGTGGTTCGTCCGCCTTGAAGTCGGCAATGTCCGCACCCGTCCACGCTGCGCCGTTCCACGCGATCAGCTTGCGCGTCGGATCGAACGGCTTGCCGCTGACGTCGCACGAAGCACGGTTGTATAGAATCCGCCGGTTTGCCGGCCACGCCCACGCCCAGTTCAGCGTATTGCCGATGCCGGTCGGGTCGGAATTGTCGCGGCGGCCCATCTGGTTGCCCGCCTGGGTCCATGCGCCGCAGAAGATCCAGCAACCGCTCGCGGTGCTGCCGTCGTCGCGCAACTGTGCGAAGCTCGCCAGTTGCTCGCCCTTTTTGGCGAGCACCTTGGTTTTGTCGGTCGGGTCGGTGACGTCGGCGAGCGCCTTGCCGCTGAACTCCATCGCGAGTTCTTCCGGCGTCGGGCTTTCCGGGTCGGCATACGGCCAGCTCATCTTGAGAATCGGATCGGGATATTTGCCGCCGTTCTTCCTGTAAGCCTCGCGGATGCGCAACCACAGTCCCGACATGATCTCGAGGTCGCTCTTCGCTTCTCCGGGGCCCTCCGCGCCCTGCCAGTGCCACTGCAGCACGCGGCTGGAGCTGACCAGCGAACCGCGCTCTTCCGCGAAACAGGTGGTCGGCAAACGAAATACTTCGGTCGCGATCGAAGTGGGATCGACGTCGTTGAACTCGCCGAAATTCTTCCAGAACTCGGAGGTTTCGGTGGCGAGCGGATCCATGATGACGAGCCATTTCAGCTTGGCCAGACTCGCGCCGATCTTCGCCTTGTTCGGCGCCGCGGCGAGCGGGTTGAAGCCCTGCGCGATGTAGCCAGTCATCTTGCCTTGATTCATCAGCTCGAAGACCTGCAGCATGTCGTATGACTTATCGAGCTTCGGCAGGTAGTCGAACCCGAAGTTGTTCTCGGCGGTCGCGTTATCGCCCCACCATGACTTCATGAAACTGACATGGAAAGCGCGGTAGTTGCGCCAGTAGCTCAACTGATTTGGCCGCAGCGGCTGACTCGCGCGTTTCGCGATGTAGGCGTCGAAGTCCTGCTCGGCTTCCAGCGGCAGCGTCATGTAACCCGGCAACAGGTTCGACATCAGACCGAGGTCGGTCAAACCCTGAATGTTCGAGTGTCCGCGCAGCGCATTCATGCCGCCGCCCGCGATGCCGATATTGCCCAGCAGCAATTGCACCATCGCGCCGGTGCGGATGATCTGCGCGCCGATCGAGTGATGCGTCCAGCCGAGCGCGTACAGGATCGTGCCTGCGCGCCCCGGAACAGCCGTCGATGCGAGCATCTCGCACACCTTGAGGAATTTTTCCTTGGGCGTGCCGCACGTGCTCTCGACCTGTTCGGGCGTGTAGCGCGAGTAGTGCTGCTTCATCAGTTGATAGACGCAGCGCGGATGCTGCAAGGTCGGATCGATTTTGGCAAAGCCGTCGTCGCCGCGTTCGTAGTCCCACGAACTCTGGTCGTACTTGCGCTTGTCGGCGTCGTAGCCGGAATAGAGACCGTCGGTAAACGAGAAGTCCTCACGAACGATGAACGGCATGTCCGTGTAGTTCTTCACATACTCGTGCTGGATCTTGTCGTTGGTGAGCAGATAGTTGATCACCCCGCCCAGGAACACAATGTCCGAGCCGGTCCGAATCTGCGCGTAATAGTCCGCAACCGATGCCGTACGCGTAAAGCGCGGATCGACCACGATCAACCTCGCCTTGCGATGCGCCTTGGCTTCAGTGACCCATTTGAAACCGCACGGGTGCGCCTCGGCCGCATTGCCGCCCATCACCAGAATCACATCCGCGTTCTTGATGTCGACCCAATGGTTCGTCATCGCTCCACGGCCAAACGTCGGGGCAAGACCTGCCACCGTCGGGCCGTGTCAGACACGTGCTTGATTGTCGAATGCGAGCATGCCAAGACTGCGGACAGTCTTGTGCGTCAAATAACCGACTTCATTGCTACCGGCCGATGCTGCGAGCACGCCGGTGGTCAGCCAGCGGTTGACCTTCTTGCCGTCCGCCGTTGTCTCGACGAAGTTGGCGTCGCGATCTTCCTTCATCAATTTTGCAATGCGGTCGAGCGCGTCTTCCCACGACATGCGCTTCCATTCATTCGAGCCGGCCGCGCGGTACTCCGGATACTTCAGACGGCTCTCGCTGTGAATGAAGTCGATCAGGCTCGCGCCCTTCGGGCACAGCGTGCCGCGATTGACCGGATGATCGGGATCGCCTTCGATATGGATGATGCTGGACTTTGCGTTCTTGGCGTTGTCGCCGAGTCCGTACATCAGGATGCCGCAGCCTACCGAACAGTACGGGCAGGTATTGCGGGTTTCGGTTGTGCGCGACAACTTGTACTGACGGACTTCCGCTAACGCAGGCGTCGGTGAGAAGCCCATGAGGGCGAGACTCGATCCGGCTAGCGTGGTGGCGGAGACCTTCAGAAATTGTCGCCGGGACATATGGGTCATTGAATGGCCTCGGCTCTTTATGGGGACACTGATAACGATTATAGAGACCAGTATGAAATCCTGCAGCGAGACTTATGCCTTCTACAGTCTAGCTAAATATGAAGTGCCGCAGCCGGTTTCAAAAGTCGAGGCATTGTTATTGCTGAGTCAGTAGTCATGCATCGGCACTTACTCCAGATCTTTGGCACACTTATGACCCATCCACTTCTCAACTCTCCACTTCTCAACTCTTTTCTCACAGGCAACCTTTACGGCGCAGTGAAATCGCGTGCGTCGGCCAGCGTTGTCTCGTTTGCGCTGGGTGGTGCGATGCTCGCGCTGAGTCCGCACGGTATTGCTCAGATCACACAAGGCAGCGGTTCGTCGCAGCAGGAGAACCGCACCTCTTCGATGGGATCGACGCCGGATTCGTCCGCGTCCGCGGTCCACGAATCGCACAAGCCGCAGACGAAAGATGGTGGTTCGGCGAACTCGCGCGGCAAGACTGGCCAGCCAGGCCACAAGTCCCAAGGGGCGGGCGGCTTCGATAACGGCCTCTATGGCACCGGTGCCGGCAGCAACAAATAACGAGTCGGGTTGCCGCGCTTTTGCCGCATCTTTGTGGCAAGTGCATCGTGCGCGTGCGGCGCGTTGTGGGCAGATGCAGAGGAATGCACGGCGTGCTTCCTGTTTGCCCGGATTGCTTCGGCGACTGCCGTTCCCTGCGCATCGTCCAAACAACCATCATAATGGCGGTCATTCGTAGCCTGAAATGCCCGCCACAATGACCGATACTCCCAGCCACGCAAGCGCGTCGCCCCGTCTGACCAGTCTGTCGCACGGCGGCGGTTGCGGCTGCAAGATCGCGCCTGGCCTGCTCGCCGATCTACTCAAGCGCAGCGCGCCGCTGCCGTTCTTTCCCGATCTGCTGGTCGGTAACGACACAGCCGACGACGCCGCCGTCTACAAGCTCAACGACGAGCAGGCGATCGTCGCCACCACCGACTTCTTCATGCCGATCGTCGACGACCCGTTCGACTTTGGCCGGATCGCCGCGACCAATGCGCTGTCCGACGTCTACGCCATGGGCGGCAAGCCGATCATGGCGCTGGCCATCGTCGGCATGCCGATCAACGTGCTGCCGCACGACGTGATCGCAGCCGTGCTGAAGGGCGGCGAATCCGTGTGCGCCGAGGCCGGCATCCCGCTCGCCGGCGGCCATTCGATCGATTCGGTCGAGCCGATCTACGGCCTCGTCGCCATCGGCGTGGTCGACCCGAAGCGCGTCAAACGCAACGCGGGCGCGCAAGCGGGCGATGTGCTGATTCTCGGCAAGCCGCTAGGCGTGGGCATTCTCTCGGCAGCCCTGAAGAAAGACCGGCTCGACGCCGCCGGCTACGCCGCCATGATCGGCGTGACGACCAAGCTCAACCGGCCGGGCGCGGACCTGTCCAGGCTCGACGGCGTGCACGCGCTCACGGATATCACCGGCTTCGGCCTGCTCGGCCATACGCTCGAACTGGCGCGCGGCTCGAACCTGACCGCGCATGTGCGCTACGCGGATCTGCCGTGGCTGCCGGACGTGGTGAGCCTCGCGGAAGCCGGCATTTTTACCGGCGCGTCCGGACGCAACTGGGACGCATACGGTAAAAACATCGTGTTGCCCTCCTCATTTCCCGCGACGGCGCGCACCCTGCTCACCGACCCGCAGACCTCGGGCGGACTGCTGGTCTCGTGCGCACCGCAAGCCGTCGACGAAGTTCTCGCCCTGTTCCGCGCCGATGGGTTCGGCGAGGCATGCGTGATCGGCGAAATGGTCAGTGGAGAAGGATGCGTCGAGGTTATCTAAGCCGCGACCAAAAGCGTGGGGGCGCGAGCGGGAAGCAGCCCTAAGCGCCCGCCGGCCTGGATCCACGGTGCATGCGATAATTTCACCCTGCCGCAGCCGGCCCGTTTTGTCCTTAACGCCTTGAAAAATCTACTTGTCAGCCTCGAAAAAGCAGGTGATTTCGATGAAATCATCGACGTGCGCACGCCTCTCGAGTTTGCGGAAGACCATATTCCGGGCGCGCTCAACGCGCCTGTGCTGAGCAATGAAGAGCGCGTGCTGGTCGGCACGACCTACAAGCAGGTATCGCCGTTCGAAGCCACGCGGATCGGTGCGGCGCTGGTCGCGCGCAATATCGCGCACCATCTGGAAACGACTTTCGCCGACCGGCCGCGCAACTGGCGGCCGCTGATCTATTGCTGGCGCGGCGGCAAACGCTCGGGTTCGATGACCACGCTGTTCAATATGATCGGCTGGCAGGCGCGCCAACTCGATGGCGGCTACAAAACCTATCGACGGGCCACGCTGGACACGCTCGTCACCTTGCCGAAGACGTTCTCATACATCGCGCTGGTGGGCCCGACCGGCAGCGGCAAGACGCGCCTGCTCGCGGCCCTGAACGCCGCCGGCGCGCAGACGCTGGATCTCGAAGCGCTGGCTGCGCATCGCGGCTCGCTGCTCGGTGCCTGGGCCGGCGTGGCACAGCCGTCGCAGAAGCGTTTCGATACGCTGCTCGTGAGCGCGTTGCGCACGTTCGATCCGGCACGGCCGGTGTTCGTGGAAGCGGAGAGCCGGCGCATCGGCTCGGTCGAGCTGCCGCTTGCGCTGCTCGACACGTTTCATCAGGGCCGCTGCGTTGAGGTGATCTCGAGCCGCGAAGATCGCGCGGTGTTCCTGCTGCACGACTATGCCCATCTGTTCGACGATCCCGATTCGCTGAAGCAGCAACTGCAACGAATGATCGGTTTGCATAGCCGGGAACGTGTCACCGGCTGGCAGAAGCTCGTCGACGAGAATCGACGCGCCGAGCTCGCGCGCGAGTTGATCGAGCGGCATTATGACCCGGCGTATGCGCGTAGCAGCCACCAGCATTTCGTTCAGTTGCCGCGCGCGTTGCAATTGAATTTCCGCCCCAACGACGCCGATGTCGTCGACCAGGCAAGAGCACTGCTTGCGCAGTTCGACCGCAGTGCGCTCGCTGTCATCTGATTAAAACCAACGTTTAAGATCACCATGCAATCAACCCTTCGACAACCACGCGTCGCTCTTGGCTGGATCGTCTTTCTGCTGATCGCTGTGGTCGGCCTCTTTTATGTGAAGTGGTTCCCGTACTACAACCGCGCGTTCGTGGCCGCGAGCCAGCACTCCATCGGCAAATCCATCCTGATGGGCACGTCGGCGAACGCGCCGGCGGCGTCGTGGCAGGCTGCCATCGACTACGCCTTCGCCTACGGCAAAGCAATCTGGCAAGCCATGGTGCTCGGACTGCTGCTCGGTTCGGCGGTGCAGGCGCTGATTCCGCCGCAATGGGTCGCGCGCGCGCTCGGCCGCACCGATTTCAGCAGCGTCGTGAAGGGTGGCTTGCTGTCGCTGCCGGGCATGATGTGCACGTGCTGTGCAGCGCCGGTCGTGGCGGGCTTGCGAGCGCGTCAAGCAGCGCCGGGCGCGGCGATCGCGTTCTGGCTCGGCAATACCGCGCTGAATCCGGCTACGCTGATCTTCATGGGCTTCGTGCTCGGCTGGCAGTGGATGGGCCTGCGCCTCGCCTTGGGCATCGTGATGGTGTTCGGCCTCGGCTATCTGGTGAACCGCATGGTGACGCCGAAGGAAGCCGAAGCGTCGCGCGAAGCGATGGCGCAACTGGTCGCCGGCGACGTGCCCGGCACCGCCTTCGCACGCTGGGTGAAAATCCTCGGCACGATGACGCTGCGGCTCGTACCCGAATACATCGTGCTCGTGCTGATTCTCGGCGCGGCGCGCACGTGGCTGTTTCCGCATGTCGGACCGGATATCGACAACAGCCTGCTGTGGATCATCGCGCTGTCCGTCGCCGGCACGCTGTTCGTGATTCCGACCGCGGGCGAAGTGCCGATCATCCAGGCCATGCTCTCGTTCGGCATGGCGGCCGGCCCGGCTGGCGCGTTGCTGATGACGTTGCCGCTGATCAGCGTCCCGTCGATGGCCATGCTCGGACGCTCGTTTCCGCGCCGTGTGCTGACGGTCGTGGCGTTGGCCGTGGTGGTGTGCGGGGTGATCAGCGGGTTGCTGGCTGTAGCGTTGGGGTTTTGAAGCATGAAACGTATTGCCGCATTTGCTTTGACGTGCTGGTCAGCTGCCGGGCTGCTTTACTTCGGACAGCATTCGGTGGCGCTGATCGTGGTGAGCGGGGTGGTTGCGCTGGCGGGGTTTGACCTGCTTCGTCCGTGACAGCGCGCTGATGTGAAAACCGCGTGAGCGCTGATCGCTCACGCGAAGCGTATTTCGACGGCGCGTCTTGTTTGTAGAGACATGAGCGTCGGCGCTCTGGTTGCGCGGCTAACAGCATGGGACCTCTGCTCTGCTGTTAGCCGATTTTTGTTTCGCGCAAGCGAGCGTTAGCGCTGACTCGCTTACTTCTTCAGCGCCTCGCGAATCGCGGCAAGCCACAACGCCACCGCATGCGCGCCCGGATCCACGTGGCCTAGCGCGCGATCGCCGACATAACTCGAACGACCGCGCCGTGGATGCATCGACGCCGTTTGCGATGCACCTTCGGTTGCCGCGTCGACGGCCGCTTTCAACGCGGCATCCAATGCATCCTGGCGTGCGAGAGTGGATTGCAACGCGTCGGCGGCCGGCTTCAATGCATCGACCATCGTGCGATCGCCGGGATGCGCACCACCGAGTTCCATCAAACCCTCGACACCCGCGCCGAACGCCGCCGCCCATTCCTTCGGCGTCGATCCGCCTGACTGTTCGAGCGCGACCGCCGCGCGTACCAGCATCACCGCGTAAAGCGGACCCGACGTACCGCCGACCACGCGCCGCAGCGTCGCCGACAGGCTGCGCAGTACGGCGCCCGGCGTCGTTTCAGCCGGATAGCCATCGAGTTCGTGAAGCATCGCCCGCGCACCGCGCGACAGACTGACGCCGAGATCGCCGTCGCCGACGCGTTGATCCATGTCCGTCAATGTCGGCTCCGCTTTCAGCAGGCACGCGCAAACGGCTTCGATCACGCGACGCAACGTCGCTTCACGCGCCAACGTCGCACCGCTTGCGTGCTCCGGTTCGGCAGGCGCGGGCCGTACGGAAACCTGCGCGATGCGGCCGCTCAGCGCGGGCCATGCGCTGGTATGCGCGGCGGCGTCGAGCCAGCTGAGCCGTTGGTCGTCCAGTCGCAGCAGCGTCAGCGAGATGCCGGCCATTTCCAGCGCGCTCAGGAACGTGCCGGCCCACGCACGTTCCACCTTGATGCCGCGGCCCGCCAGATAACGCAGCGCGGAACCGGCCACGATGCTCAATTCACTCGACGGCGTGCCGCCTAAATTGTTCACCAGCAACGCCACCCGCTCACCGGACTGCAATGACAGATCGCCGACGATCTTCGCCAGCAGCTTGTCGACGATCGCGCCGGCGGGCTCCATCGCACCGCGCTCCACGCCCGGTTCGCCGTGAATGCCGAGACCCCATTCGATCTCGCCGTCCGCCAGTTCGAAGCCCGGCTTGCCCGCAGCCGGCACCGTGCACGCGGTGAGCGCAACGCCCATCGTGCCGAGCGAAGCCGCCACGTCGCGCGCGATCCGCGTGACTTCCGCCAACGGGCGCCCCGCCGCGGCAGCCGCGCCCGCAATCTTGTGAACCAGCACGGTCCCCGCGAGCCCGCGACGGCCCGCATGGTCACCGCTTGCCGTCAGCGCGACGTCGTCGGCGACGATCACCATTTCCGTGGGGATGCCTTCGGCACGCGCGATCTCTGCCGCGAGGCCGAAGTTGAAGCGGTCGCCCGTGTAGTTCTTCACGATCAGCAAGGCGCCGGCCTTGCCGGTCACCGCGCGGATCGCGTCAAGTACAGCGTCGGTGGACGGCGACGTGAAGACTTCACCCGCGACCGCCGCGCTCAGCATGCCGGAGCCCACATAACCGCCGTGCGCGGGCTCGTGGCCCGAGCCGCCGCCCGAGATCAGCGCGACTTCGCCGCGCGCCGCGGCGGCCTCGGCATCCGCGCGCACGACGATCGTGCTGCCTTGCAACAGGGAGAGATTGGGGTTGAGCGCCGCGAGTCCGTCAAGCATGTCCGGAACGACCGCGGAGACCTCGTTGATGAGCTTCTTCATTGCGTCAGCTTCCTCTTAAGCTGCCCGCGCTTTCGGCGCGCGCTAACGGCAGTTTATTCAGTGGCGAAACCGGAAGGCTCAACTGTACCGCGCATTGGCGAAAGACGACGCGACACGGCAGCGTTAGACGCACGAAAGCATTCACGGCGAATGAGTCACGCTGTGTCGAGTTGAAGGCAATACGGAGAGGAGGAACTGACAGGACAGCGGCACAACAGACTGTGCGCCGAGGTGACGCGAGAACCTGACAGTAGACGAAAGCGAAGCCGCTTTCGTCTACGTCATGGATGCGTTGGTAGGCTCGATTGGATTCGAACCAACGACCCCCACCATGTCAAGGTGGTGCTCTAACCAACTGAGCTACGAGCCTTTAGAGGCGCGAATTATAGAGAACCCGTGCGCTCTGCACAAGCCCCTGACCGCACTTCCATCGATTCAATTCGCGGATGCCCACTCGGTCTGACTATCCAGCGGAAAAACCGGCCGCTTCACGTGCTTGAAAGCGAACAGACCATAGTCCGAACTTGTCACGCCGCGGCTATCGCATTCCACCAGCGCCGCGGCGATCGGCACGAACACCGGCCGGCAATACATGCGCGATTTGAGCAACAGAAAACGCGCGCGACGCGGATCGATACCGACGCTCTCGAACACGCCCAGGTCCCACGGTTCGTGCGTGCGTTCGGTCATCACGAGCTTGACGGTGCCTGTATCGAGGACTGCGGCGCGTCCCATGAAAGCACGCTGCCCGGTGTACGTCGGGCCGCTGATCACGTACTCGCCGTCGGTCAGCGCGCGCACCACGCCGGTCACGGCAAGCGGCGGACGCGGCTTGAGCGCATCGCTCGCGACCTTGTTGCCGATGGTCACCGTCACCGTGCTGCCGACGCCGGCCGACATCAACGCCGCGACCGCCTGCGGATCGCACAACGGCCCGCTCACGATGCCATCGAGCTTCTGCTTCAAGGCCTCTTCGAGCAGATCCATCGTGTCGCATGTGCCGCCCGACATGCAGTTGTCGCCGTGATCGAGCAGCAGCACGGGCTTGTCGGCGTCCACCGCGAGCGCGGCGGCTTGTGCGACGGATTCAGCGAGCGGCGCGCTGCGATACACGAAATCTTCGCGCTCGTTCCAGATCTGCCGCGCGATGCGTTCTGCTACCGCTTCGGCCTCAGTTCGTTCGCCATTGCCCACTACTACGACGCTGATGCACGGCGCCTCGATATCAGCGAGCGAGAAGCCCGACAGCACCGACACCGCGAGCATGCCGTCGGCCTCGGCCGCGCGCGCGGCGTCCACGGCGCGCTTCATCGCGCCTTCGGCAGTCGCGCTGCGCAGCGTATGCGTGAGCAGCGGCGGCTGGCGCCATGCGATCACGGGCTTCGCCTTGCCGTGGACCAGGTCGAACATCAGACGCGCCGCGTGCGCGCCGGTCTCGTACATATCGACGTGCGGATAGGTCTTGAAGCTGACGATCACGTCGGCGTTGTCGATCATCTTCTGCGTGACGTTGCCGTGCAGATCGAGTGCGACGGCGATCGGCGCATCCGGCAGCGACGCGCGCACGCGTTCGAGCAAGTCACCTTCGCCATCGTTCGAATTCTCGGCGACCATCGCGCCGTGCAGATCGAGCATGACGGCGTCACAACCTGCGGCGGCCGACACGATCGCCTCGCAGATCGCATCGTAAGCGGCGACCTCGACCGGCCCGCTCGGATTCGCCGACGCCGACACGGGCGTCACGATGTCGGCATGCTCCCGCTCGGCGGCGTCGATGAACGCGGCCATCGCCGTCTGCATGCCTTTGTTATCGTTGAACGCGTCTTCGCCATAGGTCGGACCGTTACGGCCGAACGCCGCCAACGGTGTGGCCACCGGCGAAAACGTGTTGGTCTCGTGATTCATCCGCGCGATGAGGATCTTCATGCGTCTGCGCTCCCCGCTTTCTGCGCGGCGTTTAGCATGGCCTGCAACAGCACGTTGCAACCGGCTTCGAGATGATCCGCGCGTGCGTCTTCGATTTCGTTGTGGCTGATGCCGTCTTTGCACGGCACGAAGATCATCGCTGCGGGCGCGACTCTCGCGAGATAGACGGCGTCGTGGCCGGCGCCGCTGATCACGTCCATCGACGAAAAACCGAGCGTGTCCGCGCCCTGCTTCACGGCGCCGACCAGTTCCGCGGCGAACGGTTGCGGCGGGAAATACACTACCTGTTCGACGTCCACCTTGATGCCGGTTTTCTCGCCCGCTAGCGAGCATGCGGCGCGCAACGCGCTATCCATTGCCGTGAGCGTGGCATCGTCGGCGGCGCGCAGATCGACGGTGAGCGTCACGCGGCCTGGAATCACGTTGCGTGAGTTTGGATGCACGTCGAGCCAGCCGACCGTACCGCGACCGTGAGGCGCGTGATCCAGCGCAATGCGGTTGACGGCATGAATCAGATCAGCCGCGACGAGCAGCGCGTCGCGGCGCAGTTCCATCGGCGTCGGGCCGGCGTGCGCTTCCATGCCGTGCACCGTCACGTCGTACCAACGTTGGCCGAGCGCGCCTTGCACCACGCCGATTGTTTTGTCGTGTGCTTCCAGCACGGGGCCTTGTTCGATATGCGCTTCGAAATAGGCACCCACGGCGTGCGGCTTTTCGTTCTCGCCTGCATATCCGATCTGAGACAGCGCGTCGCGTACCGTGATGCCTTCACGATCATGTTGTTCGAGCGCATGCTCCAGGGTGAATGCGCCGGCGAACACGCCGGAACCCATCATCACCGGCACGAAACGCGAGCCCTCTTCATTGGTCCACACCGCGACTTCCAGCGGCGCGAGCGTCTGCACGTTTGCGTCGGTTAGCGTGCGCAGCACTTCGAGTCCCGCGAGCACGCCGTAATTGCCGTCGAACTTGCCGCCGGTAGGCTGAGTGTCGATGTGGCTGCCGGTCATCACTGGCGGTAAATCGTCACGCAAACCCGCGCGGCGCGCGAAGATATTGCCGATTGCGTCGATCCGCACGCTGCAGCCGATCTCCTTCGCCCACGCGATAAAGAGGTCGCGCGCCTGACGATCCAACTCCGTGAGTGCGAGCCGGCACACACCACCTTTCTCGGTGGCGCCGATCCGCGCGAGTTGCATGAGACTGTCCCAGAGCCGCGCGCCGTCGACTCGCAAATCGGCGAACGTCGCGACGGTTGTTGATTCATGAACTTGCATCGATGCTTCCTCGTATTGAAGACTGAGTGCGCGTCAGACCACGCCGACGCCGAGATAACGGTCCTTGATCGAGTCGTCCGCGACAAACGACGCGTTGTCGCCCGAATAAACGATCACGCCTTGTTCGATGATGTAATGGCGATCCGCGAGTTGCGTGCAGACTTCGAGGTTCTGCTCGACGAGTAGAATCGCCACGCCCGCCTCGCGGATCAGCTTGAGTTGCGCGACGATTTCTTCGACGATCACCGGCGCGAGGCCTTCGACGGGTTCGTCGAGCATCAGCAAACGCGGGTGATTCATCAGCGCGCGGCCGATTGCAAGCATCTGCTGTTCGCCACCGGAGAGCTGCGCGCCACCATTTGTACGCCGTTCTTTTAAGCGCGGAAAAATGCGGTAGATGTCGTCGAGTTGCCACGGCGAATCTTTGCGCGCACCGAGCCGCAAGTTTTCTTCGACGGTAAGCAGACGAAAGATGCCGCGATGCTCGGGCACGAAACAGACGCCCCGCGACGCGATCTTGTGCGGCGGCATGCCGCTGATTTTTGCGCCGCTGAACGCGACCGTGCCGCGCTGAGGCGTGACGACGCCGGCAATCGCTTTCAGCGTGGTCGATTTGCCTGCGCCGTTGCGACCCAGCAGCGTGGCCGTTTCACCATCGTTGATCTGCAGGGACACGCCTTGCAGGATGTGGCTCTTGCCGTAGAAGCCGTGAATCTGCTGCACGTCGAGAATCATGCGCGGCCTCCGGTGATCATGTTGCCGAGATAAGCGCTGCGCACGCGCTCGTCGCCGCGAATGTCGTCGGGGCGCCCTTCCACCAGCACGCGCCCTTGCTGCATGACGGTGATCGTGTCGGAAATGTCCATCACGATGCCCATGTTGTGTTCGATCAGCACGACCGTGTAATCGTCGCGCAGACCACGAATCAGCTGCTTCATGTCGTCGAGGTCGTCGATACCCATGCCCGAGGTCGGCTCGTCGAGAAAGATCGCCTTGGGACGCGCGGCGAGCGCCATGCCGACTTCAAGCCGTCGCTGCTGACCGTGCGAAAGCGCGCCTGCCGATAGCTCGCTGAACCGCTGCAACGCGAGCCGTTCAAGCACACTGTCGACGATGTCCGCATGCGTGAGCGCACCGTGCGGCGGCGTCCACGCATTCAACGCGCGCACTGCGTCGACACCTTGCGCGGCGAGCCGCAGATTTTCCCGCACGCTCAGATTGGCGAACAGGCTCGTCACCTGAAACGAACGCGCGACGCCGCGCCGTACGCGTTTATGGTCCGGCTCGTGCGTGACGTCGTGGCCGTCGAAAACGATCTTGCCTTCCGTGATCGGCAGCGTGCCGGTCAACACGTGAAAGAGCGTGGTTTTGCCGGCGCCGTTCGGCCCGATCACGGAATGCACCGTGCGCGGCATAATGTTCAACGTGACGTCGGAGAGCGCCGTGAATTTGCCATAGCGCTTCACAACGCCGCTCGCTCGCAGAATGGCTTCGCTCATACGGGCTCCTTGTCGGCGTTGTTGTCTGCGTCGGCGGATGATTTGCGGCGTAGCGATTGCCAGATGCGTTCGCCCAATCCCCACAGGCCGCGCTGCATGAACAGGCTGACGGCGATCAGCACGATGCCGAGCAGCAAGAGCCAGCGCGGCCACAAAGTGGAAAGCCAGTCGGCGAATAGCACGTAGAATGCCGCGCCCAGTACGGAGGCGAACAGATTGCCTGTGCCGCCAATCACCGTCATCACGAGGATCATCTCGCTCGTGTGATAGTCGATGTTGGAGAGCGGCGCGATGCCGGTCATCAGCGCGTGCAGCGCGCCCGCCAGACCCGTGACCGCGCCGGAGATCACGAACGCCATCAGCTTGAAGCGTTTGACGTCGTAGCCGACCGCAGCGGCGCGCGCTTCGTTGTCGCGAATCGCGAGCAACGTACGGCCGAATACCGAGTGCGATACGCGCATCAACAGCCAGAATACCAGGAGGAACAACACGGCGACGAAACCGTAGTACTGCCACGGTGAAGTCAACGGCACGATCGTTTTGCCGAACAGTCCCAGCGCCGGGCGCGGAATATCGAGCAAGCCGTTGTCGCCGCCGGTCAGATCGGGCGTGGTGTAGGCGAGGAAGTAGAACAGTTGTCCGAATGCGAGCGTTAGCATGACGAAGTACGTACCGCGCTGGCGAATCGAAAACCAACCGACCAGTGCT
This sequence comes from Paraburkholderia dipogonis, assembly GCF_046027395.1. Lineage (GTDB taxonomy): Bacteria > Pseudomonadota > Gammaproteobacteria > Burkholderiales > Burkholderiaceae > Paraburkholderia > Paraburkholderia dipogonis_A. Next base: position 3,706 of record NZ_JAQQEG010000058.1, on the reverse strand, counting down.
GCGGCCGCCGCGCCGATCACTGCCGACGCAAGCAAGGCCACGGGGACCTGCAACCCCGTTTTGGTGAGGACCAGTCCCGCGCAATAGCTCCCGAGTCCGAAGAAAATGCCTTGCCCGAACGACAGCAAGCCTGTGTGGCCGAGCAGCAGGTTGCAGCCGAGTGCGGCGAGTGCGAACACCAGCACTTCAGTGGCCAGCGATCCGGAACGTAACGTCAACGGCAACACGCATACGACCAGCAACGCGAGCAACAGGAAGCGATAGCGATGCAACGAATGCTTCAGGCTTGGACGAATCTTTGTGGAAGAAGCGCTCTGCACGATAGGTTTCGAGGTATCGATCATGCCGCCCTCCCGAGCAAACCGTTCGGTCGCAGCAACAGAACGGCGGCCATCGCCACATAGATCATCAATCGCGCGCCTTCCGGCCACAAGGTACTCATCACGCTTTGCACGATTCCCACCAGCAATCCGCCGACAAGCGCGCCAAGAAAATTACCCATGCCGCCAACCACCACCACCACAAACGCGACGCTGAGCGCTTCAATACCCATGAACGGATCGACGCCGCGAATCGGCGCGGCGAGCACGCCCGCCAACGCGGCCGTTGCAGCGCCGAGCGCGAACACGAGGCTGAAAACGCGCAGCACGTTGATGCCGAGCAGCGAGACCATCTCAGTCGATTCGCTTCCCGCGCGCACCGCGCTGCCGAGTCGCGTGCCTTCCAGCACCCACCACAAAAGCGCGGCCAATACCGCCGTGAAGCCGATCACGAAGAGACGGTACTTCGGATACACGAAGCTGCCCCAGATCACCACGCCGTTCAGCACGTCGGGCACCGCTACGTTATCGCCGAGCGGTCCCCAGATCAGGATCGCGCATTCCTGCACGACGAGCGCGAGACCCACGGTCACGAGAATATGAAACTCATGCTGCTGCGCATAGACGTGCCGCAGAATCAGTTTCTCGACGACCCACGCGAGCGCGCCCACGACGATCGGCACGACCACGAGCGCGGTCCAGAAGTTCATCGACCACTGCATCGCCTGATAGCAGAAGTACGCGCCGAGCAGATAGAACGCGCCGTGCGCGAAATTCACGAAGCGCAGCAGGCCGAACACGATCGACAAACCGACCGCAAGCAGGAAGTACAGCATCCCCACTCCGATACCGTTGACGATCTGCAGGAGATAAACGTTCATGGCGTCCGTCTAAAGGGTGGTGCGAAGGGGAATCGCGATGCGGTGTTGCGATATGCGCGCCGCGCCGCGCTCGCGTGCGGCACGGATGCGTCAGGCCATCTTGCAGCCGGTCTTGTCGAGCGGCAGGAACGATTGGCCTGAGTTCACGATATCCGCGTAGTCGTCGGCGTTTTTCATCTTGTTCTTCGCCTTGCCCTTCAACAGATAATAGTTCTTCAGCACCTGATGGTCGCCTTTTCGGACTTCCTCCGGGCCGGTCAAACCATCGTATTTCATGCCTTCAAGTGCGGCGACCACTTTTTTCGGATCGACGTTGCCTGCTTTCACGATACCGTCGAGCAGGATCTTTGTGCAAATATACGAGCCTGCCAGGCTGTAGTTGGGGTTCGCCTTGAATGCGGCGTTCGAACGTTTGACGAGATCGCGGTTGAGCGGCGAATCGATGTCGTGCCAATACTGTGCGCCGAAATAGACACCTTCACACAAGTCTGCGCCGAGCGATTCGAATTGCTCGAGTCCTGACGCCCAGGCCATCAAAATCGTGCAATTGTTCTTCATGCCGAAGCTCACGGCCTGGCGCAACGTATCGGACGACTGTGAGCCAAAATTCAGAATCAGCAGCACGTCAGGCTTTGCTGCGACTGCGTTCGTCAAATAGCCGCTGAACTCCTTCTCATTGAGCGAGTGGTAGCTGTTGCCCACGTGTTCAATGCCCTTCTCTTTGAAGATCGCCTTGGCGGCCGAGAGCAAGCCGTCGCCGAACACGTATTGCGGCGTAATGGTGTACCAGCGTTTTGCCTTGGGCATCATCTGGATCAGCGGGCGCACCGTCTGCTCGATCGCGCCGTAGGTCGGCACCGACCAGCGGAACGTGGCGTCGTTGCAGTCCTTGCCGGTGATTTCGTCCGCGCCTGCCGTGGTGATGAAAACGCCGCCTGCTTTCTGGACTTCCTTGCCCATTGCCAATGCTTCGGAGGACAGAATACCGCCGGCAAAGAAGCGCGCATTCTTCTGCTGCGCGATTTCCTGCACACGGCGCACAGCGGTTGCGGGCTTGCCTTCCGTATCGAGCACCGTATATGCGAGCGGTTGGCCCAGCACCTTGCCGTACTGCTCGATGGCGAGCTTCATGCCGAGGTCAGCGTATTTGCCGTTCGCCGCGAATGGACCCGACATCGGCACCGGACAGGCGAACTGCAAGGTGCCAGCCTGCGCGAACGCGCTTCGCGCGACCAGCGAGCCCAACGTCCCTGGAACGGCCGACAACGCGGCCAGCTTCAACATATTTCGGCGATTCAAAATGACGCTCCTTAGGAAAGAGACACGCACTGACCGACTACGAAACTGCATGCATTGCGCGAACGACTGCTTGAGCTTGCTGGCCGCCGTGAAGTTTTCCACCACATCGGCTTTGTTCTATTTATCATGATAAATAGGTTGGACTTGATCGTAGGTACAATAAATTCGGGTGTCAATAAGGCAAAATTCCTGGCGGCATCGAGACGGCCTTCAGGGCTGCGACGACGCCGGCGAATCGATCGAAGGTCGTGCAGGACAAACTGGGAGCATCGAATATGGCCATGGACCGCGCCAAGGCTGGCGCCGCGATTGAGATCAAGCAGCAAAAACGCGGCGATCTGGTCGCGGAGGAAATCAAGCGGCTCATCACCGAGAAAGACCTGAAGCCAGGCGACCGCCTGCCGCGCGAGGTGGAGTTGCAGCAGCTCTTTTCGGTGAGTAAAAGCACGATCCGCGAGGCGTTGAAATCGCTCGAGGTGCAAGGTCTTATCAAAGTGACCACCGGCCCGAGCGGTGGCGGCATGGTAGTGGAGGTGCCGCTCGATCGCACGTTGCAACTTCTGCAGAACTATCTGTTCTTCAAGGATGTATCGATCGATGACATCTACACCGTGCGCAAACTGCTGGAGCCCGAACTCGCGGCAGGGGCCGTGCCGCATCTGACGGAGCAGGACTTCGAGGCGCTCGACGCGAGCATTGCATGCTGCGATCGACCGGCTTCGCCACATGGCGGGCAGGACATCGTGCGGCAACGTCAGGAAGACGTGAATTTTCACGACATCCTCGCGGCGGCGAATCCGAATCCGTTCCTGCGTTTTAGTTGTGAGTTGATCAATGAAATGATCCGGCAACTCATCGAGTTTCGTAACGATACGCCGCAAGCTGAGCATGAGCGGTTCGGTCAGGCCAACGTCAAGATTCACAAAGCGATTACGAAGGCAGCGCGTGAGCGTGATGTGGAAAAGGTGCGGGAGTTGATGGTGATTCATATGACCGAGGCGCCGCGCTACGTGAAGCGAATGAAGGGGAAGCTGCGTGGACGTCTCATCCTGGATTCGGAGATTCGACGGCGCGTGCGGGCGCGAAGTGTGGCGCCGGTTTCGGATGAGGGTGATGAGGAGTGAGATGGGTTCGTGGTTCGTGGTTCGTGGTTCGTGGTTCGTGGTTCGTGGTTCGTGGTTCGTGGTTCGTGGTGCTGGGATGATG
>NZ_JAQQEG010000057.1:0-48421 GCF_046027395.1 Paraburkholderia dipogonis | reverse complement strand
TGAGCGGTCGATCGCGGAGATGGATCGCATCTCCGAAGAGATACGCACCGGCAAGCGCCAATAGCCCTTAGGGGGTAAATGGGTGATCTGTGCATAAGTACGTGCAGGCAACTTCGCCCAGCAGGGGCGGCCGCATGGTGATGCCAGTTATCTGAAAGAACGAACGCGCTGATGGTCAACGTTGTCACATCGACTTGGTCACAGCGTGCCCCGCAAATGTCCCTTTGTTGGCTTGGCGATCGTGCGCTCAGGATCAAACTCGGCCGATGGGCGTAATCAATAACCAAGAAGGAGGCAGAAATGAATGTTAAAAAAATATTACTGTTCTTCATGCTGGCAACAGCTTCCGGCATAGCGCAGGCACAGGTCAAACTCATGTTGTTCGGAAGCGCAGGCCATGACGTTTATTTGGGCTGTCTGAACTGCTCAGATGTGGCACCCGACTCAGTCCACAACGATATCGGCCAATACGGTTCAGACATTTCGCCGCAGAGCATCTTCAATGACATAGGCCAGAACGGGTCAGACATATCTTCTGAAAGCCCTTGCAATGACATAGCATCTGATCCGCCTGTTATCGTCGACACAAATGGCGGATTCCACGGGTATCTGACGTTCAATGATACGCATCCCAAAGCAGTCACAGATCAGAACATCCTGGCGTGGTTAAAACATAACGTCTGCAAGGTGCAACGCTGACCGCCCCGAAGGGCGGCTTTCGAGCGGCGCGGATGGCTGGAATGGGTGCGGTCACGGCCCGTCGTACCCAGGTGGAGCGCAATGCGCAAGAAACAACTCAAACCTTATACCCAACCCGAACCCCACCCCAATGCCGCCCGCTAACAAAAACCGGCGCCGACGCATCCTTCATCAACACAAACTCCCCACCCCCCATATCCCGCCGATACGTCTGCAACAAAAACCGCTTGGTATGTGAAGCCGCAGCAATGCCGGTCCGATCATCGAACATCCGTCGGTTCCGGCAATTCGCCGTATTCCAGATCACGTCATCAGCACGCTGCGGCAAAGAGAACTTCAGATTATGCGTCGGCAAATAACCCCGCAAATCGACCGCCGCACAAAACGCGACTCGTGGATCGAGATCAAGCAAAGGCTCCTGAATAGCGGGCAACACCCGGTCGGTCAATGCAGTAAACCGCGTCAAAAACTGCGGAGGCTGACTCCCAGCCACCGGCACGTAATGCTGATCGAACAGATCCTCAATCGACACTTCACCACGTGCCACTGCCGTTTCGAATGCCTTGCTCACCGCGGCCGCCGCCCGCTGCACGGCCTCGATAAAACGCGTGTCCGCCGTTTCCACACCCGTAGCGGCGGTCAGTTCGATCAGTGTTTCGGACACACCGAGCAGATTCCCCAAACGGTCCTTCGCCTGCACAAAGTTTTCGCTCGAGTCCTCGACGCCGCTCGCCATTTCCAGCACCTGTGCCTCGAGTCCGCCGCACTGCGATTCGATCTCGCCGGTCAGCACGGCGATCTGTCCCGCCTCGTCGTTCAGATGCGCGATCGCATCGCCAGTTGCATGCACGACGTCGCCGATCTTGCGCGTGCCTTCGCGCACCCGGTGCGCCCGCGCGGTGTTCACGGAACCCTCGCTGATCAACTGCTCGGTCTGTTGGGTGAGTTTTGCCAGCGTCGTCTCGATCTGCCCGGTGGCTTGCGCGGTCTTCGCCGAGAGGTTCTTCACCTCGGCCGCGACGACCGCGAAACTCTTGCCGGAGTCGCCAGCGCGCGCGGCTTCGATCGCGGCATTCAGTGCCAGCAGATGGGTCTGACGGGCGATCAGCGAAATCTCCTCGGAGACGCGGCTCACGTGCGCCAACGCGCTGCGCAGCGCGCCGATCTGATTTTCGATGACCGTCACGCCTTCCACGAGTCCGTGGATGTCGGCCAGCGACGCTTCGAGTGTCTGTTGCGATTCCTGCACGCCGGTCGCGGCTTCAGCGGATACGTGACTCATTTTCTGCGCGGCAGCGGCAATGCGATGATTGCCCGCGAGCGTCTGCGCAGCCGATTCGCGCAGCGCGCGGCATACTTGCGCCTGGCGTTGCACGCGTGCGGCGACTTCCTCGACGTGGCCCGATACGTCGCAGATCTCTATGCCCAGTTTGCCGGCTTGCGCGGCAATATCGCCGACGACCGTATGCGAACGGGCCGCCCGGCGAAAGCTGAAACGCGTCATGGTGTCTCCTTTGTCGACCAGAGTTGGCGCTTTAGCGCTTACTCTGGTCCCATGCAAAGCGGTCGACCAGAGTTGGCGCTTTAGCGCTTACTCTGGTCCCATGCAACTTGTTTGCTGATGGCGCGCTCGGCGCATTCAGTTGGCGCAGTCACCCAGCGCGGATTCAGCGTCTCCTCGACGCGTTTACGGCGGACTTTCAAGCGACTTGATACGGGGTATCCCGCAGTCGTTATGATGTGCGGTCGAACTGTGAACCACAGCCTTATCCGCAGACCTTTCCGTCTCTTACCGGCAACCCATGATCGACACCTTCGCGCGCGTTTCGGGCTGGCAACAGCTCTATCACCTGTGGGAGCTGATCGTCATGCTCTGCAAGTTTCTCTGGGGACTATTGCGCCTGCTGGGCGGCGGTTGAGCGCGTCGACGCGGCGGGAGGGAAGGGCGTGCGAGATCCACGCGCGACATGCACACGCGAAGCATCCATTGAATGAATCAGCGGGAAAGAGGCAGCCAGGTCAGTCCGGCGCGCCGCGCGTGCCGAGAAACGCGCGCAAATCGGCCATCACGCGCTCGGGCGCTTCTTCCATCGGAATATGGCCGAGCCCCGGATACATGACCGACTTCGCACCCGGAATGCGGCTTGCGAATTCGGCCGCGTGCGCAGTCGGAATCCAGCGATCCTTCGCACCCCATAGCACGAGCGCCGGCACATCGAGTGTCTTCAGCACGTCGGTGTCGACTTCCTTGAAGTCGAGCGTCGGCACCATCTTGCCGATCGCGGTACGCGTGTCTTCACCGTGGAAGAACTCGACGTAACGTCGCAGCGTCACCGCATCGATCTTGCGCGGATCGCCATAGACGTTGCGCACCGCGCTTTTGACGATGACCTCAGGCAGCCACCACGGCGAACTGATACGCACCAGCGCGCTGTTGAACAGGCCGATGTAAATCGGCAGTTTCATCGGGAAGCCGGCCGAGTCGATCAGCACGAGCCGTTCGACGGCTTCGCGATGACGCACCGCATAGTCCCACGAAATCAGCCCGCCGAGCGAGTTGCCCATGAAGGTCGCGCGCGAGACGCCGAGTGCCTGCAGGAACGTGTCGATGAAACGCCGATAGGTCGGCAGATTCATCGTTTCGATTTCGCCGTCGCTGGAGCGCAGCGGTCCTGTCACGCCGAACGGCGGCAGATCGAGGCGGATCACGCGATGCTCGCGCTTGAGTTCATCGGCGACGCGATTCCACGTGTGCAACGAAGACGCGAAGCCGTGAATCATCACGATGATGTCGCCGCTGCCTTCATCGACGTAATGCACGTCGGCGCCCATGATCTTCACGAATCTGGAGCCGCTTTGCGTATAGCGCCGCCGCAATTCGTCGCGCGGCACGCTGGTGATGCCGAGGCGCGCGGCGAGCGAGCGCGGCGGCAGCGGGGATGTCGAGGCGGGCGTGCTGGAGTCGATGCTTGCCATGTTTTGTTGTCTCCCTTGTAGTTCGATTTTGTAATTCACCTGGCTTCGAATCGGATTGCATCGGCGGCGTCTCGCTCTCCCAGTCCATCACGCGCCGCGCACGGCGTCAGGGCGCGAAGCGATAGTCGTGTGGACGCACACGCCGCGTCCGTTTGCGAAAGCTGAAGGTGAAGCCGGGCCACAACGCGGTGACCTTGCCGTTTCGGGTCTGATACCAGCTGCGACATCCGCTCGCCCACACGGAGTGCTGCATGTCCTTCTGCAAACGCGCGTTGAAATCGCGCTGCACGTCGGATCGCAGATTCATCGTGCGTGCGTTGCGGCGACGCAGTACGCGCAGGCAATCGGCGATGTACTGCACTTGCGACTCGATCATGTAGAGCAGCGAGTTGTGGCCGAGCCCGGTATTCGGGCCGACGATCATGAAGAAGTTTGGAAAGTTCGCCACGCTGACGCCGAGGTAGGCTTCCGGCCCGTCGCGCAGCCACAGGGCGCTGAGATCCGCGCCGTCGACGCCGGTTACGTCGAACGGTGCGCCGACGTCGTTGACCTGGAAGCCCGTACCGCAAATGATCGCGTCGGCGCGGCGATGCACGCCGTCTTCGGTCACGATGCCGTCGGCGACGATCTCGCGGATGCCGCTCGTCACCACGTCGACGTTCGGCTGGCTGAGCGCGGGATAGTAGTCGCTCGACAGCAGCACGCGCTTGCAGCCGAACCAGTAGTTCGGCGTGAGCTTGGCGCGCAGGACAGGGTCCTTGACGCGTCGTTCGAGGTAGCTCAGGCCGAACTTCATCGGCACCTTCATCAGTTTCGGATTGACCACGAACGCGATGGCGCGCGATTCGAGTTGCCAGTAGATCGCGCTGCGCACGAAGCGCTGCGTGAACGGCAGATGGTGGAACAGCCATCGGGCGCGCGTGTCGATCGGCTTGTCGGGCTTGGGCATGATCCATGGCGCGGTGCGCTGGAACAGATCGAGGTGCGCGACGCGCGGCTGGATTTGCGGCACGAACTGGATCGCGCTCGCGCCGGTGCCGATCACCGCGACGCGTTTGCCTTCGAGCGGATACGCATGATCCCAGCGCGCCGAATGAAACAGCTTGCCTTTGAAGCCCTCGAGTCCGGCGATCTTCGGCATGGCCGGGCGGGACAGCGGGCCGCTCGCGGCGATCACCACATCGGCCTCGATGCTTTCGCGCACGCCGTTCAGATCGAGTTCGACATGCCACACCTGGCGCGCTTCGTCGAAACGCGCCGCGGCCACGCGCGCGTTGCAACGCACGTAACGCTCGACGCCATACTTGCGGGCGCAATGCTTCAGATAGGCGAAGATTTCCGCCTGGCCGCCGAACGCGCGCGACCACGCGGGATTCGGCTCGAACGAAAACGAATAGAGATGCGAGGGCACGTCGCAGGCCGCGCCGGGATACGTGTTGTCGCGCCACGTGCCGCCGATATCGCTGGCCGCCTCGTAAATCGTGAACGACGTGATGCCCATTCGCTGCAGGCGAATTGCCATGCCGATGCCGGCAAAGCCGCTTCCGACAATCGCGATGCGTGGCGCGGCAGATGGGGCGGATGAAGCAGGCGTCACGGCGGTCTCCGGCATGGGGTGAAGTCAAGCGTCGACATGTGTCTACGGCAACATAACGCGCAGGGTAGACAACTGTGCACTCGGCGTCAAGATCGTTTAGAGTACTGCTATTAAACGCGCGTAGCGCGCATCGATTGAAAACACATGACATCCGTATCCGACGCGGCAGCCGCCGCGGAGCATGGCATTGCCGCAGGCCAGGAATTGCCGGCCGGCAAGCGCAAACTGATCGAAGCCGCATTGCGCCTGACGGCGGGCGGCCGCAGTTTTACGAGCCTGGGTTTGCGCGAACTGGCGCGCGAGGCGGGGCTCAATCCCAATACGTTCTATCGTCATTTCGACACGCTCGACGAACTGGCGCGCGAAGCCGTCGAATCGGTGAGCCGCCGTTTGCGGCCGATGCTGCGGCGTGAGCGCTGGCTCGCCGCGCATGACGAGCCGCATAGCGTGCCGCGTCGCGCCTGCGTCGCGTTCTTTGCGTTCGCGCTGGAAAACCGCGAGGCGTTTCTGAGCGCGCTGGCCGAATATCATGGTACATCGCCGGCATTGCGCGAGGCGGTGCGCGCGAACCTGCACGAGGTCTCGGCGGAAATGGCCGACGACGTCGTTCAACTGGAACTGATGCCGACGCTCACGCGTGAAACTGTCGATGAAATCTGCACACAGATCGTGCTGCAACTCTTTCATCTGTCGGCTGACTATATCGACGCGGACGACGCGCGCCGCGATGCGCTGATCGCCTATGCGGAGCGCTTCATTGTCAGGCTGTTCGCGGGTTCGGTGTTGCTGGCGCAGCATGAGCCGGAAAAGGTGCCGGTGCCGATGCAGGCGTGAAGCCTCAAAAAGACGAATCGCCATAACAAAACAGGCTCCAAAAGGAGCCTGTTTTCATTGACGCATGCTTGCCTGACTAATCGGATTTTCAGCAGCGCCGAAGCTCAGGTGTTGTCGTTCCAGCCGCCGGAGTCGTCGTTGCTGCCCATGTCGACGCCGCCGCTGTTGTCGCTCCAGTCGTTCGAGCCCTGTCCGAAGTCGAGGCCGCCGCCATTGCCGCCGTCGTTGCCACGACGGCGCGCTTCGTCGTCGACGACCACGTCGCGCTCCACCACACGCTCACGTCCGGAGTTCAGCGCTTCGCCGAGCAGCACGCCGGTCAGCAGGCCGCCCATGCCACCGCCGAAACCGCCGCCGCCTTGCTGCACGATAACCGGCGGCTGTTGCTGATACGGTCCTTGCTGCGGATAGGGCGCTTGCGGCGGATTGCCGAAACGTTCGGCTTCCTGCGCATACGGCGACTGTTGCTGCGCGCTGGCGGCCGGTGCGGCATACGGATCGGGCCGGCCCTCGAGGCGCGCGCGCATGCTGCCGAGTCGTTGCTCGAGCTCGTCGAGCTGATACGGCGGCAGCGGATTCTTGCTGCCCGACAGTGTTTCGACGAGGCCGCGCAACTGGTCTTCGGTGGCCTCGACTTCCTTCTCCAGCGCCTCATGACCTTGCACGGTGGAGAGCTTCACATCGAGCTTGAGCGAACGCACGGTGTTGAGCATCTCCGTGGCGCGCTTGAGCTGCACGCGACGCTCGTCGTCGGCGCGCGTATCGCCTTGCGTGCGGGCGCGGCGCAAGGTCCAGCGCAGCACCAGCGCGATCACGCCGACGAGGACAAGGATGCCGATCCACATGCCCATACCCGGACCATGCCGTTGCGGCGCTTGCGGCGCCACGGCCGACTGTTGTTGCACGGACGGCGCCGTCTGCTGCTGCGCGAACGGGTTGGGCGCGCGGCTGGTCGTGTTGCCGCCCGCGGCGCCTGCGCGTTCCGCGTCCTTGCGAATACGCGCTTCGGTTTGCGCGAAGCGGGTCGGGTCCGTGAAGCGGATTTGCGGGTCGAGTGTCTTGGCCTGCTGCACCTGGGCGAGCGCGTCGGCGGAACGGCCTTCGCGATCGAGCACCTGGGCGTACAGATAGTGGGCGCGCGCATTGTTCGGATGCGCCTGCAGCACTTCGCTCAGACCGGCGTCGGCCTGTTGCCAGTTGCCTTGCGACATGGCCGATTCGATCTGCTGAACGGTGGGCACAGCGAACGCCGCGGCCGACACGAACAGCAGTGAGGCAAACGCGGTTGCGAGAATTTTTTTCATTTACGGACCGGGCGCGTTGCGCCCGTCTCCTTCAGTCGATTCCGGCGGCTCACACGAAGGCCGCCGGTATGTACTGCTGCTGACGCAATTACTGGGCCGGCGTGTTGATCTGCTTCTTCAATGCTTCGAGACGATCTTCGACGGACGGGCCGCGGTTCAGATCCGCGAGCTTGTCTTCGAGCGCCTTGCCGCTCTTCACGTCAGCCGAATTCAGGCGTGCGTCCGAACGGGCATTCGACAACGCGACCTTGTCTTCGAGCTTCTGGAAATCTTCGGACAGATTCTTGCCGCCGATGCCGCCCAATGCCGTGGCTGCCACATCTTTCGCCTGAGCGATCTGCTGCTTGGCTTGCAGAATGTTCGAGCGTGCGTTCAGGTCGTTGCGACGCGTGCGCATGTCTTCGATCTGACTCTTGAGCTGCGCCACCGACGGCTCCAGCGTAGTCAGTTCCTTCGCGAGCGCATCGCGCTCGGCTTCGGCCGTGGCTTGCGCGCCGAGGGCTTCACGCGCTAGCGCTTCGTCACCGGATTGCAGCGCGCGTTTCGCGCCGTCTTCGTATTTCTTCGCCTTGTCCGCGGCAACATCGCGCTTGCTTTGCTGCGTGGCCACTTGTGCCTGGATCTCGATCAGCGAGTTCTCGGCTTTGGCGATGCTCTCGTCGAGTTCGCGCACGATCTGGCGCGAGTCGCGCGACGGATCCTGCACGGAATCGGCTGCGTCGTTCAGGAGACCTTTAAGCGTGCGCGAAATGCTGTCAAAAAGCGACATGAAAACCTCCAAAGAATGTAAACGGCGCTGAATAATCCCGCGCGCTTAACCGCATTCAACTGCTACTTTACGCCGCTGCGCGCGAAGCTGCGCAACGTTCGGACCGGAGTTCGGGGCGCGCGCGCCGATTGCAATAGCGGCGACGTAAATTGTTCGATTCGAATATCGAGTGACAAACAGCTCAAAGGTTAAATCGCGCGACCTGTCATTCAGCCGCTCGCGGATATTACACCACGCGCTCTCTTAAAACCGACTTAAAGGGCGCGATGACAAATTGGCCAACTTTGCGCGCGGCAAGTGTCGCTGGCGTGAATGGATGCGGTGCGCGTGTGCTTTGTTTGCGTCCGTTGTCGCCGTACGTGAGCATGGCTGAACACGTCCAGCAGCCGTGCATTCAACGACACAAAAGACGCGTACGCCACGCGTATTTTCAATGCGTAACGAGCCGCTGCGAATCGCTCGGTGAATGCCAGGCTTGCATCGCCGAAAGCTCGCGCATTTTGAATGACGCGATGTAACGATATGCAACGCGGCGTTACGCGTCGTGCGACATGCGTCGCCCATGCTCATTACGCGAAACGGCCGCCTTTCGTGCTCGGATCGCCGAGCGGATCGTCGTCGTCGCGCGGCGTGTCGATGCGCGGGCGCTTGAGCACGCTGCGCAATTGCGCTTCCGTATCGGTCTGCTGGGGCGCGGATCCTTCCGCCGCGGCTGCTTCGGCCGCCGCCATGCGCGCGACGGCTTCGGCCGTTGCCGCGGCTTCCTCGTCGATGCCGGCGGCGAGGGCGGCGGCCAGACCTGCCGGCAATAACGGCGCGGATTCAGCCTCTGCTTGCCCTGCTGGCGCACTCGGCAACCCGCTCGCAGCCGGGGCCGGTGCAGTGGATCCCGCCGCGTTATTCGTGGACGCGCCGGTCGCGCTGTCGCCGTGTGTTTGCAAAGCCGGCGGCAATGCGGCGCGCGCATGCCGCGTGCCGCGCGCGACTCGTTGCAGCGCGGCGTCGAGCGCGTCCGGCGCGCGGGGCGCGCGCAACCGGTCGACGATGCTCGCCGCTTTCACCTGCTCGCTGGTTGCGCCGAAGCTCAACACCGCGCGCCGCATCAGCTCGCTGACGCTAATCCCCAGATTCTCGGCGGTGGAAGTGATAGCGCGTTTCTGCGCGGTCGTGACGAATACGACGATGCGTTCGCTGGGCTTGTTCATAGTCGGCTCGCATACTTGTTGGCATGGGCGGTTCAAAGCGTGCATTTGGCGGACGCCGTGGCGCGAGCAGGTGTTGGCGCGCGCCGAGACCATCATATGACGAGTTGCCCCGATGCGGAACGGGCGCGACATGAAAATCCCGTGACATCAAGGAGTTGTAGCGTTTGCGGGCGGCTTGTCCACAGGCCTTTCAACATTTTCTGTGAATAACTCCAGCCGCGCGTGAAAGCGCTCGTAAGACCGCCCGAAACTACAGACTCCTTTCGCGCGAAGGGAATTCTTACAAAAAAACTAACTTGGACCGCGCTTGATTTCTTTTAAAATGCGCTGTTACGTTTGCGCCGGACTCGATCCGGGCGCGCCGTGCGGCCGGCCGGGGGCAAAGGCCGTACGGTGTTTGCGCCTCAGGCTACGATGCTCGATCACGATCCATGTGCGCGCCAGGAGCGCGCGCAGAAAGGCGTTCAGCTATGCGCCCACTATTCCAGTCATGCCAATCATCAAACGACCGCATTCATCCAATTCTCCGTCTGGTGAAGACCGGGATTCCTACCAACGCACGCCAGGACGCAATGCAGCTTCGCGCGACGCCGAGGCTGGCCGCCGTTCCATCGGCGCGACCCTTGCCATCTGGTTCGCCAGCCTGCTCGCGACCATCGCGGTGGTGGGCGCGCTGATCGTCGGCTATGCGCTGGTGGTGATGGGCCCGCAACTGCCGTCGCTCGACGCGCTGACCGACTATCGTCCGAAGGTGCCGCTGCGGGTCTATACCGCCGACCATGTGCTGATCGGCGAGTTCGGCGAGGAGCGGCGCAGTCTCGTGCGCTTCCAGGACATTCCCGATCAGATGAAGAAAGCGGTGCTCGCGATCGAAGACTATCGCTTCTACGAGCACGGCGGGGTCGACTTCATCGGCATTCTGCGGGCGGGTGTCTCCGACCTTTCGCACGGCGGCGCGTCGCAGGGCGCGAGCACGATCACCATGCAGGTGGCGCGCAACTTCTTCCTTTCGAGCGAGAAGACCTACACGCGCAAGATCTACGAAATGCTGCTCGCGTACAAGATCGAGCGCGCGCTGACCAAGGATCAGATTCTCGAGCTGTACATGAACCAGATTTATCTGGGCGAACGCGCCTATGGTTTCGCTGCGGCCGCGCGCGTGTACTTTGGCAAGGATCTGAAAGACATCACGTTGGCGGAATCGGCAATGCTGGCCGGCTTGCCGAAGGCGCCGTCCGCGTATAACCCAGTGGTCAATCCGAAGCGCGCGAAGATCCGTCAGGAGTACATTCTGCGGCGCATGCTCGAGCTCAGATACATCAGCCAGGATCAGTACGACCAGGCCGTGAAGGAAGAGATTCACACCAAGAATCCGGGCAACGAATATAGCGTGCATGCCGAGTACATCGCCGAAATGGTCCGGCAGATGATGTACGCGCAGTACAAGGACGAAACCTATACGCGCGGCCTGAACGTCACCACCACGATCGACTCCGCCGACCAGGACGCCGCTTATCGCGCGGTGCGCAAGGGCGTGATGGATTACGAGCGGCGCCATGGCTATCGCGGGCCGGAAGGTTTCGTGCAACTGCCCGCGCCGGGCGACGACCGCGATCAGACCATCGACGACGCGCTCACCGATCACCCCGACAACGGCGAGATCATCGCCGCCGTGGTGACGGACGCGAATCCGAAGCAGGTCAAGGCGCAACTGGTGGACGGCACGCAGGTGACGATCAGCGGCGACGGCCTGCGCTTTGCCGCCGCCGCATTGAGCGCGCGCGCCACGGCCGCCACCAGAATCAAGGTCGGCTCGATCGTGCGTGTTCTCGCGGACGACAAGGGCAACTGGCAGATCACGCAATTGCCGCAGGTGGAAGGCGCGCTGGTGTCGCTCACGCCGCAGGACGGCGCGATCCGCGCGCTGGTGGGCGGCTTCGACTTCAACAAGAACAAGTTCAACCACGTCACGCAGGCGTGGCGTCAGCCGGGTTCGAGCTTCAAGCCGTTCATCTATTCGGCCGCGCTCGACAAGGGTCTCGGACCGGCCACGATCATCAACGACGCGCCGTTGTATTTCCCGTCGAGCACGCCGGGCGGCGACGCGTGGGAGCCGAAGGACGACGACCAGCCGGACGGTCCGATGCCGCTGCGCCTCGCATTGCAGAAGTCGAAGAACCTGGTGTCGATCCGCATTCTGTCGTTCATCGGCACCAAGTACGCGCAAGACTTCGTGACGCAGCGTTTCGGTTTCGACGCCGACAAGACCCCGCCGTATCTGCCGATGGCGCTCGGTGCGGGCCTCGTCACGCCGTTGCAGTCGGCGGGTGCGTATTCGGTGTTCGCGAACGGCGGCTTCCGGATCAATCCGTATCTGATCAACGAAGTGACCGATGCGCGTGGCGAACCACTCTCCAAGGCGCAGCCGCTGACGGCCGGACGCGATGCGCCGCGCACGCTCGAACCGCGTAACGCGTACATCATGAACAGTCTGCTGCATTCGGTGGCCACGGCCGGCACGGGCGCGGGCACCAATGCGCTGCATCGTTCGGACTTGCAGGGCAAGACGGGGACGACCAACGACGCGAAGGACGGCTGGTTCGCAGGCTATCAGCAGTCGCTCGTGGCGGTGGCGTGGATGGGTTATGACCAGCCGAAGAGCCTCGGCAGCCGCGAATTCGGCGCGCAACTGGCGTTGCCGATCTGGGTGGAATACATGCAGCGCGCGTTGCGCGGGGTGCCGCAAGGCGAACCGCCCCAACCGGACGGCGTAACTTCGGTCGACGGCGAGCTGTTCTATACCGACATGACGCCGGGCAATGGCTTCGTGGCCAGCATCGGTCTGGACTCGGCGAATCCGACCGCCGGCGTGAGCGACGCGGTCGGCGGTGTGGGCCCGGCGGGCATGACGCCGCCGGCGGTGCCGCCGCCGAGCGTCTCGTCGAACGAGAAGAAGCAGATCATGGATCTGTTCGAATCGAACAAGCCGTGATGTTCTCCAAGGGGATCCCCTTGGAAGGCAACGGAGGTATACGGGCCGTGTGAATCTCGCGGCCCGCACGCACAAGCAAGTTTTTGAAAGAGCAGAAAAGCGCCGCCCGGCGCGGTTTTCGTGCCGCTTGTCGGGTGGTCCACCCGGCGGATTGTGTGCCCGGCATGCGCAGTGTGTTTTAATCACGCCTGCGGTGCATTTATCAAGGGTCCTAAAGGACGCCTGATCCCTAAACGGTGTCGGCCTCCAGCACCACTGCGTTTCGCCGCGAGCGAGACGTTCATTCTCGAAACCCGCGCCGCGCGAGACCCGGTATGACGCGCGCGCATGTCACTTCGTCTGCTGGCAATGTCGAGTTTGCCGCGGCCGGCGTGTTTGCCATCCAGCATCCACCGGGTCCCGTCTTGTGAAAAGTCGAATACTGATCTGTCTGATGACAGGTCTGCTGCGCGCGTTTGCCTTTCTGCCGTACAGCGTTGTCGCGCGGATTGGCACCGGTATCGGTGCCTTGCTGTACCGGATTCCCAGCACGCGCCGGCGTGTCGTGCATACCAATCTGAAACTGTGTTTCCCGGACATGAGCGACGAGGCGCGCGAACGTCTGGCGCGCGCGCACTTCTGTCACGTGATCCGCAGTTATGTCGAGCGCGGGCCGCAATGGTTCGGCAATGCGCAGGCGCTGGCGCGCCTCGTCGAAGTGGAGAGCGCGATCGATCTGTCCGACATGGCGGGTCAGCCGACGATTTTCGTCGGCTTCCATTTCGTCGGCATCGAGGCGGGCTGCATGATGTATTCGACGCGGCATCCGGTCGCCTCGCTCTATACGCCGATGTCGAATCTCCTGCTCGATGCGATGGCCAAGCGTCAGCGCGGCCGCTTCGGCACGGAGATGATTCCGCGCAGCGATAGCGTGCGGCGGGCGTTGCGCGCGCTGCGCGACGGCAAGCCGGTGATGCTGGCCGCGGACATGGACTTTGGCTTGCGGGATTCGGTGTTCGTGCCGTTCTTCGGCGTGCCGGCCTGCACACTGACCTCCGTCTCGCGGATGGCGCGCGCGGCGAATGCGCGCGTGGTGCCGTTCGTGACGGAAGTGCTGCCGGATTATCGCGGGTACAAGCTGAGCATCTTCGAAGCGCTAAGCGATTTTCCGTCCGATGACGTGGCCGTCGACGCGCGGCGTATCACCGAGTTTCTCGAGACGCAGGTGAGGCGGATTCCTGATCAATATTATTGGGTGCATAAGCGGTTCAAGAATCGGCCCGCCGGGGAGGCGAGTGTTTATTGATGTGGGGCGGCGCTAAACGCATCTGGAGATGAATGTGCTGCGCGGGCAAGCACTTAGGTGGGATCTCCTGCGTTATCAACAGGGCTGTCAACAAAAGCTGTGGAAAAGTTTTTCCCGCAACGCAAACACACCCACAAACATCTGTTCTGTTTAAGTTCAACAGGTTAGATGTTTACATGTTGGATTCGGCGCTGGCTAGAATCCGACCGTGACATCTGTTTTGTGGGGAATATCGTGGGGGAAAATCGTTCGCAAACCATTCGCGAAGGGATGCTCCTGAAGCTCAACGCAGCCGATCATGGCCGCATCCTGAACGATGGCACCGGCCTGTCCGGCAAGGTCTATGCAGGCACGAAAGGCATCAGCGTTCACTTCCGCTATCGCTACCGTTTTCAGGGCGAGCCGCGTGAGATGCCGCTGGGTGCGTGGCCGAAAATCGCGCTCGATGCGATCCGTGCAAACTTCGAGGAAACGAAGCTGCGTGTCGAGCGTGGCGGCGATCCGGCCGGCCAGAAAAAGGCCGTCGCGCAGAAGATACAGATTGAACAGGCCCAGCTTGAGCAGCAGCAGGAACTGGCCGAACAGCAGCGTGAGCAGGCCGAGCAGCAGTTGACCGTGCACGCGATGTTCGAGGACTGGCATCCCGAGGCGATGATTGACAACACGCCACAGGGCGCGCAGCAGGTCCGCCGCATGTTCGAACTGCATCTGCTGCCCCAGGTGGGCACCCTCCGGGTGCTCGATACAAAACCACCCGACACCGCGCGCAGCGCGGCGATTGCCGCCGTGCGTGAGGGGCATGCCACGGCCATGCAGATCATGGAGATTCGCCACAGCCTGCAGCGCTGGGCCGAGTGTGGCAAGGGGATCGCCCGTACCGAGGCGCAGCGTGCGCTCGCGCAGGACGATGATGAAGGCGGCGGGCGGTGGTATAAGGCAGGAGGGAAGCCCTGAAAAAATCACACCCTGTGATTTCCCGGCGCCCGCGAGGGAGTCGTTTCTGCGGGGCCTATCACTAATGCGCGCATACTTTGGCGACAACGGGACGCGGAAAAGTACATCGAACTGAGGGCGGTGCGGCAAGTGACTTGACGATGCGAAGTGCATCTGTTTATCGGGACTGAAGTTCGCACTACTATATGGAAGCGGTACTTCCCCAGTGCCGTCACTCTCATTCAGGGGTGGCTTTCACGGCACCCCGTCTTTTTCCTTCTCTCTAGTCTCGTGTCAGTGCGCTTCCATTCGTAGTCACCGGAAATGCCCTGTTCCATGCGTTGCGTCTGACAGACGGATGACAGTTGCCGGGTTGTTTTCCTGCGTTACGTGTAGGTGTGGACGGAAGTCAACATGCCCTTGCGCAAAGCAGGTGTAATTTTAGGAATTGTCGGATTTTCTGTTCACTTCGGTCCCTATAGGGTGCTTGGGAATTAACCAAGTTCAACCAACTGGGATAACTATGAAAAGAAAGAGAATTACCGAGAACCCTGTGGGAATGACAGCACGCCTGTTGGCTGCATTCATGCATGCTCAGCATGGCGTTCGGAGCCAACGCGGACGATTGCTTCACGCTTTACGCAAAGTCCGGCGCAACGCCGGGCTCCAAGACCTGCAAGCTGGATGTCACCAGCAATACGCCCGGCGGGATGGGCAACTATGCGTGCATCAATGACTTCGCCTTGATTGATCAGTGGTGCAACTCAACCCAAACCCCTCCTGACGATACCTGCCCGGTGGCAGACCCGGTGTTTCCGGCAAATGGGATTGTCACGCTCTCCGAAACCGACTTTGCAAGTGGTGACACGTCGCCGCTCGTATTCAGTCGTAGCTACCTTTCGAAGCCGTTCGACAAAGGACAGGCAGCGATGGGGGGCTTCTGGTTCAGCAACTGGCAAAGAAGACTTGATCTGACCTCGGTCAATGCGAGCACGCCGAAGATCGCTGCTTACCGGAGTAACGGGCAGCCTCTGATATTCAAGTGGGTTAGCGGAGCGTGGGCGGTGCCGGGAACGTCGGGTCTTTCCCTGACGAAAGCTGGCGACGGATATTTCTACCTCAAAGATGAACGGCTTGGTACGACAGAGGCCTACTCGGATAGCACCGGTAAGATTTATTCTGAGACGACCCGCACAGGTGTGATCCGTAAAGTTTTCTATGACGGCAAGCAGCGGCTGTCAGTGATCACCCAATGGCCAGTCGATAACCTGACTTCGGTAGCTGCGACGTCGATTCGCGTGGAGTACGATAATAACGACCGCATCGTGATGTTGGTAAATCCTTTGGGTAATCCAACGTCTTACGCTTACGACGGAAAAGGCAATCTTGCTTCGGAAACCCAGTCAGACGGCTATGTGCGCCAGTACTTGTACGAGGACGCCCGCTTTCCAAACGCATTGACCGGTATAAAGGATCAATCCGGTTCGCGGGTTGCAACATGGACCTACGATTCCAGTGGACGTGCAATCTCGGTCACTCATCCTGACACGACACGTAATGTTTCACTAAGCTATGGCTCTGGCATAACCACCGTCAGCAACATGTCCGGCAACAGCACGTACTCCTTCAATGTTGGAGACACGTCGCGTCCTGGCTCAATCGTCACACCTGGAGGCACGGTGTCACGCACGTGGGATATGTCAGGGAACCTGAAGCAAAAAGTTACCCCAGATGGAAATACTCAGTACACGTGGGACGGCGCCAACCGGCCAACGAAAGCAATTGCAACCGTCGCGGGCAACAAGACAGTAACGACGATTGAATACAGTGACAGCATCTCGTTGCGCCCACATCTGGTCGCAACACCGGGCAAGGTCAGGGCGTTCGTCTACGACACGGGAGGCAACGTCACTGGCTACGCAGAGTGGCAGACGACCGACCTGACGGGCGAATTAGGAATGCAGGCGGTTGGGACAGGCAGTCAGATGACAGTCGGGGCGCGCTACGACCAGGCAAACCGTATTCTTTCTGCCACCGTAGTCCGAAATGGCACGAAGACTGAAGACTGGACCTACACGTATGACATGCGCGGGAACATCGCAACGACGCAGGATGCCGTTTCTGGTTGGTCAATGCGAACACTTGGTCGTGACGCTGCGAATCGTGCGACGCAAATAGCAGGTAACAGCGGCCAGGCGGGCATCGCTTACGATCAACTGGGTCGCGTATCTTCCTTCCAGTACACCGAGCCAGCTAGTACCGCTAACGGGGGGCTTGCCCGCGTACTGGCGGTCAACTACCGGTATGCGCCCGACGGCACGGTGGCTTCGCGTTCAGCGAGCGTCTCAACGAACGGTGCCTGGTGGCAGCCGATCAGTGATGCGGAACTGGGTACGTGGCTCACTAACTGGGAACTGGGGAACGACCCGGTTGCGCCACCCGCCAACCTGTCAGGACTCCAGTCGGATGCTCCGGCCTTCATTCCTGACATGTGCGTTGAGTGCTACATGGGCTGGAAGGCCAAGCTGACGGGGAAGCTATTTGGAAGTGAACTGAGCGCTTCGATTCCGACATGGGGCGAGACGACTGAGCTGATGCTGAGCGATCAGGCGCAGGTTCCTTACCCAGTGCTTGTGCCGGATCTGACAAGCTCGGCGAAGAGGTCGATACTTTACAGCACCCTCTTCGGAGCCGGAAGCGGGGACGCGGGAATGGTTAAGTGTGGAAGTCACGGGGATAACGACTTTCGAGAGGCCGACTGCCATAGAAAGTACGAGCTAGACATGCTGAACTGCAATACTTTGGGCACAATCATGGGGGGTAAGCGGGGTCGTGCACTATGCAAACAAAACGCGTTCCAAGACTATCAAGAGTGTCGAGGTTATTGATGACTAATGTTCCACCGCGTTCCATCGTTGTCACCTACGACGAAGACCGTCAACAGCTGATTCTGCAATCTGTTGATCCCGCAAGGCGTGCTTCCCTGGTCGCCGGTGCAATTGAGATGCCGATATTGCTTGATGAATTCGACTTCAGACTTGACGACGAGTTCGCGCGCCGGTTTGGCTGTTCCGTGCTCAGTTTGATTGCGCTGGGTCAGCCGGAACTCAAACAATATCTAGTCGCTACGCAGCACCCGCTGGACAAGCCATCAGAGGAGTGAGTAAGAGGCCGACTTGATGCCGTGACCCCGTAAGGGCAGGGATTGCTCCCTGCCCCGCTTGCGAGCGCTGTGCAGACAAAAAGTATTCGATAGATTCCAGACGTGCTTGGGGTGTTAATGGCTCAATATCGATCGTCAGAACAGTAACTTGTCCGAGGCTCGTTGACCCCTGCCGAGTGTAAAGAGCATGAAGGCGAGGAACCTGTGGAGCTGGCTTTTCATTCTGAACATGAGCGGGTGTTAAGCCGCGAGCTGCGCGTGCGGCGTGCAGGCATCATTTGCAGCTTGAATAACATATTAGTGCGGGAGGACCACTCGCTGTTGAGTGCCTTGGCTACCCACAGAGGACAGTCAGCACCAAGCAAAGTAACCCTATCACCGCTCGCCGTGGGGAACGCGCGTACCGAAGCACATGGCGCGTGCATCGCTGTGATCGTCCAAACCCACCACGCCTTTGCGCAACCACAGTATTATACTGCCGCTCGGATTATCGTATCCCGTTGCCCTATTCGCCGAGGTCGGGCGGATGGCCGTGATGCGCAATCGCAAGCAGAATTCGAATGTATACGGCCCTTGTTAGCAGTCGGCCTCGCGTCTCATCGCTTTGAGTTGCGCGTAACTGATTGTCTGAAAATGTTGGTGACCCTTCATCTGTACGATAAGCTTTGAGTCGTCGGGTGGGATTTGTCCAAACATCTCGTAGTGAAATGCGAGCGTGGTCACGTAGTTGACGGTTGGTACGGTCGAGTGGACTCGCATGTAGCCGCCAGTTTGGACGGCGTTCCAGAATATCTTGTCGCCGACAATGCTTTCAGACGAGTCTTTGAAGAGCCACGCTGCACATGCGGGAAAGGCAGTTCGCGTAAGGAAGTAGCAGTTGGTATCGTTGAAATCGAGTCCGTTGGATTCCTGACAGATGCCCAGCATGCGGCCGTCTGCAGCGAAAATTCTTCGAGTGGCCGTAACCACCTGCGCACCCGTTATCTCGGTTATTGTGCGCATCGCTTCGACGTGGTTGGGCTCGTACCAGTTGTCCGCGTCGAGAAAACAGATCGCATCAAATCCATCGGAAGCCGCGCAAGCGGCACCTACGCCGCGAGGGGTATCGCCATAGTCAGCGTGATTGGGAATTTTAATGTGGATCACGCGCTCCCAGCCATCAACGTCGCTGGCAGGGAATCCATCGGCGATCATAAAGTGAATGACGTCACCTTGCTGTGCAAGGATGCTTTCGTGGCATCGTCGCAAAACGTGAAGCGGTTCCTTGTAATAGGCGCTGATGACGGCGACTCGCATGAAGGATTTTCGAGGTATGTGCGGAGTGGCAAATTATATAGATCGGCAGGGTGCCAGAGACTATCTCAATTTCTGGGCCATCTGCGGCGGCACAAAGCACACACGCTATTGCGGTTATCAGGGAGGCTGACACGATTTAACGGATCTGTCGTTTTGAGGCGTTTAGCCAGACAGGTCGAGAGAGACAATTTCGATGAGCATCGCCGTAATGCATCTTTCTGATTCGGATCTAGTGGGTATAACCGAATTGCTGAACGCTTTTTGCGGGGAATGTCTGAGTAGTTCCCCATGCCACGTGCATCGCAGCATCGACAATTCATCTGTCTTAGCTTTAAACAAGTCGCTTGTCTTGGTGGCGACCGCGAGCGGTCGCCGTTAGCTTGAGTGTTTTACAAGACACATGTCTAATATGTAGGCCACCCCAATCGAGGGGAAAGGCAGTTTCCCCGCGCCGCAGCGTGTGGGGAAACGTGGGGGAACGATGTTTGGCGGCCTGTGGGGAATGCTCAATTTCCCCGCACATGGCCCGCAATGCCTTATGGCGTGGGGTTGAGCGCTGTGGGGAGATACTTATCCACGGACTTGAGCACACAATCTGTGGATAAATTGATCCCGCATGCACAAAGCCTACAAACATCCATTCTGCTGTTTTGTGGGGAATAACTCTGAGGGAAAGACTCTCAAACAATCAGTGACGGGGCGTTCCTGAAGCTCAGTGCCGTTGATCACAGGCGCGTCGTGAACGCAGTGCGACCGTGATTTAGCGGGTCAGCACAAGCTGGTTCCAGACAAGATCAGGATCGAGCAGGCCCAGACTGTCCGGCCACAGCAGGAACTGGACGAACGCGAGCGCCAATGTGACTTGCGTATAAGATGGGGGGCAACTCGGTTCGGGTTGGTTCCATTCGACCTCCGCGCCAATGACCGTGATGGATACATATATGGAACGAAACCTGGAGCCGCACGAGCGCAGACTGCTTGGGTTCATTCTGGATGTGAATAAGCCGCTTTATCCGGATCAATCAAGTCGCTGGATAGCTCAACTTGAGCATTGTACGGTCCACGAAGTTAACGTACCGTATTGCTTGAGGATCAGTCATGTGGGTACTGCTCTCAAGCCTGAAGGGCGCAGCCGCACCCTAAGATATGAGCTTGTCGGCCTTGATGAGGGCATCCCGGTGCTTATCTACGTGGTCACCGAAGAAGCGGAGGACGGATTCGTTCTTGACATTTTTTCAGTTGATCGTCTCGATGGCGAGCCGGTGGTCAATTATCCTGAAGCAGGCGATGGGTTGATGATTGTGGACGGTAACAGCCGCGTTGGCGGCGCGGACCTTCGCCACATCTATGGGGGGTTTGATTCTTAGCCAGCCCTTACTATTGGATCTCGCTGCATAACAACTGTCTGGCCCGGACATAACTCACCTTAGAAGGTTCGGGCCAGTACGGCTGATCCCGCGATACGGCGGCGCTGATCAACGAGAGACCGGCAGAGTTGGTTTCTTTCTACAGGGAGCGGCGGTTTCCCCGTGCCGCAGCGTGTGGGGAAACGTGGGGGAATGGATGTTTGAGGCGCACGGGGGACGGTACTTTCCCCACACGCTGCCCGGAAAGCCTTATGCGGCGGGCTGTTTATCACAGGGTGTGATTTTTCCACAGGCTTATCAACACAAACTGTGGATAAACAGCAGTGCCACCCACCACCCCCGAAGCGCTCAACACCGCTGCATCCACCGGCACCTCAAGTAACAAACCCATTCGCTTCAACCACTTAAGCCTGTAGCCCCAGAGTTATCAACAACCCTGTCAACATAAACTGGGGATAACGTTGAGGCATCCCAGGGTCTTCGTTCAGTGAAAAAGCCGCCGCTCAACGCCTGCTGGTTCATTCCGTACCGCACGCACAATTCGCCATGCGTTCAATGAGTTAGCCTTCTTGTCAGATAGTTTTCAACAGGCTCATCAACAAAAAGTGGGGATAAGTCGGCGGCCATCGCTACGGAATCCCAGGTTTAGCTATTCGGCGATGCCCGCGTTCGCTGGCGGAACCGCGGACGCCGAAGCCGAAGCCGCAGCCGCCGACTCCACCGGCGGATTCCCCATCGCCTGAAACAACGCCGCCGTGTCCGTCAGACGCGCGCTCGTATAGCGGATCTCATCGAGCTGCGCGTTGCGGAACTGCTGCTCGCTCGAACGGGCCGACGCAATAGGCAACGCACCCAACCGATAGCGCCCCGAGGTCTCGTCGAAAATGCCCTGCGCCGAGCGCGCAGCAACGTTCGCGGCGTCCAGCGCCTGCGAGTCGTGCTCGAGCGCGGCGAGCGTGTCGGCGACGTTCTGAAACGCGGCCAGTACCGTTTGCTTGTACTGCGAGACCGTGGCGTCGTATGTATCGACCGCCGCGCGCCGTTGCGCGAACAGGGCGCCGCCATGAAACAGCGGCTGCGACAGCGACGCACCGATGCTCCAGATCGCGCCCGCACCGGAGAGCGCCACTGGCCAGCTAAAGCCACCCTGGCCCATCGACGCACTCAGCGACAGGCTCGGGAACATCTGCGCCGTGGCGACGCCGACATCGGCCGCCGCGGCTTTTAAGGCGGCGTCGGCGGCCTGAATGTCGGGACGCGCGCGCAGCAGTTCCGACGGCACCACCACGGGCACCTGCTCAGGCACATGCAACAGAGCGAGTTCGAGGTCATCCGGCGCCGCGTCCGGCGTGCGGCCGAGCAGCACCGCTAACGCGTGGCGCGTGGTCAGCCATTGCTGCTTCAGCCCCGGCAAGCTCGCGGACAGACTGGCCGCGCTCTGTTGCGCGCTCAACTGATCGGCGTGCGAGACAGCGCCCAGTGCATAGCGCCGCTGCGTGTCACGGGCCTGATCGTTGGCGATCGTCACGAGCCGTTCGGTCGTCTCGATCTGCGCATGCAGCGCGGCGCTGGTGATCGCGGCGGTCACGATATTGGCGGCCAGCGCGCGGCGCGCGGCATCGAACTGATACGCCTGCACGTTGACCCGCGCGGCGAGCGCCGCGTCGGCCAGGCGCGCGGCGCCGAACAGGTCGAACGTATAGTGCGCCTGCAATTGACCGACGAAGACGTTGTACAGAAACGTGTTCGGTCCGATCTCCGGAATCGCCAGCGCGCGATTGCGCGTCACCTGGCCGCCGGCGTCGATGGTCGGCAGCATCGAACTGCCGATCTGCGCGCGCAACTGCTCACGCGCGGCGGCGAGGCTTTTGTCCGTCGCCGCGAGCGTCGGACTATTGCGCAGGCCTTCGTCGACGAGCGCGTTCAGCGCGTCCGATTGATACAGCTTCCACCATTCGGGCACCGGCTTCGCGCCGACCACGAACTGCTGCGTGACGCCTTGTGCGGGCACGGTTTGCGTCGGCTGCGCCTGTGCGCCGTAGTGGGCCGGTTGCGGCATCGCGGGCGGCTCGCCGCTCGGCCCGAACGAGCAGGCGGCGAGGGCGCATGCCATGCCGGTGAGCACGGCGAGGCGCGGGTATCGGGAGAGTGCGGAAATGGCCATGCTCAATTCCCCGTATGCGTCGTGCCGGACGCGGACGGCGTCTGCGGCTCGCGTTCATCAGCGCGCACGCGAAACGACATGGCGTACAGCGCGGGCAGATAGAACAGCGTGAGGATCGTGGCGCTCGTAATGCCGCCCATCAGCGCGGTGGCCATCGGGCCGAAGAAGTTCGAGCGCAGCAGCGGAATCAGCGCGAGCACGGCGGCCGCCGCGGTCAGCGTAATGGGCCGGAACCGCCGCACGGTCGCGCCGACAATCGCATCGAAACGCTTATGCCCCGCGGCAATGTCCTGCTCGATCTGATCGACCAGAATCACCGAGTTGCGCATGATGATGCCAAACATCGCGATCACGCCGAGCATCGCGACAAAGCCGAACGGCTGGCCGAACAGCAGCAGCGTGAGCACCACGCCGATCAGCCCGAGCGGCGCGGTCAGCACGACCATCAGCACGCGTGCGAAACTTTGCAGCTGGATCATCAGCAGCGTGAGCACGGCGATGATCATGATCGGCATCTGCGCATTGATCGAGGTCTGGCCTTTGCCGCTTTCCTCGACCGAGCCGCCGATTTCGATCCGGTAGCCGACCGGCAGAGTCGCGCGAATCTGGCTCAGCGCTTTGTCCACGGCATGCGTGACGTCGATGCCTTGCGCGCCGGGCGCGACGTCGGACTGCACGGTGATGGTCGGCTGACGGTCGCGCTCCCAGATCACGCCGTATTCGAGGTCGTTGCGCAAATGGCCGAGCGTGCCGAGCGGCACAGGTCCATTCGGCGTCGGCATGGCCAGCATGACGAGCTGCGCGGGGTCGACGCGTTCGGCCTTCGGCGCGCGCAGATCGACGCTGATCAGTTTGTCGCGTTCGCGGTACTGCGTGACGGTGTAACCGGAGAGCGTCATCGCGAGGAAGCTCGAGATGTCTTCGGAGCTCACGCCGAGTTCGCGCGCTTTTTTCTGATCGACTTCGAAGCGCACCGAGCGCTCGGCGGGCTCGTCCCAATCGAACTGGACGTTGCTGGTGCCGCGGTCCGTGCGCATGGTGGCGGCGACGCGATCGGCGATCGAACGCACGGTCGCGATGTCGTCACCGCTGACGCGGAACTGCACTGGATAGCCGACGGGCGGTCCATTTTCGAGCCGCGACAGACGCGTGCGGATCGCCGGGAAGTGATTGCGCAATTCGGGTTCGAGCCATTGCGCGAGCTTTTCCCGGTCCTTCACCGACTTCGCCGTGATCACGAACTGCGCGAAATTCGGTTGCGGCAATTGCTGATCGAGCGGCAGATAGAAACGCGGTGCGCCGGTGCCGACGAAGTCGACCGTGTGATCGATTTCCGGTCGGCCCACCAGCGCTTTTTCCAGCCGCGTGGCTTCGCGCAACGTGGCTTCGAACGACGCGCCTTCGGGCAGCCGCACATCCACCAGCAACTCGGGACGGTCCGAACTCGGGAAGAACTGCTGCGGCACCAGCGTGAAACCCGCCATGGCCAGCAGGAACAGCGCGACGGTGATTGCCAGCACGACGAAGCGCCGCTCGATGCACCAGCCGATCCAGCCGCGCAGGCGCCGGTAGAAACGCGTGTCGTAAATGTCGTGCTCGTGATCGTCGGGCAGATGCGCTTCGTGCGCCTCGCGTTTGCGCTCGGGCAGCAGGTGATAGCCGAGCAGCGGAATCAGCACCACCGCGGCGAGCCACGAGGCGATCAGCGCAATCGCCGAGACTTCGAAAATCGAGCGCGTGTATTCCCCGGTGCTCGACTTGGCCAACGCGATCGGCAGAAAACCGGAGACGGTGACGAGCGTGCCGGTCAGCATCGGAAACGCGGTGCTGGTGTACGCATAGGCCGCCGCGCGCGTGCGATTCCAGCCTTGCTCCAGCTTCACCGACATCATCTCGACCGCGATGATCGCGTCGTCGACGAGCAGTCCCAAGGCGAGCACCAGCGTGCCGAGCGACACCTTGTGCAAGCCGATGTCGAACAGATACATGCACAGCGCGGTGACGGCGAGCACCACCGGGATCGAGATCACGACCACCATGCCGGTGCGCACGCCGAGCGACACCAGGCTCACCACCAGCACGATCGCCACCGCTTCGGCGACGGCTTCGAGAAAGTCGTCGACCGAACGCGCGACCGCGTTCGGCATGCTCGACACTTCGACTAGCTGCAAGCCGGCGGGTAGCGCACGGCGCAACTGCACCATCTGCTGATCGAGCGCCTTGCCGAGACGGATCACGTCGCCGCCCGGCTGCATCGTCACGCCGATGCCGAGCACGGCTTTGCCGCCGGCGCGCATTTGCGTGGCGACGGGGTCGTCGTAGCCGCGCTTGATCGTGGCGATATCGCCGAGACGGAACGAGCGGTTGTTGATGCGGATCAGCGTGTCGGCGAGCGCGTTGACGTCCTTGAACTGGCCAGTGGGGCGTACGAACACGCGGTCGTCGGTGGTGGTCAGCGTGCCGGCTTGCGAGACGCTGTTCTGCGAGTTGATTGCCTGGCCGAGTTGCTGCGGCGAGATGCCGAGGCGCGTGAGTTGCGTGTTGGCGATCTCGATGTAGATGTGCTGATCCGGATCGCCGAAATAATCGACCTTGCCGACGCCCGGCACGCGCAGCAGCACCGAGCGCAACTGGTCCGCGTAGTCGTGCAGTTGCGCGGGAGAAAAGCCGTCGCCTTCGAGCGTGTAGATGTTGGTGTAGACGTCGCCGAATTCGTCGTTGAAGAAGGGGCCTTGAATGCCTTGCGGCAGCGTGGCCGCAATATCGCCGACTTTCTTGCGCACCTGATACCAGGTCTCGGGCACGTCCTTGACCGGCGCCGAGTCCTTCATCGAGAAGAACATCAGCGATTCGCCGGGGCGCGAGTAGCTGCGCACGAAATCGATGGCCGGCGTTTCCTGCAATTTACGGCCGATGCGGTCCGTGACCTGTTCCTGCATCTGGCGCGCGGTGGCGCCGGGCCAGAAGGTGCGGATCACCATCACGCGGAACGTGAAGGGCGGGTCTTCGGATTGCGCGAGCCGCGTATAGGCGAGGATGCCGAAGGCGGTTGCGAGCGCGATCAGAAAAACGACCAGCGCCTGGTGGCGCAGCGCCCATGCGGACAGGTTGAAGCGTCCTTCTTCATGCGTGGTGCTCATGAAGCGAAGTCCTCGGGATGCAGCGGCGCAATCGCGCGGACTTTTTCGCCGGCGGTCACTGTATGCACGCCTTGCAGCACGACCCGTTCGCCATCTTTGAGCCCTTGGCCGATCACGACGGTGCGTTCGTTGTAACGCGAGACGGTCACGCGGCGCAGTTCCAACGCGTTGTCCACCGCGCGCACGATCCACACGGCGGGCTGCGTGCCGTCGTGGAACAGCGCGGTAGCGGGCACCGTGAACGAACCGTGCTGACTAGCCGAGGCGTTGGCTTGTGCCGCGAGCTCGATATCGGCAGTCATGCCGAGGCGCACGTCCGGGCCGGCATTCTCGAGCGTGAGTTTGGCGCGATAGGTGCGGCTTTGCGGGTCGGCGGCGGGCGACAGTTCGCGCACGCGCGCGGTGAACTTGCGCCCCGGCAGCGCGGCGAGCGTGACGTTGGCGGTTTGCCCGACCGAGAGCGCGGCGAGCGCGCTTTCCGGGACGTCGCACACCACGTCGATGTCGCCGCTCCACGCGAGGTTGTAGACGGCCTGGCCCGCGGAGACGTTCTGGCCGGTGTCGGCCTGTTCGGCGGTAATCACGCCGGCGTGATCGGCGGCGAGCGTGGTGTATTGCAACTGGTCCTTCGACAACGCCGCCTGCTGCGCGGCCTGATCGCGCTGCGCGAGCGCGGATGCGTACGCATTGGTGGTCTGTTCGAGTTGCGCAGGCGCGATCAGGTTTTCTTTGGCCTGCGCCTGATCGCGATCGAGTTGCTGCTTCGCATACACGAGAGCGTGCTGCGCGGCGGCGAGTTGCGCCTGCGTGCTCGCGGCATTCTTCTGCGCGTCCGCTGGATCGAGGCGGGCGACGATCTGACCGTTCTTCACGACATCGCCGAGACGCACGCGCCGCTCGACAATCTTGCCGCCGACGCGAAACGACAGCGGAGTCGAATAGCGCGCCTGCACCTCGCCAGGCAGTGATGCCGCCTGCGTCGCGCCGCCGTCCGCATGTACGGCGACGGCCACCACCGGGCGCGGCTCGGGCGCCGCGGCTTCCTTCTTCGAACACGCGGCCAGCGTGACGACGCCGGCCAGAGCCAGAACCAACGCGGCGCGGCGCAAGCGCACGCGATGCCGATACCGATGGGACTGCGGACGCATCGCGGACGATGCGGGAAGACCGGGACGCTTCACAATTACCCCAACTGGAGACAGCGAACGAACAGGGCAAGCCGCAGCGGCCCGCCAGCGAAGACGCGCCGGCCGTTCATGCAATTGGCATACGCGTCTGACTTCGAATGACG
This sequence comes from Paraburkholderia dipogonis, assembly GCF_046027395.1. GTDB lineage: Bacteria > Pseudomonadota > Gammaproteobacteria > Burkholderiales > Burkholderiaceae > Paraburkholderia > Paraburkholderia dipogonis_A. The sequence goes on along the minus strand of NZ_JAQQEG010000057.1, from coordinate 21,406 downwards.
CTTTGCATTCTAATACACACCTGTATTTGAATGTTGAGGTGAATTGGAATTCTTTTCAGTGCTAGACTTGCGCCCATGAAACGGCAACGACTGACACGCGAGCAGAGCAAGGACCAGACGCGCGAGCGTCTGCTCGACGCTGCCCAAGCGATTTTTATGAAGAAAGGTTTTGTCGCGGCGAGTGTCGAGGACATCGCGGGGGCGGCGGGCTATACGCGTGGTGCGTTCTATTCGAACTTCCGCAGCAAGAGTGAGTTGTTTCTCGAACTATTGCGGCGCGACCACGAGATCATGCAGGCGGGGCTGCAGGCCATTTTCGCGAGCGCGGCATCGCGTGAGGAAATGGAAGAGCGCGTGCTGCGCTACTACAGCAACCTGCATCGCGAGAACAAGTGTTTCCTGCTATGGGTGGAGGCGAAGCTGCTCGCGGTGCGCGACGGCCGCTTCCGGATACGCTTTAACGCCTTCATGCACGAGAAGCTCGAGCAATTGAGCGCGTATATTCGCGAGTTTTCGGCGCGAGTCGGCACGCCGATGCTGATGCCGCCGGAGACGCTGGCGATCGGCTTGATGGGGTTGTGCGACGGCGTGCAGTTTTTCTACACGGTCGACCCGCAGAACGTGCCAGCGGAAATGGCTGAAACGGTGCTGGCGGGATTTTTCGCGCGCGTGGTGTTTGGGCGCGACGCGTAAGCGCGTTGAAACGCGCTATCAGTTGGTCGGCAACTGCGCGCAGGCGTCGGCAGCCGGCGTGGCGCACACGTACGAATACTGACCGCTGTAGCGCAGTACTTCTTTACCCACGTGCAGGACCACCTTGATGTCCGGGCAGCGTTCATAGGCGATGAAGGCCGAACAGGCCGCGGCGGACCAGCAGACCAGCGAGAACGCGATTTTTTCGAAAAGCGGAAAACGGTGTGTCATAGCGATTGATTGCGATTGATTAGCTTTCGGTCGCTATCTTACCAGAAAACTAGGGTTTATACCTAGTCGAAATCCGCAATAATGCTCGCAATAAAGCCGGCCATGAGCGCGCAGAAGTGACGCGAACGTCTCGGAAACCTGTCCGGATTGTCATGTTCAGGTCAGGGTTGGGACATGATCGGGTCGATACAATCGGATCGTTGGGCAAACCCGCGGGCGCCTTGCCGCACGGGTCGACACAGGCGCGAGGGCTGCGCCGGCCCGGCTTTACCGAGGCAGGAGTCGTCCCATGAACCAATTACAGTCGATGCGCGTATTCGTCAAAGTGGCCGACCTCGGCAGTTTCGTCGGCGCGGCCGGCGCGCTGGATCTTTCCACCGCGGTCGTCACGCGCCATGTCGCCGATCTGGAAGCGCGCCTCGGGACGCGCCTGCTCAACCGCACCACGCGCCGTCTGTCGCTGACCGAATCCGGCACGACGTATCTGGAGCGCGTGCGCCACATTCTCGACGACCTCGAAGGCGTGGAGCAGATGGTGGTGGCGCGCAATCATGAGCCGGTCGGCACCTTGCGCATCGTTGCCCCGGTGGTGTTCGGACTGCACAGCCTCGCGCCCGTGGTGCAGTCGTATGCCGCGCGTTATCCCGACGTCGTGCCCGACGTCACGCTCGCGGATCGCCATGTCGATCTGGTCGAAGAGGGTTTCGACGTCGGCATTCTGGTGGCGCGGCACATGCGCAGCGCGAGCATCGTCACGCGGCGGCTGACCACCGGTTATTTGACGGTTTGCGCGACGCCTGCCTACCTGGCGCAGCACGGCACGCCGACCCGGCCCGAGCATCTACTGTCGCATCCGTGCCTGAGCCGGCCGTCCGAGCAGGGCGGCGAGGAGCGCGTGTTCACCGGACCGGAGGGCGAAGTCCGCGTGCGCCCCACGAACGCGATCGTCGCGAACAATACGGAGATGCTCAGGCAGTTTGCACTGCTGGGCATGGGCGTGGCGATCCTGCCGAGCTATCTGATCGGCCGCGATCTGGCGTCCGGGCGGCTCGTGCCGCTGCTGCGCGACTACCGTTTGCCGCAGATCGAAATCACGATCGCCTATCCGAGCCGCCTGCATTTGCCGGCGAAGGTGCGCACTTTCATCGATCACCTCGTCGAGTATTTCCAGCAGCCGGGCCAGCAGACGCGCGATCCGCGCGCCGTGGCGCCGGCGCGTTCGGTGGCCAAGGCGGCGGAGGTCATAACGGACGACGTGGACGATCTGCCGGTGACCGAATTGCCTGCCGATGCGGCGCGTCCCTTGCACAAGGCGGCGCGCTCGCGGATCGCGGCGTCGACGCCATTTTGATTTAGCGCGCGCGCGGCGTTGACGTGTGAGCTGGGCGCGAGGGGTTTCGGTTCAGACGTGCGCGACTGGGTTATCTTTCTCGATTCGAGGCTGTGCAGCCGCACGAGTTCGATAACGACAAGATTACCCAGCGAGCCGAACCGCATGAACCTGAGTTTCGCCAGCACTACGTTTGCTGACATCGATACGCTCGTGCACATCCGCATCGCCGCGATGCGCGAAAGCCTGGAGCGCGTCGGCCGCTTTGATCCGGTGCGCGCTCGCGAGCGCTTCGTTGCATCGTTCGATCCGGCGTTTTGCCGGTTTATTCTGATGAACGGCGCGCAAGCCGGATTCGTGCTGTTCAGGTCTCAGGCCGATCACCTCGTGCTGGACCATCTCTACATCGTCCCAACGCAGCAAGGCAGGGGAATCGGGCAAGCGGTACTAGCCGAGCTGTTCGCCGAGGCGGACTCGAAATCGCTGCCGATCAAAGTAGGCGCGCTGCGCGCCAGCGATTCGAATCGTTTTTACCAACGCCACGGCTTCGTCAAAACCGGCGAAAGCGAGTGGGACATTTATTACGTGCGCGAGCCGCGCGGACGAATCTCGTAGATGAGCCACATGCACGGCCGACCCCGCGGCGAGCTGCGGGATGGATTGCCTAAATCCACACGTCGTTCGCCGCCGTCCGTTCGCTGACTTCCTCGCCGGTATTCTTCACACCGCGCGGCTCGATCAGCAGCAGCTTCACTTCGTGTTCGGCGTACGGCTTGTGCTCGGTACCCTTCGGCACCACGAACATTTCCCCCGCCGAAATCAATACGAAACCGTCGCGCATGTCGATGCGTAATTGCCCGTCGAGCACGATGAAGGTTTCATCGGTGTCGGCGTGCTCGTGCCAGATGAAATCCCCTTCGATTCGCACCAGCTTGAACTGATAGTCGTTCATTTCGGCGACCACGCGTGCTTGCCACCGGTCGCTGAAGAGCCGCAGTTTTTCCGCGAAGTTGATGGCCTGATACGGCCGTTGAGTGATCTGAGCGTTGGACATCGCAGTGCTCCTCCTGAGCGGTTGTGTCAGGTAGGAGCGTACGGCGTGAGGCGGGGCGAGGTCTTGAACGTTTGTGCGCGCGAGCCATCCGGCGTGGCACGATCAGGCGCGCCTTCGCTCAGCGCGCGCCGGCCGCCGACGAGCCGAGCATCTTCAGCCACTGTGCCGGCGCGACGCCCCAGGCGTGCTTGAAGTGCCGTGTCATGTGACTCTGATCGGCAAAGCCGCTTGCCGCCGAGGCGTCGGCGAGCGACACGCCCTTGAGCACCAGTTGCCGCACGAGATCGAGACGCCGCATGGTCAGATATCGATGCGGACTGGTGCCGAACAGCACGCGAAAATCGCGCGACAGACTCCAGCGGTCGCGGCCCGCCGCGGCCGCCAGTTCATCGAGCGTGACGGCGCGATCGAGCGACGCCAGCAGGTAGTCGCGCGCAAGCGTTGCCGCGCGGTAATCCACCAGACGCGGTGTATCCGGTGCGCCAGCCACCGTGTCGAGTGCGACGGCCAGGTCGTAGAGCGCGCTGTCCTGTTCGAGCGGGTCGATCGCGCTGTCCATCGCGCGCAGCAGGCTTTCCGTGGCGGCGAACAGGCGCGGATCGTTCGACAGCCCGCCTTCCAGGAACGGCAGCGGCTTGCCGCCGAGCGCTTGCTGGAACAGCGCCGGATCGACATAGATCATGCGGTAGTGAAAACCGTCGCCGGTGCCGGCCTGGCCGTCGTGCGGTTCGTCGGGATGCAGCACCATCGTGCCGCCCGGCAAGCTGTTGCGCGTGCTGCCGCGATAGCGAAAGCTCTGCACGCCGGACAGCGTGCGGCCGATCGCATAGGTATCGTGCCGGTGCATCGCGTAGCCGGCCTGATGAAAGAACGCCTCGATGCGCTCGATGCCGTTCGCGCCGGCCGTCTGCGGCGAGCGATAGATCCAGTCGGAACCGCGTTTCTGGCTGGACGAAAGCGAAAGCGGCTGCGAACGAGGCGGCGATGAAGCCGGTGCCTCGCTCATGCACCGAGCCCCGGACCGTAATTGCCGCTGATGAGGCGCGTCACCGAAGCCACGTCGGCGTAATCCTGTTCCGGCAAGCCGTCGAGCATCGACAGCACTTCGTTGCTCGCGCCGGCTTCGCGCGCGGCGTCGACGAGCGCGTCCTTGTAGGTCGGAAATTGGACTTCGCTCAGAATGTCGGTGATCTGCAGGTCAATCGATTCGCCGGGAATAGCCGATGCGGTCATGCGAACGCTCCTGTTGATACGGTTGGACGTGGTGGGATAAGAGTGTCGCCGCCGAACAAAGGAGCCCGAGCCCGCGCGCCGCGCCGCATACCGCTTCAGAAAGGGCACACACGCTCGCTATCGTCTCCGTTTCAGAGGCTACGAATCTCCGCATACAACCGGCGCGCACGTCTGCACAGGCTGGCGTCACGTCTGCAAATGCTCGTTCTGTCCGGTAAAGCTTCGATCGAGATGCCGCGATTTGGGCAGCGCGATATGTTGCCATTGTTGCGGACGATTGTCGTCCGTGGCGGCAACGTCCGGCGCCGCGGGGGCGACGGGCGCTGCATTGGCGCGTTCGGCAAGACTATTGGCGTTCGTGCTGTCCGGCGCGGTGTGAACCGGCGCGGCGAAACACGAGGCTGACAGCGTCACCATGGTCAACAGTGTCGAGGTTTTCATCGCCCGACCTCCTAAGCTCATGCGGCGCTGACAGTTGAGCAAGCGCTGTGCCGTCCCCGCGTCGAAAGGACGGCGCATGCTACACGCGGTGTTGCTGTACGCGGCCAACCCGCATCTTCAATCTTAGATGCGCAAAATCTGCAGGGCGCGCACATTTGCGGCAAAACGGTATTGTAGATTTCAGATAATGGCAGAAACGCGGCGACAACGCAGCAGCGCCGTCGCGAACGGTCGTGCGACAGCGATGTTGCAGTGCGGCCGAAGCGGTTCTAACGCAGTATTTCGAAGCGCGTCCACGGCCAGGAAGGCCGGTCGCGCATATAACCGTTCAACCAGTTCCACTGCGGATGCCGCTTCATGAACGCCTGCGCGTCGAACGGCCGCCCGCACGGGTGGCCCCAGCGCGCGCTGAACGCCATCTCGCGCGCCATTTCGCTGTCCACCACTTTGCCGTCGTTGGCGCCCCACGGATTGAACGGTCCGTGATCGGTGCCGCCAAAGCGCGCGTCGTCCAGTTCCAGATGCCCGCAGATGGTGCGCGAGCACGGATTGTCGTTGCGGTCGAGGTAGACGTCGTGATGGTCGGCGATCATCTCCTTGGCCAGTTCCACGTCGATCTTGCCGTGGTGCATTTCTTCGAGTTGCATGAAGCGCAGGCGCCGCGCGCCGTTCTTGCGCACGTCCGTATAGTCTTCGCCTTCGCCGAGGCATTCCTGGTTGCGGATCTTCAGATCGGTCGCGGTGTTGTAGCCGCTGTAGAAACCGTCCTTCGTGCTCTCGAAACCGGAAAAGTGCAGCCCCAGTTCGTAGCGCGCGATCTCGCCGGTCTTGGCGTCGCCGAGCAGCCAGCTATTCGCATAGCCGCCGTTATTGGCGATTGCGAACATTTCGCACCATTCGCCGATGCTGTTCGCGTACTGCGACGCGCGCCGCGAACGGTAGAACTCCGGCGCGCCGGCCGCGTTGTAGCCGGCGAAGTTCGAGATGGTGGTTTCCGTCACCATCAGTCCGGCGGCGGTGACCCAGAAATCGGTCAGGCTGGAAATGCAGCCGGGCAGGCCTTGCATGAGGATGCGGTTGCCCTGGTCGGGCACGATGTCGAAGACCACGTTGAACGCGTCGCCGGCGGCGTAGCGATCCCACGAGTTATGCGCCATCACGATGCGGCCGTCGCGGGTCGCGCGGCCGGCGGCGATGAACGCGCTGCAGTGGTGTCCGCGCCGTCCGCGCCACGGCTTCACGCCGAGGCCCGGCTGCTTCTGCGACGCGTGAGTGGGCCACCAGCTTTGCAGCAGATCCATGTAGCCGTTCCACGCCAGCACTTCGGCGAACGGCAGCTTCGCGCCGTCGGCGATGCCCTGGATTTCGTCGGCGAATTCGGTGTCGAGTTTGTTGGCGAACTGGGAGACGGCTGCATTGACGAAGGTGTCGAAATCTTCGCCGGTGTCCCATTTCGCGAGATAGCGGGCGGTGTGGATCGCGTTGCGGATTTCGCTGGCGAGCAACTGGCCGTGCTGCTCGCCGCGATCGTACGGCTCGCCTTCGATATGCAGGAAAATCCAGCCCGCCTGATCGCGGCGCACGGCATCGAGGGACGGTTCGCTCATCTTCGCTCCGATCGAAGGACGGGCGTCTCGATGCGCCCGTTCTGGCGTAACGCGCGCTGTCGGCGTTCGCCGCAGCGGTCTGTCCATTGTAGAGAATCTGGCGCGCTTTGCACGCGCCCCAAAGAGAGCGCGGGCGCGGCCTGAAGGCGAAGTGCGCGCGGCGTCTAACGCGTCGGATTCATGCGGAAGTACGCGTCGAGCAGCGAGGTTTTATAGACCACGCCGGCAAGCGTGGGATGCGCGGCGCTTTCGATCACCGGCAGGCGCTCGCCCTGAAACGCGAGGAAGTGCTGCAACGCCACGCCGAGCGGCATGTCCGGCGTGAGCACGTCGAAATGCGGCTGCAGATAATCCGCCGCGGTCTTCGCGGACGTGTCGCTGCCGTCGAGCAGATCGGAGGTGATGTCCTTGAGCGCGACCACGCCGAGGAACGCACCGGACTCGTTCGCCACGTAGAGGTATTTCACCGGATATTCGAGGAACACGCGTGTCATGTCCTGCACGGTCGCGTTGGGCGGCACGACGGTTTCGGCGGGACGGATCAGCTCGCGCATCTGCGTGGCGCGCAGACGCGAGCGCTCCTGTTCCTCGTGATTGCGGCGCAAGGTGATTTCGTACATGGAGGTCTTGCCGATCGCGCGCGACACGAAATAGGCGACTACGCAGGAGAGCATCAGTGGCAGCACGACCTGATAGCTGAGCGTCATCTCGAAGATCATCAGGATCGCCATCAGCGGCGCCTGGGTGGCGCCAGCCAGAAACGCGCCCATGCCGACCATCGCGTACGCGAACGGCGCCGACGTGCCGTGCGGCCACAGCGCGTGCATGCCCTGGCCGAACAGCGAGCCGACCACCGCGCCGACGAACAGCGTCGGCGTGAACACCCCGCCGACCGCGCCGGATCCCGCCGTGGCCGCCGTGGCGACGAGCTTGAACACCAGCACGAGGACGAGCGCGGTCCACGTCCACGGCGAATGCAGAATCGAGTTGACGACGCTGTAGCCGTTGCCCCACACCTCGGGCGTCCAGACCGACAGAATGCCGACCACCAGGCCGCCGAGCGCGAGCCTCACGGGCAGCGGCACCGGCAGCTTGCGAAAGCTTTGCTTCGACACGTCGAGTAGCCGCAGAAACTGCGGCGCCGCCGCGCCGCACAGCACGCCGAGCGCGACGAACAGCAGCACCTCGAGGCCGGCCACCGGCGGGAACACCGGCATTTCGTACGGCGGCTTGTAGCCGGCGAATTCACGCATCGTGATGTTGGCCACCACCGCCGAGACCACCACAGGCCCGAAGCTCTCCATCGCGATCGAGCCGAGCACGATCTCGGTGACGAAAAACGCGCCCGCGATCGGCGCGCTGTACGCGGAGGTGATCCCGGCCGCCGCGCCGCAGGCCACCAGCAGGCGCAGCCGCGGCGGATCGAAATGCACCCAGCGTCCGATCAGCGAACCGGCGAGCGCCGCCAGTTGCACCATCGGACCTTCACGGCCGATCGACCCGCCGCTCGAAATCGTGAACAGCGACGACACGCTGCGCCACAGGCTCAGCTTGACCGGCACCACGCCGTCGCCGATCGCGACCGCTTCCATGTAATCGACGTGATTGCATTTGTCCTCGTAACGCCGCGCGATCAGCAGAAAGAAGCCGGCGATCAGGCCGCCTGCCGCGGGCAGCCAGATGCGCACGGTCCACGGCAAGCCGCGCGCCATTTCGACGAAACTGCCGGACTTGCCGACGATCGCGAATTGCAGCAGCGCGATGCCTTCGCGAAAGGCGATTGTCGCGAAGGCGCCCGCGACGCCGACCACGACCGACCAGATCAGCATCGTGTGGGCGTCGGAAAGGCGGAACAGATCTTGGGCGCGGGTGCGCAGCTTCAGCAGGAATGAAAGCACGTCGACGGTACGGGTCGTGAAAGTGGGTTGAACAGCGCGCACGGTAACAGCATCGCGCCCGCTTTGGACGGCGGGCGCGAAACGTTGAGTGAACGAGGGAAGAAGGCGCGGCTCAAGTCGCCGCCTTGTCGAGTTCCGGGTAGTGCCGGAAGATGCAGGCCTCGTTGTGTTCGATACGCCGCTCGGACTGCAAGTACGCGGCGATGTTCGGCCGCTCGATCACCGCGTCGTGCAGGGCGGCGAGCCGCGGGTAGTGTTCGCCGAAACGCTTGAGCGCGCGCGGAAACGCGTACAGCAAGCCGTCGATCAGCTGGAACATCGACAGGTCGACGTAAGTGAGCGCGTCGCCCACCATGAACTGATCGCCGGCCGGATTCTGTTTGAGCACGCGCTCGAAGTACGACATGAATTTCGGAATGCGGTTGTCGATGAAGTCGTGCGCGCGCACTTTGGCGGCGTCTTTCTGGTCTTCGTAGTAAAGCGCGCTGGCGAGCGGGTGGTGCGTGTCGTGCGCCTCGGTGACCATGTCGGCGATGGTCAATTGCAGGCCGTTGGCCACGTAGCGCAGGCTCTCCACCGAGGGCGCGAGTTTCAGCCGGGGGCCAAGATAGAACAGGATGTTGGCGGTCTGCGCGATCACCAGGTCGCCGTCTTTCAGAAACGGCGGCGCGAACGGCGGATATGGCTCGTCCTTGCTCTTCATCACCGACATCATCGCCTTGGTGCCGAGACCGTCGGACGGTTCGCCGCGCGCCACTTCCACGTAGTCGGCGCCGGCTTCTTCCAGCGCCAGTCGCACGAATTCGCCGCGGCCTTGCAGGCCGTCCCAATAGTAGAGTTCCAGACTCATCGATCGATCCTCATTCCGGTTGCATTGACGGGACGCCTAAGCGGATTGCCTAAGCGATTGCATGAGCTGACGACGTCAGCAACCAGTATGCCGCGCGAGCGGGCCGGATGGGTCTCCAGAATGCGCAAAACCCCGCACGCGGCGGGGTGGGTGTGAAGGCGAGGGCGGCTTAGCCGAACAGGTGCTGGACAGTCCATGTAATTCCCAGTCCACCGGCAATCAGCCACACATACAGGATGAAGCCGGTGGTCAGTGCGCGGGGACCGGCCTGACGGATCTGCGCAATGCGCGTTTCGATGCCGAGCGCGGTCATGGCCATGGTCAGCGCGAAGGTGTCCAGCGTGTTGAGCGTACTGGTGGCGGCTTCGGGCAGCACATGCAGCGAGTTGATCACGACGAAGGCGAGGAAGCCAAGCGCGAACCAGGGAATCGCCAGCTTGCGTGGTGCGTTGCCTTGCGCGCCGGCCGCAGCCGATTCGCGACGTGCCGAACGGTTCACCCACATGCCGACGATCAGCAGCACCGGCACCAGCAACATCACGCGGGTCATCTTGACGATGGTGGCGATGTGCGTCGCTTCCGGGCTCACGTTGCTGGCCGCGCCGACCACCTGCGCCACTTCATGGATCGTGCCGCCGAAAAAGAGGCCCGCGCCGACCGTATCCAGATGTAGCCAGCCTGCCTTGAACAGGATCGGGTAGAGGAACATCGAGAGCGTACCGAACAGCACCACGCTGCCCACGGCCATCGCGCTCTTGTGCGGCTTGGATTGCAGCGTCGATTCGAAGGCGAGCACGGCGGCGGCGCCGCAGATCGCGCTGCCCGCGGCAGTCAGCAAGGCCGTGTCGCGGTCGAGCTTCATGATTTTCATGCCGGCCCACGTACCGATCACGAGCGTGCTGACCACGATCAGGACGGATTCCGCGAGGCCGGGTACGCCGACCTGAGCGATTTCCTGCAGGCTCACGCGCAGCCCGAAGAAGGCCACGGCGATGCGCAACAGCTTGCGCGCCGAGAAATTGACGCCGGCCGCCCAACTGGCGGGCATGCCATCGCGCAGCGCGTTGCCGTACATGGCGCCGGCCACGATGCCCACGATCAACGGGCTCAAGCCCAATCCGGCAATGGCGGGAATCGCGGCGATGCGCGTGACGGCCGCGGCAAACAGCGCGACGAACAGAATGCCGTTGAGTTGCCCGCGAGTGGAAAACCCGGCAGGCGTCGTACTGGCGGCGGTGAGATGAGCGGTGGACATGGAGCAGCCCTTTTCTGTGACTGACTAAGATTCAATGGGGCTAATCCTAAATTAGATATATCGATATGAAAAATCATGATTTAGAATGTAATGTATCGCTTCAGCCGATATTTGGACCTCCATGACCCCGGATCAACTTATAACGTTTGCTGCTGTCGCCGAGCATCGCAATATCAGCCGGGCGGCTGTGGCGCTGCATTTGTCGCAGCCCGCCGTGTCGGGCCAGTTGCGGCAGTTGCAGGACGAATTCGGCGAGCCGCTGTATCAGCGCGATGGCCGCGGCGTGCGTCTCACGCCCGCGGGCGAGCAGCTCGCCAGCTACGCCACGCGGCTGCGCGACACCTGGCGGCAGGCGCATGCGTACCGCGACGCCTTGCGCGGCCTGGAGCAGGGCACCCTGCGGATCGGCGCGAGCACCACGCCGGCGAGTTACCTGCTGCCGTATCTGATCGCTGACTTTCATCGCCGCTATCCGGACGTGACGCTGCATACCGCCGACGGCAACACCACGGAGATCGTCGGCGCGCTCGATTCGGTGGACATCGCGATGATCGAGGGGCCGGTCGGCGTGGATCTGCCGCCGGACACCGCGGTGCATGCGTGGCGCGAAGACGAGATCGTCGCGATCATGCCGCGCTCGCATCCGTTGGCGCAGTTGGGCGACGGCGCCCCGGCTGACCTGGCGGCGTTCGGCGAGCATCCGCTGGTGCTGCGTGAGGCGGGCTCGGGCGTGCGGCAGATCGTCGAGCGGGCGTTCGCGCGGGCGGGCGTGCCGATGCGCGTGGCGTTGGAGATTGCGGGCGTCGAAGGCGTGAAGGAAGCGGTGCGGGCGGGTATGGGCATCGGCTTCGTCTCGGCCATGTCGATGCGGCACGAGGACCGCGCGCTGTGCCTGCTGTCGCTTAGCCCGGAGCCGCTCACGCGGCGGCTGTCGATTCTGGTCCCGCATGCGAGCGCACCGTCGCGGGTGGTGGAGCAGTTTCTGGCGCTGTGTCTTGCGGAAGAGCCTTGAGTCTTCGGCGCTGGCAGCCGACGCCCCGCGTGCGGATGGTTTAGCGCAAAAACGCGTCACGGTCCGGCGCCAGCCTGCTACCGTCGCGACTTGGGCCGCGGCTTCGTCGCCAGCGTCGGTGAACCGCCGGCCGCCGGATGAATTTCCCCGGTGAGACCCTTCAATTGGCCAGGCCGGCCCCCAAATCCCACACCGTGCCAACCCGCGCCTGGGGATTTCCACTATGGTGCATGACGGCGGCCTCGGCGCACTATTCGGGCATCGGAAGCGCCTCGGCGCTTTTTTTCGAAGTGTATTTGGAACCGGTTCCAAATGCCGATCACGACGCAGATTTGAGTAAATTCGACATGGCTGACGCAGCGGTAGACCCAGTGGACGTAGTGATCGTCGCAAGCGCATTCGGGATGGACGCGGTCCGCACGGACGGTCATCTGAAGTGGGCGCAAGCGAGCAAGCAGGCCGGCGCGGCGGGATTCGAAGTGCGCCGCGAACTGTTCGCCGACGAGACCGACGCCGCGCCGCATCACCTGCGCGCGCTCGGCAAGCAGATCGCGGAATTGGGCTTGTGGTCCGTGTACTCCACGCCGGCTTCGCTGTACACGGCGCAGGGCAAGCTCGACGCCGACGCGTTGCGCCTCTCGGTCGAAGAAGCGCTCGCGCTCGGCGCGCGTTTCGTCAAGTTGCAGCTCGGCGGTTTCGCCGCCGACGCCAATGCCGCCGTGATCGCCGATCACATGCGCTGCGCGGCGCTGCGACTCGTCGTCGAAAACGGGCAATTGGCGGAGGGCGGTTCGCTCGCGCAGTTCACCGGCCTGTTCGACGCATTGGCGCGAGAAGGGCACGCCGACGTGCTCGGCATGACCTTCGACATCGGCAACTGGGCCTGGCGCGAGGTCGCGCCGCTCGAGGCCGCCGCGCCGCTGGCGGCGCATGTGGAATACATCCATTGCAAGACGACGGTGGGCGAGGGCGCACGACGCTTTCCCGCCGCCCCGGCCGTCGACGACACCCAGTTCGCCGCGGTGCTCGACAAGCTGCCGCGTCATGTGCCGCGCGGCATCGAATTTCCGTTCGATACGAGCCGTGTCGACACGGACGCGGCGCATTACGTCGCATGGCTGGCCGCCGCGTGAGCGGCAGGTAGAACCTGAGAGAGAGCAGCGACACCGAGAAAAGCACGCGGCAACAAGCACGCGGCAAACGGAACGCAGCAACGGAAAGCGCAAAACGGTAGGCGCAAACGGAACGCGGCAAACCTTGCGCGGCGAACGCTAAGCGGCAGGCACCGACGCAAAACTCGCAAAACACGCAGCAAAAAAAGATCACGCAGGAGCGAAGCATGAGCACCACAACCGCAGCACTCGATGTCATCACCTACGGCGAAGCGATGGCCATGTTCGTGGCCGCCGAAACCGGCCCGCTCGCGGGCGTCGGGCAGTTCACGAAGCGCGTCGCCGGCGCCGATCTGAACGTGGCGATCGGTTTGTCGCGCCTCGGCTTCAAGGTGGGTTGGATGAGCCGCGTCGGCAACGATTCGTTCGGCCAGTACGTGCGCGACACGTTGACGAAAGAGGGCATCGACCAGGGCTGCGTCACCACCGACGAGCACTATCCGACCGGCTTCCAGCTCAAGTCGAAAAACGACGACGGCAGCGACCCGGCGGTCGAGTATTTCCGCAAGGGTTCGGCGGCAAGCCATCTGTCGCTGGCCGACTACGCGGCGGACTACGTGCTGCCGGCACGTCATCTGCATCTGACCGGCGTCGCGCCCGCGATTTCGGCGAGCTCACGCGAACTCGCGTTCCATCTGGCGCGGGAAATGCGTGCTGCCGGTAAGACGATTTCCTTCGACCCGAACCTGCGTCCGACGCTGTGGCCGTCGCGCGCCGCGATGGTCGAAGGTTTGAACGCGCTCGCCGCGCTGGCCGACTGGGTGTTGCCCGGCATCGGCGAAGGCGAGATTCTGACCGGCTACACGCAGCCGGACGACATCGCGAAGTTCTATCTGGACCAGGGCGCGCGTGGCGTGATCATCAAGCTCGGCGCGCACGGCGCGTACTTCCGCACCGCCGACGATGCCGCCGTGATCGCCGGCCAGCCGGTCGCGAAAGTCGTGGACACGGTCGGCGCGGGCGATGGTTTCGCCGTCGGCGTGGTCAGCGCGCTGCTCGAAGGCAAGTCGCTGCCGCAAGCGGTAGCGCGCGGCAACCGCATCGGCGCGCTGGCGATTCAGGTGATCGGCGATTCGGAAGGGCTGCCGAGCCGCGCCGAACTCGACGCGCTGGAAGCAGCCAGCGCGCCGTCCGTCGCGGCCGCGGCCTGACAACCCGCGACGCGGGCAAAGCGCCGCGTTCAGTCAAGCTGCCTCGATAACAGCAAGAGCGCCCGAACAGAGCGCCCCATGACCGTCCATCATTGTTTCGGGAAGCCGTCCAAGGAGACACCCCATGACCTCATCGCTTGCGATTCGCCGTTGGTGGACGATCATGCCGATCGTATTCATCACGTACAGCCTCGCTTATCTGGATCGCGCGAACTTCGGTTTCGCGTCGGCCGCCGGCATCAACCAGGATCTCGGCATCAGCAAGGGACTGTCGTCGCTGATCGGCGCGCTGTTCTTCCTCGGTTATTTCTTCTTTCAGATCCCGGGCGCGATCTACGCGGAACGCCGCAGCGTCAAGAAGCTCGTGTTCTGGAGCCTGATTCTGTGGGGCGGTTGCGCGTCGCTCACCGGCATGGTCAGCAATATTCCGTCGCTGATGGTGATCCGCTTCGTGCTCGGCGTGGTCGAAGCCGCGGTGATGCCGGCCATGCTGATTTTCATCAGCAACTGGTTCACCAAAAGCGAGCGCTCGCGCGCCAACACTTTCCTGATTCTCGGCAATCCGGTGACGGTGCTGTGGATGTCGGTGGTGTCGGGCTATCTGGTGCATTCGTTCGGCTGGCGCCACATGTTCATCGCCGAAGGCGCGCCCGCGATCATCTGGGCGGTGATCTGGTGGTTCATCGTGCAGGACAAGCCGCAGCAGGTGTCATGGCTCACGCAGCAGCAAAAGGACGACCTCGCCGAAACGCTGCGCGCCGAGCAGGCCGCGATCAAGCCGGTGCGCAACTATAGCGACGCGTTCAAAACGCCCGCGGTGATCAAGCTGTGCGCGCAATACTTCTGCTGGAGCATCGGCGTGTATGGTTTCGTGCTGTGGCTCCCGTCGATCCTGAAGAACGGCTCGACGCTCGGCATGGTCGAAACCGGCTGGCTCTCGGCGCTGCCTTACCTCGCCGCGACCATCGCGATGCTTGCAGCTTCGTGGGCATCGGATAAACTCAACCGCCGCAAAGTATTCGTGTGGCCGTTCCTGCTGGTCGGCGCGGTGGCCTTCGCGGCTTCGTACGCGCTCGGCTCCACGCATTTCTGGCTCTCGTATGCGCTGCTGGTGATCGCCGGCGCCGCGATGTACGCGCCGTATGGCCCGTTCTTCGCGATCGTGCCGGAATTGCTGCCGAAGAATGTCGCGGGCGGCGCGATGGCGCTGATCAACAGCATGGGCGCGCTCGGTTCGTTCGTCGGCTCGTATGTGGTCGGCTATCTGAACGGCGCGACCGGTTCGCCCGCGGCGTCGTATGCATTCATGAGCGTGGCGCTGATCGCCGCCGTGATTCTGACGCTGATCGTCAAACCGCAGGCGCAAGAACAGAACAACGCGCCCGCGGCTCGCCACCCCGTTGCAAGGAAAATAAGCTGATGAAGAAGATCGTCGCCTGGAAATCGTTGCCCGAAGATGTGCTCGCCTATCTGCAACAACATGCGCAAGTCGTGCAGGTCGATGCCGCGCAGCACGACACGTTCGTGGCCGCATTGAAGGACGCGGACGGCGGCATCGGTTCGAGCGTGAAGATCACGCCGGCGATGCTCGAAGGCGCGGCGCGGCTCAAGGCGCTCTCGACCATCTCGGTGGGCTTCGACCAGTTCGATGTAGGCGATCTCACGCGCCGCGGCATCGTGCTCGCGCACACGCCGGACGTGCTGACCGAGTCCACCGCGGACACGGTGTTCTCGCTGATCCTCGCGTCGGCGCGGCGGGTGGTCGAACTCGCCGAGTGGGTGAAGGCGGGGCGCTGGCAGCACAGCATCGGACCGGCGCAGTTCGGCGTCGACGTGCAGGGCAAGACGCTCGGCATCGTCGGGCTTGGACGGATCGGTGGCGCAGTGGCGCGGCGCGCGGCGCTCGGCTTCAACATGAAGGTGCTGTACACCAACCGCAGCGCGAACCCGCAGGCCGAGGAGGCTTACGGCGCGCGGCGCGTCGAACTGGCTGAACTGCTCGCCGTGTCTGACTTCGTCTGCCTGCAAGTGCCTTTGACGCCGGAAACGAAGCATATGATCGGCGCGGCTGAATTGAAATCGATGAAGAAGAGCGCGATCCTGATCAACGCGTCGCGCGGCGCGACCGTCGACGAAAAAGCGCTGATCGAAGCGCTGCAAAACGGCACGATCCACGGCGCCGGTCTCGACGTGTTCGAGACCGAACCGCTGCCGGCCGACTCGCCGTTGCTGAAGCTGGCGAATGTGGTCGCGCTGCCGCATATCGGTTCGGCGACGCTTGAAACCCGTCACGCGATGGCGCGTAATGCGGCGGAGAACCTGGTCGCCGCGCTCGACGGCACACTGGCCAACAATATCGTCAACCGCGAAGTTCTTTCGAAATGAGCCGATTCCGATCGATGAGCAGCCGATGAGCACGACGCCGCAGGCCACGCCGCGCCGCGCGACGATCACCGACGTCGCGCGCGAAGCCGGCACCGGCAAGACCAGCATCTCGCGCTATCTGAACGGCGAGATGAGCGTGCTGTCGCCTGAACTGCGCGCGCGCATCGAGGCCGCGATCGCGCACCTGGACTACCAGCCGAACCAGATGGCGCGTGGCCTCAAGCGTGGCCGCAACCGTCTGATCGGCATGCTGCTCGCCGACCTCACGAATCCCTACACGGTCGAGGTGCTGCAAGGCGTCGAAGCGGCATGCCACGCGCTCGGCCTGATGCCGCTGATCTGCCATGCGGCGAACGAAGTCGAGATGGAGCGGCGCTATCTGCAACTGCTCACCACGTACCGGGTGGAAGGTGTGATCGTCAACGCGCTCGGCGTGCGCGAGGAAACGTTGCGGCCAGTGGGCGGCGGCGGGATTCCGGCGGTGCTGGTGGACCGTTCGGTGGATGGGCTCGTCGCGGATATGGTCGGTCTCGACAATCGGGCGGCGGCTGAACTCGGCACGCGGCATCTGCTGGACAATGGTTTTGACGATATCTGGTTCGTGGTTCAGCCTTTCGAACAGGTGAGCTCGCGGCAACTGCGCGAAGCGGCGTTCCGTGAGGCGATGAGCGCTCAGAGCAAGCAAGGCAGCAAAGGCGCCGCGCGCGGTCACACGCTGGTGCTGAATCTCGCGGATGCCGCCGACGTCGAGCGCAGCCTCGCCGAACTGGACCGCGCGATCGACGCGGCCGCCCACGCGCGCGACGCCGCCGGCGCCACGGGCAACGCCGCGCGCGTCGCCTTGTTCGCGGCCAATGCGCCCGTCGCGCTCTGTCTCGCCTTGCATCTGAAAGCGCGCTACGGCGCCGACTGGCAAGCCCGCGTCGCGCTGCTTTCCATCGACGACCCCGAATGGGCCGAATTGACCGGCGTCACCACGATCCGCCAGCCGACCTACGAGATCGGCTACCGCGCGGTCGAGTTCCTGCACGAACGCATTGAAGGCGTTCAGACCACAGCGCGCGACTGTCTTTTGCCGGGCGAATTGATCGTCCGCGCCTCCACTTTGCGCTGAATTCTCGCCGATCTGCGATCATTCGGGCTGCGGCGCGCAGCGGGTGCGCGCCGGACATCGCAAGGAAACTCATGGTTGTTGCACCGCTTACCCTCTCGAGCCTCGCCCTCGCGACGCTGCTCGTCGCCGCTTTACCCTTTCTGATCTACCGCCGTCTGCGCCGTCCGCTCGCGCTGAAACCGCGCGACGCCATCGCCGGCATCGCCGTTTTCGGGCTATTCGCCATGGTGATCGAGCGCGCGCTGAACGACTACGTGCTGCATCGGAATGAAGCGACCGCGAGCTTCCTGTCGAATCCGCTCGCCTTCGTCGCGTACGGCGCGCTGGCCGCGGGTATTTGCGAGGAAGTGGGGCGGTTCATCGGCATGCGGCTGCTGCTCAAGCGTGCGGCGGCGAAGTCAGGCTCCACGTCGCTGGCAACGGGCACGAACGACGGCACTGCGCTGACCTACGGCCTCGGCCATGGCGGCGCCGAAGCGTGGCTCGTCGGCGTGCTGGTGCAGATTCAATGGATCCTGTTCGCGGTCTTCGAAAACCGCGGCCAACTGGACGGCTATCTCAGCAATCTGCCGACCGATTCGTTGATGCGTATCCACCTGATTCTCGCCAGCCTGACGCCGCAGACCGCCGGCATTTTCGCGCTCGAACGCGTGGCCGCGCTGGTGTTCCAGATCGGTTTGTCGGTGTTGATGTGGCGTGGCTTGCGGGTCGGCTGGCGCGGCATCCTGCCGCTCGCGATCGCGTTGCATGCGCTGGTGGACGTGCCCGCCGCGATGTTCCAGGCGCAGCTGGTGCCGCTCGCGGCGGTGGATGCGGTGTATGCCGTGGGAGCGGTGATCGTCGCGGGATTGCTGTTCCGGGCGTACAGGCGGCCGGCGGTGGCCGCTTGACGCCTATGATGCCCGCTTGATGCGTGCTTCACGTTGAACCGTTGGCCGTTCTCTACAATCGGCCTCCCATCACGCCTATCCTTTCGGCACACCCCATGGAAGAAGCTTACCAATACGACTGCGCCAATCCCGAGTTCGAGGAACTGGCACGCGTCATCAGCGATCTGTTTCCCGAGCAGACGCAGTTCATCCAGCGCGCCGCGGAAGACGGCACGCCGACGCTGGCGATTCACTGGGTGGCGATGCGTTTCGGCGCGACCGCGCGCCGTATCGTGATGACCGTGGTGATCGCGCCGGCCGCGTTGGCGCGTTATCGCGCGCTGCCGGCGCGGCTGCGCGGCCGCAGTTTCGCGGTGCTGCGCGCGTATGTCGAAGCGAGCATCGGCTCGCTCGAGGAGCAGTATGCGAACGGCGAGGCGGTCCCGCGCGATGTCACCGTGGATCTCGGCGAGGAGTTTGCGTAACGGCGTTCGCTTGAATCATCGGTGGATCGCTCGTTGCGATGTCCGCAGCGGAACGATGCGATGGCACTTCGCGTTCGTATGAGCATGAGCATGAGGCGGCCCGACGTGCGAACGGCGTCGTTGCGCACGCCGGCGCTGCTCAATCTCCGTCGTAGGGCTCGGCGATCGTCTTGCCGGGGTGCTTCGCGTTGTATTCCTCGCGTATCTGCTCCTTCAGGTTGTACTTATCGGTCTCGAGTATGCGGGCGTCATACTGATCCGCAATTCCGCCGACGATCAGCCCGAGTGTCGCCAGCGCGAACGACAGCGCGGGGCCGACAACCGGCACGAATCCAATCATGCCGCTCGACAGATTGACGACGGATGCGGCGAAGTCCAGCCGGTCCTGTGGCGTCAGCGTACCCGCACTCTGCTTCTTCAGGTACGTATCCAGCGCAGCGCCAAACGACGCGCTGCCAAGAAGGGTATTGATCGCGGCGGGCACCATTTGCATGCGCAGCGGCTTGGAAATCTTCATCCAGTCGGGCCAGCTGTCGGTTTTCGCGAGTATGCTGGCTTGACGTTGCCCGAAGAACTTCGTGTATTTGTCGGTCCACTCCTTCAACTTCGAAGGACGCTCGCTCGCGGGCGTATCCTTCAGCAGCCTGCCGAGGTCGGCGAAAGCGGTTTTGGCATCGATGAGCGCGTTTTCCCGCTCTTGCATTGCGCTGTTGAACTGGTCGTAGGCTGCGTGTTTCAGGCCCGCCAGTTGATCGAGCTGTTTGCCGAGTTCGATCGCGTCCGGCTTGCCCGACTGGCGCGCGGCGTCGGCTGTGTCGAAGCCCTGGCTCTTCAGTTTGGCGATGACATCCTGCGCCTTTGCATCGATCGTCTTGATGTTTTGGTGGGCGTCGTTGGCCGCATCGACCGCCGAATCTTTGAATTGCTTCGCCATGTCCTTCATCTCGAAATAGCTGGGCGCGAGATCTTCCGTCGCATCCTGCAATTCGAGCTGCTGTACATCAGGATTCGTCTTCTCGAGCTTCGCGATCACATCGTTGCGCAAGGCTTGCTGTTGCTGCGTGAGTTGGTCGTCGATGTGTCCAGCGGTTTTCTTTTCGAGTTCGTCGACCTCGTCATCGGGCTTGTCGTGCGGGTCGAAGTCGGCGAACTCCGCTGTCTGGCTGGGTCCGACGACCGGTTCCGAAGGGCCTTGCGTTTGGCCAACCTGGCCCGTGGACCCGCCAGTGCCGGTGCTCTGCGGTCCGGCCATTTGTACCTTTGCTTTCGCCTGCTGCAGCTTGACCAGATGATTGCCCACATCGGTACCGATGCCGACGGTGACCTCGTTGATGCCCTGTCCAATGGTCGCGCCCGCCGTGATGAAGTCCTTCGTCGGATCCTGGCCGTTGCGCAATTTCTCCATGCCGGACAGAAACGATAGCCCGCCTTTTGTGAAATAACTCGCGGCGGCATTCAGACGGGTGCCAGTCAGGATGCTTAGCCGGCCGTTCGGTCCCAGAGGATCGAGTACGCTCTTGGTCGGCCGCTGCCACGTTGCGAAAGGCGAGTTCCTCAGGAGAGCGGAGTTGTTGAAGCGCGCTTCGTCGAAGATGAATGCTCGTGTGTACGTGCTCGCCGCCTTGCCATATTTTCCGTAGTTCGAAGCGGGATCCGGATGATGAGTCAACGCCGACAGGTCGACGTTGGCTTGCTGGCCGATGGCCTCCAGCGACTCATCGCCTTTGGAGTTCTGCAGCGCGGTCGTGAGCCGGTCGATCTTTGCCTGCAATTCGGGCCTCGGTTTGTCCGATGCGCTCAATTGCAGCACCCGGCTGTAGGCCGACGCCGCTGCGATCATGTGGTCGGTCGTATCGTGATGGTGTTCGACGTCGTCATCAACCGTGGAGAGCGACGCATAGAACGTTTCCATATCCGCTGCGATCTCGTTGCCTATCACCGCCTTCGTCGCAATGGCGTTAGCTTCGATATCGACCTTGTTAGCTGCGGCGGCCCGGGTCGCGACGGGCCCTTTGGACGGCAAACGTGGATCGGTTTTTGGAGCTAAGCCTGCGTTTGCGAGGGACGTGGAAGGCTGGTTCGAACGCTGCCCGTGGCCGGCAGCCGCCGGCACGGCACGACTCTGCGAGCTCTGCGCGTTGTCCTGATTATTCGATGACGTTCCATCTGGCCAGAGCGGGTAAGAGCCTGTATTGACTTTCATTGAAACTCCTGCAGAAAGGTGCCTCGTTCAGTCACATCTTGCCGTCGGGGCACATTGAACGGCGTCTCATGTTCGCGCCGCCCAATGGTCCGGAGGAAGTGAACATACATTTGGTGACGCATAGCTCGCGGGTCGACGCGCTCGATGCGCAATTTAGAGATGCAGAATATCGAGCTGCGCGACGTGACATTCATTTAGAATGCCGAGCCAAGAAGTGAATAAAGCGTGGCGGACCCGCGCACTACAAATACAAATCAACAGGGACATCTAGGAGTACAAAGATCAATGACAAATCTCAATATTCCGGCGGCGGTTTCCGCACTCGACACCCGGCGCCGTATCTTCGCGATCGTTGGCGCTTCATCGGGCAATCTCGTCGAGTGGTTCGACTTTTATGTGTATTCGTTCTGCGCGCTGTACTTT
>NZ_JAQQEG010000056.1:0-49287 GCF_046027395.1 Paraburkholderia dipogonis | reverse complement strand
CCACCCCACAACGGTGGGGTTTCTGCGTTTACGGCTGCGCTGCGATCACTATATAAGTGAGAGCTTTGGGTTTGGAACAGTCAAGCGAGACTTGACAACAAGCGGTTGTTCCCCCATAATCATCAGTTCTCTGCGGAGGGGTGCCCGAGTGGCTAAAGGGGGCAGACTGTAAATCTGTTGGCTTACGCCTACGTTGGTTCGAATCCAACCTCCTCCACCAGAATGCAGGCTGTAGCAGTTGTTGGGAATCCATGGATCCTTGCGGGTGTAGCTCAATGGTAGAGCAGAAGCCTTCCAAGCTTACGACGAGGGTTCGATTCCCTTCACCCGCTCCAGCAATACAGAAGTAGCGCCCATGTGGCTCAGTGGTAGAGCACTCCCTTGGTAAGGGAGAGGTCGGCAGTTCGATCCTGCCCATGGGCACCAGAAGTACTCGGTGATTGTTTGCGCCCGGCGCAACGTACGGAAAAATCCTCTTAGGAGTCGAAAATGGCCAAGGGTAAGTTTGAGCGGACCAAGCCGCACGTGAACGTCGGCACGATCGGTCACGTTGACCACGGCAAGACCACGCTGACGGCAGCGATCACGACGGTTCTGACGCAGAAGTTTGGCGGCGAAGCGAAGGCATACGACCAGATCGACGCGGCGCCGGAAGAAAAGGCACGTGGTATCACGATCAACACGGCACACGTCGAGTACGAAACGGCTAACCGCCACTATGCACACGTCGACTGCCCGGGCCACGCTGACTATGTGAAGAACATGATCACGGGCGCAGCGCAGATGGACGGCGCGATCCTGGTGTGTTCGGCCGCTGACGGCCCGATGCCGCAAACGCGCGAGCACATCCTGTTGGCGCGTCAGGTTGGCGTGCCGTACATCATCGTGTTCCTGAACAAGTGCGACATGGTGGACGACGCTGAGCTGCTGGAACTGGTCGAGATGGAAGTTCGCGAACTTCTGTCGAAGTACGACTTCCCGGGCGACGACACGCCGATCATCAAGGGTTCGGCCAAACTGGCGCTGGAAGGCGACAAGGGCGAGCTGGGCGAAGTGGCGATCATGAATCTGGCCGACGCGCTGGACACGTACATCCCGACGCCGGAGCGCGCAGTGGACGGTGCGTTCCTGATGCCGGTGGAAGACGTGTTCTCGATCTCGGGTCGCGGCACGGTGGTGACGGGTCGCGTTGAGCGCGGCGTCGTGAAGGTCGGCGAGGAAATCGAAATTGTCGGTATCAAGCCGACGGTGAAGACGACCTGCACGGGCGTGGAAATGTTCCGCAAGCTGTTGGACCAGGGTCAGGCAGGCGACAACGTGGGTATCCTGCTGCGCGGCACGAAGCGTGAAGACGTGGAGCGTGGCCAGGTGCTGGCGAAGCCGGGTTCGATCAACCCGCACACGCACTTCACGGCTGAAGTGTACGTGCTGAGCAAGGACGAAGGTGGCCGTCATACGCCGTTCTTCAACAACTATCGTCCGCAGTTCTACTTCCGTACGACGGACGTGACGGGCTCGATCGAGTTGCCGAAGGACAAGGAAATGGTCATGCCGGGCGACAACGTGTCGATCACGGTGAAGCTGATCAACCCGATCGCGATGGAAGAAGGTCTGCGTTTCGCAATCCGCGAAGGCGGCCGTACGGTCGGTGCAGGTGTGGTTGCCAAGATTCTCGAGTAACGCCAGATAGTTCTCGTTGATCGGTGGTTTCGGGGTTGGCGGTGTCGTCAACCCCAAATGGTTTAGGGGTATAGCTCAACTGGCAGAGCGTCGGTCTCCAAAACCGAAGGTTGGGGGTTCGATTCCCTCTGCCCCTGCCAACTCTCGCGCCGTATGTGGCGCTTCGTTAAGGTGTTATGGCGAATCCTTCCGTCGAAACTGTAAATACATCCGGCGACAAGCTGATGCTCGTCGCGGGCGTATTGTTGGTCTTGGCCGGGTTCGTGGGGTTCTTCTGGCTTAGCGGCCAGGAATGGTACGTCCGCGGAGCCGCCTTGGCTGTTGGTGCGATCGCGGGTGTTGCAGTCGGTCTTCTCTCCGCGCCTGGCAAGGGTTTCATCGCTTTCGCCAAAGATTCGTACAAGGAAGTCCGTAAGGTTGTTTGGCCGACTCGCAAAGAGGCGACGCAAACAACGCTCGTAGTGTTCGGCTTCGTGTTCGTCATGGCGATCTTTCTTTGGGTGAGTGATAAATCCATCGAATGGGCGATTTTCTCGGTGATTCTGGGTTGGAAATGATATGAGTGATACTCCGGCATCCCCGAGCGGCAAGCGTTGGTACGTCGTGCACGCCTACTCCGGCATGGAGAAGAGCGTGCAACGTGCGCTTCAGGAGCGCATCGAACGTGCTGGCATGCAAGACCAGTTTGGTCAAATCCTCGTTCCGACTGAAGAAGTGGTCGAGGTAAAGGGCGGTCACAAATCGGTGACCGAGCGTCGTTTCTTCCCAGGCTATGTGCTCGTGGAGATGGAAATGACTGACGAGACATGGCACCTCGTGAAAAACACGGCAAAGGTGACAGGTTTCGTAGGCGGTGCGCGTAATCGTCCGAGTCCGATTTCCCCGCGGGAAGTCGAGAAGATCATGTCGCAGATGCAGGAAGGCGTAGAAAAGCCGCGTCCGAAGACCCTGTTCGAAGTCGGCGAGATGGTGCGGGTGAAGGACGGTCCGTTCACGGATTTCAACGGCAGCGTCGAAGAAGTGAACTACGAAAAGTCGCGCGTCCGGGTTTCCGTTACAATCTTCGGCCGCGCAACGCCGGTCGAGCTGGAATTCGGCCAGGTCGAAAAGCTGTAATCCAGAATTCTACGGGGCGCACCAGTCGGTGCGTTCCGTATTTCGCGCTTACGGTCCGCGTAATGGCCGTTGAGGAGCGTAAGTACCCAATTTTTCGGCGAACGCGCGCTACTACTCACTGAACGCCCGCATGTACCCATGCGGTGTTCCAAAGAGGTTTTCAACATGGCAAAGAAAATCATCGGCTTTATCAAGCTGCAGATTCCTGCAGGTAAAGCCAATCCGTCGCCGCCGGTCGGTCCGGCACTGGGTCAACGCGGCCTGAACATCATGGAGTTCTGCAAGGCGTTTAACGCGCAGACTCAAGCACTGGAACCGGGTCTGCCGATTCCGGTCGTGATCACCGCATTCGCGGACAAGAGCTTCACGTTCGTTCTGAAGACTCCGCCGGCAACGGTTCTGATCAAGAAGGCAGCGAAGATCGACAAGGGTTCGAGCAAGCCGCATACCGATAAGGTCGGCAAGATCACCCGCGCTCAAGCTGAAGACATCGCCAAGACCAAGATGCCCGATCTGACGGCAGCTGATCTGGACGCAGCGGTTCGTACGATCGCTGGTAGCGCCCGCTCGATGGGCATCACCGTGGAGGGCGTGTAAATGGCTAAGCTTTCAAAGCGTCTGCAAGCATTTGCAGCCAAGGTCGATCGTCAAAAACTGTACGCAATCGACGAAGCTTTGTCGCTCGTGAAGGAATGCGCAAGCGCGAAGTTCGACGAGTCGATCGACGTTGCCGTGCAGCTCGGCATCGACGCAAAGAAGTCGGACCAAGTGGTTCGTGGCTCGGTCGTTCTGCCGGCTGGTACCGGTAAGTCGGTCCGCGTCGCTGTGTTCGCACAAGGCGAAAAGGCTGAGCAAGCCCGCGCAGCCGGCGCAGAAGTCGTCGGTATGGAAGACTTGGCTGAACAAGTCAAGGCCGGCAAGCTGGACTTCGACATCGTGATCGCTTCACCCGACACGATGCGCGTTGTCGGTACGCTCGGTCAGATCCTCGGCCCGCGTGGCCTGATGCCGAACCCGAAGGTCGGTACGGTTACGCCGGACGTCGCAACGGCAGTGAAGAACGCCAAGGCTGGTCAAGTGCAATTCCGTGTCGACAAGGCCGGTATCATCCACGCCACCATTGGCCGCGCTTCGTTCGAGCCGACGGCTCTGCGTAGCAACCTGAACGCTCTCGTCGACGCGCTGCAAAAGGCGAAGCCGGCAACGAGCAAGGGTGTGTACCTGCGCAAAGTTGCGCTGTCGAGCACGATGGGTGTTGGCGTTCGCGTCGACCAGGCATCGATCGCAGCACAGTAAAAGATTTCATCGCCTCGGCGTGAGTCGGGGCGGTTTTATGGGCTTTGGGCGGTCGCAAGATGGCAGTCTGCATCGAACGACCGGTTGTCAAAGACCGTTGGCGGGCACGCAGCAGGTAGGCGAGTCCTTAATGTAAAGCCAACGCAGATGGCGAACCCGAAAAGGTTTTGTAGTGATGAAGCCGGTCGATGTCCGCAGCAATGCGAATGCCGGGCGGTCGAAATACTCCTGACTGGTCGGACGCCGTTATTGAACGCGGTACACAAGGCGCACGCTGCGTGTATCGAATCTGGAGGTTAACCGTGCCACTTAACAAAGAAAGCAAGCAGGCCGTCGTCGCTGAGGTTGCCGCGCAAGTCGCGAAAGCCCAGACCGTGGTTCTGGCTGAGTATCGTGGAATCGCGGTTGGCGATCTGACCAAGCTGCGCGCGAAAGCGCGTGAGCAACAGGTTTATCTTCGAGTGTTGAAAAACACGTTGGCGCGTCGCGCCGTCGAAGGTACCCCGTTTGCTCCGCTGGCAGAGCAGATGACTGGCCCCCTGATCTACGGCATCTCGGAAGATGCAATTGCAGCTGCTAAGGTCGTCAACGACTTCGGCAAAACCAATGACAAGTTGATCATCAAGGCTGGTTCCTACGAAGGCAAGGTGATGGACAAGGCTGGCGTGCAAGCGCTGGCAAACATCCCGAGCCGCGAAGAACTGCTCTCCAAGCTGTTGTACGTTATGCAAGCACCTGTTTCCGGCTTTGCGCGCGCTCTGGCCGCGCTGGCAGAAAAGAAACAAGGCGAAGAAACCGCTGCGTAATGCACTTCAGTCGAGCGTGATTGATCGCTGGCTGTATCCGAATTCAATTTAGGAGTATTTCAAATGGCAATCGCAAAAGAAGACATCCTCGAGGCAGTAAGCTCGATGTCGGTTCTGGAACTGAACGAACTGGTCAAGGCGTTCGAAGAAAAGTTTGGCGTGTCGGCAGCTGCTGTTGCAGTGGCAGGCCCGGCAGGCGCAGCTGCCGCTGTCGCTGAAGAGCAAACCGAATTCACGGTCAACCTGACGGAAGTCGGCGCGAACAAGGTTTCGGTCATTAAGGCTGTTCGTGAACTGACGGGTCTCGGCCTGAAGGAAGCGAAGGACCTGGTCGACGGTGCACCGAAGCCTGTTAAGGAAGCGGTACCGAAGGCTGCTGCTGAAGAAGCCAAGAAGAAGCTGGAAGAAGCCGGCGCGAAAGCTGAAATCAAGTAAGTTTCAGCGCGCTGTGCGAAGGCTGGCGGTTTTCCACCGCCGGCCTTTTTGTGCTTTGTGGGGACCACGTTTTTGCCAGCGAACTTCGGCAAGAATAGAAGCCCCAGAGGCCAAAGAAAACCGCCATTCGGCAACATTGACCGGCGTTTCTCTTTGTCTTCTGAAGCGACTGCAGAAGGCAAGTTTGGTCGGGTAGCGGGCAACATAGGCATCCGCTGCCGTCAGCCAGCGGTTGGTAGCGGCCAACCACCAAGCTTCTAGGCTCGTTCAAGCCATCGGACGGCCATCGGGTCTCAGTCGGTGAACACTCGGGTTGTCTCATCAAGGTATCCTGCCTCGACAACAATGCCCGCCGTGATTCGGAGATCGTATGCAATATTCCTTCACCGAGAAGAAGCGTATTCGCAAGAGTTTTGCGAAGCGCCCCATCGTTCACCAAGTACCTTTCCTGCTGGCTACCCAGCTTGAATCATTCAGCACGTTTCTGCAAGCAGACACGTCGTCTACGCAACGCAAGCCGGAAGGCCTGCAAGCTGCGTTTACCTCCGTTTTCCCGATTGTTTCGCATAACGGGTTCGCTCGTCTAGAGTTCGTCAGCTACATGCTGTCGCCGCCGGCATTCAACATCAAGGAATGTCAGCAGCGCGGTTTGACGTACTGTTCGGCCCTGCGCGCGAAAGTGCGTCTGGTGCTGCTCGACAAGGAATCGCCGAGCAAGCCGGTCGTCAAGGAAGTCAAGGAACAGGAAGTGTACATGGGCGAAATTCCGCTCATGACGCCGACGGGTTCGTTCGTCATCAACGGTACGGAACGTGTGATCGTTTCGCAGCTGCACCGTTCGCCGGGCGTGTTCTTCGAACACGACAAGGGCAAGACGCACAGCTCGGGCAAGCTCCTGTTCTCGGCACGTATCATTCCTTACCGCGGTTCGTGGCTCGATTTCGAGTTTGACCCGAAGGACGTGCTGTACTTCCGCGTCGACCGTCGCCGTAAGATGCCGGTCACGATCCTGCTCAAGGCAATCGGCCTCACGCCGGAACAGATCCTCGCAAACTTCTTCGTGTTCGACAATTTCACGCTGATGCCGGAAGGCGCGCAGATGGAATTCGTGCCGGAGCGTCTGCGTGGTGAAGTCGCGCGTTTCGACATCACGGACCGTGATGGCAACGTGATCGTCCAGAAGGACAAGCGGATCAACGCGAAGCACATTCGCGACCTCGACAACGCCAAGACCAAGTTCATCTCGGTCCCGGAAGACTATCTGCTCGGCCGCGTGCTGGCGAAGAACGTCGTTGACGGCGACACAGGTGAAGTCATCGCTAACGCGAACGACGAAATCACGGAAACTGTGCTCGAGAAGCTGCGCGAGTCGAAGATCAAAGACATCCAGACGCTCTACACGAACGATCTGGATCAAGGTCCGTACATCTCGTCGACGCTGCGTATCGACGAAACCGCGGACAAGATGGCCGCACGCATCGCGATCTACCGCATGATGCGTCCGGGCGAACCGCCGACCGAAGAAGCGGTCGAGGCGTTGTTCAACCGTCTGTTCTATAGCGAAGACGCATACGACCTCTCGAAGGTGGGTCGTATGAAGTTCAATCGCCGTGTCGGCCGCGACGAAATTGTCGGTCCGATGACGCTGCAGGACGACGACATCCTCGCCACGATCAAGATCCTGGTCGAACTGCGTAACGGCAAGGGCGAAGTGGACGACATCGACCACTTGGGCAATCGTCGTGTGCGTTGCGTCGGCGAACTGGCGGAAAACCAGTTCCGCGCAGGTCTCGTGCGTGTCGAACGTGCTGTGAAGGAACGCCTCGGCCAGGCCGAAAGCGAAAACCTGATGCCGCACGACCTGATCAACTCGAAGCCGATTTCGTCGGCGATTCGCGAGTTCTTCGGTTCGTCGCAGCTGTCGCAGTTCATGGACCAAACGAACCCGCTGTCGGAAATCACCCACAAGCGCCGTGTTTCGGCACTTGGCCCGGGCGGTTTGACGCGTGAGCGCGCTGGCTTTGAAGTCCGCGACGTGCACCCGACTCACTACGGTCGTGTGTGCCCGATTGAAACGCCGGAAGGTCCGAACATCGGCCTGATCAACTCGCTCGCTCTGTACGCGCACTTGAACGAATACGGCTTCCTCGAAACGCCGTATCGCAAGGTCGTGGACAGCAAGGTGACCGATCAGATCGACTATCTGTCGGCGATCGAAGAAGGCCGTTACGTGATCGCTCAGGCGAACGCGGCGGTGGCTGAAGACGGCTCGCTGACCGACGAACTGGTGTCGTCGCGTGAAGCAGGCGAAACGCTGATGGTCACGCCGGACCGCATCCAGTACATGGACGTGGCGCCGTCGCAGATCGTGTCGGTGGCAGCATCGCTGATTCCGTTCCTCGAGCACGATGACGCGAACCGCGCATTGATGGGTTCGAACATGCAGCGTCAGGCTGTGCCGTGTCTGCGTCCTGAAAAGGCCGTGGTCGGTACGGGTATCGAGCGCACGGTGGCAGTCGACTCGGGTACGACGGTTCAGGCATTCCGCGGCGGTGTGGTCGATTACGTCGACGCAGGCCGTATGGTGATCCGCGTGAACGACGATGAAGCCGTTGCTGGCGACGTCGGCGTAGACATCTACAACCTGATCAAGTACACGCGTTCGAACCAGAACACGAACATCAACCAGCGCCCGATCGTGAAGGTCGGCGACATCGTGTCGCGTGGCGACGTGCTGGCGGATGGTGCATCGACCGACCTCGGCGAACTGGCGCTCGGCCAGAACATGCTGGTCGCGTTCATGCCGTGGAACGGCTACAACTTCGAAGACTCGATTTTGATCTCGGAGAAGGTGGTTGCCGACGACCGTTACACGTCGATCCACATCGAAGAACTGAACGTCGTTGCTCGCGATACGAAGCTCGGACCGGAAGAAATCACGCGCGACATCTCGAACCTGGCTGAAGTGCAACTCGGCCGTCTCGATGAGTCGGGCATCGTCTACATCGGCGCTGAAGTCGAAGCAGGCGACGTGCTGGTCGGTAAGGTCACGCCGAAGGGCGAAACCCAACTGACGCCGGAAGAAAAGCTGCTGCGCGCGATCTTCGGTGAAAAGGCTTCGGACGTGAAGGACACGTCGCTGCGCGTGCCGTCGGGCATGAGCGGCACCGTGATCGACGTTCAAGTGTTTACGCGTGAAGGTATTCAGCGCGACAAGCGTGCGCAACAGATCATCGACGATGAACTGAAGCGCTATCGCCTCGACCTGAACGACCAGTTGCGTATCGTGGAAGGCGACGCGTTCCAGCGTCTCGCACGTATGCTCGACGGCAAGGTCGCGAACGGCGGTCCGAAGAAACTGGCCAAGGGCACGAAGATCGAACAGGCTTACCTGCAAGATCTGGATCACTACCACTGGTTCGACATCCGCCTCGCGGACGAAGAAGCAGCGGCACAGCTCGAAGCCATCAAGGACTCGATCGAACAGAAGCGTCACCAGTTCGATCTGGCGTTCGAAGAAAAGCGCAAGAAGCTCACGCAAGGCGACGAACTGCCGCCGGGCGTGTTGAAGATGGTCAAGGTGTATCTGGCAGTCAAGCGCCGCCTGCAGCCTGGTGACAAGATGGCCGGCCGTCACGGTAACAAGGGTGTGGTGTCGAAGATTGTTCCGATCGAAGACATGCCGTACATGGCCGACGGCCGTCCGGCTGACGTCGTTCTGAACCCGCTCGGCGTGCCGTCGCGGATGAACGTGGGTCAGGTTCTCGAAGTGCATCTGGGTTGGGCCGCGAAGGGTCTCGGCTGGCGTATCGGCGAAATGCTGCAGCGTCAGGCGAAGATCGCTGAACTGCGCGAATTCCTGACCAAGATCTACAACGAGTCGGGCCGCGCCGAAGAGCTGGACAGCTTCACCGACGACGAAATCGTCGAACTGGCGAAGAACCTGCGCGAAGGCGTGCCGTTCGCTACGCCGGTGTTCGACGGCGCGACGGAAGAAGAAATGTCGCGCGCGCTGGATCTGGCATTCCCGGACGACATCGCGAAGAACCTCGGCATGACGCCGTCGAAGAATCAGGTGCGTCTGTACGACGGCCGCACGGGCGAAATGTTCGAACGTACGGTGACGGTCGGCTACATGCACTACCTGAAGCTGCACCACTTGGTCGACGACAAGATGCACGCGCGTTCCACGGGCCCGTACTCGCTCGTGACGCAGCAGCCGTTGGGCGGTAAGGCGCAATTCGGTGGCCAGCGTTTCGGTGAAATGGAAGTGTGGGCGCTCGAAGCGTACGGCGCATCGTACGTGCTGCAGGAAATGCTGACGGTGAAGTCGGACGACGTGACAGGCCGGACCAAGGTTTATGAAAACCTGGTCAAGGGCGATCACGTGATCGACGCCGGCATGCCGGAATCCTTCAACGTGTTGGTGAAGGAAATCCGCTCGCTCGGTATCGACATCGACCTCGACCGCAACTAATCGGACTACGGAGAGAAAGCAATGAAAGCTCTGCTCGATCTATTCAAGCAAGTCCAACAGCCTGAAGTTTTTGACGCGATCAAGATCGGTCTGGCTTCGCCGGACAAGATCCGTTCGTGGTCGTTCGGTGAAGTCAAGAAGCCGGAAACCATCAACTACCGGACGTTCAAGCCGGAACGCGATGGTTTGTTCTGCGCGAAGATCTTCGGGCCGATCAAAGACTACGAATGCCTTTGCGGCAAGTACAAGCGCCTGAAGCACCGTGGCGTGATCTGCGAGAAGTGCGGCGTCGAAGTGACGCTGGCGAAGGTGCGTCGCGAACGGATGGGCCACATTGAACTGGCCTCGCCAGTTGCGCACATCTGGTTTCTGAAGTCGCTGCCGTCGCGTCTGGGCATGGTGCTCGACATGACGCTGCGCGACATCGAACGCGTGCTGTACTTCGAAGCATATGTGGTGATCGATCCGGGCATGACGCCGCTGAAAGCGCGGCAGATCATGACCGAAGAGGATTACTACAACAAGGTCGAAGAATACGGTGACGAATTCCGTGCCGAGATGGGCGCGGAAGGCGTTCGCGAACTGCTGCGCGCGATCAACATCGACGAACAGGTCGAGATGCTGCGCACCGAACTCAAGAACACGGGTTCGGAAGCGAAGATCAAAAAGTACGCGAAGCGCCTGAAGGTGCTCGAGGCTTTCCAGCGTTCGGGCATCAAGCCTGACTGGATGGTGCTCGAAGTGCTGCCGGTGCTGCCGCCGGAACTGCGTCCGCTGGTGCCGCTGGATGGCGGCCGCTTTGCGACGTCGGACCTGAACGACCTGTATCGCCGCGTTATCAACCGTAACAACCGGTTGAAGCGTCTGCTCGAACTGAAGGCGCCTGAAATCATCGTCCGTAACGAAAAGCGGATGCTGCAGGAAGCCGTCGATTCGCTGCTCGACAACGGCCGTCGCGGTAAGGCCATGACCGGCGCGAACAAGCGTCCGCTGAAGTCGCTCGCTGACATGATCAAGGGTAAGGGCGGTCGTTTCCGTCAGAACTTGCTCGGTAAGCGCGTTGACTATTCGGGCCGTTCGGTGATCGTGGTCGGCCCGACGCTCAAGCTGCATCAGTGCGGTCTGCCGAAGCTGATGGCGCTCGAACTGTTCAAGCCGTTCATCTTCAACAAGCTCGAAGTGATGGGTGTCGCTACCACCATCAAGGCTGCGAAGAAGGAAGTCGAGAACCAGACGCCGGTGGTGTGGGACATTCTCGAAGAAGTCATTCGCGAACATCCGGTGATGCTGAACCGTGCACCTACGCTGCACCGTCTTGGCATTCAGGCTTTTGAGCCGGTGCTGATCGAAGGTAAGGCAATCCAGCTGCATCCGCTCGTTTGTGCGGCGTTCAACGCCGACTTCGACGGTGACCAGATGGCTGTTCACGTGCCGCTGTCGCTGGAAGCGCAGATGGAAGCGCGCACGCTGATGCTGGCGTCGAACAACGTCCTGTTCCCGGCCAACGGCGATCCGTCGATCGTGCCGTCGCAGGATATCGTGCTCGGTTTGTACTACGCGACTCGTGAAGCCGTGAACGCAAAGGGCGAAGGCCTGACGTTCACCGGCGTTTCGGAAGCGCTGCGTGCCTACGAGAACAAGGAAGTCGAGCTCGCCTCGCGCGTCAACGTGCGGATCACCGAAATGGTCCACAACGAAGACAAGTCGGAAGGTGCGCCGGCGTTCGTGCCGAAGATCACGCTGTACCCGACCACCGTCGGCCGTGCAATCCTGTCGGAAATTCTTCCGCCGGGCCTGCCGTTCTCGGTGCTCAACAAGCCGCTGAAGAAGAAGGAAATCTCGCGCCTCATCAACACCGCATTCCGCAAGTGCGGTCTGCGTGAAACGGTGATTTTCGCCGACCAGTTGATGCAGTCGGGTTTCCGTCTGGCAACGCGCGCTGGTATCTCGATTTGCGTCGACGACATGCTCGTGCCGCCGCAGAAGGAAACCATCGTCGGCGACGCCGCGAAGAAGGTGAAGGAATACGACCGTCAGTACATGTCGGGTCTCGTCACGTCGCAAGAGCGCTACAACAACGTGGTCGACATCTGGTCGGCAACGTCGGAAGCGGTCGGCAAGGCGATGATGGAACAGCTGTCGACGGAACCGGTCACGGATCGCGACGGCAACGAAACGCGTCAGGAATCGTTCAACTCGATTTACATGATGGCGGACTCGGGTGCTCGTGGTTCCGCGGTTCAGATTCGTCAGCTGGCCGGTATGCGTGGCCTGATGGCGAAGCCGGACGGCTCGATCATCGAGACGCCGATTACGGCGAACTTCCGTGAAGGCCTGAACGTGTTGCAGTACTTCATCTCGACCCACGGCGCACGTAAGGGTCTGGCTGATACGGCACTGAAGACGGCAAACTCGGGTTACCTGACGCGTCGTCTCGTCGACGTGACGCAGGATCTGGTGGTGGTCGAGGACGATTGCGGTACGTCCAACGGCGTCGCCATGAAGGCGTTGGTCGAAGGCGGTGAAGTCGTCGAAGCGCTGCGTGACCGTATCCTCGGTCGCGTGACGGTGGCTGACGTCGTCAATCCGGAATCGCAGGAAACGCTGTACGAAACGGGCACGTTGCTCGACGAAGACGCGGTCGAAGAAATCGAACGCCTCGGCATCGACGAAGTGCGTGTGCGTACGCCGCTGACTTGCGAAACGCGTTACGGTCTGTGCGCAGCCTGCTACGGCCGCGACCTGGGCCGCGGCTCGTCGGTCAACGTCGGTGAAGCAGTCGGCGTGATCGCTGCGCAGTCGATCGGTGAACCGGGCACGCAGCTCACGATGCGTACGTTCCACATCGGTGGTGCGGCATCGCGTGCGGCAGTGGCTTCGTCGGTTGAAGCCAAGTCGAACGGCACGGTGCGTTTCACGGCAACGATGCGTTACGTCACCAACGCGAAGGGCGAGCAGATCGTCATCTCGCGTTCAGGCGAAGCGATGATCACCGACGACCACGGTCGCGAGCGCGAACGTCACAAGGTGCCGTACGGCGCGACGCTGTTGCAACTGGACGGCGCGCAGATCAAGGCCGGCACGCAACTGGCAACGTGGGATCCGCTGACGCGTCCGATCATCACCGAGTGGGGCGGTACGGTGAAGTTCGAAAACGTCGAAGAAGGCGTGACCGTTGCGAAGCAGATCGACGATGTGACGGGTCTGTCCACGCTGGTCGTGATCGACGTGAAGCGTCGTGGTTCGCAAGCGTCGAAGACGGTGCGTCCGCAGGTCAAGCTGCTCGATGCGAACGGCGAAGAAGTCAAGATCCCGAACACCGAGCACTCGGTGCAGATCGGCTTCCAGGTCGGCGCTCTGATCACTGTGAAGGATGGTCAGCAAGTGCAGGTCGGTGAAGTGCTGGCACGTATCCCGGTTGAATCGCAGAAGACGCGTGACATTACCGGTGGTCTGCCGCGTGTGGCCGAACTGTTCGAAGCACGTTCGCCTAAGGACGCAGGTATCCTGGCGGAAGTCACGGGTACGACATCGTTCGGTAAGGACACGAAGGGCAAGCAGCGTCTCGTTATCACGGACCTCGAGGGCAACCAGCACGAGTTCCTGATCGCGAAGGAAAAGCAGGTTCTGGTGCACGATGGTCAGGTCGTCAACAAGGGCGAAATGATTGTCGACGGTCCTGCCGATCCGCACGACATCTTGCGTCTGCAAGGTATCGAAGCGCTGTCGCGTTACATCGTGGACGAAGTGCAGGACGTGTACCGTCTGCAAGGCGTGAAGATCAACGACAAGCACATTGAAGTGATTGTTCGTCAGATGCTGCGTCGCGTGCAGATTTCGGACAACGGCGATACGCGTTTCATCCCGGGCGAACAGGTCGAGCGGTCGGATATGCTCGACGAGAACGACCGTATGATCGCGGAAGACAAGCGTCCGGCAACGTACGAAAACGTCTTGCTCGGTATCACGAAGGCTTCGTTGTCGACCGATTCGTTCATCTCGGCGGCGTCGTTCCAGGAAACGACCCGCGTGCTGACCGAAGCGGCGATCATGGGCAAGCGCGATGACCTGCGTGGTCTGAAGGAAAACGTGATCGTCGGCCGTCTGATTCCGGCCGGTACGGGTCTCGCGTTCCACAAGGCGCGCAAGAGCAAGGAACTGTCCGACCGCGAGCGTTTCGATCAGATCGCAGCGGAAGAGTCGTTCGAATTCGGTACGCCGGAAACCCCGGCCGCCGAACAGCAGCACTCAGGCGAGTAAGTCCCGGCGGCACAAGCCGCTTGGGGCTCTAGCCAGCGAAGCCGCTCAGTTTCGACTGAGCGGCTTTTTTTATGCGCTTTTCTTTTTTGCGTTTCTTTGCGGATTAGTAGGCCAAACGGCTAACGCTGCATCAAAGCGCGGGCGCAGCACGAATGCGTTGGTAAAATTCGTGTCACCGGCATCACGCTGCTTCTATCAAATTCATGTCCCGTCCGCTCGAAATCCTCAACGAAGTCTTCGGTTACCCCGCGTTCAGAGGGCAACAGGGCGAAATTGTCGAGCACGTCGCCGGCGGCGGCGATTGTCTCGTGCTGATGCCGACCGGCGGCGGCAAGTCACTCTGCTATCAGATCCCGTCGCTGGTGCGCCGCGAAGGCGGCTTCGGCACGGGCATCGTCGTTTCTCCGCTGATCGCGCTGATGCAGGATCAGGTGGCCGCGCTCACCGAGGTGGGCGTGCGCGCGGCGTATCTGAATTCGACGCTGTCGAGCGCCGAGGCGATGGCCACCGAGCGCGCATTGCGAGAAGGTGAGATCGACTTGCTTTACGTGGCGCCGGAGCGTCTGATGACCCCCCGTTTCCAGGAGTTGCTGGAGCGCACGCGCGTCGGCTTGTTCGCCATCGACGAAGCGCATTGCGTGTCGCAATGGGGGCACGATTTTCGGCCGGAATACATTCAGCTGTCGGTGCTTCACGAGCGCTTCCCGAACGTGCCGCGAATCGCGCTCACGGCCACCGCGGATGCCATCACGCGAGACGAGATCATCCACCGCCTCGCGTTGGACGACGCGCGCATTTTCGTGTCGAGCTTCGACAGGCCGAACATCCGCTATCGCATCGTCGAAAAGGACAACGCCCGCACGCAATTGCTGGACTTCATCCGCGCCGAGCATTCGAAACCCGACGGCACGACTGACGCCGGCGTCGTCTATTGCCTGTCGCGTCGCAAGGTCGAAGAGACGGCGGAGTGGCTGAAGGAAAAAGGGATGCGCGCGCTGCCGTATCACGCCGGCATGGAGTTCGAAATCCGCCAGAAGCATCAGGAGATGTTTCAGCGTGAGGAAGGGATCGTGATGTGCGCGACGATCGCCTTCGGCATGGGCATCGACAAGCCGGATGTGCGCTTCGTTGCTCACCTCGACTTGCCGAAGAGCGTCGAAGGCTATTACCAGGAAACGGGCCGCGCGGGCCGCGACGGCATGCCGGCGAACGCCTGGATGACCTACGGTCTCGGCGACGTCGTGCAGCAGCGCAAAATGATCGACGAATCCGACGCCGACGACGCGCACAAACGCGTGCAGACGGGAAAGTTGGACGCGCTTCTCGGTCTGTGCGAGGCGGCGACCTGCCGGCGAGTGCGGTTGCTCGCGTATTTCGGCGAGTCGAGCAAGCCATGCGGCAACTGCGACAACTGTCTCGAACCGCCGGATACATGGGATGCGACGCGCGAGGCCCGGATGGCGCTGTCGTGCGTGTTCCGCGCGCAGCGGGCGAGCGGCTTTCATTTCGGCGCCGGTCATCTGATCGATATCCTGCGCGGCAACAGCAGCGAGAAAATCTTGCAGCGCGGTCACGAGAAGCTGACCACGTTCGGCATCGGTTCGGCACTGGGCGAGTCGGAATGGCGCGCAATATTTCGCCAGTTGGTCGCGTTCGGCTATCTGACGGTCGATCATGAAGGATTCGGCTCGCTGGTCCTGACCGAAGCAAGCAAGCCGGTGCTCAAGGGCGAGCAGAACGTCACGATGCGCCGCTATGTCAAGCCGACGCGCACGCGTCAATCGTCCGGCCGCACTAGCGAGCGCGCCGATCCGACGATCGGCATGGGCCCGCGTGAACGCGCGCGCTGGGAGCGCCTGCGCGCATGGCGCACCGAAATGGCGAAGAGCGATGGCGTGCCGGCCTACGTGATCTTCCACGATGCGACCTTGGCGGAAATTGCCCGCAACGGCCCCGACTCAATTGAGGATTTGCGCGGCATTCCGGGCATGGGCGCGCGCAAACTGGACCGTTTCGGCGACGAATTGCTGGAAGTCGTCGCCGCCGACTGAGCTCAGCGAGTGCCTGAGCGGGTCGACAGGGGTGCGAAACATCGCAACCTGTTGACTCCCTTAGTAATTTCGGAATATTATGCTAGGTTCCGGTTCTTGGGATGCCTGCGCGCGAAGTCAATTCGTACGCCGGGCGCCCGTCCGGAAGTTCGATGCGCAATCGTTTCTGCTTTGCCCGGAAACATATGCGTCGATTTTGTTCAATTTCAGGAATAAACAATGCCAACCATCAATCAACTGGTTCGCAAAGGCCGCGCGTCGGAAACGACGAAGAGCAAGAGCCCGGCTTTGCAGGACTGCCCCCAGCGTCGCGGCGTGTGCACCCGTGTGTACACCACGACGCCGAAGAAGCCGAACTCGGCACTCCGTAAGGTTGCGAAGGTGCGCCTGACGAACGGCTTCGAAGTCATTTCGTACATCGGTGGCGAAGGCCACAACCTGCAGGAACACTCGGTCGTGCTGATTCGCGGCGGCCGTGTCAAGGACTTGCCGGGTGTGCGTTACCACATGGTTCGCGGCTCGCTGGATACCCAGGGCGTCAAGGATCGTAAGCAGGCTCGCTCGAAGTACGGTGCGAAGCGTGCCAAGGCTGGCAAGTAAATAGCCGGTCAGTAGTTTCAGGTCGTCTGCAAAGGCGGTAATAGCGGTGGTGCCGGAATCGCCGGTGCTGTCGAGTAAGTGGTCACCCGACCAGGCTGGTAAGTCGTTAGAGATGAATCGGGTTAGTTGGTGGCCGCGGGGCTAAAAGTAGCTCCAACTGAAAAAGTTAAAGGAAGAAACATGCCGCGTCGTCGCGAAGTCCCCAAGCGGGAAGTGTTGCCGGATCCGAAGTTCGGTAACGTTGATGTAGCTAAGTTCATGAACGTGCTGATGCTCTCCGGCAAGAAGTCGGTTGCCGAGCGTATCGTGTACGGCGCTTTCGAACAGATCCAGACCAAGGGTGGCAAGGACCCGCTGGAAGTGTTCACGGTAGCGCTCAACAACGTCAAGCCGGTGGTCGAAGTGAAGAGCCGCCGCGTTGGTGGTGCGAACTATCAGGTTCCGGTCGAAGTGCGCCCGTCGCGTCGTATGGCATTGGCGATGCGTTGGCTGCGTGAAGCCGCGAAGAAGCGCAGCGAGAAGTCGATGGCCCTGCGTCTGGCAGGTGAACTCTCCGAAGCGGCCGAAGGCCGTGGCGGCGCAATGAAGAAGCGCGACGAAGTTCACCGGATGGCAGAAGCCAACAAGGCGTTCTCGCACTTCCGTTTCTAAGCTTCCCGAACCCGGGTTTAGCAGAAAAACGGAAAGAAATTCCGGGCGGGTGCGCTTACAAAGCGCCTCGCCCGTTTGTGTTACAGCGCGATGGGTATTTTCTCGCATCGCGTCATCCCAATAGAGGATCAAAGTGGCTCGCAAGACACCTATCGAGCGCTACCGTAACATCGGTATTAGCGCTCACATCGACGCCGGCAAAACGACGACGACCGAGCGCATCTTGTTCTACACCGGCGTGAACCACAAGATTGGTGAAGTTCACGACGGCGCTGCCACCATGGACTGGATGGAGCAGGAGCAGGAACGCGGCATCACGATCACGTCCGCTGCTACCACGGCGTTCTGGAAAGGCATGGCCGGCGACCGCGCTGAGCACCGCATTAACATCATCGACACCCCGGGCCACGTCGACTTCACGATTGAAGTCGAGCGCTCGATGCGCGTGCTCGACGGCGCATGCATGGTCTACTGTGCTGTGGGCGGCGTGCAGCCCCAGTCGGAAACCGTGTGGCGTCAGGCTAACAAGTACAAGGTTCCCCGTCTCGCGTTCATCAACAAGATGGACCGTACCGGCGCGAACTTCTTCAAGGTTTACGACCAGCTCAAGCTGCGTCTGAAGGCGAATCCGGTTCCGGTCGTGGTGCCTATCGGCGCGGAAGAAAACTTCACGGGCGTCGTCGATCTGCTGAAGATGAAAGCGATCATTTGGGACGAAGCGTCCCAAGGCACGAAGTTCTCGTACGAAGAAATCCCGGCGGAACTGGTTGACTCGTGCAACGAGTGGCGCGAAAAGATGGTCGAAGCGGCTGCCGAGTCTAGCGAAGAGCTGATGAACAAGTACCTGGAAGAGGGCGAGCTCTCCGAAGCGGAAATCGTCAAGGGTATCCGCGACCGTACGATCGCTTGCGAAATCCAGCCGATGCTGTGCGGCACCGCGTTCAAGAACAAGGGCGTGCAACGTATGCTGGACGCCGTGCTCGACTTCCTGCCGTCGCCGATCGACATCCCGCCGGTTACCGGCGAGCTGGAAAACGGTGAAAAGGGCGAGCGCCGCGCTGCCGACGACGAAAAGTTCTCGGCACTGGCATTCAAGATCATGACCGACCCGTTCGTCGGCCAGCTGATCTTCTTCCGCGTGTACTCGGGCGTCGTGAATTCGGGCGACACCGTGCTGAACGCGACCAAAGACAAGAAAGAACGTCTGGGTCGTATTCTGCAGATGCACGCGAACCAGCGCGAAGAAATCAAGGAAGTCCGCGCGGGCGACATCGCTGCCGCCGTCGGCCTGAAAGACGCGACGACCGGCGACACGCTGTGCGATCCGCAAAGCCCGATCGTGCTCGAACGCATGATTTTCCCGGAGCCGGTGATTTCGCAGGCTGTTGAGCCGAAGACGAAGCCTGACCAGGAAAAGATGGGTCTGGCGCTGAACCGTCTGGCACAAGAAGATCCGTCGTTCCGCGTTCAAACGGACGAAGAATCGGGCCAAACCATTATTTCGGGCATGGGCGAGCTCCACCTGGAAATTCTGGTTGACCGTATGAAGCGCGAATTCGGCGTGGAAGCAACTGTCGGCAAGCCGCAGGTTGCATACCGCGAAACGATCCGCGGCAAGGCGGAAGACGTTGACGGCAAGTTCGTCAAGCAGTCGGGTGGTCGAGGCCAGTACGGTCACGCGGTCATCACGCTCGAGCCGAATGAGCAAGGCAAGGGCTACGAGTTCCTCGACGAGATCAAGGGCGGTGTGATTCCGCGCGAATACATCCCGGCGGTGGACAAGGGTATCCAGGAAACGCTGAAGGCAGGCGTGCTGGCAGGCTTCCCGGTCGTCGACGTCAAGGTTCACCTGACGTTCGGTTCGTACCACGACGTTGACTCGAACGAAAATGCGTTCCGCATGGCCGGCTCGATGGCGTTCAAGGAGGCAATGCGCAAGGCTCAACCGGTCATCCTCGAACCGATGATGGCTGTGGAAGTCGAAACGCCTGAAGATTACATGGGCAACGTGATGGGCGATCTGTCGGGTCGTCGCGGCATCGTTCAGGGCATGGACGACATGGTTGGCGGCGGCAAGATCGTTCGCGCCGAAGTGCCGCTGTCGGAAATGTTCGGCTACTCGACGTCGCTGCGTTCGCTGACCCAAGGTCGTGCAACGTACACGATGGAGTTCAAGCACTACTCCGAAGCACCGCGTAACGTGTCCGAAGCGATCATCAACGCGAAGTCGAAGTAATCGCGCGGCAAGTCATTCAACGATTAACTTTTTGAAAGAAGAGAAACATGGCTAAAGGTAAATTCGAACGGACCAAGCCGCACGTGAACGTCGGCACGATCGGTCACGTTGACCACGGCAAGACCACGCTGACGGCAGCGATCACGACGGTTCTGACGCAGAAGTTTGGCGGCGAAGCGAAGGCATACGACCAGATCGACGCGGCGCCGGAAGAAAAGGCACGTGGTATCACGATCAACACGGCACACGTCGAGTACGAAACGGCTAACCGCCACTACGCGCACGTCGACTGCCCGGGCCACGCTGACTATGTGAAGAACATGATCACGGGCGCAGCGCAGATGGACGGCGCGATCCTGGTGTGTTCGGCCGCTGACGGCCCGATGCCGCAAACGCGCGAGCACATCCTGCTGGCGCGTCAGGTTGGCGTGCCGTACATCATCGTGTTCCTGAACAAGTGCGACATGGTGGACGACGCTGAGCTGCTGGAACTGGTCGAGATGGAAGTTCGCGAGCTTCTGTCGAAGTACGACTTCCCGGGCGACGACACGCCGATCATCAAGGGTTCGGCCAAACTGGCGCTGGAAGGCGACAAGGGCGAGCTGGGCGAAGTGGCGATCATGAATCTGGCCGACGCGCTGGACACGTACATCCCGACGCCGGAGCGCGCAGTGGACGGTGCGTTCCTGATGCCGGTGGAAGACGTGTTCTCGATCTCGGGTCGCGGCACGGTGGTGACGGGTCGCGTTGAGCGCGGCGTCGTGAAGGTCGGCGAGGAAATCGAAATTGTCGGTATCAAGCCGACGGTGAAGACGACCTGCACGGGCGTGGAAATGTTCCGCAAGCTGTTGGACCAGGGTCAGGCAGGCGACAACGTGGGTATCCTGCTGCGCGGCACGAAGCGTGAAGACGTGGAGCGTGGCCAGGTGCTGGCGAAGCCGGGTTCGATCAACCCGCACACGCACTTCACGGCTGAAGTGTACGTGCTGAGCAAGGACGAAGGTGGCCGTCATACGCCGTTCTTCAACAACTATCGTCCGCAGTTCTACTTCCGTACGACGGACGTGACGGGCTCGATCGAGTTGCCGAAGGACAAGGAAATGGTCATGCCGGGCGACAACGTGTCGATCACGGTGAAGCTGATCAACCCGATCGCGATGGAAGAAGGTCTGCGTTTCGCAATCCGCGAAGGCGGCCGTACGGTCGGTGCAGGTGTGGTTGCCAAGATTCTCGAGTAAAATCGCGGATTGACGTATTTGCTGTAAGTGGTGCCCGGAGCCGGGCGCCGGCCCCCAGCGGGCGCCCGGCTCTACGTTCTTTTATCGTCTGGCGGTGCAACACCGCCTCGCTCTTTTCCAAGGAATTGTCATGCAGAACCAGAAAATCCGCATTCGCCTGAAGGCTTTCGACTATCGCCTGATCGATCAATCGGCAGCTGAAATCGTCGACACGGCAAAGCGGACTGGCGCAATCGTTCGTGGTCCGGTGCCCCTGCCGACCCGCATTCAACGCTTCGACATCCTGCGCTCGCCGCACGTCAACAAGACGTCGCGCGATCAGCTCGAAATCCGTACGCACCAACGCCTGATGGACATCGTCGATCCGACGGACAAGACCGTTGACGCACTGATGAAGCTGGACTTGCCGGCTGGCGTGGACGTGGAAATCAAGCTGCAATAAGGCTCCCAGCGGTTGTCCGGTCTGCCGGACAACGCTAAGTCATTGATTGCTTGCGGAAAACGAAAAGCCTCGCTATAATGCAAGGCTTTTCGCGCATTGGCGCAAAAAAGTCGGTGTGCTGCAGCATGAATTCATGCCCGAAACGGCACCGGCATTTTGTAAATTAGCCCCGACCAATCGCAGTCGGGAATGGAGAAAACGATGAGCCTTGGACTCGTAGGTCGCAAGGTTGGCATGACCCGTATCTTCACGGCAGAAGGGGATTCGATTCCCGTTACCGTGCTGGACGTGTCCGACAACCGCGTGACGCAGATCAAGACTGTTGAAACCGACGGCTACACGGCCGTGCAGGTTGCATTCGGTACGCGCCGTGCATCGCGTGTGACGAAGCCGTTGGCCGGTCATCTCGCCAAAGCCGGTGTTCAAGCCGGTGAAATCCTCAAAGAATTCCAGATCGATGCTGCCAAGGCTGCCGAGTTGTCGAAC
Organism: Paraburkholderia dipogonis; assembly: GCF_046027395.1. Classification (GTDB taxonomy): domain Bacteria; phylum Pseudomonadota; class Gammaproteobacteria; order Burkholderiales; family Burkholderiaceae; genus Paraburkholderia; species Paraburkholderia dipogonis_A. The sequence goes on along the minus strand of NZ_JAQQEG010000056.1, from coordinate 27,513 downwards.
GGCACCGTGGTCGGTCCCGACCTGTTCGAAGTAGGCCAGAAGGTCGACGTGCAAGGCGTGTCGATCGGTAAGGGCTACGCCGGTACCATCAAGCGTTACAACTTCGCATCCGGCCGTGCATCGCACGGTAACTCGCGCTCGCACAACGTGCCGGGCTCGATCGGTATGGCGCAGGATCCGGGTCGTGTTTTCCCGGGTAAGCGCATGACCGGTCACATGGGTGACGATACGGTAACCGTGCAAAACCTCGAAATCGCTCGTATCGACGCTGACCGCAAGCTGTTGCTGGTCAAGGGCGCCGTTCCGGGTGCGAAGGGCGGCAAGGTATTCGTTACGCCGGCCGTGAAGACGCGTGCCGTGAAAGGAGCGAAATAATGGAACTTAAGCTCCTGAATGCCAATGGTCAGGAAGGTGCAGGCGTTAGCGCGTCGGACGTCGTGTTCGGCCGCGATTACAACGAAGCCCTGATTCACCAGGTAGTGGTTGCGTACCAGGCGAATGCCCGTAGCGGCAACCGCGCGCAGAAGGATCGTGAGCAAGTCAAGCACACGACCAAGAAGCCGTGGCGCCAGAAGGGTACGGGCCGCGCTCGCGCCGGTATGTCGTCGAGCCCGCTGTGGCGCGGCGGTGGCCGTATCTTCCCGAATTCGCCGGAAGAAAACTTTTCGCACAAGGTCAACAAGAAGATGCATCGCGCAGGTCTCTGCTCGATCTTCTCGCAGCTGGCCCGCGAAGGCCGCATCTCGGTGGTCGACGAGCTGACGCTCGAAGCGCCGAAGACGAAGCTGCTGGCCGAAAAATTCAAGGCGATGGGTCTCGACTCCGTGCTGGTGATTACCGACACGGTTGACGAAAACCTGTACCTCGCGTCGCGCAACCTCGCCCATGTGGCAGTTGTCGAGCCGCGTTACGCCGACCCGCTGTCGCTGATCTACTTCAAGAAGATCCTGATCACGAAGGCTGCGGTCGCCCAGATCGAGGAGTTGCTGTCATGAGCGAGATTCGCAAGAACGATCATCGTTTGATGCAGGTCCTGCTCGCGCCGGTGATCTCCGAAAAGGCGACGCTGGTGGCCGACAAGAACGAGCAAGTCGTGTTCGAAGTCGCGCCCGATGCCACGAAGCAGGAAGTGAAAGCCGCAGTCGAGCTGCTGTTCAAGGTGGAAGTCAATTCCGTCAACGTGCTGGTCTCGAAGGGCAAAGCCAAGCGCTTTGGCCGCTTCATGGGCAAGCGCAAGGACGTGAAGAAGGCGTACGTCTGCCTGAAGCCCGGCCAGGAAATCAACTTTGAAGCGGAGGCCAAGTAATCATGGCAATCGTTAAAGTTAAGCCGACTTCGCCGGGCCGCCGTGCGATGGTCAAGGTGGTCAACAAGGATCTGCATAAGGGCAAGCCGTACGCACCGCTGCTCGACGCGCAATCCACGACTGCCGGCCGTAACAACAACGGTCACATCACCACCCGTCATAAGGGCGGTGGTCACAAGCATCACTATCGTGTCGTCGATTTCCGTCGCACGAAGGATGGCATTCCGGCCAAGGTCGAACGTCTTGAGTACGATCCGAACCGTAGCGCGAACATCGCGCTGGTTCTGTACGCAGACGGCGAACGCCGCTACATCATTGCACCGAAGGGCGTTACTGTCGGTCAGCAACTGATGTCGGGTTCGGAAGCGCCGATCCGCGCAGGCAACACGCTGCCGATCCGCAACATCCCGGTTGGTACGACGATCCACTGCATCGAAATGCTGCCGGGCAAGGGCGCGCAAATGGCGCGTTCAGCTGGTACGTCGGCGATGTTGCTGGCTCGTGAAGGCATCTACGCACAGGTCCGCCTGCGCTCGGGTGAAATCCGCCGCGTCCACGTCGAGTGCCGCGCGACGATTGGTGAAGTTGGCAACGAAGAGCATAGCCTCCGTCAAATCGGTAAGGCTGGCGCGAACCGCTGGCGCGGTATCCGCCCGACGGTGCGTGGCGTTGCAATGAACCCGGTCGATCACCCGCACGGTGGTGGTGAAGGCAAGACGGCTGCAGGTCGCGATCCGGTGAGCCCGTGGGGCACGCCTGCTAAGGGTTATCGCACCCGCAGCAACAAGCGCACGACGAGCATGATCGTCCAGCGCCGTCACAAGCGTTAAGGAGTAGGCAATGGCACGTTCTGTAAAAAAAGGTCCGTTCTGCGACGCCCATTTGCTGAAGAAAGTTGAGGCGGCAGCAGCTTCGCGGGATAAGAAGCCGATCAAAACCTGGTCGCGCCGTTCGACGATCCTCCCGGATTTCATCGGTCTGACGATCGCCGTTCATAACGGCCGTCAACACGTTCCGGTGTACATCTCGGAAAACATGGTCGGCCACAAGCTTGGCGAGTTTGCATTGACCCGTACGTTCAAGGGTCACGCAGCCGACAAGAAGGCTAAGAAATAAGGGGCTCATGATGGAAGTGAAAGCAATTCATCGCGGTGCCCGCATCTCGGCGCAGAAAACGCGCCTTGTGGCTGACCAGATCCGCGGTTTGCCGGTCGACAAGGCGCTGAACGTTCTGACGTTCTCGCCGAAGAAGGCTGCGGGAATCGTGAAAAAGGTCGTGCTGTCGGCGATCGCGAATGCGGAGCATAACGAAGGCGCCGATATCGATGAGCTCAAGATCACGAGCATCTACATCGACAAGGCGGCGTCGCTCAAGCGTTTTACCGCGCGCGCTAAAGGCCGTGGTAACCGCATCGAGAAGCAATCCTGTCACATCACTGTGACGGTCGGGAATTAAGGGGTCATACGATGGGACAGAAAATTCATCCGACTGGCTTCCGTTTGGCCGTCAGCCGCAATTGGGCGTCGCGTTGGTACGCGAACAACAACAATTTCGCGGCGATGTTGCAGGAAGACATCGGTGTTCGTGAATACCTGAAGAAGAAGCTGAAGAATGCTTCGGTTGGTCGCGTCGTTATCGAGCGTCCGGCGAAAAACGCGCGCATCACGATTTATAGCTCGCGTCCGGGTGTGGTCATCGGTAAGAAGGGCGAGGACATCGAGCTGCTGAAGTCGGAACTGCAACGCCGCATGGGCGTTCCGGTCCACGTCAACATCGAAGAAATCCGCAAGCCGGAAACCGATGCGCAACTGATCGCGGATTCGATCACGCAACAGCTCGAGCGCCGGATTATGTTCCGCCGCGCGATGAAGCGTGCGATGCAAAACGCAATGCGTCTGGGTGCTCAAGGCATCAAGATCATGAGCGCTGGCCGCCTGAACGGTATCGAAATCGCTCGTACGGAATGGTATCGCGAAGGTCGCGTGCCGCTTCATACGCTGCGTGCTGATATCGACTACGCAACTTCGGAAGCGAAGACGACGTACGGCATCATTGGCGTGAAGGTGTGGGTCTACAAGGGCGACACGCTCGGCCGCAACGACGCACCGGTGGTTGAAGAAGTCGCCGAAGAAAAGCGTCCGCGCCGCAACGCACGTCCGGGTGGCGATCGCCGTCCGCGCCGTGATGGTGAAGGTGGTGGCCCGGCAGGTGCACGCCGTGGCGCTCCTCGTCGTGCTGGCGGTGCCGGCGACGGCGGGAAGACTGGAGAATAACGATGCTGCAACCGAAACGCAGAAAGTATCGCAAAGAGCAGAAGGGTCGTAACACCGGTATCGCTACCCGCGGCAACGCGGTGTCGTTCGGTGAGTTCGGCCTGAAGGCTATCGGTCGTGGTCGTTTGACCGCGCGCCAGATTGAAGCGGCACGTCGTGCAATGACGCGTCACATCAAGCGTGGTGGCCGCATCTGGATCCGCATCTTCCCGGACAAGCCGATCTCGCACAAGCCGGCTGAAGTACGGATGGGTAACGGTAAAGGTAACCCTGAGTACTACGTCGCAGAGATTCAACCGGGCAAGATGCTGTACGAAATGGACGGCGTAACCGAAGAGCTGGCACGCGAAGCGTTCCGTCTGGCTGCAGCTAAGCTGCCGCTCAAGACGACGTTTATCGTGCGTCAGCTCGGCGCCTAAGGAGCAAAATGATGAAGGCTTCCGAACTTCACCAGAAAGATCAGGCCGCGCTCAACAAGGAGCTGTCGGACCTGTTGAAGGCGCAATTCGGCCTGCGCATGCAACTCGCGACCCAGCAGCTCACGAACACGAGCCAGCTGAAGAAGGTTCGTCGCGACATCGCACGTGTGCGGACCGTCCTGACTGAGAAGGCGAACCAGAAATGAACGATAGCGTAAAAACCTCGCTCAAGCGGACGCTGGTCGGCAAGGTCGTCAGCAACAAGATGGACAAGACGGTCACCGTGCTGGTTGAGCACCGCGTGAAGCACCCGATCTACGGCAAGTACGTTGTGCGCTCGAAGAAGTACCACGCGCACGACGATGCGAACACGTACAACGAGGGCGACCTCGTTGAAATCCAGGAAACCCGTCCGATTTCGAAGACGAAAGCTTGGGTTGTGGCTCGCCTGGTCGAGGCTGCTCGCGTCATCTGACGCCGCGACGTAGTAGAAGTTGTTGAAATCGCAGTAGATTTCGCTTGCAAGACCGAGATTATTTGTTATAATCTTGGTCTTCCCTCTTTATGGGAGCCCCGTCGCGGGCGAAGTTGGTGGGGGAAGCGGTTCGGGCGCCAGCCTGTTCCGAAGGATTCACCGGATTGCGATGGCGGGTTTCGTTTGCCGTCGCTGCTGTTCATACCCAAGCAGCCGATTGGCTGACGGGACCAAGACTGACCGGGTACGCCATGGTGGTGTGACCGGATTAAGTTGGGAAAGATAAACCATGATCCAGACCGAAACTCGGCTTGAAGTGGCCGACAACACGGGTGCGCGTGAAGTCATGTGCATCAAGGTGCTCGGCGGCTCGAAGCGTCGTTATGCCAGCATTGGCGACATCATCAAGGTGACCGTCAAAGAGGCAACGCCGCGCGGGCGCGTGAAGAAAGGCGAAATTTATAACGCCGTGGTGGTTCGCACCGCCAAGGGCGTGCGCCGTCAGGACGGCTCGCTGATCAAGTTCGATGGCAATGCCGCTGTGTTGTTGAATGCCAAGCTCGAACCTATTGGCACCCGTATTTTCGGGCCTGTCACGCGCGAGTTGCGCAGCGAACGATTCATGAAGATCGTTTCGTTGGCACCTGAAGTGCTGTAAGGAGTCGCGATGAACAAGATTCGCAAAGGTGACGAAGTTATCGTCATCACCGGCAAAGATAAAGGCAAGCGCGGCGTCGTGCTGTCCGTTGGCGAAGGCAAAGTGATTGTCGAGGGCATCAATCTCGTCAAGAAACACGTCAAGCCGAACCCGATGAAGGGTACGACGGGCGGTGTGGAAGCCAAGACGATGCCGCTGCAAATTTCGAACGTCGCATTGGTCGACGCGAATGGCAAGGCGTCGCGTGTAGGCATCAAGGTCGAAGGAGACAAGAAAGTCCGTTTCCTTAAGACGACCGGTGCCGAGCTGAGCGCCTGACGCTGCGGAGTAAAAAAATGGCTCGTTTGCAAGAGTTTTACAAAGAGAAGGTTGTACCCGGCCTCATCGAGAAGTTCGGTTACAAGTCCGTGATGGAAGTGCCGCGCATCACCAAGATCACCCTGAACATGGGCCTTGGCGAAGCGGTTGCTGACAAGAAGATCATCGAAAACGCCGTTGGCGACCTGACGAAGATCGCAGGCCAGAAGCCGGTGATAACGAAGGCACGCAAGGCAATCGCTGGCTTCAAGATCCGTCAGGGCTATCCGATCGGTGCAATGGTCACGTTGCGTGGTCAAGCAATGTACGAATTCCTGGACCGTTTCGTGACGGTCGCGCTCCCCCGTGTGCGTGACTTCCGTGGCGTGTCGGGTCGTGCGTTCGATGGTCGCGGCAACTACAACATCGGTGTGAAAGAGCAGATCATTTTCCCCGAAATCGACTACGACAAGATCGACGCACTGCGTGGGCTGAACATCAGCATCACGACGACTGCGAAGACCGACGACGAAGCAAAGGCTCTGCTCGCCAGCTTCAAGTTCCCGTTCAGAAACTGAGGTTACCGTGGCTAAACTGGCACTGATCGAACGTGAAAAGAAGCGTGCTCGCCTGGCCGCTAAGTACGCTCCCAAGCGTACTGAGCTGAAAGCGATTATCGGCGATATGAGCAAGTCGGACGAAGAGCATTACGCAGCACGTCTGGAACTGCAACAACTGCCGCGCAACTCTAACCCGACCCGTAAGCGCAATCGTTGTGCAATTACCGGTCGCCCGCGTGGCACGTTCCGTAAATTCGGGCTGGCGCGTAACAAGATTCGCGAAATCGCGTTCCGCGGCGAGATCCCTGGCCTGACCAAGGCGAGCTGGTAATAGGAGAAACGTAAATGAGTATGAGTGATCCTATCGCCGATATGCTGACTCGCATCCGCAATGCGCAGATGGTTGAGAAAGTCTCGGTGACTATGCCCTCGTCGAAAGTCAAGGTTGCGATTGCGCAGGTCCTGAAGGACGAAGGCTATATCGATGATTTCGCAGTGAAGTCCGAAGGTGCGAAGTCTGAATTGAACATCGTGTTGAAGTACTACGCTGGCCGTCCGGTCATCGAACGCATTGAACGCGTTTCGAAGCCTGGTCTGCGTGTGTACCGCGGCCGTAACGACATCCCCGTGGTCATGAATGGCCTCGGCGTGGCAATCGTGTCGACGCCGAAGGGCGTGATGACGGACCGCAAGGCGCGTGCAACGGGCGTTGGCGGCGAAGTCATCTGCTACGTCGCTTAAGGCCGAAAGGAGAGAAACATGTCTCGAGTAGGTAAAAGCCCGGTCGCGCTGCAAGGCGCAGAAGTGGCCCTGAGCGACGATCGCATCACCGTCAAGGGCCCGCTGGGTACGATTACGCAGGCGGCAAACCGCCTCGTGAAAGTGGTGAACGACAACGGCACGCTGAATTTCGAGCCGGTTGACGAAAGCCGCGAAGCGAATGCGATGTCGGGCACGATGCGCGCACTGGTTGCGAACATGGTGAACGGCGTGACGAAGGGTTTCGAGCGCAAGCTGACGCTGGTTGGCGTTGGTTACCGCGCACAGGCGCAAGGCGACAAGCTGAACCTGTCGCTGGGTTTCTCGCACCCCGTGGTGCACCAGATGCCGGAAGGCGTCAAGGCTGAAACCCCGACGCAAACCGAAATCGTGATCAAGGGGATCAATAAACAACAAGTTGGCCAAGTCGCTGCAGAAGTGCGCGGCTATCGCCCGCCGGAGCCCTACAAGGGCAAGGGTGTGCGTTACGCCAATGAGGTTGTGATCCTCAAAGAAACGAAGAAGAAGTAAGGGTGCGCAATCATGGATAAGACTCAATCTCGCCTGCGCCGCGCTCGTCAGACGCGTATCAAGATCGCTGAGCTGCAGGTCGCGCGTCTCGCCGTGCATCGCACGAACACGCACATCTACGCGCAAGTGTTCTCGCCGTGCGGCACCAAGGTGCTCGCCAGCGCGTCGACGCTCGAGGCCGAAGTGCGTGCGCAACTCGCTGATCAGACCGGCAAGGGCGGCAACGTCAATGCTGCGACCCTGATTGGTAAGCGCATCGCAGAAAAGGCTAAGGCTGCCGGCATCGAATCCGTCGCCTTCGACCGTTCGGGTTTCCGTTACCACGGCCGCGTGAAAGCGCTGGCTGATGCGGCGCGCGAAGCCGGACTCAAGTTCTAAGGGAAGAATTCGTCATGGCAAAGATGCAAGCGAAAGTTCAGGCTGACGAACGCGACGACGGCCTTCGTGAAAAAATGATTTCGGTCAATCGCGTGACCAAGGTCGTGAAGGGTGGCCGGATTCTCGGTTTCGCCGCACTGACCGTGGTTGGCGACGGTGATGGCCGCGTCGGTATGGGCAAGGGCAAGGCGAAGGAAGTGCCGGTCGCTGTTCAGAAGGCGATGGAACAGGCTCGCCGCAACATGTTCAAGGTGCCGCTCAAGAACGGTACCCTGCAACACGAAGTGCACGGTAAGCACGGCGCATCGATGGTCCTCCTGGCTCCGGCCAAGGACGGTACCGGCGTGATCGCTGGCGGTCCGATGCGCGCAGTGTTCGACGTGATGGGCGTGCAGAACGTTGTGGCCAAGAGCCACGGTTCGACGAACCCGTATAACCTCGTTCGTGCAACGCTCGACGGTCTGCGCAAGCAGTCCACGCCGGGCGACATCGCGGCGAAGCGCGGCAAGTCCGTCGAAGATATTCTGGGCTAAGGTGGACACTATGTCTGATAAAACTGTCAAGGTCCAGCTCGTCAAGAGCCTGATCGGCACCCGTGAAACGCACCGTGCAACGGTGCGTGGCTTGGGCCTGCGCCGACTCAACTCGGTTAGCGAGTTGCAGGACACGCCGGCTGTGCGCGGCATGATCAACAAGGTTTCGTACCTCGTTAAGGTCATCAGCTAAGCGGCTGACCAGGACTCAAGGAGTTGATAATGGAATTGAATAACCTGAAGCCGGCTGAAGGCTCGAAGCACGCTAAGCGTCGCGTCGGCCGTGGCATCGGCTCCGGTCTGGGCAAGACGGCTGGCCGCGGTCACAAGGGTCAGAAGTCGCGTTCGGGCGGCTTTCACAAGGTTGGCTTCGAAGGCGGTCAAATGCCGCTGCAACGTCGCCTGCCGAAGCGTGGCTTCACCTCGCTGACGAAGGAATTCGTCGGTGAAGTGCGTCTCTCGGATCTGGAAAAGCTGCCGGTCGACGAAATCGATCTGCTGGCTCTGAAGCAAGCCGGCTTGGTCGGCGAGCTGATCAAGAGCGCCAAGATCATCGCGACGGGCGAGCTCAAGCGCAAGGTCGTTGTGAAGGGTCTGGGTGCGACGAAGGGTGCGCGCGCTGCTATCGAAGCAGCCGGCGGCTCTTTTGCCGAGTAACGCGCAAGTTATTTGCCGTCACTAGCATTTGCATCGGAGAAGGTACTTGGCTAACAGCCCGAGTCTCGCAAAACCCGGTCGCAGCGCGGCGAAGTTCGGCGATCTGCGTCGGCGGGCAGTGTTCCTGCTGCTGGCGCTGATCGTCTACCGTATCGGCGCGCATATTCCGGTGCCGGGTATTGACCCGGACCAGCTGGCAAAGTTGTTCCAAAGCCAGTCGGGCGGCATCCTTGGCATGTTCAACATGTTCTCGGGTGGCGCACTTTCGCGGTTCACGATTTTTGCGCTGGGGATCATGCCGTATATTTCGGCGTCGATCATCATGCAGTTGCTGGCGATTGTCTCGCCGCAGCTCGAAGCGCTGAAAAAGGAAGGGCAGGCGGGTCAGCGGAAGATTACGCAGTACACGCGTATCTTCACGGTCCTGCTGGCGACGTTCCAGGCGTTCGGCATTGCCGTCGCGTTGGAAAATCAGCCGGGCCTGGTGATCGATCCGGGGATGGTTTTTCGGTTGACGACGGTCGTGACGCTGGTGACCGGCACGATGTTCCTGATGTGGCTGGGTGAGCAGATCACGGAGCGCGGGCTTGGCAACGGTATCTCGATCATTATTTTCGGCGGGATTGCAGCGGGTTTCCCGAATGCGATCGGTGGTCTCGTTTCGCTGGTGCAAACCGGTTCGATGAGCCCGATATCCGCGATTATCGTCGTCGCGCTGATTGCCGCTGTGACGTATCTGGTGGTGTTCATCGAACGCGGCCAGCGCAAGATTCTTGTGAACTACGCAAAGCGGCAAGTCGGTAACAAGATTTACGGCGGTCAGTCTTCGCATCTGCCGCTGAAGTTGAACATGTCGGGCGTGATTCCGCCGATCTTTGCATCGTCGATCATTCTCTTCCCGGCAACCATCCTGAACTGGTTTAGTTCGGGGTCGCGTACCAGCTGGTTCGCAGACACGTTGCACAACGTGGCCGAAGCCCTCAAGCCCGGTCAACCCGTGTACGTGTTGCTGTACGCGTTGGCGATCGTTTTCTTCTGTTTCTTCTACACCGCACTGGTGTTCAACAGCAGAGAGACGGCCGACAACCTGAAAAAGAGTGGCGCTTTCGTCCCAGGCATCCGCCCGGGCGATCAAACGGCGCGATACATCGACCGCATCTTGACGCGTCTGACGCTGGCCGGTGCGATCTACATCGTGTTTGTTTGTCTGCTGCCCGAGTTTCTGGTGCTGCGCTGGAACGTGCCGTTTTATTTTGGTGGAACGTCGCTGCTGATCATTGTCGTCGTCACAATGGATTTCATGGCGCAGGTGCAGTCGTACGTTATGTCGCAACAGTATGAATCGCTGCTGAAGAAAGCTAATTTCAAAGGCGGCGGCGTCCCGATGCGTTGAAAGGACTTATGGCCAAAGACGATGTTATCCAGATGCAGGGTGAAGTCATCGAAAACCTGCCTAACGCTACCTTCAGGGTGAAGCTGGAAAACGGCCATGTCGTATTGGGACACATATCCGGCAAGATGCGGATGCACTACATCCGAATCTTGCCGGGCGACAAGGTGACGGTTGAATTGACGCCTTACGATCTGTCGCGTGCGCGGATCGTGTTCCGGGCGAAGTGATTTGAAAAAAGGGTAATATCATGAAAGTGATGGCATCGGTTAAGCGCATTTGCCGCAATTGCAAGATCATCAAGCGCAAAGGCGTTGTGCGCGTGATTTGCAGCTCTGATCCGCGCCACAAACAGCGTCAAGGCTGAACGCCGCGCTTTTTGCTGCGCTTTTTGTTTGAGGAAAAACAATGGCTCGTATCGCAGGGGTTAACATCCCGAATCACCAGCATACCGAAATCGGCCTGACGGCTATTTACGGTGTCGGCCGCACGCGCTCGCGCGACATCTGCGTCGCTGCTGGTGTGGCATTTTCGAAGAAGGTCAAAGACCTGAACGACGCAGACCTCGAAAAGCTGCGTGAAGAAGTCGGCAAGTTCATCGTTGAAGGCGATTTGCGCCGTGAAACGACGATGAACATCAAGCGCCTGATGGATCTCGGCTGCTACCGTGGCGTTCGGCATCGTAAGGGCTTACCCCTGCGCGGCCAACGTACGCGTACGAATGCCCGTACGCGCAAGGGTCCGCGTCGTGCAGCGCAATCGCTGAAGAAGTAAGCGGAACTGACAGTTACAGGAAAACGTAATGGCTAAGGCTTCGAACAACTCCGCGGCGCAACGCGTTCGCAAGAAGGTCAAGAAGAACGTCGCCGAGGGCGTGGTTCACGTTCACGCGTCGTTCAACAACACCATCATCACGATCACCGATCGTCAAGGCAATGCACTAGCCTGGGCAACGTCGGGTGGTCAGGGCTTCAAGGGTTCGCGTAAATCGACCCCGTTTGCAGCCCAGGTGGCAGCCGAATCGGCTGGCCGCGTGGCGATGGAATACGGCGTCAAGAACCTCGAAGTGCGGATCAAGGGCCCCGGTCCTGGCCGTGAATCGGCGGTGCGCGCGTTGCATGGTCTTGGCATCAAGATCACCGCGATCTCCGACGTGACCCCGGTCCCGCACAACGGCTGCCGTCCGCCGAAGCGTCGTCGTATCTAAGACGCTAGTATTGCTTGCGCCTGTTGCCGCCCTGCGCGGTGGCAGGCTGCTTGCGCTATTGAATTGACTAAGCCCACCGTTCGACCCAAAGGGTTCGGACTAGCGCGAGTGCACGCATTCGCGTGATTAATCACTGAAGGAATCAACGTGGCACGTTATATCGGCCCTAAGGCCAAGCTGTCCCGCCGTGAAGGCACTGACCTTTTCCTGAAAAGCGCCCGTCGTTCACTCGCTGACAAGTGCAAGCTTGACAGCAAGCCCGGCCAACACGGCCGCACCTCGGGCGCACGTACGTCCGACTACGGCACGCAGCTGCGCGAGAAGCAAAAAGTGAAGCGCATCTACGGTGTCCTCGAGCGTCAATTCCGCCGTTACTTCGCCGAAGCCGACCGCCTGAAGGGCAATACGGGTGAAAACCTGCTGCAATTGCTCGAATCGCGTCTGGATAACGTCGTGTATCGCATGGGCTTCGGTTCGACGCGCGCTGAAGCGCGTCAGCTGGTGAGCCACAAGGCGATCACGGTGAACGGCGTCGTGTCGAACATCCCGTCGATGCAAGTGAAGGCAGGCGACGTCGTCGCAGTGCGCGAACAAAAGAAGAAGCAGGCGCGTATTCTCGAAGCGCTGTCGCTGGCCGAGCAAGGCGGCCTGCCGAGCTGGGTCGCTGTCGATTCGAAGAAGTTCGAAGGCACGTTCAAGTCGAAGCCGGAACGCAGCGACATCGCTGGCGATATCAACGAAAGCCTGATCGTCGAATTGTATTCGCGGTAATCGGATTAACGGCCGGGGCACCCCGATTGCGCTAAGCAAGGGGGCGTCTCGGCTGTTTATTTTCAGGTTGTTACCGGTCAGCCTTATCGGTGTAACGAGCCGAGGGTATTGAAAAGGAAAACCTATGCAAACCAGTTTGTTGAAGCCCAAGATCATCGCTGTTGAATCGCTTGGTGAGAGCCATGCGAAAGTGGTCATGGAACCGTTTGAACGCGGTTACGGCCACACCTTGGGTAACGCGCTCCGGCGTGTGCTGCTGTCGTCGATGATCGGCTACGCGCCGACCGAAGTGACGATCGCAGGCGTCGTACACGAGTATTCGACGCTCGACGGTGTGCAAGAGGATGTGGTCAACCTGTTGTTGAACCTGAAGGGCGTGGTCTTCAAGCTGCATAACCGTGACGAAGTGACGGTTACGCTGCGCAAGGAAGGCGAAGGCGTTGTCACCGCTGGCGACATCGAACTCGCGCACGATTGCGAAGTGATCAACCCGGATCACGTGATTGCGCATCTGTCGAAGGGCGGCAAGCTCGACGTGCAGATCAAGGTTGAAAAGGGCCGCGGCTATGTGCCGGGCAATGTGCGTCGTTATGGCGAAGAGTCGGCCAAGATCATCGGCCGTATCGTGCTGGACGCGTCGTTCTCGCCGGTTCGCCGCGTGAGCTACGCCGTTGAAAGCGCTCGCGTCGAACAGCGTACCGACCTCGACAAGCTCGTGATGAACATCGAAACCAACGGTGTGATTTCGCCGGAAGAAGCGATCCGTCAATCGGCGCGCATTCTGGTCGATCAACTGTCGGTTTTCGCTGCACTGGAAGGCACCGAAGCAACGGCTGAAGCGCCGTCGCGTGCGCCGCAGATCGATCCGATTCTGCTGCGTCCGGTCGATGATCTCGAACTGACGGTTCGTTCCGCGAACTGCCTGAAGGCCGAGAACATTTACTACATCGGCGACCTGATCCAGCGCACGGAAAACGAACTGCTGAAGACGCCGAATCTGGGCCGCAAGTCGCTGAACGAAATCAAGGAAGTACTGGCGTCGCGTGGTTTGACGCTCGGCATGAAGCTCGAAAACTGGCCGCCGGCTGGTCTCGACAAGTAATCCCGGGACGGAACCCGCCGCTGCACTGGCAAAGACGCGGATTTTCCTTTAAAATCCGCGTCTTGTTTTTTTTACTACCGGCCCGTGCACTCACACCTTCGGGTGAACTGAGTGCGATAGAAGAGCTGGACCAAAACTTTGAATCAAAGGAATTAACATGCGTCACCGTCATGGTTTGCGGAAACTGAACCGCACGAGCAGCCACCGTCTGGCAATGCTCCGTAATATGTCCAACTCGCTGATCGAGCACGAAGTCATCAAGACCACGCTGCCGAAGGCGAAAGAACTCCGTAAAGTTGTCGAGCCGCTGATCACGCTCGGCAAGAAGCCGTCGCTGGCAAATCGTCGTCTGGCGTTCAACCGCCTGCGCGATCGTGACTCGGTCACGAAGCTGTTCGAAGTTCTGGGCCCGCGTTACGCTACCCGTCCGGGCGGCTACCTGCGCGTCCTGAAGTTCGGCTTCCGCGTCGGCGACAACGCTCCGATGGCACTCGTCGAACTGCTCGACCGTCCGGAAGTTGAAGAAGTTGAAGTGCAAGAAGCTGAGTAAGCTTCCTAGCATCTAAAAAAGCCAGGCGCGAAGCCTGGCTTTTTTTATTTGTAGCGCCACAACGCGATGGCCGCGGCTATCTGCCGCATGGCGGCTGCGGAGCCGTCAGCGGTCGGATAAGGCTAGGTGATACGATATTGGCACCTGAATCGTGCCTATGCCGGAGCCATCTGTGAGCGTGAATGTGACTTTGATTCTGACGACGGTGCCCGACGCGGCCGTGGCTCAGAAGCTTGCCGCGGATGCCCTGGCCGCGCGGCTATGCGCCTGTGTCACTCAGTTAGGCACAGTGCGGTCCAGCTATCACTGGCAGGGCGCCATCGAAACAGCGCAGGAAATCCAGTTGCTGTTCAAGACTAGCGCGGCACGCACGCTCGAACTCGAGCAGTACATTCAGGCTCACCATCCCTACGACACGCCGGAAATCCTCTCGTGGCAAGCGACGGCGTCGGCCGCGTACGGCCAGTGGATCACTGCCGAAACCCAACGTCCTCTTCATGTTTAACGGCCTCGATCGGCGCGCGCGCAATGCGCTGCGCACCGTATTCTTCCTGTTTGGTTGCCTGATCTTCGCGCAGTTCGGCACGCTCGCCCGCGCGGCGGACGATTTTCTGGATCCGGCGGTCGCGTTCAAATTCAGCGCGTCGGAGAAACCGGGCGAAGTCGACGTAACCTACAAAATTGCGGACGGGTACTACATGTACCGCGAACGCTTCGCCTTCGCGACGCGCAACGGCACGACCACGATCGGTGAGCCGCAATTGCCGGCTGGCCACGTCAAGTTCGATCAGACCTTTAACAAGAACGTCGAGACGTATCGGAGCGAGTTGACGATCCGGATACCCGTTAAACAGGCGGCCGGACCGTTCGATCTGGCTGTGACGTCGCAAGGCTGTGCCGATGCCGGCATCTGCTATCCGCCGATGGAGCGCGTGTACCACGTGAGCGGCGCGGCTCTGCAGGCCGCCGGCAGCGCGGCGGCCCCCGGCGCCGAAGTCTCCCAGCAATCGGCTGCCACGGGCACCTCGTGGTACGACCGCGCCACCAGCGCCGACTACGCGCAGTCGCTGCTGCAAGGCGGCGGTTTCTTCGCGATTGTCGGACTCTATTTCGTCGCCGGCGCCGTGCTCAGTCTGCTCCCCTGTTCTTATCCGATGATTCCGATTCTTTCGGCGATCATCATCGGCGAAGGCGCGCGCGTGACGCGTGCACGCGGATTCGCGCTGTCGCTGGCCTATGTGATCGGCATGGCGCTCGTATACACGGCGCTCGGCATCGCTGCTGCGCTGGTCGGGCAGAGTCTCGGGGCGTGGCTGCAAAGCCCGTGGGTGCTCGGTGCTTTTGGCGTACTGCTGGCCATTTTCGCGCTGACCCTGATTGCGGGCTTCGACGTCGCGCTGCCGCAGCGTTGGCAGGACGGCGTCTCGCGCGCGTCGACGGGGCGCTCCGGGGGCAAGTTTGCGGCCGTTGCCGTGATGGGCGCGCTGTCCGCGCTGGTGGTCGGCGCCTGCATGACTGCACCGCTCTTTGCGGTATTGGCGTTCATTGCGCATACGGGCGACGCGGTGCTCGGCGGTGCGGCGCTGTTTTCGATGGGACTGGGATTGGGCGCGCCGCTGCTGATCCTCGGTCTTGGCGCGGGAACGCTGCTGCCGCGCGCCGGCGCGTGGATGGACGGCGTCAAGGTGTTCTTCGGCGTCGTCTTGCTCGCGGCCGCGTTGTGGATCGTCTGGCCGGTGCTCGGCGCGACTGCGACGATGCTACTGAGCGCGCTTTGGCTGCTGATCGCCGCGGCCTCGCTCGGCTTGTTTTCGGCACCCACTGCGGAGGCTTCCGTGTGGCGCCGGCTTGGCCGAGGCATCGGTGCCGCGCTCGCCATCTGGGCGGCGGTCCTATTGGTCGGGCTGGCGGCAGGCTCATCCGATCCGCTGCGCCCGCTTGCGGTGTTGGCGGCGCGTGGAGGTGCAGCGGGCGTCGCGAACGCTTCGAATAAGCCGGACAGCCCGCCGCAGAGCGATTTGACGTTCGCCCCGGTGCGCTCATCGAATGAACTCGACCAGGCCGTCAAAGCGGCTGCACAGCCCGCCATGCTCGATTTTTACGCGGACTGGTGCGTCAGCTGCAAGGAGATGGAGAAATTCACCTTCAGCGACCCGCGCGTTCAGGCGAAATTAAAGCAGATGAACCTGTTGCGCGCCGACGTGACCGCTAACAATGTCGACGATCAGACGCTGCTCAAGCGCTTCAGTTTGTTCGGTCCGCCGGGGATCATCTTTTTCGATCAGAGCGGCAAGGAAGTGCTGCGCGTCGTCGGCTACGAGTCCGCGGATAAATTCCTGCGCAGTCTGGATCGGGCGAGCGCGCTTGGAGCGTAACGGATAACGGGTGGTTCATCGCGGCGCCCGGCCTGCCGCTGACAAGGAGCGACACGCGGCGGCTCCGGCGCGCCTCAGCCAAGGAGCGACACGCGGCGGCGCCCGGCCTGCCGCTGACAAGGAGCGACACGCGGCGGCTCCGGCGCGCCTCAGCCAAGGAGCGACACGCGGTGGCGCCCGGCCTGGCGCCGGCAACACAGTGACACGCGGTGGCATCCGGCGCGCCTCAGACGAGGAGCGGCACGCAGCGGCATCCGACTTGCCTCCCACAACGAGAGGCACGCAGCGCCGTTCAACGTGCCTCCCAACAACTGATACATGGGGCACCAGCGCACGACAGGCCACGGGCACGGCGCACGCGCCGCTGTGCCGGCATGCCGGACAAATTGCAAAAACTGCCGGCGGCGACGCAATCGCTCGTCGGCATCGGCATTGCCAAGCTGATGAATAGCACGGGTGCTCGTGCGTGCCGCGATGCCCGGCGCGCGGCTGAACTCGCTGGCGTGAAACCCGGCGAGTGGATCGCGACAATCGACGGCCGGTCGACCGCCGAGATGTCGCTCATTCAGATCACGGATCTGATTCGAGACCAGCCGGCGACCTCCGTGAACCTGGAAATCGAGCGCGAAGCTCAGCGTCCGGCAGTGAGTGTCGAGCGCAAGGCAATCGTGGTGGAAGCGGACTAGCGGCCGGGTCGCCGCGGCGTGACTGCGGCTCCGCAAAAACTGACGGCACGCGCGGAGCAAACACCAAGCTTCTGACGCCAGCCGCCAAATAAAAAACGGAGGCACGACCCACCAGTCGTCCTCCGTTCATTCCACCGCCCAACCCGCTCCGCGAGGCAGCGCGTCGAATTACTTCTGCGAGCGTAAAATCCGCGCGGCATCCAACGCGAAATAGGTCAGCACGCCGTCCGCGCCCGCCCGCTTGAACGCCAGCAGCGATTCCATCATCGCCTTGTCGTGATCGAGCCAGCCATTCTGCGCGGCCGCCTTCAGCATGGCGTACTCACCGCTCACCTGGTACACGTACGTCGGGAACTGGAACTCGTCCTTCACGCGACGCACGATGTCCAGATACGGCATGCCAGGCTTGACC
Organism: Paraburkholderia dipogonis; assembly: GCF_046027395.1. Classification (GTDB taxonomy): domain Bacteria; phylum Pseudomonadota; class Gammaproteobacteria; order Burkholderiales; family Burkholderiaceae; genus Paraburkholderia; species Paraburkholderia dipogonis_A. The sequence continues at coordinate 10,173 of NZ_JAQQEG010000056.1, read as the reverse complement.
ATCACCATGTCCGCTCCTTCGTTGATGTCCGCTTGCACTTCGCGCAGCGCTTCATTCGAATTGGCCGGGTCCATCTGATAGGTCATCTTGTTGCTCTTGCCAAGGTTCGTCGCGGAACCGACGGCATCGCGGAACGGGCCGTAAAACGCCGACGCGAACTTGGCCGCATAAGCCATGATGCGCGTGTGGATAAGGCCTTCGCTCTCGAGCATTTCGCGGATCGCGCCGATGCGGCCGTCCATCATGTCCGAAGGCGCAACGATGTCGACACCCGCTTCAGCCTGCGCACGCGTCTGTTCGACCAGAATCTCGATGGTCTCGTCGTTGATGACATAGCCGGCTTCGTCGAGCACGCCGTCCTGACCGTGGCTCGTGTACGGATCGAGCGCCACATCGGTCAGCACGCCCAGTGCAGGGAAATTCTTTTTCAGTTCGCGAACGGCGCGCGGAATCAGCCCGGCGGGGTTGGTCGCTTCGCGGCCATCGGGCGTTTTCAGCGACGGCTCGATCGCCGGGAACAGCGACAGCACGGGCACGCCCAGTTCGACGCATTGTTCAGCCACGCCCATCAGCAGATCGACCGACACGCGCTCGACGCCCGGCATCGACGGCACGGCTTGCCGCACGTTGGTGCCTTCGACGATAAAGACTGGATAAATCAGATCGTTGGTGGTGAGGATGTTTTCCCGCATCAGACGGCGCGAGAAGTCGTCGCGGCGCATGCGGCGCGGACGGTAATGGGGATAGAAGCTCATAGCGAATCGAAGAACCGTGGATGTGTGGAGTGGACAAGTGACGCCTGCCTCCGCTCCGGAAACTTTTCGAGACAATGGTATATCATACCGATCGAGCAAGGCGCCTTGCGCTGACCTCCCCGCTTCTCCTCCCTGAGCGGGTGCCTGTCGTTTTTCGATTAGGCTGTTTGACCCGCCGTTAAAGCGGCGGGTTTTTTTATGGGCGGCCGGAAAGGCGTTTTTGTCCTAGCCGGCGGCGCTCGCGTTGCTTACTGAGCGGCGTCCGTTTCGCCCTTCGCCTCGGGGATCAGCCAGCTTTCGATCAGCTCGTGCGCTTCGTCGATGCCGATGCGCTTGAGCGCCGAGAACAACTGGGCGGTCAGTTCACCCTGGTAGCCGGCGGCGCGATATTCAGCCAGACCTTTCTGCGTCGCGCGCAACGCGTTCACGCTTTCCTGTCGCGTCAATTTGTCGCACTTGGTCAAGAGCGTGTGGATCGGCTTGCCGGTTGGCGCGAACCACTCGATCATGCGGCGGTCCAGATCCGTCAGCGGGCGGCGCGAGTCCATCATCAGGATCATGCCTCGCAATTGCGAGCGCGATTGCAGATAAGTGGACAGCAGCGCTTCCCAGTGCGCCTTGGCCGCGCCCGGCACTTCCGCGTAGCCGTAGCCCGGCAGATCGACCAGATGCGCGGTCGGTTCGTCCGCCTTGCCCACCGAAAAGTAATTGATATGCTGCGTGCGTCCCGGCGTCTTACTGGCGAAGGCCAACCGCTTCTGATTGCACAGAATATTGATGGCCGTCGACTTGCCCGCGTTCGAGCGTCCCGCAAAAGCGATCTCGGGTTGCGAAGTGGCCGGCAGATCACGCAAGTGATTGACGGTCGTGAAAAAGCGGGATTGGTGGAGCAGGAAGGACATGATCAGGCCAGGATTCGAGACGCCGGGGAACCCGGAGTGGGGACGGGTCAAGCCCGACTGGCGTCTTAGCGATTAGCGAGTTATTGTACAATACGATGGTTTACTGAAAACCTGAGGGGGCCAGCCCGCGTGCCTTGGCGGCTCCTGGCGGTCACTCGGTCGCCGTCGTATTTTGCAAAACCTTCAAGAAAAACGCCGGGCCTGGCGCAAAGCGGCAGGTTTGGGGGCGCTCTAAAAATCCCACAAGACGAGACAGGGTGTGCGAATGAATCGACTGAGCAAGACTCTGATGGTGCTTCATGTAGCGGCAGGTCTTTCAGGTTTGGCAATTCAGGCACGAGCAGCAGAACCGGCAAAGCCGGATGTCAATCGGGGGCAGGCAATCGCGGTGCAGGTGTGCGCGTCATGCCATGGGGCAGACGGCAACAGTGCCGGCGGCGCATATCCGAAGCTGGCGGGCCAGCACCCTGAGTATCTCGTCAAGCAACTCAAGGACTTCAAGACCCAGCCGGGCGCCAAGCAGCCAGCGCGCAACAATGCGATCATGGCGGGCATGGCGGCGGCGCTGTCCGATCAGGATATGGTCAACGTCGCGGCCTATTTCGCGGCGCAGACCCCGAAGCCGGGCTACGCGCACAACAAGGACACCGTTCCGCTCGGTCAGAAGATTTATCGCGGCGGGATTGCCGACAAGGGCATACCGGCGTGTGCGAGTTGCCATGGGCCGACCGGGCAAGGGATTCCGTCGCAGTATCCACGGCTGTCGGGGCAGTGGGCGGAATACACGGTGGCGCAGTTGCTGGCGTTCACGCAAGGTCCTGGCGCACGTAACAACAACGAGCCGATGCATGCGATTGCCACGCGTCTGTCGGACAGTGAGATCAAGGCAGTAGCCGATTACATCGCGGGCTTGCACTAGAAGGCCCGCACGCAAGTGCAACCGGTCCGACGAGGCCGGTACAAAACAAGAAAAGGGTGAGGGCGTCGTGTCTACGACAGCCCTTCACCCTTTTTTGCTGTTCAGTCGGAGTATGAATGAGCGTCACCACGTCGGGTTTGCAGTCGAAGTCGGGCAATCGCATTACGCGCAGCGTCGTCGAAGTTTTGAGTTCGATGCGTTTTGCCATTTCGTTGCTTGTGATTCTGTCGATCGCCAGCATCATCGGCACCGTCCTCACGCAGGACGATCCGTATCCCAACTACGTCAATCAGTTCGGCCCGTTCTGGGCGGACATCTTCCGCTCGCTGAGCCTGTACACGGTGTACAGCTCGTGGTGGTTCATGCTGATTCTCGGCTTCCTGATGGTGTCGGTGTCGCTGTGCGTGATCCGCAACGCGCCGAAAATGGTCGCCGACGCCAAGAGCTGGAAGGACAAGGTCCGCGAAGGCAGCCTGCGCGCCTTCCATCACAAGGGCGAATTCGCGGTGCATGGCTCCCGCGCGCAGACCGCGGCTTTGCTCGCCAAGCTCTCGGCGAAGCTCGGCTACAAGTTCGTCACGCGTGAGTCCGAAGGCGCGACCCTGATCGCCGCCAAGCGCGGCGCCCTGACCAAGTTCGGCTACATCTCCGCTCACCTTGCGATCGTGGTGATCTGCCTCGGCGGCCTGCTCGACAGCAATCTGCCGATCAAGCTGCAAATGTGGCTGTTCGACAAGTCGCCGATCCGCGCCAACACGGTGATCAACGACATCACGCCGGACCATCGCCTGTCGCAATCCAACCCGACGTTCCGCGGCTACGCATGGGTGCCGGAAGGCCAGCATGTGTCCACGGCGATCCTCAACCAGCCGGATGGTTCGCTGATCCAGGACCTGCCGTTTTCGATCGAGCTGAACAAGTTCATCGTCGATTACTACTCGACGGGCATGCCGAAGCTGTTCGCGAGCGACATCGTAGTGGTGGATCACAAGACCGGCGCGCGCGTGCCGGCGCGAGTCGAAGTGAACAAGCCGTTCACCTACGACGGCGTCTCGATCTATCAGTCGAGCTTCCAGGACGGCGGCTCGCAAATGCAGATGACGGCCTACCCGATGAGCGGCGCAAGCGCGAAGACCGCACCGTTCGGCGGCGCGATCGGCGGCAATGCGCCGTTGAACACGGCCTCGCCGCTGGCCGACGGCCAGACAGTCGAATTCACCGATTTCCGCGCGATCAACGTCGAGAACATCCAGAACGGCAGCGGCCAGACCGACGCCCGCGGCGTCGCGGCGCACCGCACGCTGAAAGAAGCGTTCGACGAGCGCCTCGGCTCCGGCGCGAAGACCTCGAAGCCGCTCGATCTGCACAACGTCGGCCCGTCGGTGCAATACAAGGTGCGCGACAAGGACGGCCAGGCGCGCGAATACAACAACTACATGCTGCCGGTCGATGTCTCCGGCGAGAAGATGTTCCTCGCCGGCATGCGAGTGAATCCGGACGACCCATTCCGCTACCTGCGTATTCCGGCCGACAGCGGCGGCACCGTCAAGGAATGGATGAACCTGCGCGCCACGCTCGAGGACCCGGCCATGCGCGCCTCGGCGGCTCATCGTTTCGCGCTGCGCTCGGTGCCCGGCTCGAACGCCGAACTGCAACAGCATCTGGAAGAAAGTGCGCTGCGCGTGCTGACCCTTTTTGCCGGCGCGGACAACAGCATCAAGATGCCGAACGGCCAGCCGGTCGGCGGCTTCCAGGCTATTGCTGGTTTTATCGACCATTCGGTGCCGAAGGGCGAGCAGGAAAAGGCCGCGGGTCTGCTGCTGCGCATGCTGGAAGGCTCGACGTGGGACCTCTATCAGCTGTCCCGCCAGCAGCTCGGCGAGCCCGAGGCGACGGCCAATGCGGACGCCAGTCGCTTCATCCAAAGCTCGATCAACGCGATATCCGACAGCTTTTTGTATGGATCGCCGGTCTATTTGCAGCTTGACTCATTCAAGCAGGTGCAAGCTTCGGTATTTCAGTTGACGCGCGCGCCGGGCAAAAAAGTCGTGTATCTTGGCAGCCTGCTCCTCGTGTTGGGCATCTTTTCGATGTTCTACGTCCGCGAACGGCGCCTCTGGTTCTGGCTCAAAGACACCGAGCACGGCACGAATGTCGTGATGGCGATGTCGAGCGCGCGCAAGACGCTCGATTTCGAGAAGGAGTTCGTTCAGACGCGCGACGCAGTAGGCGCCGCGCTGGGCGCCAGACTCGTTGAAGCACCCGACGCCGCCGGCGCCTCCGATAAATCCGGCAACGCCGGCGCGCCGTCCGCAAGCTCACAAGATTCGACCCGGTAAGATCATGGACTTGACTCAGGTTTCCCAATCTCCCTCCTCGCGGCCCCAAAAGGCGCTGGCAGGAGAGTCACTCAACATCGGCGAGTACGACGAGCGTCCGTTCCTGAAACGGCTCGGCATTGTCGACTGGCTGTTTGCCCTCGCGATGGTCGCGGGTGCCGGGTTCGCGCTGTCGCGCTATCACCCGTTCATGAATTACTACGACAAGCTGGTGCTCTGTTGCGCCGTGCCGGTGTTCGTGGTGCTCGGCTGGCGCTGGAAACCGGTGCGTCCGCTGATGGTGGGCATCGCAGCGCTGTCGCTGCTGGCCATCCAGATCTACCACGGCGATCTCAGCCGCGCGGATAACGCCTTCTTCCTCAAATATTTCCTGTCGAGCCAGTCCGCGATTCTGTGGATGAGCGCGCTCTTCGTGTTCGCCACGGTGTTCTACTGGATCGGCTTGCTGTCGCGCTCGCCGACCGGCGCCGCGATCGGCTCGAAAATGACGTGGGCGGCGGTGCTGATGGGCTTTGTCGGCCTGATGGTGCGTTGGTACGAGTCGTATCTGATCGGTGCTGACGTCGGCCATATTCCTATCTCGAACCTGTACGAAGTGTTCGTGCTGTTCAGCCTGATCACCGCGCTTTTCTATCTGTACTACGAGCAGCACTACAACACCCGCGCGCTCGGCGCGTTCGTGCTGCTGGTGATCAGCGCCGCGGTCGGTTTCCTGATGTGGTACTCGGTGGCGCGCGACGCGCAGCAGATCCAGCCGCTGGTTCCGGCGCTGCAAAGCTGGTGGATGAAGATTCACGTGCCGGCGAACTTCATCGGCTATGGCAGCTTCGCGCTGTCGGCCATGGTGGGTGTCGCCTATCTGGCGAAAGAGCGCGGCATTCTGGCCGACCGTCTGCCGGCGTTGGAAGTGCTCGACGACGTGATGTACAAGTCGATCGCCGTCGGTTTCGCGTTCTTCACGATCGCGACGATTCTTGGCGCATTGTGGGCGGCGGAAGCCTGGGGTGGCTACTGGAGCTGGGACCCGAAGGAAACGTGGGCGCTGATCGTCTGGCTGAACTATGCAGCGTGGCTGCACATGCGCCTGATGAAGGGTCTGCGCGGCGCGGTCGCAGCATGGTGGGCGCTGACTGGCCTGCTGGTGACGACCTTCGCCTTCCTCGGCGTCAACATGTTCCTGTCGGGCCTGCATAGTTACGGCAAGCTGTAAGATCTGCCGTTCTGAACCGACTCAAAACCGCCGTGTGCTTCGCACCGGCGGTTTTTTTATTGCCGATGGAATATTGGCTGCATCCGAAGTGTTCGCCCTCATAGTACCTACAGATGGCAGAACAGACGACCGATCATCAATATGGCCCCTTAAGATGCACGGACCAATGGGCCGGCAAGGAGCAGCACGATGTGGATCAAACGTAGCGACAGAATTCAACTGAGTGGCGACGACATCGCGCGCAGCGAAATCACGCCGCAACGTGTTTTTCAGAACCGGCGGCGCGTGTTGCAGGCGGCCGGCGCAATGGCGCTCGGCAGTCTGATCGGAGTGAATGGCGAGGCGCTGGCGGCTTACACGTCGCCCGACCCGAAGGCGCAGAAGCTGGCGGCTAAGACCAACGCCAAATTCGTCGCGCTCGACAAGATCGCGCCGTTCAAGGACATCACCACGTACAACAACTACTACGAGTTCGGCACCGACAAGGCCGATCCCGCGCACAACGCCGCGACGCTGCGGCCGCATCCGTGGAAGGTGAGCGTCGAGGGCGAGATCAAGAATCCGAAGGTCTACGACATCGACGAATTGCTCAAGCTCGCGCCGCTTGAGGAGCGCGTGTACAGAATGCGCTGCGTCGAAGGATGGTCGATGGTGATTCCGTGGATCGGTGTGCCGCTCGCGGAGTTGATCAAACGTGTGCAGCCGACCGGCAACGCCAAATACGTTCAATTCATCACGCTGGCCGATCCGTCGCAAATGCCCGGACTGTCGGAGCCCGTGCTTAATTGGCCGTACTCCGAAGGGCTGCGCATGGACGAAGCGATGAATCCGCTGACCTTGCTGACGATGGGCCTCTACGGCCAGGTGCTGCCCAATCAGAACGGCGCGCCGGTGCGCGTCGTGGTGCCCTGGAAGTATGGCTTCAAGAGCGCGAAGTCGCTGGTGAAAATCCGCTTCCTCGACAAACAGCCGTCGACCAGTTGGAACACGTACGCGTCGAACGAATATGGGTTTTATTCGAACGTGAATCCGAACGTCGATCATCCGCGCTGGAGTCAGGCTACCGAGCGGCGCATCGGCGAAGACGGTTTCTTTACGCCCAAGCGCAAGACGTTGATGTTCAACGGCTACGGCGATCAGGTCGCGTCGCTTTATCAGGGCATGGACCTGAAGAAGAATTTTTGAGCGGCGCGAACATGGCTTCTGATACGCAATCCGCTACACAGACCGAACGGAAAGCGCCGCGTGCGCAGGCGTCTGCATTGCCGCCGGCGGCGAAGCGGCCCGCAGCCGGCGCGCGCTGGATCGTGCCGGCCAAGATCGCGGTGTTTATCGCGGCGTGGTATCCGCTCGCGCGCATCGTGCTATTTGGCTTGACCGACCGGCTCGGCGCGAATCCGATCGAGTTCATCACGCGCTCGACGGGTCTCTGGACGCTCGTCTTCCTCTGCATCGCGCTGGCCGTGACGCCGTTGCGCCGACTCACTGGCGTTGCCGCGTTCGTGCGTTTTCGCCGGATGCTCGGACTCTATGCGTTCTTCTACGCGACGCTGCATTTCACCACTTACCTGTGGTTCGATAAGTGGTTCGACGTCGCCGCGATCATCAAGGACATCGGCAAGCGGCCGTTCATCACGGTGGGCTTCGCGGCGTTCGTCTTGCTGATCGCCTTGGCCGTGACATCGCCGCGCGCAATGGTGCGCAAACTCGGGCGCCGCTGGCAAACGCTGCATCGTTCGATCTATGCGATCGGTGCGCTCGCGATTCTGCACTTCTGGTGGATGAAGGCAGGCAAACACGATCTGGTCCTGCCGAAGATTTATGGCGCGATCATGGTGGCGTTGCTGGGTTGGCGTTTGATCGTTTGGGTGCGTGACAGGATATCGAAGACGCGCTGACCGGCGCTGCGCTGGCGTAGCTCGCGCGCAGCGATCACGTAAACACAAAAAGGCGATGCCGCGGCGGCATCGCCTTTTTTGATGCTGGCGCAACTATTGAAGGTTATGCCGGCAGAATGTTTTCGCCCGCAAACAGCTGCTTCACCTCTTCGCGTGCGCGAACCACATGCACCTGTGTACCATCAACCATCACCTCCGCCGCACGCGGACGTGTGTTGTAGTTGGAACTCATCACGAAGCCGTAAGCGCCGGCCGAGCGGATCGCCAGCAGATCGCCCGGTTCGACCGCCAGCAGGCGTTCGCGGCCGAGCCAGTCGCCGCTCTCGCAAACCGGACCGACTACGTCATACACGTGCGCCGGCACGTCGCGCTTCACGACGGGATCGATCGCGTGATACGCCTCGTACATGGCAGGGCGAGCGAGATCGGTCATGGCCGCGTCGACGATAGCGAAATTCTTTTCCGCACCCGGCTTCAGAAACTCGACGCGCGTGAGCAGCACGCCCGCATTGCCGACCAGCGAACGGCCCGGCTCAAAATACACTTCACGATGGCCGTGACCGCGCGCTTCGATGCGATCGAGCAAGGTGCGCACGAACTCGCCGATTTCCGGCGGCGTTTCATCGTCGTAAGTGATGCCGAGACCGCCGCCCACGTCGATGTGGCGAATCTTCACGCCGTCCTGTTCGATCTGCTCGACCAGCTCCAGCACTTTGTCGACCGCGTCGAGATACGGCGCGACTTCGGTGATCTGCGAGCCGATATGGCAGTCGATGCCGACCACCTCGAGATTCGCCATGGCCGCGGCCGCCTGATACGTGGCGCGCGCGTCTTCGAACGCGACGCCGAACTTGTTCGACTTCAGGCCCGTGGAAATATACGGATGCGTCTTCGCGTCGACGTCCGGATTCACGCGCAGTGAGACGGGTGCCTTCTTGCCCATGTCCGCGGCGACCGCATTCAGGCGGTCGAGCTCGGGAATCGATTCGACGTTGAAGCACTTCACGCCGGCCGCGAGCGCGTCGCGCATTTCGTCCGCGTTCTTGCCGACGCCGGAAAACACGGTGTTCTCCGCCTTGCCGCCAGCGGCCAGCACACGCGCCAGTTCGCCGCCCGACACGATGTCGAAGCCCGCGCCGAGGCGCGCGAACACATTCAGCACCGCGAGATTGCTATTGGCCTTGACGGCGACGTGCACGCTCGCGCGGCGGCCGGCGCAAGCGCCTGCATAGGCGTTCCACGCCTCGGTGAGCGCGGCGCGCGAATACACGTACAGCGGCGTGCCGAACTGCTCGGCAAGGGAGACGGCGGACACGCCTTCGGCGTGCAGCACGCCGTCGACGTAGTCAAATGCGGATCGAGTCATGCGAAAGTCTTATTGAACAGGTGTGGCGTCAGAAGCAGGCAGCGGCGCCGCCGTAGCGGATGCAGCGGAGGCGGGCGGCGTGGCAAGTTCGTTTTCCGGCGCTAACGAAAGCGGTGTGCCGGAGGTATCCGGGACGGTGCTCATATCGGTGGATGTTGCGGAGGCGGGTGGCGCGACGTCCGGCGGCGTTTGCGTGCGATCGATCGGCTTGGCCGGTAGCGGCGGCACGGTGGGCAAATAGAGCGAACCGCGTTGTCCGCAGCCGGCAAGTGCACAACCTGCGAGAATGGCTAAAACCGCTACAATCGCGCGGCCGGGCGCCGCCGCGCGCATCCGAGATACGACTCGCATGACTGTCCCTGAATAAATAATCGATGGAGTTTAGCATGTCCGATAGTGAATACCTGACCCGCGCGGAAGCCGCGCTAGCCGCCATCGAACGCGCGCTCGACGACACGGATGCCGACATCGAACTGGAGCGCAGCGGCAACGTCCTGACCCTCGAATTCGAGAATCGCTCGAAGATCATCGTCAACCTTCAGCCGCCCATGAGCGAGATCTGGATCGCCGCGAAAGCGGGCGGTTTCCACTTCCGTTTCGTCGATGGTGAATGGCGCGACACGCGCAGCGGCACGGAGTTTTTCGCCGCGCTGTCGGAGTACGCGACGCAGCAGGCCGGGGAGCCGGTTCACTTCGAAGCGTAAGACTCGCTGGTTGGGCGAGGGCCGCGTAAGTGGCGGAATCGGTCACCCAGACCGCACAAGCAAAACGGCCGCGCTGAAAA
>NZ_JAQQEG010000055.1:0-50168 GCF_046027395.1 Paraburkholderia dipogonis | reverse complement strand
AAGAAGCGACGCGAACCGGCAACGCACAGACCGGCGACGTGTACAGGGAGAAATATGAATTTGCTTGTCAGTCACAAAGCGCAGATTGCGGGTGACATTTACCTGTTCGAGGTACGCGACGCCGATGGCGCCGCGCTACCCGATTTCACGCCGGGCGCGCACGTGGAGGTGACCGGTCCGACCGGTCTCGTGCGCAAGTATTCGCTGTGCAGCGCGCCGGGTGAAACAGGCTATTACCGTTTCGCCGTGAAGAAGGAACATCACGGGCAGGGTGGTTCGCGCGCGATGATTGAAGGCGTGCACGCCGGTGACCTGTTGAATGTATCGACGCCGCGCAATGATTTTCCGCTGGAAGCGTCGGCGGAAAAATACCTGTTCATTGCGGGCGGCATAGGCATCACGCCGATCTACGCGATGATGCAACACCTCGACGCGCGCGGCGTTCCGTACGATCTGTATTACTTTGCGCGCACGGCCGGAGTAACCGCGTTTCTGAACGAAGTCAGCGCGCCGCGCGATCGCGCCAACGTCACGGTGCATCACGACGAAGGTGATCCGGAACGCGCTTTCGATGTCGCCGGTCTGCTCACCGCGCGCGAGCCCGGCACACACCTGTACTGCTGTGGTCCGCGCCCGCTGATGGACGCGGTGCGCGAGGCCGCTGCGAACTGGCCTCGCGGCACGGTCCATTTCGAAGACTTCGGTTCGGCGAAGGTGGCGGACGAATCCAGCGTGGACCGGCCGTTCCGGTGCCATCTGGCGAAAAGCGGCGTGACGCTCGACATTCCTGCTGACAAGTCGATCGTACAGGTGATGCGCGAACACGGCTTCGACGTGCCGACTTCGTGCGAAACCGGATCGTGTGCCACGTGCAAGACCGCCCTGCTTGCTGGCGTGGCGGACCATCGCGATCTGGCGTTGTTCGACGACGAACTCGACACTTTCATCATTCCTTGCGTATCGCGCGCAAAAACGCCGGAGATCACGATAGATCGTTGAAGCGGCGCGAGCGGTAGCACGCCGGATATGAAGCAAGGTTACAACGCGTTGCACTCAATCAGGAGACACCGTACATGGACACGACGCTTGACGAACTTCGCGACACGATCGCCACCGCGTGCCGGATTCTTGCCCATCTCGGTCTGGTGCGTGAAACCACGGGCCACGTCAGTGCGCGAATCGATAACGAGCGCATGTTGATCCGCTGTCGCGGACAAAGCGAGGCGGGTTTGATACGCACTCAGCCTGAAGCGATCCACGCGTGCCGCTTCGACGGATCCGAACTCGAACATGCCGATGCGTACGAAACGCCCACTGAGTTGCCGATTCACGGCGAGCTCTACAAGGCGCGGCCCGAAGTCGGCGCGGTCGTGCATGCGCATCCGCGCGCGTCGATGCTTTGCACGATACTCGGCCTCGAATTGCAGCCGGTTTTCGGCGCCTACGATCCCAACTCGATGTATCTCGCCGCGGAAGGCGTGCCGATGTTCCCGCGCGCGATGCTCGTGCGCGACGCGGCGACGGGCCAGCAACTCGTCAGCTCGATGCAGAACAAGTCGGTGTGTCTCATGTATGGCCACGGCGTGGCGACCGTCGGCGCCTCCGTCGAGGAAGCGACGATCAAGGCGATCCAGCTTGAAACACTGGCCAGCATCACGCTCGAATGCGCGAAGGCGGGAAAGCCGCCCATGCTGCTGGGCGAGGAAGACCAGATGTACTTCAAGCGGCTGCGTGAGGCGCAGAACGCGAAACTCGCGGCGCACAACAAGGACGTTTTCAGGTGGACCTGGCGCCATTACGTGAGCGTGCTCGAAGAGCACGAGCGCCGCGCCTAGTCGTCGTGTATCCATGCGGCCGCGCGAGGGGCGCTGCCATCTTTTACTTCAGCGTCGCGGAGATCCTGATGGACGGCATCGATCTGGAAGTCATTTTCCAGTCCACGTTGCAGATTGCACGTGAATTGACAATGAACATGCTGCGCACCGGCTATTCGACGGTGATCAAGGAAAGCCAGGACTTCACGTTTGCGATTTTCGACCGGCATGCGCGGATGGTCGCACAGGGCATCCCGCAGCCGGCGCATATCGGACCGATCGCCGCGCAAACGCGCGAGATTCATCGAGCGTTTCGCGGCAAGATGGCGCCGGGCGATGCGTTCATTGTCAATCACCCGTATCGCGCGTGTCAGAACCATGCAACCGATGTCACGATCATCTCGCCGGTGTTCTTCGAGGGACAACTGGTCGCGTATATCGGCAATACGGCGCACAAGCCGGATATAGGCGGTAAGGTGCCAGGCACCAATAGCCCCGACGCGACCGAAGTGTTTCAGGAAGGCCTGCTGATTCCGCCCGTCAAGCTGTACCGCGAGGGCGAGCTCAACGATGCGCTGTACGAACTGATCTGCGCGAACACGCGCACGCCGGAAGTCACCTGGGGCGACATCAACGCTCAGGTGCAGACCAATGTCTATGGCATTCGCAAGTTCGGCGAACTGTTCGAGAAGTACAGTACGAAGTCGGTGCTCGCCTGCTGGACGCGCTGGATGGACATCTGCGAAAGCGAACTGGTGGCGCAGATCAGGCAGCTCAAACCCGGCACCTATGGTCCGGTCGTCGACTATCTCGACGACGACGGGATCGACCGCGAGAAGTCGTATCGCATTGCGTTGTCGCTCGAAGTCGCGGGCGACCGGCTCAAGTTCACGCTCGACAGCGACCCGCAGGCGCGCGGGCCGATCAATCTGAGGCCATGCGTGTCGCGCAATGTGATCGAGTGTTGGGTGAAGATGGCCTTCGCGCCGCATTTGCCGGTGAATGACGGCATGTCGCGACCGATCGACGTCGCGTATCCGCCAGAAGGGTCGCTGCTCAATCCGCGCTTTCCGGCGCCGGTCAATATGTACGTGCGTGCCAGCCAGTTGATCAGCACGCTGGTCGCGCGCGTGCTCGGCGAGGTCGCGCCCGATCGCATTCCGGCGCCCGGCAGCGGCGCAAGCGGTGGCCTGACCGGCTCGGGGCTCAACCCACGCACGGGACGCTGGTTCTCGATTCACGAAATCTACAACGGCGGAGGCGGTGCAAGACCGCATGGTGACGGCGTTAGCGTTCAGGACGAACTCGTGCTGAACGTGATGAACACGCCGATCGAGGCAGTGGAAACGGAGTTTCCGTTGCGCATTCGCCGGTACGCATTGATTCAGGATTCCGCTGGCGCCGGTCTGCATCGCGGTGGACTTGGCGCGATGCGCGAATGGGAAGTGCTGAGCGACGAGGTCACCTTCAATCTGCGCGCGGATCGCTTCAAGCACGCGTCGCCGGGTTCGCTCGGTGCGTCGCCGGCGAGAGCGTCGAGTGCGGTGCTCAACCGAGGCAAGCCGGATGAGCGCGCGTTGCCGTCGAAAGTGGCGGGGCTGCGGCTGCATGCGGGTGACGTGCTGGCATGGGGGCTCGCGGGCGGTGGCGGCCGTGGCGATCCTTTTGCGCGTGATACCGAAGCGGTGCGGCTCGACGTACTGCGCGGCTATGTGTCGATCGAAGCGGCTCGCGAGCTGTACGGCGTGGCGATACGCGCCGATGACGGCAGCGTTGACGGCGAAGCCACCGCGCAATTGCGCAATCACATAAAAGGCGCCTCTGCGCGCTAATGCACCGGTGTACTGACGCGTCGAAGTACTGACATCAGGCACGCGAAACGACAACACTTATTGCATCCGTTATTGGAAAAGAGGTGGTTATGAAACTGCGGATCGGCATCGACGTCGGCGGGACTTTTACCGATGTGACGGCATTCGACGAAGACTTGGGCGACGTCACGGTGATCCGCAAGTATCTGTCGAACCGGGCAGAGCCAATGCTCGTGATGGACACGATCATGAAGGACCTGCAGACGGAATTCGGTGCGGAGGCCGTGTCGCTGATCCTGCATGGTTCGACCGCTGCACTCAACACGCTGCTTGAGGACAACGGCGTGCGTGTCGGCCTGCTGACCACGGCGGGGTTTCGCGACGTCTACGAAATGGGCCGTCAATGGCGCGGCGGCGACGTGTTCAATCTGTATGCGCCCGCGCCGAAAATGCTGCTGACGCGCGATCGCATTCATGAAGTGCGTGAACGGCTCGCGTTCGACGGGGCCGTGATCGAACCGTTGCAGCGCGACGATGTGGTGGCGGCGGTGAAGAAGTTGCAGGCGCAACAGGTCGAGGCGATTGCCGTGGCGCTGCTGTTTTCGTACGCGAACGCGGCGCACGAGCAGGAGATCGCGCGAATCATTGAAGATGTCGCGCCCGGCATGTACGTGTCGCTTTCGAGCGAGGTCAACCCAGAATGGCGCGAGTACGAACGCACCGCATCGACGGTAGCGAACGCCTATATCGGGCCGCCGGCCGCACGCTATCTGAAAGATCTCGAGACACTGTCGCTCGGTTATTTTCCGGGTGCGCGTGTGCTGATGATGAAGTCGGACGGCGGCGCGGCGAGTTCGCGAATGCTATCGCGCACGCCGATCCAGACGGTGATGTCAGGCCCGGTGGCAGGCACGATCGGCAGCCGCTATCTCGGCTCGGCCAAAGGCGTGGCCAATCTGTTGACGTTCGACGTCGGCGGCACCAGCACCGACATGGCGGTGATTCCTGGTCAGTTGCTGCACAAGTCGGAGGTGTCGGTGGGACGCCATCCGATCCGCACTCACGCGGTCGATATCGACACGGTGGGCGCGGGCGGCGGCAGTCTCGCGTCGGTCCAGCTTGGCGGCGTTCTGAAGGTGGGGCCGGAAAGCGCCGGATCGAATCCGGGACCCGCCTGCTACATGCGCGGCGGCACGCATCCGACGCTCACCGACGCGCTTGTTGTGCTGGGTCACCTGAATCAGCGCGCGCTGCTCGAAGGGAAAATGGCGATCTCTCGCGATGCCTCCTACGAGGCAGTCGAACAGCACGTCGCTAAACCGCTCGGCATGAGCGTGCACGAAGCAGCGTGGGGCATCCTGCGCGTGCTGACGACCAATGTCGTGATCGCGATGCGTACGATCAGTGTCGAGCGCGGTTACGATCCGCGTGAATTCGCACTTGTGCCGTTCGGCGGCATGGGGCCGACGACAGCCGCAAAAATCGCCGCCGAGTTGGCCATCAACCGGATTCTGATTCCGCGCGACCCCGGCACGTTCAGCGCGTACGGCATGCTGGTCAGCGACGTTCAGCAGGAGCGCAGCATGACACGCATCACGCGCATGGAGGCGACCACCAGCGACGAGCTAAACGCGTTCTACCGCGATATGGAAGCGATTGTGCTGGAAGACCTCGTGAACGAAAACATTCCACGCGAGCATCTGACTTCCGTGCGCCACGCAGGCATGCGTTACGCCGGCCAGTCGTATGAAGTGAACGTGACGGTGCCCGCGCTCAACGGCCCCGACGATCTCGCCACGCTTCAGCAGCGCTTTCACGAGGCGCACCACCGCAGGTACGGTCATATGGCGCAACAGCAACTGGTTGAAATCGTCAACTTCAAGGTGACAGGCGTCGGACAGATTCCAAAGCCGGCCATGAAAACGTTTGAAGTCGCGAATGATGTCTCGCCCGCACCGTTCGAAACACGCGAAGCGTGGTTCGGTCCGCAAGCATCAGTGCCGACCCCGGTTTACCGGCGCAACGATCTGTATCCCGGTACGCGGCTCACCGGTCCGTTGATCGTCGAGGAGCGCACCTCGACGACAGTGGTGTATCCGGGACAGCACGTCGAAGTTGACACGTTCTGCAACATGCTGGTGACGAACATAGGCGCTTGATGTTTTTCGCGGCTATGGCGGCTTTCACGCGAAACGGGTTACTCCCGACTTGACTTGCCGCCGATCCGTCATAATCTTAGGTATCTTATTTTAAATCTTTAAGAGAGCGACTGGTGGAGACGACTTCGATGCGTGCTGGCGATCAAGCCGGTTTGCGTGACTATCCGCTGCTGATCGATGGACTGCTCGGCGCGGGCGCGCGCGAAGAGTGGGCGGTCTCGCTGAATCCCGCTGACGAAACGGCGATCGGTCGCATGGCGATTGCCGACGCCGACGACGTGGACCGCGCGGTCAGTGCGGCCGAACGGGCGCAGCCGGCGTGGGCCGCGCTCGACGTGAGCGAGCGGGCCGCCCGGCTACGCGAGTTGGGCAGGCGCCTGATGGAACGCCGCGATGAAATCTTGCAACTCGAAGTGCGCGACACCGGCAATACGATAGGTAAGATGCGCGGCGATCTGGCGGGCGCGGTGCATCTGCTCGAGTACTACGCAAGTATTGCGTGCGAAATCAAAGGCGAGACGCTGCCATTCACGAAAGATCGCTTGCATCTGTCGATGCGCGAACCGTTCGGTGTGGTCGCGCGTATCGTGCCGTTCAACCATCCGGTGTATTTCGAAGTGGCGGCGCTAGCGGGACCGTTGATGGCGGGCAATGCCGCACTCATCAAACCGCCGGAGCAGAGTCCGCTGTCGTCCGCGATACTCGGTGAAGTCTGCGCTGACGTGCTGCCCGCCGGTCTCGTCAATATATTGCCGGGTCCGGGACAAACCACGGGCGATGCAATCGTACGTCACCCGCGCGTGCGGCGTATCGCATTCACCGGTTCCGTTGGCACCGGCATGATGATCCAGCGCCGCGCAGCGGAAGTGTGCGTCAAGCAGGTTTCGCTGGAACTGGGCGGCAAGAATCCAATGATCGTGTTTCCCGATGTCGATCCCGACGTCGCGGCAAACGCCGCGATCGCCGGCATGAACTTCGCGTGGCAAGGCCAGTCTTGTGGATCGACGAGCCGTCTGCTCCTGCACGAGTCGATCCACGACGCCGTGGTCGAGCGTATCGTCGCGGCGGTGTCGGGGCTCAGACTCGGTAACCCCCTCGATGAACACTCGCAAATGGGACCGATCAATTCCGAGCGGCACTATCGGCGCGTGCTCGAATACATCGACATCGCAAAAGCCGACGGCGCGCGGCTCGCGACTGGCGGCAAGCGTCCACTTGGGGAAGAATTCGCGCGCGGCTACTGGGTTGAACCGACCGTCTTCACTGACGTGACACGCGACATGCGGATCGCGCGCGAGGAAGTGTTCGGCCCGGTTCTGTCGGTGCTCAAATGGCGTTCCGTGGATGAGGCGCTCGCGCTCGCCAACGCGACGGAATACGGTCTCGCCGCGGCGCTCTGGTCGAACGATCTGAACGCGGCGCTGAAGATCGCGATGAAGATCGACTGTGGCTACGTCTGGATGAACGGAGGAGGCGGCCACTACACCGGCATGCCGTTTGGCGGCACGAAGAACAGCGGCGTGGGACGTGAAGAGTGCATGGATGAGTTGCTTAGCTATACCAGGCAAAAATCGGTTCACATCACACTCCGCTGATCGGTCCATTTCTTGCATGTTTCGACAGCCACCATGAGCACAACGTCACGGTTCGACTACATCATCATCGGTGCGGGCTCGGCCGGCTGCACGCTCGCCGCGCGGCTGACAGAGGCGGGCGACGCGAACGTCCTGCTGATCGAAGCCGGTGGGTGGGATCGCAGCGCGTGGATTCATATTCCGCTCGGATGGGGGCGTTTGCACGGCTCGCCGCGTTTCGACTGGGGTTTGCATAGCGAGCCGGAAGCACGCCTCGACGGCCGGCGCATCGAGTGCGCGCGTGGCAAGGTGATTGGCGGCTGTTCGTCGGTGAATGCGATGGCCTACGTGCGGGGCCACGCAGGCGACTACGATCGCTGGGCGTCTTATGGCCTGCCAGGCTGGTCATATCGGGATGTGTTGCCTTATTTTCGCAAGCAGGAACATTGGGAATCGGGAGCATCGGAATTTCGCGGCGGCGTCGGGCCCCTTGCAACGTGCACATCGCGCTACCCGGATCCGCTTGTCGATGCCTGGATGCGCGCGGCGGGCGAAGCCGGGCTGCCCGCCACGCCCGACTACAACGGCCGTACCCAGGAAGGCGTGGGTCGTCTGCAATTGACCGTCGGCGACGGGCGTCGCTCGAGCGCCGCTTCCGCCTATCTGCGGCCCGCGCTCGGACGTAGCAATTTGCGCGTAATGACGCGGGCGGCGGTGCAAACGCTGTTGTTCAGCGGCGACCGCGTGACGGGTGTGCGCGTGGTCGTAAACGGCGAAACAAAAGACGTGGAGGCGGACCGGGAAGTCATTCTTTGCGCCGGCACGATTCATTCGCCGCACCTACTGATGCTTTCCGGTATCGGCGACCCCGGGCAGCTCGAACGTCATCGAATCCCGGTTAAAGCCGAGGTGGCGGGCGTTGGCCGGAATTTGCAGGATCACCTGTGGGCCAGTGTCGAATTCAGCCGCTGCACGCCGGGCATCTTTCAGCGCGAAATGCGGCTCGATCGGGTGGCGCGTGGGATCGTTCAGGCGGCGTTGTTCCGTAATGGCTTCTGGACGGACTTGCCGAGCGGCTGGACGGCGTTCGTGAAGACCAGCGACACGGCCGCGTTACCCGATATCCAGTTGCTGTTTCGCGCGTTGCCGCCGGGCGCGGGACCCTGGTTCGCGCCGTTTAGCCGGCCGGCGCCAGACGGGTTCGCATGTCGCGCCGTGCTGTTGCGACCGCACAGTCGCGGGTGGATCGAACTGGCGTCAGCCGATCCGCAAGCGGCGCCGAAAATTCACTTCAACTTTCTCGACGACGAACGGGATGCGCGCACGCTACGCGCCGGCATGCGCCTGATCCGCGGGGTGGCGGGCCAGAGCGCGCTGCGCCCGTTCGTCGGCGGCGAGACGCTGCCAGGCGCGGACCAGAGGTCCGACGCCGCACTCGATGCGCACATGCGGCGTACTTCAGCCACTTCGCATCACCCGGCTGGCACGTGCCGCATGGGCACCGCCGATGATCCGCTAGCCGTGGTCGACGCCTCGCTGCGCGTGCGTAATGTGCGCGGCCTGCGCGTGGTCGATGCGTCGGTGATGCCGGACATCGTCGGCGGAAATATCAACGCGGCGGTGTTGATGATCGCTGAGAAGGCGGCGGAGATGATCGCCGGACGATCCAGTGAATCATCTGGCGAATCGGTCGGTATCCACACTTCAACAGGCCGCGCGACGCCGTGGCAACACGATGCGCAGCTGCCGGCCGCTGCGGACGTTTCGTCCGCGCCCGACACCGCGTTTTCACAGCAAGCGAGCCAATCCGTGGGCGATTCAAGGAGACAGTAATGAGCGAGCAGGCGCAAGTGACGGGTGTTGTGACGACGCGTCCTTTGTCGGACGCATTGGGAGCTGAGGTGCGTGGTGTCGATCTGCGCAATCTGTCGGCCGAACAGAACCAGAAGATCCTCGACGCGTGGCATGAGAACCTCGTCGTGCTGATCCGCAACCAGACGCTTTCCGAGGAGGACCAGGTCAGGTTTGGCAAGCTGTTCGGTGGCGGCGCATTGTCGTCAGGCCATATTCCGGCGCTGGAGCGTGTCGAGGGGCTCGTCTATGTAACGAACGTGAAGCAGCCGGATCGGCCGGACGGCATTCTGCCCGATGGCGAAATGCAGTTCCATTCCGATCAGTGCTATCGCGACCACCCGTCGAAAGGCACGATGCTGTATGCGATTGAAATCCCGAGCGAAGGCGGTAACACGCTGTTTGCCAACACCTATAAGTCTTACGAAGCACTGCCCGAAGCCGTCAAGCAAAAGATCGAAGGTCTCAGGGCGCTGAACGTCTACGACTACGGTGTGAACCCGACCCGTTGCGGGCAGCCGAATGCGGACGCGCCGAGTCACGTGCATCCGGTCGTACGAACGCATCCCGTCACGCGGCGCAAGTCACTGTTCGTCAACCGGCTGATGACGGCGCGCATCGAGGGCATGCCGAAAGAAGAGAGTGATGCATTGCTCGACTATCTGTTTGCTTATCAGGAGCGGCCGGAGTTCATTTACTCGCATCGCTGGCAGGTTGGCGACGTGCTGATCTGGGACAACCGCTGCGCATTGCATGCGCGCACGGATTTCGACTCGAAACAGCGCCGTGTGATGCGGCGCATTACGCTGCCGGCCGAAGCGGTCGAGTAGGCGGTACTTGTCGCGCGCCACTCGCCGTGGAGGACGTTCATGTCGTTGATAGCGAAGCTCGAGGCACGAGCCGCGTCGAACCGGCCGGTGCGTGTCGGCCTGATCGGCGCAGGAAAATTCGGCTCGATGTATCTGTCGCAAGTGCGCACGACGCCGGGTGTGCATCTGGTCGGCATCGCGGATCTGTCGCCGCAGCGCGCCCGCGAATCGCTGCAACGCGTGGGCTGGTGCGCATCCGCTTATGCGGCGGCGAGTTGGTGCGACGCGCTCGACAACGGCTCGACCTTCATCACCGACGATGCCGCGGCGCTGATCGCGTGCGAGCCTGTCGACGTCATTATCGAAGCGACTGGCCACCCGGCCGCTGGCGTGCGCCATGCGTTGTTGTGCTGCGAGCATCGCAAGCATGTGGTAATGGTCAACGTCGAGGCGGACGTGCTCGCGGGGCCGCTGCTCGCGCAGCGTGCGCGGGAAGCGGGCATTGTCTATTCGATGGCGTCGGGCGATCAGCCCGCGCTGATCGCCGAACTGGTCGACTGGGCGCGTACCTGCGGCTTCGAGATCGTCTGCGCGGGCAAGGGTACGCGTTATCTGCCCGCTTACCGGCAATCCACGCCGGATACCGTCTGGCGCCATTACGGGTTTTCTGATGAGCAGGTGCGCAGCGGCGACTTCAACGCGCAGATGTTCAACTCGTTCGTGGACGGCACGAAATCGGCACTCGAAATGGCGGCGGTCGCGAACGCGTGCGCGCTCACGCCGGCGGTGGACGGTCTGGCATTTCCAGCCTGCGGTGCGGACGACCTGCCGGCGCTTCTTAAACCAGTCGAAGACGGTGGCGTGCTGGAGCGCCGCGGCACGGTTGAGGTCGTGTCATCGCTTGAACGCGATGGACGTCCGGTGTTCCGGGACTTGCGTTGGGGCGTATACGTCGTGATCGAAGCGGTCAGCGCCTATGTGCGTGACTGTTTTGCGCAATACGGTTTGCGCACGGACGCGAGCGGCCGTTACGCGGCGATCTACAAACCGTATCATCTGATCGGCCTGGAGCTGGGAACCTCGGTGGCGAGCGCCGCGTTGCGCGGTGAAGCAACCGGTTCGACCGGCGGCTTTCGGGCGGATGCGGTGGCCACCAGCAAACGCGCTTTGCGTGCGGGCGAGCGGCTCGACGGTGAAGGTGGTTACACGGTGTACGGCAAGCTGATGCCGTCCGCGGATTCGCTTGCGGCGGCCGCCTTGCCGATCGGTGTTGCGCACGGTATGGAACTGATCCACGACATCGCCGCGGGCACCGTGGTGCGATGGAGCGATGTGCGCTATGACGCCAATCGCCTGGACGTGCGCGTGCGGCGCGAGATGGAAGCCATGTTCGCGGCAGCGCAAGTGTAAAGCCTGGCAAAACCAACGAATGAGGAGATACAACCATGTCGACGATAAAAAAGAACTGTCTGGTTACGATCATGGCCGCGGCGCTGGTCACGATGGCGGCGTCGGTAGTGCCGGCGTTTGCGCAGGATACGGGCGCCGCCTCGGGCGCTACCACCAAGGCCGCGCGCAAGGCGCAACGCAAAGCCGACCGCAAGGCGGCGCACGCGAAGAACAAGGCTGAATTGCAGACGCTTGAGAAGAACGGCTATCAGCCGAATCAGGAGGGCGCCACGTATCCGTCAAAGCTCGAGGACGCGCAGAAGAAAGCGGGCGTCGGACAGGCGGCAAGCCAGTAAGCGCGTAAATCGCGACACCGGTGCATCACGGAGACGACGACATGTACCCCACAGATATCGATCCTCAATCGGGATGCCGGTTGCCGCTGCCCGATCGCGCGACCCTCGACGCGGAAGCGCAGGAGATTTTCGACGCACATGTGAAACCGGGCCCGCATTCGATACGTGGCTTGCGCGGGCCCGGTGGGCTCCAGTTGCACAGTCCGGAACTCGCGAAACGCAACCGTGCGCTATTGCGCTATTTGCGTTTCGAAGCGCCGCTATCGGCGCGAGTGCGCGAGGTCGCCATACTGACCACGGCGCGTTGCTGCGACAGTCAGTTCGAGTGGGCTGCGCATGAAGAGGCGGCATTGAGCGCGGGTGTGCCCGAAGACACCATTGACGCGATCCGGCGTGACCGGCGGCTTGCTGCACTCGATCAAACCGACGCGCTCGTCGTCACGCTGGGCCGGGAGATTTTTCGCGCGCATCGGGTTAGCTCGCGCACTTATGAGCGCGCGCTGAAGGTGTTCGGCAAGCGTTCGTTGATTGATCTGGTGGCGCTGATGGGAAACTATTCGACGATTGCGGCACTGCTCGCCACGTTCGATATGCAACTCGATCCTGGCGTTGAACCGCCTTTACTGACCGGCTAAGCGCTTTTCCAGCGACGTGTTAAAGAGGGCGCCCTTATTTCATCGGAATGGCGCCCACTTTTCTGCGCTTAGAGCATCTCCAGCACGCGTTCAAATGCCTCGGCATGTTCAGGCGAGAACAGCCGGATGAGATCGCGGGCATAGGGTGAATAACGTGCCTGAGTGCGCCCGAGCATGCTGGTAAAGCCATCGTTGTAGTGATACTTGTCCTGCTCCAGCGGTAAATGAATCTGCTCGTTCATTGCCGGGTCGCGCACCGTGCCCAATGGATCTTCACCACGCGCGACCTTGGCCTGTTCGCGATGCACCATGCGCCGCAATATTGCCACGCCCTGGTCCGTCGAGCCGAGATTTTCCTTTGTGCGGTCGGCGATCGGGCCTTGTGTGATCCACGCCATGATGTCCTGAGAATCGATCATGTCGAGCAGGTAGTCGCCGCGGCGGTCGACGTAAGGCACTTCGTAAACCGGAACGCGCTCGCGCAGATGCGGCGGAATCTCGGTGCCTTCGGGCGGCACGAACGTGGTGTACCACAGGTGCAGCGTGTGCGTGTCGTCCATCGGCGTGCGGATCTGGAACGACATGCGGCTGCCGGCTTTCTTCGACGCGTAGCCGACTGCCAGCATGTTCGGAAACACGAGCGGATGGCCGACCTGCCAGTCGTCGCAATCTTCGCTTTGGCCTTCGAGCAGACGCCGTTTGATGATGCCATGCTCGAATTCGGTAAAGCCGATGCGCACGTGCTTTTTGGTGATTGCTACCCGCACGCCTTCCTTTTCTTTCAGGTTTTCGTACAGATGTCCGTGCAGCCATTCGGTATGCACCTGATCGACCGAGTTCTCCATGATCTGCAGCCAGTTAGCCGGAATCACCGCGCGTCCGATCATGCGTACCGCCGGCTCGATCACGAAGCCATCGAAGCGCGGCAACTGCGGGCGGGGCTCTGGTCCCATGTACGCGAACAGCATGCCGCCGAGTTCTTCGACCGCATAGGCCGGCGTTTTGACGCGCTCCTTGAAGCACGTTTCGACCGATTCGTTCGGCTGGTCGATGCAGTTTCCCTGCGCATCGAAATGCCAGCCGTGATACGGGCAGCGAATGCCTTCCGCGGTCGGGATGCCGTACGCAAGCGACGCGCGCCGATGCGGACAATGTTCGGCAATCAGGCCGAACCGGCCCTGGCGGTCCTTGAACAGCACGAGGTCTTCGCCGAGCAGGCGCACGCGGCGCGCGCTGCGTCCGTCGGAGAATTCGTCGACACCCGCAATGGGATGCCAGTAGCGGCGCATCAGCTCGCCGCCGGGCGTGCCCGCGCCGACGCGCGTGAGCCGTTGGTTCTGTTCTGCTGTGAGCATGAGTTCACCTCCAGAAAAGATCGGTGAAGAGCCGTGCCGGATTTTGCCTGGCATCGCGCACGGGAAAGTGGGAAAAACGGACCCAAAGCCGTCAGACAGCCAGAATTATATTAGCTATCTATGTTTATCGCGTCAACGTAAAGTCGTTCGAAAACCTAACTATTCGTTGAAGACATCACTTCGGTTAAGTTTGGAGAACGGCGCGTCAGGATGGGCGCACGGCGGCGAGTCTCGACAGGCTCACGCAAGCCGCCAGCGACGCAAATCCGGCCGCTGCCGCGAGCGCGACGCTGCCTTCGTGTTGCGGCACCACTTCGAAGGCGAAGGCGACGAGAGCGGCGCCGATGGTCTGCCCGAGCATGCGCGCGGTACCGATCATGCCGCTTGCGCCGCCGGTGCGTCCGCGCGGCGCGGCGGCGAGAATCGCGCGATTGTTGGGCGACTGGAAAAGCCCGAAGCCCAAACCGCACAACGCCATGCGCCAGCCGATGGCGAGCGGTGCCGGACTGGCCGGGAGCCACGCGAGCAGCGCGAGTCCTGTGGCCAGCGCCGCAAGGCCGATGCCGCCGAGAATGCCGGCCGGATAGCGATCGGAGAGGACGCCAGCGAAGGGCGCCACGCATAGCACGGCAAGCGGCCATGGTGTCAGCAGCAGGCCGACATGAGCGGGAGAGTAGCCATACGTTCGTTGCAGGAGGAACGGCAAAGAGACGAAGGCGAGCATCTGCGCAATGAACGAACAGATCGAGGTTGCGACGGACAACGCGAAAACCGGCTCGCGCAGCAGATCAACGGGCAGCAGTGGGGTTTCGCGATTCAGTTGACGCCTGACGAAGACATAGCCGATGGCGACCGTGCAGCACAAGTAAAGAATGACGTTCAGTTTGCCGCTGCCGTGACCGAAGGCGTCGACGGCCAGCACCAGCGAGCCAAGGGTCAGCACGTTGAGCAACGCGCTGACAAAGTCGTAACGGTTGCGATGGGTGAGGTTGCGCGGCAGCGCGACGAGCCCGAGTAAAAGCGCGGCGATGCCAAGCGGAACGTTGACGGCAAATAGCCACGGCCATGGTGCGACCGACAGGATGGACGCCGCGACGGTAGGCCCGGCAACCGATGCAGTGGCAATCACCGAAGCGTTGATGCTGACTCCGCGACCCAGCAGTCGCGAAGGGTAGAGCGTTCGAACGAGCGCCGTATTGACGCTGGCTATGCCGGCTGCGCCGAACCCTTGCACGGCGCGCGATAACGCCAATGCGAGGAGCGTATGCGATAGCGCGCAGGCCAGCGACGCAAGCGTGAACACACTGAGGCCCGTCAGGTAAATCACGCGATAGCCGATCCGGTCTCCAAGCGACGACAGCGGCAGCAGTGATACCGCGATCGCCATCTGATAGCTGTTGACGATCCAGATAGAGGTCGAAGGCGACGCGTGTAGATCTTGCGCAATGGTTGGTAGCGCGACATTGGCGATTACCGTATCCAGTGCGCCTAACGCGGTGCTGAGCGTGACGACCAGAATGCCCCAGTAGAGTTGCGGAACGGCCACGCCGTCATGCGGCACGTTCGCCGCTGATTCCCGCGTTGCCGTATCGGCAATAGGCGTTTTCGCGATGGATGCTTTCACGTCACGTACGATTCGGAATGCGGCGCGCGGCTATGACGAAGATGACAAACCGAACCGGTGCGCACGCGCGTAGCACCGCTCTCGAGGCGGCTTTATTATATCCCTAAGTATTTGCTGCGCGCATGCGGCTTTGACGCTTTGGCGAGACTGGTTTGCGCTGGAAAGGCATGTCGATCCCTTAGCGCGAACATGACATCGCACCGCTTTCGCTTTGGCGTCACACTATCTTGCGCGATGGCGGCATGAGGCGGTTCGCTTCGAGTTCGTCTTCTTCCAGATTGCGAACCATGGTTTGCAATGCCTTGCGCACTATCGCCAGATCCTTGTCGGCGATGCCCCGAACCGCGACCTCATGCAGATCCTCGGCGAGTGGAATGAGTTGCCTCTGAAGCGCCTTGCCGCTCGGTGTCAGATACACACAGATATTGCGCATGTTGCCGGGCAGCTTGCGGCGTGTGATGTAGCCGAGTTTTTCCATTTGCTGCAACGCGTTGTAAGCGGTGGGTTCACGCAAGCCCGCGAGTTCGGCGAGGTCACGCTGCGTCAGACCTTCGCGCTCCCACAGGATGCGCAGGAAAGGCCAATAACCATACGAAACCGAGTGCTCCATCAGGCGGATTTGCAAGCCGCGCGCCATGGCACGCGCCGCGTCCTTGACAAGATGCCCGAGTCGATCGTTGGGTACGGCGTCACGCCAGTTGCGTGGCATCGGTAGCGCCGGTTTTTCGCTCTGTTGGGTCGCCATCGCTATCCAGAAAGGTTTGTTCGTTGGTGAAGCATACACGGCAGCCTGCCAACCCGCCAAACGCTTAGCGAGCCCGCGTACGGCTCGGAATGGGCAATTGACAAGCGGTGAAGTGCGGCGCTACATTGTTAGCGATCTAATGTTACTTTTACGGAGGCGTCGTGACCAATGAAGAGCATCGCCAATTGATTGGCAGCGTGAACCGTGCGCTCACCTGGCCGCTGCCGGAAAAGATCCGGTCTATCTCGGCGGATCTGGCGCAGCGCGAGGTGACATTGCAATTCGTCCATGACGGTGAAGCCGGCGCGGCCGTGAAGGCAACCATCGCGGATATCGAGCAGCGGGTGGAAAAGTCGATGGGCGATTATCAGGTTGGATCCACGCTGATCCGGGTGGACGCGCCGAAGCCCTACGCGGAGCAACTGTTGCCCGTTGTCGTGCTGGCCATGTTCGAACAGGAGGAGTGACGCGCCCGGAGCGAACGTCTTGCGGCGCGCCTCTTACGGGTAGCGGTTCAAACTCAGTGAGGGGCGGGCACTTGCAGATTGAGCCGTTGCATGGTCGTGATGTAACCGTCGACAATCCGGTCAATATCGTGATCGGCGACGAATCCGAAATCTTCTTTCGCGCGCCTTACGTCCAGAATGCAGTTCATCGAGCCGGTGTCGGTGCCGGGTCCGATTGAAATCTGTGCGTCGGGGAAACGCCGTTTCACGGCCGCGCCGAACTGCTTCAGCGTAAAGCCGGTGCCGGTGGCAATGTTATAGACCGCGTGATTCAGACGCGGCGCCTCGAGCGCCGCGATAATGCCGCGCGCCACCTCGCCATTAAACAGTGCATCGCACACCGCATCGCCCCCTTTCGGAATGTCAGCTGGCAGTCCCGCCATCGGATTCTCCATCAGGACACTGTAGCGACTGTGCGCGCCGCCGTGACGCGTGATCTTGCCCGGCCCGATCGTGGAGCCGAAGCGCAACGCGGCAAACTCCACGCCATGGCGATCGCGAAACCAGCGACCCAACAGTTCGCCCGTCAGCTTCGAGATGCCGTATACGGTGGCGGGTTCGGTGGGCGCCGTCTCCGGCATAGGCCGGTAGGTTGGATGCGCGAATTCTCCGCTGATGGGTGAATACGCGGCCTTGCTGCTCGCCATCACCACGCGTCTGACGCCATGTTTTTTCGCTGCTTCAAGAACGTTGGCGGCGCCACCGACATTGATCTGCATGCCGAGCGCGGGCGTGTTCTCCGTAACGCTCGTAAGCGTTGCGCCGAGATGCGCGATATGGGTGATGCCGTATGCACCAATTGCGGTGTCGACGCTTTCGGCTGCGGATGCGTCGCCCGTGACCAGATCGCAGGACGCCATGACGTCACTGATCAGTTCGGTATTTCCGCTGCGCGACATCACGACAGGCCGATGTCCCGCTTCCACCAACGCACGCGTGACAAAGTGGCCGATCACTCCGTTGCCGCCGATCACCAGATACCTGGACATGTCGTCTCCTTGCTTGTAATCGATGCGCGACGCTCAGGTGCGCATGAAGCCTGTCGAGTGGCACACTTAGCAGTCTAACAAAAAGACCTGGTTTGTCAAACGATGAGCGGTTTTCTCGCATCGCAGCACGCTCGCGCGGCATGCATGAGGTGATCGCAACTTCGCGTTTACGCGGGCGCCGCCTTGGCTTGACTTCACTGTACCCCTGGCATAATCTTAGACATCGAATATTAAATGCATAAGAAAAATCGAGACCACGAGACAGCCATCGCATAGCGGCGCATGCAATGGTCCATGAAACGGCGAATACCGCCGAGGAGGCCCACGTGAAGGTCGGTACGACGTTTGATAGAACCCGGCGAATGGCGCTGGTGGCCGCGATGCTGTCGCCAGACTGAACCGGATCGACCAAAGGACTGCGAACATGGGCCTGTTCATTCAACTGCTGTTCAATACGCTGGAAATCGGTTCGGTCTACGTGCTGTTTTCGCTCGGACTCACACTGATCTTCGGCACGATGAAGATCATCAACTTCGCGCATGGTCAGTTCTTCGCGGCCACTGCGCTCATGATTTCAAGTGTCTTGCCGACACTGACCAACGCGTGGGGCTGGCCCGTATGGGCCGCGTACATCGCCACTTTCGTTGCGTCTATCGGCTTCATTGCGGTGCTTTCAATGGCGTTGTACTGGGGCGGATTTTACAAGTTCACGCGCGACCTGCTGGGGTCGTTCACTCTGTCACTCGGTTTTCTATTCATGGGGCAGGGCATTCTGCTTGCGTTGTTCGGCGGCGCGCCACGCGTCACGCCGCGACTCGTGTCAGGTGACATTACCCTGCTCGGCGGCGTGGTCAATGCGCAGCGTCTGCTGATTTTTGGCGTGGCGATTGCAGTCACGCTCGCGCTCAATGCGTTCGTGCAACGCTCGCGCCTCGGCAACGCACTACGTGCGATCTCAGACGATCACGAGGCGGCGATGTTGCAGGGCATCCGCTACCGGCGAATTTCCTGTTACGGCTTTGCGTTGGGGTCGATTCTCGCGGCGGTCGCGGGAGGCCTGATCGCTCCGCTCGTTTCAACAACACCCACGATCAGCGACGACTACCTTGTCAAGGCATTCATCATCATCATTGTCGGTGGTCTTGGCAGCATTCCCGGTGCGATTCTCGCCAGTTTTCTGATTGCGGCAATAGAGAGCTTCGGTGGCTATTTCTTCGACCTCACCAGCGCGGCGATCGTGTCGAATATTCTGGTGATCATTTTCCTGCTCCTGCGTCCGCGTGGATTCATGGGTCAGGCGGTGAAGATCGTATGAACACGGAAGGAGGAGGCGTGGTACTCATGGGGCAGTCTGTCAGGAGGACTTCGCGCGTGGGAATATTGCTGCTCACCGCGATCTTCGTTGCGTTACTGGTCTATTCGATCTTCGCGCAGAACCGTTACGGTCAAAGCATGGTCATGTGGATCGCGCTGAATTCGCTGGCGGCGGTCTGCTTGCGCTTCGTGTTGCTGATCGGCGAGAAGAATGTGGCGACGGCGGCATTCATGGGCATGAGTGCGTACGCCACCGCAATCGCCACGGTAAATTTCGGCTGGCCTTTCGTCGCGGCAATACTGCTGGGTAGCGCGGTGGCGGGCGCGGCCAGTTGCCTGTTCGGAATCGTATGCCTGCGCGTCAAAGGTCCTTATTTCATGTTGATAGGTTTTTCCTTTACCGCGCTGATGGGTCTGATCTATACGAAGTGGGACTACGTCGGCGGCAATGCGGGCATGGTCGGAATCTATCTGCCGCCCTATATGGAAGGCTGGCTGCCGGCGCTCGTGCTGACAGTGTGCAGCGTGTGGATGCTGATTCTTTATCTTTGCGAACGCTCATCGCTCGGTCGGCTGTTTCAGGCGATCCGCGACAACGATTCAATCGTGGCGTCCGTGGGCGTCGATATCATTCGAGTGAAGGTGATCTGCCTCGTGCTTGCGTCGGTGGCGGTCGGCTTCGTCGGTTCACTGACCGCATTTACGAATGCGATCATCAGTCCCCCGGATTTCCAGTTTTCCGTCGCGGTGTTCCTGCTCGCGTACATTATGATCGGCGGCCAGAGCCACATTATCGGCACGGTGATTGGCGCCGCGGTCCTCACGTGTCTGGATCAGGCGTTGCAGGGTCATAGCGAATGGGAAGAAATCGTGTTTGGCGGAGCGATTGCGGCTAGCATGCTGTTTCTGCCAGACGGACTGTTGGGTGTGTGGCGGCGGATTGTGGAAGGTTCGATCTGGACCCGATGGCGTTCATCGCTTCGCGGATCATCCAAACGACACATGGGGAGCCGCACGGAGGTATCAGAACAATGAGTACGCCCGCAACCTCCAGCGGTGAACTGCTTCTCGTCGCGGACGGCATCAGCCGCCACTACGGCGGGGTCAAGGCGCTCAACAATTTGACCTTTCAGGTGCGCGAGGGTGAAGTGCTCGGACTGATCGGTCCGAATGGCGCCGGCAAGAGTACGACCTTTAATGTGATCAGCGGCCATACTCGGGCCACGCGCGGACGCATCTACTTCCGTGGCGAGGACGTGACCAGACTGCGCGCCACGAAGATCAGCCGACGCGGCTTTGGCCGTACGTTCCAGCACAGCAGTCTGCTGCGCTCGATGAGCGTGTACGACAACATCCTGGTCGGCACGATGAACTGCCTGCGCGATCACGCCTCGCGTAAGAAGCGTGTACTGGAGACGGCCGAGTTGCTCGGCCTCGAGACGCTGCTCAATCAGACGGCCGGCACCTTACCGCACGGACGTCAACGTATGCTGAGCATCGCGATCGCATTTGCGGCGCGCCCGGTGTTGCTCGGTCTGGACGAGCCGCTCACCGGATTGAACTCGACAGAAAGCAACTTCGCGATCGACATCATCAAACGCATTCAGGCCGAGTACGGCACGACGATCATTCTCGTCGATCACAATATGCGCTCTGTAATGGGGATTTCGCACCGGATCATGGTGCTCAATTACGGGCAATTGCTTGCGTCCGGCACGCCAGCGGAAATTCGCGCTAACCCTGAAGTCATCAGGGCCTATCTGGGAGACGACGCATGAGTAGCGAGTGTCTGGCCGTCGAAGGACTCGAAATTCGCTACGGCAAGGTGTGCGTCGTGTTCGGCGTCGACTTCGCGGTCAAGCACGGCACGCTGACCACGTTGATCGGTTCGAACGGCGCCGGCAAGACGACTATCATGAAAGGTATTACGGGCATGTTGCCGGTGGCCAAAGGACACGTCCGCTATTGCGGTGAGGACATCACGGGTTTGAAGCCCGATCAGATCACCCAGCGCGGCATCGTGCT
Source organism: Paraburkholderia dipogonis (assembly GCF_046027395.1). Taxonomy (GTDB): domain Bacteria; phylum Pseudomonadota; class Gammaproteobacteria; order Burkholderiales; family Burkholderiaceae; genus Paraburkholderia; species Paraburkholderia dipogonis_A. The sequence continues at coordinate 29,212 of NZ_JAQQEG010000055.1, read as the reverse complement.
CGTACCTGAAGGTCGCCGACTCTTCCTCTCCATGACCGTGCTGGAAAACCTGAAGATCGGCGCCTGGCTCAGGAACGACAGGGTTGCGATCAAACGGACGCTCGATCAGGTGCTCGAATATTTTCCGGATCTGAAGAGCAAACTGAATGCGAAAGCGTCGATGCTAAGCGGCGGCCAACAGCAGATGGTGGCCTTCGGCCGGGCACTGATGGCCGCGCCCCGGCTGCTGATGATGGACGAGCCTTCGGTGGGCCTCGCGCCGGTGATCGTGCAGCGTATTCTCGACATCATTCGCTCGGTCAGCAAGGAAGGTATCGACGTGCTGTTGGTCGAGCAGAATGCCTCGCTTGCGCTCAAGCATTCGGACGAAGCGTACGTCGTAGAGAACGGCTATATCCATCTACACGGGCAGTCAAAAGCCCTCGCCGACGACGAGAACGTTCGGCGCGCCTACCTGGGGCTCTAGACTCCAGTCCGCACGACTTTCCTTTAGCGAGCCGCATGCTTCGAGCACGCGGCTCGCTCGCGTTCGTCTGTCTATCTGCCTTCTCCGATCAGCAATGAACGCACTGCGCCTCTAGACCACAAGGGTTCTACCTGGTTGAAAGTCAACGTGTTCGTTATATTGTTAGGTATCTAATTAGAGATCGAAGGCAAGCAGATGCATGCCGGACTTTCGAGGTGTGGACATGGATTCGTTGAGTGCCCCACCGACGCTATACATCGGAGTGTTGAATGTCCAACTGGATAATCGGAATCGATACAGGCGGCACGTTTACCGATGTCGCCGCGCTCGAAGTGACGAGCCAGACGTTGCACGTCACGAAGGTTCCGTCGACGCCGGATGACCCGTCGCGTGCCGTGCTCAACGGTCTCACGACACTGATGGACGAGTTCCCGGCGGTGACAGCTGGCGAGATCCAGTTTTTCGCGCACGGCACCACGGTCGCGACCAATGCGCTGCTCGAGCACAAGGGCGTCACAGCGGGGTTGCTGATCAACCGCGGCTTTCGTGCGGTGTATGAATTGCGCGGCGGACTCCGGCCGGTCGGCGCCGATGCGATCGACACGTTCTGGCGCAAGCCGGGACCGCTTGTGCATCAGCGCCATATCGAGGAGATCGACGGGCGCATCGCTTTCGATGGAACTGAACTGCGGGAACTGGATGAAGCGGGCGTGCGCGCCGCCGTGCGCCGATTGAAAGAGAACGGCGTGGCGGCGATTGCGGTGGTGTACCTGTTCTCGTTCATGAACGATGCACACGAGGCGCGTACGGCGCAGATCATTCGGGAGGAATTCCCCGGGTGCCGGATATCGTTGTCGAGCGTGATTTTGCCGGTGATACGCGAATACCAGCGCACATCGACCACCGTGGTCGACGCTTATGTCGGCCCGGTGATCGAGAACTATCTGCGCCGGCTCTCGACGGGTCTGAAAGAGCTGCATCTCACGACACAGCAGCGCTTCATCATGCAGTCGAACGGCGGCTTGATGCGCGTCGATATGGCAGCGAATTATCCGAACCAGACGCTGTTATCGGGTCCGGCAGCGGGCGTTGTCTTCAGCGCGCAACTCGGTGGGGCGGTGGGCGAGCCGAATGTCGTGACCTTCGATATGGGCGGAACCAGCACGGACATCGCTGTGCTCGTAGGCGGCGAGTACCAGGAGAATCGCGACGGCAGCATCAGCCACCAGGATGTGGGCACGCCGATGATTCACATCAATACGCTGGGTGCGGGCGGCGGCACGATCGCTCGCATCGGTCCGGATGGGCTGCTCAAGGCAGGGCCTCAATCAGCGGGCGCGGCGCCTGGCCCGGCGTGCTATGGCCGCGGCGGCGAGTTGCCCACCGTGACGGACGCGAATCTCGTGCTGGGCTATCTGGAACCGCATGCGCTGGTTGGTGGCAAGGTCAAACTCGACGCCAATCTCTCGCGCGAGGCGATTCGCAGGCACATTGCGGAGCCGCTGGGATTGAGTGTCGAAGAGGCTGCGCTCGGCATCATCGCAATCGTCAACGTGAACACGGAAGTCGATACACGGCTCGCTTTTGCCGAGCGCGGGCTCGATCACCGGACCTTCGCGCTCGTGGCATTCGGCGGCGCGGGGCCGGTGCACGCGGCGCGCGTGGCGCGTAACGTCGGCATTCCGCGGGTGATCGTGCCGCCGCATCCCGGTATCAGTTGCGCAATGGGGTTGCTGCAAACGGACGTCAAGCATTTCTATTTGCGAAGCCATCCCGCGTCGTTGCCGTCGCTGCGGGCGACCACGATCAATCAGTTATTCGGTGAGTTGCGCGAGCGGGCGCTCGACGAAGCGCACGCGGAAGGTTTCGCGCCCGACGATGTGGAACTCCAGTATCAGATGGACCTGCGTTATCCGTACCAGGGCTACGAACTGACGATACCGTGCAAGGCGCCGCCTTTCCTCGACTCGGATAAGGAAGCTGTGCGGCGCGCATTCGACGACGCGCATCTGCGTGTGTACGCGATTTCTGCTCCGCAGGAGACGCCGGAAGTCGTGAACTTGCGGCTGGTTTCCGTGAGCGCGGTGCCGCATCTGACTTTACCGGATGTGCCCGAAGGCGATGGCTCCACGGTTGCCGCTCGCGTAGGTACGCGGCGCGCGCGCTTCGAAGAGTTCGACGACTATATCGACACGCCCGTGTATCTCCGCGAACGCTTGCGGCGGGGCGATACCGTTGAAGGACCGGCCATTATCGAGCAGCTCGATTCGACAACCGTTTTGCTACCGCGGCAGAAGGCCGAAGTGGTGCGGTTCGGCACGCTGATCATCACCGTGGAGGCGTGAGGCAATCATGATTGTGAATCCTGTCACGCTCGAGGTTCTGAATAACCGGCTGCGCGAAATCGTTTCGACGATGGAACATCTGCTCTTTCATGGCGGTTATTCAACAATTCTGCGGGAATCGAAGGATGGCAGTGCAGTGATTACCGATCGCGATGGCTGCGCAGTGTTCTCCGGGTCGCAAGTCCACCTGATGCCCTATCAGTTCACGCTGCGGTCGATCCTCGAACAATACCCGCTCGATACGATGCGCGAAGGCGACAGTTTCATCGCCAACGATCCTTACCTGGGCGGCTCGTTTCATGCCTCTGACATTGCGATCGTCACGCCGATCTTCTTCGGCGGCGAGGTGATCGGTTTTGCAGCGAGCATCGCGCACAAGAGCGATATTGGCGGCATGGTGCCGGGTTCGGCATCCGGCGCATCGCGAGAGTTGTATCACGAGGGGTTCCTCATTCCGGCGATCCGCTACGCGACGGCGGAAGGTCCGATCGAGGATGTGGTGCGACTCCTGATGCGCAACAGCCGCCAACCCGACGCGCTGCGCGGCGACCTGCAGGCGCAGGTCGGTTGCACGCGCGTCGGAGCGGAGAAGGTGAGAGCGTTATGCGAGAGTTATGGCGTCGACACGATCTGCGCGGCGTTTCGGGAATTGCAGGACGTCACCGAAAAACGCGTGAGGCGCGGGCTGCTCGAATGGCCGGACGGTGAATACGCAGGCGAGACGCACTTCGAAGCCGACGGCCATCTGTTCAAGGAGCCGGTGCGCTTTAACGTCAAGGTGAAAAAAGAGGGCGACACGATCACATTCGACGTGACAGGCAGCAGTCCGCAGGTTGCCAGCCCGCAGAACATTCGCCCGCAGTCGCAACTGGCGGCAGCGGCGCTCTCGTTGATCACGAGTATGGACCCGACGATTCCGCTGAACTATGGCGCGCTGCGGCCTATCCGTCTTGTCAGTACGGCCGGACTCGTTACCGAGGCACGATTTCCCGCACCGGTCGGATCTTATTTCGCATCGACGGCGATGCTGTATAGCGCCTGCCTGATGGCGCTCGCGCGCTTCAATCCCGCGCGTGCAGTCGCAACGAGCGGATTCGGCACTTCCGGACCGGTACTCGGCTTTCGCAGAGCCCGTTCCGGCAGACCGGCGGTGTCGTACGAACTGATGTCGCCATCACTGGGCGGTACGCCGACGCACGATGGCAATCTGGCGGTTAATCCGATGCATCAGTACACGCCTTATACACCGGTCGAGATCATCGAAACCGAGTATCCGATCGAGGTCGAACGGATCGAAACGATTGCGGATTCTGCGGGCGCCGGGCAGTTTCGCGGCGGTGTGGGTTACCGGAAACGCTACCGCGTGCTGGAGGATTGCACGCTCAATTTTCGCCGGATGCAGGCGGGAGAACCGCAAGGCGCCTTCGGCGGAGGCAGTCCAACGCGTTTGCCTTCGTCGATCAATCCTGAAACCGCTGACGAAAGGCCGCTTACGCATTCTGCGGCGTTCGAACTGAAAGCGGGCGAAACGTTCCAGTATCAGTCGCAGGGCGGTAGCGGCTACGGCGATCCGTATTCGCGCGAGCCGCAGGCGGTACTCGAGGACGTGCTCGATGGCTACGTGTCGGTGGAAGGCGCCTTGCGGGACTATGGCGTCGTGATCGATCCCGAGACACACGCGATCGACGTAACGGCCACTGCCGCACGGCGTTCGGTGCGCTGACGCTGGCTGCATCTGCAAGTAGCGCCCGAGTAACGTGCGGGCAGGGCGTAAGCCGATAGGGATTCACCCGATTGGCTGCTAAACTTAGATGACTAAACTAATTCAAGCTACTGACAGCGTTCCAACCGAACGGAACGAGTCAAAGAGCAAAGTACCGGAGTCGAAAAGAGGTGGTATCAGGCGGGGCGATTAATCTGATTAGATAGGATGACTATCAAAGTAGGGTCGGTGAGTTGCGAAAAATGTCAGTGCGCGACGAGCGTGAGTCGATAGAACTCTGGCTGATGCGCGCTTTATCCTGAACTGGATTGAATCGAAAGGGTCTGTCATGACCAACAAGAAAATCTGCGTCGCGCTCGCTTTGAGCGCCGTATCCGGAGCGGCCAGTGCGCAATCGTCGGTGACGTTGTACGGTTTGCTCGATGTCGGGATCGAGTATAAGAACCAGGTGCCCACGACCACTGGCAACAAGACCAATCACAGCCAGGTGCAGATGCAGGCGGGCAATCTGCTCGGCGATCGCTGGGGCTTGAAAGGTGTCGAAGATCTGGGGGGCGGTCTGAAGGCGATCTTCACTCTGGAATCCGGCTTCCTCATCAACACCGGTCAATCTTCGCAAGGCGGCCGCGAGTTCGGGCGCACGTCGGTGGTTGGCCTCGATAGCAAGACCTGGGGCACAGTCACCGTGGGTCGGCAAAAGAATCTCGCATACGGATATCTGTGGACGTATGATCCGTTGCAGTTCGCTTTCTATTCAGCCTATCCGATGGATTCGTTCCTCGCGTCCCGCATGGACAACTCGGTGCGCTACACGATCAGTCGCGCCGGCTTTACGTTAGGCGGCATGTACAGCACGGGCTTCGATTCGACTATCGTGAACGGCGCTCAGGTGCCCGGCGCGAGCAAGGTCGGTCGAGAATGGGAACTGATGGCCATGTACCAGGGCTCGCTGCCGATTAGTGCCGGTGTCGTGTTCGACCAGCAGCAGGGCACCTCGATCGCGACGCAAAGCGATGCGCTGCAACGCGTGGTGGCGGGCGCGTCCTACACGTACGGCAGTCTCACCGGCTATGTGGGTTATCGCTGGCTGAACGGGCAGAACGGCGCCTCGGCCGTCAGTTCGAATCTGTACTGGTCGGGTCTGTTCTATCGATTCACGCCGGCGTTTTCGCTGTCGGCGGGGGGATATCACATGCAGATCCGCAATCTGCACAACGGACCCACGAGCGGAGTGATTCTGGCTGACTATTTCATCTCGAAGACGACGGACTTTTACGCGCAGGTCTCGAAGATCTGGAACACGAAAGGCAGCAACGTCGGCCTGGACGGAGCGGGCTTCAATACGTCTCTCGGCGCGTCCCAAACCGGCGGAATGGTCGGCATCCGGCACACATTCTAGCCGGCCTGCGGGCGCGGCGCGATGCGACGACAAGGGGGAGCGATGCACACACATCCGTTTGCGATCCGCACGCTGGCCGCCACGTGGCTCGCGTTCGCCATCAACGCGACACTTGTCACACCCGCATTGGCGGACGACGTGATCCGCCTCGGCATGACGGTGCCGCTCTCAGGTGCGGGCGCGAGTTGGGGCATGAGTGCGCAATGGATCGCGCAGCAGGCCGTCAAGTACGTGAACGAACACGGCGGCGTGAATGTCAACGGGAAGGTCTATCGATACGCGCTGACAGCGTACGATAACAAGTACACTGCGGCCGACGGCGTCAAGGTTGCGCAGACGATGTTCAATCGCGACGGTATCCGTTATGTCGTGTTTGGCATGTCGACACAAGCCGTCGCCGCGACCCAGAGTCTGTCAGAGCGAGCCGGCATTCTGATGTTCACCGTCAGCTGGTCTAATTTGATAAAAGGTCCTAAGTTTCCGCTCACCTTCACGATCACTAACACGCCAACGGAGTTTCTGGCACCCCTCTATACGCTGATAAAGAAGCAGAATCCGTCGATCAAAACGATCGCGCTCATCAGCCCGAATGACTCGGCCGACGAAGAGGCGGTTGCTTCCGCGATGCCACATCTGAAGGCGCTGGGTATCCAGGTGTTGACGTACGTGAAATACGAACGCGGTACGACGGAGTTTCAGCCGGTGGCCACCAAGGTGGTGCAAACGAAGCCGGACGCGATCGACACCCTCGGCGCGCCACCTGGCGACATCGGCGTGATCTATCGTGCAATCGCGGATCAGGGATGGAACGGAGTTCGCATTGCGTCGGCGGGCACGGTATCCGATGCGGTGATCCGCACGGGCGGCAAGGCCGTCGACAACCTGTACATGGGGCTGGGCGCAGACTTCGACGGGCCTAACTCAACGCCGGTGCAGCGTCAGTTGGCAGCAGCGTTCGAGCCGGCAATGCACGAGCCGCTCGATATCGCCGGCATGTCGGCGTGGGAAGCTGTGATGGCGCTCAAGGCAGGAATGGAAAAGTCGGGGAGCATCGATCCGCGCGTTGTCGCCCAGACATTGCCGAAGATCACGTTTGAGTCGAGCTACGGGCCGGCCGCGTTCGGCGGAGCGTCCACATACGGGACGCCGCAGGAGATGCTGCTGCCCGTCATCATCACGCAGATACGCAACGGCAAAGTGGTCGAGCTTGCGCGTGTCCCGTCGCCGGAGTTGCAACAACGCATGGCACAGGCGAAATAGCGTCGTCGACTCGTGACGGGCGGAACGGAGATTGGCGGCGAGGCTTGACCAAAAATCCAGGCGACGAGAGACTTCTTTGACGTACATCGCAAGCAGGCGGTTGAGCGGAACTAGTAGACTGGCTCGAATTGTCGGATGACGGGCATCCCGACCAAACATCGGTCGCAAAACACTGTATGGGCTCAACGCGGCTCCCGGCTCGGGCAAGCGGGACGGGGTGGGAGAAGGCGCGTGGGGTCTCCGTGGCACGAGCGGCACTCGGGCGTCGATTTTTTTGAGTGCCGCAATAGTTATGAGTTTTCCATGGCGTAGTCGCTTGTAACGGAACCTGGGGATCGGGACACCGTTCCGCGTCGCGCGACGCGACCATTCAATTCACCCGCATGAAGGTCGCTTCATCGACCCCCGAATGAAACCGCTTGTGCGGATCGATAGATCCGGTCAGCTATAGCGGTAATGGACGCAAACCGACTCTGTCACGGTAGAACGACGAGGTGGACTTCCTCCTTGCGAATGATTGCGCCGCTGTCACGGCGAAAGTTTGCGATCGTCTTGGAGCCCGAAGCCAGATGTGCCGTTAGCCACATCAACTCGGTTTTGCGCTGACATACATGCCAGTTCATGTTCTCGGTTTTCAACGCGATCCGGTACACGAACTTCGGGACGAATCAACGGCATCGATTCGGAAAACTAATGTTCCATCGGGAGATTCGCCAAGCCTTGACCAGCAATGCTTTGTCGTACCGTCATACGGCGTAACGCAGCCGGCGGCAATATCACGCTAAGGCTTGGGTCGAAGCGGCCGTGGGGTTTCGGATAGCGTGAAGACAGATTGCTGCGATTGCGAAACCGGCAAGGTGTGGGCCTCGAACGACGTGAACCTAACCGGCGGGATCGGTGCATGGAGAGATGGCTTTTCAGAAAGCGATGCGCGACCTTTTTCTGGGAATCACCCCTGCACTGAGCTTTGCGCCACGTGCCACCATCACCCCTTCGACGCCAAGACACTGTGTCGATCGGGATCATCGTTAAGACTGGGTACGTCGTGTACGTGCTGCCGCGTTAGCATTCCCTCAATCGCGCCAGGATGGAGGCGGGTAACGCGATCTGGAGAGCACTGCTAAAAACTGATACGCCGTCAACTCTAGAAACAATCGAGCGTTTGGTGCGGCCATGTGGCAACGGGTTGGGCTATTGTTTCACCCACTGCAACAGTAATTTCACGTATTAGGTATTTACCCTAAGAACGTCCCCTCGTAGACTGCGTTAATGGCTCGCAGGCAGTGTGTCTGTGGAAGCACATGGCAATCTCTGAAGGTACGAATCATGAAATCGCTCATCAATGCCGTCGCTGTTGCACTCGTCCTTGCTGCTCCGGTCGTATCGTTTGCTCAATCGAACCAGCCGGTTACACGCGCTGAAGTCCGCGCTCAACTGGTCCAGCTCGAGAAGGCCGGCTATGACCCGGCGAGGGCAAACAGCGACGATTACCCGCAGAACCTCCAGGCTGCCGAAGCACGTGTTGCCGAACAGAACGGTTTGGCGACCACCTACGGCGGCATAGTCAGCGGCTCGTCGAACTCCGGCGCCCACGCCTATAAAACCGGGGCAGACGCCACTGACCCGCGCTCGGTATTTTTGGGTCAATAACCGAAGCGTTGGGCGGAGCGCTGACGCGCAGTCCGCCCGCTAGCATCGTCCCCGGTGCGCCGCGCACCGTTATTCATGCAACTGGCTCGCTACTGTGAGTTACCTCGACAGCGAGCCAGTTTCCTATCAAATCCCTCCAACCGCTAAATCTCGCGGCGGGTTTGCGCAGCCACCTATCTGGTTTTTTGCTTCTGCTGACGATTCTTGGGGGATTCGTGTCGACCCGCGCTTCCTGTTACTTGCGTGCGGTGGGCGCAGGAGAAAGATATTGAACGCCCCGCCGCCGACGATCCGGCGCGGGAGGCTTTCAACGGCTGCGACCGAACGGATAACGATGACAGTGCGCGAACTGGACAGACTCAAGGTCATTCAGGACGTCGCCGACGGCAAGCTCAAGCCGTGACGCGCGGCAGAACGGCTCGGGCTGACGACACGGTAAATTCGTTGCCTCGTCGGCCAGTTGCGTGAGCATGGGCCGGGAGGTCCCGTGTCGCGTCGGCGCTCGAAGCCCAGCAACAACCGCCTGGATTCAGTGAATGCCGATCAGGCCTTCTCAATCATTCGTGATAGCTACGCCGATTTCGGGCCCACGCGGGCCTGCGAGAAGCTATACGAATCTCACGGCATCCGGCTTGCAAAGGAGACGGTCAGGCGCCTGATGACGGACGCAGGTCTTTGGATGCCCCGCAGGCAGCGGCCGTCGGAGATCTACCAGCCGCGCACGCGTCGCGCGTGTCTGGCGAGCTGATCCAGATCGACGGCAACGATCACCGGTGGTTCGAGGAGCGCGCGTCGGCCTGCTCGCCGCCGGTGCATGTCGACCATGCAGCCAGCCATCTGATGATGCTGCATTTCACAGCCACCGAGTCGATCTCCAGCTACTCGAAGCGGCGCGCGCATACATTGAACGTCACGGCAGGTCCGTCGCGTTCTACAGCGACAAGTACAGCCTGTTTCGCAAGACGGGTGCGAACAAGGAATTGCTACAGCCTGCCCATTCCGGCCGGCCGGTATACGAACTGAACATCGAAGATACCGGTTCGGACTCGGGCATAACGGGGGCAATGTCGGTTCCCGCAGTAGCTCCCCTTTCCGTACATTTACTTAGGTCAATAAACGCAACTAACCGTCTTGCGCAATTTGCTGCCCCGACAGCCATTCGCGGTCGAGATGCGCCCAGGGAAAACTCTAGGCATGCGCGTTTTTGCGCGCGCCGAGGGCCACCCAGTCTGCGCTCTCGCGCCGGTGCGACCCATCACCAGGGTTTGTTCCATTTATCCGTCGTTGACAGCGTGTCCTTCATTCATTAAAAATGTCGTCAACTGATATGTCAGTTGACGACAATGAGGCGACAAATGAAAAAGGCAGGAATCGACGTTCGTGCGGTTGATGATCTTCAGTGTGATGTCCTTGTGATAGGCGGAGGTGCCGCCGGCGTCGCCACTGCGGTCACCGCGCGGCGTCAGGGGCTCAAGGTAGTGCTGCTGGAACGTTACGGCTTTTGCGGCGGGGGTGCAGTAGCGGGGCTTTCGGGGACCGTGTGCGGCATGTATCTCGCTACAGAGCGCGTAGCCGCGAAGCCTGAGCCAGTCGTTTTCGGCTTTGCTCAGGAGTTTTGCAAACTACTGGAAGAGCGCGGAGGGCTTGGCCTGCCGCTGCGCTACGGCAAAACGTGGACACGCGTCCACGACCCTCTCGTATGGCGGGACGCGGCTGACGCTCTACTGAGCGAATCTGGAGTCCAGGTCATCTATCACGCAGTCGCGACCGGCGTCCTGCTTGACGGGAACGAGCGCACCGAAGGCGTCACGGCGTGGACCAAGCAGGGACCCTTGACGATTCGCGCGCGCGTTACCGTCGACGCAAGCGGGGATGCCGATCTGGTTGCGATGGCTGGATTGGATAGCTTCATAGGCGATGAAGGTCGGGTACAGAATCCGACCATGATCTTCCGGCTGCAAGGTGTGGATGTCGCACGCTTCACCGCGGCTTACGGTGACGACACCATCATGGGTCAAGCGATCTCGGCGCTGCTACATGAACGTCACCTCGCCGGCGACAATCTCCCCCGATCAAAAATCTGGCTCTTCCCGACGACCAGACCAGGAGAGTTGCTATGCAATTGCACCCGAATTACTGGCACCGATGGGCGCGAACTCAATCCACTTTTCTATAAAGATTTCACGGAAGCCGAACTGAACGGTCGGCGTCAGGTGCACGCATACGCTCTCTTCCTTAGAGAGTACGTGGCCGGGTGCGAAAACGCCTTCATAAACGATACCGGCGTTCAGGTGGGCGTACGCCAGACACGTCAGGTCGAAGGCGTCTCGAAGCTGATGAACGCTGACGTCGTTAGTGCCCGCAAGTTTTCCGCGGGTATCGCACGCTCGCCCTGGCCGATTGAGCTGCACGCCGGCGCGAAACCAAAAGTGGAGTGGGTGCTGGACGACTACTACGAGGTGCCCTATGGCTGCTTCGTGCCATCCCGTGGCGAGGGTCTGCTCGTCGCCGGGCGATGCCTGTCTGCGGAACATGAGGCGGTTGCCTCCGCACGGGTCACCGCGCAGTGCTTTTCATATGGTCATGCGATCGGTCATGCCGCGACGCTCGCCGTCCGTCAAAGGATCGAGCCGCGCGCGCTGGAACCACAGGCGATACGCGATGCACTGGAGCGAGACGGTGCATGTCTGCAATGAAGGGGCTCAACCAATGAAACGTAAACGCGGAGTGTATTGATGATTATTGTGAATATCGGTCATGTTCGTCAGTTGACCCTGAATCGACCCGCGCGTCGTAACGCGCTCGACGGCACCTCAATCGACGAACTGGGGCAGGAACTGCAGCAGGCTGATCGAGATCCAGCCGTGCGTGCAATTGTCGTGTCCGGTGCTCCTCCTGCTTTCTGTTCCGGCAGCGATCTGAAGGAGCTAAGCACCATGTCGATCCCGCAGATGTGCGACTCGGAGTCGGAGACCGCTCGAGTCGCGCGATCTATCGCCGGGTTGTCCAAACCCGTGATCGCCGCAGTCGAAGGGTTTGCACTTGGCGGCGGCTTCGTTCTCGCAATCTCGTGTGATGTCGTGGTGACCGCGTCAAATACGCGCTGGCATCTTCCTGAAGTACCAAACGGCTGGCTACCGCCCTGGGGGCTTCAGGCTCTGCTTGCCCGCGTGAGTCCCGTTCGCGCGCGACTTCTGACCTGGGCAGCGGACCCGATCGATGGTACTGAAGCGCACCGCCTCGGCGTCGCGGACTATGTGAGCCAACCCGGGCTTGCCGACCAGGAGGCGATCTCACTCGCTAAACGGCTAGCCGAATTACCCCCCCCTGCGATCGCGTCGACAAAACGTTTCTTCGAACCCTTCGTCACGCTCGACGGAGAGCGACTCGACAATCTGGCTTCCCGTCATTTCGCAAGCAACTGCGAAGGCGGAGCGGCGCAGGCTATTTTTTCGAAATTCAAGGTGAAGTCATGACAAAGATTATCTCTGCGGCCGCGGCCGTCGCATCGATTCAGGACGGACAAACTGTGGCGTCGGTGGGGGTCATCGGATGGGTGGTTCCGGAAGCTACACTTGAAGCGCTTGGCAAGCGCTTTCGCGAAACTGGCTCACCACGCAACCTCACGTTTTACTTTCCGTGCGGCACGGGAGACGCAGTCAACATCCGTGGTATGGACCATGTGGCGCAGGAAGGTCTGATGAAACGCATCGTCTCCGGGTCTTACATCAACCCGGTCGACCCGCGTACTGGTCAGCGCCCGGCTCTGATGAAACTGATCCAGGAGAACCGGATTGAGGCGTATTCCTGGCCGATCGGTGCCTCAATGCACTGGCTGCGCGAAGTTGCGCGGAAGAGCCCGGGCTATGTGACGCGTGTGGGGGTGGGAACCTACGCAGATCCTGAGTTCGGTGGTGGGAAGTTCTCCGAGCGCTGCCGGGATGATCTGATCCAGAAGATCCGGCTGAACCAGGAGGAGGTGTTGTTCTACCCGACCTGGCCCATTGACGTAGCGATCATTCGCGCGAGCAGCGCCGACGAGTTCGGGAATCTTTCGTTCGAAGACGAACCGTTGGTATCGGCCGGACTGGCCCTCGCTCTGGCGGCCAAGGCAAGCGGCGGTCGCGTCATCGCCCAGGTTCGGCGAATCGTACCGCGCGGCCAACGACCGGCAACATCGGTTCGACTGCCCGGCATGCTGGTCGACGCGCTCGTGGTCGAACCCAACATGATGATGAGCACCGATACTCCGTATAACGAAGCGTATCTGCGCTCGGTCGGCGCGAGTACAGCGTTGCCCGCGATTCCTTTTGGTCCCGACAAGGTAATCGCACGGCGCGCGGCGATGGAAGTACGCAAGCATGAACTGTCGATTTTCGGTTTTGGCGCAGCAGCCGACGTACCCTTGGTGATGGCGGAGCAGGGCCTTATCGACTCCGAAACTGGATCGGATGACTACTGGTTCACGACGGAACACGGCTCGTACGGCGGGATCGTGATGAACGGCTGGCAGTTCTCGGCGAACCTGTATCCGCAGGCCCTGCTGGATGGCGTCACGCAGTTCGACGTGATCGACGGGGGACTGTGTCGCTTTGCTGCGCTGGCATTCGCTGAATATGATTCGCATGGAACGGTCAATGTCAGCAAGTTCGGCAAGGTCAACCCGGGAGCGGGGGGATTTATCGACATCGCAATGAATGCCCAGCGGCTCGTGTTCACGGGTTCGTTTACTACGGGTGGACTTGACATCGCGTATGACGCAGGTCGCATGAAGATTCTTAAGGAGGGCAAGGTCAGCAAGTTCGTCGATACCGCACAGAGCATTACCTACTCGGTAGCGAAGGGGGTGTCGGCTGGGCAAAGCGCGTTGATCGTCACGGAACGTGCCGTTTTCGAGCAGACTGCCCAAGGCCTTGTGCTGACTGAGGTTGCTCCGGGCGTCGATGTACGTCGGGATGTTCTCGAGCATATGGCATTCGCTCCGGCTCATATCCTCGACCCGCTACCGCTCATGGACGCGTCATTGTTCTCGGCCACCTCTGATCATTGCGTCGAATCGGCAGTCGAAAACTAGAAAATCATCGCGACGGCGTACTTTTCTGCAGTGTGAAGTTCTATCCTGATCCCGCCAGTATGCGCGCCAGATGCGATCGTTCCATCAGCCATAGGCGAAGTTCACGCTTGCCGGATACCGTACGCCCGTTCGCCCCCGTTGCAAGGGCTGGTTCACTTGTGTGATCTGTCCCAGACAGCTTGACCATCTTGGTCGCTACGGCGGCTACGGAGGAGACAACTATGAAGTACCGTTGGTTTATCGTTTTCATGTTATTTCTCGCCTGCGCGATCAGCTATCTTGACCGGGCGGCTCTCTCTGTCGCGGCCCCGCTGATTGCGAAAGATCTGCATCTGGATCCGGCCCATCTCGGCATCGTCTTCAGCGCCTTTTTTGTGGGGTACTCGTTGTTCTGCTTCATTGGCGGTTATGCCGCTGACCGCTTTGGCGCAAAACGGGTGCTTGTCGTCGCCATCGGCCTCTGGTCAATTTTCTGCGGCTTGACCGCGGCGGCTTCGAGTGTCGCAATGCTGCTGGTTATCCGGGTCATCTTCGGTGCCGGGGAAGGCCCGTTAGCCACCTGCACGAATAAGATAATTAGCGGCTGGTTCGAGCGAAAGGAGCAGACGACCGCAGTAGGGTTCGCGAATTCGGGCCTGCAGTTAGGCGCGGCGCTCGCGGGACCGGTCGTCGGCTTGATGGCGGTCCACTGGGGTTGGCGGATTCCCTTTATCGTGATCGGCATGCTCGGGGTACTGTGGGTGCTGATGTGGTCGATATTTTCTTCCGATCGGCCGGAGGGCAACCGCTGGGTTCGCGGTGCCATGCCGGCGGGATCGGACGCAGGCGCAGAGCTTCCGGCACGTGAGTCCGTTGCACACACGCCGTTGAGCTTCTATCTGAAAAGTCCAACCATCTGGGCAACCTCGCTTGCCTACTTTGGCTACGCCTACATCCTCTATTTCTTTCTATCGTGGTTCCCCAGCTACCTGATGATGGAACGACATCTGAGCCTGTCTTCGATGAGCATCGTCAACGTCATCCCATGGATTCTCGGGTTTATGGGGATCGCTTTGGGCGGCTTTATCTCCGATCGGATCTTCCGGTTGACAGGGAATGCGCTGAAGTCGCGCAAAATCGTAATCGTGGGTGGTCTGCTGATTGCAGCCGCCTGTGTAGCGTGTGCGGGGACGGCGAATAGCGTTGGTTCAGCAGTCGCCCTGATGGGAATTACCGTGTTCTTTATGAACCTTACACTCAGCGTGTACTGGGCCATCATCCTGGATACGGTTGAACCCGCGAGGATGGGCGGCGTGGGCGGGTTCATGCACCTGCTGGCGAACACGGCCGGGATTCTTGCGCCGATTCTGACGGGCTTCCTCGTGCAATGGACCAAGGTATTCACAAGCGCGTTCCTGCTGAGCGGAGGCATTGCTCTGGCGGGTGCCCTCGCGGTGGCCGTGTTCGTTCGTGCGCCACGAAACATTTCCGAAACTCACGGCAACCTGAGCGCACAGGTTCCGCATCCGCTGACGGACTGACCCTGTTCGCACGTGTTTGACGGATTGGTTGGACGGCGTCGAGCAGCATGTCCGACTTACCGGCAATATCCTGGCCGGTCGATCGGGATGTTGTCGGTTGTTATCCGACCGGCCAACATGATTGGCGCCGCCCAATTTGCCGCAATGCATACTCACCCTCGACGAATCCCCGGCCGATGGGAGGACCGTTGAAGTTCGCGGTGCTGTCTGGGCCGTATTAGATGCACAGATGCGGTTCGAGAACCGCATCCCGCCTCATAACGTAACCGCTAGAAAGTATCGAGCGCGGAGCGGGTAAACCGCTCGATGAACTGCATCAACCCGTTGGCGGCGGCCGCCGCCTGATCGCCATCGCCCTGTGCGATGGCGTTCAGTACTTTTGCGTGCAGCTGCGCGCCCTCCACATACGCGCGATTTTGCCCGATGTGCAGGTACCAGAATCTTCGCGACTGAGCGTGAATTGGCTGCATGCTGGTGATCAACATGCTGTTGTGAGTCGCGCGGACTTCTGCCTCGTGAATCACCCCACCGGCGCGAATCCAGTCCTCCATATTTCCGCGTTCGGCTGCCGCGGCCATCACCTTGGCGAGCTTTCGGAGGTTGCTTCGCTCCTCCTGCGTCGCACGTAGCGCGGCCATGCGGACGACGAGTTCCTCTAGCGGACGTCTTACCTCCAGCAGTTCGAGTTGCTGGCGAATGTCGACGCCAGCAACCAGCGTACCGCGACGCGGTAGCATTTCAACGAATCCGACCTGGCGTAGCCGCTGGAGAGCCTCGCGGACCGGTGTCCGCCCCATTTCCAACTCAGCTGCAAGCTGCACCTCGGAGATCATGGAGCCAGGTGGCAGGCGACGCGTGATGATCATTTCTTCGATCTGCGCGAATGCGACATCAGCCAGCAACTGCTCGGGCGGATTTGCGACTTCGCGTTTGGCAGTGTTCTTGATGGAATTGCTTTTTCTCATTGGAGCTATTAGAAACGGTGGACTCGAGCGTACAAAGAAGGTGGTGACCTACACAGAGGCGCCGCCTATTATCGTCAGGATACACGTGGCCGGCGAACGACACGCTCTGTGTCTCGACGGGCCTTCCATCGCGTTGCCCTCATCGGCCGCTGCCGCGACGGCGGCAACTATTCTGCTTTCGTTGGCAGGCATCTATCTTTTCGGTCGTTAAAATAATGTGTGGTCGCCAATTCTAGCGAGGCGGCATTGCAAGCCGCAAACGGCGTCTCAACTCGATCTTTTGAAAGACGACGCGAGCCGATGTTATCGGCCGCTCTGCGCCGAGGATGGGACAATCCGAAAGACGCATTGACGGGCAGCAACGGCTCGACTACGGAAGTTCGTCGTCGGACTGCAGCCTGCGCAACCAGCCGTTGTCCAGTTGTTCCCTGGTCCGGAAGGTCGACGGGCGCGATGTAGAAGACGGCATTGATGCCGTTTAATGCATTTGCCGTGCTTGGGCGGGTCGTGAAAATCACCTATCGCAACTTCCGACGCTCCGCGCCGCAATGTCGGCTCTCGCTGGTCCTCGCGACGTACAAACGCGCGGATGTCCCGCACTGCGGCGGACAAGCTCGGTAAGCACCAGTCCGGCGATGGGGCCGATCGCGGCAAATGCCAGAATTTTCGGTGGTGGTGTGTTCATGTCGCTTCTTCTTTTCAGGCAGGCCAACGAACTTCTTCAACCTGCCGTAACGAGATGTTCGATCAGCGCATCGGCCACCGCGTCCGGAGCTTCGCGCAGCGGAAAATGGCCGGCGCCTTCGATCACGGTCCGGCGATAGCCGCCGGTGAAATGTCTGTCCATGCCTTCTGACTCCGCCGGCTCGTCGCACTGATCCGCGCCTCCTTGCAGCATCAACGTGGGCACGCCAATACGGGGGGCCGGCGTCGGCGTAAGCGATTTCGAGTACGTTCGTGGTCATTCTGTGAATGAATTCGAGCATCGTTCACTCTCCTTGGGCCAGCACTGTCGGTCGCCGTTGGTGCAGTTCTGGCAACGCGCGCTAGCCAGCAGCAACAATCAGGCCGTTCAGGCCAACGTCGAAGCCGAAACGGCGGTGGCGCTGCTGCGCGCGCTCTTTTCGCGCGCTGAAAGCCGTCGGCGCACTCGGCGACGCTACGTAACGACGGGCCTCCACTCCTGCTTTTTATACGTGATTCACGCTCAAACGCTCGACGATATTCGTCATGCCCGAGGGGCTGATGCAACCATTGAGACATGGCGGTCAGCGTCGGCCGGGACGGGAAGTTGCGCGCCCCGGTCGTGCCGGCGCGAAGGCCCGGGAATTGCTCTGTCCACAGGCTGACACTGATGCGCTTAAGCCGACAGGTTCTACGGTCGACTTGCTGACAGCGTGGCGCGCATCTTGAAGTCGTCAAGAAGCCCGTGCGGTAGATCAAGCGCGATTATGCAGACGATCTGCGGCGAAGACGGCGGCGTCCTGGAGTGACAGCCGGCGGACACTAACTTCACGGCGTCAGCCAGAATTTTATAGGAGTGCAATCATGCATTTCGTCATCAACGGCAACGAGGCCGAGCTGGACTTCGATCCCAGGACCTCGCTGCTCGATCTGCTCCGTGAGCAACGTCATCTCTTCGGCGCCAAAAAGGGCTGTAACCAGGGCGCATGCGGCGCGTGCACCGTGCTGGTGAACGGAACGCGCATCAACAGTTGCCTCGCGTTGGCCGTGCAGTATCAGGATTGCGAGATCACCACCATCGAAGGACTGGGCGAACCGGGTCAGCTTCACCCATTGCAGGCTGCCTTCGTCGAGCATGACGGATTCCAGTGCGGCTACTGCACGCCCGGCCAGATCTGCTCGGCTATTGGCATGGTCCAGGAGCTGAAGTGCGGCGTGCCAAGCTATGTCAGCGAGGACGTCGCCGCAGAGAGCTTTGCACTTACGAACGCTGAGTTACGCGAACGGATGAGCGGCAACCTGTGCCGCTGCGGCGCCTACAACGGCATCGTCGACGCGATCCGGGATACCTTCGGTACGGCCACGACCGAGCCCAGCCATCGCGAGGCCGCCTGATGAACCCGTTTACCTATGAACGCCCGTCTGACCCGCAGACGGCGCTGACACTTGGCACCCGATCCGGTGCCAAATACCTGGGCGGAGGCACTAACCTCGTTGACCTGATGCGCGAGACCATCGAGCAGCCGACGGTGCTGATCGACGTCACGGGCCTCTCGTGCGCAATCGAGGAAACCGGCGATGGTGGGCTGCGGATCGGCTCCGGAGTCAGGAACACCGCCGTGGCGGCTGACCGGCGCGTGCGCGAGTGCTACCCGATGTTGTCCGAAGCTATCCTGGCAGGTGCTTCGGCCCAGATTCGCAACATGGCGACAGTCGGCGGCAACCTTCTGCAGCGCACTCGCTGCGGCTACTTCTATGACGAGGCTGCGCATTGCAATAAACGCGCGCCGGGTACGGGCTGCGACGCCATAGAGGGCTTTAACCGCATGCACGCAATCCTTGGCGCCTCCACGGCCTGCGTCGCCACCCATCCCTCGGACATGGCCGTGGCGCTGGCCGCCCTGGACGCGTCGGTAACGGTGGAGGGGCGTAATGGCGCACGCGATATTCCGGTGGTCGATTTCCACGTGCTGCCCGGCGAAACACCACAGATCGAAACGGTGCTGGAAGAGGGCGAGCTCATCACCGCGGTGACGCTGCCACCTGCTCTGGGGGGCCGTTCCATCTACCGCAAGGTGCGCGACCGGGCCTCCTATGCCTTCGCTCTGATCTCGATGGCAGCAGTTCTGGACGTGCGGGGCGGCCTCGTCAGCGAGGTGCGGATTGCGCTGGGCGGTGTCGCCCACAAGCCGTGGCGCGCCAATGCGGCCGAGGCGGCTCTGAAGGGCGGTCCGGCGACCGAGGCAGCGTTCCGCGCGGCAGCGCAGGCGGAGTTCGCTTCCGCCCGAGGTCTTCGCGACAACGCATTCAAGATCGAACTGGGTCAGCGCGTGATCACCGACACACTGGTCAAGTTGACTGCTCTACAGGAGATCCGCTGATGCCTATCCTCAAAGACGCCATACAGGCGATGATGAAAAAGGCCATTGCTCTCGCCCCTGACAGCTTTATCCCCGGCGGCGAACCCGATCCGCTGATCCGCCACCGGCACGGCTTGATCGGTGCGTCGGTGAGCCGGATCGACGGACCATTGAAGGTTTCCGGTCAGGCGACCTTTGCTGCGGAGTTCCCGATGGAGGGCATGACCTACGCGGCGCTCAAATATTCGTCCATCCCTCGTGGGCGCATAGTCGACATGAGTACTGCCGCCGCCGAGGCTTCGCCAGGCGTCGTCCTGGTGATGACCTACCGGAACGCGCCACGCCTCAAACCCATGCCGGCGTTTATGACTCAGCCCAAAGCCGCGGGCGGCGATGACCTGCCGGTGATGCAGGACGACCAGGTTCACTGGAATGGCCAGCCGATCGCACTGGTGTTGGCCGAAACCCAGGAGCAGGCGGACCACGCCCAATCCCTGATCCACGTCACCTATGTGACGCAAAGCGATGGAGTAACGTCCCTCGATGCGGCCAAGGCCAGAGGTTCGGAGCCAGGCGTCTTCCAGGGTGAGCCGCTGAAGCTCGAGATCAACGATGCCGAGGCCATGCTGGCTGCAGCGCCCCACAAGATCGACGTGCGCTACACGACTCCTCGCCACAACCACAATCCTATCGAGCTGCACGCGGCGACGCTAGCCTGGGATGGAGACACGCTGCGAATCCATGACACCGTGCAGGCGGTAGCCCACGAAGCATGGACCATCGCTCACGTGTTCGGCATCGACGAGAAAAAAGTGCACGTCACTTCGCCCTATGTCGGCGGCGGTTTTGGCTCAAAGACGGTTTGGCAACATCAGGTGCTGGCAGCCGCGGCGGCGAAGCTGGCAGGGCGCCCCGTGAGGATCATGCTATCGCGGGAAGGCGTGTTCCGTCTCGTCGGCGGCCGGACACTCACCGAACAGCGCGTGGCGCTGGGCGCTCAGGCCGACGGCACCCTCGACGCCCTGATTCACACGGGCACGGTCGCGATGACGCCACACAACAACATGCCGGAGCCGTTCATTCTGCCGGCGAAAAGCGCCTACGCTTCCAGGAGCTTCCTGCTCGACGTCGAGACCGTCAAAATGAATATGACGGCCAATACCTTCATGCGCGCGCCAGGCGAAGCAGTCGGCACCTTTGGACTGGAGTCCGGCATCGATGAACTCGCCCACGCGATGGGCATGGACCCGATTGAATTGCGGATTGCAAATGAGCCAGAAAAAGACCCGACTACGGGGTTGCCGTTCTCGCAGCGTGGCATCGTTGAGGCCTGGAAGGTCGGTCGCGAGCGATTCGGTTGGGCTGCGCGTGGAGCACCCGGCGCACGGCGAGATGGCGACTGGCTGGTCGGCATGGGCTGCGCCACGGGCACCTATCCCTATTATCGGATGCCAGGCGGTGCGGCACGAATCACGCTCACCAACAAAGGACGCGCTACGGTCAGCATCGCCGCGCATGAAATGGGCATGGGCACATCGACTGCTCAGACCCAGATTGTCGCCGAACGCCTCGGATTGACCATGGACGACATCGACTTCGAATACGCCGATTCAAGGTTGCCGGGCTTAGTGCTGGCGGGCGGTTCGCAGCAGACGGCCGCCATCGGCGCTGCCGTGATTGCGGCCCATCACAAGCTCGTCAGACAGTTGCTCCAGTTCGCCGGCAACACTTCGCCGCTTTCTGGCCTGTTATCGGACGAGGTGGGCGGGCGTGACGGCGGTCTTTGTGCGCTAGAGGATGAGCGAAGGTTCGAGAGCTACACGGCTCTTCTCGCCCGCGCCAGGCGGACAGAAGTTACTGTCGAGGCCGAGGCGCCGATGCCGTTTGAGTTACAACACTGGTCCATGCACAGCCACAGTGCCCTCTTCTGTGAGGTGCGGGTCGATGCGGTCACCGGCGAGATTCGCGTGAGCCGCTTCCTTGGCTCGTTCGACTGCGGTCGGATTATCAACGCCAAAACTGCCGCTAGCCAGTTTCGTGGCGGGATCATCATGGGCCTCGGCCTTGCGCTGATGGAGGAAACCCAGTTTGATGAAAGAACGGGGCGCGTCATGAATCCATCACTCGCTGACTACCACGTGCCAGTTCACCTCGACGTGCCGGAGATCGATATCATCTGGAATGACGAAGCTGATCCTCACACGCCGATGGGCGCGCGCGGCGTTGGCGAGATCGGCATTACGGGGGTGGGCGCGGCTGTCGCGAATGCCGTCTTCAATGCCACCGGAAAGCGAATTCGTGATCTTCCGATCACGTTGGACAAGGTGCTTCGTTAAGCCGAAGACGGACGCAAAGGTTTGAGGTTGCCGCCGATCGACAACTTCTTGGACGTTAACCATCGCTCTTCCGAAAGGCAGCTTCTCCGGCATCGGACACCTCGACCCACTTCGGGTCGGGCGCAGCGTTGGGGACGTAACTGTCGTGCCAGTTCCACCATTTGTACGGTCGACTCTGCGGATAGCCTGCGGGCGAGTCCTCCCAAATCTCCTGACGCCCCAACGCCGTCATGTCGAGATAACTCCAGACCGTGCCCATCGCCTCGTCGCCGCGGCCGTTGATGAAGTACGTGCGGAACACCTGCTCGCCGTCTCGAACGAACGCGTCCGCAGACGAGGCACGGCGGGAGTAACAAATGTGACGGGATCCACTTGTTTGGCCGGATGAAGCGTCGCATACCCAGCAGTTATTACTACCTGCCTGAGCAAAGCGTCGGCTAAGCTGAATCGAAGGAGCTCGGACGGGTTTGTCGCTATCCCGGCGAAGGATGGCTCGGAGCGGGGGACAAGACGCAGATGTTGCTGGATCTCGGGTCTTTCGGTTATCTTGCCTCGTCTCACCGGCCCCCTTAGGGAGATACGCGGGAATTTACCAGTCGGCAATTGAAGAAGATGATGCAACATAATTTCGTCTCCCGGCGAGTACGGGAAGTTATGGCCTCACTGCTCCTCGTCCTTGTCAGCGGATCGGCAGACGCGTCCGTACAAACTAACGTAGCTACCGAAGCCTTGATCGATAGAGTCGTTGCGTTGACCGAGCATGGAGATCCAGCCGCCATGGAAAAGACAATGGCCGGCTACCTGGTTGATGCCTCGCAAAAATTCAATTCCAAGGTTTCGGACGACACCTGGAAATCCGTCCGTGCTGACGTCGATGAGGTTATCTCAGACAAAATACAGCCGGGATACGGAGAGCAAGCTCTTCTAACGAGACACTTCATAGAAAGCGCGAAGTTCTCGGATGATGACCTCAGGCGTCTGATAACGATGCTGCAAGATCCCGTCATGCAAAGGTGGGCTGTTGCGATGCGAGATGGCGGTACGGCCAGGTACATGGCAACGCTATCGCAGCAGGTAAATAATCAGATGTGGTTTGTGGTTTCCATTGTCCTCCGACGACATGGGCTACAAACAACCGACACGTCTACAACGGCGAAGTCGAGCCATTGAGCACGCACAACGCTTCCGGCAAGCGATATTCAAGCGACAACAGTGAAGGGCCGCATCTGATGCACTAGAGCCAGCTGCATCAGGCAGCAGCCGGCCATCAAGAGTCATCCGCCAAGTCATCTCGAACGACCGCTTCATATGCGAGCCAGGCCCTTCGAATTCGGAGGGGGCCGACGCTGGGCGTCGAGGTACGTATTCGCTTAATCGTCACTTACCCATTTGAAGTTTGAGGCTTTTCGACTACCGTTAGATAGGCTATGCGCGCGGCTGACGGCGACACGTGTCGCATCACCATTTCTGACTTTATCTCCGGCCATGTTCAATATCCTCCTCGTTCCGCTGGACGGCTCGCCCCAGAGTGTCCACGTCATCGACCTGGTCAGCCGCGTCGCGGCGCCAGGTACCGCAACCGTACACCTTCTGTGCGTTGTCGACCCATCGTATTTGTTGCCTCCCGGTAGCAAAAGCGGTGTCGCGCCCGATGGCGTGACCTATCCGCCCGCATACGCGCAGACATCTTTCGCACAATCCGTCCTGACTGCCGCAGGCGCACAGCTTGCCGACCGGCATCTCACGGTGGAACAGCACCTGTGCGCGGGAGATCGTCCGGCCGACGTCGTCATCGAACAAGCCCGACTGCTGACTGCGGAGGTCATTGTGATGGGACATCACCATTTGTCACGGCTACGCCGCTGGGCCAACCCTTCGACCAGCGGAGAAGTCATCGAACGGTCGCCCTGTGCGGTACTGATCGAAACCCGGGACAAGGGCTAACTTCATGACGCGGGTCAGGCGGTAGCCAATTCCCGTGGCCGTTCCAGCAAGTGAAAATCACGCTGGATGTTGGGCCGTCGCGGGTGCATCCATCGTCGTCGCTGCACGTTCACAGAGCCCGTCGGCAACCACGGCGACAGCGCACGAAGCGCCCAATCAGTTTTCCTCTGCACTTGACTCACGCAATCCTGCACGCTCCTCACTGTTGAACCCGTGAGGGGGCCTTCATGCGGCGCGCCTAAGCGCGTCATTGCTGCGGCAGTTTGACGACGCGTACTGCCGATCGCCGCCGTCTGGGCGCGAACCACGGGATATGCAATTTGTACCGGACAGCACCCGGCCAACAAGGGACGTTCGCGTCAATGCAACGAACGTCCGCTTAGGGTCGATGGTCCGCCAAGGCGGGATTTTCGGCTACGATCTTCACCAGGAAGTCCATGACTGCCCGTATTTGCGGCGAACGGCGCAGGTCTCGATGAACAGCCATCCAGATATCTCGCGAAAACGCTTCGCCACCGTACGTGAGGCGCTGCAGCTTCGCATCGGTATCTGCCAGGAAGTCAGGGAGACCCGCCACGCCCGCGCCTGCCCGCGCCGCTACCAGATGGCCATTGATATCGCTGATTTCGCAGGCAATGGGCCTTTTCCCTGCAACGCTCGTCAACCACTTCTGCTGTGGCACGCCCACGAAGCCAGCGTCATAGGCGATGAACTCCCAGGCGGACGGATCGTGCAGATGAGGATAGTCCTTGCTCGCGTACAGACCGAACGACACGCGCCCCAGCTTCCGCGCGACGCTCGTGAGTTCCTCAGGCCGAGTCAGTCTCAGGACAACATCTGCCTCCCTTCGGCTTAGGGAGACCTGCCGTGCTTCGCACGAAACGGACAGTTGTACGCCTGGATTTGCACGACGAAAGTCTGCTAGATGCTTAACCAGAAAATTCGCCACGAGGACGGGCGGTGCGCTGAGCGTGACCTTGCCGCTCAGCGGCGAACGGCTGGCGTCCAGGAGTCGTTCGACAGCGTACGCGCCTTCTTCCATTTCCTGCGCCAATTCGAACACGCGCTGGCCGATTGGCGTGAGCCTGCAAGTCCTGGGCTGGCGCTCGATCAAGCAGGTCTTGATTTCGCTCTCCAGTGCGCTCAAACGCCGACTCACCGTCGCGTGATCAACCTTGAGGCTTCGGGCGGCGCCCGACAGCGTCCCGATGCGAGCGATAGCCAAGAAATATCGAATGTTTTCCCAATCGAACATCGGTGCATTAACGCAAGGTAGGGTTGCAGATACGGGGAATATTCGCACAAATCCGAAATCCCTATCATCGGACTATGCCAACCGGTAGGGTTTATTTCTGATGAGCATTTCCATGCGCCGCGACCGACGTGGCACGTTCACCGACGCATTGATCCTTGGGCCAGTGCTTTCGGTTGTCCTTCTCGCTGTTGTCGCGAAGGCGGCGCTGTTGACTGGCGCGTTCTACGTTCTTTTTCCCGAACTGGCCGCGTTGAGCTATGACGTATTCACGCGCCCCACGGGAGAGTGGGCACGCTCGCCGGTCATGCTGGCGATCACGCCCTCTGTGACCGCGGCACTGGGCACCGCGCTCACGCAAGCGATGGTGTACAGCCTATGGTCGGTGGCGATGACCATTGCCGGCGCGATACTGATCATCGGTTTGATGCGTTCGCCCATCATGCCAGCCATTTCCGCAGCCTTTCTGCCTCTCGTGTTCGGTATCACGAGCTGGTGGTATCCAATCTCCATCGCTGCCGTGATGGCGATTCTGGCCCTCGTCTCCACGATCTATGGCCGTATATTGGCTTCGGGCGATGTTGGTCAGGCGCCCGCGCACGATGCCGTGGCCCAAGCCGATGAAATTGAGCGTGCGCCCTGGCTCAGGATGTGGCTACCCATTTTCATTTTCTTCGGGTTTGTTCTCGTGGCGTACGGACTAGCCCGCGTCACCGGTCTGCGGCTGATCCTGTTTCCCCCACTTGTTATGACCGCATTCGAGATCTTCACCAACGCTAACATCCGTCCATGGGCGAAGCGGCCCCTCACTTTGCCCCTTGTCTGCACGATCACCGCCGCTGTGGGGCTCGCCGCGCTTTTGTGGTTCGGCGCCGGCCCGTTGTCCGTCGTCGTTTCGTTGCTGGTCGGAATCGTGACGTTGCGTGCACTGCGACTCCACTTTCCGCCCGCCCTGACGGTGGGTCTTTTGCCACAGATCATGCTGCACCCTGATTGGCGTTTCGTGCTCGCTGTCACACTGGGTAGCGCGGCGCTTGTCGGCGCATTTCTGCTCGCTCGTCCCCTATTGCTCGATCAAAGCGCACCGCTCACAGCGGATGACTGATCAGGTTTACTAAGCTTCACGCGCCATGGCGCCCGCTATTCGCCTATTTTTCACCGCCCCAAAGGAATACATCATGCCTCGCTTCCATACTATCTCAGTGTCTGAAGCCACCGGCCACACGGCCGAATTGTTTAAAGGTGTCAAAGCGGCTCTCGGCAAGGTCCCGAATTCATACATTGGACTCGGCGCCAATAGCCCGGTCGCGCTGGAGGCAGTACTGAGTCTTGAGGCATCGCTCAAAAAGAGCAACTTGAGCGCACGGGACATCGAAGTCGTTAAACTGGTCGTCAGCCAGACAACCGGCTGCGGCTATTGCCTCGCCGCACACACGCTGTTGAGCAAAAAAATGGGCCTTGACCGTGAGGCCATTCTGGCGTTGCGTCAGGCCCGGCCGTCGGGCGACGCGCACGATGATGCGTTGGCCAAGTTTGTGCTGCATCTAATCACAACGAGCGGCACAGTTCAAACCGATGTGATAACGGAGGTCAAACAGGCCGGTGTCACCGATGCACAAATCGTCGATGTCGCGATGGCCATAGCCAGCATTGCATTCACCAATCTGTTTAACCGTATCAACGACACTACGCTCGACTTCCCTGCTGCGGACTAGTGCGAAAGCATCGGCTCCTTCCATCTGATAGCACTTGCGTGACCCCATGCGAGCGCAAGCGCTGCTGAAAATTGCTCGATGTTCGCGCTGACGGCGATCAACGGGTAGCAACAACTGAGGACGCAACGTCTGTGGCGATAAAGCTTTCGTTTGAAGTTCTTGCGGTCCTGGACGCGATTGACCGCACTGGCACATTCGCTGAAGCAGCAATGTCGTTGCATCGAGTTCCTTCGTCACTCACGTACCTCGTGCAGAAGCTGGAAGGCGATATGAACGTCGAGCTTTTCGATCGCAGCGGCAGACGAGCAAAACTCACGCAAGCCGGTCGCTTCCTTGTCGATGAAGGGCGGCAACTTTTACACGCTGCTCGAGATCTGGAAATCAGAACAAAGGGAATACAGGACGGCTGGGAATCGGAGCTGCGGATATGCCTCGACGCAATCTTGCCTTCCGCATCTTTGTGGCCGTATGTACGTGCCTTCTACGATCTCGAGATGGTTACCCAACTACGCCTTTCCACCGAGGTGCTTGGGGGAGTCTGGGATGCGCTGATTACCCGACGGGCCGATCTGGCCGTGGGTGCATTTGGTGAGCCGCCGCATGCCGCCAACATCGCAGCTCGACCAATCGGCACGCTCCGACACGTGTTCGTCGTTGCACCGGACCATCCACTCGCAGGCATCCTCGAGCCGTTGCGAAGCGAGACGATCGCAAGATACCGAGGTGTTGTCATAAGCGACACTTCGCGCAAACTGCAACCTCAATCGGTGGCCAAACACGATGGACAGATGGTGATTGTCGTGCCGACACTGGGCGCGAAGGTTGAAGCGTTGTGCGAAGGTATCGCCGTCGGAATGCTGCCCGAGCGCGTAGCGGAAGGGCCGATCCATGAGGGGAGACTCGTCGCCCGACGCATTGTCGGCGTGCGTGAACTGACAAATTGCTACCTGGCCTGGCGCGAAGACAAGGTGGGGCGAGCATTGGAGTGGTGGATCGAGCGACTAGACACATCCGATTTGGCTGAGCGGTTCCTGGCGGGACTTGGTGACACGAAAGAACAGCAATCGTCCGGTCAATAGGCACGACCCGGCCACGAGGAGACAGTCGTCCGGCGCTACCGAATGGCCGGTCATGGCGTGAGCGGACGTTCCTGTTTTGCGGACGCAATGGCTCCTCCGGGTCGACTTCTGCCGGATACAGAACGTCGACGGCGGCTACCTCGGCGGTCTCGGCGTCGGACCTTGTTCGGCCATAGACTCTCGCACCGGAGGTCGCCCGGTCACTCGACAGGCTGCTTCACTTATTTATATGAACAGTCCTTCGTGCGAGGCGAATACTTCGAGGGCTGCAAATCCCAATGCGAGGCATTCGCATCCAACGATTCTCAACACCGGACGACTACTGCTGCAATCGCCCCTGAACTTTGAGGCGAATTCCTAAAACCAACCGCCAAGCGAGAAGCGATTATGTTTCTCAACGTTCTTTCGATGCACTTGGAAAAGACGATTGGCTAGCGCGCGCCATTCCCAACTCATGCGCGAGTTCAAGAATGAGCAGGTTAGCCTGAGCAAGCATAGCTTCGTTTTGCGCATGCTGGTCTTTCCAATCACAACTAGTATTGCACTTGATCCATAGTCCGTTCATCGGCGTATCCTGTTCGACGAAAAAGCGGTACTGAAACGCGTCAAGTTTTTTGGCGACTTCGGGCGAGGCTAAAGCTTGTGCGCGCGCCGATTCAGTTCGCCAACGTGCAATCAGGTCGGCGGTCCTCTCTGTATACCGGTCGAAGGCTTTCTTTTGCATTTCAACATTCTTCGCTTGCACTGTCCCGAACCAACTCACGTCGAGCGCAAGCGCTTCGCAGGTCATGATGGTCTCAGAGACGTCATCAAATAGCTTTGCTTGAGCACGTGCTAGCTCCGCGTGCCGATCACTCGCAACATCAACTGACTTGATAATCAGAGGAACCACGGCTCCAGAAAGCGCGGCAGTGAGAACTAGCAAAAATGCATTCTCAATAAATGAGTCGCTTTTAAGCGCACGGAGTAAAGCATTCTTACTCGGCGCATGTCCTTCGGACGGCTCTGTGCTCATAGTTTGCCTCTAGCATCGCAATCTGTAGGGCTAGTTCCGTCGAAAGGCGCACGCTTTGGACATTCGGACGCCACGATCCCAATTCACGACTGCTCGCGGGAGCGTGCGGGTTGGGGCTTTGTGTAAGTCAATCTAGGAACCTAGGCACAGCTCGCCAAAGCACGAGTTTCTTTCCTTAAGAGTAGCAGGATTCGGCTGCTGTTGCGGACCCGTCAGCAAGTCGTGGCATCCGTCTCAAGAAGGTGTTGGCGAAAATTCAAAATGGCGCCGCTGCGCCACGACCGCTGAGGCTCAACCACTCGGCAGCCAGCATCCAAGCACGGACGCGCGCTCAACGGTGGAATTTGCCGATCCTCTCGAGCGTCGCCCACCGTCTCCTGAGGGAGCGCAGGCGGCGGATCGTCGTCAGGCAGAGTTCGGCCAGT
>NZ_JAQQEG010000054.1:0-51625 GCF_046027395.1 Paraburkholderia dipogonis | reverse complement strand
AGGGAGCTGGATGCACGCCGCGTCCCGGGTGGACCGGGCAGTGGTGCCGCGGATGCGGCACCTTCCTCGAAGGCGACGGGGCTAACTGCTGCGCCAGGGATTGATGCCCGTCAGGGGCGAGACGCGGAACGGGGCTCGACGCGCAGCGCGAAAGCCCGGTCACGGCGCGTGAGCGGCGAGGGGCGCCCGACGTTGACACGGGTGGCGTGGCGAGCGCAGGCGCCAGTTACGATCCATTGCCAGCGGACCAGGCCGCAGGTCTGAGACGAGGCAGTGGTCAACGCCGGTTCCCGTGTCTGCCGCGCGGTACGGCGCGGGTATCTGGCCGCATGCGCACGCGACGAGATCGCGGCGCGCAGCCAATGCAAGTGCGATGGGTCCGTGAGGTGGTCATCCGGGCTTATCCGGGGGCCATTCATCGGTATTGACGGTCCGGCCGTCACGTCTTGGTGCGCGACGAACCGGTGGCGGATCGCGGGTAGCTGTTGCAGCCAGATCGCGCCCGTGCGGCACCCGCCGCGGTGCCTTCGCGTGCAGGATGAACAAGCGCGGAGACGGTCTGAGGCGAGCCCTGCTCCAGCGGCGCGGAGGCTGTCCGGCTCGCGGATCCGCTTTCCCGCAAACATTCGGTGTCATTGCACAAATCCGGCGCGCAAGCCGGTCATGCCGATGGATCTCGCATCCGTCTTTCAGGGAGGTTTGCGCGGGTCGTGCCCGGCGCGATTTACCACCGGCGCTGTCGCCGGCCAGGCTCATGGGTCCGCGCGGTACCTTCGCCACAGGTCGTTATTTCAACGTTGCTGTTGCGCGCACATCGGCGTCTTGATGGGATAACATGCCTATTCCTGACAGTAAAAGATTCAGAACGATGGGAAAAGGAATCAGGATGCGGTCCGCACTGGATCGACGGGGAAAGGCGTGGACCGTTGAGGCGTTGCAGGCGCTTCATGACGCGCAGCGGGAGATACCGGATCTTGTCTGCGATCATCCGCCGTGCGGATGTGCGGTGCGTTTCGTGCATCGTTACCAGCAGAACCGCTCCAACCGGATCGAGCCAATCGATGTGCCCGCCTACATCGGCCTGACCAGTGATTCCGGGCATGTCGCCGGATGCCGCTATGACGCGCCGGGACGGTTGACGGCTATCGTCGCGCAGTCCGATCCGGATTTCGTGAAGGCACTCGACACCGGCAAACGCGAACTGCGACTGCTCGTGCTTCACAATGGCCTGCGCGGCAAGGGGCTTTCCGGCACGACGCCCGTCCCTCCCGGTTCGGGTACCGGGACGCCGGGCGGGAATGCCACCATCGATGTTGTCCAGTCAGAGAAGAAGCTCTCGGGTTACGTGCGAACGACGGCCGACGTCGTCGCCCTTCGCGCGTTATGCGAATCGGATACGTTCCTGGCGTCGGAACTGATTCTGCGTTTCGGTACGCGACGCATCGCATGGAAGGACTTCTTTTTCGAGCGTGAGCGGTACGACGAAGCGTGGGAGCTGGTGAGGCAGGGCGGGACGAACGCTTTTCCGATCGCACTGGCGGCGACCGTGCGCTCGCACTACGTTCCGTCACCGGGAGACAGGTTCAAGAATGCTTTTCTGAACTGTGACGCGCTCTACCGGAAAACCGCTGCTCCAGACCGTGTCGAGACGTTCGAAGTCAGCATTGCCCATGAAGACGCGAACTGGCTTTTGAGCTTTCCAGTGGGTGCCGCCATCGTCATGTTCGGCATCTGGCGGGCGCAGGACAAGGTGGAAAAGACGGCTAAGGACCCGCGTAATCCGTCCGGGGCCGTCACCTATGTGACGCACAAGTTGATGCTTGAGCCGAAATTCCGGCGCCAGGTTACAGGAGCCGAAGATTGACAGGCAAACGCCATAGCGTTCGTTCATGTCGTAGGCGAACCGGGGCATGGAGCAGGCCATGGCGGTTTATTGGCGCGCGGGCGTTATTCCAAAGCGTCCAGGAAGGAGCGGCGCAAGCATTGAAACTGTGTTCACCCTGCAGTGTTGTGCGTGCGAACACGTAGCGAGATTGCCAAAAATTTTTCGGAAATAGGGGCTTGGTGACAATGATGAGTCGGGGGTCAGAATGGCGCAGGTGGGAGCCACATATTCACGCGCCCGGTACCGTCATGAACAATCAGTTCAACGGACCGACAGCATGGGAGGACTATCTTGCCGCCCTGGAAAATGCGACGCCCGCTATCGAGGCGATTGCCGTCACTGACTATTACGTTACCGATACGTATGAGGCAGTGTGCCGGCACAAGGTTGCAGGCCGCTTGCCGGGGGTGAAGCTCGTTTTCCCGAATGTCGAGCTTCGACTCGACGTTGCCACTGCCAAGGGGGGCTTCGTCAATCTTCACCTGTTTGTGAGTCCCGACGACCCGAAGCATCTGGAGGAACTTCAGCGGCTGCTGTCCCGTCTTCAGTTCAATGTGATGCTGGATCGCTTTGACTGTACGCGATCGGAGCTGATCCGCCTCGGGAAGAAGGCAGATCCGAATATCACTGATGATCGGGCAGCGCTCGCCTACGGAGCTAACCAGTTCAAGGTGAATTTCCAGCAGTTGCGCGAGGTCTTCAGCGAAAGCGGATGGGCAAAGAAGAACATCCTGGTTGCCGTTGCGGGCGGAGCAAACGACGGCACATCCGGCGTTCGTGAGGCGGCCGATCAGACGATCCGGCGCGAGATCGAGCGTTTTGCTCATGTGATCTTCGCCAGCAGCGCTTCGCAGCGAGAATTCTGGCTCGGCCAGCGTGGCCTCGGACCCGCAGAAATCTACGCTCTGTATGGGGGCCTTAAACCGTGCATGCACGGAAGTGACGCGCACAAGCTCGAAGACGTCGCCACTCCATTCGGCGATCGCTTTTCCTGGGTCAAGGGCGGACTGGAGTTTGACTCGCTCCGGCAGGCATGCATCGATCCCGGCGGACGCGCCTATGTCGGCTCGGAGCCTCCGGCGACCGCGACGCCATCGCAGGTCATCGCTCAGATCGAGATACAGGACGCGCCTTGGGTCAATACGCCGGTCATCCCGCTCAATCCAGGACTGGTGGCCATCATCGGCGCGCGCGGGTCCGGCAAGACCGCGCTCGCAGACATGATTGCGGCCGGCTGCGATTCGATTTCCAGCGAAGCGTGGCATGCTAATGAATGGGCGAATCCTTCTTTTCTCGTCCGCGCTCGCGAACTGGTCGGAAACGGGAAGGTGAAGATCAGTTGGGCGGCGGGTGAGCCAAGTGTCCGGAGGCTCGATGGGACCGATGCAGATGGTCCCGCTGTTTACGAGCGGGTGCGCTATCTCTCCCAGCAATTCGTGGAGGAGCTGTGCTCGTCAAACGGATTGACCGACGGGCTCCTGCGGGAAATCGAGCGAGTCATTTTCAACTCGCACCCCGACGAGTCGCGCGATGGGGCATTGGATTTCGAGGAGCTACTCGAACAGCGCGCATCACGGCATCGCCTAGCGCGAGAACGCGAAGCCGAGGCCGTATCTCAGCTTTCCGATCTGATCAATAATGAGCTGGAAAAGGAGAAGCTCCTCTCCGGCTTCGAGAACCAGGCCGCACAGAAGAAAAAGCTGGTTGACGCCTATACGGCAGACCGGGCGAAGCTTGTGTCGGCGGGCAGTGAACGGCGCGCCCAGCGCCACACGGAACTCGGAACAGCCGCAAACGAGCTGCGATCAAAACTACGAAACCTTTCCAGCCAGCGGCAGACATTCCTCGCCATGCAGGACGAGGTGAAGGATCTCCGCGTCAACCAGGCCCCTGACGCTTTGCGCCAGGCTCAGGTGCGGCACCCTCACAGTGGTATGTCGGACGAGCAGTGGGCCTCGTTCCTGCTCGATTACAAAGGTCCGGTGGACGACAATCTTGCCGGCTACGTGAAGTGGGTCGATGGGGAGATCGCATTAGTCAAGGGAGTCGCCCCGGCGCCGGGTGATCCCAACGAGCCCTTCTTCCCGGATGACGCCGATCTCAGCAAGCTGTCGCTCGCGATGCTCGAGGCGGAGATGGCGCGCCTGGAGAAACTGGTCAGCGCCGACAAGGAGACACAGCGGAAATATACGGCGCTATCCGGTCGCATCACGAAGGAGACGGCGGCCTTGCAGGCGCTCAACAACAAGATCAGGGACGCTCAGGGTGCGAAGGATCGTGCGCGCGAACTCCAGAAGGAGCGCGAGCAGGCCTATGGCCGGGCATTCGACGCACTGATCGCCGAACAGACGGTGCTGGGAGAGTTGTACGCGCCGCTTATGGCGCGGCTGGCCGCTGCGTCCGGTACGCTGAAGAAGCTGTCGTTTTCCGTCGCACGGGTGGCGAACGTGGAGGGGTGGGCGGCAGAGGCGGAGGACACCCTCATCGATCTCCGGATGGCAGGTGCATTTCGTGGTAAGGGCACGTTGCTCCAAAAGGCGAACGAGATACTAAAGGGAGCGTGGGAGACGGGTGATTCCGCAGCGGTGCGCGGCGCGATGGCCGAGTTCCGCCGTCTGTATCAGAAGGATCTTCTTGAGCATTCACCGGTGGCACAAAGCGAGCAGGCGGAGTTTCGTGCCTGGTCCAGGCGCTTCGCGCAGTGGCTATTCAGCACGGACCATGTCGAGGTGCGCTACGGAATCGACTATGACGGCGTCGATATCCGCAAGTTGTCTCCTGGCACCCGCGGAATTGTGCTGCTTCTTCTCTATCTGGCGCTTGACGACAGCGATAACCGACCGCTGGTGATTGACCAACCCGAAGAGAATCTCGACCCAAAGTCCGTTTTTGACGAACTCGTTCATCTCTTCGTCGAAGCGAAGGCGTATCGCCAGGTCATCATGGTGACGCACAATGCTAACCTCGTGATCAATACGGATGCAGATCAGATCATCATTGCAGAGTCGGGACCCCATCCGCCAGGAGCGCTTCCGCCCATTACCTACAAATCCGGCGGGCTGGAAAACGCAGAGATCCGGAAAGCGGTGTGCGACATCTTGGAAGGCGGAGAGGGTGCGTTCCAGGAACGGGCCCGCCGCCTGAGAGTGCGCCTTGAACGATGAGATTTGCAGGACGCACTGACACTGGCTACCCACGTCGCCTCAGCGCTGTGAGGAGACGGTCCAGGCTTGCAGGTTGTCTGGCCGGATTTTTTTTGGCGAGTGGCCGTCCGGGGTGGGTATGCGTTACGCGTGTCGTACTCCGGGAGCGCGGTTTCCATCAATAAACCGCAAGTCGCCTCGTTTTCGCCCATTGAGTCGCGAGCTTCGTTTGGTTCCCCCGAAGCCTGATCTTTAACGATGGTGAGGAATGGTGGCGGGGGGCGTCAGAGCTGCTGCTCCCGAAAGCGGACGCGGCATTCCCGCCGCAGGATTCAATGTATTCCGATAAATGGATAAACAAATTCTCATGGTGACGGGCAGTCATGATCGAACCTGTGACTACCTGATTCAGCGTTACCCGAACGTCCGGTTTTTCCGGTTGAACCTTGACCGCATCTCGACCTATCAGATCGTCATCTGTGAACATGGCTTTGAGATCATCGATGACGATTCAACTATCACGACTTCAACATGCCATTCGATCCTGTACCGCAAACCGATCCCGGAGGATCTTGGCGGGATCCTTGAACCCCAGTATCACGCCTTCGCTCATACAGAGATGTTTTCAATGATCGAAGGTATCGTCGAGGGTTTTGAAGGTGTTTGCCTGTCAAAGCCATCAATTATGCGAAGGGCCAACAACAAGATTGTGCAACTGCAGTTGGCCGAAAGAATGGGGCTTAAGCTACCACGAGGGTTGATCACCAATACGGCATCTGCCCTGACCCGACTTGGTAATGGGAAACTCATCGTCAAGCCACTGGCAACCGGCGTCGTTGAATACGACGGACGTAAGGAGTTTGTACAGACCAACCTTCTGGATCCTTCAATCGATACTTCGGGTCTCAGATATGTATCCGCATACTTTCAGGAATATATCAAGAAAGATTACGAATTCCGGGTGACTATTGTTGGAAACGATTGCCACGCTATCAGGATCGACTCACCCGACAAGGTCGATTGGCGAAAACCGGGTAACAACCCCACGTACTCGCTCGAACCGTTACCGCACTTACTCGAGTCGAGAGCAAAGGACTTCATGTGCGCGCTCGGTATGCAGTTCGGCTGTTTCGATTTCATGCTGAAAGATGGGGTGCCGTACTTTCTGGAAATGAATGCCAACGGGCAGTGGGCCTGGCTGGACAACGTGGCGCAAGGCCAGATATCGCGTTCTATGATCCATTTTCTGACGGGAACACACGGGTGAACTTTCTGCTCTATTTCTTCAACCGGATACCCGTATGTCACATATCGTGCGACGACGCATACGGTGCTTACAGGTCTGGTTTGCCACGCCGTTTCTCACTGCTCGTGCTGGTTCTTGGCAGGGCGAAGTTTTACCTGCTAACTTTCTATAAAGGACGCCCTGGTCTGGTCAAGCTTCTCAGATTCAGTGAAATGAGCCTGCTTGATTCGCAGCAGACCATAGACACATTGACGGCGAACTACAGGACCAACACTGGCGCGCTCACGAACGAACAGCTTGAGATTCAGTATGAATTCCTGAAGGAACGATTCAACAATAACGAAGACGCCAAATCTTCATTGGAAGCACGGATTGCAGCACACATCACGAGCTATTTCGCACTGGTCGGCTTTTACGGTTACATACTGACGATGATTTTGCCGATCTCGTCGAGAAGTGCGTGCGTCGCTGGATTCGTCTTTGGAATCGGATGCCTGTTTATGCTCGCGTGCGGCGCTTTTATATGGTCCAGCATGCAGGTCAAGGGCATCGTTCGATCCACCTTCAAGGATCTTGCCGCAGACACCTCGCCTTGCACCCAGGCCGTACTTGCTTATACAAACTGGTATGCGTCAAATCAGGAAGTTCGCGCGCTGGCAAGCGAGGTGAAGAATGTTGAGTCGAATATGATTCTTGCCTTGTGCGTGGCGGTTCCGTTATGGATCGCTGCGCAATTCATCATGTCACACCCAGAGCGAGAGCAACCAACCACAGACGGCGGGTCCGGGATGGGCGCAAAAGTAATAAACGCCAACGGATCATTCGCCACCAAAGAGCTCGCCGCGCTGCTTGCCGAGCTTGGCAAACATTTGTCCGACGGCGGTGAAAAATTCGTGATCGTCAGCGGGCAACATGCCAATCGCAACAGAGACAGGATCGTTGGCATACTGAAGCTTGCCAGTGGCGACGAGAACATTCGTGACATCAGACTGCCACAGTCTGATTGGGGCGATGCGAGCGTAGTAGTGAAACTGGACGAAGGAACCCAATGAAACCATACATATTTAACTATAGTGACTCAGTCAGGACGATTATCCCGGAATCGCCTGATCACCGTCTGCAACAACATCGCCCGAACGCGGGTTCCGTACTGGACAGTACCGTGCTCACGGCCACCGTGGAGCCAGTTGATCCGGATAGTGCCGTTTTGTCTACAGTCATTACCCGTAGTGTCGAGCCAAACGACACGGATCAATTCATGTCGGACTCGACTTACATGACGGAGTCGACCGAACCGGCTGATCCCGACATGATCCGGCTGGATTCAACCATCTTTACGAAGTCGCTTGAACCAGCCGATGAAGATGGCATCTATCCAATAGCCGGCACTACAGACCATTAACTGATTCTGTCGGAATCGAGCCGCGCGCAGTCTGCTGATCGTGCGCGGCATTCCGACTTCGTTGTTTCGTTGCACAAGCGGTCAGTCGAAAATTGGACCGTGACGGAACAGGTCCGTTCCCGTCTGCCAGCAGGGCAACGCAGAGGACAAACTCTGCCGCCGGGTCTGCCATGCCGACAAGGGTGGTGTCCTGCCGGAGCATATTCCTCGCACGATGACGACCCAACGAACGAGTCCTCTATTGCTGTTTCTGCAAAGCGTGTGGGCGTTCCGCAAGCGAGCCGACGATGAGTTCCGCCCATCGCAGGCAGTCGAACACCAGCGACCTCAAGATCGGTTTGGTGCCGTGGACATCGCCCATGTGAGAGCGAAGTGTTTGCATCACATAGGCTCCCTGGTTGAGCGCGCCTTCAAGGTTCTTCCTGAACGGAGAAACCTCCGTTTGTGTCCATCCTAGCGCAGTGAGCTGGCGATCAAGTTCAATCATCACTCCTTTGGCCAGGGCGGCTCGTTTGCACCGTTCCTGGAAGGATGCTTTTGTCGGATCCCCAAGACTTCGCTCTTCGTAGACTTTAGACGTGGCAGCGTCCACTGCACCGCATGCGGCAGAGATGGCGCCGCCCAGGTCGCCGTCGCGCAGGCGTTGCGCTGCCTTCAAAAGGTCCTTGTGGGATTCGCCGGGTGTGTCTGCCAGCGTACTGGTGTCAAACACGTTCAGCGGCACGAGCGTCTGATTCACGAATGACCAGCCCAGTCGGCTCAGATACTCGGAGAGCTTCTCCTGCATCTCTGAGCGTCGTCGAAGTATTTCTTCGACCAGGATTGTCAGAAAGTGGTATCTGGCATCTGAGTCCATCGTTCCGACCTGCTCGTCTATTGCCGACATCAACTGGCCCTTGGTAGCGCCACCCTGCGACTTCTGGACCAGATGAGCAGTGGCCGTGACATCGAATC
Source organism: Paraburkholderia dipogonis (assembly GCF_046027395.1). Taxonomy (GTDB): domain Bacteria; phylum Pseudomonadota; class Gammaproteobacteria; order Burkholderiales; family Burkholderiaceae; genus Paraburkholderia; species Paraburkholderia dipogonis_A. Next base: position 42,995 of record NZ_JAQQEG010000054.1, on the reverse strand, counting down.
CGGCAAGACCGGCTATTTCCTTGATGTCATCGAAACGAAACTCCTGCAGGCAGGCCCGAGCCGCAGGCCACGCTCGAATGACGTCATCCATTTGTTTGATCTCCGTGGGTTTTGTCGACACCTGCACGACGGTGAGTCGACGAACCTCAGGAACGATGAAGCTTTTCACGAGCTCCATCGCTTCAACAGCGTTGCCCCGCAGAGGCGTCAACGCTCGCAGTCGTCCAGCCAGGCCGCGCCAACCGATTGTTTCGCAGTACATGCGCAGCGTATTGATTTTCCCGGTGAGTACTGAGTCGATGACGCCTTGGGGTTCAAGGTCGTCGTAGTACTCGTTGAGGCCGAAGTTCATGCCTTCAAGGTCCGAACTTACAGATAGTAGTGCTTCAGCCTGTGCCGCCGGCAGCGCGCGCTCCACGTCACGCTCCGGTTCGCGGTCGCGGAAGTCAATCGTTGGAATGATCTCAAACGGTTCGAAGGAGGCGCGAGGCGCGCTCCAGCTACGCACTTCATCAAGAAGCTGTACGTAGGTTTCGTTTTTCAGGATGCCTTCTCCCGGGCAGACATAGGCGTCCTCTTTCCGGATATCGGTCGTCCAACCGGCGCACCAGCAAGAGGTATCCAGCATCATCTGCAGCGCTGAAGCCACTTCCGGGACTGAAAGTCGAGCTTGCGCAGCCAATGCCGTAACTGGAACCTGTGCCTGCTGGGTTTGCCGATACTGCAGACGAAGAGCGGCATACACACGCTCGATGTTTGACAACAGGCGCTGTGCTGGTTCGGCGTCCAGGAAAGACAGGGCAGACGATCGAACAACATAGTTATCGTTCTCTCGTCTGATCAGATCACCCGCTTCGAGTTGATCAAGCGTGGCGACTTCCGGGTAGTTTTCGGCACGGAACTTGAGCGCGGGCACACCCGCATCCAGGAGCAGCATCTGTTCGAGCAGTCGATTTAACAGTGATCGCTGAGACTCGGGCAGTTGGCTGGCGCTCGCACCACCCTGTACGGTACTTGTGGAGGAGGACGAGTGTATATTCATTGGGGCAGAGCGCATTGCTCAATCCGTAGGTCGAAAGTTTGAATCATTTTATGGCAAGCGGAAGCACGGAGGACAAAGGTGGAAGCTGGTCGAGCAGCAGTTTTAATCGACTGCGCCAGCTGCGTGTATTGTTCCGTATAGCCCTCAATATAGTCAGCCCAGATCTGCATCACGTGGCGATAGGCGGGTTGAATAACACGCCAACGGTTGCAGGCTCCGCTCGGGCGTTCCACTTCCCGCTATCCGAGCAGCGCTCGCAGATTGTCACGAATGAGGCTGGCGATGTCGCCAGCAGATACCCGATGGAAGCGCCCCAGTTCTTCGACGACACTTGCTACATCGCTCGGCTGCGAAGGTCTGTCGCCTGTCCGGGTGAAAGGACCATCAGTTTCCGTCAGTATCCGATCCAGGGGAATCGCCTGCACCATCGGTGCGTGCCTTTCATTGCCAAGCATTGCCGCATTGATAGAGAAGTAGCAGCCTAGCGCCAGCGCGCGCTTCGCCTCGCTTTTTGTTCCCGTGAACCAATGGAGAACGATTTTCCCGCGTTCGGGCGGCAGATATGCTTCGACAAGATCAAGCACTGCCTTGGCTGATCTGACGGTATGCACAGTAATGATCTTGTCGCCTGCCTGCGCGGAACGCTGCAACACGTGCTGGAACACACGCTTCTGCGCGTCGAGCGACTTGTAGAACCGGGGGCCTGCGTCCAACCCGACTTCGCCAACATATCGCGTCTCCGCGAGGTGCCGATCCCAGAGCTCGATCTCGCTTTCACGCTCCGCAACCAGCTGGGGGTGGAGCCCGAGCGCGGCTCGCACATGCTTCGTACGCTGCGCAAGTTCGTGATTGCGAGGCCACGCGCGCGGTGTCGTTGTCACCGCGAGTGTGAACACGCCGGCCGCATCGGCATCGCGAACAGCCGCGGCGTGGTCCGGGTAGAGATCAAGATGGCAATGGAAGTCGACCAGGCCCGTAGTGGCGATCATGCGCGTACCCTTATCAACTTGGCCTCGCCTTGGCACCGTCGATAAGCCGCGCGACTTCGCCCAGGCCCCGCCGGTAGACGTCGGCAAGCTGGTCTAGGTGTGCAGCTTCATCCGCAAGCGAGCCGGGCTTGTGGATCAAGAGGTTCGCGAGCTGGGGCTTGCCCCTCAAGCGCTCGATCGCGTACTGGAACGATCTGACCTGCACTCCCATCGCCTGGCGTGTGTCTAACGGCTGCGCATGAAGATCGGGTACCGTGTACGTCGTCGGATCGTTCCCGCTTCCCCATGCTGCTGTCAACGCTGCGCGACGGATGAGGCATGGCAGGCAATAGCCACATTGCTCGATTCCATGGCCAAGCCATCTGGCTTTGGCGGGGGACGAGCACGACAACGAATCCGTCGCCAGCTTTTTCAGGAGGTCAGGGTTGAGACACGCTGCGGCCATCTCACCCTTCGTCTTGTCCCAGTAAGGGTTCCGAATCTCGCCGTTTATGCCGAGCGCGACGAGCAGGTCGTTCCACCTCGCCATGTAATACGGATGCGTAGTGCGGGTGCTGTTTGATCCCAGTCGCAGGGGGTCCAAAGGCACATTCAACGCGATCAGCCCATTCTCGGGGACACGCAGGACGAAACGGCGCCCAAGCCCGGTACCCGCGAACACCCCGAGAGCGAAGAACAGGAACGACCTGCCGCGTGTGCTGTTCTCGCCGCCGACGCCTTCCACAAGACCATCCACAAAGGTCATGCCGACCCGCAAACGCTCAAAAGATGACTTGACGTAGTGCTTCTTCAAACCTGCGAACAGCTTGTTTTGAGCGTCGCTCGTCGCGCCCTCGCCGAAGTGGCTGACCAGTAGGGGAGTGGCGCCGTCGTCCAGCAGATCGATGGCCCCGATCAAGCTGTCCAATCCACCAGAGAACAGGCTGACGGAATCAAAGGGCGGTGCGATCAGACTCGGATGTGCTGCTTGGGTGATCGTCGCGAACCGATCTGGACGCGCCCTGAACCCGATCGTCCAGCGATCGCCCGTCAGGAAATCCAGAGACTTCTTGAGAGTCGGTGCGGCAGCGGCCCAGCGAGACGGATCGCTTACCGGCACAACCAGTCGTATCTCGCGCGTCCACGAGTCTTGCGACTGCTCGGTGCGAGAGATGCGTGTGTCCGCCGCATGGACATGGGCGGCCAGGACCAGCAGGTCAATGCCGATCTCAGAGGGAAACACGCCGATTTTCTTTAAGCTGGTCAGCGCGCCACCGATGCCATGATTCAAAGCCTTCTCGCCGGCAACGAGTTGCAGGTAGGTCCTCTGTTCGTCGGCACCCGCCGTCACATCGAAGCTATCGTCAGGACCGAAGCGGCCCGCCAGGAGTTGTCTTTTCATTGGTCCGCCTCCGAATCGCCCAGGGCTTGCAGGATTGCAAATGCAGACTCGTATACCGCATCGACGAAACCCTGGATTCGCTCGGGCGTGAGGTTCGGCGTTTCCGCACGTGCTCGACTCAGCGCGTCACTCACCCCGCCGCGGATGAAATCGCGTAACTGCTGTTCGACACGGTGTGCAGCTTGCGTGTCCGCAGGCATGGTCACGGCCTTTGTGCCAATGTCGTTGCAGATGCGCGCTTCTATCGCGTGGGTGGCATACAGTTCGAAGACTGTCTGCATCTGATCCGGCGTGAAGGTGGTCAGATCGGTCAGCCCTTCGCTTGCCAGTTCGACGATGGTTTCAATATACGCCTCGCGGGCGATGCCTTCATCGACAGTGCCCGCGCCTGGACAGACGTAGTCGGCGAGGCCAACGAAGATTTCGGTGAGCGGTCGTCCGGCCAACGACTCCAGGTCGAGTGCCCGCAGCGCCTCACGTATGCCCCTTGCCTGTGCATCGGCGAGAAAGCCGAGGAGCCGTGCACCGGCTCCGCGCGAGGCACCCATGCGTCGGGCCGCCTGGCGCGCGCCGCCGGCCGATGTTGAGACGTATCTTGATACTGCGCGGCCCAGGTTGGCGCGGTCGCTGCCACCAGAACCGGCAAATCGGGTGAAACTGTTCCGAGCACCGGAGAAACGCTGCGGGTCCGCCGTCTTGGGGATGGGTGGCCGGTTCGGCGGCACCGGCGGCGCGGTGCCATCCGCCGGTGGCTGGCCGTTCGGGACTGCGTCATCGCCAGGCGGGGCTGCGGGTGCGCCCGTGCCATCGGCGTCACCCAGCCATGACGGAACAAGCGGTGTTCCGCCACCGGGGCCACCGTAAGCCGTCGAGGTTCCCATTAACGTCCTCGCTTCACATTGTTGAGCGCCGCTTCGGCGCTGGCCTTGAGGCCTGGGTTATTGGTAATGGTGCTCCAGTCTCGCAGCAGCTTCGTCAGGCGAGCGGTGCATTCGCTGTCCTTGATGACGCCTTGCCAGCCACTGACAGCCCAAGGCCCGCACTTGCCATCCGGCAATGCCTCCAGAAAGTCCATCAACCGACTCTGGAGCGCAGGCTGCGCCTTCGCAAGAACGGCGAGGCCATCGATGCCTGCAGGCCTGGTGTCGAAGGCGCCCGTACTCATGATCTTGCTGCGCACGGCCTCGAAGACCTTCTCGGCTTCGGGTTGCACGAGCTGCTTCAACTCGGCTTCGTAGCCCTGGACGGTCATCCTGCCGCCGAACAGCTTCTCGACCACGCCAGCGAGGTGGCCGAGTACCGACACCGGGCCAAAGTAATCCTTCTTGTCCTTTGTGACGAACAAGTAGGCGCGCAGATCGAGTCCTGACAGCTTCGGGGAGAGCTGCGCCCAGTCGCGCACCGTCTCCGACGACTTCCACTCGTTCAGCACGACGTTGTCGGTGGCTGGCGCCGCTTCGGCGGCCTTTTGCCCCTTCGACTCTCGATCCTTGCCGCCAGCCGACACCAGGCTCTGCTCCAGCGTCTCAAGGTCTTCGCACAGGCCTTGCGGATGGACTGCTGCGACGAACGCGATCTGCTCGAACAACCTTGGGATGAATCGTTCTGCGAGCATGAGCTTCGCGAGCACGGGTAGCTTGATGTCGTCGCCAAAACCGCGTGCAGTCGCGGTCCGCTCGCGCAACAGCAGCGTGTTGAGGAAGCGCTTGATCTGGCGCGGGTTGCCCTTCGCGCCGCTTGCTAGGATGGGGCCGATCTGGTCGCTGAGCGCCAGCGCATTGTTCGCCTTCTCGGCCTGCTGGCCGAGTGCGGTCTTGATCGTCGCGGCATCCAGGCCGCCGCTGGTCCACGGCCGTTTCAGTTTCTCCCGCGCTACGGCGATCAGCTTCCCATAGTTCTCGTCGTTCTCCCCGACTTCGGCGCCAGCGAGCAACAACGTGACGTAGATCCGTGTCTCGGTTTCGCCCAGGGCCGGGATGCGGAACGGAACCTGGATGAGCTTTTCGAGATAGTTGCGGGCGTAGTCTCGCGGCCCAGTACTGTCAGGTAGATCGGGAAAGTGCTTGCGCACAGCATATTCGATCATCGCCTCATCAGCCGCGACGACGAACGCGGTTCGCGCGGTGAACACGAACAGCCGGATGGCTTCGAGCGTTTCGATGGCGGTGTCGGGCAGACATCGATCGAGGTCGTCGATCAGGACAACAAGCTGTTTGATTCCTGCATCTTTCAGGAGCTGATCGAATGCCTTGCGGAAGGCCTCCACTTCCTCCGGCACATTCTTGGACTCGCCCGGCTTCAGTACGGCCTTCGCCTCGTCGATGGCTGCCGAGAGGTTTTCTTTCGTGAGGAGCTTGGCAGGGTCTGCCATCAGCCCTTCGAGCGAGCCGATAATGGTTCCGATTTGCTCGGGCGTTGGAATGCCGGTGAATGCAGTCAGGGCTAGGCCGCCGGCCCGCTTGGCGACCTTCAGCCAGTCGATGCGACGGAAGACATCCTTAACGGCCACTGCCGCCTTTTTTAGCGCCGGACGTTTTTCGACCAAGCCTGTGACAATTCCCTCGATCAAGGCGATTTTCGCGTCCTCGAAACCTTGGAAGCGCCATCCGTTGAACTTGAGGCACAGGACATCGTCCTGATCGGCGAAACCAGCCTCGATCATTTCGAGCACGCTGGACTTTCCCGCCCCCCAGTCACCGTGCACGCCGATCGTCACCGGATGGTCGGGCTTCGCGCGAAGCAACCCGATGATCGTAGTAGCAATGGCCTCGTTGTTTAGCAGATCAACTTTGGTTTCGTTATCGGTCAGGATCATTCGTCTCTTCCTTGCTTTTCTAGTCGTTCCTACATCACTTGAGACCCTCTCTTACGTCGGCTAGATATCAACAAAGTCATCTGGTCCGAGATACCTGAGGTCGAGTCGGCCGATATCTTGAGCAACCTGCGCGAGGAGCAAACCGGCTCTCCTGGGATTCAAGGCATGCAGCAGCGTGCCCACCGGAGTACCATCAGCCGCAAGCACGCTGAGCTGACCATTCCAATGATGAACTTGAACGGGAGTGCCTGGTGGCAGCGGTGCCCCAAGCCACTGCACACCAGCCCAGTAGCGCCGATCGGCCCAGACACGATTCGTTTGTGGGATGAAGCTTTGCGCGAACTCTGTCCACATTTTCCTCGTTTCTGGTGTCGGCCAGTCAGGTCTTTCGCGCCACGCCGCCAGGGCCTCCGATTTGAGCCAATGCCGGAGTTCGTGGGCCGTTTGGAAAGTCGCTCCGGTGTCTGTCGCGACCTTGATGGCAGCGCGCCTGGAGTTGAAGCCGGCTTGAATGAGGATCGTGGCCGGGCGATTCATAGTTCCAGTTTCGACTGCGGCCACCGCCAAGCGCAGTTCGTAACCGTCCATCGGCATGCCGTCCACGGTATCGCCGTTTGCTACTGCGCGCACACGTATCGCTTCCATCGCCCAGGGAAGACGATAAACCAATCCTCCCTCGATGAACTGCAGTGTGTCGGATTCTTGGCCGGGGGCGATGCCGGCAAGAGACTCTCCAAACAGCCAGGCGTGCAGGATGTCGCGCCAGTTTGCTGGCATCGGGTCGGGCGTGAAAGGATAGAAGGTGAAGACGCGTTCCGCGAGGGCGGCGACGGCAGCAATCGCCGCCTCGGCGTCGCCTTGAAGGATGGCACCATTGGCCTGAATAAGAAGGCGATTGGCGTCCTCTGCGATCGCATCGAGCGCATGACCGGTCGTCAGTCCGACCCCTGCGAGGAAATAGCCCCGACGGCGCGCTGCTGTCGATTGACTCCAGATAAGCTGCCCTCGGGAGCGAAGACCCGCCTTGAGAGCCTGCTGAGTTTGCTCGTTCTGGCGCAAGAGCCGGCGGTGCCACAAAGAGGACTGAAGCACGTCATCCAGTGCCGCCTCGACGCCTTCGTCGGGGATGTCGTTGTCGCCGATCAAGCTGAGGATGGCGGTGTCGAGCGTTGCGATGTGCCGCTCCCAGTCGGCAAGAGCGCGCTGGCGGTCCTGGGGCTCTTCGTTTGCGATTTCCGGGAACGCCCAGGCAGCGGCATTGTTGACGACGTACTCGATCAGTTGATTGAGGTCGCCGCCAATGCGTGCATGCATGCGCGTCAACAAGGCAGCGACCAGCCTCACCAAGCCACTTTCCATCTCTCTGGCGCCGAGATCGGTGATGAGCGCTTCCCAGTTGCGTCGCTTTTTTGCAATCTCGTCGAACATGGGGAAAAGCACAATGCCCTCGACATCGACATAGGCGCGTCCTGCTCGGCCGATAACATTCTTGAACTCGGAGATTTCGATCCTCTCACCGTTTCGGTGAAGAGAGTTCATGACGACGGCCGTGGCTGATAGATTGAGCCCTTGTGCGAGGGTCGGCGACGAGATGGTCACCCTTAGCACGTTGTCGCGCAGCAAGCGCTCGACCTCCTTGCGATAGGCGGTTGGGAGGGCTCCGTGATGAAGTGCGACGCCGATGCGCAGGCATTTGAGGATCGCGCTGTCTGGCCCGAGCCATTCCTCGCCAAGCGCGATCGCGGTGTTGAGGATCGCGGGATCGGCTTGGAGCAACGAGCGAAGGGCGCCGCGCTCGTGAAGATCGACAATGACGTCGGCGAAGGGTTCGACGCTGCGCCGCTCCGGGCAGAAAATAAGTACGGTCTGGCCATCCTCAATCAGTCGCCAGGCTGTTGCCAGGCAGAGTTCGCGCTGATCTTTGGGAAACAAGGTCGTACGACGGCGCTTCGGCGGAATCCAATTCGGGGGCGTCTCCCCGGTGAGGAAGCGTTGTACCCAGGGGCGTTCGTCGCCGACGCGAAGGTTCAATCGGGCTGTGGGCGACGTCCACACCACCTCGCCGAACCGCAGGCGGGTCGGTCGCCAATCGTTTTTGATCAGTCCGCCAGGATGGTCTCGTCTCAACCAGCCCGCGAAGTCGTCGAGTTGATCGCCATCCGGCAGGATCGCTGAAAGACAAACGATCCGCCGCTGATGCGCGTCCGGACGGCGAAGAAGCCGCTGGATCTGCACCTCGTAGCGAACCTCGCGCTCGTTGAGCCCGATCATGTGTCCTTCATCGAAGACGAGAAGACCGACGTCATCGAGAAGGGCAGGGTTGTTCCGCAGCGCAAAGTCGAGCTTCTCCGGGGTGGCTACCACGATGTCCCTCTCGCCGATCGCATCCTCGTCGAAGCCGCTGACGCCGATGCTGCCGTAGAGCGCCGAGATGGTCTTGCCAAGCGGGCCAAATGTGCGTTGAAGGGTCGCTTCGGTCTGCGCAGACAGCGCTCTCAGCGGAGTGATGAAGACCACTCGCTTCTTGCCGGCGAGGCATCGCAGTATGCACAGTTCGGCGATGCGGGTCTTGCCAGCGCTGGTGGGCAAAGAGACAACCAGATCATCTGACTGGTCAATAGCGCGGTTGGCGGCCTCTATCTGCGAAGGCCAGAGATCTACTTCGGCCTTTGGGCGGCTCTGCAATAGCGCGAGGAACAATACGCGAAGCGCGGGCCAGTCGGCCGCTTCGCCGCCTGCAGGCTGGAACGGAACCCTCTCATGAAAGGTGCTTGACCACAGGTCGGAAAGCAGATGAATCGCGATTCGATTCACCCACCATTGTGGGAGCATGTTCATTTCGCTGCAGACGGAGAGGTTCGTGCGAAGCCGCTCCAGCGCCTGGTCAACCAACGCCCGCTCGCCTCGTTCGAGAGCCAGCAGGAATAGCGACATCCCTGCCATGAATATGTCCGTCAGCGCTTTGTCCAGGCCTTCGAAAAGGATATCTTCGCCGTCGCCGGCCAGGTTGATCCACGCCCCGACCCTGTCGAGTCTGGCCCGCATCCGTGCGGCGATCTCGGTGTCACTGCCTTCACCAGAAGCTCGGAAATCGAGAACAGTGGTTCGCAGCGTACGGAAGTCCCGCCTCATCAGCAACGTCAGGACTCGTTCCGTGGGGGCGAAATTCGCGTCCCCCGCGACGATCGCCAGCAGAGAGTAGGCGCGCGCGGAAAGGTGCGCAAGGTGGTAGCTCGCCGCCGCCATCGCAAAGTGAAAATCGCGATCGGCCTCATCCGGATTACCTTTGGCGATCACCGCCTCGAGGGCCGTCGCGGCTTGCTCGAATGCGATCCGCGCCTGCGCATCCGATCCGCCCAGCTCGCGCAGGCGAAGGCCAAGCCCGAGAAGGACGTAGCCATAAGAATGCAGGTCGTAGCTAAGCTGTGCTGCGAAGGCCGGAGCGTCGGGGGGAAGCACCCCGCCGCGCCAGATGATTGCTCTCGCCTGGCCTCGTGCAATGAGACTTCCACGGAAACCGGCAGTTGCCGCTTCTGTGATGTCTGCCGCAATTGCCTCAGGTGTTGTTGGCATCAGCGATCACCCGGTCATAGACCGCTCCGATGAAATAGGCATGACCCTCGACGCGCAGCCCAACGCCCCATTGGGTGATCGCTCCTGGGTACGCTTGGAGAGCGGCAGTCAACAGGGCGTTCGGCGGACTTCCTGAGAACGTGAAGAGAAGATGCCGGACGTTTTGAGCCGGAATCCCATGCTTGAGCAACGCATCGTCGACGGCGTCGGCAAGCGGTAGATTGCCCAGTTCGAGCAATCGCGCGGAGATGAACGAAAGCGCATGTGCAGAGGGCAGGCCACCATCCTTGTCGAGAGCGGCCCTCGCATCCGTAAGGACCTGAGCCGTCAAGGCGGCACGGCTCTTAGCTTCCGTCTTCAGAAAATGCAGCCTTTGAGTCTGAGCATCCTGGAGGATGCCGATGACGTCATCGCCGCGCATGGCCATGTTGCGATGGTCTTTCCAGCGCAATCGCTTGATTGGCGCGCGATACCCGCTATGCGCGTCGATCCATTCAGTCGCATAAATCTCTCCGAGGTCTCCGGATCGGATTGCTTTGGTGGTCGGTAGCCTGCCTTGAATCAGCGCAGCCGCCGCTGGTTTGCCCAGACGCACAAGTGCCCGTGCGACCTGTTCTTCCGATGCATAGTGCGCCGGAACAATGGCAGCGGTAGCCTGGACGCCCACCGGAAGGTGCTCCGGCTGTCCCGTCATAACTCTGATGAAGTGGTTGCCTACTGGCGTATCGACTGCTAAGCACCAATCGTTGAATTGCGCCATGCCTGCCTGTCCTAGAATTTTTTCTCGACGCCAGAGATCGGATGGACATAGATGAGCCCTCTGGTTTGCGCCTCCTTGACCTTGCGATCGATCATTTCGCGAAGACTCAAATGACCCTCCAGGACAAGGATCAGATCTTCTCCGTCAATGAAGAGAGTCTGGATCTCTTTGCCCATCACGAGGCTGCGGATGACTTCGGGGCTGAAGCCATTCACAGAAATGAACAGGCCGCGCCCGTACAGTTTCCCTGCGACCTTGCCAGCAAACTGATACACGGGTTCATTGCTCGCCGAGCGCTCCTGCCACTTCGCTTCGATCAGATAGTGCTCTCCCTCGAACTTGACCGCGCCATCAATCTGTTCCCCGTGCACGCGGAATGCTTCGGTAGCCTCAAGATTCGAGAGGCGCGAGAGTTCGATCAGGATGCGCTCCAGTGCGTATCCGCGCTGCTGCCGCGAAGTCTTGTTAGCGAGCAGATCGAGGTACTCGGCGCGTAGTTGATCCAGCGATGCCGTCGGTTTCTGTTGTACTGCCTCTTGGGCGGCCCGGCGCTCACGATCAGCCTTGATCTTCGCGTCCCGGATTTCCTGCAGTTGGCGTAGATGCTCGAGGTTTTTGTTCGCGGTGCCCCGGTCGAGCTTGCGCAGCTTGTCGAAGTAATACGGATCAAAGTGCGACCAGTTGAGCAGCGACTGCAGCATCGCACGGAATGGGCCGAGGCCTTGATCAGAGCGTACTGCGAGCGCTGCAAACAGGGCGTCGACAACTTCGGGGCGCTTGAGCGCGTTTTCACCCTCAAGCTGTGGAGGCGCAATCTCTGCCTTGGTGCATCCGTGCTTTTCAAAGAAGCCTACGATGTCCTTGCGAGGCCAGAAGAGCGAAAGGATGCAATCCTTCATGCAGCCCTTGATGTCTGCGGGGAAGCTCATGCGGTGCTCCCCTCGGCGAGCCGGGCAAGGAGTTGTTCAATCACGTCGTTGACTTGACGCTGCCGCAACGCCCGCGCTTCGCGCTGGTCGGGTTCATCGCCTTCGCCCAGCTCGAACTTGGCGACCGATACGGGGCCATCCTTGCGATAGCCCTCCGTCTTCTCGTCGTTGGCGAAGCGGCTGCGCAGGATTGCCAGCGAGGCCTCGATGATGGCGCCATGCTTGCCAGCGCATTCTTTGCGGAAGGCTTCGGCCGCGGCGTCCATGCCTTCGGGCGCGTGCTCGATGCAATAGATCAGATCGTGTGCGTCTTTGCGTTCGAAGCGCTGGTCGAACGCGAAGGACTTTAGGCACGTAAAGCTGACGAGATTGGCATGCTTGATCTTCTCGGTGGCGATGCCGTTGCCGCGCAGCAGCTCCGCCTGGATTTCGGTTACCTGATGCAGGTCGAAGACGATCGACGAGTGCGGGATGTTCAGGGCCGAGATCGTGCCCTCGGTCGGCAGGGGCTGTACCTTGCCGCCGGCGAGATCCGGCGCGTCCGCCAGTAGTTCCCAGGACCATCAGCGCACCGTGTTCGGTGCGGGTCTGCCAACGCCACGAGAGTTTCTTCCCGGCTTCGTTTTCGGCGCGCTCGAAGCCCATCTTCTTAAGGTTGTCCTCCAGCGTGTGATACGCCTCGGTATCGGCCAGGATTTGCAGGTCGATCACGATGTCCACGTCCAGCGTCCCCGCGTGCGCCGGCACCACAGGAGGCCGCGCGGCGACGAGATACCGCGGTGTGAGCCCACCGATCAGGTAGACCGAATCCTTCCACGGTCCGAGACCTCGCAGCAGTGTCACGAGGACACGTTCGCAGTCCACCGTGTATTGGTCGCTGTAACCGTCGAGCGTTGCGGGCTTGGCCATCAGAAGCCGATCCTTGCTTTGCGGAAGTGCTCGGCCATTTCCTTGGAGCGGCCTTCGCCGCGCAACAGGTCGAGATAGATTTGGATGGGGCTGGCGAGCCATAGGCCATCGACTCTGTCGCGAAACAACAGTTCTCCCGATGACTTGGCATCAATGATGCCCAAGTTGGCGCCTTCGTTGACGACGCGCGCGCCTAGGTCACCAATCGCGGCATCGGTGTTCGCACCGGTTAGCGCCCGCACGCGGACCTGGGAGACGTTGGAAAGAAATGGTGCATAACGTTGCGCGGCCGCCTCGTGGCTGACTTCGTACTCGACGTCGTGCATGTCAAAGACTTCACCAATCCGCATCGCCAGCATTTCGGCCTTTGTGCCCGACACATAGTACCGTCGCAAGTTTGGCGAGCGGATAGTGGCAAGCTGCTTGGCCCATGCGTCTAGCAAGGCCGTCGGCTCGCGAAGATGACGCTCCTTGCTGGGGCCTTGCCCACGCGCCACCAGCCAGTCGAAGCGCTCCAGTTCGGTCAACACTTGGGAGGCGGTAGCGGGCGACACAATCGCCTGCTGTGCCAGTTCCGTGACGCCAAACCAGTTCTGATGCTGCACCAACAGTGCGTGGAGCACCTGGGCGCGCCGTCCGGTAAACAGCGTGCGTACCGACTTCGCAAGGGCCTTGGGCGGCGGCTTTTCGATGTAGAGGTACGCACCGGGCGCTGGCAGGTACAGGCTGCCGCCGCTGTCGTAATAGCCGATGCGCTCGCTTCTGAGCAGCTCCTTCGCGCCGGGGGAGAGGGATTCGGCGACGAGGAGCGGCAACGGCGCTTGCCCTTGCCCTGCAGGTCGTCCATGACTCGCTTCCCGAAGTTGCCAGGCCACTTGACGGACATCTCGGGGGAAGACGGATTTTTTGACTTCGATCAGCAAGACAAAGGACTTGCCGGCGACGTGCAGATCGACTTGGGCGTCGTATCCACGGTCGCCGTGCGTTCTCACGGGCTCCCAGTGGTCGAGATCGGCGTCCACTTCCGGAAGCTCCTGTAGCGCGTCCACGAACTGGGTGATGAGCTGTCGTCCGGTCAGAGGAGACTCAAACATAGGCGCCAAGACCTTCTTTACTGTTCAGTAAATATACGCATTATAGTGAATATTCGGTAAAATGCCAATATTTACTGAACAGTGAAAAAAGGCCCCTTCCGGCCCGGCGTAGGTTGAACATCCGGTCGGGCATCTTGGCGTTCCGACGTAGGGTTCGTGGGCTATGCCTCGCGCCTCGCTGACGCCTGCAGCCGACTCGTCTACGCCAGTCAAGAAGACAGAGCCCACCAGTCGACTGCAACTCGATGTCAATCTAGCCAAGACCTTTATGCGCATTAGCGCTCGGGTGGACTCCAATAATCGTCATCCGAATCGATCTGATCCGAACTAGTCCCCGGAATTTGGACAGGAGAGGTTGAGTAGTCGACCCTTTTGACTAACACGGCTTCGACAGTATCGGGAACTACGCGAAGCGGATCTGTTGACCATCCGGTGTCAGCGTGAAATGCACCGAGCGCGCGTCCGAAAATGACGATATTTTTCCCTTCCTCGTGTTGCACGGATCCGAACACGACGGCGTCCAACGGTGGTTGATGTATTGCAGTCAGATATTCGGCTAGGACCTGTGTGGTCAGATATTCGTGTTCTTCCCCAGGACGAATCGGCGTCTTGATACGGTCGTGCAGATGGCGCAAGAGACGAAACAGCATTGCGCGATTGCGGAAATCGTCCTGAAAGTAGCTTAGCGCCATCCCGTGGGATTTCTCGAGGAGCGTGAAGTCGAGAACACGCAGCGGCCGGACGGTTCGAAATTCGACAGAGCTGACCTGTACACCGAGCGGAGGACGGAGTTCGGCGACACAGGTTGGACGTTCGAAGGATCCATAGAAAACCGAAACGCCTTCCGGATTCATCCGCCCAGCCTTCGCGACACTTGGCGGCGGTGCATGCAGTTCGCGGGCCGGGTTGGCGGCAAATTGACGAAGCTGTTCGAGGGACGTTACTTGGCGACCGCGAAAGATTGACTGGTCTGTGAGTTCATAGATGACCGTGGGTTTGCCTTTCGAGTGCCGTTGCCAAGTGCGCAACATGTCGACGTCTTGAAAGAGCTTGGCGAGGAAGTCTCTCGCATCATCATTGAAGAATCTGTATCCCGATTTGACGCCACGCCGGAAATGTTCCCACGCATCATCGGCGTATTCGTCGATGTTCCAGCCGGAACGGATTTCGTAATTTTCAGTGTCATCCCAGTACGGCTCATCGCCATCGCTGGGATCACCGTTGAAATTGTCGGTGAGCACTTCAAGGATCGCCGGTACCACTCGCTCCTCTGCATCCTCTCCGAGGATTTCCGTGACAACGTCGGATAGTGGATCGCCTGAGGTTTCCCCATCGTAGTGCTGGTAAGTGCCCTTGACGAAGTATTCTTCCAGGACATCGTGCACGCGCGTCGTGGCCGTCAACAGATCCCACGTTTTGCGACGTTTCCGACAGAAGTCGCACTCGTCTACTTTCCCTGTTGCTTTTATTTCTTTATCTAAATGGATGTCGTCGAGACATGTCCCACAGATTCTGCTGTCCCGATCAAATTCGTTCAAGGTGTTTTCTGTCATGGCTGAGTGTCGCCCGCTTCGGAGATCCCCTTCTGCAACACAGGCTGATCAGAAGGCCTCAAGCGTTTGCTGCAGCGTCTGGACCCTATCGGACGTCGAGGCTTTGGCGCTTGCGGGGGGGGCGTGGCGAGGAACATAGATTCTACGCCGTCTCTATATAGTAAAGAAAAGCCCGCGAGGGCGATTCGACGGATCGTGAGCTGGGGCAGATTGGGCGTCAGGCATGTGCCGCACTGCCGGCTCGGGTACGGCTCTTCGAGGTCGTGCTGCCCGCTCGCTTCGCGACTGGCCGTGCTTTCTTCGCCACAACGCCCTTCGTCGTGGTTTTGGCTTTGGCGGCCGCCTTCGGCACTGCTTCGGGCTTTGCCAGCGTGAGATGTAGGCCCATCTCCTCGCTTTGGCGGTGTGCGCTGGGAGCCCGTGACCTTGAACATCGCAGCATCTGTTGGCTTTGAGCGGGCCGCGTCGGAAGGAGCCTGACGGTACTCGTGACGGTATTACCTTTGTGCAATGCTTTGCGGTACCCTTTCTCCCCGGGTGTGGTGAGGAAAAGAGGCGTTATCTTCCATTGCAATCGACCGGAAGCCGAGAAGTGCTGGACGGATTTGTCGGCATCGCTGGCGGTATCGTTGCAATGCCAACCCGCGGAAAGGCCGTCTACACAAGGCTCCAGCCCAATGGTTGACAATCGAGTGGGTATGCCGCTCAGGTCCGCTTGCTCGATCCCGTTTCTGTCGTTGGCATGCTTAGGCGATCAATATAGTCGGCCCACTCCTGCATGACCCGGCGACGATCATCGTCAAACGTAGTTCTATCGTAGGCCTTTTGTACATCGCCACGTTTGGCGTGTGCCAGTTGCGCTTCCAGTACATCGATATCCATACCGAGTCGTTCTCGCGCGACGGTGCGAAGCATGCCCCGGAAACCGTGCGTCGCGTGCTTCCCTTGAAAGCCCATCTCTCGCAGTGCTTTGCTCAATGCATCTCGATGTAGATGAGGGGTCTTTTGACGGGCAGGGGACGGAAAGACATAGTGCCCCTTACCGGTAAGTGACTGCAACTCGTTCAGGACGGCGATGGCCTGCTTCGGCAATGGCACGATGTGATCGTGCCGCATTTTCATCCGCTCGGCTGCAACATGCCATTCAGCTGTCTTGAGGTTCACCTCATCCCACGGTACCGCGGCAACCACACCTGGGCGAAGGCCGGTCAGCATGGTGAGCTTGAGGGCGGCGCGGGTAATAGGCGACTTGTAGGCATCGATAGCAAGGACGAGCGGAGCGATGTCCGCAGGCTTGGTGATCGCTGGTATGTGGCCTTTCTTGTGGCGAGGCACAACGCCGCGCAGTGTCAAGGCGGCGCCATCTTCGCGCAGTCCGTTCTGGACGGCGTACGTTACGATGCCACCGACATACTGCCGTGCCTTGGTCGCGAGGTTAGGCGCATGAGCTGCAATCGCTTCAAGTACGGGCTTGACCTCTGGCGTCGCAAGCGTCGAAATGGGCTTGTTGCGGAGTGCGGGAGTCAGGTATTCGCGCACGACAAACTCCGCCTTCCGGTAGGTTTCGTCGGCCCATTCCTTCCGTTTGTAGTCGAGCCAGCGCTGGGCCACGAGATGGAAGGCGCCTTCGGCCACGCGTTTGCGGGCGATGGACTCGGCCTGGCGATATGCAACCGGATCGATGCCTTCGCGTACGAGATTGCGTGCGGTAGTGGCCGACCGTCGCGCATCAGTGAGCGTGATATCGGGGTAGGGGCCGAGGCTGTGGAAGTTCTCCTTGCCTGTGCTCGGTCGTCGATAGCGGAACAGCCAGGTTTTGGTGCCGTTCGGCTGGACCCTCAGGGCGAGTCCGTTTCCATCCGCGAGAAGGTAGGAACGGGCGCGCGCTTTGGCGGCACGGAACACTAACTCTGACTTCGGTTCGACGCGTCTGGGCATGGGTTTGCCCCCGAATCTGGTATACGCAACAGTATACGCAAAAATCGTCGATGTCAGTGGAACGCAGGGGATCTGTAGAGAACAAAAAACCCCGTAAGACGTTGATCTTACGGGGTTTCTCGGACTTCTTCGGCTTGCGCCGGAACAACTGTTGGTGCCCAGGAGAGGACTCGAACCTCCACGGTGTTGCCACCGCTAGGACCTGAACCTAGTGCGTCTACCAATTCCGCCACCTGGGCACGTCTTCAAGCTAGACCGCTATTTTAGCGTGATGATTTAGCGTGTCAATCCCCACCTGCAAACTAACTTCGCTTCAATCAACCGCCCGGATATCTCGTGTAATGAAGGGATACTTCACCGCTCGACAACCGTCCCGCCGACTGCTCATTTCCACCAGGTAATCCGCGCTGATAAACAGAATCGGATCACCTGGCTTCACACAAAAAATAAAGCCGCTCGTAAGCGGCTTTACTTTTGAATCTGGTGCCCAAGAGAGGACTCGAACCTCCACAGTGTTGCCACCGCTAGGACCTGAACCTAGTGCGTCTACCAATTTCGCCACCTGGGCAGGTGATGAACAGCGAAGAACGCCATTATAGCGACAGATTAGAACCTGTCAAGCGTTTCCCAAAACTCGCCTGAACATCGCGATGACGAGCGCGCGCGCGTCGCACGGTAAGCGCCCAGCGACTATTGACGGGCCGCTTGGCGCGCAAGACGGGTGTTAGAATGCCTCGCAGTAGTTCGTTGGCACGGTGCACACGCCCGTCGGACTCAGCCTTGAACGAGCCGGACCCGAGCAGTCTTTTCTGTGCATTTGCAGGTGCAATTCAAGCGCAACTGAAGCGCACCGTAATCGCTTCCTAAGCCGAGCCACATCGCCGACCGACGTCCATGCAACGAGAAAAAATCATCGACAAGCCCTTGAGCAAATTTCCGTATCCGATTCCAAGCCGCGAAGAAATCCTGGGCGTCCTGCGCACGAGTGAAGCGCCGCTTGCAGCGAACGACATCGCCGAAGCCCTGTCGATCAAACGCCAGGAGCGCGAAGGGTTTTTCAAGCGCTTAGGCGCGATGGAGCGCGACGGCCAGATCCGGCTCGATCAGCGCAATCTCTACCAACTGACTCATCCGTCGAACTTCGTCGCGGGCCGCGTGCAAGGCCATCGTGACGGCTACGGCTTTCTGATTCGCGACGACGGCCAGGACGATCTGTTCCTGCCCACCGCCGAAATGCAGAAGGTCATGCACAACGACCGCGTGCTCGCGCGCATTGTCGGCTATGACCGGCGCGGCCGTCCGGAAGGGCATATCGTCGAGGTCACGGATCGCGCCAACAAGCGCGTGATCGGCCGCCTGCTCAACGAGAACGGCGCGCTGATCGTCGCGCCCGAAGACAAGCGCATCGGCCATGACATTCTGATCCAGCAGAACACCAAGAAGGCCAAGGTCGGCCAGGTCGTGGTGGTCGAGCTGACCGATTTCCCGAGCCGTCATTCGCAGCCGCTTGGCCGCGTGGTGGAAGTGCTCGGCGATATCGACGACCCCGGCATGGAAATCGAAATCGCGGTGCGCAAGTACGGTGTGCCGCACGAGTTCAGCCAGGCCGCGCTCGACGAAGCCTCGCGCCTTCCCGACGAAGTGCGCCCGGTCGACGCGCGTCATCGCATCGATCTGCGCGACGTGCCGCTCGTCACGATCGATGGCGAAGACGCCCGCGACTTCGACGACGCTGTGTACTGCGAGCCGGTTCAGGTCGGCCGAGGCGACGGCTTCCGCCTGATCGTCGCGATCGCGGACGTCTCGCACTACGTGCACCCGAAGAGCGGACTCGACGCCGACGCGATCGAACGCAGCACCTCGGTGTATTTCCCGCGCCGCGTGATCCCCATGCTGCCGGAGAAGTTGTCGAACGGTTTGTGCTCGCTGAACCCGCACGTCGACCGTTGCGTGCTGGTGTGCGACATGATCGTCACCGCGCGCGGCGAAGTGAAGGCGTATCAGTTCTACCCCGGCGTGATGCACTCGGCCGCGCGTCTGACTTACACGGAAGTCGCCGCGGTGCTGAAGAACACGAAGGGTCCGGAAGCCACGCGCCGCGCCGCCTTGTTGCCGCAGCTGCAGAATCTGTACGGCGTGTACAAGTCGCTGTTCGCCGCGCGCCAGAAACGCGGTGCGATCGACTTCGATACGACCGAGACGTATATCGTTTGCAATGCGCAGGGCAAGATCGAACAGATCATTCCGCGTACCCGCAACGACGCGCACAAGCTGATCGAGGAATGCATGCTGGCCGCGAACGTCTGCGCGGCCGACTTCCTCAAGCGCAATAAACATCCGGGGCTGTTCCGCGTACACGCCGGACCGACCGCGGAAAAGCTCGAGAATCTGCGTACGTTCCTGCGCGGCATGGGCCTCACGCTGGCCGGCGGCGACAAACCGCACGCGAGCGACTACGCCGCCCTGATGGCGCAGATCCGCGACCGGCCCGACGCGCAGATGCTGCAAACCATGCTGCTACGCTCCATGCAGCAGGCGGTCTACAGCCCGGACAACATCGGCCACTTCGGTCTCGCGTACGAGGCGTATGCGCACTTCACGAGCCCGATTCGCCGTTATCCCGACCTGCTCACGCACCGCGCGATCTACGCGATTCTGCAAGGCCGCAAGTATCAGCCGGAGCCGCCGCAAGGCATCGAGCTGAATACGGCGCTCTCGCCGCGCGCTCGCGCCATGCAGCAGGCCGACGACGAAAAGCGCGGCCGTCAGCGCGGCAACAACGTGGCGATCTGGGAAGAGCTCGGTCTGCATTGCTCGGCCAACGAACGCCGCGCCGACGAAGCCTCGCGTGACGTCGAAGCGTGGCTGAAGTGCTACTTCATGCGCGACAAGCTCGGCGAAGAGTACGGCGGCATGGTCAACGGCGTCACGTCGTTCGGCATTTTCGTGCAACTCGATTCGCTCTTTATCGAAGGCCTCGTGCACGTCACCGAACTCGGCTCGGACTACTTCCAGTACGACGAGATCAAGAACGAGCTGCGCGGCGAGCGCACCGGAATTCGTTATCGTCTGTCGGATCGCGTGCGGGTGCAGGTGAGCCGCGTCGATCTCGATGCACGCAAGATCGACTTCCGGCTCGTGCGCGACACGCCGATCAAGCCGCCTTTGGTGCGTGGGCCGTCGGCCGACAAGTCGTCCGGTGAAAACGGTGGGGCACGCGTGCGTGCGTTGCCGCCGGTCGAAGGTGGCGCGGGAGCGCCGGGCGCGCGCCGCAAGAAGGCTGCGCCCGCGCAAACCGCGGCGGTCAAGGAAGCACGCGCTGCGCGTGGCGCGGCGAAGAAGCACGGCGCCGCGACCAAATCGGTGTCGAAACCGCAGGCACGCAAGAAGCGCTGAAGCCGCCTGCTTGCTTAAACCGCGCGCATCGGGCACGTAGCAACGTGCCCGATGCGCGCGGTCTGCGTTTCATCACCGTCAAGCATTCGAACACAGCAGCCGCAGTGCATCCATATAAGCACGCAAAGCACGCAGGTTCGTATTCATCACAGCAGCGCGCGTCGAACGCGCGCTCAATCAAAGGTTGTATCAGTCATGGCACGTCTCAAGGTTTTATACGGTTTCCACGCAGTGACCGCGCGTATCCGGCACGATGCATCGACGGTCGAAGAGGTCTATTACGACGCGACGCGCAAAGACCGTCGCATGACCGAATTCCTGCACGCGGCGAAAGAAGCCGGCGTGCGTCTGATCGCCGCCGACGAAACGCGTCTGTGGGGCCTCGCGCACACCGAGCGTCACCAGGGCGTGGTCGCGCGCGCGGGCGACATGCCGCTCGCGCAAAACCTGGCCGAACTGCTCGACGGCATCAACGGCTCGCCGCTGATTCTCGTGCTCGACGGCGTGACCGATCCGCACAATCTCGGCGCCTGTTTGCGCGTGGCCGATGCCGCCGGCGCGCACGCGGTGATCGCGCCGCGCGATCGCGCCGTCGGTTTGAACGCGACGGCCGCGAAGGTGGCGAGCGGCGCGGCCGACACCGTGCCGTACATCACCGTGACGAATCTGGCGCGCGCGCTGCGTGAGTTGAAGGATGCAGGGGTGTGGGTCGTCGGCACGGCTGGCGAGGCCACCAAGAGCCTCTACGACACGGAGCTGGACGGTCCGGTGGCACTGGTGATGGGCGCCGAAGGCGAGGGCATGCGGCGTCTCACGCGCGATACCTGCGACGTGGTCATGCAGATCCCGATGGCGGGCACGGTCGAAAGCCTGAACGTCTCGGTGGCGAGTGGCGTGTGCCTGTTCGAAGCGGTGCGTCAACGGGCGGTGAAGAAGTAATCCCGACACGACCGGCGCCAGCCTGCCACTCCGGTAAACTACCGTTTTTTACTGCTCGCCAGCCTTTCCCATGACTCAAGACGAACTCAAGCAACTGGTCGGCCAGGCCGCCGCCGACTACGTGAACGCCACCGTGCCCGAAGGCGCGGTGATCGGTGTCGGCACCGGCTCCACGGCGAACTGTTTCATCGACGCGCTCGCCGCCAACAAGGCGCGCTATCGCGGCGCGGTGTCGAGTTCGCTCGCCACCACCGCGCGGCTGCAATCGCACGGCTTCAAGGTGCTCGACCTCAACGAAATCGATTTGCTGCCGGTGTACGTGGATGGCGCCGACGAGATCGATCACAGCGGCGCGATGATCAAGGGCGGCGGCGGCGCGCTGACGCGCGAGAAGATCGTCGCGTCGGTGTCGGACGTGTTCGTATGCATCGCGGACGCCAGCAAGCTGGTCGAGACGCTCGGCAATTTCCCGCTGCCGATCGAAGTGGTGCCGATGGCGCGTACCGCGATCGGCCGCCGCGTCACGGCGCTCGGTGGCGTGCCGGTAGTGCGCGTCACGAAAGAAGGCGTGCCTTTCATTACCGACAACGGTAACGAAATCATCGACGTCAAGGGTTTGCGTATCAGCGACCCGCGCACGCTGGAAATGCATATCAACGCATGGCCGGGCGTGGTGACGGTGGGCCTGTTCGCCGGCCGTGGCGCGAATCTGTGCCTGCTCGGCACCGACACCGGCGTCGAGACGATCGAGTACAGCAAGGGCTGAGCAACGCTGCCCGAACGTCGCGAGCGGGCCTGGGTCGACCGGCTCGCGCGGACATCGAATGCGGAGCGCGCATCGACATGCCGCGTCGAGTTGCAATAGCGGGCGGCTTGCCTGATTTCCAGCGTCATCCGCTGCAAATACTGCTCCACTGAAGATTCCGTTTGTGCATCGGCCAGCGCCTGTTTTGCAAGACGCTGCGCCAATGCCGAATCGGCACGCAACGTGCCGATCGCATCAGCCAATGCCGTGACATCCCCGGCTTCACCAACCAGCCGTTGCGTCCGTGCCGCACGATCTCGGTCACGCCGCCGGGCGCATGGCAAGTCGAAGCAACGGGACACGCAGGTTCGCAATAGGCGAATCGCGACGTTTATTATTCGCGAGCTGTCACGCGTCGAATGTGGGCACGCGCACGCACAGCAGACGAGGCGCCACATACACTCGTTGCTAAGCCTAAGAGGCGTTAATTAAAAAACGAGGGGATCATGAAAGTGGCGATCGTGCACGACTGGCTCGTCGCGCCGGGCGGGGCGGAGAAGGTGCTTGAGCAGATCATCGAATGCTTTCCCGACGCCGATCTCTTCAGTCTTGTCGATTTCCTCGAAGACCGTCGGCCGCTAGGCGGCAAGCCCGTGACGACTTCATTCATTCAGCGCCTGCCATTCGCGCGACGTCGCTATCGAGCTTATTTGCCACTGATGCCGCTTGCCGTCGAACAATTCGATCTGTCCGGCTACGAGCTAATTATTACGAGTTCTTATGCGCTCGCCAAGGGCGTATTGGTCGGGCCAGATCAGACGCATGTGAGTTATGTGCATTCACCGATGCGCTTCGCGTGGGATCTGCAGCATCAGCACCTACGCGAAGCGAATCTGACGCACGGACCGAAGTCGTGGGCGGCGCGCGCCATGCTCCACTCTCTGCGCGGCTGGGACTCGCACTCGGTGAACGGCGTCGACCGTTTGATCGCGAACTCGCATTTCGTTGCGCGCAGCGTGATGAAAACCTACCGGCGCGATGCGGCCGTGATTCCGCCTCCAGTCGAGCTGCACGAATTCGGCCTGTGCACGCGCAAGGAAGATTTCTATCTGACTGCTTCGCGAATGGTGCCGGACAAGCGCATCGATCTGATTGTCGAAACATTCAATGCCACGCCGCACCGCAAGCTGGTCGTGATCGGCGACGGGCCGGAGATGGCGACGCTTCGCGCCAAGGCTCGTCCGAATGTGACGATCCTCGGCAATCAACCGTTCGAGGTGCTGAAGGACCATCTGCAACGCGCGCGAGCTCTTGTGTTCGCCGCCGAAGAGGACTTCGGCATCGTCGCGCTCGAAGCGCAGGCATGCGGCACGCCGGTCATTGCGTTCGGCAAGGGCGGCGCGCTCGAAACCGTGGTGCCGATCGGCGAAGCGCATCCCACCGGCGTGTATTTCGCCCGCCAGACCGTGGTGTCGATACTCGACGCGATCGAACGCTTCGAGCGTCAGCGCGACCAGATCACGCCGGCGGCCTGCCGCGCGAACGCGGAACGTTTTTCGGCAGCGGTATTCCGGCGCGCCTTCATGGCCGAGGTCACGCGGACGATCGCGTCGGCGGGTTTGCGTCATCGGATTGGAACAGTGGGGCGGGTCGAACCGGATCTCGCCACCCAGGACCTCCGCTGGCCCGGCGAGCCTGTGCAGAAGAGCAGTTGAGGCCGCTGACGTGCGCGAGCGCGATGGCGTCAGCCGGCCCGCGTAGGTTGGCGCGACGTCGCCGGGAAGTGGCAAGTCGTCTCATTATTCGCATATTGCGAAGTTCGCAATATGAGAATAAAATTGGTTCGTCGTACCGCAGTAAGTTGCAAATAGCCGTTCGGACTATGCCGTCCGGTCGGCTATCGGGTTCGATTCGCTCCGTTTAGCCTTGCAGTTGAAGCGCGCATGTTCAGTGCGCGAATATGTGCGAGGACATCGATGCGGGTCATTTCAAAGAAAGCGTTGCTGGACTTTATAAAGAGACATCCGGGGGCGCGCAGTGCGCTATTGACGTGGTATTCACTGGCGCAGGCATGCCTCGCGTATGGCCATAACGACCTGAAGCAGACGTTCGCCGCCGTGGACTACGTGCCGCCTCAATACACCGTTTTCGATGTAGGCGGCAACCGGTTCCGGATCGTTGCGGCGATTCACTACAACAGGCAGTCGTTATTCGTTCGTCATGTACTGACGCATGCGGAATACGACCTTTGGACGAGGAAGAATCTAAACTCATGAATGCCGATCGCCTTCCGGGAGCTTTTCCCGACATCGCTCAAACCTGGGCCGCGCTGCAAACGCAGTTGCCGATCACTCCCATTCGCAACGAGCAGGACTACCAGACCATGGTGCGGCTCGCCAACTCGCTCTCCGATCATCTGAACGGCAACGAGGAGGATCCGCTCTCCGATCTGTTCGCGATCGTGACCGACCTGATCGAAAGCTGGGAAGCGCATAACGTGACGATTCCAAAAGCGGAGCCGCGCGAGGTGTTGCGGCATCTGCTGGAAACGCATGGGCTCAAGCAGAAGGACCTGATAGGTATCGCGTCGCCTACCGTGGTGAGCGATATCCTCGCGGGCCGCCGCGCCATCAGCAAGAAGGTGGCGAAGGCGCTGGCCGTGCGTTTTCATACCGACGTTAGCGCGTTTCTGTAAAAGCCGCGCGGCGCCGGTCTTGTGCCGCGCCGTGCCGTTGTGCTGACCGGCAAGCTCTCTCGCCCCTCACCTCGTCCTTTCCACACCGCGCTGGCGGCATGTTCCAGGCCGTCGGCTTCGGTGCTTGCCGCATTGGCGTCGCTCCTGTTTCTACCGCGCGAATCACGCGTTCGAAGCTCGCGCGTTATTGCTTTGCGCGTCGACCTGCAGTAGCGCGTCAGCGGAATAGACCGTTGCGTCGATTGGTCAACGCATCGCTTCCTGCCATGCACCGCGCATTGCGCGCAAACCGACCCGCCATTTGCGAAGCGCAAGTGCGACGCCGCCGCGCTCGAATGCCAACGACAAGGCGCGCAGGAACCCTGGGTCCGCGCGATCGCCGATCAGCGTCGAGTAGATGACGAACGCCCATCGGCCAGGCGGCGTCAGGTGTTCCCACATGATGAGTCGGAGATTGAATGACGCGTTATAGAAGGCCGCGTCGTTGAAAGTGAAGCGCTGGTCTTCATCGCTGCGCAGGGCGGGGAAGTGCTCCACCAGCAGCGCCGGGTCGTAGATCAGCTTCCAGCCGCGCCGTTGCACGTCGAGACTGAAGGCCATCTCGCAGTGCACTTGTGCGCCGGTGCCGCGCAAGCGGCCGTCGAAGCGCAGCGCGCCGATCGCCTCGCGGCGAAACGACATGTTCACGCCTTTGAGCACCTGGACTTCGCGCGCGTTGCCGTGGCCGATATGGTGATTGCCGATGCTCCGCCCATACCAGCGCACGATGCCCACGCGCGGCTTCTGCCCCTGCGGGATGCCGTTACGTTCATGCACGATGTCGCGTCCGCCCAGGCCGCCGAGCGTCTCATCGCGTTCGAAGGCGCGCGCGATCCGCCCGACCCAGTCGGAATGTGGTGCGGCGTCGTCGTCGGTGAAGCAGAGCACGTCGCCGCTCGCGCTCTCGATGCCGAGGTTGTATGCGGCGACCACGCCCGGTTTGCGCACCAGCACGACCGCGCGGCGCGGATCGGGCCGGTTGGCCTCGCGGGTGCGCAGCCAGTCGAGCGTGGCGTAATCGTCGTGACGTGCGATCACGATGACTTCGTCGGCGCGGCGCTCCTGTGCGTCGAGTGCCGCGAGGCAGCGCGCCAGATCGGCGGTGCGTCGGTAGGTCGGCACGATCACGGAGACTTTCACGAACGGTTTCCGAATTGGCATGATCAGAACGCGTTGCGGCTGACAAAGCCCTTGAAGATCGTGATGAACACGATCTTCATGTCGAACCAGAACGACCAGTTATGGATGTAGAAGAGATCGAACTTGACGCGCGCTTCCATCTTTTCCACCTTGGTGGTGGCGCCGCGATAGCCGTTGACCTGGGCCCAGCCGGTGATGCCGGGCTTGATCCGGTAGCGGTACATGTAGCCGTACACCTGATCCTTGTACAGATCGTCGTGTTCGATCGCATGCGGACGCGGGCCGACCACCGACATCTGGCCGAGCAGCACGTTGAGAAATTGCGGCAGTTCGTCGAGACTGGTGCGGCGCATGAAGCCGCCGAGCTTCGTGACACGGGCGTCGTTGCGCGAGGCCTGGGTGAGCTGGCCCTGCGCTTCATGATGCACGGTCATCGAGCGGAATTTGTAGATCGCGAACGGCTGGCCGTCCACGCCCTTGCGCGTCTGACGAAAGAACACCGGGCCCGGCGAGCCGAGCTTGATGCCGATCGCGAGCACCACGAACACCGGCGCGAGCGCGAGCAGCGCGGCCGCCGCGAACAGGCGGTCGAAGATCAGCTTGGGCCACATCTGCGGCGACGAGAAGGGCGTCGCGCTGAGATTCAGCGTCGGTAAACCGACGACATCGACCAGCGCGTGATTGAAAAGCGAAAGGCTGCGTACATCGGGAATGAAGCGCAGATTCACGAAGTCATGCCGGAACATGCGCGTGAACCGGTAGATCGTATGTTCTTCGGAAAGCGGCAACGCGAGCCACACTTCGTTCACATGGTCCTCGCGCACCTTGGCGGCGAATGCGTTCAGATCGGTCAGGACCGGCACGCGTTTCAGACGCGCGCCGTACTTCCCGGCCGCTTCGATGCTGGTCTCGCAGCTTGTATCGAGCACGCAGACCGGTTTGAAGCCGGCTTGTGGTGCATGTTCGAGATGCGCAAGCAGCGTGCGCGTGAAGCCCGGTGCGCCGACGATCGCGACGGTGCGGTAATTCATCCCGCGGCTCCGCACGATGCGCAGCGCCACATGCACGAGGCACTTGGTGGCGATGATCAGCGCGCCGGAAATCAGCGTCGAGTAACCAAACCACAAGCGCGACACCGCATCCATGCGATGCAGCGTGAAGGCCAGCACGAGCGCGGTGAACACTACGACCATCCACGCGGCGGCAACCCTCGCCAGCATGGAGGGCAGCGGTTTGCCGCGCCAGGTTTCATAGACCCCGAAGCCGGGAAACAGCAACAGGAGGAGCACGCAGTTAAAGGCGATCAGAAGACGTTCGGTGTCCGAGAGCGCAATCGGCGTCGAGAACCGCATCCAGTGAGCGAGCAGCCCTCCCGCAATCACGAAGAGTACGTCGAGGAATCGCGCAGTATTCCTGAACATATTTGACTCTATTCATTAGTCGGACGAACCCGCGCTTTACTCGACGGTTTCAGCCTGGCGCAGACGCGGCAGAAGGCGGTCGAATTCGCGCTTGACGAGGCCATAGCATTCGCAGGCGCGTGCTTCGAGTCCCTTACGGTCGAGCACCTTGATGTGGCCGCGGCTATGATGGATCAGGCCTTCGTCGTGCAACTTGCCGGCCGCTTCGGTAATGCCTTCGCGGCGCACGCCGAGCATGTCGGCGATCAGTTGCTGGGTCACGGTCAGATCGTTCGACGCCACGCGGTCCACTTCGATCAGGAGCCACCGGCACAGTTGCTTGTTCAGCGCGTGATGGCGGTTGCAGGCAGCCGTTTGCGCGACTTGCGTGAGCAGGGCGTGCATGTACAGCAGCATCAGGCGGCGCAGGAAGTCGGAGCGGGCGAACTGCTGCTTGAGCGCCTGTGCGCTCATGCGGTAAGCGAACCCGGCGCATTGCACCTGCACGCGGTTCGGCATGGTTTCGCCGCCCGTGAGCACCGGCACGCCGGTCATGCCTTCGCGGCCGACCGCGGCGATTTCGACCGAGCTGCCGTCTTCCATCGTCGAGAGCATCGAGATGATCGCGGTGGTCGGGAAGTAGACGTGATGAATGCGCTGACCGGAGTCGCACAGCAATTGCTCGGTGCGCAGATGAACCAGTTCGAGATGGGGAGCCAGCGCCTGCCATTCATGGGACGGCAATGCGCCGAGCAAATGGTTACCGTGCAAATCGGATTGAAGTGTCAACATGATCGGTCCTCGCGTGAAAGTCGCGCTCTGCGTGACTTTCTGTTTTTGATCCGATGCCTGCATCCCTTTTAGCGACGTGCTGCCTGGCGAGCAGCGAAGGATGAACAGGACCGGCCCCGTATTGGCCTTGGTGCGCCGCCGCCATTGTTGTCGATCTCTTTGCGGTGACGCGGTGTTGCGCTCTTCTATTAGCGAGGAGCGTGCCAGCGATAGGGAAAACGAGCGCTGGTGCGGGGTAACGCACCAAGGCTTAGCGCCGCGCGAAGCCAAACGTCACTTTTTGTTTCAAATCTGCACAACGTCCTGGCGGCCAGCGTGCGCCTGTCAGGCACTTCCTGTTCCGCGCAAGTCCTTGATGGAATTGGGTTGGCGGGTGCTGGGAGGGGCTCGACGGCACTTGTCTCAGCGTTGAATCAGCCCTTCGACGCACGTTGTCATGCGGCGTCCGGGATGTGCCGGAATTGATTCAGATGTGTTCAACACGCTTGGTTCGGTGCCGTACGGATGATGTTTTTGGCGAGCCAAAAGTCTGAGAAAAACCAACAGTGATTCCGCAGACCAGACAGATGGATACGCGCAGCGCGAGGTTTTACGCGCCTTGCGAAAGGGTGGTTAGAGCAGGGAGACCTTCAGCCGTAGAAGATGGCGGATATCGCATTGACCGCGCGAACTTCGCCCGCGGGCGCCGCGCATGTTGCATCAGCTTTAAACACGGCATTCGATGCGTGAGCAACGAATCTTTCCGGCGGCGTGAGTGGAATGAGCGGTACGACGCAAGACCGGTTCGGCGGCAGATGAAACCAGTCGCGCGCGGCCCTATAGTGTGTGTCAACGATATGAACGAAGCGCACAAAACGCTTCGCTTCGAGCACGAGCTGCCAGCCGTCGCCGTTGCGCTCAGCCGTGACCGTCAAGCCCAGATCGTGGCGCTCGCTCACGCGCCGCTCCGGCAGATGAAACGCTTCCGCAACGATCTGGCCGCTCGCCTGGTCGCGCAGCGTGGCGATCGTCACGTCGTGCGCGCGCGGGCCGAAGCGGTACGCGTGGGTGAAATCGAAGAACTGGCCGAGGCACGCGGCCGCGCTGAGACGCTGCACGCTGTGCGGCGCCAGTTCCACCTCGCAGCTTGCGGAGGCGACCTTGACGCTGCCGTCACGCAGGCAGACCAGTTCCAGTTGCGCGCGCAACGGCTGCGCACGTTCGTTCAGCAGATGAATATCGAGGCCGTTGAGGCCCTCGTCGGTCATGACCATCTGAATGGGTTGGAGTACTTGCGCGAGGCCGTGCAGGGCGCTTTTAGGCCGTCCTGTGGCGTCGATCAAGCCCCAGCCCGCGCCGGGGCGCAAATCCTGAAGCTGCCAGACCAGCGCGCCAGCGCAGGTGGAACCGGTGCGGCGCCATTCGGCGAACACGTCGCCCATCACTTCGGCGACTACCGCGCGCGACAGGTCCAGATAACGCTCGGGGTCTTCGTAGCGCAAGTGCGCCGGCTCGACACCGTATAACGTCTGCAGATAGTGGTCGCGCACGTCGTCGAAATCCCAGCCGGCGCCGGGGTCGCGCGGCACTGCGGCTTTCCAGCGCGGATCGTGCAGATGAATCGTGCCGAGCGCGTCGTGCAGGGTGGCGTCGTCGGGCACGTTCGCGAAGGCGAGGCATTCGGCGGCGAAGCGCACCTGCGAGCGGCGCACGTCGTCGAGCGGACGCTGATAGGCGCCCACGCCGTAGTAGTGAGTGATGCCCTCATTAGTCGAAAATGGCCACGTGCCACCCGAGGGCGAGTTGCTGACATACGGCACGTCGGACCGTTCACGCGCGACGATGGCAGGCAACTGTTCGGTAAAGAGTGATTGCGCGCGCATCGAAGGCGGCAGGCCGAACATGGCCGCCTGCTGGTCGACCTCGCTGCCGCCGCACAGCACCGCGAGCGAAGCGAAGCGTCGTGTGCGCGTCAGGAACTGCGTGGCTTCGCGCTCGATCGACGCGGTGAATGCGGCATCGTTCGGATAGTCGAAATTCGCCAACGCGAAGTCTTGCCAGACCAGCATGCCGTATTCGTCGGCGAGTGCATAAAACGCGTCGGACTCGTACAGCATCGTGCCGCCCACGCGCAGCATGTTCATGCCCGCGTCGCGGGCCAGCGTGAACGCGTGGCGCAGTTGTGCCTCGCTGCCGCCGAGCGTGACGAGGTCCGCGCTGGTCCAGCATGCGCCGCGGCAGAACACCGGCAGGCCATTGAGGTGCAAGGCGAAGGCCATGCCGTCCGCGCCGTGATCCACTTCAATACAGCGGAAACCGACCGAACCCAGCGAGTGCGATGTCGCGTGCCCGTCACCAAGCTGCAACGTCAATGGATATAAAGTGGGCTCGCCGTGGGTGTGTGGCCACCAGCGCTCGGCACCCGGTACGCGTACGCGGCCGGTCAGTGTATATGCATCGCTCCATTGCAAAGACGAAACAGCATCCCCGCATTTAAGCGAGGCGCGGCACGTCGCGTCATCGTGCGGATGAACGAAACGTAGCGTGAGCGAAACAAGGCCGTCGTCGTGATCGAGCCGGCTCGACACGTCGACGGTGTCGAATGCATGGGGCGCGTCACTCAGCAGTTCAACGGGACGCCACGGGCCGACCGCTTGCACAGAAGGACACCAGCCAGGCATATGGCCGAGCAGGGTGGTGCGCACGTTGCGCAAGGTGGGCGGCGACACGAGCCGTGGACGCCAGCGCGCGCGTGAACGTTTCGCCGTCAACGCCGGGGTGAGAGAGCGGAAGCACAACGCGAGCGTCGCGCTGCCGTTCAGTTCGATGTCGAGATCGTGCGCGACGAACATCGAATCGGAGTCGAGTTGCTTGACGCCGTCGAGCCACACTTCGGCGATGGTGGCGAGGCCATGCAGACGCAAGCGGCGTTCGCCGGTGCCTTCGAGTGAGAGGCGATACCAGTGGTCGTCGAAGGCAAGTGGTGGTGGATGCGCGATGTCCAGGAGACCTGCGGCACGGCGCGCGCTCGCGACGGTGCCGGGCACTTGCGCGGCGAGCCAGCCGTGCGCGGGTAAATCGGCGGGCGACGCGCACGCACCCGCCGGCGTGCTGACACATTGCCAGCCGATGTCGAGGCGCCGCGGCCAGAGCGTCTGCGATGCTTGTGCCGATGTGACATCGACATCGGCGTGCGCGGCTTCGTGAGGCGCGGCCACGAGCACGCCGCTCGCGCCCCCTTCATCAGGCACCAGGTCTATCGTCAGTGCATCCACGGCAAGTTCCCGAGAAGTCCGCGAAGCCGCGCACGGCGCGTCACAGCACCAGCGCGGCGAGCGGTGGCAGCGTCTTTTCGTAAGCGCTTTCGATCACGTCGAAGCAGTCGTCGCACAGATCGCGGCGCCCGCGGGCAATCGCCCGCACGAGCCGGAACTGCATCACCATCGACTCCGACGCGATGCTTTGCGCCGCCGCCGGAATCGCTGCCGGCACCTCGAAGCCTTGCGCGGAGAGCCACAACAGATACTTCGAGAGAAACTCGAAGTTCGCGCCGAGCTGCCGCATCAGGTTGAACGAGTACGGGTGGAAGAACTTTTCGCCACGTTCGAACAGCGTCTCGAGATGCGCGGGAAACGCGGCACGCCATTGCGAAATCGGATTCGTCAGCGGCCGGCGCCCGAGATGCGCGCACAGCAGTTCCGCCGACGCTTCGGCCAGCGCGGTGCCTTCGAGCGCGGGCCGCGCCTGTTTGGCGAATTCCACGTACGGAAACAGCAGATCGGGCTGCTGCTGGAACTGCGGCAGCTTGCGAAACACGCCGTCGTAGTCTTCACCGTCGAGCAGGTGATAGCCGGTGTTGTGGAAATAGCCGAGACGGCGCGCGTCCGGATCGATGAAGTCGATGCCCACCGTGGTTTTTGGATGCTCACGCCGGTACGACGTGGCGCGCGTGTTCGGCAGGTAATAGCCATCCACTTCCACCAGCACGGTATGGCCGCGCAAGGTCTGCGCGAGCACGCGCGCTTCAAGCGAATCGTAGATGGCCAGTTCCTGCACCTGGGTGCCGTAGAGCCGGTCGAGGTCTTCGAGCGGAAACTTGAAGAACGTGAACTGGTCGCCTTCGAAATCCTGCGTGACGGTAAAGCCGAGCGCGGCGCGCGGGTCGAGCCCGAAGCCGTGCAGCAGTTCGATCCACAGATCGACGTAGCAGTTGGTCTCCTGCCACACGCGCTCGCCCTGATGCAGCGCATGCGGCGCATGCTCGCGCAAACGCGCGGCGGGCGCGGCAACGGCGCCGCCCGCGGCGGCCAGATCGACGCGCCGGTTCAGCAGGAAAGCGCCGTGCGCGCCGTTCGGTACGGGTGTCAGCGACGGATTCATACGCACTCTCCGGTGCCGTGCTCCGCTTCGTCGGAAGCCGGTTGCATGGTGGCGAGGCCATGCGCCACGCGCGCTTCGGTATCGCCCCACAGCAGCGCGCGCACATCGCCCGGCCACGCGTTCACATCGAGCCCATGATGACGGAATAGCGCGAGTGTGATCCGTTCCATGCCGAAACCGACACAACCCGTATGCGCCACCGCGCCGTCTTCGCACGCGATCTTCCAGATCGCGCCGAAGTGTTCCATGTGATAGTTGAACGACAGGCAAGCCGTCTTGCCGCGCGGATCGGCCACCGGAATCAGCAGTTCGAATTTGAGCGCCTGGGCACGCTGGCTATCGGCGACGATCTTGCCGCCGCGGCCGAAGAACGGATCGTTGGCGAGATCCACTTCGACCGGCAATTGCAGCAGCTGCACCAGCAGCGAGCCGCGTTCGATCCACATCTGCCGGAACGCCATCACCTGTTCGGCGCTGCCGAGGCGCACGTATTCGCGCTGGCGGAACATCTGCATGCGGCCGGGATCGAGCGACGGCTCGTGACGGAAGCAATACGACAGCACGTCGATCGTGCGGCCGTTAGCGGGCAATGGACCGCGGCGCGCCATCACCGGATAGATCGGATAGCAGGCGGCCGGTGTGAGCACGACACGGGTCGGCTTCTGCTGCGCCATCCAGTCGTCGCTGCGATCGTCGTCGCGTTCCGTCATGGCGTCGTCGAGCGCGCGCAACAGGCGCTGGTGGCCCATGTCGTTGCCGCAGAACGAGTGGATCGTGCCGGCCAGATTCGGGAAGCTCTTCAGATACTCGCTGTCTTCGAAGTCGGTGCGGCGCATGGCGGGCGGAAAGCGCAGCACTTCCGGCTGCTGGTCCGCGCCCAGATGCGTGATCGCCACGTTCAGGCGATCCACCACGTCTTCGAAAACCTGACTGCGGCCGTACAGGCCGTTTTCGCCGGTGTCGATCAACAGGCCCGCGGCCAGCAGTTCATCGCGAAAGCTCGGCGCTTGAGCTGCCTGAGCGGCGGCGGCAAGAGCGGCGGTATCGGTCATCGTGTTCATATCAGGCTCTCCCCGGGGCGGCAGGACGTTGCGCGAGCAACAGGCTCGCGGTGTTCTGCGCGATACGGTCGTTATTGATCATCAGCGGCGCGGAGTGCAGGTCGCGCAAATGGCGCCCGACGCTGTACGGTGTGCCGTTCTTGTAGCCCGCCATGCCGCAGATCATCAGCACTTCGTGCACGACCTGCAGCGCAGTGGTGGAGATGCTCGTCTTCAGCGTGTTCATGTCGGACGCGAAGCCGAGCATGGCCGCGAGCGGCGCATCGGCCTGCGAGCCGCCGTGGCGTGCGAGATGAGCGGCGCGTGCCGCCTCCAGCGCGACCGCGAGACGCGCCTGCATCATCTGCAACAGACCGACCGCTTCAGCGAGGCGCAAACCGGATGGGGGAACCACACCAGGCTTCGAACGCGCTTGTGCGCGGAAGAACGCTTTCGCGCGATTCACGGCGTCGCTGGCCACGCCGGTCCAAACCGAGGCCCACAGCGTGTGCGAGACCGGCAGCATGGTTTGATCGGCGATCTCGGCGAAGGGCGTCGGCAGAATCTGTTCGGCCAGTCCCGTGGCGACGAGCCGGAAGCCCTCGCTGCAGGTGCCGCGCATGCCCATCGAATCCCAGCCGCCGCGTTTTTCCAGTTGCGTATCGGCACGCAGCGCGACGATCAGTACCTGATCGGCGGCCGCCGACTCGGCGGTGCGGCGCGCGGTGACGAGAATGCCGTCGGCATGCGCGCCGTAGGAAATCGTCGGTGCGAGCTTTTCGATGCGAAAGCGCGCAGCGTCGAGTTCGACCGAGCAGGCGCTAGTGCGCATATTGCCGCCGATGGTTTCCTCGGAAGTGGCCGACGCCAGCAGCCACTGATGCTCGACCAGTTGCGTGAGCAACTGCCGATGCCATACTGCGTCGCTGCCATGCGCCTCGATGCACGCCACCTGGATCTGATGCATCGCATACACCATCGCGGTGGAGGCGCAGCCTTGCGCGAGCGTTTCGCAGATCGCGCCGACGTCCGCGAGCGACAGGCCCGCGCCGCCGAATGCGGCCGGCACCATCGCCGAGAGCAGGCGCTCGTGCTTGAGCGCGTCGAACGCTTCGCTCGGGAAGCGCGCTTCGCGATCCACCGAGTCCGCGAACTGCGCGGCTACCGCCGCACAGCGTTGCGCGGCCGCGCGCCAGCCGGGTTCGGTTTCGACGGCAGTCAGCACGACCGATGCGTCGGGAGCTTCTACCGCATCGCGCGCCTGCGTAGCGGCGGCTGCCGCCGCCGCGTCCAGCAGCGGGGCGTTCATGCTGCCGCCTTCGCCTGTTGCAGCTCAGTGACCGCGGCGGCCATCGAATCGATGCTGGAGAACAGGCGCCGTGTCAACAGACGGTCCGGAATTTCAATCCCGAATTCATCTTCGATTGCCAGCATCAGATGCACGGTCGCGAGCGAGGAGAGGCCCGCGGCGTACAGGTCGGCGTCATCGGCCAGGGTGTCCGCCGGGACATCCAGGCGAGCCGATTCGGAAAGGATGCGTCGCAATGCGTTTTTCATGGTGTGGTCCCCTGTTGTTTAACGGTATTGATTGTTGCGGACATCGATCCAACGCACGTGATCGTTATTCGTGTTCATTGCCGCAGCGCACGCCGGCGGAGTCCATATGCCGGGTGCGGCGCGTTCACATTGACCGCGTGCGCTTTCGGGCGGCTTTCTGCATGCCGCGCCCCGATGTCTCCGTATTTAAGAATTGTCAAAGCCCAGCGTCAGTGCGATGGCGCACGGAACCACGAGTTTCGCGGACGTACCGTGTAGCCATCAGAACGGGCCGGCTCAGACAGCCAGGTCGTAGAAGCCGGCGCGCGATGCCGGCCTCATTGAACTTACTGACCGCTGGGGAACGTGATGAACTGGAAAACGCTGGAGTTCGATCAGCTTTCGGCTCGCGAGTTGTATCTGATCTTGCGGGCGCGCAGCGCGGTGTTCGTGGTCGAGCAATCGCATGTCTGTCTCGACGCCGATGGCCGTGACGAAAACGCGTTGCATGTGTTCGCCGTGGAGGACATGGCGCGGTCGATGCCGATTCTTGCCTACGCGCGCCTGCAACCCGGCGACGCGGAAGATCCGGAGATCACCATCGACAAGGTGCTGACGAGCCCGCTGCGACGCGGCGACGGCACCGCCGAACTATTGCTCGAACGCGTGCTGCAGGCGATTGTCGACCGTTGGCCGGGCCATGCCGCGCGTGTCAGCGCGCCGCTCGGGTTGCGCGGCTTCTACGAACAATTCGGCTTTCGCAAGACGGAAGGGCCCTATCTCGAACACGGCGTGCCCTTCATCGGCCTGACGCGCCAGGTGCGCGGCAGCCAGCCGCTTTTCGGCGGGCGGCGCCGTGAGCGCGACAGCGCGGCGCTCGTCAATACGTTCGAGTTGCTGTGATCAGTGCGCGCTCGTTACGCCTTCCAGCGCACAGGTTGCACTTCCGAAGCTGACGCCACGCGAGAGCGATGTGCCCGCGGCCGCGCAGGCCGCGCGCGCTTCTCCTGTCACGTGCTGCTCGTTGCGCGCTCGACGTTCGCGCTGCGCACGTCGCATGGCAACGGACTACGCTGTCTGTTTCTAATGACGCGTACGACATGCATTCGCCTTTGAATCGGACTCCGAGACAATGTGGCGGGACGTACATATCAATCATGCAACGTTTGTTGTAATGGCTTGAAAGCGGGGACCTGGTGAGGAGCGCAGCGTGAGGTCAGTAAAGCGTGCGCGCGGGTTCCGTCTATTCGGGGGAAGCGTTATGCATGCGCGAGGATTGTCCAGCGCACAGACGCTTACGGGGGAGCGCGTAGTGAACAGTCAATCCGAGTTGGACCGCATCAACCGAGTTGCATGGAATTCGTCGGACGCCGAGCGCGTTTTCATGCTCGACAAGACCTACTCCGACCCCGGCGAACGGGCTGCCTTTGCCTGGCTCGCGCAGCGATGCTCGGGTGAGCCCTTGCTCGATATCGGAATCGGCACCGGCCGCACGATTCCGTTGATGACGGCGATCTCCGACGACTACACCGGCGTCGACTACACACAAAAGCTGCTCGATCTCGCGAAGGCGCGCTATCCCGAACGCGACCTTCGGCATATGGACGCGCGTGACATGTCCGCGCTGCCTTCGGACCATTACGGGCTCGCGCAATTCAGCTGGAACGGGATCGACTGCGTCGACTATGACGATCGCGTGAGGATTCTCGAAGAGATGTATCGCGTGGTGCGGCCCGGCGGTTATGTGCTGTTTTCGTCGCACAACCGCGGCGGCCCCGGCTACGGCGAAAACATCTGGCAACTGCTGCCGAAATTTACGTTCAATCCGCTCAGACTCGGCTGGCGCACGCTACGCTCGGCGCGGCGTTTACAGCTCGGCACGCTGAACTATGTGCGCAACGCAAAGCTGAATCACGACTACGGCAGCTATGCGGTCAACACCGCGGCGGCCCATAACTTCGGCATTGTGATTGTCTACACGACGCTGCGCGAGCAGCGCCGGCAACTGGCGCAGGTCGGCTTGCAATGCGACGCGGTGTTCGACAGTTCCGTGGGCAACCTCATTGCCGACGATGTGGAAGCGAGCGACGCGTGGTGGTTTCACTTCATCGCGCACAAACCGCTCGCCGCTTGCCGCTTCGATTGACGGCGGCGACTGGACGAAGGCCTGGCTTTACACGTAGCACGCAGGGCAACATAGAAAACAATGCGCCGGACCAGCTTGACCGGACAGGGGACTCGCACATGAATCGCATCGTAGAACCAGGCAATCCGCTTGCGTCGACCGGGGGCGTCAGCGAAACGGCCACGCGTTTATCCGTGCAGCCGGTGATTCTCGCAGGCGGCTCGGGCACACGATCGCGGCCGTTGTCGCGCGAGCGCAATCCGAAGCCGTTGACCGGCCTGATGGGCGACGAGTCGCTGCTCGAAACCACGTTGAGCCGCCTCGACGCGTCATTCGCCGCGGCGCAACGCACGATGCCGGCATTCGGCACGCGCTCCATGGCAGTGCCGCTGGTGGTCTGCCGCGAGGATCTGCACCTGCAAACGCTCGAACGCCTGGAGCGGCTCGAACGATCGGGCCGGCCAGTGCGCATGGTGCTCGAGCCGATGTCGCGCAATACCGCGCCCGCGCTGACCGTCGCCGCGCTCGCCGCGCGCGCGGCGGCTGTGGAGGGCGACGATCCGCTCATCGTGGCGTTGCCGGCGGACCATCTGATTGCCGATCACATTGCGTTCGGCGCGGCGCTCGCCGAGGCGCTCGAACACGCGGCGCGCGGCGCGATCGTCACGCTCGGCGTGCCGCCGAAGCGCGCGGATACCGGCTACGGCTATATCCGCACGGGAGCGGCGCTCGGCACGCGGGGCGCGCGCGCCATCGAGCGGTTCGTCGAGAAGCCCGATCCGGAACTGGCCGAGCGCTATGTCGCTTGCGGCAATTACTGGTGGAACAGCGGCATGTTCGTGGTGCGCGCTTCGGTGTGGCTTGCGGCGATCAAGCGCTGCCAGCCGGCGATCGCCGAGGCCTGCGCGGCCGCGTTCGAACGGGCCACGGTCGACGGTGGCGGCGCGCTGCATCTCGCGCGCGATGCGTTCGCCCTGTGCCCGTCCGATTCGATCGACTACGCGGTGATGGAGCGCGTCGCCACCGACGCGCGGTTGGTCGGCGTCGCCGTGCCGTTCGCCGCGGATTGGTCGGACGCGGGCGCCTGGGATCCGGTGGCGCGCGTCAAGCGCGGCGAGGAATGCTTCCTGCTCACGGAGAACCAGTCGACGTACATTCCGCTCGGCGTCACGCACCGGCTCGAGAATCCGGGCAAGACGCCGCTTGAAATGATCGAAGTGCAATCAGGCGGCTATTTCGGCGAGGACGACATCGTGCGCTTCGACGACCAGTACGGTCGCGTTCAGGAGACCGGCCATGCAGGCAACGGTACTTCACGCTGAGGCGCCGCGCGCCTCGCAGGCGGCTTTCGACGAGCGGCGCTTTCGCCACGCGTTGGGACGCTTTGCGACCGGCGTCGTGGTGATCTCGACCGGCAGCGGCGACAGTTTGCACGCGATGACCGCCAACGCCTTCATGTCGGGTTCGCTCAAGCCGCCGCTGATCGTCGTCTCGGTCGGGCACCGGGCGCGCATGCACGAGCGTCTGATGGACAGCGCGCTGTTCGGCGTGAGCGTGTTGTCCGAGGCGCAGGAGCCGCATAGCCGCCACTTCGCCGGCGAGCCGCAGAGCTTGCTCGCGCCGCGTTTCGCGGCGGTCGACGGACTGCCGGACGTGGTGCTGCTCGACCACGCGGCGGCGCGTTTCGCGGCGCGCGTGGTGGACCGGCATCCTTGCGGCGACCATACGCTGTTCGTCGGCGAGGTGCTGGTGTTCTCGCTCGATGAACACGCGCCCCTGATTTTTTTCGGCGGCCGTTACGGGTCGGTGACGGCGCCGGGCTCCATTCAGAGCTCGACGTCGGCTTCGACGCAGGACTCGCCACCGCTTGCCGCGAGCACTCGCTGATGCGAACGTCATTCGTCGTTTCCCGCCAGGTCCTATCCGCCGAGGCAGGGTGGATCAGACAAATCGCCTCGCAACGTGCGTCTTCGCACTATGCAAATTCTGCAATGCAGGCACGCTTGAGACGCAAGCTTATGGCCCGTCAAAATATGCGGCGTTACAAGGAAGAAACAATTCTTCAGAGGGATAACCCTGTCAGGAAGTTTCCCAACTGGCGCAACCGTTTTGAAGCTAGCAACGTATCGTAGAAGAACTAAGTGACATCAATAAAACGACGTAAAAGGGCCGCTTGATCAACAGGCTACGCGGGGGCAAACACCGCTTCGGGGAGAGTGTCATGGAACAGGCAAACAAAGATCGATCGCTCGTGAGCAAAGTCATGGATGGACTGGTCACGGGCATCGTCGAAGAGAAATACGGCGCCATACTGCCACCGCAGGATGTGCTGTCGAAGGAGTTCGACGTCAGCCGCACCGTCATGCGCGAGGCGCTGTCGATGCTGCTCGCGCGCGACATGCTGGACGTGCGACCGAAAATCGGCACGCGCATCCGGTCGATGAGCGATTGGCGCATGATCGACGAAGACGTCGTGAACTGGCGTTTTCGCGCGAAACCCGATCCGCTGTTTCTGCGCGACGTGATCGAGTTTCGCATCCTGATCGAACCGCGCGCCTCGGCGCAGGCGGCCGCGCGCGGCAGCGCGGCGGATATTGCCGCGATCCGCGAGGCGTTCGAGGCGTTCCGCACGATCCGGCCGGGCGAGCCGGGCTATCAGGAAGCGGACGAACTGTTCCACACCCGCATCGTGGTGGCGAGCGGCAATCAGTTCTTCAAGCAGATGGCGGCGATCATTCGCGGCGCGCTGTCGACCGTCAATCCCATCGTCACCGACAGGGACGGACTGTGGGAAACCGCGGTGAATTCCCATCAACGCGTGGTCGAAGCGATCGAACGGCGCGATCCGAAGGAAGCGGAAATCGCTTCGCTCGCAATGATCGACTACACCGCGGAAGAGGTCAGCGGCCACTTTTCAGCGGACCCGCCGGCGCACGACTGAGCGTCGCCGCCGCGGCGGCATGCTGGGTCTTTGGTATTTCCTTGCGAGACTGTGGGGCAGAAGGCGCGAGTTCACGTCCACGCGAGAGCGTGCGGCATGCGCGACAATAGCGCCTGTTCTGAACTGCATGGACTCGAAGGAACGATGACAATCGCAACGCAGGAAATCCCCTCGGGCGGCACGATCCGTTGGGGAATCGTCGGGACGGGCCGCATTGCCCGTCGCTTCGCACAAGGTCTCGCTCATGTGCCGCACGCGCAACTGACCGCGCTGTGGTCACGCCGCGCGGAACCGGCTATGGCTTTCGCCGGGGAATTCGGCGGCGAGGTGTGCGCGAGTTTCGACGCGCTGCTCGCCAGCGGGATCGACGCGCTCTATATCGCCACCGTCCAGGACAGTCACGCCGACTACGCGATCGCCGCGCTGCAAGCCGGTCTGCACGTGCTGTGCGAAAAACCCGCCACCATCAATCAGCCGCAGCTCGAGCGCGTGCTCGATGCCGCGCGCGCCGCGCAACGGCTGTTCATGGAAGCCATGAAGCCACCCTTTTATCCGCTCTACAGAAAGTTGCGCGCGCATCTAGACGCCGATCCGATCGGCGCAGTCGGCCTGGTGCGGGCCGGCTGTTCGGTGCCGGGCGTGCCGGACGATCACCCGTCGCTGTCGTTCGAGCATGCGGGCGGGGCGCTGCTCGACATCGGCATCTACGAGATGTTTCTCGCCGTCGACTGGCTCGGCGCGCCGCGTGAGGTGCAGACGCTCGGGCGGCTCGGGACGACGGGCGTCGATACGTTCGCGAGCCTCAACAGTCAGCACGAGGGCGGCATCGCCCAGCTGTTTTGTGGGCTCGATCTGCACGGCAAGGGCGATGCACTGCTGATGGCGAAAGGGGGCCACGTCACGATTCACGAGCCGTGGTGGAATCCGTCGCGCGCGACGATCCGTTATACCGACGCGCGCGTGGTCGAACTCGACGAGCCGTTCGAAGGCGGCGGCCTGAACTACGAGACCGCGCACTTCTGCGAGTTGATCCGGACGGGGCAGGTGGAAAGCCCGGTGATGCCGCATAGCAAGTCGTTGCAGATGATCGCGATGGCTGACGCGGCGCGCGCGGCGCTCGGGCTGAAGTTCGCGGGCGAATGAGGGCGGGTTGAGCATGCGTCGAGGCGCGCGAGCCAGTACAGCCGCCGTGCCAGCCTGCTATTCCGCGATCGCGATCCGCTGCCGCTGTGGCCGCGTTGCGTCCAGCAGCGGTGGTAGGATTTGCGCGGGCATGCGGAAAGAAAAACGCTGCACGTGCCCGCTGCTTTCGAATTCCTTCCACTGGAGCCGCCTGCCATGCGCATGCTCGGAAAACTATGGCGCGACAACAAGAGCCTCGTCGCGTTTCTCTTCCTGATGGTGCTGTTTCGCAGCGCCGTGGCCGACTGGAACGTCGTGCCGAGCGGCTCGATGCTGCCGACCATCCGCGAGGGCGACCGGATCTTCGTCGACAAGATGGCCTACGATCTGCGCGTGCCGCTCACGCACATCGCGATC
This sequence comes from Paraburkholderia dipogonis, assembly GCF_046027395.1. Lineage (GTDB taxonomy): Bacteria > Pseudomonadota > Gammaproteobacteria > Burkholderiales > Burkholderiaceae > Paraburkholderia > Paraburkholderia dipogonis_A. The sequence goes on along the minus strand of NZ_JAQQEG010000054.1, from coordinate 1,326 downwards.
GCGCATCTGCACGATCCGCAGCGCGGCGATATCGTGACGATCGATTCGTCGGCGGCGCATGAGCTGATGGTCAAGCGTCTGATCGGCTTGCCCGGCGACAGCGTGGCGATGCGCGAGAACGTGTTGTATGTGAACGGTGTACGCGCCGACTACCAGCCGCTGAAGCTCAAACCGCTGCCCGGCGACGCCGCGTCGCCCGGCGATTATCTGACCGAGCGCTTCGACGGCGTCGCGCATACCGTGCGGCTCGCGCCGCAAGCGCCGAGCCCGCGCGACTCGTTCGGGCCGGTGATCGTGCCGCCCGGCGAGTATCTGATGCTCGGCGACAATCGCGACGACAGCGCCGATTCGCGTTACTTCGGCTTCTTTCCGCGCAAGGAATTGATGGGCCGCACGCGTCACGTCGCGTTTTCGCTCGACCCGGATCATTACTACGCGCCGCGCTTGGAGCGCTTCGGTGCGCCGCTGGATTCGGCGTCGCCGGTCGCCAGCCGTTAAGTCAGATGCGCCGGGTGCTCAGTGGCGCGACGGCAGCGCAAGGCGCCGTTCGTACCAGCGCTGTGCGCTTTCGAGCACCTGGCACAGCACCCAGTAGACCGCGGCCGCGGCGAGATACAGCGGCAGCGGTTGATAGGTCGAAGCGATGATTTCCTGCGCGCTGCGCAGCAGTTCGGTCATGGTGATCACCGACACCAGCGAGGTGTCCTTGATCAGGCTGATCAGGCTGTTCGACAAACTCGGCACGGCAATGCGCAAGGCCTGCGGCGCGATCACGTAGCGCAGCGTCTGGCGGCGCGAGAGCCCTAGACTATAGGCGGCGAGCCACTGGCCCTGGTGAATTCCCAGGATCGCGCCGCGCATGCTCTCCGACAGATAGGCCGCCACATTCGCCGACAAGGCGATCACGCCGGCCGGCGTCGGATCGAGTGAAATGCCGAAACTCGGCAAGCCGTAATAGATCACGAAAATCTGCACCAGCAGTGGCGTGCCGCGCATCACGCTCACGTAAATGCGCGCGATCCAGTTCAGCACGCGGTTGTGGCTGACGCCCATCAACGCGAGCAAGGCGCCGGCAATCAAGCCGAAGATCATCGACAGAACCGCGAACTTGACCGTCAGGACGGCGCCCTGCGCGAGCACGGGAAGCGATTGGACGAGCAGGGAAGTGGTGGACATGAGCTTGGCGGTGGTCGGGTTGGCGCGCAAAAGCGCACATCATAAACATTGCTGTATAAGCGCGAAGGGGGGGGGGGGGGGCCCCCCCCCAACCCCCCGGGGGCATCGCCCGCCCACCCAACCCCCGGGGCGGGGGGGCGGCGGCGGTTT
>NZ_JAQQEG010000053.1:0-52767 GCF_046027395.1 Paraburkholderia dipogonis | reverse complement strand
CGCAAACCTGTAGCGGCGCACACGCAACAACATGGTTTATAGCGATACTTTCAGAATAATTACTTTGCTAAACTGGCGCCGGTTCTTGCCAAGGAGATCACACATGAAGATTAAAAAAGCTGCGCTGCTGCTCGCGACTCTCGGACTGTTTACGGTTGGCGCGCATGCGCAAGACGCTGGTACGCTGAAAAAGATCAAGGACACGGGTGTCATTTCGCTGGGTCATCGCGAATCGTCGATCCCGTTTTCGTATTACGACGACAAGCAGAACGTCATCGGTTACTCGCAGGAATTCGCCCTGAAAGTGGTGGAGGCGGTGAAGCAGAAGCTGAACATGCCGAACCTGAAGGTGAAGCTCACGCCAGTCACGTCGCAAAACCGTATTCCGCTGGTGCAGAACGGCACCGTCGACATGGAATGCGGCTCGACCACGAACAATGCTGAACGCCAGCAACAGGCTGCCTTCTCGAACACGATCTTCGTGATCGGCACGCGCCTGATGACCAAGAAAGACTCCGGCATCAAGGACTGGGCCGACCTGAAGGGCAAGACGGTCGTCACGACCGCCGGCACCACGTCCGAGCGCCTGCTTCGCAAGATGAACCAGGACAAGAGCATGGGCATGAACATCATCAGCGCGAAGGACCACGGCGAGTCGTTCCTGACGCTCTCCACGGGCCGCGCCGCTGCCTTCATGATGGACGACGCACTGCTCGCGGGCGAACGCGCAAAGTCGAACAATCCGGCCGATTTCGTGATCGTCGGCACGCCGCAATCGCATGAAGCGTACGGCTGCATGATTCGCAAGAACGATCCGGAATTCAAGAAGGTCGTCGACGACGCGATCGCCAAGGTCGAAACCTCGGGCGAAGCCGACGCGATCTACAAGAAGTGGTTCGAATCGCCGATCCCGCCGAAGGGCCTGAACCTGAACTTCCCGGAAAGCGACGATATCAAGGCGCTCTACAAGAGCCCGAATGACAAGGCAATCGATTAAACCTTAGCTGTTTTTTTGAAACGCTGAACGAAACGGAAGGGGCCACGCGCTTCTTCCGTTTCTTTTTGCTGGAGTCTTGGTCATGTCATATCACTGGAACTGGGGCATTCTGCTGAGTCCCGTCTCCACCGGCGAGCCGACCACGTATCTGGGCTGGCTGCTGTCGGGCTTCTGGGTGACGATTACCGTGTCGCTGTCGGCGTGGGTGATCGCGCTGATCGTCGGTTCGTTGTTCGGCGTGCTGCGCACGGTGCCGAATAAATGGGCGTCGGGCATCGGTACGCTCTATGTCGCGATTTTCCGTAACATCCCGCTGATCGTGCAGTTCTTCATCTGGTATCTCGTGATACCGGAGTTGCTGCCTGTTTCGATCGGCAACTGGTTCAAGCAACTGCCGCCAAGCGCGCAGTTTTTCTCTTCGTCGATTATCTGTCTCGGGCTTTTTACCGCCGCGCGCGTATGCGAGCAGGTGCGCTCGGGTATCAATGCGTTGCCGAAGGGCCAGCGCGCCGCGGGTCTCGCCATGGGCTTCACGCAATGGCAGACGTATCGCTATGTGCTGCTGCCGGTCGCGTACCGGATCATCGTGCCGCCGCTGACTTCCGAGTTTCTGAATATCTTCAAGAACTCGGCAGTGGCGTCGACCATCGGTCTGCTCGATCTGTCCGCTCAGGCGCGCCAACTGGTCGACTACACGTCGCAGACATATGAGTCGTTCATCGCGGTCACGATAGCCTACATGCTGATCAATCTGGTCGTGATGCAACTCATGCGCTGGGTCGAAGCCAAGACCCGGTTGCCCGGCTATATCGGAGGCAAGTAATGCACCATTTCGACTGGAGCGGTATTCCGGGCGCATTGCCTACGCTATGGACCGGCGCCATCGTCACGCTCAAGATCACGCTGATCGCGATCGTGTTCGGCATCGTTTGGGGCACCATTCTCGCGATGTTGCGGCTGTCGTCGTTCAAACCCTTCGAGTGGTTCGCGAAGGGCTACGTGACGATCTTCCGTTCGATCCCACTGGTGATGGTGCTGCTGTGGTTCTTCCTGATCGTGCCGCAAGTGCTGCAAAACGTGCTCGGTTTGTCGCCGGATATCGACATTCGCCTCGCGTCGGCCATGGTCGCTTTCTCGCTGTTCGAGGCGGCGTACTATTCGGAGATCATCCGTGCCGGCATTCAGTCGGTGCCACGCGGGCAGGTCAATGCGGCGTTCGCGCTCGGCATGAGCTACTCGCAGGCCATGCGTCTGATCGTGCTGCCGCAGGCGTTCCGCGCGATGGTGCCGCTGCTGCTCACGCAAGGTATCGTGCTGTTTCAGGATACGTCGCTCGTCTACGTGATCAGCCTCGCCGACTTCTTCCGCACCGCCACGAATATTGGCGACCGTGACGGTACGAATGTCGAGATGGTACTGTTCGCGGGCGCGTGTTATTTCGTGATCTGTGTGGTCGCGTCGAGCCTCGTCAAAGGTCTTCAGAAAAAGGTCGCAAGATGATCTCTATCAAGAATGTTTCGAAGTGGTACGGCCAGTTTCAAGTGCTGACCGACTGCACGACGGAAGTCAAAAAGGGTGAAGTGGTGGTGGTGTGCGGGCCGTCCGGCTCGGGCAAGTCCACGCTGATCAAAACCGTCAACGGCCTCGAGCCGTTCCAGAAGGGCGAGATCGTCATCAACGGGCAGTCGCTCACCGACAAGAAAACCAATCTGTCGAAGCTGCGTGCGAAGGTCGGCATGGTGTTCCAGCACTTCGAGCTGTTTCCGCATCTGTCGATCGTGCAGAACCTCACGCTCGCGCAGGTGAAGGTGCTCGGCCGCTCGAACGACGAAGCCACCGCGAAGGGTTTGAAGCTGCTAGATCGTGTCGGTCTGCGTGCGCACGCGGACAAGTTTCCGGGCCAGTTGTCGGGTGGTCAGCAACAGCGCGTGGCGATTGCGCGCGCGTTGTCGATGGACCCGATCGCCATGCTGTTCGACGAGCCGACCTCGGCGCTCGATCCAGAAATGATCAACGAAGTGCTCGACGTGATGGTCGAACTCGCGCAGGAAGGCATGACCATGATGTGCGTGACGCACGAAATGGGCTTTGCGAAGAAGGTCGCGCACCGCGTGATCTTCATGGACAAGGGCTTGATCGTGGAAGACGACCGCAAGGAAGACTTCTTCGCCAATCCGAAGTCGGATCGCGCGAAGGATTTTCTGGCGAAGATCCTGCACTGAGTTTGTCGTGGCGTCACGCCGTTTAGACGGCGTGGCGCGGGCAGAAAAAAAGCCGCTTCGGAAGAAGCGGCTTTGTTGTTTCTGGCGATTCGTTTTTTAGCGAATGCCCGCGCGCTCAGGACTCGAATGCGGCGGCGTCATCTGCGGCTTCGAGGTCGACTTCGGCTTCTGCATCGGGCAACACGCTAGTCGAAGCCGCGATCGTGCTTGCCGAAGCCGACGCATCCAGAGCAGGATTGCGCAGCTTTTCCAGCACCGAAGCCGGCACCGGCACATTGACGCGCCCGATCACGTCGCCGTGCTGGAACATCATCAGATCGCCGGGTTCGAAGGCGGTCCAGACTTCGTTGTCGGTTAGCGGCTTGGTGGCGATCACCGCGACGCGGTCTTCGGGCGTCGTGTATTTGGCGAAGTCGATCGATACGTCCGCGTCGACCAGATGCGCGGTGGAAAACGGCCAGCGCCGCACGATGTAGTGCAGATGCGTGGAGCAATGCGCGAACAGCGCCTGGCCATTCGACATCAGGAAATTGAACACACCGAACTGCGTGATTTCGCGTGTGAGGGTTTCGAGCGCTGCAAAGAGTTCGTTGAGCGGCGGCTGCTGCGCGCCGGGAAACGCCTTGCGCAAGCCTTCGAGCAACGCGCAGAACGCGAGCTCGCTGTCGGTCGTTCCGACCGGCTGATACACGCCTGTCAGTACCGGCGAATAATCTTTGAGGTCGCCGTTGTGCGCGAAGATCCAGTGGCGTCCCCACAGTTCGCGCATGAACGGGTGGCAGTTTTCCAGCAGGATGTGCCCTTGCGTCGCCTTGCGGATATGCGCGATCGTGTTCTTCGATTTGATCGGGTAGCGCTTGACCATTTCGGCGATCGGCGAGGTGGCCGATGATTGATGGTCGATGAACAGGCGGCAGGCTTTGTCTTCAAAGAAGGCGATGCCCCAGCCGTCGGCGTGGTGATCGGTGACGCCGCCGCGCGCCGCAAAGCCGGTGAACGAGAACGTGACGTCCGTTGGCGCGGCGCAGTTCATTCCGAGAAGTTGGCACATGTTGCGGGTAAGCCTGTGAACGGGGCGAGCCGTTACAATGATGATTTTCCAAGCATATCACCGAGCCAGAAACGCCAAATAGCAAATTGACGTGTGTTTATGCCGCAACCTTGCGGTTTGACCGCATAGATTGGCTTTTGTCGTCGAATCTCGTCCCCCGCCGCCATGACCGCTTCCAACGCTACTCTCGACTCCATCACGCTCGCCCGTCCGGACGACTGGCACTTACACGTCCGCGACGGCGCGATGCTGGCCGCCGTGTTGCCGGACACCGCGCGCCAGTTCGGCCGCGCGATCATCATGCCGAACCTGAAGCCGCCAGTCACGACCACCGCGATGGCGCAGGCGTATCGCGAGCGGATCGTCGCCGCGATCCCCGAAGGCGCGAAGTTCGAACCGCTGATGACGCTCTACCTGACCGACAACACGCCGCCCGACGAAATCCGCCGCGCGCGCGAAAGCGGCTTCGTGCATGGTGTGAAGCTTTATCCGGCGGGCGCGACGACCAATTCGGACGCCGGCGTCACCGACATCATGAAGTGCGCCAAGACGCTCGAGGTGATGCAGGAAGTGGGCATGCCGCTGCTCGTGCACGGCGAGGTGACGGATTCGTCGATCGATCTGTTCGACCGCGAGAAGGTGTTCATCGACCGGGTCATGACGCCGCTGCGCCGCGCGTTTCCGGCGCTGAAGGTGGTGTTCGAGCACATCACAACGAAAGACGCGGTCGACTATATCCGCGAAGCCGGCGTGGCGCCGGAACTGCTGGGCGCGACGATCACGGCGCATCACCTGCTGTACAACCGCAACGCGATCTTCCAGGGCGGCATTCGGCCGCATTACTACTGCTTGCCGGTGTTGAAGCGGGAGACGCATCGTGTGGCGCTGGTTGAGGCCGCGACGTCCGGTAATCCGCGCTTCTTCCTCGGCACGGACAGCGCGCCGCATCCGAAGGGGCTGAAAGAGCACGCGTGCGGCTGTGCGGGTTGCTATACGGCGCTGCATGCTTTGGAGCTTTACACGGAAGCTTTCGATAAGGCCAACGCGCTCGACAAGCTCGAAGGTTTCGCGAGCTTTTTCGGCGCTGATTTTTATGGCCTGCCGCGTAGCGCGGAGAAGGTCACGCTGCGTCGTGAAGAATGGACGCTGCCGGCCGAACTGCCGGTCGGCGATACGCCGGTCGTGCCGCTGCGCGGCGGCGAGTCGATCGGCTGGCGGCTGGTTTAAGGTTGCGGTAGATGCAGGCGTATGAAGCGGAGCCGCCGGGCTTCGCTGCAATCGACTGGGCCAAGCCGTGGTTCGCACCATTCGCCGAACGCGGCAAGCGCTGGCAGCAAGCCGCGCTGACGAGCTACGAGGCGTTGCTCGCCGAAATGAACGCCGATGCCGCCGAGATGCGGCAAAGCACAGGCGGCGGCCAGCGTCTCGCGTTCATCGCGCAGGACGAACTGCCGCCCGGCGCGGCGTACGAGGCACATATTGCGTCGACCGGCTGCGTGCCGACGCGCCACAATCTGCACGACCTCTTCAATGCATCGATCTGGTTTGCATTTCCGCGCATCAAGGCGGCGCTGAACGCGCGGCAGTCGGCGGCCATCGACGTGTTGGGCGTCGGTCCGACCCGCGGCGGCGTGCGCGACACGCTGACCTTGTTCGACGAGAACGCACTGCTGTTCGCTTGCGCGGATCCCGCTCTGAGCGCGGCATTGCGTGGCTTCGACTGGCACACGCTGCTGGTGGCTCGACGAGATGCATGGGGGACACGTTGCGAGGTCCGCTGCTTCGGTCATGCGTTGCTGGAAAAGCTGATTGCGCCATTTAAGGCCTGCACGGGGCATGCATGGATCATCGATGTGCCGGCGGCGTATTTCGAGTGGGACGCGGTGAAGCGAGACGCTTGGCTGGATGAGTCCGTCGCCGCTGCGCTGCTCGACACCGATGCGCTGACGAGCCGCATGTTTGCGCCGTTGCCCGTGCTGGGCATTCCGGGCTGGTGGCCGGAGAACGAATCGCCCGCGTTCTACGACGATACTTCTGTGTTTCGCGCGGGGCGTCGCGCGCGTTGAACGCGCTGAAGTGCGCCGCAAGATCCCTTGGCCATTCGGCTATTTCAGCCGTTGCCCCGGCTTGCCGCTCCCGCAGGTGTTAAAATCCGCCCCAGCAAAGCAGGCCAGGCAGTCGCGGCCTCCGCGGTTTCGGCCAAAGAGGGCGAGGAAAGTCCGGACTCCACAGGGCAGGGTGATGGCTAACGGCCATCCGTGGCAACACGCGGAACAGGGCAACAGAAAGCAAACCGCCGATGGCCCGGCGCAAGCCGGGATCAGGTAAGGGTGAAACGGTGCGGTAAGAGCGCACCGCGGCTGCTGCAAGGCAGACCGGCACGGTAACCTCCACCCGGAGCAATTCCAAGTAGGCAGGCTAGCATCTTCGAGATGCAGGACGGGGCCCCTGTCACGTCTGCGGGTAGGAAGCTTGAGCGCGTCAGCAATGGCGCGCCTAGAGGAATGGCTGCCACGCGCGTCGTGTCTTCGGACGTTGCGCGTGCACAGAATCCGGCTTATCGGCTTGCTTTGCCACCTGACAAAAAATGCCGGCGTCCAGATGGACGCCGGCATTTTCTTTTGGTGCGTGCGTTCGGCGGCGGGTTTTCGGCCCGCGCCGCAGCCCGCAGCCGCAGATCAGCATTCAGCCAGCGACGATGTCGAACGAGTGCGTCAGTTCAGCAGTCTTGGCGATCATGATCGACGCCGAGCAGTATTTGTCGTGTGACAGGTTGATCGCGCGTTCCACGGTGGCCGGGTTCAGATTCTTGCCCGTCACGGTGAAGTGGAAGTGGATCTTGGTGAACACCTTCGGATCTTCGCTGGCGCGTTCGGCCTTCAGCGTCACCGAGCAGCCGGCGATTTCCTGACGGCTTTTCTTCAGAATCATCACGACGTCGTAGGCGGTGCAGCCGCCCGTGCCGAGCAAAACCATTTCCATCGGACGCGGCGCGAGGTTGCGGCCGCCGCCTTCAGGCGCGCCGTCCATTGCCACCAGATGGCCGCTGCCCGTCTCGGCTGCAAACGCCATCCCGTCTTGCCCCATCCAGCTCACTTTGCATTCCATGCTGTGCTCCACCGCGCTTTTGCCTTATCGAGAGGGCATTGTAGCCCGGTGTTTGAGTGTCTGCCCGAGGCGACTTTTGCCTCAAGTTATGCCCGATGACGGCTTGCGTGTTGCGCTGCGGCATGTTCAGCCGATTCGGGAATGCCCTGACAGATTTAGGGGTTTTACTCTAGGGGATGTCTGTCGGCGTGATCATGCGGTCGTCATTTAGTGTTTGATTTAAAAGGAAATTTTGCGAATTTGAGCCGGAAAACCAAGTTGCCACATTATGAAATCGCATTTCGCATTGCAAATGTTCTTGCGTCGCACAAGGTCGGCTCATATAATCGTTTCTGTCTCCTCCACCTCCTCCTTTGGTGGATTAAACCCGAACCGCTCGTTCGGGTTTTTTTTCGCCCGCGTCCTGCCGGCACCCAGCCGGTTTAAGCGCGATAGGGCGCTAAATCACGCTTCCAACTGCCGGATTGCCGCGGAATCTCGCGCACATTCCCGTACGTTTTGACTTGCCGTAGCAAATTCCTTTATAATTCAGGGCTTTTCCGCATCCGCGCCCGCGGAGGAAGAACCAGGGAGAGCCTGCACGCGCCTCGATGCGCACACTACAAGCAGGAAAAAACACATTGGGCGCAGCAATTTTTTTGGATCGATCATGAAGACGTTTTCCGCAAAAGCCCATGAGGTTACGCGTGAATGGTACGTGATTGACGCGACGGATAAGGTTCTCGGGCGTGTCGCCAGCGAAGTGGCACACCGTCTTCGCGGCAAGCACAAGCCTGAATTCACTCCGCACGTCGACACCGGTGATTTCATCATCGTTATCAACGCCGGCAAGTTGCGCGTCACGGGCAACAAGGCTACTGACAAGAAGTACTACCGTCACTCGGGCTACCCGGGCGGTATCTATGAAACGACGTTCGGCAAGATGCAAGAACGCTTCCCGGGCCGTGCGCTCGAGAAAGCGGTCAAGGGCATGCTGCCGAAGGGCCCGCTCGGCTACGCGATGATCAAGAAGCTGAAGGTCTACGCTGAAGCAACGCATCCGCATTCGGCACAACAGCCGAAAGCGCTCGAGATCTAAGGGGAGCCCACATGATCGGTAACTGGAATTACGGCACGGGCCGCCGCAAGAGCGCCGTCGCACGCGTCTTCATCAAGGCAGGCAAGGGCGATATCGTTGTGAACGGCAAGCCTATCGCCGATTACTTCTCGCGTGAAACGTCGCTGATGATCGTGCGTCAGCCGCTGGAACTCACGAACCACGGCGTTACGTTCGACATCAAGGTCAACGTGACGGGGGGCGGTGAAACGGGTCAAGCCGGTGCGGTTCGCCACGGCATCACCCGCGCGCTGATGGACTACGACGCAACGCTGAAGCCGGAACTGTCGAAAGCTGGCTTCGTCACGCGTGATGCTCGTGAAGTCGAACGTAAGAAGGTCGGCTTCCACAAGGCACGTCGCAGGAAGCAATTCTCGAAGCGTTAATCGCTTCGGGTGCGAGCCGGCTTTCGGGCCGGAGCGCTGCAAAAGCCGCCAACGCTTTCGCGAAGGCGGCTTTTTTCATGGATTCGCGGCTCGGTGCGGTTCAGTATTGCGGCAACGAACTCGTCGTCAAAGCGGTGAGATATCCCGCTTAGCCGGGCTGGTGGCGGCAGAACGCACCGTCCATTGATTTCCAGGAAGAACCCATTGATTTTGTGGGCTTCAGCACGATATCGAGATCAGCCCTACAATAGCGGTTAGAAGCTTTTTGGAGAGTTCGAATGAACGCAGTCACCGATACACCCGTGACCGAGATGCCCGCCCCCTTCGTTTTTACCGACGCAGCGGCTGACAAGGTCAAGCAACTGATCGAAGAAGAAGGCAATGCGGACCTCAAACTGCGCGTTTTCGTGCAGGGCGGCGGCTGCTCGGGCTTTCAGTACGGTTTTACCTTCGACGAGGCGGTCAACGAAGACGACACCGTCATGAACAAGAGCGGCGTCCAGCTGCTGATCGATTCGATGAGCTACCAGTATCTGGTGGGCGCTGAGATCGACTACAAGGACGACATCAACGGCGCGCAGTTCGTCATCAAGAACCCGAACGCTACGACCACTTGTGGTTGCGGTTCGTCGTTCTCGGTGTGATGGCCGGTTGAACGGAAGCATGTAAAAAACGGCGCTTCGGCGCCGTTTTTTATTGCGATCGGCGGAATCCCGCGCCGTAATCAGCGCGGATAGATCGCCCCTAGCACGCGCTCGGCCGACGCGCCCGTCACCGCCGGCAGATTGCCCGCCAGACGCGCCACGCAGCGCATCGCGAGCCAGGCGAACGCCAGCGGCTCGACCTGGCTCGGCGGCACGCCGAGCGCATCAGTCGTCATCACGGGTACGCCGCTGACGCCGCTGTCTTCCAGCGCCTGCTGCAACGCTTTGAGGATCTCCGGGTTGCGCGCGCCGCCGCCGCAGACATAGACCGCTCTCGCGTCCGACGCGTGCCGTTCGATTTCGCGCGCGACTGTCACCGCGGTGAGCGCAACCAGCGTCGCTTGCACGTCGGCTGGGGCGAGCCCGGCGAACGGCTGAAGCTTCGCGTCGAGCCATTCCGCATTGAACAGATCGCGGCCGGTGCTCTTCGGCGGCTGCTGGGCGAAAAAGGGCTCATCGAGCAAGGCGTTGAGCAGCGTGCGATCCACCTGGCCGCCCGCCGCGAAATGGCCGTTCTCGTCGAAAGGTTTGCCGAGATGGCGCTGCGCCCACTCGTCGAGGAGCGCGTTGGCCGGCCCGCAGTCGAAGCCACGCACGCTGCCGGTCGCGTTCAGGATCGTGATATTGCTGATCCCGCCAAGGTTGCAGACCACGCGCGTTTCGTTTTTCGCGCCGAACACGGTGGCATGAAAAGCCGGCACGAGCGGTGCGCCTTGGCCGCCAGCCGCGACATCGCGGCTGCGAAAATCGGCGATCACGTCGATATGCATCATTTCCGCGAGCAGCGCGGGGTTGTTGATCTGCCGCGTATAACCTTTTTCCGGCCGATGCCGCACCGTCTGCCCATGCACGCCGATCGCGCGCACCTCCGCAGCCGGTATGCGGCTGCCGTGCAGCAGTTCGTGGCAGCACACCGCGTAACGCGTGGCGAGCGCATTGGCGGCCAGCGCCTCGCGCTCGATCTCGTTGTCACCGGGTTGCTGGAGCGCGAACAATGCGTCGCGCAGGCCCGCGGCAAAGCCGACAAACGCCTCGGCCAGCACCACCGGCGGCTTCCCTTGCGCAAACCTGACGGCCACGCCGTCCACGCCATCCATGCTGGTGCCGGACATCAATCCAAAGTAGACGCCGTCTGCGGGGTCTTGCGCCACGTTGCTGCTCCTCTCGATGGTTCGTTGCGAACCGTTGTAGCAGATTATCGGGCGAAGCGCGGCCGAATATAAGCGTCGCGATACCTGCAGCAGGCCGCCGAACGCGGAAATCGTGCGTCGGCAGGGCGCGTGTGGCTGCGTCAGTGGGCGCGGCGGCGCGCATCTATGGGACAATCTCCTTTTTTCGCGACTTCACGTTTCCAGCATGAGCACCGAGTCCACCAAGCCCAGCCCTGCCTTTCCGATCACCGACGAAGTCCGTCACGCGCTCGCGGTCACCAAGCGCGGTGTCGACGAACTGCTGATCGAAGACGAATTCGCGCAAAAACTCGCAAAGAGCGCGGCGACCGGCAAGCCGCTGCGTATCAAACTCGGGCTCGATCCGACCGCGCCGGACATTCACATCGGCCACACGGTCGTGTTGAACAAGATGCGCCAGTTGCAGGATCTCGGTCACACCGTGATTTTCCTGATCGGCGATTTCACGTCGCTGATCGGCGATCCGTCGGGCCGTAACGCCACGCGGCCGCCGCTGACGCGCGAGCAGATCGAATCGAACGCGAAGACGTATTTCGAACAGGCCGCGCTGGTGCTCGATCGCGACAAGACCGAGATCCGCTACAACAGCGAATGGTCGATGCCGCTCGGCGCCGACGGCATGATCAAGCTCGCGTCGCGCTACACGGTGGCGCGGATTCTCGAGCGCGAAGATTTCACCAAGCGTTTTCAGGGTGGCGTGCCGATCTCGATCCACGAGCTCCTGTACCCGCTGATGCAAGGCTACGACTCGGTCGCGCTGAACGCGGACCTCGAACTCGGCGGCACGGACCAGAAGTTCAACCTGCTGGTGGGCCGCGAGTTGCAGAAGCAATACGGCCAGGAACAGCAGTGCATTTTGACGATGCCGCTGCTCGAAGGGCTGGACGGCGTCGAGAAGATGTCGAAGTCGAAGAACAACTACATCGGCATCAGCGAAAAGCCGACCGACATGTTCGGCAAGCTGATGAGCATTTCCGACGTGCTGATGTGGCGTTACTTCGAACTGCTGTCGTTCCGTCCCATGGACGAAATCGCCGGCTTCAAAAAGGAAATCGAAGCGGGCCGCAATCCGCGCGATTTCAAGGTGATGCTCGGCCAGGAAATCGTCGCGCGCTTTCATTCGCAAGCTGATGCGGAGCGCGCGCTGGATGACTTCAACCATCGCGCGAAGGGCGGCGTGCCGGACGATATTCCGACTGTGACGCTCGCGGGCGCACCACTCGCAATCGGGCAGTTGCTCAAACAGGCCAATCTCGTGCCGTCGACGAGCGAAGCGCTGCGCAACATCGAGCAGGGCGGCGTGAAGATCGACGGCGCGACCGTGTCCGACAAGGGTCTGAAAGTCGAAGCCGGCGAGTACGTCGTGCAGGTCGGCAAGCGCCGTTTTGCACGCGTGACGCTGACGGCCTGATGCTGATGAGCCGAACGGCGCATCCGGAGTCGCGCGGATGATCGCGCTGATCCAACGCGTGCGGCGCGCGGAAGTGCGCGTGGCGGACCGCGTGACCGGCTCGATCGAAGCGGGCCTGCTCGCGCTCGTCTGCGCCGAACGCGGCGACACAGCGGCGGCCGCCGACCGGCTGCTGGCCAAAGTGCTCGGCTATCGCGTCTTCAGCGATGCCGCCGGCAAGATGAATCTCTCCGTGCAAAATCTCGACGGCACCGGGCGCGCAGGCGGCTTGCTGCTCGTGTCGCAATTCACGCTGGCCGCGGACACCAACAGCGGCCTGCGTCCGAGCTTTACGCCGGCCGCGCCGCCCGATGAAGGCAAGCGCCTCTTCGATTACTTCGTGATGGAAGCGCGGGCCAGGCATCCGATCGTCGAGACCGGAGAATTCGGCGCGGACATGCAGGTGTCGCTCGTCAACGACGGGCCGGTTACGTTCTGGCTGCAAACGAACGCCTGAACCTTGTCCTTAAATGCGCGCCATGGCGCGCGCCTCCATCTCCAGCCGCTTTTGCGACAATAGCGGTTCGGCATAACCGGCTAATGGCGCCCACTTTCATTCCATGACCACGCAGATTCTGTTCATCCGGCACGGCGAGACCGACTGGAATCGCATCAAGCGCATTCAAGGTCACATCGACATTCCGCTTGCTACGACGGGGTTGGCACAAGCGCAGCGCCTTGCACGCCGCATGGCCGACGAGGCGAAGCAGGGCGCGCGGCTCGACGCGATCTATTCGAGCGATCTGCAACGCGCGCAGCAAACCGCGCAGCCGATCGCCGACGCGCTCGGCTTGCCGCTGCAGTTGCGCGAAGGTCTGCGCGAGCGTTCATACGGAGCGTTCCAGGGCCACGATAGCGACGAGATCGCCCTGCGGTTCCCCGATGAATATGCACACTGGCAAACGCGCGACGCGGGCTTCGCGCCGCCGGAGGGCGAGTCGCAACGCACGCTCTACCATCGCGTGCTGCACGCGATCGAACCGCTGGTCGCCGCGCATCCTGGTGGGCGGATTGCCTGCGTCGCGCATGGCGGCGTGCTTGATTGCGTGCGACGTTTTGCCTGTGGTCTGCCGCTCGATGCGCCGCGTGACTATCCGCTCCTGAACTCGAGCGTGAACACGGTGGATTTCGACAATGGCAAGGCAACGATCGTGTCGTGGGCGGACGTCTCGCACCTCGATGCGCCGAGTGCCGACGACAGTTTCAAGAAGGTGCCGGAGGCGGGGCGTTGATTGGCGCGGGCCGATAGTGCGGCACGGGTTTGCGCGTCTGACTCGGACCGTTCGCGCGAGCGCCGCCGCATTACTCCGGCTCGCGTACGCCCGCAGCCACGCGACGGCGCGCCCTTTTTGACACGCCGTTCACCAGCGCCCAGCGAATGACCGGCGCGACCAGACGCACACCAGGCCTCGCCACCGCACGGCGAAGGGCCGCGTAGCGCTGAAATCCCAACATCGCCTGTGCCCAATCGGGCAGCAGATCGACGCCTGCGTTGAACATCAACACGCCGGCAGGCCGCATCGATAGGCTCGGGGCGGGCGCGCTCATCAGAACCCTCACGACTTCGCGCGTGCGCTCGCTGGCCACAAGCCCGGGCTGCATCGCGAGCAGGTAAGCGTCGATCTCAGCTCGCGAGCGCGGAATGTCCGATGCGCCGAGCATCTCGGCAATGCGCGCGGTTTCCGCGAAGTATTGATCCTGTGCGGCAACCGGCAGCGACGGATTCACATAGCGCAAGTGCGCGATCATAAAGCTCGACACTTCGGCGACATGCACCCACGTCAACAGCGCGGGTTCGCTCGCGCGATACGGCCGGCCGTCAGGCGCGACGCCGCTGACGCCGAGATGAATGCGCTTCACACGTTCGACCAGCGCCAGCGCGTCGTGCCGGCTTCCGTAGGTCGTGCCCGCGATAAAAGTCGCGGTGCGGCGCAGGCGGCCAAGAATGTCGACGCGAAACGTCGAATGGTCCCACACGCCGGCGAGCGCCAGCGGGTGCAACGCCTGCAGCAATAGCGCGCTGATACCGCCCGTCATCATCGATGTGAAATCGGCGTGGACTTTCCAGCAAACGGAGTCCGGCCCGAACAGGCCGGGGTCGCCCGGAGGCGACAAGTAGTCGAGCGTGGGACCGCTGCCGCTTGTCAGATGCGTGACGCCGGCGGCCAGTTTCGAGCGGAGCCTGCCGGTGAGAAATTGCGAGAGACCGCTGGAGGAGTTGGGCTGGCTGGTTTGGTCGGACATCCTGGTTCGGTCTCGCGCGACGTGACGTGTATCGGCTCAGGTCGCGGCCGAATCCCACAGACCGGGCAGGCCGCTCGACGAGTCGGGCGCGGCAAGGCCAAAATGCCGGTACGTGAGCAACGTGGCGACGCGGCCGCGCGGCGTGCGTTGCAGGAAGCCTTGCTGGATCAGATACGGCTCGAGCACGTCTTCAATCGTGTCGCGCTCTTCGCCGATCGCCGCGGCCAGATTGTCGACGCCGACCGGGCCGCCGTCGAACTTGTGCAGGATCGCTTCGAGCAGCTTGCGGTCCATCAGGTCGAAGCCGACTGCATCGACGTCGAGCATCTTGAGCGCGGCATCGGCCACTTGCGCGGTGATATTGCCGTCGGCCTTCACTTCGGCGAAGTCGCGCACGCGCCGCAGCAAGCGGTTCGCGATCCGCGGCGTGCCGCGCGCGCGCTTGGCGATCTCGAACGCGCCGTCTGGATGGATCTGCGCATGGAGCAGCGCCGCCGAACGCGTGACGATGCGCGCCAGTTCCTCGGCGTTATAAAACTCGAGCCGCGCCACGATGCCGAAGCGGTCGCGCAGCGGGTTGGTCAGCATGCCCGCGCGCGTGGTCGCGCCGACCAGCGTGAACGGTTGCAGGTCCAGCTTCACGCTGCGCGCGGCCGGCCCTTCGCCGATCATGATGTCGATCTGATAATCCTCCAACGCCGGGTACAGAATTTCTTCGACGACCGGCGAGAGCCGGTGGATTTCGTCGATGAACAGCACGTCGTTGGCTTCGAGATTGGTGAGCAGCGCGGCGAGGTCGCCGGCGCGTTCCAGCACCGGTCCGGACGTTTGCCGCAGATTGACACCCATTTCCCGCGCGATGATGTGCGCGAGCGTGGTTTTGCCGAGACCCGGCGGCCCGAACAGCAAGACGTGGTCGAGCGATTCGGAACGGCGCTTGGCGGCCTCGATAAAGATTTCCAGCTGGCCGCGTACTTTTTCCTGCCCGACATATTCTTCGAGCTGGCGCGGGCGCAACGCGCGCTCGAACGCTTCTTCGTTCGGCGAGACGGGCGTGGCCGCGATGATGCGCTCGGCGGCGAGTTTGTCGGTTTCGATCATGCGTTCATTGTACCGCGAGCCGCCCGCCGCGAAACTCGGCCGAATGGCCAGGGTGCGCGGCGCGCAGGCGTGTGCGAAGCTTTAACTATCGCATGCATGTCGAACCCGAGGGCCGCGAGTCAGCCCTTGGACAGCGCCTTCAACGCGAGCTTGATGCCCTCGGAAACACCGGTTCCGGCCGGCACGTTTTTGACGGCCGCCAGCGCTTCTTTTTCGGAGTAACCCAATGCGAGCAGTGCGTTCAGAATATCGGAGGCGTGGTCGGATGCCGACGCCGCGCCCGCCATCGCGCCCAGGTCGGCGCCGATCTTGCCCTTCAGTTCGAGGAGCAAGCGCTCCGCCGTCTTCTTGCCGATGCCCGGCACGCGCGTCAGCCGCGCCGCGTCCTGCATCGTGACGGTCTGCGCGAGCTCATGCACGCTCATGCCCGACAGCACCGCCAACGCCATGCGGGCGCCGATGCCGGAAATTTTCAGCAGTTCGCGGAAGGTCGAGCGTTCCTCGGCGGTGCCGAAGCCGTACAGCAGATGCGCGTCTTCGCGCACGATCATCTGCGTGAGCAATACGACGCGTTCGCCGGTGGAGGGCAGGTTGTAGAACGTGCTCATCGGCACATCGACTTCGTAACCGACGCCGTTGCAGTCGACGAGCAGATGCGGCGGGTTTTTTTCCAGCAGAACGCCGGCAATGCGACCGATCATGGCGAATTCAATCTCGAGAGAAAGGGCGAGTGTAGCGCAGCGAGTGAGCGTCGAGTGGTCCGCGAGTTACGCGCAATCGCGGTTGACCCGCGCGAGGACGCCCCATAGACTGAGATCCCTTTTGGCGGGTTCTCATTCCACTCACCCAGAAGGAGCTTTCATGCTGACCCTCACCACTCTCGCGCTGTTTGCCGGCGCGTGTCTCGCGTTGACCGCCACCCCCGGCCCCGACATGTTGCTGATTGCCTCGCGCAGTGTGAGCCAGGGGCGTTCCGCGGGCTTTGCGTCGCTGGCGGGTATTCTGGTCGGCACGTATTGTCATGCGTTGGCAGCGGCGTTCGGCTTGTCGCAACTCTTTCTGGCGGTCCCTATGGCATACGACGTCGTTCGGTTTGCCGGTGCCGCGTATCTGCTCTATCTCGCCTGGAAAACGTTCCGTGCGCAGGGCACGGTGCTCGCGCCGAATGCGTCGATGAGCCGTTATCCAGTTGGCCGCATTTTCCGCCAGGGCCTCTTCACCAATTTGCTGAATCCGAAAGTCGCGCTGTTCGTGCTCGCGCTGTTCCCGCAATTCGTGCGGCCCGAAGCGGGGTCGGTCGCGTTGCAGATCATGATGCTGGCCACCGTGCTGAACCTGATCGGCTTCTGCGTGAATGGCGCGGTGATCCTGATGGCGAGCAAGCTGAGCCGCAAGCTGTCGGCGGGGCGGCGGCCGTCGCGGGTGCCGCAGTATTTGTTGGGGACGGTGTTCGCGGGATTGGCCTGCCGTCTTGCGCTGGCTAATCGGAATTGAACCTGGCGGCTGCGCGGCGCTATGCCGTTGCGTACCATCTTGCGTGAGCCGTGAGCCGTGAGCCGTGAGCCGTGAGCCGTGAGCCGTGAGCCGTGAGCCGTGAGCCGTGAGCCGTGAGCCACGTGTGCGCGGCGCGAAGTCGGCCAACGCGCCGCGTTTACCGCACTATCCGACCAGACGTCCACGCCTCACGCGCAGCCCCTTCTTCGCCAGCGAAGGCGCGATGCCACCCAACGTGCTCAGCGTCGTGCCGCCGTGCGCGTGGCAGATCGCCATGCCGAGCGCGTCGGCGGCGTCGGTGCCGGGTACGCCGGATAGATTGAGCAGGCGCACCACCATCTGTTGCATCTGCTCCTTGGTTGCGCGGCCGTAACCCACCACGGCCTGCTTCAATTGCAGGGCCGTATACTCGGCGACCGGCACGCCACCCGCGACCAGTCCGCAGATTGCCGCGCCGCGTGCCTGGCCGAGCAGCAAGGTAGATTGCGGGTTCACGTTGACGAACACTTTTTCAATCGCCGACTGATCCGGCGAATGCTGACGGATCAATGTGGAGATGCCTTCGAAGATGGTGCCGAGGCGCGACGGCAGATCGGCGTCGGCGGTTTTGATGACGCCGCTCGCGACATAGCTGAGCGTGTGGCCGCTTTGGTCGATCACGCCGAAGCCGGTCACGCGCAGGCCGGGGTCGATGCCGAGAATTCTCATGAGGTGCCGCAAATGCGGTAAAAACCAGGTGCTAGCGATACTACAACACGCGCGCCGCGTGGCGGTCGGCGCGCGGCGCTCTCGGCGGAATAAAAACTGCTGGGTGCGCTGCAAGGAGGCATTCGCACATGGAGCGCTATCGGAATCTCAGCGGCGACTCGGGCGTCGAGGCTTATGAAATCGGCGACGACTTCGTCGCAGTCCGCTTCAGGACCGGCGTGGTGTATTGGTACACCAAGGCGAGCGTCGGCGCACGGCACGTCGCCGCGCTCAAGCGTCTCGCGCGGAGTGGGCAGGGGCTCAGCACTTATATCAGCCAGCACCCGGACGTGAGCGGAGGCTACGCGAGAAAGGAACCGGACAACTGAGCGACGCGTGAAGCGCAGCACAGCCGGCACAAGCGGCACAAGCGGCACAAGCGGCACAAGCGGCACAAGCGGAACACGCGGAACACGCGGAACACGCGGAACACGCGGAACACGCGGAACACGCGGAACACGCGGAACACGCGGAACACGCGGAACACGCGCCGCACCAATGAAAACGGCCTGGCGGAAAATTCCGCCCGGCCGTTTCTCTAAATCTCAAACCTCACCAGCAACCCGGTTTCACCAGGAAACACGCGCCGCTGCCAAAACCCAAATCAATGCCGGAAGTGCCGCACCCCAGTCAGCACCATCGCGATATTGTGCTCATCCGCCGCGCTGACGACTTCATCATCGCGCATCGAGCCGCCCGGCTGGATCACGCAGGTCGCGCCTGCCGCCACCACCACGTCGAGGCCGTCGCGGAACGGGAAGAACGCGTCCGACGCCACCGCCGAACCGGCCAGCGTCAAACCGGCGTTCTGCGCCTTGATGCTGGCGATGCGCGCCGAGTCCACGCGGCTCATCTGGCCCGCGCCGACGCCGAGCGTCATGCCATTGCCGCAGAACACGATGGCGTTCGACTTCACGTACTTCGCCACGCGCCATGCGAACAGCAGATCGTTCATTTCCTTCGGCGTGGGATGACGCTTCGTGACTACGCGCAATTCACGCGGCTGCACGTTCTTCGAGTCCAGCGACTGCACCAGCAGGCCGCCGCCCACGCGCTTCAGATCGAATGCGTTATGGCCTTCGCCCAGCGCGATTTCCAGCAGACGCACATTCTGCTTGGCCGCGAACACCTGGCGCGCTTCGGCGCTGAACGACGGCGCGATCAGCACTTCGACGAACTGCTTCGCCACGGCTTGCGCCGCCGCTTCGTCCACTTCGCGGTTGAACGCGATGATGCCGCCGAACGCGGAGGTCGGGTCGGTCTGGAACGCCTTCGCGTACGCTTCGTTGGCATCCGCGCCAACTGCCACGCCGCACGGGTTCGCGTGCTTGACGATCACGCAGGCCGGCACGTCAAAGGTCTTCACGCATTCCCACGCTGCGTCGGAATCCGCGATGTTGTTGTACGACAGTTCCTTGCCTTGCAACTGATTGTAGTTCGCCAGTGCGCCGGCCGGTACCGACAGGTCGCGGTAGAACGCCGCGCTCTGATGCGGGTTTTCGCCGTAGCGCAGGTCCTGCACCTTGTCGAACGCCAGGTTGAACGTCGCCGGATAAGCGTTGCGCGACGCGTGTTGCAACTCGTCGGTCAGGCTCGTCAGGTAGTTCGTGATCGCGCCGTCGTACTGCGCGGTGTGCGCGAACACCTTGGTGGCGAGGCGGAAGTTCGTCTTGTACGACACGGCATTGCTGTTCGCGCGCATCTCGTCGAGCACGACCGCGTAGTCGGCCGGATCGACCACCACCGTCACGTCGCGATGGTTCTTCGCGGCCGAACGCAGCATGGTCGGGCCGCCGATGTCGATGTTCTCGATCGCGTCTTCCAGCGAGCATTCTTCTTTCGACACGGTCTGCACGAACGGGTACAGATTCACGACCAGCAGGTCGATAGTCGGAATGTCGTGCTTTTCAAGCGCTGCCATGTGTTCCGGCAGGTCGCGGCGCGCAAGAATGCCGCCGTGCACCTTCGGATGCAGCGTTTTCACGCGCCCGTCCAGCATTTCCGGGAAGCCCGTGTAATCGGCGACTTCGGTGACGGAGAGGCCCGCGTCCGCGAGCAGTTTCGCGGTGCCGCCGGTCGACAGGATCTTGACGCCGAGGTCCGACAGCGACTTGGCGAAGTCGACGATGCCGGACTTGTCGGAAACGGAGATGAGCGCTTGCTTGATCATGATGAAGACGAAAAGCCGAAGGGAAACGTGGCAGGGCGCCGAAAAACTACAACAAACCGTGCTGTTGCAGCTTCTTGCGCAGCGTATTGCGGTTGATGCCGAGATACTCGGCGGCCAGCGACTGGTTGCCGCCGGCCTGCTCGAGCACCACTTCGAGCAGAGGTTTTTCTACGCAGGAAATCACCATGTCGTAGACGTCGTGCGGATTGGAGCCGTCGAGATCCTGGAAATACATCCCCAGGCTGTCGCGGACAGATTGTTCGATATTGTTCTTGCTCATGCTGCTAGTCGGTCGGTATGGTCCGGCTCGCCGTTTTCGTTGAGCGTCTCGTCGACGTAGACGAGACGGTCTGAGATCGCCTTTTGGGCGTCGAAGAATTCGTTGACGGCGAGGAGTTGTTCGCGCGTGGTGTCCAGCGTATTCATGCGATGCCGGAACACGTTGGCGCCAGAAAGGCCGCGAGTGTACCAGCCGATGTGCTTACGCGCAGTGCGGACACCGGTAAATTCCCCGTAGAACGCGTAGTGGTCTTCCAGATGCTCGTTCATCACCTGCTGGATTTCGTCGATGCGCGGCGGCGGCAGCAACTCGCCCGTTTGCAGGAAATACTCGATCTCGCGGAACAGCCACGGGCGCCCCTGCGCCGCGCGGCCGATCATGATGGCGTCCGCGCCGGTGGCGGCCAACACCTCGCGTGCCTTGTGCGGCGAGGTAATGTCGCCGTTGGCGACCACCGGAATGCGCACCGCCGCTTTCACCGCGGCGATGGTTTCGTATTCAGCGTCGCCGTGATACAGGTCGGCGCGCGTGCGGCCATGCACGGTCAGCATGGAAATGCCGGCCGATTCGGCCAGACGCGCGACGTTCAGCGCATTCTTGTTCTCGCGATCCCAGCCCGTGCGGATCTTGAGCGTGACGGGCACCGCGTCGGGCCCGACGCCAACAGCGCCCACCACCGCCTCGACGATGCGCTGCACCAGCGGCTCGTTCTGCAACAAAGCCGAACCCGCCGCCACGTTGCACACCTTCTTGGCCGGGCAGCCCATGTTGATGTCGATGATCTGCGCGCCGTTCGCCACGTTGTAGCGAGCCGCTTCGGCCATCATGGCCGGATCGGCGCCGGCGATCTGCACGGCAATCGGCTCGACCTCGCCCGCGTGGTTGGCGCGGCGCATGGTCTTCTCGCTCTTCCACAGCTGCGCGTTCGAGGCGACCATTTCCGACACCGCATAGCCCGCGCCCAGCCGTTTGCACAGTTGCCGGAACGGCCGGTCGGTCACGCCGGCCATAGGCGCGACGAACAGGTTATTACGCAGATTGTGGGAGCCGAGAGTGGGCATAACGTGAGACGCGGTGGACGCGCGCGCGGCCGATTGCTCAATTTCTGTCAATCGGAGCGTTCGCGAAATGCGAGAGAAAACCGCTATTTTAGCGTTAACGGATAGCCGGCACCCGACATGTGCCTGTCGTAACCCATTAAATCTTCTATGAAAGTGCGCCGATTCATAGAACCGGCGCGGCCCGCACGACGCCTTCCGCGCGAAGCAAAAAGGCCGTGCGGCGCGAGCGGGCGGCTCGCCTAGCGGCGCTGTCCGAACATCATTTGCCGTGCCAGCGCGGTCTTCACCGGCGGCAGGAATTCGAGCGCGGTGAGGGCCAGGCCGCGCATGACCGCGAGCGGCGCGAAGTCGACGGTGAAGAGGCGCGCGAGCGTGTCGGTGGCGCCGATCGTCATGCGCCGGTCGAGCGCGCGGCGTTGCGCGAAGGTGGCCAGTGCGAGCGGGGTCGGACCTTCCGCCGACAAGGCGTCGGCGAGCGCGTGCGCGTCGCGCAGACCCAGGTTCAGTCCCTGACCTGCCACCGGATGCAGCGTCTGCGCCGCGTTGCCGATCGCGACGACGTGGCCATTCACCAGCGTTTCCACCGCGTTCAGTCCCAACGGGAACGACGCGCGCCCCTTGATGTGCGTGAAGCGGCCCATGCGGTCGCCGAATGCGGCGCCGAGTTCGCGCAGGAACGCTTCGTCGGAGAGTTGTGCGCGGCGTGCGGCCTCCTCGGGCGCGCAGCACCAGACGAGCGCGTAGTCGGCGCCGCGTACGCCGCCCATCGGCAGCAACGCGATCGGGCCCTGCGACGTGAAGCGCTCCCACGCCACATGGGGTTGCGGTGCGGACACGGTCACGGTGCCGACGAGTGCGGTCTGTCCATAGTCGCGCGTGCCGGTTTCGGCGAGGCCTCTGCCAGCGCGCCGTGCGGCGTCGCCGTCCCGGCCGGCTTGCTGATCAGCGCTTTTCGCCGCGCTGTTGGCGGCTTGGCTGTCGGCATTCCCGTCGTCGGCGCCGTGGCCGACTTGCCGGTCCGCACTCGTGCTGGCGCCTTTGGCGGCGCGTTTGCCCGCGACTTGACCTGACGACTTCTGATCACCGAACAGACCGCCTTCGGCATTCACCAGAATGCGTGTGCGCAACTGACGCGTGACGCCCGCGGTTTCGATCGGCAGCGTGACGCCGTCGAGTTCCTGTGTCGGCGCCGCAGCCGAAGTGGAGCGGAACCAGTGCACCGAGGTCGCGTGCACCGCCTCGGCGAGACCGTGCACGATCGAGCCATAGCGCAGCACATAGCCGAGCGCCGGCAAACCATGCTCGCTGTGATCGATCAGCGTGCGGCCGAAGTGGCCGCGCTGCGACACGTGGATGCGCTGGATGGCGGTGGCATCGGCGGGCCAGCGCAGCGGTTCCAGGATCATCCGGCTGCCGTGCGACACGGCGATGGCGCGCGGATCGGCGATCGAATCTTCCGGCTCGCGCGCGTCGACGAGCGCAATCTTCAGCGCCCGCGTCGCGCTGCGGCGCGCCAGCCAGCCGGCCAGCGCCAGCCCGACCGGACCGGCGCCGACGATCGTCACGTCGAAATCGAACGGATGGCCGGCCTTGGCGGGCTTCAGGATCACCGTCGACGGGGAAACGTCGTTCATTGCGTGTTACTTCCTTGTTTCGTGGGCCGCCCGGGCTTCCTGCATCAGTGACTCGATCTCGTCGGCGGCGACCGGCACGTCGCGCGTCATCAGTTCGCAACCGGTCGGCGTGACAATCGCGTCGTCCTCGATGCGGATGCCGATGTTCCAGTAGCGTTCGGGCACGCCTTCGGTCGGGCGGATATACAGGCCGGGCTCGATGGTTAGCGTCATCGACGGCTGCAACGTGCGCCACGGCAGCGCGCCCGCTTCATCGCGCGGCGCGCCGCGTTCGCGGTAGTCGCCGACGTCGTGCACGTCCATGCCGAGCCAGTGGCCGGTGCGGTGCATATAAAAAGGCGCGTAGGCGCGCTCGGCGATCACGTCCTCGACCGAGGCGAATTTCGCGCGTTCGATGATGCCGGTGTCGAGCAAGCCCTGCGATAGCACGCGCACGGCGGCCTGGTGCGGGTCGTCGAAGGTGGCGCCGGCGCGGGTCACGTCGATCGCGGCCTGCTGCGCGGCCAGCACGATGTCGTACAGCTCGCGTTGCGCCGGCGTGAAGCGGCCGCTCGCGGGAAAGGTGCGGGTGATGTCGGAGGCGTAGCCGTCGAGTTCGCAGGCTGCGTCGATCAGGATCAGGTCGCCGTCCCCGGCAATCGCGTTGCCGGCCGGGTAGTGCAGCACGCAGGCGTTCGCGCCCGCCGCGACGATCGACGTGTAAGCCGGCGCCTGCGCGCCGAACTTGCGGAACGTGTAGAGCAGTTCGGCTTCGAGTTCGTACTCGCGCACGCCCGGATGGCACGCGGCCATGGCGCGACGATGCGCCTGGGCGGAAATCTGCCCGGCCCGGCGCATGATGGCGAGTTCGTGATCGTCTTTAATGAGCCGCATCTCGTCGAGCAACGGGATGAGATCGCGCGCGGTCGCGGGCGCGGCGACACCGCCACGGCTTTGCGCCCGCACCGCGTCGAGCCAGCCGCGCACCCGTTCGTCCAGTTGTGCCGAGGCGCCGAGCGCGTAATGCAGCGACGGCTTGTCGGCGAGCAGACGCGGCAATTGCGTGTCGATTTCGCCGATGGCGAATGCGGCGTCGAAACCGAAGGCCGCACGCGCGCCGTCCGGGCCGAAGCGGAAACCTTCCCACGTTTCGCGTTCGAGGTTTTTCTCGCGGCAAAACAGCACCGAAGCCGGCTCGCCGGGCGCGGCGCTGGCGTCGAGCACCAGCAACGCTTCGGGTTCGGTGAAACCGGTCAGGTAGTAGAAGTAGCTGTCATGCCGATAAGGATAATCCGCGTCCCGGTTGCGCAACGCCTCCGGCGCGGTGGGGACGATGGCGACGCCGCCACCCGCTGCCCGCAGCGCGGCGAGTACGCGCTCACGGCGCGTGCGGTAGACGTCGATGGCGATGGTGGGTTCGGTCAGCTGGTTCATCGTGCGATTGTAGCGCCCATGCGCGGAGTTATTTTGCGCGGGATACTGGCGTAAGTGGCGGCAAACGCGTCCGCGGCGCTGTTGCAATCCGTCCACAGCGAGTCCCCGTGCGGCTCGCGAAGCGCCGGCGTGACGCTTCTGAACGCTCGTGAACGGCGCAGAGCACTTATACTTTCGCCGGATTCAGAAAAAGGCAGATGGTAATGATGAAACTCATCGGTTCGCTCGCTAGTCCCTTCGTGCGTAAAGCGCGGATCGTGCTGGCCGACAAGAAGATCGACTACGAACTGGTGCCCGAGAATGTCTGGGCGCCGGACACCCGCATTCACACCTTCAATCCGCTCGGCAAAGTGCCGTGCCTCGTGATGGAAGATGGCGAAGCGGTGTTCGACTCGCGGGTGATCTGTGAATACGTGGATACGCTCTCGCCGGTCGGCAAGCTGATTCCGCAGTCAGGACGCGAGCGCGTCGAGGTGCGCTGCTGGGAAGCGCTCGCCGACGGCGTGCTGGACGCGGCGGTGCTGATTCGCCTCGAAGGCACGCAGCGCGCGCCGGAGCAGCGCGTCGACGCGTGGGTCGCGCGCCAGCAGCGCAAGATCGACGAAGCCCTGATCGCAATGGCGCAGGGATTGGGCAGCAAGACATGGTGCGCGGGCAATCACTACACGCTCGCCGATATCGCGATGGGTTGCGCATTGGGTTATCTGGATTTCCGCATGCCGGAATTGAACTGGCGCGAACCGTATCCGAATCTGGACAAGCATTTCCAGAAGCTCTCGCTGCGTCAGTCGTTCATTGATACGGTGCCGTCTGATTGAATAGACGGCGGATTGTTTGCAGAACGATGTCATTCAAGCTTCCAGAAGCGTGAATTAAAGCTCACGTTTGCGCGCGGTCTTTGTTGCTGCGTTTTTGGGGGCTTGATTGGTGTGCGCCGCTAATCGAAAAGCGGCACATGGAATTAACGCGCTTTATCTCCGCTTATTGCTGACCATTACGGCGCCGCGTAATACCGGGACCGAACGCAAAGCCGAACGCCAGCAGCAGCAACGAAACCGCCAGCACGGTGTTATTGCCGCTCGTGATGTAAGGCGTGCTGCCTGCGGTGCCTTGCACGGTGACGTCGAGCGAGCCGATCGTGTACGGCGTCAGGCGCCCGAGCACCTTGCCGTTCGCATCGATCGCGGCCGTCATGCCGGTGTTGGTCGCGCGCAGCATCGGGCGGCCGGTTTCCAGCGAGCGCATGCGCGCGATCTGCAGGTGCTGGTCGAGCGCGATCGTGTCGCCGAACCAGGCCAGATTGGTCGAATTGACCAGCACGCCGGCGGGCGTATCGCTTTCGCGGATGGTCCGCGCAATCTCTTCGCCAAAAATGTCCTCGTAGCAGATGTCCACGGCGACCGGCTGGTTATGCACGATGAACGGCTTCTGCACCGGCGCGCCACGGAAGAAATCGCCGAGCGGAATGCTCATCAGGTTGACGAACCAGCGGAAGCCCCACGGCACGAATTCGCCGAATGGCACGAGATGGTGCTTGTCGTAGCGATACACGTCGCGCGTGCCGGGCGTGACGCCGAACAGGCTGTTCGTATAGTCGATCACCTGGCCTTCCGGCGTGATGGTGCCGCCGATCGCGCCGAACAGAATCGCGCTGCCGGTCGAGTCCGAGAAGTTGCGCACCGCCGAGGCGAACGGCGCCGGCAATTGCTGCGCGAGCACCGGAATGGCAGTTTCCGGCGTGACGATCAGATCGGCCGGCTTCGAGGTGATCATCTGCTGATACTGATCGATCGCGGCGCGCATACCGGATTCCTCGAACTTCATTTCCTGTTTGACGTTGCCTTGCAGCAGGCGCACGGTCAGCGGCGCGTTGGCCGGCACGGTCCATTGCACGAGCGGCAGCAGCAGGCCGGCGGCGATCAACGCCAGTGCGAATGCGGCCGGCACGGCGACGCGCGCTACGCTGGGCTTTGTGCCATTGCTGCTGGCCTCGCCTTCGCGACGCGGCTTGCGTGAGGACAGCAACGGCAGCAGCGCCTGCACGATCAGCGCGGCCACCAGCGCCAGCATCCAGCCGACGCCATACACGCCCGCCACCGGCGCAAAGCCGGCGAACGGGCCGTCTACTTGAGCATAACCGCTCGCGAGCCACGGAAAGCCCGTGAACACCGTGCCGCGCAACCATTCGCCGATCGCCCACGCGCTCGCGAACGCCAGCGCGCCGTGCCATGTCGGCGAAAACGGTGTGTCGTCGATGGCGGCGCCATTGCGCGCATGACCGGCGCAGAACGACCAGACGCCCGCTGCCAGCGCCGGATAAACCGCCAGATACAGCGAGAACAGCACGACGGCCGCGCCGGCGAGCGGCGCCGCCATGCCGCCGTAGAAATGCATGCTGACGTAGAGCCACCACACGCCGGTCACGAAATTACCGAAGCCGAACGCGCCGCCCGTCAGCGCCGCGCTTTTCCAGCCGGTGGCGCGTGTGAGCCAGGCGAAGAAGAATGCGAAGATCGCGAGTTCGAGCCAGCCACCATGCGGCGTCGGCGCGAACGAGAGCGTATTGGCCGCGCCCGCGGCCAGCGCGACGAGGTAGTGCCAGCGCGGCAGCGTGCGCCCGCGCGTTTGCTGGGCATCAGAAGCGCTCACGCCGCGGCGCGAACGGGAAGTCATCGGGTCGGCCATCGTTGCGCGGTCGGCTTGAAAGGTTGAAAAGCAGGTCGAAAAGCGAGTTGAAGAAGCGAAGCGAGAACCGGCCGCAACGGGCTCAGGTCTGCACGTGCTGCGCTTCGCGCTCGCGCTGGCCGGCGAGCGGATCGCGGCGCACCAGCAGCATGTGAATCTGGCGGGCGTCGCCGCGCAGAATCTCGAAGATCAGATCGTCGAGGCGGACTTTTTCGCCACGATGCGGCACCCGTCCGAAGTGATGCGTGACGAGTCCGCCGATTGTGTCGACTTCGTCGTCCGAGTAATGCGTGCCGAAGGCCTCGTTGAACTGTTCGATTTCGGTCAGCGCGCGCACGCGGAAACGGCCGTCCGGCGAGGCGATGATATTGCCGCTTTCCTCGTCGAAATCGTATTCGTCTTCAATATCACCGACAATCTGTTCCAGCACGTCTTCGATCGTGATCAGGCCGGCCACGCCGCCGTATTCGTCGACCACCACCGCGAGGTGATTGCGATTCACACGGAAGTCATGCAGCAGCACATTCAGGCGCTTCGATTCGGGGATGAACACAGCGGGGCGCAGCATGCCACGCACATCGAACTCTTCTTCGGCGTAGTAGCGCAGCAGGTCTTTGGCCAGCAGCACGCCGATGATGTTGTCGCGGTTGCCCTCGAACACCGGATAGCGCGAGTGCGCTTTTTCCAGCACGTAAGGGATGAATTCGGCGGGATTGTCCGCGATGTTGATCGCGTCCATTTGCGCCCGCGGCACCATGATGTCGCGCGCGCTGAGTTCGGACACCTGGAACACACCTTCGATCATCGACAGCGAGTCGGCGTCGATCAGGTTGCGCTCGTGCGCGTCCTGCAGTATTTCCAGAAGTTCGGCGCGCGAGTCGGGCTCAGGCGAGATGAAGTCGGTCAGACGCTCCAGAAGTGAGCGTTTTTCCTGCGGTTTGTCGGTTTGGCGTCGACTGGGATACGTGTCGTTCATGGTAGTGCGCCCGGCAAGACTGGGCGCGCTGTTGCAGAGCATTAAGGATACACCAGGCACATGGCAGGACCGTGTCCCGCCCGGCTGGGCGAAGAGTGAAGCTGGGGTAAAGCGGCTCCGCCGTGAGGGCGGGCGTGGGTCAATCCTAACTGATTACGCGCGGAAAAGCGTTTCCAGGAAAAAAAGCGCCGTTCGCGACGGTTATTTCTGGTTGGCTTTGTGGGCTGCTTTTAAGTCTGCTTCGCGGCTTTCCTCGCGGCAGCGTTCGAGCAGCGCTTCGAGCGCGCGGTCAGGCATGCCGCTTTCACGCAGCGCATGCACGGTGCGGCTGACGTAATCAAGCGTGGTGCCGTAGCGCCCGCTTGCACAGCCGAATACGGTTTTGACGATGTCGTCGCGCAACTTGCCGGTGTAGCTCGGCACGTCGCGGCGCATCACGAAGGCGAGCGCGTCGACGCGCCGGCCGTCGGCGAGCACGCACGGCAGCCACGCCGGGCGGTATGAACCCATCGCCATTTCGCGGCGCCAGAGTGCTTCGAGATGCGGCATCGAGCCTTCGGCCGCGAGCCGGAACGCGATGCCGGTGCATGAGCCGCCGCGATCGAGCGCGAGCACGAGACCTGGCTGCTCGGGCGTGCCTCGATTCACGCGCGACCACAGGTAGAGCCCGCGGTGATAACCGTGGACCTTCGAGCGGGTGGCTTCGACGGTGGGCAGGCCGGGATTCCAGATCAGCGAACCATAGCCGAACAGCCACAGGTCGCTCTTGCGGTCCCAGTCACGCAATGTGCATTCGAGCGACGCGCGCAGTTCCTCGTCCGTGAGCAGCCGCGATTCGCCGAGCGCCGGCGGATAGTCCGGGCACGGCGTTCGAGTGTCGGCTTCGGGGGAAGAGGTGCTCACGATAGGTTTGAACGGTTGGACGTTGGCGACGCGACGGTGATCGCCGCCTACTGGTAAGGATGGGGAAAGCCGAGCTTGCCGAGGATTTCCGTTTCGATCGCTTCCATTTCCTCGGCTTCTTCCTCGACTTCGTGGTCGTAGCCTTGGGCGTGGAGCGTGCCGTGCACGAGCAGATGCGCGTAGTGCGCGAGCAGCGGCTTGCCCTGCTCCGCGGCTTCTTTCTCGACCACCGGGCAGCACAGGATCAGGTCGCCCGTTACCGGATCGTCTTCCGATTCGGCGTACGCGAAGGTCAGCACGTTGGTCGAATAATCCTTGCCGCGATAGGTGCGGTTCAGCGTACGGCCTTCTTCGGCATCGACGAAACGCACCGTCAGCTCGCCGTCCGCGAAGAGCGCCGCCTTGATCCAGCCGGCCACCGTGGCGCGCGGCAGAAGCGCCTTGTGTTCCGGCCAGGTCCTGGCGGCGGGGAATTGCAGATTCAACGTCAGTTTCGGGGCGCGGCTCATGCGGTTTCGTTGTGATGCTTTCGTTGCGTGCGTTGGGGCTGCGGGCGATTAGCGCGAATCCGCCGGACTGGCGGTTTTCTGCGAATGCGCATCGTACGCCTCCACAATTCGCGCGACCAGCGGATGCCGCACCACGTCCGCGCTGGTAAAGCGTGTGAGCGCGATGCCGCGCACGTCGGCCAGTACCTGTTGCGCTTCGATCAGCCCGCTCTTGTGGCCGCGCGGCAAGTCAACCTGAGTCGTGTCGCCGGTGACCACCGCCTTCGAGCCGAAGCCGATCCGCGTGAGGAACATCTTCATCTGTTCGGGCGTGGTGTTCTGCGCTTCGTCGAGGATGATGAACGCGTGGTTCAGCGTGCGGCCGCGCATGTAGGCGAGCGGCGCGATTTCGATCATCTGCCGCTCGAACATCTTGGCGGTTTTGTCGAAACCGAGCAGGTCGTACAGTGCGTCGTACAGCGGACGCAGATACGGATCGACCTTCTGCGCCAGATCGCCCGGCAGGAAGCCGAGACGCTCGCCCGCTTCGACCGCGGGGCGGGTCAGCACGATGCGCTTGACCTGATCGCGTTCGAGCGCATCCACCGCGCAAGCCACCGCGAGATAGGTCTTGCCGGTGCCGGCCGGGCCGATGCCGAAGGTCACGTCGTGAGAGATGATCTGCTTCAGATATTCACGCTGCGCGGGGGTGCGGCCGCGCAGGTCCGCGCGCCGCGTGTACAGCTTCGGGCCGAGTTCTTCGAGGTCGTCGTCGCCGGCGTCGGCGGGCTGGTCGAACGGGTGATCCGGATTGCCGGGGAAACGCGCGTCTAGCGCTTCCGTGCCATGGCCGTTGCCGTTCGCGCGATGCCGTGCCGGCTGACGCACTTCAACGAGCGCGAGCTGGATGTCGTCGACCGACAATGGCTTCTGTGAGTTGTCGTAGAACTTTTCGAGCGCGGTGAGCGCGAGTTTCGCGCCGCGCCCGCGAATCGTGATGCGGTGACCACGGCGTTGCAGCGTTACGTCGAGCGCCTGCTCGATCTGGCGCAGATTTTCGTCGAGCGGGCCGCAGAGGTTGGCGAGCCGCGCGTTGTCTTCGCGCGGTGCGGTGAATTCCAGATGCTGCTGAGTGGTCTTCAAGGCGGTGGTTCGATCCTGTCGGTTTCGATGCGCTTAGTGGGTCGTGGCCGGGGCGTCGTCATGAACCAGCACGAGCTCGCCACGTAGCGAATGTGGGTACGCTTTGACGATTTTCACGTCGACCATCTGGCCGATCAGCCTTGCGTGCGACGCGACCGGCGCCGGGAAATTCACCACCCGGTTGTTCTCGGTGCGACCGGCGAGTTCGTTCGGATCCTTGCGGGCCGGGCGCTCGACCAGTATGCGCTCGATCTTGCCGACCATCGAATCGCTGATGCGCTGCACGTTTTCCTCGATGGTGGCCTGCAAATGTTGCAGACGCTTGAGCTTCACTTCGCGCGGCGTGTCGTCGTGCAGATTCGCGGCCGGCGTGCCGGGACGCGGGCTGTAGATGAACGAGAAGCTGGTGTCGTACTTCATCTCGTGCACGAGCGCCATCATCTTGTCGAAGTCTTCTTCCGTCTCGCCGGGGAAGCCGACGATCATGTCGGTCGAGAGCGACAGGTCGGGGCGGATCGCGCGCAGCTTGCGGATCACGGACTTGTATTCGAGCACCGTGTAGCCGCGCTTCATGGCCATCAGGATGCGGTCCGAGCCGTGCTGCACCGGCAGATGCAGGTGGCTGACGAGCTTCGGCACCTTCGCGTAGGTGTCGATCAGGCGCTGCGTGAATTCCTTCGGATGCGACGTGGTGTAGCGAATCCGTTCGATGCCCGGAATATCCGCGACGTATTCGATCAACTGAGCGAAGTCGGCGATTTCAGTCGAACCCAGCGTGAGACCGGCGCGGTAGGCGTTCACGTTCTGGCCGAGCAGTGTGACTTCGCGCACGCCCTGGTCGGCGAGGCCGGCGATCTCGGTCAGCACGTCGTCAAGCGGACGCGACACTTCTTCGCCGCGCGTGTACGGCACGACGCAGTAGCTGCAGTACTTGCTGCAGCCTTCCATGATCGACACGAACGCGCTCGGGCCGTCGACGCGCGCCGGCGGCAGGTGATCGAACTTTTCGATTTCCGGGAACGAGATGTCCACTTGCGCGCGGCCGCTTTCGCGGCGCTTGTCGATCATTTGCGGCAGACGGTGCAGCGTTTGCGGACCGAACACCAGATCGACGTACGGCGCGCGCGCCACGATTGCCGCGCCTTCCTGGCTCGCCACGCAGCCGCCCACACCGATGATCAGATTGGGATTCGCTTCCTTCAGCTCGCGCACGCGGCCGAGGTCGGAGAACACTTTTTCCTGCGCTTTTTCGCGCACCGAGCACGTGTTGAACAGAATGACGTCTGCGTCTTCCGGCGTGTCGGTCTTGACGAGTCCTTCAGCCGCGCCGAGTACGTCGACCATCTTGTCGGAGTCGTACTCGTTCATCTGGCAGCCAAAGGTCTTTACATAAACTTTCTTGGTCATCGAATTTCGCCGGTCGCAGTGGTTAACCTGGGGGCGTCGTTTAAAAGGTGAACAGGGCGAAACGTGCGAGCGGCCCGTGGGGCGGCGCTTCAGGCCACTGTGGGCACCTGTCTGGGCACGTTTGCGGCGTAGCTCGATATTATAGCCCTTCGCGCGACGCGGTTTCCCCGGTTGCCTGGCCGTGCGGCCGCTCCGGCGGCAAGCCCAGCAGACCTTCCAGTTCGTCCGACACCCGCGCGAAACGCTCGCTCAGGAAATCCAGCAGCACGCGCACACGCGGCGCCATGAAGCGGTTGCGATGGTAGAGCGCGTGCAGCGGCGCGTCCGGATAACGCCACTCCGGCAGCAGGATCTTCAGGCCGTCCGCGCGCAGGTCCGCTTCCACGTCCCACATCGATTTGATCACGATGCCGTAACCGCGCAGCGCCCATTCGCGGGCGACGGCGCCGTCGTTGGTCTCGCGGGCGGCTTCGAACGGCACGGTGTAGTGCTGCACCTCGTCGCCGCGCGTGAAGCGCCACTCGTTCGCCAGCCCGGAGGCGGTGGCCAGCACGATGCAGTCGAAATTCGCCAGATCGTGCGGATCCTTCGG
The DNA here is from genome assembly GCF_046027395.1 of Paraburkholderia dipogonis. Classification (GTDB taxonomy): domain Bacteria; phylum Pseudomonadota; class Gammaproteobacteria; order Burkholderiales; family Burkholderiaceae; genus Paraburkholderia; species Paraburkholderia dipogonis_A. The sequence goes on along the minus strand of NZ_JAQQEG010000053.1, from coordinate 20,225 downwards.
TTCGCCCCTGCGCGCGATGTAGTCCGGCGACGCGCACAGCACGCGCCGGTTCGGCGCCAGTTTGCGGGCGACCAGCGAACTGTCCTGCGGCACGCCGAAGCGGATCGCCAGATCGATGTCCTCCTGCACCAGATTCGACAGCGAGTCCGAGAGCGTCAGCGCGAAGGTGACTTCGGGATACAGCGCGTTGAATTCGTCGAGCCAGTGCATCAGCAGATTGCGGCCGAAATCCGAGGTCGCCGAAACCCGCACCTTGCCGCGCACGACGCCCTGGCCGGCTTGCAAGGCGGCTTCGGCGTCGTCGAGCGATTGCAGCGCCTGACGGCAGCAATTCAGGTAGAGGCGGCCTTCATCGGTGAGCCTGAGTTGACGGGTGGTGCGCTCGAACAGGCGCGCTTTCAGGCCGGCTTCGAGCTTGGCGAGGCGTGCGCTGGCGGCGGCCGGCGTCAGGCCCATCTTGCGGCCCGCCGCCGACAGGCTGCCCTGCTGCGCCGCTTCAACGAACAGGCGGATGTCACCGAGGTTGTCCATGGCGGATCTTTCAAAAGAGATTTGAAAATGCTTCAAATGCTACGCCAATTATCAAATCGACGCCCACCCTCGACAATTGCGCCCATGGAAAACCCTGATTCCGCCCACGGCATGCAACTCGATCACGCGACGATCGTCACCGCCGACCTCGGCACCGCCCGACGCTTTTTCGTCGACGTTGCCGGGCTGACCCAAGGCGCGCGTCCGCCGTTTTCGATCGACGGCTACTGGCTGTACGCGAACGGCCGTCCGCTGATTCATCTGATCGACGCGACGGTGCCCGCCGTGACGGGTCGGACGGCGCCGCGTATCGACCACATCGCATTCCGGCTGGAGAGCGCCGCCGAATGGCAGGCGCTGCTCGGCCGTCTGCATGCGCACGGCGTCGATTATCAAACCGCCTATGTGCCGCAGATGGGGCCGCAGGAGGCTCAGGCGCAACTGTTCGTGGCGCTCGCGCCGGGCGTCGTCATCGAATTCGTGACGGCGCTGCATCACGCTCAAATTTAGAACCTGGAGAAGAGAAATGCCCATTCCATTACTGGCGCTGGCGATCAGCGCCTTCGCGATCGGCACGACGGAATTCGTCATCATGGGCCTGCTGCCCGAGGTCGCGCACGATCTGGCGGTGTCGATCCCGTCGGCGGGTTTGCTGGTGAGCGGCTACGCGCTCGGCGTCGCGGTCGGCGCGCCGCTGCTCGCGGTGGTGACCAGCAAGATGCCGCGCAAACTGGCGCTGCAGTTGCTGATGGGCGTGTTCATCGTCGGCAATACACTGTGCGCGATCGCGTCCAGCTATTCCGTGCTGATGATCGCGCGCGTGGTGACGTCGTTCGCGCACGGTTCGTTCTTCGGCATCGGCGCGGTGGTGGCGGCTTCGCTCGTGCCGGCCGAAAAGCGCGCCAGCGCGATCGCGCTCATGTTCACCGGCCTGACGCTGGCGAACGTGCTCGGCGTGCCGTTCGGCACGTTCGTCGGCCAGGAGTTCGGCTGGCGCGCGGCGTTCTGGATCGTCAGCGCGTTCGGCGTGCTGTCGCTCGCGGGCGTCACGGCGCTGGTGCCGAATCGTCATGACGCGGGTCCGGTCGGCCTCGGTCACGAAGTGCGTGTGTTGAAGGACCCGCAAGTCTGGACCGCGCTCGCGATGACGGTGCTCGGCTTTGGCGGCGTGTTCGTCGTGTTCACTTATATCGCGCCGATTCTGGAGCAGGTCAGCGGCTTCTCGCCGCGCGGCGTCACGCTGATTCTGGTGCTGTTCGGCGTGGGCCTGACGATCGGTAACACGGTGGGCGGCAAACTCGCGGACCGCGCGCTGATGCCTTCGCTGATGGGCATTCTGGTCGCGCTCGCCGTGGTGATGGCCATCTTCGCTCGCACCAGTCATTCGCAAGTGGCTGCGGCGGTCACTATCTTCGCGTGGGGCATTGCTGCGTTTGCCACCGTGCCGCCTTTGCAGATGCGTGTGGTCGAGAAGGCGGCTGCGGCGCCGAATCTGGCTTCGACGTTGAACATCGGCGCGTTCAACGTCGGCAATGCGGGCGGCGCGTGGCTCGGCGGTCTGGTGATCAATCACGGCCATTCGCTCGATACCTTGCCGTGGGTGGCGGCCGCGGTCAGCGTGGCGGCGTTGCTGTTGACGTGGTTCGCGGCGCGCATGGATGCGCCGGCAGCGACGGTGGCGCAGCGGGCGTAGGGACGCAGGAGGCCGTGAACCGGCCGCGCCTGCGCCCTTATGAAAAATTCGCACAAGCATTGCGGAAAACGTCCTCCGCAATGCTGATAACAGTGTGAAGATAACTTCGTTGGGCGCGGCGGGGCGCGATGCTATCTTGCTTCCACTAACCGCTTGCCCGCCGTCCGGCGGCGCTCCTGGAGGCAATCATGCATTCCCCGCTTGCGCTGGTTCGCGATCCCACGGCTGACACCGATGCGTCGCCGCGTGCCGCTGAACCCTTCGATGCACTCGAACATCTCGTCGGCGTGAATCTCGCCCGTTTACGCGCCGAACGGCAACTGTCGCTCGACGCTTTGGCCCGCGCGTCCGGCGTCTCCCGCGCCATGCTCGCGCAGATCGAATCAGCGCGCAGCGTGCCGTCCATCAAGGTGCTGTGCAAGGTGGCCGCCGCGTTGAAGGTGTCGGTGGCGGCCTTCTTGCGGCGTCACGCGACCAACGGCTTCGAACATTTGCCGGCGGACCGCTCGTCGCGCGTCGTCAGCTCGAATGGACGCTATTCGGCCCGGCCGCTGTATCCCGACGCCGAGCCGACCGCCGCCGAGTTTCACGAATTGCGTATCGCACCGTTGCATACCGAAGCCGGCACGCGCCGCGCGCCGGGCACGACGGTGAATCTGGTGGTGAGCGAAGGCACGCTGGAAGTGAGTGTCCACGATCAGCGCCAGTTGCTGGCCACCGGCGACGCGATCGTGTTCGACGCCGATCAGCCGCATAGCCTGCGCAATCCCGGCGACACGGAAGCGCGCGCGTTTCGCGTGACGCTGAAGGCGGAAACGCCGCCGCGCTGGGACGTGCCCGCGCACCACGAGCCGGTGCGCGAGGCCGCGCCGGTTTGATCGACATTCGCGGACGGAAGCGCTCTCAGTAGAGATCTCCGTCTGATCAGTAGGGTTGCGCTGCACGCGCGGCGCGACTGTTGTATGCTTTGCCAGCCGGTCGATCCGGCAATCAGTGCGTCTTCAGGGCGGGGTGAAATTCCCCACCGGCGGTATGCCGGCAACGCGAAAGCGTGAGCCGGTGAGCCCGCGAGCGCCCACGTTGTACGGTCTTCGGAACAGGAAAGACTGAAGTGGGGTCAGCAGATCTGGTGAGAAGCCAGAGCCGACGGTTAGAGTCCGGATGGAAGAAGATGTGCAGATAGTCATGTTCGTTTCCGTGGCGCCGCTTGCGGGTTGAGGCGGTGCGCGAGCGTCGCTTTGCGCGGCGTTCAACGGCGCGTCTTTGTCTGTTTGCAATGCCCTGAAACGTTTCTCGCCCAACTTTTGCGATGAGCGTTTCATTCATGACCTTTGCTACTTTTCCCGCTCCGTCGACGATTGCGGATAGCGCATTCCTCGATCTCCCGCTGCTCGACACCGAAGCCGTTCCGCCGCGTATTGCCGCCGCCTTGCAAGCCATGCGCGATGGCCGCGCTGTCGTTCTGCAAGACGACCACGACCGCGAAAACGAAGCTGATCTGATCGTTTCCGCCGAGCGTCTGTCCGTCGAAACCATGGCGCTGCTGATCCGCGAATGCAGCGGTATCGTGTGCCTATGCCTACCCGATGAGAAAATCCGCGCGCTCGAACTGCCGCCGATGGCCGTCAACAACGAAAGCCGTCACGGCACCGCGTTCACGGTTTCGATCGAAGCACGCGATGGCGTGACCACCGGCGTGTCCGCGCTCGATCGCGTGACGACGATTCGCGCCGCGATCGCCGATACGGCGAAGCCCGCCGATATCGTGCGCCCGGGCCACGTGTTCCCGTTGCGTGCGCAGTCCGGCGGCGTGCTGGCGCGTCGCGGCCACACCGAAGGCACGGTCGACCTCGCGATTCTCGCGGGTCTGAAGCCCGCTGGCGTGCTGTGCGAACTGATGAACCCGGACGGCACGATGACGCGTGGCGCCGATGTGGAGCGCTTCGCCGCGCAACACAATCTGCCGATGCTGACGATCGCCGAGCTGGTGGAGTTTCGTCAGGCGCTGGCGCAGGTGCGCGAATGCGTGGCTGACGAGGCGTGATGCGCGAGGAGCGTGCGAGCGTGAGGTGAGGCGCGCACTCGCTCCAGTTCGGACGCAAAAAAGCCGGCATTGCAGCCGGCTTTCCAGTTACCACGAACGCTTGCGTCTGTACGTCGCCGAGTTCGCCGCCTCCGCCTGCATGGCAGCCGCTTTATCCAATTTCCTCGATCGGCTACGACTGCACGTCGCCGAATTCGCCACGCACGCCCGCTTCGACCAGCGCGGGCAATTCATCCATATGCTGCATGATCCGCGTCATGCCCATCTTGCGCAGCGCGTCCGCGTAGCCATCGGGAATATGGCTCGCGCCGACGAAAGCGATCGTCTTCATCCCCGCCGCGCGCGCGGCATTCAAACCGGCGACGCTGTCTTCCACCACTACGCATCGTGAGGGCTCCACGCCCAGCGTCTTCGCGGCGAACAGATACACGTCGGGATAAGGCTTTGGCCGCGCCACCTGTTCCGCGCTGAAAATGCGCTCGCCGAAAATCTGCTGCAAACCCGCGCGCCGCACCGACGCATTCACGCGCGCCATGCGGCTGTTCGATACGACGGCGGCCGGCAAGGCGACACGTTGCAATGCATCGCGCACGCCGTTGATCGGACTGAGCGAAGCCGCGAGTTCGAGCTCGACGTTGTGTTCGATGGTGTCGAAAAAATTCGCGGGCAGCGTGATATCGAACGACTTCTCGATGCTTTCGAGAAAGCGCGACGTTTGTTGACCGAAGGCCGTTTTGACGATGGGTTCGAAGTCGAGGCCGGGGAAGGTGGCGGTCAGCGTTTCGAGCATCACGCGGTCAGCGATGATTTCGCTGTCGACGAGCACGCCGTCGCAGTCACAGATGAGGTGGTCGATCATGCCTGGAAACGGAAAGCGAAGCGCATGGGCAATGCAATTGCAAGCTCATGCGCGGGAAGTGAAAGCGTCATGATACGTGCTTTGGCGCCGCCTGCGCGGCGCCGCCGCTTTCCGTCATGGCTCAGGCGCTTCTTTGATGTGCACCTGAGTTGCATATTATCGGCGCGGCCAGATCAATGCACGTGCAGATACAGATACAAACACGCTGCCGCCGCGCCGCCCAACAACGGACCGCAAACCGGAATCCACGCATAGTGCCAGTCGCTGTCGCGCTTGCCCGGAATCGGCAGCAGCGCGTGCATCAAACGCGGCGACAGGTCGCGAGCGGGACTCATCGCGTAACCGGTCGGGCCGCCGAGCGAGATGCCGATGCCGAGAACCAGCAGTCCGACCGGCAGCGCGTCGAGCGCGCCGAGACCGACTTGCGGCGAAGCGAGATACAGCACGCCCAGAATTAGCACGAACGTGGCGATCATTTCGGTGAGCAGGTTGTGCGGTACGCTGCGTATCGCGGGCGAGGTGCAGAACACGCCGAGCTTCACGTCGGCGTCGCCTTCCTTCGCGAAGTGCTGGCGATACGCCATCCACACCAGCAGCGCGCCGGCCATACCCCCGAGCATCTGCGCTGCGATATAACCCGGCACTTTGGCCCACGCAAACTTGCCGGCCAGCGCGAGGCTGATGGTCACGACGGGATTCAGGTGAGCGCCGCTGAAGGACGCAGTGACATAGACGGCGATGAACACCGCCATCGCCCAGCCCATCACGATCACGATCAGGTCCGCGCCTTTGCCCTTGGTCCGCGCGAGCAGCACGTTGGCGACGGCGCCGGCGCCGAGCAGCACCACGAGCGCTGTGCCGATGAATTCAGCAATGTAAGGAGACATCGTTGGTTATCCGAAATATAGTGGTTAGGGAAGCCGCCGGATAAGCGGCTTCTCTATGTCGAAAGAGAAGGGGTGAAAGACGCGCTCAGGGCGTATCGGCCCAGGCTTTCGCGGCGCGGATCGCGCGCTTCCAGCCGTCGAGGCATTCCTTGACATCGGCGTGCGGCAGGGCGGGCGTGAAGCGGCGGTCGAGCTTCCACTGGCTTTGCAGTTCGTCAACATCTTTCCAGTAACCGACCGCGAGACCGGCCAGATAGGCCGCGCCCAATGCGGTCGTTTCCGCCACCTTGGGACGCACCGCGTCGACGCCGAGAATGTCCGCCTGGAACTGCATCAGCAGATTGTTCGCGCAGGCGCCGCCGTCCACGCGCAATTCGCCGATACGAATCCCGGAGTCGGCTTCCATCGCCTTCAACACATCGAGCGATTGATAGGCGATCGAGTCGAGCGCGGCGCGCGCGATATGCGCCGAGGACGTGCCGCGCGTCACGCCGAACAGCGTGCCGCGAGCACGCGCATTCCAATGCGGCGCGCCGAGACCGGCGAAGGCGGGCACCAGATACACGCCGTCGCAATGCGGCACGCTGCGCGCCAGCGTTTCGATTTCAGCCGCGTTCTTGATGATGCCGAGGCCGTCGCGCAACCATTGCACCACGGCGCCACCGATGAAGATGCTGCCTTCGAGCGCGTAATTGATCTGATCGCCGATCTGCCACGCAATCGTGGTGACGAGATTGTTCTTCGACTCGATCGGCTTGTCGCCGGTGTTCATCACGAGGAAGCAGCCCGTGCCGTAGGTGTTCTTCACCATGCCCGACTCCGTGCACATCTGACCGAAGAGGGCGGCGTGCTGATCGCCAGCGATGCCCGCGAGCGGAATCTTCGAAGCGAACACGGTGGTCTTGGTCGGCCCGTACACTTCCGACGAAGCCCGCACTTCCGGCAGCATGCTGCGCGGAATATCGAGCGCTTCGAGCAGTTCGTCGTCCCACTTCAGCGAGTGGATGTTGAAGAGCATCGTACGCGACGCGTTGGTGACGTCGGTGACGTGCAGGCCGCCTTTGGTGAAATTCCACACCAGCCAGCTATCGACGGTGCCGAAGGCAAGACGGCCTTGCGTGGCTTTTTCGCGCGCGCCTTCGACGTTGTCGAGAATCCAGCGGATCTTGGTCGCCGAGAAGTACGAGTCGATCGGCAGGCCGGTTTTGGCGCGGACTTTTTCCTCGAGTCCTTGCTCTTTGAGTTGGTCGCAAAAATCGGCGGTGCGGCGGTCTTGCCAGACGATGGCGTTATAAATCGGATGGCCGGTTTCGCGATCCCACACGATGGTGGTTTCGCGCTGATTGGTGATGCCGATTGCAGCGATCGAGGTGCCGTTCATACCGGCGCGCGTTACGGCTTCGGCGGCGACGCCGGCTTGGGTCGACCAGATTTCCTGCGGATCGTGTTCGACCCAGCCCGGACGCGGATAGATTTGCTGGAATTCCTTCTGAGCGGTCGACACGATATTGCCGAGCCGGTCGAACAGCATCGCGCGCGAGCTGGTGGTGCCTTGGTCAAGCGCGAGGATGTACTGGTCCTGCATTGTCTCTTCTCCATGCGTTTTATGAATCGCCGGGCGGGTAGCCGGCGACGGGAACGGCTTGTAGTTTTAAGCGGGCTGCAACACGTGCGATGGTGCGGCGCCGCCTGGTCCAGCCGAGGGGTGAATCGATCCGGTCTGTTTGGATGCAGTGAGCGCGCCGCGTGGCGATGTCTGACTATGCGCTCTGTCGCTCGGGTTCGCGAGCGAACCACGCGTCGATATCGCGTGTGATCGAATCGAGCGTGCCGGGTTCGACGTGCAAGCCGAGTTTCGAACGGCGCCACAGCACATCCTGCGCGCTACGCGCCCATTCGGTGTCGCGCAGGTAAGTCAGTTCAGCTTCGTAGAGGCCGGGTGCGAAGGCGCGGCCGAGATCGGCCACGGAACGCGCCTTGCCGACCACCTGCTTGACGCGCGTGCCGTAGGCGCGGGCGAGGCGATGCGCCAGATCGGCCGGCAGCCATGCATGCTGCTGCTTGAATTCGCTGAGAAAGCGCTCGAAGTTGGCGTTCGGAATGTCGCCGCCGGGCAACGGCGCGCCGGCCGTCCACGAAGACGCACCGTGGTGCAGCGCGTCCGCGAGTTTGTCGACGGCTTCTTCCGCCAGTTTGCGGAAGGTGGTGATCTTGCCGCCGAACACCGACAGCAGCGGCGCTTCGCCGGCGGGCGCGTCGAGTTCGAGCGAGTAGTCGCGCGTGACCGCCGACGGGTTGTCCGCGCCTTCTTCCTCGAGCAGCGGACGCACGCCCGAATAGGTCCAGCGCACGTCGGCCGGCGAGATCTTCTGCTTGAAGTAGCGGTTGATCGAGTCGCACAGGTACTGCGTTTCTTCGGCGTTGATCGCCACTTGCGATGGGTCGCCGCGATATTCGATATCCGTCGTGCCGATCAGCGTGTAGTCGTGTTCGTACGGAATCGCGAAGATAATGCGCTTGTCCGGATTCTGGAAGATGTACGCGTGGTCGTGTTCGAACAGACGCCGCGTGACGATATGGCTGCCTTTCACGAGCCGCACGCTGTGCGTCGCGGCGCGGCCGAGCGCGCCTTGCAGCAGTTCGCCGACCCACGGGCCCGCGGCGTTCGCAATCGAAGCGGCGCGCACGTCCAGGATCGTGCCGTCCGGGCGCTTGAGCTGCGCGCGCCATTCGCCGCCGGCGCGCACGGCGCTCAGCAGTTTCGTGCGAGTGAGAATTTTCGCGCCGTGCTCCTGGGCGTCCAATGCATTCAGCACGACGAGGCGCGCGTCGTTGACCCAGCCGTCCGAATACACGAAACCGCGCTTGATCGAATCGACGAGCGGCGCGCCCGCCGGATGATTGCGCATCACGATGCCGCGCGAACCGGGCAGCAGTTCGCGTTTGGCGAGATGGTCATACAGGAAGAGACCGGCGCGGATCAGCCAGGCCGGGCGCAGATCCGGCATGTGCGGCATCACGAAGCGCAGTGGCCACATGATGTGCGGCGCGGCGCGCAGCAGCGTTTCGCGCTCCTGCAGCGCTTTGCGCACCAGCCCGAACTCGCGGTATTCGAGGTAGCGCAGGCCGCCGTGAATCAGCTTCGTGCTGGCCGACGACGTGTGCGCCGCCAGATCGTCCTGTTCGCAGAGCAGCACCGACAGGCCGCGGCCCGCCGCATCGCGAGCGATGCCTGCGCCGTTGATCCCGCCGCCCACGACGAGCAAATCGTATCTCGAGCCTTGCGTCACCTGCTGTGTCCCCTGCGTCGTATCCGGAAAATCGTTTGGAAAATCTATCGAACTGTTAGTGTTCGTTTTCGAACTTTAATGAACATATTCGAAAAAGTAAAGTTCGGTTTGTTTAGGCGGTTCTCTAACGGCTGTCCGGGTAGTGGCGCAACGCGCGGCCACGGACGATACTCTCGGCAACAGCCATTTCGAGGTGAATTCATGCGTGGACTTTTGATGATCGGCGCCGCTACGCTTCTCGCGGGGTGTGTCAGCTCGCCGAGCCTGAGCGGAACGAGGGGCGCGCCGTCGTTCGTGTCGTTGCAGCAGATGTGCAGTGCCCAGCCGGTCGACTATGGCAACGACGCGCAAGGCGTCTACGCGGCGATGTTCGACGCGTACGTCGCGAACCGGGGCGGCAAGCTGTCGAAGGACGATTTCTGCGGGTTCCAGACGTCGATCGCGCAGCGTTACGCGAGCCAGGGCGCGAGCACCGATCCGCAAGTGCGTAACCAGTGGGTGACGTTCTTCACCGACCAGCGGGCCAAGGCGTTGAGCTGGCGCGCGGCCGTCGATCCGACGTTGCGCAACGGTTGAGGCCTAAGCGCGAGCGGCGTCTTTCAGTTCGCTTGTCGCTATTCGTTGAGCCGGTCCGCTTCGCGCGCAGTAAGTGCTAGCCGCGCTGCGGCTGCGCACCGCGCCACAGCATGCGGCGAATCTGCGCGAACACGGCTTCGCGCGTCGGCGCATTGCCGGCGTCGGCAGATTGCTGTGCCTGTGGCAACGGCAACTGATTGGCCAGCGCCAGCATGGTGAAACCATGCAGACTCGCCCAGTACGCGTAGCCGATGAGTTGCGGATCGCCTTCCAGAATGCCCGCAGCGACCAGCCGCTCGAAGTGCGTGCCGAGCATGCGCCACGCGCGCTGCGAGGCGGTGGCGAGTTCCGGATAGACGCTTGCCTGCTGAGCAAGATCGAACATCAACCGATAGGCGTGCGGTTCGTCGAGTGCGAACGCTACGTAGGCTTCGCTCACCACGGAGTGATCCGTTTCGGTGGCGGTCTTCGCGGCCGCTTCGAGGCGCGCCGCGAAGCGATTGAACGCCGCGGCGCGCACCATCGCGAGAATTTCGTCCTTGTCGCGGAAGTAGCGATAAGGCGTCATGGCGCTGCAACCCAGTTCCTTGGCCAGTTCACGCATCGTCACGCCTTCGGCGCCACGTGTCGCGAATGCGTTCTCGGCCACGCGCCGCATGGCCTCGCGGAACTGCTGGATGTCGTCGGCGGAGAGGGTTTTGGGCATGCGCGAGGGCAGAAGGTCCGTCGCGTCAATTTACTGTGTAAATGATTTGCGCACAATAAAGCGGACGCCGGGCGGCGTCCTGCTTGTCACAGAAAGAGAAAGATTTCAAAGCAGCAAGCGCACGCGCGATGAAAGCGCGGCACACCCGTCTTCAGCGCCGGACGTCAACTGCGCCGTCCGGCCGCAAGACGCGGTGAAACACCAAAACTAGGAAAGACGCTTGATGGCCCGCAATGCGTTATCGCCGCTTTCAGTCACGCGCCATTCTTCGTTGCCCGACGCGAGCCGTTCGAGTTGCACCAACTGGCGTTCCAGAAGGGCGTCGAGTTCTTCTCGCTCCATGTCGACTTGATTGGGAGCGTCCTTGACGAGTAACAACGTGGCGAATTCATGCGGACTCAGCATCGTTTCTCTCCATGTCAAGCAAACGCGGACGGCCTTGCCGGCGACTGGCTCATGCCAGTGAGGTCCGCAAAGGATCAGGCGGGAGGTACGGCTTCACACGACAGTTTCACTACCGGCGCTACGCAGAGTGCGCAACGGACGCCGGGGAACTGGAGTGTAGTCAACCGCACGTTAAACACCAAATCGGCCCCAGTAAATTCTCCCTTTGACAATCAAGCGCCTCAGAGGCGGTTGGGAGTCGCGGCCAGATCCTTGATTTCACTCGAAGTTTTGCGTGCGCTGCAACATGGCGGAGAGCGCCTGGCGTCACTCGGCGATATACACCTGGCAGTTGGCGGCTGTGAGCGTCTCGATCATCTCGGCGGGCGGCGCGACGTCGGTGAACAAGGCGTCGATCTGATCGAGATGGCCTTGGCGAACCAGTGCCGGACGGCCAAATTTCGAGTTGTCGGCGGCGAGGAAAACGGTGCGCGCATGCTGGATGATCGCCTCGGCCACGCGCACTTCGCGCGTGTCGAAATCGCGCAGCGTGCCGTCCGTTTCGATGCTCGACGTGCCGATGATCGCGAAGTCCACCTTGAACTGCCGGATGAAATCGATCGCCAGTTCGCCGACGATTCCTTTGTCCCACGGCCGCACGATGCCGCCCGTCACCAGCACCTCGCAATCCGGATAGCCGCTCATCATGCTGGCGACGTTCAGGTTGTTGGTGATCACGCGCAGGCCGCGGTGCCGATTGAGCGCGCGAGCCACTTCTTCGGTGGTGGTGCCGAGGTTGATGAAGAGCGAGGCCTGATCGGGAATGTGAGTGGCCACTAGCGCCGCGATACGCCGCTTCTCGTCATGGAACATGCGCTGACGCGCCGTATAGGAGACGTTTTCGGAGCTGGTCGGCAGACTGGCGCCGCCGTGGTAGCGGCGCAGCAGGTTCATGTCGGCGAGCCAGTTGACGTCGCGGCGGATCGTTTGCGGCGTCACGTCGAAGTGGGCCGCGAGGTCGTCCACGGTCACGAAGCCGTCGCGTTGCACCCACTCCAGCAGTTCCTGTTGCCGGGCATTGAGAGTCAGGCGGGGGTCTCGGGTCATGTGTCTCGGTTCGTGGGTTTTTGTCTGCGTTGCCCGCTGCCGGGGCGCCAAAACTGCTGCCAGCAAACGGGTGATGGCCTGAACGGGGTGAGCGTATTGTAAGACCATCGCGCGCCTTGTCTGCCAACTCGTGCGACATCCATCGGACACGAGCCGATGGCGTGGCGATCCATTCAGGCCAATTACGCATTTATTCATTTGATAAATGAATTTGTTTTTTGGGCCGGATCACGATGCAATCCTTGGTTCTGCGTTAACTGGTGTTTCCCCCACGTCTTATCCGCGTTCTACCCGTTTCCAATGGTTTCCGGCATTTTCCGCAAGCCGGGCCACGCTTTCGAGAGTGTTCGACATGACTGGCTTCAACTGGCAAAACCCTTATCCGACGCCGCGTCTGCCTGTATTCGCGCGCAACATCGTTTCGACTTCGCATCCGCTCGCCGCGCAAGCCGGGTTGCGCATGCTGTGGAAAGGCGGCAATGCCGTCGATGCGGCGATCGCGGCAGCCGCCGCCATCACGGTGGTCGAGCCGGTCTCGTGCGGACTGGGCGGCGACGCGTTCGCGCTGGTGTGGGACGGCAAGAAGCTGCATGGCCTGAACGCCTCGGGCGTGTCGCCAGCGGCGTGGAACGTCGACTACTTCAAGCGCAAGTACGGCGAGGAAAACGGTCTTGCGAAGCAACCGAAACGCGGCTGGGACGCGGTGACGGTGCCCGGCGTGATCGCCGGCTGGGAAGCGCTGCATCAGAAATTCGGCACGTTGCCGTTCGCCGACCTGATGGAGCCGGCCATCGAAATCGCCGAGCGCGGCCACGCGGTGGCGAGCATCGTCGCCTATAAGTGGGCGGCCGCCGTGCCGGAACTGAAGGACCTGCCGGGCTTCGCGCAAACCTTCATGCCGCGCGGCCGCGCGCCGGAAGTGAGCGAACTGGTGCGCTTCCCCGGCCACGCGAAGACGCTGCGCAAGCTCGCCGAGCAAGGCCCGCGCGCGTATTACGAAGGCGAGATCGCCGAGCAGATCGCCGCGTTCGCCCGTGAAGGCGGCGGCGCGCTGACCGTCGACGATCTGCGCAACTACCGCGCCGATTGGGTCGAGCCGATCGGCAAGGATTATCGCGGCTACACGGTGCACGAGATTCCGCCGAACGGGCAGGGCATCGCGGCGCTGATCGCGCTGGGCATCCTCGAAAAATTCGATGTGAAGGAACTGGCCGTCGATAACGTCGAATCGCAGCACTTGCAGATCGAAGCCATGAAGCTGGCCTTCGCCGACGTCTACCGTTACGTCGCCGATCCGCGCTCCATGGAAGTCACGCCCGAGCAGATGCTCGACGACGCGTACCTCACCTCGCGCGCCAAACTGATCGATCACAAGCGCGCCACGCAGTTCGACTTCGGCATGCCGAAGGCCGGCGGCACCATCTACATGTCGGTGGCGGACGAGCGCGGCATGATGGTCAGCTTCATCCAGTCGAACTACATGGGCTTCGGCTCGGGCATCGTGGTGCCGGATAGCGGCATCGCCATGCAGAACCGTGGCTGCGGTTTCTCGATGGACCCGAAGTCGCCGAACGTGGTGGAAGGCGGTAAGCGGCCGTTCCACACGATCATCCCGTCGTTTCTCACGCAGCAGGTGGACGGCCAGCAGGAAGCGGTGATGAGCTTCGGCGTGATGGGCGGCGACATGCAGCCGCAAGGTCATCTGCAATCCATTGTGCGAATGCTCGACTACGGTCAGCAGCCGCAGGCCGCGTGCGACGCGCCGCGCTGGAAGGTCAATCGCGACTTCACGATCGACATCGAATCGACGCTCGATCCGAAGACCGCCGAGGCCTTGCAGAAGCTCGGCCACACGATCAAGTCGGTCGATGATCCGTACATGGACTTCGGCTCCGGCCAGTACATCTGGAAGCTCGATCGCAACGATCCGGAGCGCGGCTATGTGGCGGCCAGCGACAGCCGCCGTGACGGGTTGGCTGCGGGGTTCTAGGCAACACCCATGCGCTAGGCGCGGCGCCGCTCGAAGCGCCGCTTCGCTGCGTGCGCAGGCGATGCCGCGGACATTGCCTGCGGCACGCTAAAGGCATCGCACAGATCAAATACACCGGTTGCCGGCGGCGCTTCCCGCACGCCAGGCACCAGGCATCGAGCATCAGATAGAGCAGGAGACATCATGCAGACCCACGCTTCGCCCTCGGCGACAGCTTCCCCTCATTCCGCGCCCGCGCCGCTTTCCAAAGCGATGGTGCGCCGGATCGTCTTTTCGTCGTCGGTCGGCAATGCGCTCGAGTGGTTCGATTTTCTGGTCTACGGCTACTTCGCGACCATCATCGCCAAACAGTTTTTTCCGATGCAGGACGAGTGGCTCTCCACGCTGCTCGCCATCGCGACTTTCGGCATTTCGTTCCTGATGCGGCCGCTGGGTGCGGTCGTGCTCGGCATCTACGGCGACCGCAAGGGCCGCAAGGCGGCGCTGACGTTCGCCATCGCGCTGATGATGGTCGGCACCTTCACGATGGCGGTGATGCCGCCGTATGCATCGATCGGCCTCGCGGCGCCCGTCCTGATTCTGCTCGCGCGGCTCGTGCAAGGCTTCGCGGTGGGCGGCGAGTTCGGCAGCGCGACGGCCTTCATGGTCGAACATAGCGCGTCGCGCCGTGGCTACTACGCCAGTTGGCAGTTCGCGAGCCAGGGGCTCGCCGCGATCACCGCCGCAGCCTTCGGTTCGCTGCTGACCGCATGGATGCCGCCCGCACAACTGAATGACTGGGGTTGGCGCATTCCGTTCGTGTTCGGTTTGCTGGTCGGTCCGGTGGGCTATTACATCCGCTCGCATCTCGACGAAACGCCGGAGTTCCTCGCGCTGCGCGAGGCGCGCGAAGCCGCCGGCGCTCGCACGACAGTGAGTGAAAAGAACGACGCGTCGTTCGCCAGCCAGTGGGTCAACCTCCTGCTCGCGGTCGGCATCGTCGCGCAATCCACGGTGGGCGTCTACGTCCTGCAGCTCTACATGCCGATGTACGCCGTCAAGCAGTTGCACATGCCGGCAGCGGCGTCGTTCGGCGTGGTGGTGCTCAACGGCGGCCTGCAATTCCTGCTCTCGCCGGTGATGGGCGCGTTGTCCGATCGCATCGGCCGAATTCGCATCATGCTAACCACGTCGATTCTGATGGGTACGCTGATCTATCCGATGTTCGCGCTGCTGCAGTCTCATCCGACCATCGGCTGGTTGCTGTTGTTGCAGGGCACGGCGGGCATTTTCAAGGCGGCTTATTCCGGGCCGATGCCCGCATTGATGTCCGAGATCTTTCCGACCCAAGTGCGCTCGACGGGTCTTTCAATCGGTTACAGCATCGGCGTGACGATCTTCGGCGGCTTCGCGCCCACGATCGTCGAGACCTTCATTCACTTGACCGGCGACAAACTTGCGCCAAGTTACTACGTGCTGATTGCCGCGGTGCTGTCGGGTCTTTCGCTCGTGGTCGTTGCGTGGCGCATGCGCCGCGTGCGTCTGATGCAAAGCGTTCAGATCGCCTGATCGCACGCCTCGCGCCGCTGAATCCAAGCGGCGCCGTGCCCGCCAAACCTGCATGACGAGGCATCGTCGCAGACTCAAGCCAGCTCTTTGAGCTGGCTTTTTTTGTGCCTCGCACCGCGCTTTTGTCCGACCGAATGTTTGGACTATCTCGCAATTGGAACTGCGACGGCTCGGCATGGTCTGTGCTGGGTTACCTGCAGAGTTGCGAAACACCGACTAAGATGCAAGATACACGGGGTTAACTCTAATTCAAGGCGCTGTATCAGACACGGCGGACCGGCCCGGCCGAGAGCGGGCGGTTTCGAGCATGCTCCGCGAGTCGATACAGCTTTCGGAGCAAGACACGATGCACACAGAGCTGAACCATGTCATGCCCTGGCGGATCGAGGATATCGACCTCACCCGCATTGATCGGCAAAAGGCCGTCGCTAACGAAGATTT
The DNA here is from genome assembly GCF_046027395.1 of Paraburkholderia dipogonis. Taxonomy (GTDB): domain Bacteria; phylum Pseudomonadota; class Gammaproteobacteria; order Burkholderiales; family Burkholderiaceae; genus Paraburkholderia; species Paraburkholderia dipogonis_A. Next base: position 4,169 of record NZ_JAQQEG010000053.1, on the reverse strand, counting down.
GCTGCTACTGCTGTGCGCGTCTTCGTTTATCGAAAGCGGCTCCGATCTGTACACCAGCAACCTGAGCACTTTTTTCAACGGCGATCCTGAAGTCTCGGCCTGGCTCAACCAGGAGTGGGAGCCGGAAGAATTGCAGCATGGCCGCGCGCTCAAGACGTATATCGCTTACGTGTGGCCCGAATTCGACTGGGACACGGCCTTTCGTAATTTCATGGAAGAGTATTCGCTGACCTGTTCAGTGGAGGACTTCGAAAAGACCCGCGCACTCGAGATGGTCGCGCGCTGCGTGGTGGAAACCGGCACGGCGACCTTGTATCGCGCGATCGGCGAATGCTCGGACGAGCCGGTGCTCAAGCAGATCACCGACAACATCCGCACCGACGAAGTCCGTCACTACAAGCACTTTTTCAAGTACTTCAAGAAGTACAACAAGATCGAAGGCAATGGCCGGCTTGCTGTGCTCGGCGCGCTCATGCGCCGCGTGATGGAGATCAAGAACGAGGACTCGGAGATCGCCTTGCGGCACGTCTTCGCGACTCGTTATCCGGAGCGTGTGCACGACTCCACCTATAACCGCGAGCGCGCGGCGCGGATCAACGCGCTGGTGCGGCGCAATCTGTCGGCCGACATGTGCGTGAAGATGCTGCTCAAGCCGCTTGATCTGCCGGCGCGGATTCAGCCGGGCGTGCATTACCCGCTCGCCAAAATCACACAGCATGTGTTTTTTCGCTGACTACCGCGCGTAGATTCGTGGCGTTGCAAATGGCCCGCTCATGCGGGCCATTTGCTTTTCAAGGCATGATGCAGGCTGGCTCACCGCACTTGTCCAACTCTCACCGGATCGACATCATGAGCGACTCCTCCGCACCCGAACGTCCGCTCGGACAGAACGTGTTCGATGAATGGCCCGACACCGTACGCGCGTTGTTCGACGGTTCGTCGCTCGCGAGCAAGATGGGTTTCACCGCGTCGCTGTTGAGCGTCGATACGAATGGCCATGTGCGTACCTCGCTGCTCGGCGTCGGCGAGTTGTATGCGCCTGATTCGCGCACGCTGTGCATCGCGTTGTGGCCGCAAGCCAGGGCGGCGCGCGCCATCGCGCACAGCGGACGCGCAGCGCTCACCTTCGTATGCGACGAGGCGTTTTATCAGGTGCAGTTGCTGATGACGCCGCTAGCGAGCGTTGCTGGCGACACCAGTGGGCTTGTCTATCTGCACGGTTCAATCGATACGGCGGAGGCGCAAAGCGTCCGTTATGCGCGCCTGACGAGCGGCATTACATTTGAACTGGAAGGGGAGGGAGAAGCGGTGCTCGACCGATGGGAACGGCAGATCGAGCACCTGAAGCAAGCTGCCGCTGTGGCGGGCCGGTAGGCCTTCATGCGAGGGCAGCGGACGGCGAGCGAGCGGCTTTTGGCTTTAGAGGTCGAGTTGACCGCTGCTGCCGGCCGGTAGTGACCTGGCTCAAAACAATGGCCAGCTAGCGGCCGGCTTTCAGGCTTAGTGGCCACGCTGACCGCCGCTGTCGGCCACTAGCCCTTAGCGCAAGGACAGCAACCGGCAAGCGGGCGGTTACGACGCTTAGCGGCCGCGCTGGCCGCTACGAGTGGGTTGACCACCGCGCGGCGCGTCGTTGCGCGGCTTCGTGCCACCCAGCAACGCACCCGGATTACCGCCTTGCGGTTTCGCGCCCTGCGGCTTGCGCGGCGCATGCTGCGCGGCGCTGCCTTCATGCGCGGCGGCGCGCGGCCGGTCGTCGTGACGCTGACCGTCGCGACGCGGCTGGCCGCCGTTGCCGGCCGGCTTCGCACCGTGCGGCTTCGGCTGCTGTTGACCGTTGGCCGGGCGTTGACCCGAGCGCTGCGCCGGCTTCGCGGAACCCGCACCGTCACGCCGGGCGTCGTCACGCTTCGGTGCGCCTTGACCCTGACGCGGCGAACGACCACCACCACCGCCGCCACCACCTTGGCCGCGACGCAGAATCGGTTCCGGCTTCGCGGTCGGGTCCGGTTCGAAACCAGCGATTACTTCCTGCGGCACCGGACGCTTGATCAGCTTCTCGATGTCCTTCAGCAATTGCAGCTCGTCGACGCACACCAGCGAGATTGCTTCGCCCGTCGCGCCCGCGCGGCCCGTGCGGCCGATGCGGTGCACGTAGTCTTCCGGCACGTTCGGCAGATCGTAGTTGACCACGTGCGGCAGTTGATCGATATCGATGCCGCGCGCGGCGATGTCGGTCGCGACCAGCACCTGCAGCGTGCCGTCCTTGAACTCGGCGAGTGCGCGCGTACGGGCCGACTGGCTCTTGTTGCCGTGAATCGCCAGGGAGCTGATGCCGTCCTTGGTCAACTGCTCGGCAAGCCGGTTGGCGCCGTGCTTGGTGCGCGTGAACACCAGCACCTGGAACCAGTTGTGCTGTTTGATCAGATGCGTGAGCAGTTCGCGCTTCTTGTCGCGATCCACGGGGTGAATCTTCTGTGCGACCGTTTCCGCCGTCGTATTGCGGCGCGCGACTTCGATCAGCGCCGGCGAGTCGAGCAAATTGTCGGCGAGCGTCTTGATCTCGTCGGAGAAGGTGGCCGAGAACAGGAGGTTTTGCCGCTTCGGCGGCAGCTTCGCCAGCACGCGCTTGATATCGTGGATGAAGCCCATGTCGAGCATGCGATCGGCTTCGTCGAGCACGAGAATCTCGAGATGCGACAGGTCGATGGTCTTCTGCTGCATGTGGTCGAGCAAACGGCCCGGCGTCGCGACGACGATGTCCACGCCGCTACGCAACGCGCCGATCTGCGGATTGATGCCGACACCGCCGAACATCACGGTCGACTTCAGCTTCAGATACTTGCCGTACGCGCGCACGCTTTCTTCGACCTGCGCAGCCAGTTCACGCGTGGGCGTGAGGATCAGCGCGCGCACCGCGCGCTTGCCCGAGCCGGTCGCAACAGCGGGCATGGAGTTCAGACGTTGCAGGATCGGCAACGTGAAGCCGGCGGTCTTGCCGGTGCCGGTTTGCGCGCCGGCCAGCAGGTCGCCGCCATTGAGCACGGCGGGAATCGCTTGCGTCTGGATCGGAGTCGGAGTGGTGTAGCCGAGTTCGTGTACAGCGCGGACCAACGGTTCGGACAAGCCGAGGGAATCAAAAGACATAAAAGATCTTTGCAATGCAGTTTCGCGAACGGCACACATGGGCTCGGCAGGCATAAATGCCGCATGAACACACCCGCTTGGCGTGTTCGAGGCCGAAGCCCAGTCCCGTTCGCAGAGAAATCGGCGGCACGCGGGAAACGCGTGCCGAATGCTTCAACGCGCTATGCAGACACGTTGACTGGCCTTAAGTTGCATTTCGCCGCCGTGGGGTGTCACGCGACGTAGCGCGCGACACTGACGAATTGACACAGACTGCCCGCCAGTACGAACAGGTGCCAGATACCATGTCCATGCCGGATGCGCTCGTCGTTGATGAAGAAGTAGATGCCGACGCTGTAGATGACTCCGCCGGCCACGAGCCAGGCGGTACCCGCTGCCGGTAAGGCTTCAACCAGCGGGCGGACGGCAACGAGCGCGAGCCATCCCATCAGGACATACAGCACCATCGAAACGCTGCGGGTGCGTCGCCCCAGCGTCAATTCCTGCACGATGCCGAGAGCGGCAAGCCCCCAGCTTACGCCGAATAGCGACCAGCCCCACGGTCCACGCAATGTGACGAGCGTGAACGGGGTGTAGCTGCCGGCGATCAGCAGGTAGATCGCCGAATGGTCGCATTTCTGCAGAACCGCTTTCACGCGCGGATTGCGCACGCTGTGGTAAAGCGTCGAGATAGCATACAGCACGAACAGCATCGCACCGTACACGCTGAAGCTGACCACTTTGTACGCGTCGCCGTCGAGCGCGCCCATCGTCACGAGCGTTGCAAGACCCGCCACCGACAGCACGGCGCCGACGAGGTGGGTAATGCTGTTGAAACGCTCCCCGACATGCACGATTGTTATCTCCTGCCCAGTTTCATAAGCGCCCCCAAACCCGCCGCTTCGCGCCAAGCCCCCCAAGGGGTGAGAAAACTTGGGGCGGCCCGGCGTTTTCTCAGGGTAAATACCCTCCCATGATACCGGTCCTGAAAAAACGAAGGGGGCCGCCCCCCCATTTGCCCGGCCCCCCCCCCGGGGGAACCC
>NZ_JAQQEG010000052.1:0-61340 GCF_046027395.1 Paraburkholderia dipogonis | reverse complement strand
CGAAATCACCTTCACTCCCTCCCCATCCGCAACGCGTTCGCATAGCCCGTCAGTTCCAGATAGGCCCGCCCGACATCCACACCTGCGCGGCTCACCCGCACCGCGCCTTCCCAGTACACCGCGCCTGTCGATTGCCGGGAATCAAGCTCTTGATCGTCCATCAGCGGATCGAGTTTCCACGTCAGCGCGCCCGTTTTGACTGTCATCGAGACGGGATAGGATGTGTTCGTCCGCGGCGAGCGCCATGCGCGAAGCGGCGTAAAGTCGACCTGATCGGAACCGAATGTCGTTACCTCGCCGTCGGGTTTGCGAAATGCCGCATGCGCCCACACGGCGTGTCCATCGCGACTTCGTACCTTGAATGCCATCAGGGCAGAGCCGTCGGTGAGATTGGCGCCGAGCCAATCCCAGCCTACCGCATTGGCGTCGAGCAACGTGCTCGACCATTCGTGATCGAGCCACGCCATGCCCGTTACGGCAGTCTCGCCATGCGACGGACCGCCCGCCGCGAGCGGCCGGACCACGCCGCCAGTCACGCGCAATTGCGGCTCGCTGTAGTAATAACTCGCCTGCTCAGGCCGCGGACCTTTGCGTGAATAGCCGCGCTCGCCCTGAATCAAAGGTGCCTGCGTCGGCGTCAACACGAGATGCAACGAGAAGCCGGTCGCGTCGACAGTAACGTCGTAGTGGCCGTCAGGTGCCCGGATCATTTTCCACGCGTCGAGTTTGACGTCGGTGTTGGCCGGCTTCGCATACACGAGGCCAAAGCCCTGACGGCCAATGCGTTGATCGTGCGTAAGATGGCCGAGTGCGGGATCGCTTAACGCAGCATGGGCAATGATTAATTGCGAAGGCGCGAAAGCGCTTGGATCGGCGGCATCATGGCCGGTTGCCGAGCGGAAGAATGTGATCTGAAAGCCGAGCGGCTGATCATCCGGCGTAGTGAGCCAACCCGTCGCGTACCACCACTCAGTGCGAAAACCGGGGTGCGCGCCGCTGTCCTGCGGCAGGGCGACAGCGTGATCGGGCGTGACTGCCGCAAATTGAGGTGCTGCGGCGAATGCGGTCGACACAGTCAGCATCCAGATAGACAGCAAGCCGCGAATCCGCAGACCTATGCGCCGATTGGCCACACGAGCGGACTTAACCGGCGGCTCGCATCGCATCTCGCGCGCAATCGACGTGTAGCCGGGCATAGTCCCGCTCGAAGCCACGCCCGTGATCTGCGGCGCATGTCGTTGCAGTGCGATGCAAAATTCGTCCTTGGCAAGTTCGAAGGGCGATTTCATCCATGACACCTTGCGTACGATCCACACCTGGCTGGGCATGGTCCCGCTCAAAAGCGCACCCGTGGTCCGCGGTGCACGTCGTTGCAGAGCGGCGCAATACCCGATGCCAGAGGCCACATCGAAGCGTGATCTCATCCATGACAATTCGCGTACGATCGACGCATAGCTGGGCACAGTCTCGCTCAAAACCGCGCCTGTGATCCGCAACTCACGTCGTTGCAAAGCGGCCCGATACCCGCCGTCAGAGCCAAGAGCCAAGCCCGCTCCCATCCATGACAGTTCGCGCGCGAACAACGTGTCGGTTGACGTGCTCCCGCCCGAAGCCACGAGCGCCATTCGCGGCTCACGCCGCCACAAGACGAGCCGACTTTCGTCGCCGGCGAGTTCAGAGCGCGCCGCCACCGCCCGCAAAACCCCTCGTGCCAACTCGCGCGACAAAGCCCGCATCACCAATCCTCCTTCACGGCGCGCACCGCATCCACCGACACGGCGCCGCGTCCCGCGATCACCGCCGTCGAACACGACGAAGCGAGCATCACCACCGCGACAGTGGCGAGCGCCATCCATGGCACGTGCAGCGACATGCTCCAATGAAACGATTGCGGATTGACGACGAACACCAGAATCAGACTGATCGCGAACCCGAGCACGAAGCCCATTGCAATGCCACACGCGGTTAGCATGCCGCCTTCGAGCGCGAGGATGGCGAGCACCTGCGAGCGCGTGACGCCGACGTGCCGCAGCATGCCGAACTCACGCGAGCGCGCGAGAGTCTGCGCGGAGAATGTCGCCGCCACGCCGAACAAGCCAATCACGATAGCGACCGCCTCGAGAAGATAGGTGACCGCAAAACTGCGATCGAAAATCACCAGTGTGCGCGCGCGGATTTCACCAGGTAGCGACAAATCCAGCGATGCGCCGAAGGGCAGAGCGCGCAGCCCCGCGATAACCCGCTCGACGCTCGTCCCCGGTTTAACGGTGACGGCCACATCGGTGGCGCTCGTGTCGCGGGTCAAGCGCCGGTAATCGGCGAGCCGTATCTGAATGGCGCCGCTCTGCCGCACGTAATCGCGCCATACGCCGGCCACCACGAACATGTGGCCGCGTTCGCCAAGCGGCAATCGAACACGCTGCCCCAGTTTGTATCCATACAGATCGACCATTGCTTCGGATACCCAAACCGGTGTTTCGCCTGCGTGAAGCTCAGCAGGCGGCAGCACGGCTCCGGTCATCTGCAGATTCGCACCCGGATCGGCCGCGTCGATCTCGCGCGCGAGCACGGCGATGTCAGGCCGCGCAGCGTCGAGCGTCAGATGCGAAGTGCGGGCAAACGCGGCTGTTCTGATGCCTGGCACGGCCGCGAGCCGGCTCTGCTCGTCCAACCGCAAACCGCCTGTGTCGCCGTTCGGCGCCACGCGGACGTAGAGATCGGCGGAGAGCAGATGGACCAGCCAGTCTTCGACGGAAACCCGGAAGCTGGCCACCATGATGGCCATCGCGACGATCAGCGCAAAGCTCGACAGCACGCCACCCATGGCGATCGACGCATGCCCTGGCGCATTCGCCAGCCGCGCCAGCGCCAGCGTGCCAGCCGCACCGGCGCGGCTTCGCGCTGCGAAAGCAAGGCTTGCCGCGCCGAAGATGAGCGCGGTTACGCGCGGCATCAGCGCAATTCCGCCGACGAGCAGCAATGCGACGGCCAGATAGCCGCCAATCGGCGCGTCGAACAACGGCGGCAATTGCGTGAGAACGGCGGCGGCCAGCAGACAGAGCAAGGCGGGCCACGGTGTGGCGAGCCGCGCCAACGCGCCTTCTTCGGCACCTGCCTTGAGCGCGGTGGCGGGCCGCGCACGGGCCGCTTCCAGTGCGGGGGCGAGACTGCCCAACACCGACACGGCCAGCCCGAGCATCAGAAACAACGCGGTCGCCAGCGGTTCGAAGCCGACTTGCGGTTGCACGCCGGGAAAGTAGCTGCCACCCAGATCGCTGCCGAAAAAATGCAGTGCGCCACTCGCCATCGTGTAGCCGAGCGCGAGTCCGGCGAGCGAGCCGAGCAGGCCCAGCAACGCGCCCTCCATCAGGACCTGGCGCAACAACTGACCACGCGTCAGCCCGAGCACACGCAGCATGGCGAATTGCGCACGGCGTCGCACGACGCTCAGCGCCTGGGTCGAAAACACCAGAAACGCGCCGGTGAATAGCGCCACCAGCGCGAGCACATTCATATTGATCCGATACGCCCGCGAGAGACGATCGGTGCGGCTTTCAGCATCACGCGTTTCGGCAACGACCCACTGGCTGCCGAGCCGCGCTTGCAGATCGCGCCTGAAGCGCTCCCGGTCGACGCCGCGTTCGAGCTGCACGTCGACGCGCGACAGCTTGCCCAGCTTGCCGAATTTCCACTGCGCGGCGGCGATATCCATGACGGCGAGCCGCTGACCCGGCCGTGTTCTGACGATGCCGCCGGCCACACGCAAATGCACGATCGAGGTGCCGCTGCGCAGCGCCACCTCGTCGCCTACTTTCACATTGAGCCATTGCTGGGCCGCCGTCGAGAGAAACACGGTGTCTGACGCGAGCGTATCGAACGGCTTATCCGGCGACGGCACGCCGATCAGGTCCGGCGCAATACGGCTTGCCTTGAACACGTCGATGCCGAGTACCGGCAGTGCCGCGCTCCGGTCGGGCACGGTGACGTCGAGTGCGAGCACGGGGCTGGCCAGGGCGACACCGGGCTCGTTGGCGAGCAGCGGATAGATGGCTTCGTCGACCGAAGGTTGTGCGCCGCGCACCTGGAGATCGGCGTCGCCCGACAGACTGCGGGCCGCCGCGGAGAATTCATTGAAGGCCGCGCTGTTGATCAACTGCACGGCGTAACCGAGCGCGACGCCCAGCGCGATCGTTGCGATTGCAACCAGGGCGCGTCCGCGATGACTGCGCCATTCGGCGCCCAGCAGCCAGCGCGCAAGAACGCGGTGTCCTCGCAAGCGCGGCAGAGGACGAGAATCAGCGGACATCATCGGCGGAAGACGCGCGGGTACGGGAGCCGAAAGTCACGCCTGCGCCGGGCGCGGCATGCAGGCCGCCGTCGCTCAGAGTCAGGATGCGGTCGGCAACGGCCGCGGCGGCTTCCGAGTGCGTCACCATGATCGTGGCCGCGCCGGTTGCCTTGCTTTGCGCACGGAACAGGCCGAGCACCTCGTGCGCGGTATCGGGATCGAGGTTGCCCGTGGGTTCGTCAGCGAGAAGCAGTTTCGGGCGATGCACGAGCGCTCTCGCTATCGCAACCCGCTGCAGTTCACCGCCCGAGAGTTGGCGCGGAAAATCATCGCCACGTCCGCCCAGCCCGACCGCCGCGAGCATGTCGAGCGCGGCGGCAGTGGGCAGTTCGTTGAGCAGCAGTGGCAGCGCCACATTCTGCGCAAGCGTCAGATGCGGCAGCACGTGAAACGCCTGGAAAACAAAGCCGAGTTTCTGCCGGCGCAGACGCGTCGCCGCGTTGTCGTCCAGACGCGAAACGGCGCTGCCGTCGATGATCACCTCGCCGCTATCCGCGCGGTCGAGGCCGGCCACCAGATTGAGCAGTGTCGATTTGCCGACGCCGGAATCGCCCATGATCGCGACGAACTCACCGGGTCCGAGTGTGAAGTCCAGTTGCGCCAGCACGATGCGGCCTGCGCCGTAGGTCTTGCTGAGCCCGCGGCACTCGAGCGCGGGAACGACGCCTTCGTCACGAAGCATGCGGTTTCCGAAAAGTGTGGCCGGTGAGGGCGGCGTCCGGGCGGGCGAAACGCAGACGAAAATGCGGCGCACTCATGCTCGAACATCGGCCATTGAATCGCCGAAGTATATTCGGCTTCTGTAAGGCACGCAGAAGCCTGCCGCACGTGTCGAGGACCGGGCTGACGCATGAGTCGCTGCCAGCTGCGCCCGAACTTTTCCGTGCCGCGCGCCGGATTATTTAGAGTGCAGGACCAAAAAAATTTTCTGCTCGTAGGTAAGCAATATTTTCTCCCGACCTTCGAAATTCGCGCATCCACCGCGCCATGCACCGGCATGTTCTATTCCCGCTCGGGATGCGCGCTTGGACATCCGCGCAAGAGTTCCTAACTAACCATCAACTGCACGCTTTTTCTCGCAAAATTCGCCGCCTACGGACCATGTCGGTCGGTTTGTGCATCTGCACATTTTTACCCATTTCGCAAGCGCTGACGTGGCAATAATGCATTGCCAGCGGCTTTGCAGCGTTGTTGCGCTGCAAAAGTATTCTTATCTTGGTAATCTCCCACCCTTGGTCATTCGACTGCGGGTAAACGTGTAGCGGACAACCCCGACTGCACGTCAATTTCAGCGAAATCCAGCCTACATATCCATTTCAATGCTTTCGATTCTGAAGGCGTTGATACGGCGTTTTGTACCTCAAGTTTTCGATAGAGCACATGCCATTGCCTCTTCTTAGCCTTTTAATCTGGATCCCTATTGTCGCCGGCGTGGTGGTTTTGCGTGCCGGATCCGACGCGGCACGTAGTCGCACCAGGTGGCTCGCGCTGATCGGCGCGATTGCGGGTTTCCTGCCGGTGATTCCACTGGTGTCGAATTTCCGCAACGACGTCACGTCGATGCAGTTCGTCGAGAACGTGCGCTGGTCGCCCACGTTCGATATCGCCTGGCATGTGGGCGTGGACGGGATTTCGCTGTGGCTCGTCGCGCTGACTGCGCTCACCACGATCATCATCGTGGTCGCCTCATGGGAGTCGATCACCGAGCGGACCGCGCAGTACTTCGGCGCGTTTCTGATGCTGTCGGGTTTCATGCAGGGCGTGTTCACATCGCTCGACGGCATGCTGTTCTTCATCTCGTTCGAAGCGACGCTGATTCCGCTCTATCTGTTGATCGGCACGTGGGGCCAGTCGAACCGCTCGTACGCCGCGGTGAAGTTCTTCTTCGTCTCGTTCCTCGGCTCGCTGCTGATGCTGATGTCGATGCTGTATCTGTACAGCCAGACGCACAGCTTCGACCTCGCGTTGTGGCGTGAGACGCATCTCGGCACGTGGCCGCAGGTCCTGATCTTCCTCGGTTTCCTCGCCGCCTTCGGCGTGAAGGTGCCGATGTGGCCGCTGCACTCGTGGCTGCCGGACGTCCACCTCGACGGTCCGACGGGCGCCGCCGTGATGATCGGCATGCTGAAGCTGGGCGGCTACGGTCTGCTGCGTTTCGCGTTGCCGATCGCGCCGCAGGCCAGCCACTTCTTCGCGCCGATGATGATCACGCTCTCGCTGGTCGCGGTGATCTATGCGAGCCTGCTCGCACTCGTGCAGACCGACATGCGCCGCCTGCTCGCGTATTCGACGGTCTCTCACATGGGCCTCGTCACGCTCGGCCTGTTCGTGTTCAACCGCATCGGCCAGGCCGGCGCGATCGTGCAGATGCTGTCGTACGGCGTGGTGTCGGGCGCGATGCTGCTGTGCACGGGCATGCTCTACGACCGCACGAAGACCGCGTCGATCGCCGAGTACGGCGGTGTGGCCAACACCATGCCGCGCTTCGCCGCTTTCGTGATGCTGTTTTCCATGGCCAACATCGGCCTGCCGGGCACCTCGGGTTTTGTCGGCGAATTCATGGTGTTGATGGGCGCGATCCGCTTCAATTTCTGGATCGGCGCGATGGCGGCCACCACGCTGATTCTGAGCGCGGCCTACACGCTGTGGATGTACAAGCGCGTGATCTTCGGTGCGATTGCCAACGCGCGCGTCGCGAACCTCAAGGACCTCGGCAAGCGCGAATTCGTGCTGCTCGGCGCGATGGCGCTGCTGGTGCTCGCCATCGGCATCAATCCGAAGCCGTTCACCGACGCGATCGATCCGTCAGTCGGCACGCTGCTGGCTCAGTCGGAGCGCTCGGCTCATCCTTCGGACGCCGTTCCGGCTGACGGCGGTGAGCATCTGCAAGCCGCAGTGCCCGCGCCGGCCGTCGCGGCGAGCCGCTCGCCGGGCTGATCGAACGAACTATCGCGCAGTCGCAGCATTCGCCGTCCGAATGCTGCCTTGTCAGCACGCTTTTTCTTTATGAATCAAGTCTCTTTGCACGCATGACACGCGGCGTGGCCGTTCAGGCCGCGTCGCGTTTTCGCGCTTGTTTAAAGGGGTTTTTGCGTTTCGTCGGCATTTCGATACTCGGCAAGAGTGCCTTGCAAACGTTCACCCACGCGCACCCATGCGGCAACGTGTCGCACGGTGCTGCGACGCAATAGATCGTTGCTAAATCGAGTGTTTATTACCGCCGAACGTCCCCCTATTATGCGAGCGCTTACTATTGGAGAGCGGTCGAATGACGTTCGTTGAAGACGTAAAAAAGAGGCAATGGATATGAAAGGAAAGACTCTGCGAGGGTCGATGAGTTTCATTTCCGCGAGCTTCGTGTTGTTGCTCTCGGGTTGCAGCAACCTCGATATTCTGAATCCGAAGGGGAGTGTGGGTCTGGCGGAACGTGAGCTGATTGCCACGTCCACCTGGGCCATGCTGATCGTGGTCGTTCCGGTGATCGCGCTCACGCTGCTGTTCGCGTGGCGTTACCGCGCGTCGAACAAGAACGCCGACTACCGTCCGGGCTGGGTGCATTCGACCGGTATCGAAATCGCCATCTGGACGATTCCGACGCTGATCATTCTGTTCCTCGCCGTGCTGACGTGGAAGACCACGCACGAGCTCGATCCGTACAAGCCGCTCGAGTCGCAGGTCAAGCCGATCAACGTCGAAGTCGTCGCGCTCGACTGGAAGTGGCTGTTCATCTATCCGGACCTCGGCATTGCGTCGGTGAACCAGCTCGCGTTCCCGGTCGGCACACCGGTGAACTTCACGATCACGTCGGACACGGTGATGAACTCGTTCTTCATCCCGCAACTCGGCGGCCAGATCTACGCGATGGCGGGCATGCAAACGCGCCTGCATCTGATCGCGGATGAAGCCGGCAACTACGCGGGCGCCTCGGCGAATTTCAGCGGCAAGGGTTTCTCGGACATGAAATTCCGCGCGCTTGCCACCTCGCCTGAAGAGTTCAACGCATGGGTTGCGAAAGTACGCGCTTCGTCGGACAACCTCAGCATGGACCGTTACCACACGGTGTCCGCGCCGACCGAGAAAGAGCCGGTGCGCTACTTCTCGAGCGTCGATCCGAAGCTCTTTCACAACATCATTGCCCGATACAACAACGGTAACGTCCTCGATAACATGAAGGACGCCAACTGTGCGCCAAAGGGCAAGGGGTAACACATGTTCGGCAAACTCTCACTAGACTCGATTCCGTACCACGAGCCGATCATCATGGTGACGGCCGCGATGATCGCCATCGGCGGTGCGACGGTCCTGGGTCTGATCACCTATTTCGGCAAGTGGCGCTATCTGTGGACCGAGTGGCTCACGTCGGTGGACCACAAGAAGCTGGGCGTGATGTACATCGTCGTCGCGCTGATCATGCTGTTCCGCGGCTTCGCTGACGCGATCATGATGCGTCTGCAACAGGCGCTCGCTTACGCGAACCCGGGCTATCTGCCGCCGCATCACTACGACCAGGTGTTCACGGCGCACGGCGTCATCATGATTTTCTTCATGGCGATGGCGTTCATGATCGGCCTGATGAACATCATCGTGCCGCTGCAAATTGGCGCACGCGACGTCGCGTTCCCGTTCATCAACTCGCTGAGCTTCTGGATGACCGCGGTCAGCGCGATCCTGATCAACATCTCGCTGGTGATCGGTGAATTCGCGCAAACCGGCTGGCTGGCTTATCCGCCGCTCTCCGAATTGCAGTTCAGTCCGGGTGTCGGGGTCGACTATTACCTGTGGAGTCTTCAGCTCTCCGGTATCGGGACCTTGCTGACCGGTGTGAACTTCTTCGCGACGATCGTGAAGATGCGCGCGCCGGGCATGACGTTCATGAAGATGCCGGTGTTCACGTGGACGGCGCTCTGCACCAACGTGCTGATCATGGCTTCGTTCCCGATCCTGACCGTGACGCTCGCGCTGCTGGGTCTGGACCGCTACCTCGGCATGCACTTCTTCACGAACGACGGTGGCGGCAACGCCATGATGTACCTGAACCTGATCTGGGCCTGGGGTCACCCCGAGGTGTACATCCTGATCCTGCCGGCGTTCGGTATCTTCTCGGAAGTTGTGGCGACCTTCGCCAAGAAGCCGCTGTTCGGCTACAAGACGATGGTGTGGGCGACCTGCGCGATCATGGTGCTGTCGTTCCTCGTGTGGCTGCATCACTTCTTCACGATGGGTTCGGGCGCCGACGTCAACGCGTTCTTCGGCATCGCCACGATGGTGATCGCGATTCCGACCGGCGTGAAAGTGTTCAACTGGCTGTTCACGATCTACAAGGGCCGGCTGACATTCACCCCGCCGATCCTGTGGACCATCGGCTTCATGATCACCTTCACGATCGGCGGCATGACCGGCGTGATGATGGCGATCCCGGGCGCGGACTTCGTGCTGCACAACAGCCTGTTCCTGATCGCTCACTTCCACAACGTGATCATCGGTGGCGTGCTGTTCGGTTATCTGGCCGGCTTCAACTACTGGTTCCCGAAGGCGTTCGGTTTCAAGCTGAACGAAAAGCTGGGCAAGGCCTCGTTCTGGTTCTGGCAGATCGGTTTCTGGGTGGCGTTCACGCCGCTGTACGTGCTCGGCTTCATGGGCATGACGCGCCGGATCAACCACTATGACAACCCGCTGTGGCACCCGTGGCTGATCCTGGCCGCAGGCGGTGCGGCGCTGATCGCTATTGGTATCGCTTTGCAGGTGTTGCAGATCATCGTCAGCATTCGCGATCGCAATCTGCCGCAAAACCGCGACGTCACGGGCGATCCGTGGAACGGCCACACGCTGGAATGGGCGATGAGTTCGCCACCGCCGGTCTACAACTTCGCGATCATCCCGACGGTGCACAAGCTGGACGCGTTCACCGACATGAAGTCGCGCAAGGATACGGAAGCCAAGCCGGTGTATCGCGACATTCACATGCCGTCGAATACGTCCGCGGGTGTGATCGCCGGTCTGTTCTCGCTGGTGCTCGGCTTCGCCGGTGTCTGGCACATCTGGTGGATGGCGATCGTCGGCCTGGTCGGCGCGGTCGGCACCGTGATCGTCTATAGCTTCCAGAAGAATGAAGGCTATTACATCCCGGCCGCCACGGTCGCAATGATTGAAGAGAAACAACGCTCCGGCGCGGGTGCGCAGGTCGCGGTGGAGGTGGATTGATGTTAACCAAGACTATTGACGCCGGCTCGCATCACGACGCGGACCACGTACCGTCGCAATCGGTGTTCGGCTTCTGGCTGTATCTAATGACCGACTGCATCATCTTCGCGGCGCTGTTCGCCGTGTTCGCGGTGATGGGCCACCAGTTCGCGGGCGGTCCGAGCGGTAAGGATCTGTTCGAGATTCCGGGCGTCGCGCTCGAAACGACGATGCTGCTCCTGAGCAGCATTACGTACGGCTTCGCAATGCTCGGGGCGCACAAGAACCGCAAGGGCGTGCTGCTGTTCTGGCTCGGCGTGACCTTCCTGCTCGGTCTCGCGTTTCTCGTGCTGGAACTGCGCGAGTTCTCGCATCTGATCGCCGAAGGCGCCGGTCCGAGCCGTAGCGCGTTCCTGTCGTCGTTCTTCACGCTGGTCGGCACGCACGGCCTGCACGTCACGTGCGGCCTGATCTGGATGGTGGTGCTCGCCATTCAGGTGATCAGCCATCGCGATCTGACCGAACGCGACATGATTCGCCTGACGTGCCTGAGCCTCTTCTGGCACTTTCTGGACGTCGTGTGGATCGGCGTCTTCACCTTTGTCTATCTTGCGAGCGTGATCTAAATGGACCATAGCCATAACGCCCACGCAGGTGAAAGTCACGGCAGCATCGGCAGCTATACGACGGGCTTCATTCTCTCCGTCGTCCTGACCGTCGCCGCTTTCGGCCTCGTCATGACCGGCACGTTGACGGGTGAGAACGCGTTGCTCGCGATCGCGGGCCTCGCGCTCGTGCAGATCGTCGTGCACCTGATTTTCTTCCTGCATCTGAATACGTCGTCGGAGCAACGCTGGAACGTGATGGCGTTTGCCTTCACGCTACTCACCGCCGTCATCGTGATCGGCGGCACGTTGTGGGTCATGCACAACGTCAGCATGCACATGATGTCGCGCTAGACGGACAACCTAGCCGCTGAAACGACGAAGCCCCGCAAGATGAAAGTCTTGCGGGGTTTTTTTCGTTCGGCGAGCGCAAGCGCACGTGGCTGCCTCAAGTGCGTTGAAGATTGACCGAACCAGCAGGCCCGCGTTAGGATCGTTTCCATGATCGCTTCTATCATTTCCCGTCCGCATTCTTTGCGCGCATGCTGTCACAGCCTGCCGAGGGGAGATTGCGTCTAGCGAGTCGATCTGCACACGTCCGCATCCCTGAGGCCACCCGTCACGCGACCGGTGGCCTTTTTGCTTTTGAACATCCAGCGCCCGGAGACATCACATGCCGCTTCGCCTCTACGACACCTGGTCGCGCGCCGTGCGCGAATTCACGCCGATTCATCCGGATCAGGTCGGCCTGTATTGCTGCGGCCCGACGGTGTACGACCACGCGCATATCGGTAATCTCCGGACCTATGTGTTCGAAGACGTGCTGCGGCGCGCGCTGGTGTTGAACGGATATAACGTGCGGCACGTCGTCAACATCACGGATGTCGGCCATCTGGTGTCCGATGCGGATGAAGGCGAAGACAAGATGGAGAAGGGCAGCCGGCGTACCGGCGAATCGGCGTGGGCGATCGCCGAGCGCTACACGGCGGCGTTCATGAACGACTGGCGCGCGCTCAACTTGCTGGAACCTGCCCTCTGGTGCCGCGCGACCGATCACATCGCGGAGCAGATCGACTTTATCGCCGAACTCGAGCGTAGTGGGTACACGTACCGTACGGCCGACGGCGTCTATTTCGACACCAGCAGGCAGGATGACTACGGCTATCTGGCTCGTCTCGATGTGGCGGGCTTGCAGGCGGGCAAGCGTGTTGCGCCCGGCGAGAAGCAGCGCGCGACTGACTTCGCACTGTGGAAATTCAGTCCGCCCGGCGCCACGCGGCAAATGGAGTGGGACAGTCCGTGGGGCCGCGGCTTTCCAGGCTGGCATATCGAGTGCTCGGCGATGTCGGCGAAGTATCTGAGCCCGTGGTTCGATATTCATTGCGGCGGCGAAGATCACATTCCCGTTCATCACAGCAACGAGATCGCGCAAACCCAGGCGCGCCACGGCACACGGCTCGCCAACTTCTGGATGCACGGCCATTTCCTGTTGCTGGACGCCGGCAAGATGTCGAAGTCGGGCGGCGACTTCGTGCGTTTGCAAACGCTGATCGAGCGCGGCAACGATCCGCTCGCGTATCGCTATTTATGCCTGAGCGCGCACTATCGCAGCAGCTTGCGCTTCAGCGAGGCCGCGCTGGATGCCGCGCAAGCCGCACTGGACCGGTTGCGCCGCAGCTATGCGCAATGGCCGCAAGGCGGTACGCCGGACGCCGCGAGCGTGGTGCGCTTCAAGGCAGAGGTCGATCAAGACCTGAACGTGCCGCGCGCGCTCGCGGTGTTGTGGGACGTGGTCAGAAGCGATCTGCCGGCGGCGATGCGAAGGGCTACCGTCGATTGTTTCGATGCGATGCTTGGACTGGGTCTCGCCGGCTGGCAAGAAGATGATGCGGCCGAGATTCCAGTGGATATTGCAGCACTCACTGACGAACGCGAGCAAGCGCGCGCCGCGAAGCAATGGGCCGAAGCGGACCGTTTGCGTGATGCATTAACGGCAGCCGGCTGGCTGTTGGAAGACAGCGCAAACGGCCCCGTGCTGCGCCGACGCGACAAAGGGCAATAGCGCGAAAGACTGACAGACGGCCAGACGGCGCGGCGGCAGCGTTCAGGCTTGCGCAACCGCCGCGCCGTTTTCCATCGGGCCTTGCCGGCACACTACAGCGGCACCACCTTCGGTTCCGAGTGCGAAGGCAGGTTGCCGAACGGGAAGTACACCGGACCGCAACCGAGATGAACCGGCGGAAATGCATCCCAGCCGCGTCGAATGAGCGCGGGCTGTTCCAGGCCGCCACAACCGGAAGGCGCTTCACGTGTCAGGTAGGCAATGCCGCCGCGAATCGATAGCGACGCCGAGCGGTCGAGTTCGTCGATGCGGGCTAGGTCTTTGAGGACGAGCGTTTTCATGATGGATCTCCAGCGGAGTGAGTGGATCGAGGTGGATCAAGGAGAGCGGGAAAAATGCCGCACTCACGGCAGTTGCTTGCACACACCATGCCATCGCCAGCAAAGCGCTGTGCCGCGTGCTTCTCCGCCGTTTTCCCAAGCAACTGTGATGGAGATCGGCCAACTAGCTGGAAGGCGATGTCGGCAACTCGCCGACATCCGTCGCCCCGTCATGCAGTCGTGAAGCTCGCTAAAAATCACGTCACAATAGACCGTCACCGCAAACCGTGCGCATGGCGCGCAGGGTTCGCCGAATCTCGTCAGCAAGGAAAGGAGAACGCATGAGCCAGCTCAAAGCAGTCGAATATTCCGCTGCGTCGCCGGAAGTCAAAGCCGTCTACGACGATATCAAGCAGACCCGTCAGGTCGACGACGTCAACAACTTCTGGAAGTACATTGCCCAGCATCCGCCGACCCTGGCGCGCACGTGGGACAGTCTGAAGGATGTGATGGCGCCCGGCGCGCTCGATCCGCTGATCAAGGAACTGCTCTACGTCGCGGTGAGCGTGACGAACAACTGCGGCTACTGCGTGGCGAGCCACACGGCGGCAGCGCGCCGCGCCGGCATGACCGACGAGATGTTCGGCGAATTGCTCGCGGTCGTGGGCATGGCCAACGAGACGAATCGGTTGGCCGTGGGATACCGCGTGCCGATCGATCCTGCCTTCGAGTAAGAGCTGCGGCGAGCGTCAGAGTCGGCGCGATATTTTCCGCGCCGTCATCAACGCGGGATGCGGCGCGGAGGTCAGCGCGGAGGTCAGCACCTTCGTCAGTGCGTTTCAGCGCGCCATCCCGCCAGCAAGGCGGGCAACGCTCCCATGTCCCTGAACACATGCGTGGCACCCGCGCCATGCAAGGCGGTCGCGCTGCTGTGGCCGAGTTCGATCGGGCAATAGCCGAACACGGTGGCGCCCGCAGCAACGCCAGCGGTCGCGCCCGTCACCGTGTCTTCGATCACCGCGCACCGGCGTGGGTCCACACCCAGCGCCGCGGCCGCCGCCAGATAAACATCAGGAAAGGGCTTGCTACGAGGCATTTCATGGCCGCTAAAAATGCGTCCTTCGAAGCAGTCGAAAATGCCTGCCTTGGCTAGTTGCATCTCCACCTTGATACGATCCGCGCCCGACGCGACCGCTATGCGCCCATTCAGCGCCGCATGAAGCGCGCGCACCGCATCCGGCGCGCCGGGAATCGCAACCAGCTCGAGATCCAGCGCCGCATTGCGACGGGCGCGAAACTGCATGAGCCAGTCGGTCGTGATCGCGACGCCCGTGCGCGCTTCGATCAGCGCGGCTTCGTCCCGGACGGCTTTGCCGACGAAGATACGCATCGTCTCTTCGACGCTCAAGTGCCAGCCCAGCTCGCCGAGCATTTCGGTGAGCACGCGGTTGGTGATGGGTTCGGAGTCGACGAGCACGCCGTCGCAGTCGAAGAGTACGGCGTCGAAGGGGAAATCGGCCATCAGGCAGGGTACGGATAAAGTTCGCGGAACCGGCAAGGATACCTCACCGGCTCGCGCGCCGCAGCGCAAAGGCCGCATAAGCAGCCTTGCGCCGAACTCTGAACCTCAGTCCTTGTACCCGTCGCTCAGCGTTTTCATGAACGCGATAATGTCCTGAATATCCTGATCGCTCATTGCCGGTTGATCGCCGAGTTTGCGATCAAACGGCGCGTCGGCCACGTCCACGTTGGCATGGTACTGAGCCGGCAGATCGTTGTACTTCTGCACCTTGCCCGACGCATCGCGCGGATAGATTTTCTCCGGCGATGTATTGCGCAGATTGTAGAAGTCCATCACCTGCTTGAGATCGTGGTACACGCCGTTGTGGAAAAACACCTTGCGTTCAGCCGAATTACGCAGCGTCGGCGTGAGGAACATGCCGCAATATTGCGTCTGTTTGGCGAGGTCGTCGCGGAACGGGCCGCACACGCCCATGTCGAAGAACTTCGGATCCTTGTTCGCGGGAATCGCCGGATTACGCGGCACGCCGAGCGCTTCGTATTGCGTGTCGGTGAATACCGGGGGCAAGCCGTCCTTGCTCGGCTGGCTCAAGTGGCAGCCGGCGCAGTTCGCCTTGTCCTTGTCGTTGAATAACTGCAAGCCGTGCAACTCGGCGTGCGTCAGACGGGCCTTGCCTTCGAGCCAGTAGTCGTACTTGCTGCTGAAAGCGTGGAACGACTGATCCTCGATCTGATAACGCCCGACGGCAAACATCGCCTCGGAAATCATCAGGCTCGGATTGGTGACGATGCCGGGTCCGAAGATCTGCTTGAATTGATCCAGATATCTGGTCGCCAGCAGCTTGTGGGCGACATCCTCCGGCGTTGCGTTGGCCATTTCCACGGGGTTGGTCAAAGGTCCGAGTGCCTGGTCCTGCAAAGTATCGACACGGCCGTCCCAGAACAATCCGCCTTGCGGCACCATCGCCGGAGCGGCGGGCGCGGCGAGCGCCGTCTTCTGCGCGCGCTGCACGCCGACGGCTTGTGTCGCCAGTTGCGTCATATCCACCGGTACGTCGGTGTCGCCCTGATCCGGACCGATGCTGAAAGGCGCCTGACGGTACAGATACGTGAGCGAAGGCGGCGGACGATAACCCGCCTGGTTCATATGCGCGCCGCCGAGTTGCACCGGGAACGCGTTATCCGGCCCATACGAATGCTGCGGCGAGTGACACGACGCGCACGACTGCGTGCCGGACGCCGACAAACTCTGGTCGAAGAAAATCTGTTTGCCGAGCAACGCCACCGCGCTCAGCGGCGCGCTCTGCGGACGCATCAACGTCACCGGATGCGCATTCGCGCCGGTGATTTCCTCGACGATCTCGCCGACCGCGGACGGCATGCGCTCCGGGTACACGAGCGCGTAGGCGCAGTAGACGATGAACGCGAGCACGATACCGGCCGCGCTCCACGCGAGCAGCCTGAGCCATGAGCGGCGGGTGATCACGGGGCCGGGCTCGCCGCCCGCTGGCAGATGCGAAGGCAGGACGGCGTCTGAAGGATGGTTCATGGCGGTGATGACAGGTAATTCGATCGGGTGCGATAAAAAGCAAAATCGAGCCAGCACGTTTGCACTGGCTCGACGCCCAACTACGACTCAGGGTGCGCGACGCTTTTCACTACGCGTTGCCGCGCGGCGTGAGGCACGAATACGACCCGTGCATCACGCAACGGCAAGCGGAAGAGAAGAGCGCCTGGCACGTCCGCGGATCAGATCGCCGGCGCGGCGGCCAGCTTCGTACCCAGGTTCTGATCCAGGAACAGCGTCGGATTGTTGCCGGAGCCCGAGAAGTTGAACATGTTCATGATGCTGCCCGCCGTCGCGTCGAACGAACCACCGCCCAGGCGTTGACCGCCCAGCCAGTTGTCCTCGATGAAGCGCACCACGGAGGCCTGGGTGATCGGCGTATCGTCGACGAAGTTGACCTTCGCCCACGGCGACACCACGATAAACGGCGTACGCGTACCCGGGCCGCACCGGCCGTTCACCGCGCCGCCGTTCACGCCTTGCGGCTGCACCGCGCCCGCTGCCGTGCACTGGCCCACGCCGCTCAGGTTGTCGCTGCCTGCCACCGTCTTGCCGCCCGCGGATTGCGCCGTCGTCGAATCGAACGATGCGCTCGTCGGTGCCTTGAAGCGGTGGTCGTACCAGCCGTCCGAATCGTCGTAAGCGATGATCACGGCGGTGTTCTTCCAGTCAGGCTGCTGTTGCAGGAAGTTGATCACCTTCGTGACGAAAGCCTGTTCGTCGATCGGATCCGAATTGCCCGGGTGGCCGTCGCTGATCGCCGGCGCCTTCAGGAAGTTGACGGACGGATAGTTGCCCGCCTTCACCGCGGCGAAGAAGTCGTCGGTGTCGTACTGGTGGTGCACCGGCGTGGCCGAGTTGTCGAGCGGATCGGTCGCGCCGATCACCGCCGTCGACGACGGACGCGTATGCGCCAGGTTGGCCGTGCTCGCGTAATACTGGAACCACGCGTGATGCTGCACGTAGTCGGCCTTGTTCGCGTTCAGCACTTGCGAGAAGGTCGAGCGCGCGCAGCCGACCGTGCCGTTCGGGTTGACGGTCTGCAGGTTGAAGCCGCCCATGAAGCCGCCCCACGTCAGGCCCTTCGCGTTGAGCAGGTCGCCGATGTTCTTGTTATTCGACGACATCGCGCCGGTCACCGTGCTCTTTGCCGCGATCGTGCAGACGTCGCCGGTCGGGTCGAGGTCGCCGATCATCGTGAAGCTGCCTGCCGAGTCGGGAATCGCATTGGCCGACGTGCCTCCGCTCACGACCACGCCGTTGTTCTGGCCGGACACCACTTCGAGCGCACCCGGCGTCGACGGACCGTAGGTGTCCGTGTACGCGTTCTGGTTCATCGCGAAGTTCTGCGCGTAGTTCCACAGAGCCGTGACCGTGTTGCCGTCGAAGTAGCCGAGCACCTGGCCCTTCGTGGCGAACGCGCCGGTGCTGCCGGCGATCGTCGAGCCGGCTGCCGTAAACAGCGGGAACGCGTCCATCGCGCCGTTGTTATACGCGAGCTCTTCGGCCGCGTAGGCGTGGTTCTGGCTCGACGTATTGGCTTGCGAGCGGTCCAGGCGGAACGGCAGCAGATCGGCTACCGGCAGGCCGAGGCCGGCGATCGTCACGCTGCCGACCGTGCGGCCCGCCGTGTTCGGCGAGGTGGCCAGCGCGTTCGGGTTCGCCGTGACCAGGTTGTTGCTGCTGAGGTTGTTGACCGTCGGCGTGCCCGCGGCTGCGACGAATTGCGGTTCGCCGGTCGGGTTGGAAGCGTTCGGGTAGGTGCCGAAGTAGTGATCGAACGAAACGTTCTCGCCGAAGATCACCACGACGTGCTTGATCGGCGTGGCCGTGGCCACGGCGTCCTGAGCCGATACCACCGGCGCAGGCGTGTTCACGCTGTTGTTGCCGCAAGCTGCGAGCGTAAGCAGCGCCGCAAACGGGATGGGTAAGAGGGTTCTACGGAACATTTGACAAGCTCCAGATTCGACTTCGCCGTTCAGCGTTTCCATGGGTATATGTGTGGACGTTCGCTGGGGATATTGTTAGAAATACAGCTAGTGCTAGTGGTCTTACCGCGACAAACTGCGCGCATTGGACCATTCGATAATTAAGATTTCGCGGCGTGAACCTTACCGAAGCCCTCGTTTTTTATTCATTTGCATAACTTTTGCTGTCGTTTTGCTGACGCCGCATGGCAACACGGAACCGGCTGCGACGCTGCGCCTCGCGTTTCACCGCGGTTTTTCCCGCATCCTTCTCTCCTTTTGAATTTTTCACACGCCCGCGGCGACGGATTTTTTCCGCTGCGGCGTTCAACAGGAAACGGAGCCGCTTTCCGGCTTCGGCCTTCACGGGAGAAACGAAAATGACATCCACCAAACCGGTTCGCCTGCTCACCGCCATGCTTACCGCCGCGCTGACCTGCGCCGCCACGCTCGCCGCCGCGCCCGCCTTCGCGCAGGCGGTGATCGTCGCGCCGATGGCGCCGCCCGCGCCGCGTGTCGAAGTGGTGCCGCCGCCGCGTGCCGGCTATGCCTGGGATCCGGGCCACTGGCGTTGGGTCCAGGGCCGTTATGTCTGGGTGGGTGGTCACTGGCAGGCGGTGCGCGTCGGTCATCGCTGGGTGCCGGGGCACTGGGTGGCGCGTGGTCCCAACTGGCGCTGGGTCGAAGGGCATTGGGCATGACCGGGAAGCGCCGCGGCGCTCGACGTTTTTCGACGCGCCGCGTCCTCCAGCCAGGCGGACTGCTATGAAAACGCTCGTGATGATTCTGCTGGTGGCCACGCTCGCCGGCTGTGTGGTGTACCCGGCGCGGCTGGCCTACTATCGGCCGGCGGTCGTCGTATATTGATTGCGGCCGTGCATGGCAAGGCGTGCTGTCTTCTGTCCCGCGCGCACCGTTCGAACCGGTGCGCGTGCAACCATCCGTGTGAGGTGTAGCCGGCATGAGAGGCATTGGAAGGCATGACGTTCATCCCACGGCTCGATCCATGCGGCGCGACGCACTCGCGCTGAGGAGCGCCATGCCTTGAGCGAACGCGACCCCGACGCGGAACTGCTCGAACAGGTCGGCCGGCAAGATCCGGCCGCCGTCCGCTCGCTCGTCTCGCGCAAGCTGCCGCGTCTGCTCGCGCTCGCCACACGTATGCTGGGCGACCGCATGGAAGCGGAAGACGTGGCGCAGGAGGTGTTCGTGCGCATCTGGAAACAGGCGTCGCGCTGGCGGGAAGGCGAGGCGAAGTTCGACACGTGGGTCCATCGCGTCGCGCTCAATCTCTGCTATGACCGGCTGCGCGGCCGGCGCGAGGAGCCGCGCGACGAGATGCCCGAGGAGGTCGATCCCGCGCCGGTGCCTGAGGCCGGACTCGAAGCGCGCGCCCAGGACCAGCGGGTTCGCGATGCACTCGCCGCGTTGCCCGCACGCCAGCGCGAGGCGCTGGTACTCAACTACTACCAGGAGATGTCGAACATCGACGCCGCGGCCCTGATGGGCATCAGCGTCGATGCGTTGGAAAGTCTGCTGGCACGCGCGCGCCGCAATCTGCGCGCTCAACTGGCCGGCAGCGGCCTTAGCAAGGACAAGTCATGACGCCCGAGAGATTCCAGCAGATCGTCGAGGCTTACGGCGCCGAGCCGCGCCGCTGGCCGCAACAGGACCGCGCGGCGGCGCAGGCGTGGGCGCAGTCGCATCGCGCCGAAGCCGATGCGCTGCTGGCGGAGGCGGCCGGCGTCGATGCGTGGCTTGCCGCCGACAAGGTCGAGCCGCCGGACGCGGCTCTGCTCGAGTGCGTGCTCGACAGCGCGCCGGTGCGACAGCCGGCGGCGCCGCGGCGGCGCTTGTGGTGGTCAGGCGCGGCGGTCGCGGGCGTCGGACTGCTGGGCGGCGTGGCTGGCGCTTTCGCCGTGTCGTTCTTCGTGCTGACGGGAACGGGACCGCAGGCGCCGCAAGCGCATGAGTCGTCTTATTTAACTTCGAGCTTCGGCGGTTCGTCCGCCGATTGGAGCGGCGAATGAACGGCCGGTCGTGGAAAATCGTGCTGGTGGCCTCGCTGGTGCTGAACGTGTTTCTGGTGGGCGCGATCGTCGGTGGTGCTTATCAATGGTTTGCCGCACATGGCGCGACGGCGCCCGTGCTGGCGCAACAGCGCGCGCTGCGCTTCGCTGCGGAAACGCTTTCCGCTGAGCGCCAGAAAGCCTTTGTCGACGGTTTGAAAGACGCGCGCCGCGACGGCCGGCAATATGCCCGCGAAGGCCGCGAAGGACGTCGCGAAGTGTTGCGTCTGCTGGCGGCGCCGCAGTTCGATCGCGCCGCGCTCGACGCCGCGCTCGCGCGCACCCGCGAAGCCGACAGCCATCTGCGCGCGCAAGTGGAAGGCAGTGTGGCGGACTTCGCGGC
The DNA here is from genome assembly GCF_046027395.1 of Paraburkholderia dipogonis. Lineage (GTDB taxonomy): Bacteria > Pseudomonadota > Gammaproteobacteria > Burkholderiales > Burkholderiaceae > Paraburkholderia > Paraburkholderia dipogonis_A. The sequence continues at coordinate 40,358 of NZ_JAQQEG010000052.1, read as the reverse complement.
GAGCTTGTCGCCCGAGGAACGGGTTCAATTCGCCGACAGCCTGAAAGTGCGCGGGCAATGGCGTGAACCTGCGCCGGCGACGAATGCGAAGAAACCGGCGAATCAGGCATGGAGCGAATCTTCGGGCGATTAAAAAACCTGCGGCGGCCGCGACGGATTTTCCCGTGGCGGCCGTTCAAGGAATATCCACAGCCGAAGAGGATGGTATGGCCAACTCACCGAATCTGAACACCGCGGCGATTGCGCTGAACCGCTTCGGCCTGGGCGCGCGTGCCGACGACACGCCGCCCGCCGACCCTAAAGCCTGGCTGCTCGCCCAGTTCGAACAGTACCAGGCGCGGCCGGCTGCGTGGGCGAGCCAGCCCGACTCGGTGGCGCTCTCGACCGAGCTGGTGCAGCAGCGCATGCAGTTCAATCAGCAGGCTCGTCAGAATACGGGCGAGGGCGCGGCAACTCGCTTCACGAACGCGCAGAACATGGCAAGGGCTGGCGGGCAAACCATCGCGCAAGCAGCCGACGCGCAAAACATGACACAGCCTGACGGGCGAACCAGCGCTCAGGCGAACGCACAAGCGAACACTCAGACCGACACACAAAGCCCGGCGCAAGCGAACGCGCAAACTGACAGGCAAGCCGAACGAAAAGCGATTCGCGGTGAAATACTCGACATCTATCGCTCGTCGGTGAATGCACGGGTGACGAGTGCATTGACCACGCAGACGCCGTTCGTCGAGCGGCTGGTGCATTTCTGGGCCAACCACTTCGCGGTCTCCACCGAAAAGCCCAGCGTCGCGGCGCTGGCCGGTTCGTTCGAGGCCGAGGCGATTCGCCCGCACGTGCTGGGCCGCTTTGAAGACATGCTGGTGGCCGTCGAGCGTCATCCGGCCATGCAACTGTTTCTCGATCAGACGCGCTCGGTGGGACCGGACAGCATGGCGGCCATGCGCGCCGCGCAGCGCAGTCCGGACCGCAAGCGCGGCCTGAACGAAAACTTCGCGCGCGAAATCATGGAACTGCACACGCTCGGCGTGCGCAGCGGCTACAGCCAGGACGACGTCACCGAATTCGCCCGCGCGCTGACCGGCTGGAGCGTCGCGGGCAATCCGGCCAACGTCGGCAATGTGGGCAATCCGGGCCGGCTGGCCATGCAGCAGAACGCCGCACCGGGCACCTTCGTGTTTCGCGCCGCCCTGCACGAGCCCGGTTCGCGGACCATCATGGGCCGCCGCTACGATCAGGCGGGCGAAGAACAGGCGCTCGCGATCCTCCACGACCTCGCGATCGCACCCGCGACCGCGCAGCATATCGGCGGCAAGCTGGCCCGTCATTTCGTCGCCGATAATCCGCTGCCCGGTGTGAGCGAGCATCTGGCTAGCGCGTTCGAGCGCAGCGGTGGCGATCTGCCGACCGTCTACCGCGCGTTGATCGACCTGCCGCAAGCGTGGGCGCCCACCGCCGTGAAGTTCAAGACGCCGTGGGAGTGGACCATTTCCGCGATGCGCGGGCTCGGCTGGCAGGACCTCGGCAAGCTGCAGACGGCGCCCATTCTCACGCAGCTCGGCCAGCCGGTGTGGCGCCCGGGTTCGCCCGCCGGTTACGACGACATCGCCGCGAGCTGGGCCGCGCCCGACGCGCTCGTGCGCCGGGTCGAAGTGGCGCAGCGTTTCGCGTCGCAGGTCGGCGACCGGCTCGATGCGCGCGCACTCGGCCAGACCTTGCTCGCCGGTTCGCTCAGTGCGCCGACGGCCACGACGGTATCGCGCGCCGACAGCGCGTCCACCGCGATCGCGCTGTTGCTGGTCTCGCCGGATTTTCAACGGAGATGAATGCCATGCTGTCACGCCGCAAGTTTCTGAGCGTCGCCGCTGCCGGCGCGGGCGCGATGCTCGTGTCGCCGCAGATCGTGTTCGCGAGCGTCGCCACCGAGAACCGTTTCGTGTTCGTGATCCAGCGCGGCGCCGCCGACGGTCTGAACATCGTCGTGCCCTACGCCGAACCGGCCTACGCCACACTGCGCGGCGCGCTCGCCATCGACACCTCGAACGCGCCACGCCTGAACGGCACCTTCGCGCTGCATCCCGCGCTGGTGCAGACCGCCGCGCTGTATGCGAACCATCAGGCGCTGTTCGTGCACGCGGTGGCCTCGCCGTATCGCGACCGTTCGCACTTCGACGGACAGAACGTGCTCGAGACCGGCGGCACGTCGCCGTATCAGATGAAAGACGGCTGGCTGAACCGGCTCGTCGCGCAGCTGCCGGCCACGCGCGAGAACGCGATCGCCTTCGCGCCGACCGTGCCGATGGCCTTGCGCGGCCCAGCGGCGGTGACGTCGTATGCGCCCTCGGCGTTGCCACAAGCGCCCGACGATCTGCTCACGCGAGTCTCGCAACTCTACGACCAGGACGCGCAGTTGCGCCCGCTGTGGGAGTCGGCGATGACCGCGCGCGGCCTCGCCGGCGACGCCAGCGCGCGCCAGGATCCGGCGAGTCTCGGCAAGCTCGCCGCCAGCTTCCTGTCACGCGAGAACGGTCCACGGATCGCGATGATCGAAACCGGCGGCTGGGACACGCACAGCGCGCAGAACGCGCGCCTCGCCAATCAGTTGAAGGCGCTCGACACGATGCTCGCGTCGTTGCGCGACGGCATGGGTCCGTTGTGGAGCAAGACCACCGTGCTGGTCGCAACGGAGTTCGGCCGAACCGCCGCCGCCAACGGCACGGGCGGCACCGATCACGGCACGGGTTCGGTCGCGATGGTGCTGGGCGGCTCAGTGCAGGGCGGACGTGTGATCGCCGATTGGCCAGGCCTTGCGCCGCACAACCTTTACGAAGCACGCGACCTGAAACCGACTACCTCGCTCGATGCGCTGATCGCGGGCACCGCGAGCGAAAGCCTCGGGCTCGATCCGCAGCACACGGCGTCCGCGCTGTTCGGCCAGACGTCGGCGGGGCGGCCGCTGAGCGGCATCGTGCGCGCGTAGCGGTGCCGAACGGGCTTGAGCCCAAGCGGCTCAAGGCGCTAGCGTCGCCCACCCGAAAGCCGTCGCGCATCCGGCAAACGCCGCAAACGCGCCATCGCGATGCAGCCGAGAAGCGGCCCGATCGCGAGCATGCTGAAGGCGCCGCGCCAACCCGCCAGCGCGACGACGTCCGGCACCAGATGAATGCTCACCAGCGTCAACAGAAAGCCCGCGCAAGTCTGCGCAGTCAACAACGTCCCGATCGACGCCGGCTCGGCGAGCTCAGCAATACTCGCCGAGAACTGCGCGGAATCGGCAATCACCGAAATCCCCCAGCACAGCGCCACGCAGCCGACCAGCCAGACCGGCGCGCCGAGCAGCCAGCCCATCAGCGCGGCGCACGCGCCGCTCACGGCCATCGCGCCGATCGTCACCGTCGTGCGGCCGAACCGGTCCGCCAAGACGCCGCCGAGCCATGCGCCGACGGCGCCCGCCGCGACCGCGCCGAAGGTCAGCCATTCGGCCGCCGCGCGCGGCTCTCGCATGCCGGCTGCCGCAAAGCTCGCTTGCAGGAACACGGCGAGCCACGCCCACATCGCGTATAACTCCCACATGTGGCCGAGATAACCGAGGTTCGCGAGCCGCAAAGCGGGGTTGCGCCAGGCGCCGGCCAACGCGGACCATTCGATACGCGTCGCGCGTGCCATGTTCGGGCCGACGCCGCACAGCAGAATCGCGACGCCCGCCAGCAGCGCGCAGCACGCCGAGATGCCATAGATCGCGCGCCAGTTCGAACCGCCGAGCGCGGCCAGCAGATGTGGACTCGCGGAACCGAAGGTCAACGCGCCGACCAGCAGTCCGATCAACAGGCCCAGGTCGCCTTTCGCCCACGTCGCCGCGAGCCGCATGCCGACCGGATAAACGCCCGCCATGCAGATGCCCGTCAACAGCCGCAGCAGGATCGCGAGCGGACTCGCTGGCGCGAGGAACACGAGAAATGCGGTGGCCGCGCCCGCCGTCAATGCGCTGGCCATGAAAAACCGCCGTGGATCGAAGCGGTCGGCGAGCGAGAACAGGGCGCTCGTGACGGTGCCGGCCACGAACCCGGCCTGTACGGCGCTCGTGAGCAAGGTCGCCTGCAAGGTAGACAGACTCTCTGCCTGCTTGACGATCGCCACGACAGCCGACGATGAAAACCACACGCTCATCGCGCCTACCTGGCAAAGCAGCAGAATCACGAGCGAACGCGTCTTGCCGGCCATCGCGCGGCTCGATCGATGCGGGCTTGCCGAGGCCTCTTTCATGCGTGTCTTGTGCCGTGCACCCTGCGTTAGCCGGCCGATTCAGCGGCGAGTGCGCCGGCTTCGGCCGCGTGCGTCGCGTGCACGGAGCGCGCGCCGACCCGGTGATAGCGGCGGCCGTAGTAGATCAGCGCGTCGCCGGCGACGTGCGTATGCGCGGCTTTGACGGCGCAAAAGAACACTGTGTGCGTGCCGACTTCGGTGACCGATTCGATCTCGCAGTCCAGCGAGGCGAGCGCCCCCTGCAGGACCGGTGCGCCTGTCGCGAGGGTATCCCATTGCGCGGCGGCAAAGCGCTCCGGCATCGGCAGCGTGCTGGTGGCGAAGTGGGCGGCGAGCGCCTGCTGTTCCGCGCTCAGCACGTTGACGCAGAGTTTGCCGTTAGCGCGGAAGGCCGCGTTGTTGCGGCTGCTGCGATTGATGCACACGAGCAGCATGGGCGGCTCGTCCGTCACGCCGCAGACCGCGGACGCGGTACAGCCCGCGAGCCCCGCTGCGCCATCGCTCGTGATGATGTTGACGGCGGCGCCGAGACCGGCCATCGCGTCGCGGAAGGTGCTCCTGTCAAGCATGTGAGCCTCTGCGGAAAGATCGCCGCGCCGTTGTATGGCGGCGTGGGCGGCACGAAGTGGAAACCTGCATGACGGTGCTATCGATAAGGATTACCTGGAACCAGGGCGGTGGCGCAAACGGGCAAGCGGCATCTTGCAGCTTCGCGCCTGGCGGGCGAACGCACATGACTGAAGCGTGCATCACGGCGCTGGTGTCAGGCATCGCCCGGGACCGTCGCCACGGCACAATCCGGCGAGCGAAACTTCGCCGCCGTATGGTTGGCAGGCAGACGCGCATGACCGAACAGCTTCTCCCGCAACGTGCCCTCGCGATACGCTCGCTTGTAAGCGCCGCGTTCCTGCAAGATCGGCACGACGTGCGCGATGAAATCCTCGAAGCATTCCGGCGCGACCGTGCGCGACAGATTGAATCCGTCTACGCCCGCGTCTTCGGTCCACGCGATCAACTCGCTCGCCACCCGTTCAGCCGAGCCGACGAGCGGCGCCTGGCGGCTGCCCAGCACCATCTGTTCGAGCAGCTTGCGCTTGGTCCACTGCGGACCCGCCGCGCGCGTCATGGCTTCGACGTTCGATACGATGGCCTGGCTCTTGCCGGTTTCGATCGGGTCGTCGAGGTCGTAGCGCGCGAAGTCGATCCCGAGCGACGCCGCCGCATGCACGAGCGCCGCCTCGGAACTGACATAACGCCGGTACTCCGCGTACTTCTCCTGCGCCTCGCTGTCCGTGCGTCCGGTGATGACGGTTTGTCCGAGCAGCACCTTGATGTCGTCCGCGTGGCGGCCACCCGCCACGGCATGCGCACGAATATCGTCGACGATCGCTTTCACGGCCGGTCTCGCCTGGCCGTTGACGAACACGCACTCGGCGTGCGCCGCGGCGAACTGTTTGCCGCGCGCCGATGACCCCGCCTGATACAGCACCGGCGTACGCTGCGGCGACGGCTCGCTCAAATGCATGGCATCCACCCGGTACTGCTTGCCGTGATGATGGATCACATGGACTTTCGAGGCATCCGCATACACGCCCTGGACTTTGTCGCGCAGCACCGCGCCGTCTTCCCAACTGCATTCCCACAGTTTGTAGACCAGTTCCATGTATTCGTCGGCGAGGTCGTAGCGGTCGTCGTGCGCCATCTGCCCGGTCAGGCCGATCGCGCGCGACGCGCTGTCCAGATAGCCGGTGACGATGTTCCAGCCGACCCGGCCGCGCGTCAGATGATCGAGCGTCGACATGCGCCGCGCGAACAGATACGGCTGCTCGACCGTGAGATTGGACGTGACCCCGAACGATAGATGCCGCGTGACCGCGGCCATGGCCGGAATCAGCAGCGTCGGGTCGTTGACCGGCACCTGCACGGCGCCGCGCAGGGCAGCGTCGGGGTTGCCGCCGTAGACGTCGTAGACGCCCGCCACATCGGCGAAAAAGATGCCGTCGAAGAGGCCCGCTTCCAGCGTGCGGGCGTAGTCGGTCCAGTACTGCAGATCCGTATAGCGCGCGGACTGATCGCGCGGATGGGTCCACATGCCTTGCTGGATGTGGCCGACGCAGTTCATGTCAAAAGCGTTGAGAACGATTTCCTTCGGCATGGTGTCTTCCGGCTGGGGTGGGCGAATGCTTGCGGCTCCGCTCGAGTGGCGTAGGGCCGCGCTGGCTGCGCTTGCGGGCATGCCGCGCGATCCTGCGTTTAATATAGTGGACGAAAAATCACTATGCAAGACATTGATTCCGGCCTTTAATGGGCGGCGAGGCAGGTGTGGGCGTCAGCGTCCATGCCTATATCGCCTCGATATAATTTGCGGTGCCTACTCTCCCCACCCTCGACTCGTCCATCTTTCCATGTCCGAATCCGCTGCCATCGATCTGACCCAGGCGATCTCCTCGCGCGTGAAAACCGAACGCGAGGCGCGCAACTGGTCGCTGAGCGAACTGGCGGAGCGCTCGGGGGTGTCGAAGGCGATGATCAGCAAGATCGAACGAGGCGAGGCGAGTCCCACGGCGACGGTGCTCGGGCGTCTGTCAGGCGCGTTCGGCCTGACCTTGTCGACTTTGCTGGCGCTCGCCGAGCAGACCGGCGAGCGGCTCGCGCGGCATGCGCAGCAATCGGTCTGGCAAGACCCGGAAACCGGCTACACGCGCCGGCGCATCTCGCCACCCACGGGCGGCGTGCTGGAATTGCTCGAGATCGAGTTGCCGCCGGGCGTGAAAGTACCGTATCCACCGGATGCTTTCGTGTTCCAGCATCAGCAGATCTGGGTGACGCTCGGCGTGTTGACTTTCCGGGAAGGTCAGCAGGTATACCGGCTGGAAGCGGGGGATTGTCTGCAGCTTGGCGCGCCGCTCGAATGCGAGTTCTTCAATGCGGGCGAGGACGTGTGCCGTTACGTGGTCGGCCTCGTTCGACGATAAGCGCTTCCATGTCCGTTTCAATGGGCGCTTCAATAAACGGTTCAAATACCAGGACGACAGGCAACGCCTCACGCTCGCATCGAGCGACGAGCGGCGTTGCCTGTCGTCACCGGCAAGTCACCGGGTGAAGGCGGGCGCTTAACCTCCGCCACCGCCCTGCGTGCCGATCGTGAGCTTATTGTTCACCGACTTCACGCCGGCCACGCCCTTCGCCACTTCTTCCGCCTGCGGAATCTGCGCGCCGTCGGGCACCGATCCCGTGATCGTCACCGCACCGCCGCGGGCCCGGACGAACACGTTCGACACGTCAAAACCCTGCGCTTTCGATAGAGCCTTGCGCACCTGCAGACCCAGCGCGCGGTCCGTCTTCTTCACCGTTTTGGCACTGGGCGCCGACGTGTCGCTGGACGCCGTCGCGTCGCTCGACTGCGCATAGGCGCTGGCCGCCGTTGCTAAACACAATGCGATGCCGAGCGCCTTCAAAAGATTGACTGTTTTCACGTTTTCTCCATCCTCGAAAAGTTGATGTCGCTTCGTTGCATGCAAAAAACCAAGCGCTTGCGAGCACTTTTCCGCCCACGAGGAGCACCCTGTCTTGTAGAAGAGTGATGCCGCGACGCTCCCGGCGCGCTTAAACAATACTCCAGCCGAAGCGCTCATGCTGGAAAAACTGGCCGGAACGCCGCATTGGCAGCCATTCCGACAATCATTGCGACGACTTCCGTTGCGCACGTGTGACGAGGATATTCCACATATCGGGCTGCGAGTCCATCTATGCTCAAGCGCCTAGAACCATTGTGGCGCCATGCTGAGCGTGGTGTCGTCCAACGTGCGCAACGTAGCGAGCATCAAGGCGACGCGCGGCAGTTCCCAGCGGAAGAACCATTGGCACGCCTGCAGCTTGCCGCGATAGAAGTCCGCGTCTGCTTCGCTATGCGACGCGGGTAGCGCGGCGCTTGCGACGATCGCCTGGCGCAACCATGTCCACGCAATCACGATATGGCCGAAGGCTTCGAGAAATGCGTTTGCATTGGCGAGCGCGCGTTCGCTTTCATGGGCCAGCGTGGGCAGCAATGCTGCGACTGTGGCAGTCAGATCGGTCCATGCTTCGCCGAGCGCATCGGCATGCGCATGCAATGCCGGGCGTTCGCGCGCCGCGTCGATCGTCTGCTGGATTTCGCGCGCCAGTTGTTTAAGTGCGGCGCCCTGTTTCATCGTCACCTTGCGGCCGAGCAGATCGATGGCCTGAATGCCGTGCGTGCCTTCGTGAATCATGTTCAGCCGGTTGTCGCGATAGAACTGCTCGACCGGATATTCACGCGTATAGCCGTAGCCGCCGTGAATCTGGATCGCCAGGCTATTCGCCTCGAGACACCATTGGGACGGCCAGGATTTCACCACCGGCGTAAGCAGATCGAGCAGCAGGCCCGCTTCGGTGCGCGCGGCTTCGCTCTCGCCGGTGTTCTGTTCGTCGACGAGACGTGCCGCGTACAGGCACAACGCATAAGCACCTTCCACATAGGCTTTTTGTGCGAGCAGCATGCGGCGCACGTCGGCGTGTTCGATCAGCGGCAATTGCGGATCGAGCGGGTTCTTGTTGTCGGGGCGGCGTCCTTGCGGCCGTTCGCGCGCGTAGTCGAGCGACGCCAGATAGCCGCGGTAACCAAGCATGACCGCGCCGAGACCGACGCCGATGCGCGCCTCGTTCATCATGTGGAACATGTAAGCGAGACCGTGGTGCGGCTCGCCCACCAGTTCGCCGATGCATTCGCCGTGTTCGCCGAACGACAGCATGGTCGACGTCGTGCCGCGCCAGCCCATCTTGTGAATCAGTCCCGCGAGCGCGACGTCGTTGCGCGCGCCGAGGCTGCCGTCTTCGTTGACGCGGAACTTCGGCACGGTGAAGAGCGAGATGCCCTTGACGCCCGGCGGCCCGCCGGGAATGCGCGCCAGCACCAGATGAACGATGTTCTCGCTCAACTCGTGATCGCCGCCTGAAATGAAAATCTTGTTGCCGCGAATCGAATAGGTGCCGTCCGCATTGGGCGTGGCGCTCGTGACGAGGTCGGACAGGCTCGAACCCGCTTGCGGCTCCGTCAACGCCATGGTGCCGAACGCGCGGCCTTCGAAGAGCGCTTGCAGATACTTGCGCTTTTGCGCGGCGCTGCCGAAGCGTTCGATCACGTTCGCGTTCGCCGTGGTCAGCATGGCGTACGACGCGGTGGCAATGTTCGCACTCTTGAAGAGCGACAGGCACGCCAACGAAATCACCGACGGCAACTGCATGCCACCCCATTCGTAGTCCTTGCCCGCGGCGAGAAAACCGGTGGCGCGCATCGCGTCGAGTGCGTCCTTCACCTCGGCGGGCAGGGTGACGCGTTGACCGTCGAACTGCGGTTCGTGTTCGTCCGAGAGACGGTTGTGCGTCGCGAATTTTTCCACGGCGACGGCGTGCGCGGTTTCGAGCGCAGCGTTGAAGGTCTCGCGGCTGTGATCGGCGTGACGCGCGCGGCGTGTGAGCGTCTCTGCGTCGAGCACTTCGAATAGCTGGAACTCGAGATCGCGTGAGTTGATGATCAGCGCATCTTGCATGGAAGAAGACCCGTGAAAAGTAAGCCGCTATGCGAAACCGCCGCGTAAGACACGCGTAAAAAACGCCCTCAAACGGATCGGCGCGGCGCGATTGAAAAGCGCGGTATTCGGGTAATTCCCGATGCTACGCCGCTCGATGTTGCGTGCCAGTTTATAACGAAAGTGAATGATCGTGCTTTTATTTACAGACTGAATTTCGGCACGTATGATGAGGCGCAAAACGCGGCATGACGATCTGCATGGCAGAACAAATCTGGAGGAGCGACGCAATGTCTGTGAAGGACCTGTTTCAACTGGACGGCAAGGTTGCACTCATCACCGGCGGCTCGCGCGGCCTCGGTCTGCAAATGGCCGAGGCACTCGGCGAAATGGGCTGCCGTGTCGCCATCACCGCGCGCAAGGCCGACGAACTCGCCGAAGCGAAAACGCATCTGCAACAGCTCGGCATCGAAGTGCAAACGGTGGTCAACGACCTGCAGCGCTTCGAAGGTATCCCCGGCCTCGTGGATGAAGTGCTGGGCCTGCATGGCCGCATCGATATTCTCGTCAACAACGCGGGCGCGACATGGGGCGCGCCCGCCGAAGACTATCCCGACGAAGCGTGGCACAAGGTCATGAACCTGAACGTCAACGCGCCGTTCTTTCTCGCTCGCGAAGTCGGCAAGCGCAGCATGATTCCGCGGCGCGCGGGCAAGATCGTCAATATTGCTTCGGTGGCGGGCTTGAAGGGTTCGCCGCCCGGCATGAACACGATTGCGTACAACACGTCCAAGGCCGCCGCGATCAATTTTACGCGGGCGCTCGCCGCGGAATGGGGCAAGTACAACATCAACGTCAATGCGATCTGCCCGGGCTTTTTTCCTTCGAAGATGACGGCCGGTCTGCTCGGCCAACTCGAAGACGCGATCGTCTCGCGCACGCCGTTGCAGCGTCTGGGCGGCGACGAAGATCTCAAAGGTCCGATCGTGTTCCTCGCGAGCGAGGCGTCGCGTCATATCACCGGCCAGGAATTCGCGGTGGACGGCGGCGCGATCATCGTCTGAGCGTCACGCTGGTCCGACGCGGCGATGTGAACGAAGCGCTCGGCAGAGATCGGGCGCGCACCGACAGTAAAAAGCAGGAGACGCTGATGAACGAACGCCATCACCTGCATTGGCCACCACAAGTGCCGCTGCATTTGACGCTGCCCGCGACCAATCTTTTCTATAACGCCGAAGTCTCGGCGGCGCGCTATCCTCACAAGCCGTTCATCATCTTCTACGGTACGGCGATCACGTTTGCCGAATTCAAGGACGAAGCCGAGCGGATCGCGGGCTTTCTGCAGCAGGAGTGCCACGTCAAGGCAGGCGACCGCGTGCTGCTCTATATGCAGAACAGTCCGCAATGGATCATCGCTTACTACGGCATCCTGCGGGCGAACGCGGTAGTGGTGCCGGTCAATCCGATGAACATGACCGCCGAGCTGGCGCATTACGTGGAGGACAGCGGCGCGACCACGATCATCGCACCACAATGCCTGTTCGCGAACGTCGAGCCGCTGATCGGCAACGGGCCTGGCAAGGGCCTCGAGCACGCCATCGTGGCGACGTATAGCGATTATCTGAAGCAGGCATCGCCGATTCCCGTGCCTGAATTCGTCGCCGCGCCGCGCAAGACGTTCGCGATTCACGGCGTCACGCCATGGCAGGACGTGCTCGAACGGCGCGTTGCGCCGGGGCCGCTCACCACCGGTCCCGACGATCTGTGCGTGATGCCCTATACGTCCGGCACCACCGGCAAGCCGAAGGGTTGCATGCATACGCACCGCAGCGTGATGAGCACGGCGCTCGGCGGCTGCGTCTGGTTCTCGTCGCCGCCGGACGGCGTTTATCTATCGGTACTGCCGCTCTTTCACGTGACCGGCATGCAGGGCGGCATGAACAGCGCGGTCTTCTCCGGCGCAACGATCGTGCTGTTGCCGCGCTGGGATCGCGAAGCCGCTGCGCTATGCATGCAGAAATATCGCGTCACCGCTTGGCAGTCGATCTCGACGATGATGGTCGATTTCCTCTCGAACCCGAAGCTCGGCGAATACGATCTGTCGAGCCTCACCGGCACGCGTGGTGGCGGCGCGGCGATGCCGGACGCGATCGCCAGAAAGCTCAAGACGCTGACCGGGCTCGACTATGTCGAAGGCTACGGCATGACGGAGACGATTGCCGGCACGCACATCAATCCGCCGCATCGCCCGAAGCCGCAGTGCCTCGGCATTCCCGTGTTCGACGTGGACTCGCGCGTGATCGACCCGGTCTCGCTAGAGGAATTGCCGCAAGGCGAAACCGGCGAGATCGTCACTCACGCGCCGCAGGTCATGCAGGGCTATTGGCGCAATCCGAAGGCGACGGCTGAAGCGTTCATCGAACTCGATGGCAAGCGGTTTCTGCGAACCGGCGATCTCGGCCATATCGACGAAGACGGCTATTTCTTCATGACCGATCGTCTCAAACGTATGATCAACGCGTCCGGTTACAAAGTATGGCCGGCTGAAGTCGAGGCGCTGATGTACCGGCATCCGGCGATTCACGAGGTCTGCGTGATCGGCGTGAAGGACGCGACGCGCGGCGAGACCGTGAAGGCGCTGGTGGTGCCCGATGCGGCGCATGCAGGCACGATTACTGCACAGGAGATCATCGACTGGGCGCATGAGCAGATGGCTTCGTACAAGGCTCCGCGTATCGTCGAGTTCGTCGCGTCGCTGCCGAAGTCGGGCAGCGGCAAGATCTTGTGGCGGAAATTGCAGGAAGAGGATGCGGCGCGCGCGGCTGGCTCTTGAGATTCGTCTGCTCGATGCAACACCCACTCGCGGCGCTGAGAATACTCTTTTGATGGTTTGCCTGTAAGCTTTGAGCGCGAGTCCTTGCTGAATGTCGTGCGGCTCGCGGTAGTGAACAAAAGACTCGCAACAATGCTGAATGCTATTGCCAACTTTCGAGAGGGGAATTGAAAATGAAGCGCTTTGCCATTAAACAGATCATGCTCGGACTTGCCGTCACCGCCATGGTGGCAGGCAGCATTCCGCTCGCCGCGGCCCAAGGCGCGAGCGACGCCACCATGACGGCGTCGCCCGACACGGCGAGCAGTGCGAAGCCGACCAAAGCCGAGCGTAAAGCGGCCCGCAAACAAGCGCGCGCGAAGAAGAATGCCGAACTGAAGAAGCTCGAAGATGCAGGCTACCAGCCGGGCCAGAACGACCCGAACTATCCGGATAAGCTGCAGAAAGCGCAGAAGAAGGCCGGCATCGGGACAGCCGCGAGCCAGTAACAGCGCAGGCGTGCGCGCGGCGGAACTGAGCGTCGCGCGCATACCGATATGGGTCGTGTCCGGCACTTGGGCAATGCGCTAGTCCCGCACGCGGAACATCAATGGTCGAACACTGGCGAATGCTTGCCCACAAAGCGCATCGCCGACGACTGCGATGAACTTGTGGCCGGAGCACCATAACCTGAACTCTCGCCCGAGTATCCCGAACTGTTGCGCGACGGCCGTTGAGATTGCGTTACCGCCTGATTGCCCTGTGCATCGTGTAGCGACGCGGCGGGTGCCGTCGTGGCGCCGTTCGTCGGCGTGGTCATTTGCTGCGCGAACGACAAGGCCGGCATGGCAACGAGCGACGCGATGAGCATGAGATGCCTGAGGGATTTCATGGTGATTCTCCAATAGCAGTGTGGACGAGGTGAGGGCGATGCACTGATCCATTCGGTGAGTGCGTGACGACAGAATAAGCAGCGGACCCTTAACTTTTCCTTAGGCCGCGCATGCTGTTTTTCACGAGCGTCCGCATCTCGAATGGTGATGAGAAGCGTTGGCTTTCTCGCTCACGACGCGCTTTAGGGCTTTGATCTTTTCCGTATCTGAATCGATTACGCTTTGATGCTGTGGACTCGATAGACGGGCACAGCACCATGGCATCCAGACGCGAAGTAAAACGATACAAAGCCAATCTCTCCGATGAACTGCACAGCGCCGCGCTGTACGAAACCCTTGCCAAGGTCGAGAAAGACGGCATGCGCAAGCAGGTCTACAGCGAGCTCGCCAGGTCCGAGCGCGATCATGCGCAAGTCTGGGCCGACAAGCTCAGAGCCAATGGACTTCATCCGAAAGGGACCGGCCAGGCCGTCAAAACACGTTTGATGAAAGGACTGGTCCGCGTGTTCGGCGCGGCCTTCGTGCTGCCCACGCTCGCAGCCGCGGAGTACGCCGATCGCAATAAATACCAGCGCCAGCCGGACGCGGGCCGCATGTCGGCCGACGAGCATCATCACGCCGCGATGGTTCAGGCGCTGGCTCATGGCGGTGGCGATGCGAGCCTGTCGCCAGGCGCGCGGATCGCAGCAGCCGAGTCGTGGCACAAGGGTGCGGGAGCGGGCAACGACTTGCGTGCCGCCGTGCTCGGCGCCAACGACGGCCTCGTCTCGAACTTCTGCCTGATCATGGGCGTGGCCGGCGCGGGAACCGGCAACAAGGCGATTCTGTTGACGGGACTGGCGGGGCTCATCGCCGGCGCGTGTTCGATGGCGCTGGGCGAATGGCTCTCGGTGACCAATGCGCGCGAACTCGCCAGCACCCAGATCGCGAAAGAGGCGCAGGAGCTCGAGGAGTCGCCGGAAGCCGAAGAGCACGAACTTGCGCTGATCTATCGCGCCAAAGGTCTCGACGCGGGCGAGGCCAAGCGGGTCGCGTCGCAAATGATGCGCGACAAAAGCAAGGCGCTCGACACGCTGACTCGCGAGGAGCTTGGACTCGATCCGGCGGAGTTGGGCGGCAATCCGTGGTCCGCCGCGGGCGTGTCGTTTTGCCTCTTCTCGGTGGGCGCGATTTTTCCGGTGATGCCGTTTTTGTGGACGCACGGGTACCACGCGATCGTGCAGTGCGTGCTGCTCAGCATGCTGGCGCTCGCATCGATCGGCGTGTTCACGTCGCTTTTCAATGGACGCAGCGCAGGGTTCTCCGCGTTGCGGCAGGTCGTGATCGGGCTGATCGCGGCTGCGTTCACGTTCGGGGTGGGACGGTTGCTGGGTGTGTCGGTGTCGTGAATGCCGTCTCAGCGGGCACGTCTGACCGTCGAGCGGGGCAAACGTAGGCGTTTTGAACGGAGGTTTCTGGCGCTTGTGCTTGCTGCGCTGCGGAAACCGTGCCCGCAGACCCCGCCGAACTGCATTTTTTTATCGCGCACCGCCTCCACTTGCTCTGGCGCGACACGCCTCAACGCCCCCCGCAGCACCCTCCAAACCCTTGCCCCACAAGGCTCCAGCCCTCACCGGCCGGCGTGCCCAAAAAATGGGTGTCGCATTTCCACATGTGGTTGTCGCAAATAGTCGGCTAGCCATACTTTTTTCTGGCAACTATGTATGCACAGCGCGGACGGACGTCCGCCACTGCAGCAACTATCTTGCATGGGACCCGAGTAAGCACTAAAGCGCTAACTCCGGTCGATGCGGTGCATGGGACCGGAGTAAGCGCTAAAGCGCCAACTCCGGTCGACGCGGTGCATGGGACCGGAGTAAGCGCTAAAGCGCTAACTCCGGTCGACATAGGAGAGCATTCAATGAATTCCCCCAAGGTCGTGGTCGAAGGGCTGTGCAAGGTGTTCGGCACCAACCCGAAACAGGCGATCGGCATGCTGGCAGGCGGCGCGACGAAAGAGGAAGTGTTCGCGCGCACCGGTCAGATTGTCGGCGTCCACAACGTATCGTTCGAAGTCAAGGAAGGTGAGATCTTCGTGCTGATGGGCCTGTCCGGCTCCGGCAAATCGACGCTGATCCGCCTGATCAATCGCCTCGTCGAGCCCACGGCCGGCAAGGTGCTGATCGACGGCCGCGACGTGGCCAGCGTGCCGCGCTCCGAGCTGACGGCGCTGCGCCGCAAGGACATGAGCATGGTGTTCCAGTCCTTCGCGCTGATGCCGCAGCGCACCGTGCTGTCCAACGCGGCGTTTGGCCTCGAAGTGGCGGGCGTGGGCCGCAAGGAGCGCGAGAAGCGCGCGATGGCCGTGCTCGAACAGGTCGGCCTCGCCCCGTTCGCGGAGAAGCTGCCCGCGCAACTGTCCGGCGGCATGCAGCAGCGCGTGGGTCTCGCGCGGGCGCTGGCGGTCAACCCGTCGCTGATGATCATGGACGAGGCTTTCTCCGCGCTCGATCCGCTCAAGCGCAAGGAAATGCAGAACGTGCTGCTCGACCTGCAACGCGAACAGCAGCGCACTATCCTGTTCGTGTCGCACGATCTGGAAGAGGCGATGCGCATCGGCACGCGCATCGCGATCATGGAGGGCGGCCGGGTCGTGCAGGTCGGCACGCCGCAGCAGATCATCACCAATCCCGCCGACGATTACGTGCGCGCGTTCTTCGAAGGCATCGACACCAGCCGTTATCTGACCGCCGGTGATCTGATGCAGACCGACGCCGTGCCGCTCATGCAGCACTCGCCGCAGATCGATGCGTCGAGTGTGGCCGCCACGCTCAACGGCAGCGCCGACTACGCGTTCGTGGTTGACCGCGAACGCAAGATTCGCGGCTTCGTGTGCCGCGACGCGTTGGGCAGCGCCTCGCCGCAGCTCAACCAGATCGAATGCATCCGCCGCACCACGCCGCTCGACGACGTCGTCGAACTCGTGGTAGCGAGCCGTGCGCCGCTGCCGGTTGTCGAAGCCGACGGCTCCTACTGTGGTTCGGTCAACAAGACGAACGTGCTGAACGTTCTCACGCGCCATCGGAGTTCCCATGTCTGAAGTCATTCCACTTGGCGCTTGGGTCGATCACGGCGTTCATTACCTGCTCGACCACGACGCAAAAACTTTCGACTCCATCGGCAAGGTGATCGAGAGCTTTGCCGCGGTGATCGAACACGGCCTGCAAGCAGTGCCGATGTGGGCGCTGATGGCGTTCTTCGTCGGCATTGGATTGTGGCGGGTGGGCTGGCGTTTCGCGCTGTTCACGCTGCTGGCCATGCTGCTGATCTACGGCACCGGGTTCTGGGATCAGATGGTGATCACGCTCGGCCTGACCTTGTCGTCGACGTTGATCAGTCTGCTGCTTGGTGTGCCGCTCGGCATCTGGACCGCGAAGAGCCGCACGGTCGAGATGATCGTGCGTCCCGTGCTCGACCTGATGCAGACCATGCCGGCGTTCGTCTACCTGATTCCGGCCGCGATGCTGTTCGGCCTCGGCCGCGTGCCGGGGATTCTGTCGACGGTGATTTTCGCCATGCCTCCGGCGGTGCGTCTCACGTCGCTCGGTATCAAGCATGTGAACCGGGAAATCGTCGAAGCCGGGCAGGCGTTCGGCTGCACGCCGTGGCAGTTGCTCTACAAGGTGCAGTTTCCGAACGCGCTGCCGTCGATCATGACGGGCGTCAACCAGACCATCATGATGGCTTTGTCGATGGTGATCATCGCGTCGATGGTGGGCGCGGGCGGTCTCGGCAACGACGTGCTGGCCAGTATTCAACGGCTCGATATCGGGCTTGGCTTCGAAAGCGGACTCTCAGTGGTGATGCTCGCGATCATTCTCGACCGCATCACGGAAAGCTTCGGCCGGTCGCCGGGCATGGCGCGCGCGCCGCTGCTGTCGGGCTTGCGCAGCGTCATGAAAGTGCGCCGCGAGCCGGCCGCGCAACACGGCTGAGCCGCCTATGAAGCGCGACGCGCTCACGCCTGTCGAGCCCGAGGCCGATTCGCCGCTGTCCGGGCTCGCGCACGTCGGCTTTCTGACGCTGCCGAACTTTTCGATGATCGCGTTCACCAGCGCGGTCGAGGTCCTGCGCATGGCCAACTACGTGGGCCGCGCGGAGCACTACCGGTGGTCGGTGATCTCGCCGGACGGCGAACCGGCGCGAGCGAGCAACGGCATCACGGTGAAACCCACCACGACGCTGGCCGAAGCCGGCATGCCGGATGTGCTGATCGTCTGCGCCGGCTGGCATGTGCGCGATTACGTGGACGACACGGTGATCGCGCTGCTACGCGAGGTGGCCGACAAAGGTATTCCGCTCGGCGGTATCTGCACGGGACCGTATGCGCTGCTGGCCGCGGGCTTGCTCGACGGCTATCGCTGCACCGTGCACTGGGAAGACATGTCGCCATTGCACAAGAGCTACCCGCATGTGCGTTTCGCCGACGAACTGTTCGTGATCGACCGCGACCGCATGACCTGCACGGGCGGCACCGCGCCGCTCGACCTGATGCTGAAGCTGGTCGGCATGCGGCTGGGCCATGCGGTGGCGGCGCAAGTGTCCGAGCAGTTCATCGTCGAGCGGATTCGTGGCTCGACCGATTACCAACACATTCCCGTCGACGCGCGGGTCGGTTTCTCACGCGCGGAACTGGTCGAGGTCGTGCGGCTGATGGAAGCGAATATCGAGGAGCCGTTATCGCTCGACGAGCTCGCGCGGCTCGTGCATCTGTCGCAACGTCATTTGCAGCGCATGTTCAAGATGTTCCTGAGCGTGTCGCCCACGCATTATTACCTGACGCTGCGTTTGCGGCGCGCGCGTGAGTTGCTGCGCAATACGGATGCGTCGATTGCGCGCGTGACGGCGGTGTGCGGCTTTCATTCGGCGTGTCATTTCAGCAAGGCGTATCGCGCGCAGTTCGGTCACGCGCCGAGCGTCGAGCGGCGCTTGTCCGCGTGATGGACAGCGGGAATCAGCCAACGCAAAACAATCCGCTTCATTAGAACCAGTCAAACATCAATCACCCTGAGGGAACGCCATGAAACGTTTGTGGGCTGCGTCGTTGTGCGCGCTGTCTGTGTCGTCTGTATTTGCCGCGGAACCGGCCACTTGCCGCGACGTGCGATTCGCCGACGTCGGCTGGACCGATATCGCGGCGACCACCGGGTTGGCGTCGACCGTGCTCGAAGGGCTCGGCTACAAGCCGACCAAGACGATCGCCTCGGTGCCGATCACCTTTGCGGGCGTGAAGAGCAAGCAGATCGACGTGTTCCTCGGCTACTGGTCGCCGACCATGGACCCGATGATCGATCCGTTCAAGAAGTCCGGCCAGCTCAGCGTGTTACCCACACCGAATCTGACCGGCGCGAAATACACACTGGCGGTGCCGGATTACGCATATCAGTCCGGCATCAAGACCTTCGCCGACATCGCGAAGAACTACGACAAGCTCGACGGCAAGATCTACGGGATCGAGCCGGGCAACGACGGCAATGCGTTGATCAAGAAGATGATCGACACCAATCAATATGGCCTCGGCAAGTTCAAGCTGGTGGAGTCGAGCGAGGCGGGCATGCTGGTCGAAGTGAACCGCGCGATCCGCGACAAGAAGCCGATCGTGTTTCTCGGCTGGGAGCCGCATCCGATGAACGTGCAGATGAAGATCGATTATCTGTCCGGCGGCGACGCTGTGTTCGGCCCGAACTACGGCGAAGCCAAAGTGCTGACGGTCACGCCGAGCGATTATTCGGCGCGCTGCCCGAACGTCGCGAAGCTGGTGTCGAACCTGCAGTTCACGACCGACATCGAGAACCACGTGATGCTGCCGATCATGAACAAGACCGATCCGAACAAGGCCGCGCGCGAATGGCTGAAGGCGAATCCGACGGTGCTCGACAAGTGGCTGGCGGGCGTGAAGACGTATGACGGGAAGGATGGGTTGCCGGCTGTGAAGGCGTATGTGGCGGGGAAGTGAAGCGGGACTTGTAAAATGCGGCGGCTATGAGGCACTCCCTCAGGAATGCCTTTTACGTCGCCCCGTTTTCTCCTTGGTTTTGCATCTCGGCGCTCAGCCGACATTCTCGTGTGTTGATATCGGATCAGACATTTCCGTAGTGCGGTTCGGTGTCGTCTGACCGTTGCAATTCGAAGTTCCTACGACGTAGGTCGGTGTTTGTCGACTCGCGTCAGAACTGGCACATGGTTGCCGTTTTTTTAGGAGTTGTCGGATTTTTCGTTCGTTGCAGTCCTTATAGGGTGCTTGGGCTTTAACCAAGTACAACCAATAGGGACAACGATGATAAGAAACAGAATTAACGAGAGGCCGGGGAATGGCGGCCCGTCTGCTGGCCGCATTCATGTTGCTCATGATGGCGTTCGGCGCAAACGCCGCTGATTGCAATGCGGTGTGGGCAGCCACTGGCGCAAAGCCAGGTTCGCCCACCTGTCGATGGGATGCTTACGCCGGCGTACCAGGTGGCATGCAGTACTACAACTGCGCTAGTTTGCCGCTTATCGACGCGTGGTGTGCGACACCGGCGGATGACCAGCCGGAGGCGAGCTGTCCGGTTGCTGACCCGGTTTTCCCCGGCAGCGGAGTGGTTACGTTGACTGTCGCCGATTTCGTCAGCGGCGACGACATTCCAATGCTTTTCACGCGGACGTACCGGTCAAAGTCACTGACGGCATCCGCGACGGTGATGGGGCCGGTCTGGTTCCATAGCTGGCAGCGTAGCCTGGGATTGGCGAATGCCAATAACGGCAGCACATCAACCGTGCTGGCCTATCGGGAGAACGGGGAGCCCGCTACTTTCAATTGGTCGGCTGGCACTTGGCGAACAAAGGCCTTCACTGGCCTGGTACTTGCGCAAAGCGGCTCTGGATGGACTCTCACCGACGTGAATACGGACACTGTCGAATCGTACTCCGGCCAGGGCGCGCTGCTGACTGAACGCACAAAGACAGGCTTTGTTCGTACGCTGAACTATGACGGCTCCGGTTTGCTGACCACTGTTACGCAGCACGCCGAAGGCACGGATGCCAGCAAGGACATCGCGCTTCGGCTCGACTACGACGATAAGCGTCGTCTGTCGCGTCTCAATGATCCGTTAGGTGGTCTGACCCAGTACGGATACGACGCGAATAGCAATCTTGTTTCGATCACCTGGCCGGACGGTTATGTGCGCCGCTATGTCTACGGCGACACGCGGTTCAAGAAGCATTGACCGGAGAGGTCGACGAGTCGGGCAATCGCATTGCGACGTGGAACTACGATGCTCAAGGTCGTGCGGTGGCGGTCAGTCATCCCAATGCTGTACAGAATGTGCAGTTGGCCTATAACGCGGGCTCGACGGTTATCACCGGTAGCAAAGGTTCGACAACGCTGAGTCTGTCGTCGATCGGCGGCATCTTGCGCGCCGGTGGATCGCTTGAGGTCGGTATGCGGTCCACCGTCCCAGCCTGATGGACCCGGCTGGTCGAAATCCGGGGGCGGAGGCAGTTGGCCGGGATCCGTCGGCACGAGCACGGGGGGGGCCGTTCGAGGCTGAAAGCACGAAGCGTGGCGTTCTGCATCATCGCCTGATAGGCGTCCGGTGCGACGCCCGTGTAGAGGCGCCAGGTGAGCGTGTCTGCGTAGTAGGTCGTCGACGTCCCCGGTAACGCCACCAAATTCCTTGTAACCATGCTCGTAGAGCTGATGGATGGCAGTGTCCAGGGAGTCAAAGCCCTCATATCTGAACACCCCGTAATTCGGGTCGTAAAGCTGATACTCATCGTTTCGATAATCTGCCGACCGGTCAACGCGCTGGATGAGGATCGCATGCTCACTCCCGTCCCCCAATCTCAAGGTCACGTCCGTGAACGTATCCTGCGCGGTGCCCAACCCGTCTCGCGACGGGAGTGGGGTCGAAAAGTGACCTTGCAAATCGTTGACGAGAGCATCGGGGTTCGTCAATCTCACGCCACCCGGACGCATTTCGTAGCCTGGCACATCACTGGGCGGCGCATACCTGTTCGCCGTCTGTAGGCGGCCAATTTCGTTAAGCGTCGAACGCCGCGCGGAAGGGTCGAGAAGCCGCTGATAAACAGCGCGCGTCGCTGCCATCAGGTCGTGCGATTGACCGGCGACCCCCTCATGCATGGTTAGCCAGGTCTGGCCCGCGCAATGGTTATGCACTCCGTCCGTCTGCCCGGCCGCCGAAGCGAGCATCAGCCAACTCAAGCCGTTCGCTCCTGCCGCGGACCCTGCGTAAGCGTGGAAAGTCTGCGCATACTGATCGGGAACGGGAGGCGTCTGCCGCTTGACTCGACCGTCGGCGCGCGTACCGTTCGAAACCGAATGTCCTGCTGCCATGTTGGCCGCAGCGCCTACGCCCGGCTGCGCACCATGCGCCGGCGCTTCTCGGTGGGAGGCGTCCAGCGGCAACAGCGCCGCGCCGGCCTGCTGTGTGGTCGCGGCGTCCAGGCGCGCCCGGGAGAGGGTGCTCGCAAAGCTGGATGTGGGTCTGGGCGGGTACGTGAGCGCACTTGCATTCGGCGTCGCGGACGTCACGCCCTGAAATCGTGCCGGGTCATTCCGCTCCTCCCCTCCGGTTTGCGTGCGGCCCTGTGATGCCGCGAATGACGGGCCTCGTGTTCGCTGATCAGTTAGCTGGCCGCCTCGCGTCGCGCTCGACGACTGCTGGTCCATCAGCTGTCTGGACGCACCAGCACGTTGCTCCGCCGCTGTGCTCTGCTGAGTATCCGCGGAATCGTCTTGCCTCGCGTTCGTGTCCGCATGGTTGAAATTCGTGGGGCCGTTACCTATTGCCGAAACTGTCATCGCTGCACCTCGCTGGTTTCTCACGGAATCTCGCCGCCTCCTGTAGGGATCGACTAACTGTGACCATGAAACCAGACGCGCCGAAACGACGGGTAGTACCGGGGGCAGCGGCTGCCGCGTTACCCGACGCTGCCCGGCTGGCTAGGGGGATTCGTACCGGCGGCATCTATCGTGACGATCGTCATACCAGACTTCCCGCGCGAACCGCGCCGGCGCCCCCGTTCTTTCGGAAAAATATGAGAACTCGTCCGGGTTCCGGCCGTTACCAGCAAGGCCGGAACTCGCCTCCAGAATCTCCTGGTGCGGCACCAGCAACTCGCGCTGCGCCGCTCGGCGCAGCCGGTTTGAAAATCTGGCGGCGGGAATCGTTTTCAACAAAGCTGCCGGAAATTATTAGGCGTTTTTTTAAACAAGGCCGATTTTAAGCATGGCGCATTTACCGGTGAGTTCGTTATTCACAGGTAATTCTGTTGTGGTGGATCGGAATAAACCCTGAATACCCGTCTGCTGACGCATTAGATATGACGAAACGGCGTTCGCATTTTCTACTGGCTGCGCCGACACCCCGCAGCAAGTCTTGCGATAGTGCAGTGCCGCATGAACGGGCGGCCAGGCGGCGCATTGAAGGGTTTTCCCGGTTTTACCCATCGACCGCCGGCAGTGGAAGCCATTCCACTGCCAATGAAAACGGTATCAATAAAAAGCACTTGCAGCGATTAATTTCGATTGTTAATCTTGCCAAATCTTTTAGCGTTTTCCTTCAGCAGGTCTAAAGTCGAAAAAACCGGCGCAATGACTTAAATACCGTTCAACGGTTCCGTAGGGGGATGAATATGCTGACCGCTACCATTGACGCATTCCAGACACCGCCAGCCGCTCAGTTCAATGTCGGCGACGTCGTCACGTTGAAGGAAGGGGGCTCACGAATGACGGTGACGTACGCAGGCCCAGTGGCACTCAACCCCGGTGACTGGCTGATTTGCGAATGGTTCGACGAACACGGCGAATTGCGCCGCGAGATGTTTTCACCCGCGAGCGTACGTGCCGAGCCGCGCTCCATTCCCGCTGGTTCCGTGCTGTGGAACCGCATGAGCCGCGCGGCCTGAACAGAGCCCGCACGGTCGGCCGGTGCTTCGGCCGACCAGTCTGTTTTCTGCTTCATCCACGCCACGCCTGATTCACTTTTCCGAGCGTTCCCGCGCGCTTGCGCGTCGTTGCACGCGCACCAGCAGCGCGGACGAAAACGCTCGCATCTTCACGAGCTTGCGCGTCTCCACGATCTCGCCCGCGATGTTCTTCGGCGGGTTCGGTTGCAATGCCCAATAGAGCGCAAGCAGCCAGCCGAACACGGTCCACCCGAAACAGGCGTTGAAGAGCGCCAGCGTCAGCACGTCATGGCGTTTGCGCCGGTCCGCCAGCATGGCCGGCAGAAAATAGAGCGCCAGCGCCAGCACTGCGGCGATGGCCTGAACGACAACGTTGCCCCCCATGAAGCGGCTCCCGATACGCGACCTATGGCGCGATTGTCGCGCGATTGTTTTGTTTGCGTAAGCTCGCCGCAAAGGCTTGGGCCGCTCGACACGGCCGGAATGAGCGGCAGCGGAAGCCATTCTGCAAGCCCGATGCGCGGCGAGGGGTTCAGCCAATCCCGCATCGGGACTATCATGATCGTTTCGACAGAACATATCCCCACGGACCGCCATCATGATCTCCGACGATACCCAGCAGGCTCACCGCATCAACCCCGAGACCCTACGCGAATTCGTGGACCGCAAGTGGAACGACGAGATCGTGCCCGCGCTGACGGACTACATCGCCGTGCCGGCCAAGAGTCCGGCGTTCGATCCCGAGTGGGTCAAGCACGGCTATCTGGAGCGCGTGATCACCGACGCGGCGCAATGGGCCGAACAGCAGCCCGTGCGTGGCCTGAAACTCGAAATCATCCGCTTGCCGGGCCGCACGCCGGTGATCTTCTTCGAGTCGGCGGCGACCCGGTCGGGCAGCGAAGAGACCATCGTGCTGTACGGGCACCTCGACAAGCAGCCCGAGTTCGACGGCTGGCGTAACGACCTCGGACCGTGGACGCCCAAGCTTGAGAACGACAAGCTCTACGGCCGCGGCGGCGCCGACGACGGCTATGCGATCTACGCGAGCATCACCGCACTCGCCGCGCTGGACGCGCAAGGCGTCGAGCGTCCGCGTTGCGTCGGTCTGATCGAAACCTGCGAGGAGTCGGGCAGCTACGATCTGCTCCCGTACGTCGACGCGCTGCGCGAGCGGCTCGGCAAGGTAGGTCTTGTCGTGTGCCTGGATTCGGGCGCGGGCAACTACGATCAGCTGTGGCTCACCACGTCGCTGCGCGGACTGGTCGCCGGCGACCTCGAAGTGCAGGTGCTCGACGAAGGCATTCACTCGGGCGGCTATGGCGGCATCGCGCCGTCGAGCTTCCGCATCATGCGGCAACTGTTCGACCGTCTCGAAGACTCGGCCAACGGCACGCTATTGCCGAAGGGTTTCCACGTCGATATCCCGGCGGATCGTCTGCGCGAAGCGGAAGCCACCGCCCGGATTCTCGGCGACGACGTCTGGAAGAAGCTGCCGTGGGCCTGCGGCCAGGACGGCCGCCAGGTGCTGCCCACCACCACCGATCCGCAAGAGGCCTTGCTCAATTCGACGTGGCGTCCCTCGCTGTCGGTGACGGGCGCGGCCGGCTTGCCCGCATTGGCCGACGCCGGCAACGTGCTGCGTCCGCGTACGGCGTTCAAGCTGTCGCTGCGTCTGCCGCCGATGATCGAGGCGGAGAAGGCCGTCGCCGAACTGAAGGCGCTGCTCGAAGTCGATCCGCCGTACAACGCCAAGGTGACGTTCAAGCCGGACGCGGGGGCGGCGAGCGGCTGGAGCGCGCCCGACCTCGCACCGTGGCTCGCCACCGCGCTCAACGACGCGTCGCGCCGACACTACGGCGCTGACGTCGCCTACATGGGGCAGGGCGGCACCATCCCGCTCATGAACGTGCTGAAGGCGGGCTTCCCGAAATCGCAGTTCATGGTGTGCGGCGTGCTCGGACCGAAGTCGAATGCACATGGGCCGAACGAGTTCCTGCACGTGCCGTACGGCAAGAAGCTCACGGCCGCGGTCGCCGAGGTGATCGCCGCCGCGCCTTGAGCATGCTCTTCGACCGTCGTTTGCCCTGAACCCGTCACGTCCGCCGACACTGTGAATGACCGATAACTCGACCGCTCAACCCGTCACGCCCCGGATTCCGGCCGATCAATTGCATGCCTATGTGAGGGCGATCTGGGAGCAGGCGGGCAGCACGCCACGTGAAGCGGAACTGGTCGCCGACCATCTGGTGGCGGCGAATCTGACCGGTCACGACTCGCATGGCGTGGGGATGATTCCGCGCTATGTGGCGTCGCTCGCCGACGGGGAGCTTCAGCTGAACCTGCACGCTGACCTGGTGAAAGACGTGGGCGCCGTGCTGACCGTCGAAGGCGGCAAGGGCTTCGGCCAGGTGGTGGCGTTCGAGGCCATGGAGCAGGGCATCGAGCGCGCCAAGCGCCTCGGCATCTGCGCGGTCGGCTTGCGTGGCGCGCATCACATCGGGCGTATCGGTCATTGGGCCGAACAGTGCGCACGGGCGGGTCTCGTGTCGTTCCACTTCGTCAACGTGGCGGGCGATCCGCTCGTCGCGCCGTTCGGCGGCGCGGACCGGCGCATCGGCACCAATCCGTTTTGCGCCGCTTATCCGCGGCCCGGCAAGCCGCCGCTCGTGCTCGACTTCGCGACCAGCACGGTGGCATACGGCAAGACGCGCGTTGCGTATAACCAAGGCAAACAGGTGCAACCCGGCGCGCTGATCGATCACGAGGGCCGGGCCACGCTCGAACCCAAAGTCATGCACGAAGCGCCGTTTGGTTCGCTGACGCCGTTCGGCGGCCATAAGGGTTTCGGGCTCGCGGCCCTGTGCGAGATCTTCGGCGGCGCGCTGTCCGGCGGCTTTACCACGCACTCGACCACGCTCGGCACGACCAACGCGATCATCAACGGCATGCTGTCGGTGATCATCGATCCGGCCGCCTTCGACGCCCCGGACGCGCAAGCCGAAGCCGACGCGTTTATCGACTGGGTGAAGGCCTCGCCGCTCGCGGCGGGCGCCGGCCGTATCTATGAGCCCGGCGAACCCGAGCGCGTGACGCGTGCGCAGCGCGAGGCCGAGGGTATTCCCGTGGACGCGGCCACGTGGGCGCAGATTCTCGCCGCGGCGCTGGCCGTCGGCATGAGCGCGGAAGAAGCGGGCCACTGGTCCGCGCGTCTGCAATAAGACGCTGATGGAAAGGCGCGGGGCGCGGTGGGCCGCCCGCGTTTGATCATGCGAAGCGGATACACCGTCTGTTAGCCCACCAATCAGAGAAAAAACCATTCGTCGTTGATTATTTTCGATTGCATTTTCTAATCGAAGACTATTTCTTTTTCTTTTCCATCCGGCAAGAAATTCAATCCTTGCCCGTGCGCAAATTGATTGCACGCGGTGTGCCTATTTGTGGCCCAATTTCGCCCATCTTCGGTGCGCAAGCGTTTGCGTCCGCGCGACATGCCATCGACTTGCCTCTTTCCCGCAGAGCGCCTGCTGGCGGGCTTTTGAACGCGGCTTGCATTCATCTGTTGGTTACCCCGCTCCCATCCGATTCCGGTCTGCTTTAGGCTCGCATTGCAATACCAGCGTTTAACCTTAAAAGGACCGTTCAAAATGAATCTGCATAACCACCACGCCTGCCGCCCGTTCCTCGAAGCCGGCAATCTTTCGCAAATCTCGGCTTACTACGAAGAAGGCCGCAACGTCATGTGGATGATGTTGCGGGCGCAGCCGCGTCCCTGTTTCAATCTCGATCTGGTTCACGACATCCTGGAACTCGCGCAGGCAGCACGAGAGTCGGGGTTGCCGATCGATTTCTGGGTCACCGGTTCGTTGATTCCGACCATGTACAACGTCGGCGGCGATCTGGATTTCTTCGCGGACGCGATCCGCGCCGGCAAGCGTCAGGCGCTCATGGCTTATGCACGGGCCTGTGTGGATTGCGTGCATGCGGCGTCGCGGGGATTCGACACGGGGGCGATTTCGATCGCGATGGTGGAGGGCACGGCACTCGGTGGGGGCTTCGAGGCCGCGCTCGCGCATCATTTCCTGCTTGCGCAGAACGACGCACGCATGGGCTTCCCGGAGATCGCGTTCAATCTGTTCCCGGGCATGGGCGGTTATTCACTGGTGGCGCGCAAGGCCGGCATGCGGCTCGCGGAGGAGCTGATCGGCGTCGGCGAATCGCATACGGCCGAATGGCACTACGGCAAAGGTCTGGTCGATCAGTTGTTCGAGCCCGGCGAAGCCTATATGGCGACCCGTACTTTCATCGACACGCTCAAGCCGAAAATGAACGGCGTCCGGGCGATGCTGCGCGCGCGCCAGCGCGTGCTGCAACTCTCGCGCGCCGAGTTGATGGAGATTACCGAGGATTGGGTCGACGCCGCCTTCACGATCGAGGAGAAGGACCTCGCCTTCATGGAGCGGCTGGTGATGCTGCAGAATCGCCGCACCTCGAACCTGCGTCAGACGACGGTCAGCGCGGCCAATTTCGCCTGAACTGACCGGGGGGCGACCACAACAGGCCGCAACGGGGGCGGCGACAGAAGCTCAGGCAATCAGCCTGAGCTTCTGTCTGTCCTGCAACCAGCGTTCGAATTCAGCCGCCGGCATGGCCTGGCCGTACAGGAAGCCCTGCACGTAATCCACGCCCAAGCCCTTCATGAACACTTCTTCCGACTCGGTCTCGATCCCTTCGGCGACCACTTTGAAATTCAATTCCTGCGCGACGGCCACCATGGAGCGCACCAGTGCCTGCGCTTTGGTGTCGGCGTTGATCGAGCGCACGAAGCTACGGTCGAGTTTGATGACGTCGAGCGGAATCCGGCCGAGCTGCGACAGCGACGAATAGCCGGTGCCGAAATCGTCCAGATGAACCTGCGCGCCGAGCTGGCGGAACTGCTTGATCAGATCGATCGCAGCCGTTTCGTCTTCGATCAGGCAGCTCTCCGTCAGTTCGAGATCGATCAGACAGGGATCGAGATTGGCGGCCTGCAGCGCCTCGCTGAAATGGCGGACCACGGCCGTATCGACCAGTTGCCGCGCCGACACGTTAATCGCGACGCGCAGGTTGTAGCCGTCCGCCTTCCATTTGGCGGCCTGTTTCGCGGCCGTTACCATGACCCAGCGACCCAGCACGCCGATCAGCCCGGACTCTTCCGCGTAACGGATGAACTCGGCGGGCATGATCTGCCCGCGCTCCGGCGAATTCCAGCGCACCAGCGCTTCGACGCCTTGCACCACGCCAGTGGCGAGCGACAGTTTCGGCTGGTAGTGCAGCGTCAGCTGCCCCTCTTCGAGGCCGCGGCGCAGATTGGTGTCGAGCCACATGTACTCGGCGACCCGGCGGTTCATTTCCGGCGAGAACACGCGGTGCGTACGTTTGCCTTCGTCTTTGGCGACGTACATGGCCGTGTCGGCCGAACGGATCAGCGACTCGAGGCTGTCGCCGTGTTCCGGAGACAGCGCGATGCCGATCGAGCAGCCCGTGTAGACCTCCACGAGCCCGAGGGCGAACGGCGTGCGCATGCGTTCGAGAATGCGCTGCGCGGTGGTTTCGAGTTGGTGCGCCGTGCCCCTGGCAGCGAGCACGATGAATTCGTCACCGCCGAGGCGCGCGAGCGTATCGCCTTCGTTCAGGCACTCGCTGATGGCCGCCGACACGTCGCGGATCAGGCGGTCGCCGAATACGTGGCCGTAGTGATCGTTGACCTTCTTGAAGTTGTCGAGATCGAGGAACAGCACGCCGACCGCTTCGTCCGGCGCGGCGTCTTCGATGGCGGTGCGGATTTTGTCCTGGATCGCGTTGCGGTTCGCGAGGCCGGTGAGCGAGTCGGTGTTCGCCAGTTCGGTGAGGCGTTCCTGCGCGAGCCGTTCCTCGGTGATGTCGGTGCCCGAGCAGATCAGGAATTGTTCCTCGACGCCGCTGCCGCTGTGGACGAATTTATTGCGGAACAGAAAGAGCCGTTCGCCATGCACCGTTTTGACACGCCGCTCGACTTCGTACGACACGCCGCGATTGAAGAAGCCTGCAATGTTCTGGCTGGAGGCCGCGCCGTCTTCGGTGGACATGAACAACGCCCATACGTTGCGGCCGATGATGTTCTCTTCCTTGACGCCCGTGAGTTCTTCGGCAAGACGGTTGAAGCGTTGTATTCGGCCATGCCGGTCAACGATTACGACGACCGAATTCACTTCGGACACGACCTGTTCCGCAAACGAGAGGCCGTGGACCAGATCGCGGGCGACGGATTCGGTGTCGTCATAGGCCGAGGCGGTGCCGGCCCAGCTGTTGCTGGTGAGTTTTTTGCCGACGAGATGCAAACGCAGCGGTTCGCCGAACAGCCGTACGTCGAGGACGAGATGCGAGGTCACGCCGGTGAGGCAGCGGATTTGCGAGGCCTGCTGAGGATTCAGCGGAATAGCGACATTGGCCGGCACGTCGCCAGTGACGGGCGTGAGTTCGAGCGCGTTGCTGTCGTTCGACAGACGCCAGCATGGGCTGCTTGTGCCGAACTGGGCATAAAGCACCTGCTCGTGTTGGTCGTCGTTCATGAGATCCCCGGGCGGTGTGTGCCGGTGGCCGCCGTGAAGGCGGAGTCGGCAAACAGTCTTCATCATACTTAAGACTGTCCCCATTGTAGCGAAGCGATTGGAATTAGGGCTTATAAAGATTAACGGTCAGTAAGTCTTCCGTCTTTAGGCCTTTTTTACGTGTTTTTTACGTGTTATTTTCCGGTCACGCGCAGGTATTCGACCGCAACCCGCGCTCATTCTAAACAGCTAAAACCGTCGCGCCAGCCACACGCGAGCCTTTTCCTTTTCGGCGGGAACCGCTTCCAGCGACGCTTCGAACCAGAAAGTCCCCGACACGAGCGTGGCCACCACGACGCCGTCGCGATACAGAATCCGGTTTCCCGCCACAGCGGGCACACGTTCGCCGACCAGCAAAGTGCCGGCGAGATTCAACGGATCGGTCCCGGCGACACAGACAAAAGCACCGTCGTTCGCATGCCGCCGCACTTCTCGCAGCACGGGAATCGCTTCGGGCAGAGCAAATTGTTCGCCGGCGAGGCCATTCACGAAGCGCCCGCCGCGAATTACGCCACGCGCTTCGAGCCGTTGAAAAATGCGCAGCAGGTCTCGCCATGGCGGCAGCCACTCGGCCTCGCGTTCGAGCAGACGCCAGAACACCACGCCATAACGGCGCAACAGCGTCATCGCGACATGTTCCAGCACTTCAGGTGGGAATGGCCGGCGGCGTTCCGGCACGGTCTCAGACGCAGTAGCAGTGGTGGGCCGGCTGACCAGCGCCCAGCGCCCCGCGTCGTCCATGCCGCCGATCAGTGCGCTCGAACGCGCGCGCCTGTTGCTGGAAAACGCGTTGCGCTTGGCGACCGGCTTCAACAAAGCACGCAAGCCCGCGAAACTGTCCGAATTCACGAGACCCGCGGCCACCAGTTCGCCCAGCGCGCTCTCCAGTTCCATACGCAATACGCGAACTTCAGCAAGCAATTCGTCGAAGAACATCGCGCCGTGCTGCACGAGCGTGTCATACACGCTCTGCGCGCGTGCCGACAACTCCGGTTGCTTCGACGGATCGAGCAACGTGCTCCATATGCGTACTTGCGCGCGCGGCAGCAGCACGATCGGCGTGCTGCGGATGGGCCCCGTAGCGCCGCGCGCGCGTTCCGTCAGGCGGGTCCAGACTATTTTGCCGGCGCGGCATAGTTCGTCGAGCGAAGTATTCGCGTAGGCCTTCACGCGCGCGGGCAGGATGTCTTCCTCCCACGCGCCCGCGGCGGCCTGGAAGCCTTCGAGCTGTTCGAGGACCGCGGCCAGCGCGTCGCGCCCTTCGCTGCGTGTGTCCGGCGTCAGATGCTGCCACTCGAACAGAAAGCGCATGAAATCATGCCGCTCCACCGGCTCGATCTCGCGACGCAAACGTTTTACCGTGTAGCGGTGTATGCGCGCGAGAAGATGTCGTTCGCACCATTCTTCGTCGGTGGCTTGCGGCGTGAAGCGGCCGCGCATCACATAGCCTTCGGTTTCGAGGCGCGTCAGGCTCTGTTCGACCGATGCCGCCGGCAACGTCAGCGCCTGTGCAATCGCGCCGACCGGCAGGGGGCCGAAGCCGGTCAGGCGCGCACGGAGCACGTCGATCAGGGCGTCGTCGGCGTTCCAGGTCTCTGTGTAGCCTTTCGGCGCGGCGAGCGGCGGCGCAAAGCGCGCGTCGGGATAGAGCGACTGAAAGCAGGTGACGCGTTCGACCGGCAGCCACACGGCGGAGTCGCCGGCGAGTGGCAGGCGGGTGGCGCGGCCGGACTCGGCCAGCGACGCGAGCCATGTCGGCCAGCCTTCATTGCGGCGCGCTTCGGTCTCGGTGATGCAGGCAAGGCCGGTCAACGCTTCATGCATCTCGTCGGCGTTGCGCGCCTGCGGCCACGCTTCATCGCGCACGCTTTCGATGGCTTCGGCATCGAGCGCGCCGAGATCGTCGGCGCTCGACGGGTCGGTCCAGCGGCGGTTCAGCACGGCTTGCGTGCGACGCTCCTCGATCGGCGCGTCGTCGAGATAGGCGTACGGTTTCGCGTTGAGGATTTCGGCGGCGAGCGGCGAGGGCGCCGGCAAGTCGCGCGCAACGAGTTGCACGTCGCCCTGTTCGATACGGCGCAGCAGCGCAAGCCAGCGTTCGCTGTCCATTGCCTCGTGCAAACAGTCGTCGACGGTTTGGTCCACTAACGGATGGTGCGGCAGCTCGCGCTCGCCGACTACGTTCTCCAGACACGCGGCCTGCTCGGGAAACACGTTCGCCAGTAGATCTTCGCTACGCATGCGCTGCAATTGCGGCGCGGTTTTGCGCCCGCCGGTGTAACGCGGCAGGCCGAGCGCGGTGGTCGCGTTCCAGCGCCAGCGCACGCCGAACAGCGGCGCATCGAGCAGCGCCTGAATCAGCAGATGCTCCGCGCTGTTCGAATGCAGATAGCGCCACACGTCGTCGAGCACGAAGGAATGGCTGCCGGTCAGCGACAGCACGATCGCGTCCTCGGTGGCGGCGGCTTGCAGCTCGAAGTTGAAGGTGCGGCAAAAGCGCTTGCGCAGCGCGAGGCCCCACGCGCGGTTCACCCGGCTGCCGAACGGCGCGTGGATGACGAGCTGGGTGCCGCCGGATTCGTCGAAGAAACGCTCCATGACCAGCGTGTTCTGCGTGGGCAGCACGCTGAGCGCGGCGCGCGCACGGGCGAGATAGTCGACGATCTGGCGGGCGGCGGCTTCGTCGAGATCGAGGTTGTCGACGAGCCAGTGGATCGCGTGGTCGATGCGGACGGGGAGTGTTTCGACCTCGGTGCCGGTCGCGTCCGCAAAACCGGCCGCCGTGTCCTCTGCGTCGAGAAGACGCCCAATCTGTTCGCGCAAACGCGCGACGCCGAACGACAATTCGTCGCTGCGCCCCGGCGCTTCGCCGAGCCAGAACGGAATATTCGGCGGCTGGCCCTGCGCGTCCTCGACGCGCACGCGTCCGCTTTCGATCCGCAGAATCCGGTACGACGCGTTGCCGAGTTGAAACACGTCGCCGGCCAGACTTTCGACGGCGAAATCCTCGTTGACGGTGCCGATATTGATCGCCTGCGGTTCGAGCACGACGGCATAGTCAGCGTTCTCGGGAATCGTGCCGCCCGACGTAACTGCCACCAGCTTGCCGCCGCGCCGGCCGCGCAGCGTGCCGCTCACCACGTCGCGATGAATATAGGCGCCGCGCGGACCGTTGCGGCTCGTGTAGCCTTCTGCGAGCATGCGCAGCACGGCGTCGTACTGGTCACGCGTGAGGTCCGCGTACGGCGCGGCGCGCCGCATCAGGTCGAACAGCGCGTCCTCGCTCCATTCCGCGCTCGACACTTCCGCGACGATCTGCTGGGCGAGCACATCGAGCGGCGCGCGTGGAATCCGCAGCGCGTCCAGCTCGCCGCGCCGCACGCAATCGAGTAGCGCGGCGCATTCAATCAGATCGTCGCGAGAATTCGGAAACAGTCTGCCCTTGGGCATGCCGCCCACGTGATGGCCCGAACGTCCGACGCGTTGCAGGAACGGCGCGATCGCGCGTGGCGAACCCATCTGGCAGACCAGATCGACGTCGCCGATATCGATGCCGAGTTCCAGCGAAGCGGTGGCGATCAGCACGCGCAATTCTCCGCGTTTCAGGCGCTGCTCGGCATCGAAACGATGTTCCTTCGCGAGACTGCCGTGATGCGCGGCGACCACCTCCTTGCCCAGCCGCTCGGTCAGATGACGCGCGGCGCGCTCGGCCATGCGGCGCGTGTTGACGAAAATCAGCGTGGTGCGGTGCATCGCCACCAGTTCGGCGAGACGGTCGTAGACGCGCTCCCATACCTCGTTGGGCATCACCGCCTCGAGCGGCACAGGCGGGATTTCGAGCGCGAGATCGCGCTCGCGAATATGACCCACGTCGACGATCGCGCAATCGGCGGGAATGCCGCTGTCGATACTCCCGCGGCCCACCAGAAAGCGCGCGACCGCGCTTACCGGCTTTTGCGTTGCCGACAGGCCGATACGCGGCAAACGCCGCTGGCATAGCGCGTCGAGCCGCTCCAGACTGAGCGCGAGATGGCTGCCGCGCTTGCTGCCGGCGAGCGCATGAATTTCATCGACGATCACCGTGCGCACGGTCGAAAGCATGCGGCGGCCGGAGTCCGAGCCGAGCAGCACGTAAAGCGATTCCGGCGTGGTCACGAGGATATGCGGCGCGCGCTTCTTCAACGCGTTGCGTTCCTGCTGCGTAGTGTCGCCCGTCCGCACGGCGGTGCGGATGTCCAGCGCCGGCAAGCCGCTCGCGTCGAGTTCCGCGGCGATGCCTTGCAACGGCAGTTGCAGATTGAGGCGGATGTCGTTGGAGAGCGCTTTAAGCGGCGACACGTAGACCACCAGCGTTTCGTCGGGCAGTGCGCCGCCGTTGCCGAGGCCTTGCCGGACCAGATCGTCGAGCGCGGACAGGAAGGCGGTGAGCGTCTTGCCCGAACCCGTCGGCGCGGCCACCAGCGTGGAGCGGCCACGGCGAATCTGCGGCCACGCGGCGGCTTGCGCATCGGTGGGCGCGGGGAAAGTCTTGAGAAACCAGTTCGCGACCGCGGGATGGAAATCGGCCAGCGCGCCGGCCGTCGACAGCCCAATGGCGGGCGTCGCGACGGATGCGGTGGCGGGCGACGCGCCCAAAGCGGCAGTAGTGGAGGAGGCCGGAGTCATGCTGGCGTAGATGGGGGCGGGGCGGGGCATATCCAGAGGACGGCGAAAGCAGCCGGTTGCAAGGATCAGGAATCAGTCTGGCAGGTTTACGCGGGCTTTGCCGACGAGCCCATGCCGGTATTTATGTCGCAATGGACGGCTGTGCGGTGGCAAATTTTGCCGTCGGCGCTCAGCGTGACGCAGCCGGCGCACGGCTACACAAATCGTAAGGAGTTTGAAGCGTGGATAAGGAGGTACGACACGCGCAATTCCGCCTCACGCTCTGCCGGACTTTGCCAATTGCAGTACTCTCTACGCCTCACCCATCCACGAACCACGATGGAGTTTCGACGATGCGATACAACCAGTTGGGCCGTACCGGTGTGTTTGTTTCAGAATTATGTTTGGGCACGATGACCTTCGGCGGCGGCGGGGGCATCTGGAAGCAGATCGGCGATCTGCAACAGGGGGACGCGGAGCGGCTGGTCGGCCGGGCGCTCGACGCGGGCATCAATTTCATCGACACAGCCGACGTCTACTCAGAGGGCCTCTCCGAACAGATCACGGGCCAGGCGCTGAAAAACCTCAAGGTGCCGCGCGACAAAGTGGTGGTGGCCACCAAGGTCTTCGGCCAGACTGGCGAGTTTCCCAACGCGCGCGGCGCCTCGCGTTATCACATCATCGACGGTGTGAAGGCGAGCCTGAAGCGTCTGCAACTCGATCACGTCGACCTGTATCAGATCCACGGTTTCGATCCGGCCACGCCGATCGAGGAAACCATGCGCGCACTCGACACGCTGGTGCAGCACGGCCATGTGCGCTATGTGGGCGTATCGAACTGGGCCGCATGGCAGATCGTGAAAGCGCTCGGCATTTCCGAGCGCCTTGGGCTCGCGCGTTTCGAAACGCTGCAGGCGTATTACACGCTGGCGGGCCGCGACCTCGAACGGGAACTCGCGCCGATGCTGCACAGCGAAGGCCTCGGCCTGATGGTGTGGAGTCCGCTCGCGGGCGGCTTGCTGAGCGGCAAGTTTGGGCGTGAGCAGCAGGGCGAAGCGGGCAGCCGTCGCACGACGTTCGATTTTCCGCCGGTCAATCGCGAGCGCGCTTATGACTGTATCGACGTGATGCGCGATATCGCCGAGGTGAAGCGGGTGTCGGTCGCGCAGATCGCGCTAGCGTGGCTGCTGCATCAACGGGTGGTGACCACGGTGATCGTCGGCGCGAAGAAGGTCGAGCAGCTCGACGACAATATCGCCGCGACGGGCGTTTCGCTCACCGCGGACGAACTCGCGAAACTCGATCAGGTCAGCACGCTGCCCGCGGAATATCCGGGCTGGATGCTGGAGCGTCAGGGCGAGCCGCGACGTAAGCAGCTTGAAGAGGCGCGGCATCCGGCGGCGTAGTGGCAGCGGCCAGCGAAACCGGCCGCACCCAGCCGCGCCGGCTGGACGCCGTGTGAGGACAGCACGGTCTGTGAACGCGGTGCGCGGTTGTGGCATCCGCCGGCGCGGCTGGCGGAGCGGACGCCTATCAGGCTCCCGCTCCGGCCACTTGCGCTGTCTCAGGTAGACAAGCATCTCGCCGCGCATCCGCTCATTCCGTAGCAGCCTGGCCCGCATCAGCCGCTTGCGCGGCATAAGCCGCGGCGGCATCCATCGTGCGAGCCGAGTACACCATCGCGGCGCCCGCATTGATCGCAACCGCTACGCCCAGCGCTTCGGCGATTTCCTCGCGCGTCGCGCCATGCTTGAGTGCTTCGGCGGTGTGCACGGTAATACAGCCGTCACAACGCAGGCTGACCGCCACCGCGAGCGCAATCAGTTCGCGCGTCTTCGCGCCGAGCAGATCCTTCTTCTGGCCGGCGCTCGACAACGCCTGATAGCCCTTGACGGTCTCCGGAGACAGTTTGGCGATCTCGCCGATCCGGCCGACCAGTTCTTGACGGTATTCGATCCAGTTCAACATGGCGGTGCTCCTTGGTCTGTTGTGCGTCGGCGGGTGCCGGCGTCGTGAGACAAGTATTGCGCTGCGCCGCGATATCCTGAATACTCGATTCACTCAATTTTTAGCGCGATCGTCTCATGGATACGCTCAGCCGACTGATCGACCTCGCCCGGCCCCAGGCCAGCCTCGATCTGCGTTGCCTGCTCTCGGGCGCTTTCGATATCGATCATGGCCCAGAGGCGGCGGGCATCGCGCCGTTCCACGTCGTGCTGGATGGCGCATGCGTCGTCGAAACCGCCGACGGCGCGCAGCGTGCATTGCGCGCGGGCGACTTCATGCTGTTTCCACGCGGCGCGGCGCATCGAGTGCGCGATATGCAACGCTCGGCCGCCACTGCACCGTTGACGCAAGACCATGACGGCATGCTGCCTTTGCGACGCAACGACGGCCACGACGGCGCGCGCATCCCTGCCGACCTCGATCTTCTGTGCGGCCGCTTTGTCTACTCGCCCGGTTCGTCGGCCTTGCTGCTGAACGCGTTGCCCGATCCGTTCCATGTCTCGCTGGGCGGCATGGAAACGCTGGACTCGTTGCAAACGGTGATCAGGCTGATGCGCAGCGAGGCCGAACGACGCCAGGCGGGCGCCCTCGCGATCGTCACCGCACTGAGCCACGCGCTCCTCGCCATGGCGCTAAGGGCACACGGCGAGCAGAATGCATCGGCTTCAGGCGTGCTCGCGCTGCTTGCCGATGCGCGCCTGGGCGCTTCCGTGCAAGGCATGCTGCGCGCTCCCGAACGGGCGTGGACCATCGCCGAACTCGGCAAACTCGCCGCCATGTCGCGCGCGACTTACGCTCGCCATTTCAACGAGCGCGCGGGCATGACGGTGATGGACTTTCTCACGCAGATCCGCATGACCATCGCGTGCGATCTGCTGCGCCGCACGCAGCGCAGCGCGGCCGAGATTGGCGAGGCGGTGGGCTATCAATCGGAGGCCGCCTTTGGCAAGGCGTTTCAGCAAAGCGTCGGCGTGCCGCCGGGACGCTACCGGCGTCGTCCGCAAGAGAGCGATCTGACTGAAAACTAGCTAAGGCTTGCCAGGTTTGCCGAACCAGCGCCGTTCGATCCACGACATCAGGAAGGCCACCAGCAATGCGCAGATCGTGCCGAGCGTCACTTCGCCGAGGCGCATCAGGGCTTTGTCCCACGCGGGCCCCATGCCCGGCACCAGCAGCATGATCGTCGCCGTAATGCCGCCCAGACGCGCCGCGCTGCCGACGTTCAGGATCCAGCACAGGGCAATCGCCACGCCCACCGTGGCCGCATACGCCGCGAAATAGCCGGCGCCGAACGTGGCGCCCACGAGTCCGCACAAGCCGCCGACCATCGCGCCGATGAATTGATCGCGCGACAGGTTGCGGGTGTCGACGTAGCTATGCTGGCTGACCGCGATCGCCGTGATGGCGGCCCAGAAGGTTTGCTCGGTATGCAGCATGCGACCGATGGCGACGGCGAGACTCGCGCCGGCGACCGCCTGCACGGCCATGAAGCTGCCTTCGATCAGGCGCTCGCCGAGCGGCAACGACTTGAGAAAGGCAAACAGCGAGTTGGCGGCGCTCGCCCGTGCCGTGCGTTGGGAATTGTCGGGTGGAGTCATCGAAGGTGCGAAGGCTTGTTGCAGCATAAAGGTCCCGTATTCTAGCGATTCCAATCGACGGTCGCGCAGAGACCTGATTCGCGCATCAACGTGTTTGAATGATCGTGACTAACCTTCATGACTGCGCAGCCGGCGATACCAGTTCATCAACGGTGTAGCCGAGACACCGTGAATCACCACTGACGCCGCGATCACAGCCAGTGTGAGATGCACAAGCGGAGCGACATCGGCCGCGGCGCCGTTTTCGAGCGCGTACGCCAGGTAGTAAAACGAACCGATGCCGCGTATCCCGAACCAGCTCATCAAACGGCGCTGCGTCGGCGTCGCGCTCGAACCCAGCAGCGACAACTCCACCGATATCGGCCGCACGAGCACGAACAGCGCGGCGGTCAGCGCAATGGTCTGCCAGGTGAAGAGCGGCATGTGCATCGTGGCGAGCACGTTGCCGACCATCGCCATGACGGCGACCTCGGCGATGCGTTCGAGTTCGATCGTGAAGCCGAGCACCGACTCCGTCATATACGCGTGCGCTTTGCTTGGATTCGCCGCGGTCGCTTCGACGTCTTCGGAATCGACGGTGCCGATGGTTTCGCGAGGCGACTGGCCGCCGCTCGCGCGGTGTTCGACACGGCGCATCGCGACACCGGCGGCGAACACGGCCAGAAAGCCATAGGTGTGCGCGAGCTGCGCGGCGCCAAACGACAGCACGATCAAACCGAGCGCGAAAAACCCCTCGAGTCCGAGCGCCTGCGCGTGGCGCGTGCGCAGCCATGCCACTGCGTGGGTCGTGGCCCAGCCGAGCGCGCCGCCGATGACAATCCCGCCCGCCACGCCCCACACGATGCTGCCCGCGAGCTCCAGGTTCAACAGATCGCCCGCTTCGGCGGCGGGCGCCGCGCATAGCGCCAGGCCGAGCATCACGAAGGGCAGCGCGATGCCGTCGTTCAGTCCGCCTTCGCCGGAGAGCGCGAAGCGCAGCAGGTCGTGATCGCCGGGGTTGTGCACTTGAACGTCGTGGGCCAATACCGGATCGGTCGGCGCGAGGATCGCCGCGAGCAGCAAGGCCGGCCCCCAGCCGAGATGCAGGACGTACACGCCGAACAGCATCAGCAGCGGAATGGTCGCGAGCATCGCAAGGAAGCCGAGACGCAGTGGTACGGTCCAGAGTTTTTCGAGCATGCCTAGCCGCAACCGCAGGCCGATGGCAAACAGCGAGACGAGCAGTGCGACTTCGGTGATGGTGCGCAGCACACGCGCATCGGCGATCATATCGAGGCGCAGCAAGCCAATGCCGGGCGGCCCGAGGAAGTAGCCGATCGCGAGATAAAACATGGCGGCGCTCATAGGTAGCCGCCGCAGTGCCGTTGCCGCCAGGCCCATAAAAACGAGCACGGCACCAACGATGAGAAACCACAAAGTTTCGTGCATGAGCATCCGGTGAGGGCCGCATGCGCATGCTGCATGCGCGGCCGGTTGAAGAAAGGTGCGCCTGGACGCGTCAGTCACTGACGCGTCATTTCACGGCGCGCGTCCGAATGCTTCGCGCAGCTTGCGCTTGGCTTGCTGCAAGGTGTCGCGGCGCGTTTTCGACAGGTTCCTGCCGGCGCGATTGATATAGAAGTTCAGCATCGACATGGCCGACTGGAACGGCGTGCCTTTGCGGCGGCGGCTTTTCGTGGACGACTGCTTGAGCGATTGTGCGATTGACTCGGCGCTGCCGGTTTTGAAAACATCGTGTTGGATATCCATCGCGTCACTGGTTTCCATCACGTGGTGCGACCACTTCTTCGGACTTTTGGCGCGATGCGCCGCGTGCGCCTGGGCGTGCCGCTGGCGCGGCGGCCGGCCCGACTTGCCGCGCGCGACGGGGCGCCTGGACTTGCTGGTGGATTTTCGGGTGGCCATGATATCGCCTCCTCATCGGGTCGTGCGCGCGCGGATCGCGCTTATTGTGCGCTCAAACTGAAACGCGCCGGCTGCCGCGATGGGGGGCGGCCCGCGCCATTTGGGCGGGGGGGGCG
>NZ_JAQQEG010000051.1:0-62063 GCF_046027395.1 Paraburkholderia dipogonis | reverse complement strand
CCCGCCCCCCCCCCCCCCCCCCCCGGCCCCGCCGGTCGATGCCATTGTCATCGAACACAATGGCAATGCGGCGTCACATGCCGCACGTTGCGCGAGAGGCGCGTACCGCTTTTGTTTTAGTCGTTCTGCAGCTTCCACTTGCCGTCGACGATCTGCACGATCACGCGTGCGCGCTTGTCGAGGCCGTTGTGGTCGGTCGTCGTGGTGTTCATGATGCCGTGCGAGACCGGCAGCTCCTTGATGTTCTCAAGCGCGCCACGCAGTGCCACGCGGAACTGTTCCGTGCCCGGCTGGGCGGTCTTCAGCGCGACCGGAATCGCCGCTTGCAGCATCTGGCCGGCGTCCCATGCGTGGCCGCCGAACGTCGCCACCGAACCCGCGCCATACGCTTTCTCGTACGCCGCTTTGTACGCTTCCGACGACTTCTTCACCGGATTCGATGCCGGCAATTGATCCGCTACGAGGATCGGGCCGGCCGGCAGGAATTCGCCTTCGCAGTCCTTGCCGCAAACGCGCAGGAAGTCGTTGTTGGCGACGCCGTGCGTCTGGTAGACCTTGCCCTTGTAGCCGCGCTCCTTGAGCGTCTTGGCCGGCAGCGCCGACGGCGTACCCGCGCCCGCGATCAGCACTGCGTCAGGGTTCGCGCCCATCGTCTTCAGCACCTGGCCCGTCACCGATGCGTCCGTGCGGTTGAAGCGCTCGTTGGAGACGATCTTTAGATTGTGTGCCGCGGCCGCGGCGGTGAAGACATTGTTCCAGCCGTCGCCGTAGGCGTCAGCGAAGCCGATGAAGCCCACCGTCTTGACGCCGTGATGCTCCATGTAGTCGGCGATGGCGTCAGCCATCAGACTGTCGTTTTGCGGCGGTTTGAAGGCCCATGCGCGCTTCGCGTCCATCGGCGAAATGATCGCCGCCGATGCCGCCAGCGAGATCACCGGCGTCTTGCCTTCGGCAGCGGCGTCGAGCATCGCGAGCGAATTCGGCGTGACGGTCGAGCCGATGATCGCGTCGACGTGGTCTTCATCGATCAACTTGCGCGTGTTCTGCACGGCTTTGCCGGTATCGGATCCGTCGTCGAGAATGATGTACTGCACGGTCTTGCCGCCGATCTCTTTCGGCAGCAGCGCAATCGTGTTCTTTTCAGGAATCCCGAGCGATGCGGCCGGCCCCGTCGTGGAAAGCGTCACGCCAATTTTCACCTGGGCGAACGCCGCGCCCGCGCCGCACATCAACGCCATGGCGATGCCGGTGCGTACCCATTGCTTTGTCTTTTTCATTGCAAGTCTCCAAACGCTTTGAAGCGCGTATCTGTAATCCGACTCACGGGCCGGGTGTCTGAATCTAGTTATAGGGTTCAGGTGTGCCAAGCATGGTTTTCCCTGCTCAGCGCGAATACCTTTGCCGCATTGGTGCCACTCCTTGTTGACCAGAGTTGGCGCTTCAGCGCCTTACTCTGGTCCCATGCAAGATATTGCGACTGCGTACCACGACTGCAAACTGCTGCGAAATCCTGTGAACAAAACACTAACATGTTAGTAGTATTGCGTTCTGCATGATTGACGGTCAATAGACCGCAACCCAAATGCGGGTTTGTCCTGAAGCCGCGAAACCACACCTTTTCACGCGATGCGGACAATAAAAAAGACGCGTCAACTGCACGCGTCTTTTTTTAATGAAGGTCCATATCGCTTAGCCTTCGCTCAGTCGCCGGACAACTTCCACTTGCCGCCGACAATCTCCACCATCACGCGTGCCCGCTGGTCGAGACCAGCGTGGTCGTTCGCGCTCATGTTGAAGATGCCGTGCGACGCGGGCATGTCTTTGGTGCTTTCCAGCGCGGCGCGCAGTGCGTCGCGGAACGCAGGCGTGCCCGGCTGGCCCTTCTTCAAAGCCAGCGGAATCGCGCGTTGCAGCAGCAAGCCCGCGTCCCATGCGTGGCCGCCGAAGGTCGACACCGAGCCGGCGCCGTAAGCGGTTTCGTAAGCGCGCTTATAGGCGAGCGAACTCTTCTTCACTGGATTCGAATCGGGCAGTTGCTCGGCAACGAGCAACGGACCCGCCGGCAGATACGTGCCTTCGCAATCCTTGCCGCACACGCGCAGGAAGTCGTTATTGGCGACGCCATGCGTCTGATAGTACTTGCCCTTGTAGCCACGCTCCTTGAGCGTTTTCTGCGGCAGCGCGGCCGGCGTGCCGGCGCCCGCGGTCAAGACCGCATCCGGATTCTGCGACATGATCTTCAGCACCTGGCCGGTGACCGACGCGTCGTTGCGCGCGAAGCGTTCGTTCGCGACGACCTTGATCTTCGCGAGATCCGCGGCCTTGCCGAATTCCTTGAACCAGCTCTCGCCGTAAGCATCGGAGAAACCGATGAACGCGACCGTCTTCACGCCGTGATTCGACATGTGCTGTGCGATCGCAGTGGCCATGAGAATGTCGTTCTGCGGCGTCTTGAAGACCCACGCGCGCTTTGCATCCATCGGTTCGACGATGCTCGCCGCGGCGGCCATGGAGATCATGGGCGTGGAGGTTTCGGCGGCGACGTCGATCATGGCCAGCGAGTTCGGCACGACGGTCGAGCCGATCAGTGCATCCACGTGATCTTCGCTCGTGAGCTTGCGCGTGTTCTTGACGGCCTGGGTGGAATCCGTGGCGTCGTCGAGCACGATGTAATCGATCTTCTGACCTGCGACCTCTTTAGGCAGCAGCGCGATCGTGTTTTTTTCCGGAATGCCGAGCGACGCGGCCGGCCCCGTTGCCGACACGGTCACGCCGATTTTCACGTCCGCGAAAGCATGGCCGCTCCATGCCGCGCTCACTCCGGTGGCGACCAATGCCGCACTGATCCAACGCAATGCCGACTTCATCCCGCTCCTCTATCTACCCCGTCATTCATTCGAATTTAAATCCGCGGATTCAAATCCCGACCAGGCGGTCGGTGAATAGGGAGTTTAGCGGACGAAAGCCACGCGCTGCAAGCGTTTTGCAGGGTTGAGGCGTATGAAATAGAGACATGTTCGGTGAATGAAAAAGGGTCACCGAATTAGCGGGGAATTTGAATGGCGAATAACCAAAAACACAAATAAAAAGCGCTGTTGGATATCAATCCAACAGCGCTTTCGTCTGGGCACTGAGTGCCTCATTGTCTCCTCGTTCTCCACCTGCAAAATTCGTGGTGCATCAGAACTGCATGAAGATTAAACGAGCACCCTGCGTACTACAACTAGCAATTACCCTAGTGGTGCACTGCGGCACTGAATTGGGGCACGTTTGCGCGAGCCCTGTCGGGTCGGCATTCCAACTCGATCACCGTTCCAACCTCACCGCATCAAAACGGCCAAATTATATCGGACGCCGAAGCAATTGCGCCTTTCACTGTGCGTCAGGCTCGCAATGGCCGCACTCGCGCGATGATTTCGCCGACAATGCCGCGCCGGAACGCCAGCACGCACGCAATGAAAATCACGCCGGTCACAATGGTCACCGATTCGCCTAGCGAGCGGAACCACTCGACGCCCGTGGTCGTCGCCAGTGCCCCGCCGATATCGCCGAGCCGGTCCTCGAGCGCGACGATCAGCGCCGCACCGAGCAACGGTCCGAACAAGGTGCCCATGCCGCCGACGAGTGTCATCAGGATCACGAGGCCAGACATGGTCCAGTACGCGTCGCTCAACGTCTCGAACCCTTGCACCAATACCTTGAGCGAACCCGCGAGCCCCGCAATCCCCGCCGACAGAATGAACGCGAGCAGCTTGAAGCGATCCGTATCGTAGCCGAGCGACACCGCACGTGGCTCGTTTTCCTTGATGGCCACCAGCACCTGCCCGAACGGCGAATGCACGATCCGCACGATCAGCAGGAAGGCCAGCACCATCACGGCGAGCACGACAAAGTACAGCGTCACATCGGACGAGAGATCCAGCAGGCCGAACAGCTTGCCGCGCGGCACGCCTTGCAGGCCATCCTCGCCATGCGTGAACGGCGCCTGCAGGAACACGAAGTAGACCATCTGCGCGAGCGCGAGCGTGACCATCGCGAAGTAGATGCCCTGGCGGCGAATCGCGAAGATGCCCACGATCAGGCCGAGCAAGGTCGCCGCCGCAGTGCCGGCGAGCACGCCGAGCTCCGGCGAAAAGCCGAGCGTCTGGATCGCATAGCCTGTGACGTAGCCGGCCGAAGCAAGAAACATCGCGTGGCCGAACGACAGCAAACCGGTGTAGCCGATCAGCAGATTGAACGCCGCCGCGAACAGCGCAAAACACAGCACCTTCATCACGAAGAGTGGATAGATGCCGAGCACGGGCACCGCGAGAAGCACGATCAGCAGCAGACCGTAGAGCACTTTTCTCTGCATCATTTTTCCTTGCCGAAGAGACCCGCCGGGCGCACCAGCAACACCAGCGCCATGATCACGAAGACGACGGTCGCCGACGCTTCCGGGTAATACACGCGCGTCAGCCCTTCGATCACGCCGAGCAGCAAGCCGGTGAGGATCGAGCCCATGATCGAACCCATGCCGC
Organism: Paraburkholderia dipogonis; assembly: GCF_046027395.1. Lineage (GTDB taxonomy): Bacteria > Pseudomonadota > Gammaproteobacteria > Burkholderiales > Burkholderiaceae > Paraburkholderia > Paraburkholderia dipogonis_A. The sequence continues at coordinate 57,543 of NZ_JAQQEG010000051.1, read as the reverse complement.
CGATCACGACCACCGCGAATACGGTAATGATCATCGGCTGCCCCATCAGCGGCGAGACCTGAATCACCGGTGCGGCGAGCACGCCAGCAAACGCCGCGAGCGCGACGCCGAAGCCGTAGGTGAGCGTGATCATCAGCGGCACGTTGATGCCGAACGCTTCAACCAGTTTCGGGTTTTCCGTGCCGGCGCGCAGATAGGCGCCCAACCGCGTCTTCTCGATCACGAACCATGTCGCGAAACACACCACCAACGAGGCCACCACGACCCACGCGCGATAGTTCGGCAGGAACATGAAGCCGAGATTGGTTGCGCCGGAAAGCGCCGACGGCACGTCGTACGGCTGGCCGGAGGAACCGTAGATGGAACGGAACACGCCCTCCACCACCAGCGTGAGCCCGAAGGTCAGCAGGAGCCCATACAGATGGTCGAGCTTGTAGAGCCAGCGCAGCATCGAGCGTTCGATCGCCATGCCGAACAGTCCGACGATCAGCGGTGCCAGCACCAGCATCACCCAGTAAGGCAGGCCGAAATACGAAAAGCCCATCCACGCGAGCATCGCGCCCAGCATGAACAACGCGCCGTGCGCGAAATTGATCACGTTGAGCAAGCCGAAGATCACCGCCAGCCCGAGGCTCAGAATTGCGTAGAACGAGCCGTTCACGAGCCCCAGCAGCAGCTGGCTCAGCATCGCCGGTAGCGGAACGCCAAAGATTTCCATTGAAGCCTTAACCCATCGCCAAGGTGAGATCGGTCACGCACGATCCGGCCGGCGCGCGATCAGCGACAAAGCGCCGATCGCGCGCGGCATGTGAAACAGTTCGCCGTCAGCCTGTGTACCATCGCGACATCATGTATCGCCTGACAGGCGCAGCAGACAGACGGCTCTCTGGTTACGAACCAGCGTTTATTTCCACAACGCGCAGCGCGTTTCCGCCTTGGTCGTGAACGCCTGCTCGCCGGGGATCGTCGCCGTGATCTTGTAGTAATCCCACGGCTCCTTGGATTCAGCCGGCGTCTTGACCTGCATCAGGTACATGTCGTGGATCATGCTGCCGTCCTGACGGATGTAGCCCTTCGCATAGAAATCGTCGATCTTGGTCTTCTTCAGTTGTGCCATCACCTTGTCGGAGTCGGTCGAACCCACCGCCTTCACCGCGTTCAGATAGGTCATGGTCGCCGAGTAGTCGGCGGCCTGCAGGCTCGACGGCATCTTCTTCATCTTGTCGAAGTAGCGCTGCGCCCACTTGCGCGTGGTGGCGTCCTTGTTCCAGTACCAGCTGTCCGTCAGCACGAGACCTTGCGTGGTTTCCAGACCCAGGCTGTGCACGTCGTCGATGAACATCAGCAGCGCGGCGAGTTTCATCGTCTTGGTGATGCCGAATTCCTTGGCCGCCTTGATCGAGTTGATCGTGTCGCCGCCCGCGTTGGCGAGGCCCAGAATCTGCGCCTTCGACGCTTGCGCCTGCAACAGGAACGATGAGAAGTCCGACGCCGACAACGGGTGGCGCACCGCACCCAGCACCTGGCCGCCGTTCGCTTTCACCACGTCCGAGGTGTTCTTCTCGAGCGCCTTGCCGAATGCATAGTCGGCCGTCAGGAAGTACCACGTCTTGCCGCCTTGCTTCGTCACGGCCGAACCCGTGCCCTTGGCGAGCGCGGTGGTGTCGTACGCATAGTGGATCGTGTACGGCGTGCATTGCTCGTTCGTCAGATTGTCCGCGCCCGCGCCGATGCTGATGTACACCTTTTTCTTTTCGCCGGCCACGGTATTCATCGACAGACCGGTTGCCGAATTCGTGCCGCCGATCAGCAGATCGACGCCGTCGCGATCGAACCATTCGCGCGCACGCGACGCCGCGATGTCCGCCTTGTTCTGGTGGTCTGCATATACCACCGTGATCGGCTTGCCGTTGACCTTGCCGCCAAAATCCGCCACCGCCATGCGGATCGCTTCGAGTCCACCCTGCCCGTCGATATCCGCATACAGACCAGACATGTCGGTGATGAAGCCGATCTTCACAGCATCGTCAGCCGCTTGCGCGCTGCCCATCGTCAAAGCGGCCCCGGCGGCGACCGCGAAACAAAGTGTGGCAAGCCGCGCGAGTGGGTTCTTTTTCATTCCTGTCTCCTGGTTTCTTCACTTGTGGTTATCAGAGGCAATCGGGCATTTTTATACGCCCAGTAGATCGTGCAGAACAGGCATCTTGCTTTCGAGTTCACTCGCCCCGAAGTGCTCGACAATCGCGCCGTGCTCCATCACGTAGAAGCGATCTGCAAGCGGCGCGGCAAAACGGAAGTTCTGTTCGACCATCACAACGGTATAGCCCCGCGCCTTGAGTGTCATGATCATGCGCGCCAGCGCCTGCACGATAACAGGCGCGAGTCCTTCCGAGATCTCGTCGAGCAGCAGCAAGCTCGCGCCGGTGCGCAGAATGCGCGCCACCGCCAGCATCTGCTGTTCGCCGCCCGACAGCCGCGTGCCCTGGCTCATGCGGCGCTCCTGCAGATTCGGAAACATCGAATAGATTTCTTCGAGCGACATCATGTGCGCCTTGTCGCCGACGGGCGGCGGCAACAGCAGGTTTTCCTCGCACGAGAGGCTCGAAAAGATACCCCGTTCTTCCGGGCAGTAACCCACAGCGCAATGCGCGATGCGATGCGTGGGCAGATTGATGGTTTCGCGTCCGCCGATGCGGATCGAACCGGTGCGCCGTCCGGTCAGGCCCATGATGGCGCGCAGCGTGGTGGTCCGGCCCGCGCCGTTGCGCCCGAGCAGCGTAACGACTTCGCCGCGGTCCACCGTCAGATCGACGCCGTGCAGAATATGGGATTCCCCGTACCACGCCTGCAAACCCTTGATGTCCAGCGCGGGAGCGGCGTTCTCCGTCCCGGTTACGTCGAGGCTTTCGCGCTCGGCAATCGTATTCATGCGTGGGCTCCGGCGAGCGCCGCATCGGCGCTGCCCATATAGGCTTGCATCACGAGCGGGTTCTTCGACACTTCGGCGTAGCTGCCTTCGGCGAGCACTTCGCCACGTTGCAGCACCGTAATCGTGTCGGAGATGCCGGCGATCACATTCATGTTGTGCTCGACCATCAGGATGGTGCGGCCGCTCGATACTTTTTTGATCAACGCCGTCACGCGATCGACGTCTTCATGGCCCATGCCTTGCGTGGGTTCGTCGAGCAACATGAGCTCGGGCTCCATGGAGAGCGTCGTGGCAATTTCCAGCGCGCGCTTGCGGCCGTAGGAAAGTTCGACCGTCAACACATCGGCGAAATCGGTCAGTCCGACCTGAGTCAGCAGATCCATTGCGCGGTCATCGAGCTGGCGCAGCGTCCGCTCGCTCTTCCAGAAGTGAAATGCCGTGCCGAGCTGGCGCTGCAAACCGATGCGCACATTCTGCAATGCCGTCAGATGCGGAAACACAGCAGAAATCTGGAATGAGCGTATGATGCCGCGCCGCGCGATTTGCGCCGGGCGTTCGCTCGTGATGTCGATACCGTTAAAAACGATCTGACCCGCGGTGGGTTCCAGAAATTTGGTGAGCAGGTTGAAGCAGGTGGTCTTGCCTGCCCCATTCGGGCCGATTAGCGCATGGATCGAGCCACGGCGCACGCGCAGGTTCACACCGTTCACGGCGATGAAGCCTTTGAACTCACGGGTGAGGCCGCGCGTTTCGAGAATCGTATCGCCGAGAATCATGTTCCCTTCCATACGGAGTGAGGCGAAGCATTACGATCTTACGCGCGAACCGCTGCGCGACTTTTTATGACGGCGGCACCCCGTGCCGCTCGTTGGCGTGCTGCACCAATCCGGACGGTAATCCATGGGGCGGCACGCAGCATGGCTGCCATTGTCGCGCCAATGATGCAGCGCATTCATTGGGATTTGCACTTAGTGGGCAATGCCCGCCCCGCGCGGGGCTCATACGTGCGAGATGCCCGCCGCGCATTAGGGACGGGCCTCTCATGCGGCTCGTGCGCTCGCTGTCACACAGCGGACATGGAAGGCGTCGAGCTCGTTTGTGCCGCCAAACTGCCGGCCACGCGTGCACGCCGATCTTCGCGGATCATCTCGCTGGCGCGTTCGGCGATCATCAGCGTGGGCGAATTGGTGTTGCCCGAGGTGATGTTGGGCATGACAGATGCATCAACCACCCGCAGTCCGTCAACACCGATAACCCGTAGCCGGTTGTCGACCACGGCGCCGGGGTCGTCAGTCGTGCCCATGCTGCAGGTGCCGACCGGGTGAAAGATGGTCGTACCGACCGCGCCTGCGGCTTGCTGCAACTCTTCCTCGGTCTGGTACTGAATGCCCGGCAAAATTTCCTGCGGCCGGTAGCGTGCGAGCGCGGGCGCCGCAGCAATGCGGCGCGTGAGACGCAGCGCATTCGCGGCAACGTGCCGGTCGTAATCCGTGGAGAGATAGTTCGGTGCGATCAACGGCGGCGCTGAAGGGTCGGCGGATTCGATGTGAATGCTGCCGCGCGATGTGGGACGCAACTGGCACACCGACGCCGTGAACGCATTAAACCGATGCAACGGTTCGCCGAAGCGATCGAGCGAAAGCGGCTGGACGTGATATTCGAGGTCGGGTCGCGTGAGCGAGCGGTCATCCGGATCGGATTTGGCAAACGCACCAAGTTGCGACGGCGACATCGACATGGGGCCGCTTTGGAAAAACGCGTACTGCATGCCGATCAGCAGCTTGCCCCACCAATGCGCGGACGCCGTATTCAGCGTGCGGACGCCGTCGACTTTGTAGGCCATGCGCAATTGCAAATGGTCCTGCAGATTTTCGCCCACGCCACGCAGATCGTTGACAACCTCGATGCCCAAATTCTGCAGACGTGCGCCATTGCCGATGCCAGACAGTTCGAGCAATTGCGGTGAGTTGACCGCGCCCGAACTGAGGATGACTTCGCAGCGAGCCTTGGCCAGATAGTCCGTGTTGTCGCCGCGATATTCGACGCCTGTGCAACGGCGTCCTTCGAATACGACGCGCTGCGTGTGCGCGCCAGTGATCACGGTAAGATTCGGCCGCTTGAGTGCGGGGCGCAAAAACGCCTTCGATGCGTTCCAGCGAATGCCGCGTTTCTGATTGACGTCGAAGTAGCCGACACCGGTGTTGTCACCGCGGTTGAAGTCTTCGGTGGCGGGAATGCCGGTCTCTTGCGCGGCGCGCGAAAACTCTTCGAGAATTTTCCATTTCAACCGCTGTTTCTCGACGCGCCACGGTCCGCCCGCGCCATGCGATTCGGTCGCGCCGGCATGGTGATCTTCGCTGCGTTTGAAGACCGGCAGCACTGAGTTCCAGGACCAGGACGGGTCGTTGGTGACGCGCGCCCATTCATCGTAGTCTTCGCGCTGACCGCGCATGTAGATCATGCCGTTGATGGAGGAACTGCCGCCTAAAACGCGTCCGCGCGGGTACGAAAGCGAGCGGCCATTGAGGCCTGCTTCCGCCTGCGTTTTATAAAGCCAGTCCGTGCGAGGATTGCCGATGCAATAGAGGTAGCCGACCGGTACGTGAATCCAGTGGTAATCGTCCTTGCCGCCGGCTTCGAGCAGCAGTACCTGCACGTCCGGATCCTGGGTGAGGCGATTAGCCAGCACACAACCCGCTGTCCCCGCGCCCACGATGATGTAATCGAATTCGCCTTCGAGACGCCGGGCCGCGGACGTCGTGTCGGTATGGCTCATTGTTCAGTCTCCTAAGCTTTTTTGCCGATTAGTCGCCTGGTTGTCATGCGACTTCGGCGTCGGGCTCTATTTGTGTTTTCTGCCTATACGGCGCGCGTTTTTACTACGACCTTCGACAGGCAACCAGAAGCGCTGCCTGCCGAAGGCAATCACCTCACACTACTTAGCCACCGGCATCGTAAACTCAGCACCCTTGGCGATACTGTCGGGCCAGCGCTGCATGATGCTCTTGTAGCGCGTGTAGAACCGCACGCCTTCTTCACCATACGCATGGTGATCGCCGAACAGCGACTTCTTCCAGCCACCAAACGAATGCCATGCCATCGGCACGGGAATCGGCACGTTGATGCCCACCATGCCGATTTGAATCTGCCGCGAGAAAGCGCGCGCGACGCCGCCATCGGACGTAAACAACGACACGCCGTTAGCAAACTCGTTGGCGTTGATCAGGTCCACCGCGGAAGCAAAATCCGGCACGCGCACCACACAGAGCACGGGTCCGAAAATCTCCTCGCGATAAATCTTCATATCGGTCGAAACATTGTCGAACAGCGTGCCGCCAAGAAAGAAACCCTTCTCATGACCGCTGACCTGATGGCCTCGTCCATCGACAACCAGCTTCGCGCCCGACGCGACACCGGAGTCGATATAGCCGACCACTTTCTCGCGATGCACCGCCGTCACCAACGGTCCCATCTCGGCATCCGATTCCATGCCGTTGAGAATCTTCAAACTCTTCACGCGCGGTGTGAGCCGCTCAATCAGCTCATCGGCAATATGTCCCACCGCGACGGCCACCGAAATCGCCATGCAACGCTCGCCCGCCGAACCGTACGCCGCGCCGATCAAGGCATCGACGGCCTGATCGAGATCCGCGTCCGGCATCACCACCAGATGATTCTTTGCTCCGCCCAAAGCCTGGACGCGCTTGCCGTGCTTCGTGCCTTCCGTGTAGATGTATTCGGCGATCGGCGTCGAACCGACGAATGACAATGCGCTGACATCCGGATGCACCAGCAGCGCATCGACGGCGACCTTGTCGCCGTGCACAACGTTGAACACGCCGTCCGGCAAGCCGGCCTCCTTCAGCAATTCCGCGAGACGGTTCGAACACGACGGATCGCGCTCCGACGGCTTCAGCACGAACGTGTTGCCGCATGCAATCGCGACCGGGAACATCCAGCACGGCACCATCATCGGGAAATTGAACGGCGTAATGCCGGCGACCACGCCGAGCGGCTGACGCAGATTCCAGTTGTCGATGCCGCCGCCGATCTGATCGGTGAAGTCGCTTTTCAACAGATTCGGAATGCCGCACGCGAACTCGACGATCTCGATGCCGCGCATCACCTCGCCCTTCGCGTCGGAAAACACCTTGCCGTGCTCACGTGTGATGAGTTCCGCGAGTTCGTCGTGGTGACGGTCGAGCAGTTCCTTGAACTTGAACAGGACACGTGCCCGCTTGATCGGCGCGGTTTCACTCCACGCGGGAAAGGCGGCCCGGGCTGCGGCGACGGCGGCATCCACCTCGGCGACGCTCGCTAGCGGCACACGCGCGCTCACGCTGCCTTGCGCGGGATTGAAGACGTCGCCGAAACGGCCGCTCGTGCCTTCGAGGGTCTTGCCGTTGATGAAATGGGTCAGTGCACGGGCGCTGGTCGCGCTGCGCTGAGTTTCGTCCTGATATGTCTCGCTCATGGTGTCCTCTTTCCTGTGAAGTCGTCTGCCCGGCGCCCGCGGCGTGATAAAGGCGTGCTGAAGGTGAAGCGTACGGCGCTTCGGGTCGACAAATCCAATGAGTAATGCTCAACTGCGCTATAAGGCGCGCTAATATCAGGATATGGATCTGACTCTGCTCCGGGCGTTCGTCACCGTGGCACGCGAGGGCAACCTCACGCGTGCCGCGGTGCAGCTTCACCTGACCCAACCCGCCGTCAGCCTGCAAATCAAGCATTTGCAGGAGACGCTCGGCGTGACGCTGTTCACGCGAACTTCGCACGGACTCTCGCTCACACGCGATGGACAGGCGCTGCTGCCCCACGCCGAACGCGCGCTCGGCGCGGCGAACGACGTGCAGCGAGCGGCGCAATCTCTGCGTCACGAAGTGCGCGGACGACTGCGGATCGGCACGATCCTCGACCCGGCGTTTCTGCGCTTGGGCGGCTTTCTCAAGCAACTCGTGGAGACCTGGCCGCACATCGAGACGGCCTTGCGCCACGGCATGTCGGGCTGGGTACTGGAGCAGGTTCGCGCGGGCGAGCTGGATGTCGGCTACTACATCGGCCTTCCGTCCGAAGACGAACCGCGCGACGGCCCCGCTTTTCATGCGGTCACGCTGACTCATTTCCAGTACCGCGTGCTCGCCCCGGCCGGCTGGAAAGACCGCGTCAAGGGCGCGCGCGACTGGCGTTCGCTCGCGGCGCTGCCGTGGATCTGGACGCCGCCCGCGTCGGCGCATAACCGGTTGTTGTCGCGCTGCTTCGACGAGGCCGGTGTGAAACCGGTCAAGGTGGCGGAAGTGGATCAGGAGCCGTCGATGCTCGACCTGGTCAAATCGGGCGTCGGTCTCACGCTCGCACGCGACGCCACCGCGATAGCCGAAGCGCATGCGCACGCGTTGACCATCGTCGAAGGTGTCACCGTGCCGACTCAGCTCAGCTTTATCACGCTCGCGCAGCGCAAGGAAGAACCGGCGATTGCCGCGGCGTTGAAGTTGATCGAGCAGCAGTGGGCGACTTGAGGCGCAAGTGACCGGTGTTGCGTAGGGCACGAGAACACGCGTACGCAAAGGAACGCGATATGAGTCGCTCTCATGACACGCCCAAACAATGCGGTCCTCCTGGCGATCTCCTTGCGCAGCACCTTCGCCAGCGCCCCGATCGCGGAATGCGGACGCCCGCCCCGACCTCCAGCTCCGCATCTGAAACCACACCGTCACGCAGTTTTTGTTAGATTGAGGGTTCGCGCTCACGCGCCCGCTCCGCATCCTTTTCCGTTCCACTTGATTTGTCCTTCCCGGCAGCTTCGCCCCGGCAACACCGGAAGCCGCCGACCACTCCATCCTTCGACAGGAGCCTGACATGGCACGCAACATTGAAATCAAAGCCCGCGCCCAGCATTTCGAGCAACTCCGCGAACGCGCGGCGCAGCTCGCGCCGGACGCGCCGCTGATCTTCCGCCAGCAGGACTTTTTCTACGACGTGCCGCGCGGCCGCCTGAAGCTGCGCCAGTTCGACGACGGCACGCCGGCCGAGCTGATCTTCTATCAGCGTGACGACCGTGACGGCCCCAAGGCGTCGTATTACACGCGCAGCCCGGTGACCAACCCGGAAGCCATGCACGCGCTGCTCGCCACCGCGCTGACCACGCGCGGCATCGTCACCAAGGAACGGCATGTGTATCTGACCGGCCGGACGCGGATCCATCTGGACCGGGTCGACGGTCTCGGCGACTTCGTGGAACTCGAAGTGCTGCTCGCCCAGGACGACGACGAAGAAGGCGGCCACGCCGAAGCGCATGCGATGTTCGCCACACTCGGCGTGCTGGAATCGGATCTGGTGGCAGTGGCCTACGTCGATTTGCTGAGCCCGGACAGCGAGCCGAAGCAAGCGGCTTAAGACTGAGGCAATACAAGGCCGCGGACAGAGTCAGCGCGGCCGGTGCCGCATCCCTCTACTGCCGTCGCATCAAGCGGCAGCGGTCCCCGGCGACAGATGGCCCAGCGGCAAAGGGCCATTGCGCTTGAAGGTGGTGAGCACGATATTCGAACGCACGCTATCGACGCCCGGCACACGCATCAGCTTCTTCATCACGAACGTCGACAGATAATTCAGATCGGGCGCGACGATGCGCAACAGATAGTCGGCGTCGCCCACCACGGCATGACACTCCAGCACTTCAGGCAGCACATCGATCTGTTGCTGGAATTGCTCGATGATCGAATCGCCGTGGTGCTTCAACTTCAGACTGGTAAACGCGGTGACACCGAGCCCGAGCTTTTCCGGCCGCAGCACGACGCGATAGCCGTCCACCACGCCCACCTGCTCCAGGCGCTGCAAACGCCGTCCAATCTGCGACGGTGACAGCGGCACCTGCTCGGCCAGTTGCTGATGCGTCGCCCGGCCGAAGCGCTGAAGCACGTCCAGCAGCGCAAGATCGAAGTGATCCAAGTCGAACATGTCGAATATCCGCATTAAATGATCTGTTGATGCACGATTATTGCATATCCGCACTATAAACCGCCATCATTGCGCCCTTTCCGCACTTACGCCGCTCTACACTTGCATCACCGATTTACATCACCCGTCATCGTAGAGCGCAGCATCATGTCCACGGCCAACACCGCCAACACCGCCAAGCTGAAAGAGCAATTCGACGCCGGCCTCGAAACCCGCGCCGATTTCACCATCGATCAACCGACCGAACGCTACGGCGCGGTCGACCACGCGGTATGGCAACAGCTTTACGCGCGCCAGACGGCGCTGCTCAAAGGACGCGTTTGTGACGAGTTTCTGGCCGGCGTCGACACCATCGGCATGCCGGCCGACCGCGTGCCCTCGTTCGACGAGATCAACGCGAAGCTCACGCCCGCCACCGGCTGGCAGATCGTCGCGGTGCCGGGCCTCGTGCCGGACCAGGTGTTCTTCGAGCATCTGGCGAATCGCCGCTTTCCCGTGACGTGGTGGATGCGCCGGCCGGATCAGCTCGACTATCTGCAGGAACCGGACTGTTTTCACGATCTGTTCGGCCACGTGCCGCTGCTGATCAACCCGGTATTCGCGAACTACATGCACGCATATGGCCGCGCCGCGCTCGCCGCCCACGACGCCGGCGCCCTGCCGCTGCTCGCGCGTCTCTATTGGTACACAGTGGAGTTCGGCCTGATCCGCGACGCGGCGAGTCCGAACGGCGTGAAAATCTACGGCGCGGGCATCGTGTCGAGCAAGGGCGAAACGCTCTACAGTCAGCAAAGCACCGCGCCGAACCGTCTTGGCTTCGACCTCGAACGCGTGATGCGCACTCGCTACCGTATCGACACGTTCCAGAAAACCTACTTCGTGATCGACGACTTCGCGCAGCTGTTCAACGTGGCGCAAACCGATTTCGCGCCGCTGCTGGCCAGGCTCGCCGCCGAACCGGCATTCACGGCCGGCGACGTCCTCGAGCACGATCGCGTCATCACGCGCGGCTCACAGGAAGGCTGGCTGGCCGACGGCGATATCTGAAAAGCAACGCCAACCGGGTCTTCTGCGGGCGGGCGGCATCCGTGAAAAAATAGCGGATGCGCACGCCCACCGGCGTGCCTGTTCAGATCAAATGAGGTAGCACCATGGTTCAGAAACTGACTTCCGAAGAACGCGCCACGCAGATCGCCGCCTTGCAAGGCTGGCAAGCCACGACGGGCCGCGAGGCGATCCAGCGCCAGTTCAAATTCGCCGACTTCAACGAAGCATTCGGCTTCATGACGCGCGTGGCGATCAAGGCGCAGGAAATGGATCACCACCCGGAATGGTTCAACGTGTACAACAAGGTGGAGATCACGCTGTCCACGCATGAAGCCGGCGGCTTGACCGAGCGCGACATCAAATTGGCGACATTTATCGACAGTATTACGGCGTAATACAGACGAACAAGTGCGTCTCAGGCGTGTTTATGCGCTGAACATTGAATAATTGGGCGGTAATGAAAGGGCATTGCAGGTAATCCCTTGTCCAAACCTTCAGTTCTACAGGCTATTCTTAAGGTGCACGTAAGAATCCCACGCTTGCCTGGCAATGCCGTCTAAACGATCCGGTGATAGCGTGTGCTGACGCTGTACAATCATCAGCGCATACGGCTTGGAGAGCGCGCTTGCCTCCTTGCACAGTACGAGTTCGTCGCCGCTCGAAGGTGAGCGGGCGCGCCAGAAGTTGATCGCGGCTTCCAGTTCGTGAATGCTTATCTCGGACATGACTTCGTGATCGCTCTTAAGCAAACGCCGGGCCGTCCCAGGTTTTCTTGCCCCTGTGGGGACTGGCGCGATGCGACAGGTCTGAGGGCGCCAGGTAGGCGCTTCAAGGCCGCTCGATGCCTGCTTCGTGGCTGCTTCGTGCCAGTTCGGTACGGCCACGCCGCACGCTGCTGTGCAGCAGGCGCCCCGGCGAACCGCTTGCCCAAACGCCTAACCCATTGTACTTGAGCGAAATCCATGCGACTCCTTCTGATCGAAGATGACCGCCCCATCGCACGCGGCATCCAAAGCAGTCTCGAACAAGCCGGCTTCACCGTCGACATGGTCCACGACGGCATTTTCGCCGAACAGGCCCTCACGCAAAATCGCCATGAGCTGGTGATCCTCGATCTGGGTTTGCCCGGCATCGACGGCATGACGCTGCTCTCGCGCTTCCGTCAGAGCAATCGTCACACGCCGGTGATCATCCTCACCGCGCGCGACGAGCTCAACGACCGCGTGCAAGGCCTGAATTCCGGCGCCGACGACTACATGCTGAAGCCGTTCGAACCCACCGAACTCGAAGCGCGCATCCGCGCGGTCATGCGCCGCAGCGGTCCGCACGGCGATATGCCGCGTCCGGAGGTGTCGCTGGGCGGTGTCCGCCTGTCGGGCGTCGATCGCCGCATTTTCAACGACGACAAGCCGCTCGAACTCTCGCCGCGTGAATTCGCGGTGCTCGAAATGCTGCTGTTGCGTCATGGCCGCGTGGTCAGCAAGGCGCAGCTGCAAGACCATCTGACGCATTTCGGCGGCGATCTCGGCGACACGGCGATCGAGGTCTACGTGCACCGGGTCCGTAAAAAGCTCGAAAACTGCCGTGTCGAAATCGTCACGGTGCGCGGCTTCGGTTATCTGTTGCAGGAAATCCGTCAGGCCGCATAATCGTCGTGAAGGCCGCACGTTGCGTTGCGGCCTGACGGCGCCGGGCCGGCGCCGCGCACTCGGTGCGCAATTCGCCGGCATCCGGCGAAATTTCGCGGTGCTTGCGCCGTTGCTTCTTTCCCGCGCGTTCGATCATGCCCCAGCCGGCCGCCAATAGTCTGCGCCGCACGCTGCTGCGGCGCCTCGCTGCTCCCCTTTCGCTGCTCGCGCTCATGAGCGGCCTGATTGCCTACTGGCTGGCGTGGCAGTACACGCAGCACGTGGTCGACCGTTCACTCGCCGATCTCGCCACCGCGATCTCCAAACAGATCCAGATTGCCGGCCCGAATGCGCGCATCACGGTGCCGCCGCTCGCCCAAGCCATGTTTTCGGACCCGGTCGAACATCTCGTCTACCGGATCAGCACCGGCGAAACCGAAATCGCCGGCGATCACAATCTTCCGCTGCAAGGCACGAGCGTGCGGCGCATGCATTACGCGTACGTCTTCGAAACGCAGCATCAAGGCGTGACGGTGCGGGTCGCGCAGGTGCGCGTTGATCAGCCGACGGGCAATCCAATCGTCGTCGAAGTCGGTCAACCGGTGCATCACCGGTTTCGCATCGCCGCCGAGTTCCTGGTCGCGATCATGATGCCGCTGTTGTTGCTGCTGCTGGCAGGCTGGGTGATCGTGTGGCGCGTGGTCAATCAGCAGCTCAATCCGCTCACCGATCTCGCCGACTCGCTGAACCGGCAAACCCACACGTCGCTCGAACCGGTCGACGAAACTTATGTGCCGGTCGAAATCCGGCCGCTGACGGGCGCGCTGAACGCACTACTCGGTCGCCTGAAAACCGCACTCGACGGCCAGCGCAAATTCATCGCCGACGCCGCGCATCAACTGCGCACGCCTCTCACTGCCGTCAAGCTGCATGCCGAGCAGGCGGCCATCGCGCGCGACCCGCAGCAAACCCTGGCCGCCGTGCGTGAACTGCGCGCCGCGGCCGATCGCGCGGTGCGGCTGTCGAATCAACTGCTCTCACTCGCGCGCGCCGAGCCGGGCGAACAGGCGGCTCGCTTCGTCAACGTGGACATGGCCGCGCTCGCGTTCGACACGGGCGCGGAATGGGTGCCGCGTGCGTTGACGTTCCACGTCGACCTCGGCTTCCAGCGTCTGGACGACCCAAGCAATGGCCATCCGTTGATGGCGCGCGGCAATCCCGTGCTGCTGCACGAAGTGATCGCCAATCTGCTGGATAACGCGCTCAAATATGTGCCGCCGTCTCGGTTCGACGGCGGGCGCATCACCGTGACGGTGTCGCAAACAGTGATCGACGAACTGCGCATGGCGGAGATCATCGTCGAAGACAACGGGCCGGGCGTGCCGCGCAACCAGCAGGTTGATCTCTTCAAGCGGTTTTTCCGCGGCGACGGTCAGAGCGACGCCGGCGTGGATGGCGGCGCCGGTCTCGGCCTCGCGATCGTCCACGACATCATGGTGCTGCATCACGGCAGCGTGCATTACGAGGACGCACCGGAAGGCGGCGCACGTTTCATCGTGCGCATTCCCCTCGTGCCGATCACCGTGCAGAGCGAAGTGGAAGCCGTTGAACCGAGGCGCCCGGCAAAAAAATCGGCGCACTCGGCGCCGGTGGATAGCTAACGGTCTGGCGACTCGACAGGCTGTCTGGCGCGTTCACAAAGACGTGATCGACTCCGACAGCCCGCATGTCATTTCTTCTTCGCTTTCTTCGCCGACGTTTTGGCCTTCTTCGCCGACTTCTCGGACTTGCCCGCGCTCTTCTCCTTCTCCGGCGGCGCCAGCATCGTGCCGCGGCACTTACGTGCGCCGCAACGGCACTCATATTCCTTCTTAAGCTTCTTGGTCTGACGAGCGTCGATCACGAGGCCGTAGTCGTAAAAGACTTCCTCGCCTTCAGCGATATCGCGCAATGCGTGCACGTACACGTGCCCGTCGATTTCTTCGGCTTCGCAGTTCGGCGCGCAGGAATGGTTGATCCAGCGCGCGCTATTGCCGTTCACTTTGCCGTCGATGACCTTGCCGCTATCGAGTGCGAAATAGAACGTGTGATTCGGTTCGGCCGGATTGTGCGGATGACGGCGCAACGCTTCTTTCCAAGAGATCCGCTCGCCCTTGTATTCGATTAGGCGCTCGCCGGCCGCAATCGGTTCGAGGGCAAACACGCCTTTGCCGTGCACACCCGAACGGCGCACGGCGATCCTGCGTGAACTCATTGAATGAATCCTTGTGAAGAACTGGGGGTGAAGTTCGGCAGCCGTCCGAAACGCCCGCGTCTGACGCGCTGCTTTTTTCTGACGCGGATAGCAAACGCGGCGCCTTGCGAGCGCCGCGTCGACCTGCGACGCTCTCGCGCCACAACCGGCATCCTACACGCTCAAGACGGCTTCGTTCAACCGTCAAAAAGACGCGCGCGCATGACGGGTCGCCAATTTCACCGTTGTCCGAACGAAATGTCGCCGAACAGCGCCTTTTGCTCGCGCGGTTGCGAACGCCAGTACTGCGGCGGCGCTTCGACCGTCGCGCCAAGTTGCGCCGCAGCGTGCCACGGCCAGCGCGGGTTGTACAACAACGCGCGGGCCATCGCGATCAGATCGGCGTCGCCGTCTTCGATCAGTTGTTCGGCGTGCAACGGGTCGGTGATCAGGCCCACGCCGATGGTCGTGAGGCCGGTGGCCTCCTTGACCGCCTTCGCGAACGGGATCTGATAACCCGGCTCAAGCGGAATTTTCTGCAACGGTGAGACGCCGCCGGACGACACGTCGATCCAGTCGCAGCCGCGCTTTTTCAGCTCCTGCGCGAACGCAATCGTGTCCGCGAGCGTCCAGCCACCTTCGACCCAGTCCGTCGCGGAGACACGCACGCCGACCGGTTTGTCGGCGGGAAATGCAGCGCGGACGATATCGAAGATTTCAAGCGGAAAGCGCATGCGGTTTTCAAGCGAGCCGCCGTAGTCGTCGTCGCGCTGATTGGCGATCGGCGAGAGGAACTGATGCAGCAGATAACCGTGTGCCGCGTGCACTTCCAGTCCATCGACACCGAGCCGCGCGGCACGCCGCGCCGAGGCTGCGAATGCTTCGCGGATGCGGTTCAGCGCAGGCGTGTCGAGCGCCAGCGGCGGCTCTTCGCCGGCCTTGTGCGGCAATGCGGACGGCGCGTGCGGCAGCCATCCGCCTTGCGATACCGGGATCAGTTGGCCGCCTTCCCACGGCGCGTGGCTCGACGCCTTGCGCCCGGCGTGCGACAACTGCATCGTGACCTTGATGTGCGAATGCTTGCGGATCGCGGCCAGCACAGGCACGAGCGCGGCTTCGGTGACGTCGTCCCACAAGCCGAGATCGCCGGGTGTGATGCGGCCGTCCGGCTCGACCGAGGTCGCCTCGATACAGAGCATGCCGGCACCGGATAACGCCATGCTGCCGAGATGGATCATGTGCCACGCCGTTGCCTCGCCACGGTCGGCGGAATACTGGCACATCGGGGACACGACGATACGATTGGGAAGCGTCACGCTACGCAGCGTGAGCGGAGAAAAAAGCGCGCTCATGGATTACGCCCAGTAGAAACCCGAGAGCGATCGAGCATAGCACTGCAAGTGATTTAGTGCTGGCCCGCGGCCTTTCAGCCTTTCAGCGTTCAGGGTTTCGCCTCGACCTGATCGAGCCACTCGCCGAACATCCGGCACGCCGCGGCTTCGAGCGCGGGACCGAACTTCGCGGTCTCGGCCCGCAACTGGCGCGCGTCGATGCCGTGGCCAACCAGTTCACCGGCGTTGCCGATCAGCCAGGGTTCGAAGCGATCGGTGCGAATCTCCGGATGACACTGCAGACCCAGCACATGATTGCCCCACGCGAACGCCTGGTTTTCGCAGGCCGGCGTCGACGCGAGACGCGTTGCGTTGTCAGGCAGATCGAAGGTATCGCCATGCCAATGCAGCATGGAGGTCTGCGCGCCATCCAGATGACGCACCGGCGAAGCGTGACCGGCGTCGGTCAGCGTGAGCGGTGTCCAGCCAAGTTCAGTATGACCAGCGGGATAGACGCGAGCGCCTAGGGCACGCGCGATCAATTGAGCGCCGAGGCAGATACCGAGCGTCGGTAACCCGGCCGCGATGCGTTTCTCGATCATGGACAGCAGCGGCACGAGCGACGGGTAAAGCGCGTCGTCGGTTGCGCTGATCGGGCCGCCGAGCACCACCATCAGCGATGCGGCGACGGGATTTGGCGCCTCGATACGGGCAAAGCCGACATCGAGATAGCGGACCGGGCGCCCGCGCTCGCCGAGCACCAGTTCGAGACTGCCCAAATCCTCGAAGTGCACGTGGCGAATGGCCAGAACTTCGCGATTCATCGGCCTGCCCACCTTCAGGTTGACTAAAGACTTGCCGCCACGCGGCACCAGTCGGCTGACAGGCGGCCTATGCCGCCTGCCGAAGCCGGCTTGGCAGTGTAGCGGATTGTCCCGGAAGAAGCCGCCTTATTGGGCGAAGATCTTCCAGGTCTTCTTCTGGGTGGCGACGTCAGCCGTCTCATACACCGAGCAATCGAGGCGCAGATCCGTATCCGACATGTTCAGATCGAGCAACGCGCAATGATGCGGCGTCTTCTTCGGGTTCTTGCTCGGCTCGAAGTGCGTGCAGCTCAGACACATGCGGTGCGGCGGAATCGTGCCTTGCGCTTCCAGCTGATGAACGGTCTTGAGCAGCGTGCGATAAAACACAGCCTGCTCGTCGTCACGCAGCGTGCCGACCGCCTTGGCCAGGAAGTCCGGCCATTGCGCGGCGCGCTTCGCCGCGGTACGGCCACGCGCCGTCAGGCGGACCGCGAGGGCGCGGCCGTCGTCGAGGGCACGGCGCTTTTCCACCAGCCCCTTGGTTTCGAGCGTGCTGACTGCATCACTGGTCGTCGCGGCGGTGAGGGCCGTTTCACGGGCAATTTCGCCGAGACGCATCGGGCCTTTGCGCTGCATCAGCAAGACCAGAATTTCGCCTTGGGTCGGCGTCAGGCCAGCGCCTTCCGCCCATTCCCAAGCCTGGCTCCGCATTGCGGTGCTCAATCGCAATAGGCTGTGGGTCACCCGCCCGGTCGCCTGTTCTCCGTATACGCCTTCGCTCATAATCTTCGATTGGTTTATTTACAGCTTTCGTACGATGCCGGCAAACTCCTTGCCGACCGCGCCCGTAGCCTGTGTGGGGTAGCCTCGCCCAACTGCGGACAAGACGGTTTCTACTATCTCAAAAATTTACCGCCTTGCCAGGCAAAGCAGCGAAAACGACATTCTATGCGAGAGCGGCAAATCGTACAGCTAACTTATCCAACACAAGCTGTGGATAACCACGGGAAAACTTGGGGATGGCTTGTGCGCCGATTCTTGATAAGCACCCAGGCCCGGTCTGCCCGTCCCAAAGTTGTCCTCGCATACCGGCGCCGATGCGTCCTCGATCAGCTCGGTTATGGTTTACGCAGCGCGTTGACTTTGCAGGAAATTATTCAGTTGTCCACAGGCAGATGCAATGCTTGTTAACTACTACTACGTTTGTATACGTTAACTCTATAAAAACCTAAGGCACGCCGAGCTGGAAAATTAATTTATTGAAAAAAACCCGCTCGAGGCGGGTTTCCTTACGATTTGACGCAAGCAATCCCGTCTTCGCCTAGGCCCGCCACTGCAAACACTGCTGCCTGACGGCTTCATGCAAAGACTTTTCCCGTTCGACCACGCCGCGTAACCAGGTCGCATCGTTGACCTGACCGCGAGCGATCGCGCCGATTTCGGCAAGCGCCTTGCCCGAACCCAACGCTTCGGCGTGCGGAGCGATCAGATCCAGCGTTTCGAGGATGTCTTCGGAAATCGTCTTACGCTCGCCCGTCTGCGGATTGATGCAGGTGCCGGCCAGACCGAAGCGGCATGCTTCGAAACGATTGAAGGTGTAGACGAGGTAGTCGTCTTCCTGTGGCGTAATCGGTTTGTCGAGCAGCAGATGCCGGGCAAGCGTCTGGATGTAGCAGGCAATCGCCGCCGCACGATCCACCGACAACGGCGTATCCATCACACGAACTTCGATCGTGCCGAAACCCGGCTTCGGCCGAATGTCCCAGTAAAAATCTTTCATGCTGTTGACGACGCCGGTGTGGACCATCTTCGAGAAATATTCCTCGAAACTGTCCCAAGTCAGCACGAAGGGCGCGCGGCCCGACAGCGGGAACGCGAACACGGAATTCAGTCGTGCCGAATGAAATCCGGTATCGACACCCTGCACGAACGGCGACGATGCGGACAAGGCGATGAAGTGCGGAATGAAGCGCGACATCGAATGCAGCAGATAGAGCGCGCTGTTCGGATCCGGGCAGCCGATGTGCACGTGCTGGCCGAACACGGTGAATTGCTTGGCAAGATAGCCGTACAACTCGGAGATGTACTGAAAACGGGGCGTATCGACAATCTGCCGCTCGCTCCATTGCTGGAACGCGTGCGTGCCGCCGCCGCACAAACCGACGTTCAGACGATCCGCCGCGGAAACCAGCGTATCGCGAATCTTGCGCAAGTCGGCGACGGCCTGCTCATGCGTCGTGCAAATGCCGGTCGACAACTCGATCATGCTTTCGGTGATTTCCGGCGTGATGTTGCCGGGGATCTTTTCGTCCTTGATGAGGCGCATCAGATCCGAGCCGGCTTTGGTCAGATCATAGTCATGCGTATTGACGATCTGCATCTCGAGTTCGACACCGAATGTGAACGGTTTCGAATCGATGAAGGGTTCGAGTGACATGGCGTCCCCTGAGTCAGGTCGGCCGGGTGTGGGTCACATGCCCGGCCGTTTTTGAATCGAATATAAGTTGGATAAACGTGTCAAGCATCGAGCCTTGAGCAGCGCAGCGCGCTCGACTTGCGCTTACTCTTCACGCCGTTCAGCCACCAGCGCCAGGCTGCGATAGACGAGCCACGGCCCGAGAATCTGCAGCACGAAAATGGAACACATCACGATCGCCCGCAGTTGCGGATCGAAGTTCGGATACAGGTTGTAGGTGTCGTCGACCAGCAGATACGCGAGCGCCGACATCGGCGATAACGACAGACCGAGCGCCATCCCCTGCTTCCAGTTCAAACCGCTCGGCTTGGCGAAGGCCAGCACGCCGACCAGTTTCGCTACGAGGCGCGCAACAATCAGACCCAGCGCCGCGACGCCGCCGAGCGCGATGTCTTTCCATTCGAACGAAGTCAGCGTCAGCACGAACAGAATCACGGTCAACAACCAGCCGGCCGTACCGAAATGTTCCGGCCACAACTGCGGACGCGCTTCGTGATTCTTCACAATGATGCCGGCAGCCAGCAACGCAAGAATGGTCGACAGCTTGAACAGATGCGCGACCGCAATGGCCAGCAGTACCAGCCCGAACAGCGCGACGAACGAGTGCTCGTCCTGCATGTTCAAACGCCGATAAAAGAACGTGCAGGTGCGTGCGAGCAGATACGCGAGCACGAGCGATCCGACCAGCAGATAAAGCGGCTGCAGGATGGTCGCGAATACGTTGCCGTACATCTCCTGATGCAGCCAGCTCGACACGAGCTTTTCGATCACCACGGCATACATGCTGTTCAGCGCGGTCAAGGTCAACAAACGCTGGGTAACCTGGCCTTCCGCGCGCAATTCCGTTTTCAGCTGAATCACCATCGCCGGCGAAGTCGCCATGGCGATCGCCGCGAGCACGGTTGCCACCATCAGCGGCACGTTCAGGAACAGCAAAACCGGCAACACGAGCGCGAATGTCAGTGTGGCTTCGGCGACGCTCGACAGAATCAGCCAGGGATTGCGCCGGATCCAGCGCAAGTCGAGCCGGCTGCCGAGTTCGAACAACAGCAAACCGAGCGCGACATCGAGCAACGGCCGCGCGGCGCTCGCGGAATCCGCATCGATCACGCCCGAACCGGCCGCGCCGGCAATCAG
The DNA here is from genome assembly GCF_046027395.1 of Paraburkholderia dipogonis. Classification (GTDB taxonomy): domain Bacteria; phylum Pseudomonadota; class Gammaproteobacteria; order Burkholderiales; family Burkholderiaceae; genus Paraburkholderia; species Paraburkholderia dipogonis_A. The sequence goes on along the minus strand of NZ_JAQQEG010000051.1, from coordinate 37,002 downwards.
ACCAATGACCGCATACCCGGAAATGCGCGGCAAACGCCACGCGCGATAGCAAAGCTCACCGCACAGACCGGCGGCGAGCAATGCGAGACCAGCCCAAAAAATGGCGTCGGGTGAAAGCGGCCAGGCTGGAAAAAATGAAAACGCCGAATTCATCGTGATGGGTTCTCCTTAGCAGCAACGGCAGGCGACACGAACCGGCGCAAACACCGGCGAGCGGGTGGGCACATGAAGCGCTCACTGTCGCGATCGCTTCGCGTGACCAGCGTTGCGAGTTTTCAACGATCGGATGATCTGAATGCGCGGCAGCAGCAAGGAACCTGGCGCATTCGGGGTGCGGCCGTAGCAATCGGCACGGTGAAAGAACGCCGTCGACTTTGAATCAGATTCTGATTGAGCGGCACCGTTCCGTTTGCTGCGTGTGCCGCTGTAGAGACAAGGCACGACGCGGAAAAGAACGGCGATTGTGCCATAGCTTTTTCAGCCTCGACCGAAAAGGCACGAACATGCCGGCAAAACGGTAAAAACGTACGTTATCTCGCTGACATGAGGAAAAACCGACCGTTTTGAGGACGAATCCGGCCGTGCGAGCGGTTAGTTTGAACGCGGTTGATGTGCTTTTCGGGACATCGACGCGGAGGTTTTGCACGGGCTTAGGGGCGGCCGGACTGCGCCGATAGGCTCTGCTCCAGCCCCGGTCTTTATGTTTACAGGTTTACCGTATGTATACGTAGTAACAGTTAACAAGCTGCCTCGTTTTCTGTGGATAACTCCTGTTTACCGAAATGAATCATCGGTTTGCCGACGGCATAACCGGATGCACAGCATGTGCGGGAGCGGCGCGTATACGAGGGTAACTTTTTGCGATTTTCGGCGGCGGCAAAGTTACCCCGTTTACGTCCACAACGGTTCCACACCAGTTGCGCCGGTAAACGACATGGTTATCCACAACTCCCGGTGGATAAGCTATCCGTCGAGCATGCCGGGCGGAGTCCGCAGTTAACTCACCGTCCCCTGACGTAATGCGCGCAACAGGAAGCGCGCGGGGTCGATGTCTTCAGCCAGATCCCGTTCGAGAGGCCACGGTTCGCCTTCGAGTTGCGAAGCGATCAGTTCCGCGCCGAGCGCCGCCCATACGAGGCCGCGCGAACCGTACGCAAAGGCGCCGTACAGGCCTTCGGTGCGCGGCAGATCGAGCGGCCATGCGCCACGTAGGCGCTGGCTCTCGCGCGCTGCCTGCGCTTCGTCGGCGAGTTGGCCGATCAGCGGCATGCGATCGCTGGTGACGCAGCGGAAAGCGACACGTCCAGTTAACGCCGCCGACTGAGCCCGAGCGACGACGTCAGCAAATGCCGGCAGCATCTGCGCGACGCGCTCCAGGTTTTCCAGATGGCCGGCCGCGCGCAGCGATGTGTCGGGGTCGTCGAGTTCGTAGGTGGCGCCGGTGAGCGTGACGCCGTCGGTAAGCGGTACGGCGTAGCCTTCGCCGATTACCGGCATCTGAAGCGATGGCTGCACCGAGCCTGCCGGCAGCAAAGTCAGTTGGCCGCGAATGCTGCGGGTCGGCGCGTGCTGCAAACCGGCGATGCGCGCGGCATCGTGCGCGCTGGCGACGATCACCACTGGCGCATGTGCGATGGCCTCGCCAGCAGTGTCGAATACAGTCCATTGATCTCCTGACCGCTCGATCCGTGCGACGTCCACACCGAAGCGGCGTTCGAGCAGTTGGCCCGCCGCAGCGCACTGCGCAGCGCACAGCGACGCCGGGTCGATCCAGCCGCCGTGCGGAAAAAACCATCCGCCGCGCGCGAGCGGCATGCCGGCGAGCCGCTGTGCTTCGGTCGGCGAGACGGGCGTCACGTAGTCGGACGGATAACCGAACGCGGCGATTGCTTCGCTGATCAAGCGGGCTTCATCGTCGTCCGCGGCGATTTGCAGCAAGCCCTGGCCGCCGCGCAATGGCGTGTGACCGAGCCGTTCGAGCGCGGCCCAACGTCTGAGCGCATACAGAAAGCCGGCCCGCGTGACGCGCGAGGCGACGCTGTCGTCGTGCGAAATCATGGGATGGAACACGCCGGCCGGATTACCCGACGCGTCCTGCGCCACCGAAGCGTGCCGCTCCAGCGACGTGACGCGCCAGCCGCGCGCGGCGAGCCGCTCGATCACCGCGCAGCCGGCCAGACCCGCGCCGATCACGACCGCATGCCTTTCGTCGACCACGAGCGGCGCGGGCGGCTCATGACGGCGCACGCGCCAGCGCGGCGCGAAGTGGCCGACCAGCATTGCTCGCTTCCAGCCGAAGCCGTCCACCTTGCGGTATTCGAAGCCGCATTGCGTCAACGCGCGTTTGATGTCGCCGGCGCTGCTGTAGGTGGCAAACGTGGCGCCCTCGCCTGCCAGCCGCGCGAGCGCCTTGAAGATTGCCGGCGTCCAAAGCTCGGGATTCTTGGCCGGTGCGAAGCCGTCGAGATAGAACGCGTCGGCGCGCAGTCTCAAGACCGGTAAGCTCTCCTGCGCGTCGCCGAACACGAGCGTGAGCACGACGCGCCCTTCATCGAACTCAAGCCGATGCGTGCCGGGAACGAGCATCGGCCAGGCGTTCGCGAGGGCTCCCGCAAGGCCGGCAATCTCCGGATCGGAAATCGTCGCCGCGACCACCTTGCGTAAATCGGCGACGGTAAACGGATGCTTCTCGATCGACACGAAATGGAGTTGCTCGCAGCGCGACGAGTCCGCGCGCCACGCGGCCCAGGTCATCAGAAAGTTGATGCCCATGCCGAAGCCGGTTTCGAGCACGGTGAACATGCGACGGCCCTGCCACCGGTCGGGCAGCGAATTGCCGCGCAGGAAAACGTAATGAGCCTGTTCGAGACCGCCCACGGCGCTGTGATAGATGTCGTCGTAAAGCGGCGAAAAAGGCGTGCCGTTGTCGCGAAAAGCGAGGACGGCGGGGATCAGCGGATCGGTCATGCGCGACGGAAAATGACGCTCGGAAAAATGCCCCCAGACCTGTCGCTTCACGCCAGGCCCCCCGAGGGGATGAGAAGACTTGGGGCGGCCCGGCGTTTTCTCACGCGCGGGTCGAACGTTGTCGCCCGCGCGCGCAGCTCGCCGGACCGCGAAAAAGACGCGCCGAACGTTGGCAAAAACCAACGCCAGGCCCCGTCCATACTGGGTTTCAGGCCTCGGTTGGAGGTCGCGGAGCGCAAAAATTGCGATTTCCTTGCGATATCGACCCCGGAACCGCGTAATTCTGCGAAACCCTTATCCTGATTGGGTTTGCGCTGCGCTATCATAGCAAGCGCCGCGAAGGGAGCGGCAGCACGGCCGCCGGACAGTCATCTCTCCGGCGCCATTGGTCCGGAGGGGATCCGGAGCCGGCGCTGCTCGACGGCGCGGCCCGCGCACGTATAATCGGCGCGTTCGCGCTGTTCGTGTCAACCTAAACTCAGAAAGGAACCTTAATGAACAAACAGGAACTGATCGACGCTGTCGCAGGACAGACGGGCGCCAGCAAGGCTCAAACCGGTGAAACGCTGGACACGTTGCTTGAAGTGATCAAGAAGTCTGTGTCGAAGGGTGATGCGGTCCAGTTGATCGGCTTCGGCAGCTTCGGTTCGGGCAAGCGCGCAGCGCGTACGGGTCGTAACCCCAAGACCGGCGAAACTATCAAGATTCCGGCCGCCAAGACCGTCAAGTTCACGGCTGGTAAGGCGTTCAAGGACGCAGTCAACAAGCGCTAAGCAGATTACTGCCAGGCAGTTGACACCCGCCAACGGCGGGTTTTTTTTCGCCTGCGCGCTGTGCATGGGATCGAGCGGCGACGGGCGTCGCGGCTCGATCGCCTCCCGACGAGAGGCAAAGCTTGGTCAGTTGTGACGATGCACGATTTCACCGTGGCCATGACCATCGTGATCGTGGTCATGATGATCGTGATCGTCTTCGTCGAAGTCCCAGGCCGGGAATGGATCGGCGAATTGCTCCCATGCTTGCGGTCCCTGCGCGTATTCCTCGTCCGTCAACAAACACGCGTCGAACTTCGCTTTCCAAGCAGTTGCGTCGATGCCGACGCCGATCATCACCAGCTCCTGGCGACGGTCGCCGATGCTCAGATCGTCCGGGTCACCGTACCAGTCCGCGGCGATTTCGGCGGCCAACTCGTCGTCGCCGTCGGGCCACTCGCTGCGATCCTGAGCGGCCCACCACATGCCCGCCGGACCGTGCCGGCAAGCACCGCCCGCCTGCGAGAGCGAACCGGCGATATCGTTACGCGTGGCGAGCCAGAAGAAGCCCTTGCTGCGCAGCACGCCCTTCCACTCCTGATGCAGCAATGCCCACAGGCGTTCCGGGTGAAACGGCCGGCGCGCGCGGTAAATGAAATTGCCGATGCCAAATTCGTCCGCTTCGCCGTGGTGAGCATGGCCGTGCCCATGGTCATGCTCATGATTGAGCGACGCCAGCCAGCCCGGCGCGCTTGCCGCCTCGTCGAAATCGAAGCGGCCAGTGTTCAGCACTTGCGCGAGCGGCACTTCGCCGAACCGGGCGACCACCTGGACCGCGCGCGGATTGAGCCGGCCGAGAATGCGTTGCAGGCGCGTGAGTTCGTCCGCGCTGACGAGATCGGCCTTGTTCACCACCAGCACATCGCAGAATTCGATCTGCTCGATCAGCAGTTCGACCAGCGTGCGGTCGTCTTCCTCGGTCGCGGCGATGCCGCGCTCGGCGAGCGCGTCGGCCGAACCGTAGTCGCGTAGGAAGTTGAACGCATCGACCACGGTCACCATTGTGTCGAGCCGGGCAACGTCGGCGAGCGACGCACCGTCATCGTCGACGAAGCTGAAGGTCTCGGCGATCGGCATTGGCTCGGCCACACCGGTCGACTCGATCAGGATCGCGTCGAAACGCTGTTCGCCGGCCAGACGCTTGATCTCGACCCGCAGATCGTCGCGCAGCGTGCAGCAGATGCAGCCATTCGACAACTCGACGAGCTGTTCCTCGACGTGAGACAGCGCAGCGGCATCGCGCACGAGGGTCGCATCGATATTGACGGCGGCCAGATCGTTGACGATCACGGCCACGCGCAAACCCGCGCGATTCGCGAGGATGTGATTCAGAAGCGTGGTCTTGCCGGCGCCCAGAAAACCGGAGAGCACGGTGACGGGCAATAGCGGCTGGTTCATTGCAGTACGGAGAAGCTAGAGGATTGGAAGGCGTGCCGGGCTTGAGGCCGTATAATGCAGACCGCAACCGGGCCGAGCCTCGACGGCGGCACGAAGCCGCATTGTGCATCAAAACGGACGGAGGCCGCGTGACAGGCCGGATCAGCGCGCAGCCGGCATCAGATTCCACTTGCGCAGGATCGCGGCGATCTGCTGCGAGTACTTGTCCCGCAGCGCCGGCGTCTCGGAGTGATAGGCGCCGATTGCCTGCCAGGTGTTGCCGTACTTGTTCATCTGGCGGCGCAGATGCCATGCCGCTATGTAGACGTTCTTGCACGGTTCCATCAGCGTGCCCTGCGAGATGCCATACTGTGCGAGCGTGGGCAAATGGATCGAATTGATCTGCATCACCCCGTAGTCGGTCGAGCCGTTCGCATTTTTATGCGTTGCGTCGGGGCGATTATGTGACTCCTGCCACGCGATTGCGCGCAGAATCAAGGGGTTGACCTTCTGATACTTCGCTGCTTCATCAAAGCAATCGGCGCGTGCGGACCCTGCTGCTACCAGCACGGCAAGTCCTACGGCGACGGTGACGAAGCTTCGATTCATCAGTCAAGACCACTAAGCAAAGCGCAAGAGTAAGGTTCGGTAAGGGATCGCATCGGCCATACTTCAGCCACTGACAGCCGCCGAGCCGCGCTGGCCGGGTGTTGGTCTGACATCGGGGTAAACCCGCGTCGGCGACTCGCAACCAGGGACTCGAACGGCTCGTATCATACCGGCAGACGGACCCCCGTCAAGTTGGCTAACCGACATAAGAGAGCAGAAAACGAAGCGTTTTCGCGCTCATTCGTACGACTTTCTATTGGCTTTCAATTACTTGACATCAGGTGGCGGTCGCTAGAGAAATCGCACGAGGCGGTTCGTTTTGTGACAAATCCGACATGAAAAACTGTTACTGTTCATTTTTTTCGGACATCGGGCGGCGGGTAACGAGGGCGATGATCGTCCGCGAGGCCGGCCGGCAGATCGACAGGGCGGCGGCCTGCTCCCATGTCCGCACTGCATGACCGTCGACGGCTACGGCTGTCGGCATCGATACCCTATTCCATGAGAAGAAATCGTATGGCTTTGCGTCGCGTTGCAACGGCGCTGCTGGTGGCTGGCTTGATCACCGCGCAGACAGCACAGGCACAGGTGACACTTAACTTCGTCAACGCGGACATCGATCAGGTGGCCAAGGCGATTGGCGCCGCAACCGGCAAAACGATCATCGTCGACCCGCGTGTGAAAGGTCAGTTGAATCTCGTGTCGGAAAACGCGGTGCCTGAAGATCAGGCGCTGAAAACCTTGCAGTCCGCGCTACGGATGCAGGGCTTCGCGCTCGTGCAAGACCACGGCGTACTGAAAGTCGTGCCCGAGGCCGACGCGAAGCTGCAGGGCGTGCCGACCTATGTCGGCAATGCGCCTACGGCGCGCGGCGACCAGGTGGTCACGCAAGTGTTCGTGCTGAAGAATGAATCGGCTAACAATCTGTTGCCGGTGCTGCGTCCGCTCATCTCGCCGAACAATACCGTGGCGGCCTACCCAGCCAACAACACGATTGTAGTCACCGATTACGCCGACAACGTGCGGCGTATTGCCCAGATCATCCAGGGTGTGGATACGGCGGCGGGTCAGTCCGTATCGGTGGTGCAGCTGAAGAACGCCAACGCGATCGATATCGCCACGCAACTGAACAAGATGCTCGACCCCGGTTCGATCGGCAGCACCGATGCGACGCTGAAGGTGTCGGTCACCGCCGACCCGCGCACTAACTCGCTGCTGATCCGCGCCTCGAACGGCGCGCGTCTCGCGGCCGCGAAGCAACTGGCGAAGGAACTCGACACGCCGACCACCATGCCCGGCAACATTCACGTCGTGCCGCTGCGCAACGCGGACGCGACGAAGCTCGCCAAGACCTTGCGCGGCATGTTCGGCAAAGGCGGCGACAACAGCTCGTCGAACTCGAACGACGCGAATTCGTTCAACCAGAACAGCGGCGGCGGATTGGGCGGCAATAATTCGACGGGCTCGTCGGGTACGCCGCCGTTGCCGTCGGGCGGACTCGGCAGCAGCTCGCTGTCTTCGCCGATGGGCGGTGGCAGTGGTGGCGGTTACGGCGCGGGTGGCAATAACAATTCCGGCGGCTTGCTCGGCAACGACAAGGACAAGAGCGACGACAATCAGCAGGGCGGCATGATCCAGGCGGATTCCGCGACCAACTCGCTGATCATCACCGCGGCCGAGCCGGTGTACCGCAATCTGCGCGCGGTCATCGACCAGCTCGATGCCCGGCGCGCACAGGTTTATCTCGAAGCGCTGATCGTCGAGTTGAATTCGAACACGAGCGGCAATCTCGGCATTCAGTGGCAGGTCGCGAACAATTCGATATTTGCCGGCACCAATCTGCAGACCGGCAGCAGCAACAGCATCATCAACCTGACGGGGGCGGCTGTGGCGGCCGGGGCCACCGGTGGTCTGGCCACCGCGCTCGGTGGCGGGGCACTCCAGCAAGGGCTGAACATCGGCTGGATTCACAACATCTTCGGTGTGCAGGGACTCGGCGCGCTGCTGCAAGCGCTGTCGCAAACCGCCGACGCTAACGTGCTGTCCACGCCTAACCTCATCACGCTCGACAACGAGGAAGCGAAGATCGTCGTCGGTACCAACGTGCCGATCCAGACGGGTTCGTATTCGAACCTCACGAGCGCCACCGCGACGTCGGCGTTCAATACCTTCGATCGCGTCGACGTCGGCCTGACGCTGCACGTTAAGCCGCAGATCACCGACGGCGGCATTCTCAAGCTGCAGCTCTACACCGAAGACTCGGCGATCGTGACCGGCACGACCAACGCGACGACCAACCCGGCCGGCCCGGAATTCACCAAGCGGTCGATCCAGTCGACGGTGCTCGCCGATAACGGCGAGATCATCGTGCTCGGCGGCCTGATGCAGGACAACTACCAGGTGAGCAACAGCAAGGTACCGCTGCTCGGCGATATTCCATGGATCGGGCAGTTGTTCCGCTCGGAACAGAAGACTCGCAACAAGACCAACCTGATGGTGTTTCTGCGTCCCGTGATCATCAGCGATCGCGGTACCGCTCAGGCCGTGACGTCGAATCGCTACGACTACATCCAGGGCGTGCAGGGCGCGTACAAGCAGGACAACAACCTGATGAAGGACAACGACGATCCGGTGGTTCCGCCGATGCCGATCGGTCCGAGCCAGGGCGGTTCGCCCGCGATGAATCTGTTCGATATCGACAAGATGCGCCGTCAGCAGCTGGCGCCGCCGCCCGCCAACGCTGGGCCAGCCACCGTCGGCCCAGCGCCGGCCACGAATGGCACCGTGCAGACCAATCCGGTCACCGTGGCGCCTTCCACGCAGAGCAGTCCGGTCACTGTGACACCTTCCACCGCGTCGCCTGGAGTGCGGCCGTGAGCACGCCGTCCACGCCACCGTCAGCGTCTGCGTCGCCCGCAGCGGCGCGAGCCGGTGCCGCGACACAAGCCGCGGCGATGTCGCCCGCGGGTGTGACGGAGCATGGCGGGCGCGAGGCGCCTTCGGCCATCGCCGCGCGGCTCGTGCCTTACGGCTTTGCCCGTGCCGGCCAGATTCTGGTCGCGCATCAGCATGCGGACAGCCTCGAAGTCTGGATCAGCGAACGCACCAGCGACGCCGCGCTTTCCGAAGTCGCGCGCAACTTCGGCGCGGTGTCGATCGTACGTCTGCCCGCCGACGAGCTCACGCAGGCGATCAACCAGGCGTATGCGCGCCAGGACGGCAGCGCTGCGCAGGTGGTCGGCGAAGTGGAAGGCGAAGTCGATCTCTCGCGCCTCATGCAGGACATTCCCGAGGTGGAGGATCTGCTGGAGTCGGAAGACGACGCGCCGATCATCCGCATGATCAATGCATTGCTCACGCAAGCGGCGCGCGAGCAGGCATCGGATATTCATATCGAGCCGTTCGAAACCTCTTCTGTGGTGCGCTTTCGCGTCGACGGCACGTTGCGCGACGTCGTGCGGCCGAAGAAAGCGCTGCACGGCGCGCTGATCTCGCGGATCAAGATCATGGCGCAGCTCGACATCGCCGAAAAGCGTTTGCCGCAGGATGGCCGTATCACGCTGCGCGTGGGCGGCCGCCCGGTCGACGTGCGCGTCTCGACGCTGCCGACCGGTCACGGCGAACGCGCGGTGCTGCGTCTGCTGGAAAAAGATGCGTCGCGCCTGAACCTCGAAGCGCTCGGCATGGGGCCGGATACGCTCGGCAAGTTCGACAAGCTGATTGGCAGGCCGCACGGCATCGTGCTGGTGACCGGGCCGACTGGCTCCGGTAAAACGACCACGCTGTATGCGGCGATGTCGCGGCTCGAAACCGCGACCACCAACATCATGACGGTCGAAGACCCGATCGAATACGACCTGTCCGGCATCGGCCAGACGCAGGTCAACGAACGGATCGGCATGACCTTCGCGCGGGCGCTGCGCTCGATTCTGCGGCAGGACCCGGACGTCATCATGATCGGTGAAATCCGCGACCTGGAGACCGCGCAGATCGCGGTGCAGGCATCGCTGACGGGCCACCTCGTGCTGGCCACGCTGCACACCAACGACGCTGCATCTGCCGTGACACGTCTGACCGATATGGGTGTCGAGCCGTATCTGCTGGCATCGTCGCTGCTCGGCGTGCTGGCGCAGCGGCTCGTGCGGCGGCTGTGCCCGGTGTGCCGCGAAGAGCGTGTCGAAGAAGACGGCAGCGTGCGCTGGCATCCGGTCGGTTGCGATCGCTGCGGCCACTCCGGTTATGCGGGACGGCGCGGCGTCTACGAACTGCTGCTGATCGACGACAACATCCGTACGCTGGTTCACCGCAACGCAGCTGATGCGGAAATTCTCGCGGCCGGCCGTGCGCAAGGCATGCGCACGCTGCGCGAGGATGCGGACCGCTGGCTCGCCTCCGGGCTGACATCGCTCGAAGAAGTGATCCGCGTCACGGGCGGAGCATAAGCGCATGCCGGCATTTCGTTTCGAAGCGATCGACGCGGCGGGCAAGGCGCAAAAAGGCGTACTCGACGCGGACAGCGCGCGCGGCGCGCGGACCAATCTGCGCTCGCAGGGACTGACGCCGCTCGTCGTCGAACCGGCGGCCACGCGCACACGCGGCGAGCGCAATCAACGGCTGTCGCTGGGGCGGCGTTTGTCGCAGCGCGAGCAGGCGATCCTGACGCGCCAGCTCGCCAGTCTGCTGATTGCCGGCCTGCCGCTCGACGAAGCGCTCGCCGTACTCACCGAGCAATCGGAGCGCGACTACATTCGCGAACTGATGGCGTCGATTCGCGCGGAAGTGCTCGGTGGCCATTCGCTGGCCAATGCGCTGACGCAGCATCCGAAGGACTTCCCCGAGATTTACCGCGCATTGGTCGCGGCTGGTGAACATACCGGCAAGCTTGGCCTCGTGCTATCGCGGCTCGCCGACTATATCGAGCAACGCAATGCGCTGAAGCAGAAGATCGTGCTCGCATTCACGTATCCGACCATCGTCACGATCATCGCGTTCGGCATCGTCACGTTTCTGTTGAGCTACGTGGTGCCGCAGGTGGTGAACGTGTTCGCCAGCACCAAGCAGCAACTGCCCTTCCTCACCATCATGATGATGGCGCTCTCGGGCTTCGTGCGGAACTGGTGGTGGGCGATGCTGATCGGCGTGGTCGTGCTGGTGTATCTGGTGCGCTCGATTCTGAAGCAGCCCGGCCCGCGCCTCGCGTTCGACCGTTGGCTGCTTACTGCCCCGCTGCTCGGCAAACTCGTGCGTGGCTATAACACCGTGCGCTTTGCCAGCACGCTCGGCATTCTCACCGCGGCGGGCGTGCCGATTCTGCGTGCGCTGCAAGCCGCCGCCGAAACGCTCAGCAACAACGCGATGCGCGAGAACATCGACGATGCGATCGTGCGCGTGCGCGAAGGTACGTCGCTGTCACGCGCGCTCGGCAACACGAAGACGTTTCCGCCCGTGCTGGTTCACCTGATCCGTTCGGGCGAAGCGACTGGCGACGTGACCACGATGCTCGACCGCGCGGCCGACGGCGAAGCGCGCGAACTGGAACGCCGCACGATGTTCCTGACGAGCCTGCTGGAGCCCTTGCTGATTCTGGCGATGGGGGGCGTGGTGCTGGTGATCGTGCTGGCGGTGATGCTGCCGATCATCGAGTTGAACAACCTGGTGCAGTAAGGCCGGGAGAGAGACTGGATTGCACGGTGACCGGTACGGCGACCGCGCAATCAGTTGGAACGAAGCGGTGCGCCTGGCTTTAGCGCACGTAGATCGTCGGACCTGCGGGGTTGGCCGGCAAGAACACTTCGGAATGCGCGCCATTGCGGTCGATGATGATCGAACGGGCGCGGACTTCGGAGAGTTTGGTGCCTTGCATCAGCGCGCTGCCGAGCGACACGGCATGCGGCGGTTCGCCGCCCACGCTGACGATGGCTGCGGCGCCTTCCCGCAAAGCCAGGATGCCGAACAGTCGCACGTCCTGATTGGCGTTGCGCGTGAGTTGGCCACCGAATAGCGTGGCAGCCTGCTCGGTCGAGATCTGCGCGTGCGCGGCGGCGGCGGGCAACGGCGCACCGGACAGCGTGCTGAGCGTGATGACCCAGTAGGTCAGCGTCGCGCAGAACACGGCGAACAGCGCGAGCGACAGAAGGCGGATTTGGATGGCGTTCATGCGCATCATTGTACGGACTATTGTGAAAATTGCGTGGGGTTGAAAGCGCCCCTAACCTGGCGCTTCGTGCCAGGCCCCCGAGGGGGTGAGCAAACTTGGGGCGACCCGGCGTTTTCTCAGGACCCTTCAACCGCATGACATTAAAATGACCGGCCGGGCGTGTTCAATGGCACCCTGATTGCCAAAATGCGAATCCCGCCCAGTCAAAATTTCACCCGAAAAGAGGTAGCAAGCTATGCAACTGTCGACCACTCGCCGTCATGACATCGCGGGTCCGCGCAGCCGTCGTCAACGCGGCTTCACGCTGATTGAAATCATGGTCGTGATCGCGATTCTGGGCATTCTGGCCGCGTTGATCGTGCCGAAGATCATGAGCCGTCCCGACGAAGCGCGCCGCGTCGCCGCCAAGCAGGACATCGGCACGGTCATGCAGGCGCTGAAGCTTTACCGTCTCGACAATGGCCGTTATCCGACGCAGGAGCAAGGCCTGCGCTCGCTGGTCGAAAAGCCGAGCACGGACCCCGTGCCGACCAACTGGAAGGACGGCGGCTACCTCGAGCGTCTGCCGAACGATCCGTGGGGTAACGCTTACCAGTATCTGAATCCGGGTGTGCACGGCGAGATCGACGTGTTCAGCTACGGCGCGGACGGCAAGGCGGGTGGCGAAGGCAATGACGCCGACGTCGGCTCGTGGCAGTAGGCGCTTGAGGAGTCGGTGATTTGCATGCGCGCGGCGGGATTGAATCCCGCGCGTTCCTGTCGATGCATCGTCGTTTGATTTTGAGTTGATCGTTCGTGGCCGGCACTATGCGATTGTCCCCTTGCAAGTCCCGTGTGGACACACCGTGTACGGCTTCGTTGCCGCGCGCGGCGTGGGCCGGCGCGCGCCCGCATGGTGTGCGCCGCTCGGGTGACGCGAGCACGCGCGGCGGCGGCAAACGCGCGGCGGGTTTCACGCTGTTGGAAATGCTGGTGGTGCTGGTGATTGCGGGCTTGCTGGTGTCCTTGACCGCGTTGACCATCACGCGCAATCCGCGCACCGATCTGAACGAGGAAGCGCAGCGTCTCGCGCTGCTGTTCGAATCGGCTGGCGACGAAGCGCAGGTGCGCGCGCGGCCGATCGCCTGGCAACCGCTCGACGGCGGCTTTCGTTTCGATCTGCGCACCGAGGACGGCTGGCGTCCGTTGCGTGACGATCTGCTTGGGCCGCGTCGCTGGGAAGGCGGCGTGACCGGCGTGAGCATCAGCTACCCCGGTTCGGATGCGCAGCCCAGCCGTATCGTATTCGGCACCGAGGCGATCGACGTGCCCGTGCAGATCACGCTGTTTTCGGCAGCCGGGAGCGCGACGATCGTCGGCACCGGCAATGGCCGCTATGAGGTGCACTGAGATGCGTCGTTGCAGGAGCATGACCGCTCGCGCATCGGAGCGCGGTTTCACGATGATCGAAGTGCTGGTGGCGCTGGCGATCATCGCGGTGGCGTTGGCGGCTTCGTTGCGCGCGGTGGGCAGTCTCGCGAGCGGCGAGGCCGATCTGCACCGCCGTTTGCTGGCGGGCTGGAGCGCGGACAATACGTTGGCGCAATTGCATCTGGCGCATGCCTGGCCGAACGTGGGTTCGACGAGTTTCGATTGTTCGCAGGGCAACTTGCAGTTGATCTGTACGGAGCATGTGACGGCCACGCCGAATCCGGTGTTTCGTCGAGTGGAAGTGATGGTGACGATGCCGGGCGGGTCCGGCAATCTGGCTCAGATGGTGACGGTGGTCGCGAATGAAAACAACCGTTCGCTCTGAGCGCCGCCGATCGGGCGCGCGTGGTTTCACGCTGATCGAATTGCTGGTGGCGATTGCGATTCTGGCGGTGATTGCCGTGCTGTCGTGGCGCGGGCTCGACCAGATCATTCGCGGCCGGCAGACCATCACGAATGCCATGGAGGACGAGCGCGTCTTTGCGCAGTTGTTCGATCAGATGCGGATCGATGCTCGGCAGGCGGCGTCGGATGATGAGGCTGGGCAGGCGGCTGTGTCGGTGTCGGGCAGCGTGTTGCAGATCGTGCGGCAGATGAATTTGCCGGGCGCGCCGCCGCGGTTGCAGGTGGTGCGGTATCGGGTGTCCGATGGGCGTGTGATTCGGTATGCGTCGCCGCCGTTGGGGAATATGGGGGAGTTGCGGCGGGCGCTGCGCGGTAGTGAAGGTGAGGGATGGAGTGGCGTGCCGTTGATGGGCGGTGTGGGTTCTATTTCGGCGCAGGTTTATGTACCGAAGGTGGGGTGGACTACTCAGATGAGCGACGTGCAGAGTGCCATTACGGAGGCGGACAATAATCTTAAGGTGCCCCAGCTTGGGAGTGCGCCGCTGCCGCGGTCTGTGACGGGGCTTCAGGTAAGTGTCGGGGCTAAGTCTTTGGCGCGGCCTGTGACGCGGGTTTTTCTCGTCGGAGAGTGAAATGAAATTCTCTTTTTTGTCTTTCCGATCGGGTGGGGTGGGTTTTTCTTTTGTTGGCCTTTCCTTGAATTCGCGGTGGTCTATTAGCGTTGCCCCTGTGCGCGGCGGCACTTACTTTCTTTGCCGCCGCAAAGAAAGTAAGCAAAGAAAGCGGCTTCACACCGCTAACGTACAAGCGGGTCCCTCGCACAGCCACGGTAGTGGCACGTTCAACGAACGATCCCTCGCACAGCAAACGGCAGTGACCAGGCAGTCATCCGTTCCGGCGGCGCTGCGCGCGCCGAGCGGCATGCAACAAAACCACCCGTCCTTGCCGACGTCCGACGGCACCTCACAATATCTTCGGTCTGCCGCTGCGTCCGCGCCCGCTTCGGCGCCTCGCCGAGGCGAAGCCGACGGCCCCCACCGCGCCCAAGCGAAGCCGCTGGTGCTAAGTCGGACCCTTCCGGCGCGCACGGAGTGCGAGGGGGGAGGTATGACGGCTTTGTCACGGGTGTCGAATGTGCGAGGTGACGGATTCCAGATGGTCCACTACCGAGGCTGTGCGGGGGACCCGCTTAGCATTAGCGGTGTGACGCGGCTTTCTTTGCCTACTTTCTTTGCCGCGGCAAAGAAAGTAGGTGCCGCCCCGCACAGGGGCAACGCTAATAGACCACTACGAATTCAAGGAAAGGCCAACAAAAACCAAAACCAGAAGAACCAAACCGGCGTAGCCATCATCAGCGCATTGCTAGTAGTCGCGCTATCAGCGATCCTGGTCTCAGGCATGCTCTGGCGCCAGCAAGTCCAAATCCGAAGGATAGAAAACCAGCGCCTCCTCTCCCAGGCCCAATGGGTATCACGCGGCGCTTTGGACTGGACGCGCCTGATCCTCCGCTCAGAAGGCGACACTTCCGCCGGCATCACCTACTTAGGTGGCCTATGGGGCGTCCCCATCGCCAAAACCCGCCTATCCGATTTCCTGGGCCAGATCGGCGAAGTCAGAGCTCAACAAGGCGCGGAAACCTACTTATCGGGTTCAATCGAAGACGCCCAGGCAAAATTCAACCTAAGAAACCTGGTTGAGAGCCCGGCCCCCGGTGTCATGCAACTGGACATGGACCAAATCGGCGCCTACCAGCGCCTACTGGTATCGCTCGGCGCAAGCAGCCAGCTGGCAAAAACCACAGCCCTCCAGGTCCGCGCGAGCCTCGCGCAATCGGCAACCCGTTTCCAGACCATCACGTCCACGAACGGCACAACCGCGACCCCGCCGCCGATCCAGGGCGGCGCCACCGGCGGCAGTTTCACCGACAAACCCGGCATCGAAGACAGCGACGACAGCTCCGCGAACGCACCGATCCAGATGACCAGCGTCGACTCGCTGCTCGATATCCCGGGCTACACGCCCGAAATGGTCGCCCGCTTGCGGCCCTTCGTCACCGTGCTGCCGACCGTCTCGGCGGTCAACGTGAACACGGCTTCGGCCGAAGTGATCGCGGCGGTCGTACCGGGAATGAGCGTCTCGACGGCGCAGGCTTTCGTCGCGCGCCGGCAGACGGTGTTTTTCCGTAACGTCGGCGACGTGCAACTGGCGTTGCAAGCCGCCGGCGTGCAATCGATCTCAATCGATCCGAGCGAACTCGACGTCAACTCGAATTACTTTCTGATCCACGGCCGCGTGCAGCACGAACGCGCCGAGGTGGACCGCACGACCCTCGTCTATCGCGACGCATTGACTCACACTACGCGTATCGTGCGAGTAGAAGACCAATTATGAATAACGCCTTTCCCAGAGAGAGTGGCCTTTGAGCACGCTGATCGTTCTACTGCCGCCGCGTGATCCGGCGGTGCCATCGCAGGAATGGCAACTGCCGGAGCTGCCGTTCGTGCTGCTCGACAAATCGGGCCGCACCCAGCGCGCCGGCCGGTCGGCGCTCGCGCTGCTGCCGCGCGCCTCCACCACGGTACTGATGGTCGCCGCGCGCGACCTCCTGATGATGCCCGCCACACTGCCGCCGCTGCGCGGTCCGCGGCTGCGTCAGGCGTTGCCCAATATCGTCGAGGATCAACTGATCCAGGACCCGCAGACCTGTCATATCGCCGTCGATCCGAAACCGCTCGCGGGCGGGCGGCAGTTGCTGGCGATCATCGACCGCGGCTGGTTCCGTTTTATCTGCGAATCGTTTTCCAATGCCGGCCACCGCAGCTTGCGCGCGGTGCCGGTCACGCGCTGCCTGCCGCTGGCGGCCGCGCTCGATGCCGATGTGCCCGCCGAAGTCCCGGAAACGGTGAACGCCGGTGAGCCGGCGATGGCGGGCGCCGCCGGCGTGGCGACGTCGCTGCCGGGTGTCGCGCCGGTGGTGGCGCCCGGCGCCGCGGCCGCTGTGCCGATGGTGGCCGCCGTGCTCGGCGCCGTGGTGCAGACCGCGCCCGCCATGCTGCTCGAAGGCGTTGTGGACGGCGCGGGCGACAGAAGCTTGCCGCGCGTCGAACTGGCGATCGCACGCGGCGTACAAGGCGAAGGCCTGGCAGTGCCGGCCAACGCCGTCAACGCGACGCTCGGCGCGCTCGCCGGGGCGGCGAAGGTCTCGTTGCATATGCTCACCGAAATGCCCGGCAACGAGCCGAGCCTCGCCCCGAATAGCCCGGCGCGGCTGGCTGCGCACATCCACGGCGCCAGTCCGCTGCCGTTCGAGCAGCTCGCGCGGCGCGCGCTGGAGTGCCGCTTCGACCTGTGCCAGTTCGAGTTCGCTTCGCAGCCGTGGCGGCTCGACCGCGCGACGCTGCGGCGTCTGCGTCTGCCGGTGCTGCTCGCGGTCGGCGCGCTGCTGATTGCGATCGTCGGCGCGAACGTGCAGTGGCTGCTGCTCGCGCGCCAACGCGATGCGATCAACACGCAGATGACCGAACTACTGCTCAATACTTTCCCCAAAACGACCGTCGTGCTCGATGCGCCCGATCAGATGGCGCACCAGTTGCAGCAGTTGCGTGTGGCAGCGGGCGAGCTGTCGCCGGACGATTTCCTGCCGCTCGCCGACGGCCTCGCGCGCTCGCTGGCGCCGGTGCCGGTCAATGGCATCGCCGCGCTCGACTATCACGACCGACGGCTCGACGTGAACTTCAAGCCGGAGATCAAGCTCGATCCCGATTTCGCGAAGCGCCTCGCCCGCAACGGCCTGAGCGGCGCGATCGACAGCAATACCGGCAAGTGGACCATCAGGAACGGACAATGAAAGCTGAACTCGCTCAAACATGGGCCGGATTCTGGGAGCAGCGCACCGAGCGCGAAAAGGCCCTCCTGACCTGGGGCGGCGGCGTTCTCGCCGTGGTGATCGCATGGTCGGTGCTATGGGCGCCGGCGCAGGAAGGCCGCTCGCATCTGCGTGAATCGCTGCCCGCCATGCAGCGGCAGTTGGCACAGATGACCGCGCAAGCGAACGAAGCGCGCCAGTTGTCGGCGGCGGCTCAAGGCGTCGCGCCGACCGGCGCCGCGCTGAAGGACGCCCTCACCGCTTCGCTCAGCGATCACGGCCTCGCGGCGACGCAGGTTCAGGTGATCGGCAATGCGGTCCAAATCCAGTTGAAGAACGCGTCGTTCCCGGCGTGGACCGCCTGGGTCGACGACGTGCGCAAGCAGTTCAAGGTGCAGGTCTCGGAGGCGCACGCCACGGCGCTCAAGGAAGACGGCCAGGTGGACCTGACGGCGTCGTTGCAGCCGTCCACCGCGAAATGAAAATAACCGCGACCGCGCCGTTACAGGATCTCGCATGAATTACTGGATGCGGCGCTTGCGCGTCGCGCTGCCCTGGTTGGTGATTGCGGTGCTGTCCGCCGCGATCGTGATGCTGGCGATGCTGCCGGCCGCCTGGATCACGCCGCAGTTCGCCAAACAGACGAGCGGCCACGTCAATCTCGTCAATCCGGCCGGCTCGCTGTGGCACGGCTCGGCCACGCTGATGCTGGCCGCCGGCTCGGATATGAGCGCGGCGACGCTGCTGCCCGGGCGGATCGAATGGCACACGGCGTTCTGGCCGCTGTTTACCGGCCGCGTGCGCATGATCATGCGGCACAGCGAAGCGATGCCGGAGCCGATTACCGTCGATGCCACGCCGCGTACCGCGACCGTCACGCCAGGCGCGATCGCCGTGCCGGCTTCGCTGCTGAGCGGGCTCGGCGCGCCCTTTAACACACTCGATCTGCAAGGCAATGTGCAACTGTCCTGGTCGGACTGGCGCAGTTTCAATCGGGAGGCGTTCGGGCAACTGACCATCACGCTTACCGACGTCAGTTCGCGGGTCTCGCTGGTCAAGCCCCTCGGCTCGTACCGGGTGCTGTTTCAGGCTCAGGGCGAGTCGTCCACGCTCGATCTGACCACCACGAAGGGCCCGCTGATGCTGACCGGCAACGGCACGGTGTCGGCTGCGTCGACCTCGTTTCATGGGACGGCCAGCGCCGCGCCGGAGGCCCGCGATAACCTCGCGGGACTGCTGAACCTGCTAGGACGGCCGAGCGGGCCGGACACGGTGGCGTTGACGTTCGTGCACTGAGGCGCGCTGTCTGGCGCTACGGCGCCAGTTGGTTGAGCCGCGGCATCGACGTCGTTGCATGAGGCGGCCAGCGCTGCGGCGTAGGAGCGCGATAGGCTCGTGGGGCTGCTGAATCTGTTGTGGCGCCGAAGCGTCGGCGCGAAAAAAAGAGGCATGGCCGGGGAATGCGGCTATGCCTCTTTTGCCTTGCCTCGACGGCCAGCGCTTCTACTCGGTGTGCATCCGCGACAGCGGCGTCGCCCCGCTTTGCGCGACAGGCGCAGCCGATGACGCCGGCAGCGGCGCCGGCGCCGCCACATCGCCTGTTTCGCGATTCATCTGCGACGCGTCCCAGCCGCCGCCCAGCGCCTTCACCAGACCCACCGACGACACCATCCGCTGCCCGGCGATGTTCTCCAGCTTCTGCTGGGCCGTGAAGGCCGTGGTCTGCGCCGTCAGCACGTTGACGTAGCCGACCGTGCCCGCCTTGTATTCGTTCGTGACGATGGCGAGCGCCTGAAGCGCCGAATCCACCGCTTGTCGCTGCACGACGATTTCCTGTTCGAGGATGCGTTGCGACGCGAGGTTGTCCTCGACGTCCTGGAACGCAGCCAGCACCGTTTGACGGTAGGTCGCGACATTGCCGTCGTAGGCAGCGCGCGCGGCGTCGGTCTGGGCCTGGCGCAGACCAGCGTCGAACAGCGTCGCGGCGAGTTGCGGGCCGAGCGTCCAGAAGCGCGACGGCGCGGTCAGCAACTGCGAGAACACCGAATTTTCGAAGCCACCGGACGCCGACAGAGTCAGCGACGGGAAGAACGCGGCGATGGCGACGCCGATCTGTTCGTTCGCCGCCGCGGCCTTGCGCTCCGCCGAAGCGATGTCCGGACGCCGCTCGAGCAGCGCGGACGGCATCTGCGCCGGCACCGCGGGCGGCGTGGCGGTAAGCGGCATCGGCGGAATCGAGAAGGTCGAAGCTGGTTCGCCGACGAGCACGGCGATCGCGTGCTCGTCCTGGGCGCGCTGGACGCCGTTGTCGATCGCGGAGGCCTGCGCCGATTGCAATTGCGTTTGCGCCTGAATCACGTCGGAGCGGGCGGCGACGCCGGCTGCGTACTGGTTCTGCGTGAGTTGCAGCGACCGCTGATAGGCCGCGACGGTGTCGTCGAGCAGCTTCTGGGTCGAATCGAGCGCGCGCAGCGCGAAGTAGGTCTGGGCGAGTGTGGCCTGAGCCGACAGCCGTGCGTTGGCGAGGTCCGCCGCGGCACTTTGCTGGCCGGCTTTCTGCGCGTTGACCGAGCGTGTGACCGAGCCCCACAGATCCGGCTCCCAGCTTGCGTCGAGCTGCACGTTGAAACTATTGCTGACGCCGGAGCGGCTCGTCGCGGTGGTCGAGTTGCCGCCCGACGACGTCCCGTTGCCGGAACGCGTCGCGCCGGCCGACGCGCCAATGGTCGGGAAATACGCCGCACGCGCCTCGCCGACCAGCGCGCGCGCCTGCCGGTAGGCGGCGGCGAATTGAGCGACGGTCTGGTTCGCGGTGTTCAGCCGTTCCTCGAGTGCGTTGAGCTGCGGATCTTCGTAAATGGTCCACCAGTCGCCGCGGTCCTGCTGATCGGCCGGTTGAGCGACTTTCCAGCCGGGCGCGGCTTCCTTGTACGACGCCGGGATCTCGGCGGCCGGCCGTTTGTAGTCCGGGCCGACTGCGCAGGCCGCCAGCAAACTGGCGAGGGCCGCGGCTACGGCAATAGTCAGGGCGCGAGGCGCAAGCGTCCGCGCGCGCGAGATTCGATCAGACTGCATGCAATGAATTCCTTCTGGACGCCGCGGCGCGGCCGATGGCGGCACCGCCGGCCGGGCGAGATCTTGGTCTGCCGGAATGTTAGCGTATGAGCCCGCTGGGCGCGGGAAACTGAAAGGGTAATGCGAGGAAGGAGGCAGGTGTGTTACTGAGGATGTCGCGAAGGTTACGCGCTGTTACCGGCGTGGCCGTTAAACCCGTGATTCCGTCGATTTGGCCTGGCGGGCCAGCTTACCGGCGGCGGCCCGGCACGGCGCATCGGCGCGCGACTGGCAGGCGCCGGCGGGGCCCACCCGCTTTTCCGCGCCGGTAGGAACAACAGCGCCGTTCACCGTAGGCACCGACGCCGCGACCAATTCCACTTTCGCCGTCTTGACGTCCTTTTGTCCCCGCCGATGCTCGAACCACGCTAGCACCGCCACGCCGACCGATCCGCCAGGCAACACGAACAGCACGGCGAACAACGCGAGTTTCCACCAGCGGTGCGGCCCTTGAAAGGTGCTGAGTGCGGAATCGGTCAGGGAGCGGCTCAGGCCGCCAAGCGTGTTTTTGAGGTACAGCATCGGGGAAATCCTTTTCGCACGTCGCGCTCGCGGCGTGCAGACAATCGGTCAGAACATGGTCTCGGGTGGCGCGGGTCGCGCGTAACTCGTTGCCTATAATAATATTGACTATGCAATTAAATTTCAAGATACTTCCCCCGCGAACGTCGGCCGTGTTGTTTTTCTGCCGTTCGCACTACGCGAAATCAAGTTTGACTTGTCTGCTTAGGCAGCTAAAATCCGTTCTGCTTGAGACGTTCCCGGATACACGATGACTGACGGCCCCTACAAGGCGGACGAGATTCACCTCGAATCGAGTCTTGGCTACTACCTGACGAAAGCTCGAAATGTGCTGGTCGAGCGGACGGACCGTGCCGTCAAACCCTTGGGACTGACCACGCAGCAGATCGGCGTGATCCTGATGTTGTCGTCGCGGCGCGCGAGCACGCCGTTCGAGTTGTCGCGCGCCATGTCGTATGACAGCGGATCGATGACGCGCCTGCTCGATCGCCTTGAAAAGAAAGGCTTTATCGTGCGTTCGCGCAGTGAGACCGACCGGCGGATGGTGAAGCTCGAGTTGACGCCGCAAGGTCACGACGCCGCGCGGCAACTGCCCGGCTTGGGCGCGGCGGTGCTGAACGAGCAGTTGCGCGGGTTTTCGGCCTCGGACCACGCCACGTTGATCGACCTGCTCGGCCGTTTCATCGCGAACGGCATCGACGCGGGAGCAAGCGCGGGATGCGGATTGGGGCCGCAACAGGAATCGCTGGACGAATCACCCGAAGCGTCGCCGCGGGAATACGGCGAGGACTAACAAGACGCGCTTTTCAAGAGCGTCATCGTTTGAAAATATCTGTCTGGGCAGAGAGTGATGCGGCATGTAAGCACGCCATTTGGACCGGGCGATAAAGCTGTCGCGACAAGCTTTCCAGGCTGAGGAGAAGAAAAATGGATGCCACGGCTTCCGCCGCTGCCCTACCCGCCGCCGGGCCCGCCCCGCTGAAAGGCGGCGCCCTTGCCCTGCTCACGGTCGGGCTCGCACTCGGCACGTTCATGGAAGTGCTCGACACGTCGATTGCGAACGTCGCGGTGCCGACCATTTCCGGCAGCCTCGGCGTGGCGACCAGCCAGGGCACCTGGGTGATCTCGTCGTATTCGGTCGCTTCGGCGATCGCGGTGCCGCTGACAGGCTGGCTCGCGCGGCGCGTCGGCGAAGTGAAGCTGTTTACGCTGTCCGTGCTGCTCTTCACGATCGCCTCGGCGCTGTGCGGCTTCGCGCACAACTTCGAATCGCTGATCGCGTTCCGGCTGGTGCAGGGGCTCGTTTCCGGGCCGATGGTCCCGCTCTCGCAGACCATTCTGATGCGCTCGTATCCGCCGGAAAAGCGCGGGCTCGCGCTGGGTCTCTGGGCGATGACGGTGATTTGCGCGCCCATCTTCGGGCCCGTGATGGGCGGCTACATCACCGACAACTACACGTGGCCGTGGATCTTCTACATCAACGTGCCGATCGGGCTGTTCTCGGCGGTGTGCGCGTTCCTGCTGCTGCGCGGCCGCGAGACGAAGACCACGAAACAGCGCATCGACGCGGTCGGCCTCGCGCTGCTCGTGATCGGCGTGTCGTGCCTGCAGATGGTGCTCGACCTCGGCAAGGATCGCGACTGGTTCAACTCGACGTTTATCGTGACGCTCGCGGTGATCGCGGTGGTGTCGCTCGCCTTCATGCTGGTGTGGGAGATGACCGAGAAAGAGCCGGTGGTCGATCTCTCGCTGTTCAAGGATCGCAACTTCGCGCTCGGCGTGGTGATCGTCTCGTTCGGCTTCATGGCCTTCTTCGGCTCGGTGGTGATTTTCCCGCTCTGGCTGCAAACCGTGATGGGTTACACCGCCGGGCTGGCGGGTCTCGCGACCGCGCCGGTCGGTTTGCTCGCGCTGTTTTTGTCGCCGATGATCGGCAAGAACATGCACCGGCTGAACCTGCGCGTCGTGGCGAGTTTCGCGTTCATCGTGTTCGCGTTCGTCTCGTTCTGGAACTCCACCTTCACGCTCGACGTGCCGTTCAATCACGTGATCTGGCCGCGGCTCGTGCAAGGCATCGGCGTCGCCTGCTTCTTCGTGCCGATGACTACCATTACGCTCTCCAGCGTGCCGGATGAGCGGCTGGCGAGTGCTTCCGGCCTGTCCAATTTTTTCCGGACCTTGTCCGGCGCGATCGGCACGGCGATCAGTACGACGTATTGGGAAAACGACACGATCTACCATCACGCGATGCTGACCGACTCGGTCAACGTCTACGCCGCGAACACGAATGCTTATACCAATGCGCTGGCCGGTATCGGGCTCTCCGGCGACGGCATCACCGCGCAGTTGAACCAGGTGGTGACGGCGCAGGCTTACATGATGGCCACCAACGATTTCTTCCGGATTTCCTGCGCGGCGTTTCTCGTGCTCGCGGTGCTGGTCTGGATCACCAAGCCACGCAAGGGCGTGGGCCCTTCAATGGGACATTGAAGTCAGACGACGCCTTAAGCGGACGCGCGCCGAAACGATATTTTTCCTTCGACTCTTCGCGCGCGTCTTCAGCCTTTATTGCGTGACGGCTTCGCCATTCGCCGCCGGGATCGATTGACCCTGCATGGCATCCGGATGCGGAGTCGTCGGCGCGGCTTGCGGGGGTTTGGCGCCACTTTGCGGCGCACCGGTTGCGGTGCCTCGCACGTATTGCTTGAAGTCGGCGCCGGCTTCCCATGGGTTCGGCTTGCAGCCCATCGAGCCGTCGCAATGCGCGGCAAAACCGATCGTCGACGTGCCGTCCGGGTTAGCGGCGCGCGTGATCTGATACGCCAACGCGCGCTTGCCGCCGTCCGGTCCGGCTGTCTGGATCAATGTATCGGTCGAGGCATCGATCTTGTACGCCGAATGGCCCGCCACCCACGCTTGCGCCCGTTGCCACCAGACATCGCATTCCGCTTTGTTTGAACACGTCAACGGCGTGGTCGCGATCTGCATGACGTCCGGATCGACCTGCCCTTGCGTCGAACATCCCGCCGCCGCTACGCACAGCATGGCCAACAGACTTTTGTTCATCACGTTGAATCCTCCCTCTGTGGTGCGCGTCATGTAAGTTTGGACCGCGGCGTCGGTACGGTGTTTCATCTGGATCAGAGAATCGTCAGAACGCGCGGAGAATTTGCCGATGGCGTTTGAAACGCGACGCACATTGCGTAGACGTTACCGGCGCGGAATAAAAAAAGCGGCCATGCTGGCCGCTCTTTCGTCACGCTTGCCCGCAAGCGTTATTCAGACGCTGAACCGGTTCAGCGTGTACGCCCGATACGCAGCGACGAACGCGTCGAACGAACCGACTTCTTCCTGTTCGAGCTTGGCCTGCTCGGCGAGCGATTTCGCGACGAGATCGGTAAACGCCTTGGTCTGCTCCGCATCCAGCGGACGCGTGCGGAAATACGCGGCGTGTGCTTCGCTTTGTTCGAGGCCGAAGGCGAGGAAGCTCTGCTGCTTCTCGCGCATGGTCTGCAGCACACGCGCCGACGGCGTCAGCGATGCATCCGCCAGCTTCGCGCGTTGAACCGCGACGGCGCGTGCATGCGCGTCGCCGCCATGCAAGGTGTCGAGCGTGGCCGCGGCCGCATCGATCTTGATGAGCAGTTCGTTCGCCCAGTCCGTCATCGCAACCGGACGGCCGTCGCGTGTCAGTTCGAGGCCCGGCTTGCGGCCTTCCATCGTCACGCGGCCGAAGTTCTGGTTGGCTTCGGCATAAGCGTCCGGCGGCAACAGCGCGCTATCGTCGAGCGCGCAGACCAGCAGATAGGCGTCGAGAAAGCGCGACGTCTCGAGAGAAATACCGCTCGGCTCGAACGGATCGATGTCCATGCAACGCACTTCCACATATTGCACGCCGCGCGCGGCGAGCGCGTGCAACGGACGCTCGCCGGGATACGTGACGCGCTTCGGACGAATCGTCGAGTAGAACTCGTTTTCGATCTGCAGCACGTTCGTATTGATCTGCACCCACTCGCCATCGCGCTGCGTGCCGATTGCCTCGTACGCCGGATACGGCTGGCTCACGGCTTTCGCAAGCGCGTCGAGGTAGCCCGGTAGCGTGTCGTAGTCGGCGTGTAGCGCGGCTTGCGCCGTGGTGTTCGAATAGCCGAGGTCGCTCATGCGCAGACTGGTCGCGTACGGACGATAGAGCGTGTCGGCGTCGAACGTGTCGAGCGTGTGTTTGCGATCGCGCAGAAAACGACGATCCAGCGCCGGCGATGCGCCGAACAGATACATCAGCAGCCAGTTGGTGCGGCGGAAATTGCGGATCAGCGCGAGATAGCGGTCGGACTGGAAGTCGACGGCATTCGCAGTGGATTGCTGGTCCGCATGCAGCAGCCGCCACACTTCTTCGTTCAGCGAATAGTTGTAGTGGATGCCCGCAATGCACTGCATCGTGCGGCCGTAACGAAGCGCGAGGCCGATGCGGTACACGTACTTCAGTTTGCCGATGTTCGAGTTGCCGTAGTGCGCGATCGGAATGCCGTCGTCGGTGTCGGGCAGCAGCCCCGGCATGGAGTTGTTCCACAGGATCTCGTCGCCGAGTTCCGCGTAGACGAAGCGGTGGAGCGTGTCGAGCTTCTCGAGCGTGAGCGCGACGTCTTGCTCAGCCGGCGTGATCAGTTCGAGCAGCGCTTCGGAATAATCCGTAGTGAGCGACGGATGCGTAAGCGCCGAACCGAGCGCGCGCGAATGCGGCGTCAAGGCGAGCTTGCCCTCGTGCGTCACGCGCAGGCTTTCCTTTTCGATGCCGCGCAGGCCGCGTATCAGCGCGTCGCGCTGCGGGCCTGAGGTCAGCACGGACAGGCGGTGCGAGAACGCGTCGGTCGTGCGGGAAGGTGTCGTGTTTGGCATTGATGCGAGTCGGGCGTTGTCGGCCGCCATGTGCCGCAGCACTGCGGTTGACAACGTTCGGCGGAATTTTCAGTAGCGGGCACTTTAACATCTCGCCAGAACGGCTGCTTGAGGCCGCTTCGGCGGCTCATCGGAGCACTCCGGGCCGCTTCTCTTTGGGGCCAATTTCGCTGCTTTTTGTGCCAGTCCGTCGGGTCTGCGCCACATCACTCTGTCCGCCGCGCGCCTCGCGCGCGATCCGCATTTCTTCTCCCCAAAACCGCGCGATGCTACGGGCACCACCGGCGACGCAGCGCGTCAACCGCCGGGAGCGACGCGCTGCTTCAACCGCCACGCGCGGCGCCAGCGCGGTCCGCTACTTCATTCCACAGATGCATCGCCGCGTACGCGCGCCATGGCCGCCACGTGTCGGTTCGAGTACGTTGCTGCGTGGGCCGCACGAGCGACGGATCGCGCGCGCAGATCGACTGCATCAGCACGAGGTCCCACGCGGGCCACGCGTCGGCATCGCGCCACGCGCGCATGGCGACGTACTCGACCGTCCACGGACCGATGCCGGGTAGCGCGAGCAGCGCGGCGCGCAGGCTGTCGGCATCGGCCGTGTTGCTGTCGAGCGGCACGTGGCCGGTGGCGACCGCGTGCGCGAAGCCCTGCAACGCCGCTACACGTTTACCCGGCATGCCGATCTGAGCGAGATCCACGGCTGCCAGCGCGGCGGGCGTCGGAAAGCGCCAGGCAGTGTTCTCATGCGGGTGTCCGTCGATGCGCTCGCCGGCGCGCTGCACCAGTCTTCCGATGATGGTGGTCGCCGCCTTCACGCTGACCTGCTGCCCGACGATCGCGCGCACCACGAGTTCGAAGCCTGACCACGCGCCCGGCACGCGCAAGCCGGGCACCGCTTCGACCAGTGGCGCGAGCCACGGGTCCGCAGCGAGTTCGGTGCCGATCTTTTTCGGATCGGCGTGCAGGTCGAACATCTTCGCAATCGGCGCGGCGAGCGCGTCGGCGTGAACGCTCACGGGCCCTTCGATGCTGGCGACAAGGCAGCGCTTGCGTGGATGCAGACGCACGCTCAGCGTGCCGCTGTCGCCGGCCCAAGCGATCGCGCGACGATACGCGCCGTCTTCCACCGCTTCGACGCCGGGCGTCGCGCGTCCGCCGAAGAAACGCAGCAGGCGCGGCCAGTCGAAGGGTGGTTTGAACGGCAATTCAAGGGTAGCGACTTCGTCAAGCGTACTCACGCGGCGTGGTCCAGTTTGGTGGTGGTTTCGATGTCGGTTTCGGCGTCTGCATGGGCGCGCGTGTTGCGTTCGGCTTGGCCGCGCGGGAAGTCGCCGACGTGCTGCGCCTCGTTGTCGAGCAGCGCGGCCTTGCGCGGCAAACCCCAGCGATAGCCTGCCAGCGCTCCGCCCTTGGCCACCACGCGATGACAAGGAATTGCCAATGCCACCGGGTTCGTCGCGCACGCGCTGGCGACCGCGCGCACGGCGCGTGGCGCGCCGACCGTTTCGGCGATCTGCGAATAGCTGCGCGTCTCACCGTACGGAATGCGCCGCAACGCGTCCCACACGCGCTGCCGGAATGCCGTCGCGGCGATATCCAGCGGTAGATCGAAGTCCTGGCGGGTGCCGTGTAAATAGGCGTCGATCTGCGCGATGAACGGCGCCAGGTGTTCGGTATCTTCCAACAGGTCGGCGTTGGCGAATTCGCCGCGCAGGTCGTCGGCGAGGACGGCTTTGTCGTCGCCGAAACCGATCTTGCAGATGCCCTTTTCCGTCGCCGCGACCAGCACGTAGCCGAGCGGCGTCGGGGCGCTGGCATAGCGCACGGTGAGCCCAGCGCCCTTGCGGCGATACGCGGACGGCGCCATGCCCAGTTCGGCCGAGGCGCTGTCGTACATCCGCGACGGCGAGCCGAAGCCGGCGTCGAGCGTGGCGCGCGTGACGTCCGAGCCGCTCTGGAGCGCGTCGCGCAGTGCTGCGCCCCGCTGCGCGGCCTGATATTGACGCGGCGACACGCCCACCACCCGCTTGAACAGACGCTGCAGATGGAACGGGCTGACGTGCACGGCATCGCTCAATTGCGCGAGCGTGAGGCGCTCTTGCGGCTCGGCGTCCAGCGCGGCGCACGCGCGATTGACGATTTCCAGCTCGCGCGGCAGGCCGCCGGGCTGGCAGCGCTTGCAATCGCGAAAGCCCGCGGCGCGCGCGGCGGCGGCATCGGTGAAGAACGCGACGTTCTCACGGCGCGGCAGCCGCGAGGCGCACGACGGACGGCAGAACACGCCGGTCGTTCTGACGCCGTAGAAGAACGCGCCGTCGGCTTGCGATTCGCGGCGCGTGACGGCTTCCCAGCGCTCGCCGTCGGAAGTCCAGTTGGTGACGCCGGAGGTGATATCGGTAGGTTTGCGGTTCATGATGGTCCCGAAGAGACGGTGTCGATGCCACCAATGTAGGCCGCATGCCGACACACTACGCCCCGGTTCTTGCTCTGTCATTGCGCTTCTTCGTAGGCTCGAAGCCCCGCCAGGCGTCCGTTTTGGGGAAAACTGCGACAATTTGGCACGATATCGGGTTTTCCCTTAAAAAGTTATTGCGCCGCACCAGGTGCATGTGTATATTAGTACTTGTCTCCTCCATGTCTCCTCCTGATATGGATTCAGCCCGCTCCACATAGAGCGGGCTTTTTTTCGTCCATACGATCCTGATCTGTCCCTCAATGCGGGTTTCACGGCCTGCACTCGCAGCGCCGCCCTTTCTTCTTCTACACTGGCAATTCACCCGTTCTGCGAGCCAGCCAAGGGGCGTTCCACATGAAAATCCACATTCGCGAGATCGATCACATTGTCATTCGGGCGACCAACATCGAGGTCATGGCGCGTTTCTATTGCGACGTGCTCGGCTGCCGCATCGAAAAGGAGCAGCGCGATCTGGGCCTGACCCAGTTGCGCGCGGGGCGCTCGCTGATCGACCTGTTGCAGGTCGGCGCCAAGCTCGACCATGCCGAAAACGGCGTGCCGGGCACCGGGCGGAATATGGATCACGTATGTTTGCGCATCGATCCGTTCGACGCTGAAGCGCTCAAGGCGCATCTGGTCGAACACGGCGCGCGGCTGGGCGAACTGGGGCTGCGCTACGGCGCGGACGGCTATGGACAGTCACTGTATCTGTTCGACCCGGAGGGCAACATGGTGGAACTCAAGGGGCCACCGGAAGCGGCGCGTGTGACGTCGCTCTAGCTTTGCAGCTCTCAAAAAGCGTCAGGCATTGGCGGGCGCCTTCAGCACCGTCCATTCGATTTTCACCGCATCCGCTTCGGCGCTGCCGAGCCATGCCTCGCCGTCCTGCACGGTGCATTGCAGCCGCATGGTCCGTTCGGCCAGCGAGCCGAGGGCAGTGGCGACGTCTTCGCCGAGCGTCCACACCGTCACGTTGCGCATGCGTTCCACCTTGTTGCGCACGCCCTGCCACCAGATGTCCGACGCGCGGCCGCCGTAGGCGATTACGATCACTTCGTTCGAGCGACCGCTCGCCTTGGCGATGCGCCGTTCATCCGGCTGGCCGACTTCGATCCAGGTTTCGATCGCGCCGGTCAGATCCTTTTGCCAGAGGTCCGGTTCGTCCACATCCGACAGACCTTTGCAGAATTCGAGGCGCTCCTGCGCGAACAGCGCGAACGCGGCGACGCGCACCATCATCCGTTCGTCGGTTTCCGAGGGATGGCGGGCGATCGTCAGCGAATGGTCGGCGTAGTAGTGCCGGTCCATGTTGGCGATCTGCAGTTCCGCCTTGTAAATCGTCGATTTGAGAGCCATGCCGTTGCTAAACCAGGCGCTCGCTCCACCGGAGCGAACTGAAAAAGAATCGTCGACGGCGCGTTGCCGTTTTCCGTGTTTGTTGTACATCTTCTATTCCTCCCGCGCCGCCAGCCGGCCGTCATGACCACGGGAGAAGCATTTATCGCGCCACTGTCGGTTCGAAAGCGGTGCCGTAGACCTCGCCAGCGGCTTCCCGCAAGGCTTCGAGCACGACTGAGGCCGCCGGCGAAAGCAGGTGCGACTGGCGCGTGATGATACCGAATGTATCCATCCTGCACGGTAAATCGATCGGTACCCGCTTCAGCACGCCATACTGTTGGTATTGACGCGCCACTTCGTCGGGTAAAACCGCCAACATGTCGCTCTGGAGCAGCAAGCTCGAAATCGCCAGAAAATTGTTGGTATTGACCACGTTTTGGGGCGGATTCAGCCCAATTTGAGAAAACATCAGATCGAAACGATGGCGCAACACGCTGCCCGGCGGATGTAAAACCCAGCTGGCGTTGACGATTCCACGCAGTGTCAAACCTGTCTCATTTTCGAGATGATGGCCGGGACGCGCCACCACGCAAAGCGGTTCATCGGCGAGCGGTTCGTAGCGGACTTCGGTCTTGAACTGGTTTTGCCGCTCCAATACGCGGCCGATCATGATGTCCAATTCACCTTCCGCCAGCCGCGGCAGCATCACGTCCGAAGTTTCGACCTCTTCCCAGATTTGCAGTTGCGGATAGCGTTCTTTCACGCTGGCGATCGCCCGCGGCACCATGGTCGCCGCAGCCGCCGCGATCACGCCGATCCGCACCTGGCCCGCCAGACCGGCGCGCAGTGCCGAGATTTCGTCATGCGCATGGCTCAGATTCGACAGCACCATGCGCGCATGACGGATCATGACCTCGCCGTACAGCGTGGCGTGCATGCCGTGCGGCGTGCGGTCAAACAGGCTCACTTCCAGCATGTCCTCGAGTTCTTTCAGCAGACGCGATGCGGCGGGCTGGGTCATGCCGAGCACGTCGGCGGCCCGCCGGACATTACCCTCCTCCTCCATCGCCGCGAGCAGCAGCAACTGCCGCGTCTTGAGCCGCGCTCGCACGAACCAGTTCGAGTAGCTACGCGTCATGGCCTGTCTCCAACCTGTTTTCTATGAGGCGCGGCTCGAAGCCACGAACCGTGCACTCTCCCAAGGCAAGGCCTCATCGCGCCATACCGGAATTGATATCAGGATAGCCGAAAAAGGGATTGGAAAGTTATTGGGGCGGCTCATACCATTCGTGGACTTTCTGAGCTTCCTCACGTGGCGCCTTTCCGTCGATGAACCGCGATCCGCTCGTCCCACTCGTTGCAAGTCCGTTCCGCCACTACATCAATGGCGGATGGGAGACGGGCGCGACCGCGGGCGTCTCGCTCAATCCGTCGGACCTGGACGACCCGGTCGGCGAATATGTACGAGCCGACGTGCGGCAAACCGATATGGCCATCGAAGCGGCGTACGCGGTCTTCCGCGAGTGGTCGCTGGGTTCGGCGCAGCGTCGCGCGGATGCGCTCGACGCCATCGGCAGCGAGGTGCTCGCGCGCCGCGACGAACTCGGCCGGCTACTCGCGCGTGAAGTCGGCAAGACGCTGCCCGAGGCCTTAACTGAAGCGACGCGTGCTGGGCAGATCTTCAAGCTGTGCGCGGCCGAGGCAATGCGCGCCTTCGCCGAACCCGTTGCGTCGGCGCGCGCCGGCGTCGAGATCGACGTGACGCGTGAACCGCTCGGCGTGATCGGCATCATCGCGCCGTGGAGCGCGCCGCTGGTGATTGCCGCGGCGAAGATCGGCGCCGCGCTCGCTCACGGCAACTGCGTCGTCTTCAAGCCGGCCGAATCGGTGCCGGCTTGCGCGGCGGCGCTGGCCTCGATCATCAGCCGCGCCGGTTTGCCCGCGGGCGTATTCAATCTCGTGATGGGCAGCGGCCGCCAGGTCGGCGCGCGGATTGCCGCGCATCCGCTGGCGGCGGCGATCAGCTTTACCGGCTCGGCGGAAACCGGCACACGCGTGCTGCAAGCCGCCGCCGCTCGCCAGGCGCGTGTGCAACTGGAGATGGGCGGTAAGAATCCGTTCGTCGTGCTGGCCGACGCCGATCTCGACGGCGCCGTCGAGGCCGCCTTGAGCGGCGCCTATGGCTCGACGGGCCAACGCAGCACTGCCTCCGCAAGGCTGATCATCGAACGCGCGGTGTTCGAGCCGTTCGTGGACGCATTGCAGGCGAAGCTCGCCAGACTCTCGATCGACCACGCGTTGAAGCACAGCACGGACATGGGTCCTGTGGCGAACGCAGCACAGTTGGAGCGCAATCTCGACTACGTGCGCATCGGTCAGGAGGAAGGCGCGCAATTGCTGCACGGTGGGCGCCGGCTGGAGCGCGCGACACGTGGCTACTTTTTCGAGCCTGCGTTGTTCATCGGCGAATCCGAACACCGTGTCGCGCGGGAGGAAATCTTCGGCCCGCTCGCCGTCGTGCTGCGCGCGGACGACTACGACCACGCGCTGCATCTCGCGAATGACACCGCATACGGTCTGTGCGCCGGCATCTGCACGCGCTCGCTCAATCGCGCGCGGCATTTTCGCCGTCATGTGCATAGCGGCCTCGTCACAATCAATCTGCCGACCACTGCCGTCGAGCATCACGCGCCCGGCGGCGGCCGTAAGGCGTCCGCCTACGGCGCTACGGATGCGGCCTTCTGGACCGCCGTGAAAACGGCGTACGTGGCGGGCTGATGGTGACGAGATCGCTTCACCTCACCGCGCACCCCAACGCTCATCCACGTCCCGGCTGACGCCGCCGTGCATCACCCGCTGCAATTAAACGAAATCAATGCAGCCCTTCAACCTCAGGAGACAGATATGACCAGCAAGCTTCGCCGTTTGACGGTATCCGCGATGGCGGCCGCCGCCCTCGCCGCGCCTTTTGCCGCACAACTTTCCGCACACGCGGACGCGCCGCTCAAAGTCGGCTTCCTCGTGAAGATGCCGGAACAGGCATGGTTCATCAACGAACAGAAAGCCGCGAGCGCGCTCGGTCAGAAGGACGGCTTCGCGGTAGTGAACATCGGCACGCCGGACGGTGAAAAAGTGCTGGCCGCAATCGACAACCTCGGCGCACAAGGCGCCAAAGGCTTCGTGATCTGCGCGCCCGACGTGCGTCTCGGACCGGCGATCCAGGCGCGCGCGAAGCGCTACAACATGAAGTTCGTCACCGTCGACGATCAACTGGTCGACTCCACCGGCAAGCCGCTGCCGAACGTGCCGCATCTGGGCATGTCCGCGTTCAAGATCGGCAATCAGGTCGGCACCGCGATTGCTGAAGAGATGAAGCGCCGCGGCTGGAAGCCGGAAGAAGTCGGCGCGCTGCGCATCACGAACTACGAATTGCCGACCGCGAAACTGCGCACCGATGGCGCGACGCAATCGCTCATCGCCGGCGGCTTCAAGAAGGAAAACATCTTCGACGCCCCGCAAAAGACGACCGATGACGAAGGCGGTTTCAACGCTTCGTCGCCAGTGCTCGCGCAGCATCCGAACATCAAGAAGTGGGTGATCTTCGCGCTCAACGAGGAAAGCGTGCTGGGCGGCGTACGCGCGACCGAGCAATTGCATATTCCGGCTGCGGACGTGATCGGTGTCGGCATCAACGGCGCGGGCGAAGCATTCGCCGAATTCCAGAAAAAGGAACCGACGGGCTTTTACGGCACGATCGCCGTGAGCTCGACGATGCACGGCAAGGACAGCACGGAGAACCTCGTCGAGTGGATCAAGGACGGCAAGCAGCCGCCCGCCGATACGCAGACCACCGGCAAGCTGATGGTGCGCGGCAACTGGCAGGACGTGCGTAAAGAACTCGGTATTTAAGCGGCATTCGAGTTTGCACGCTGCGGGCCGTCTCGCTCACGCGAGAGCGGCCCGCACAGGTTGTTCACCAGCTTGAGGTTTTTCGATGATGTCCTCACACACCGAGTCCCATTCAGCCGAAGCGGCGCCCTCGCCTGCGTTCGTGTCTACCGAGCCGTATCTGCGACTCGACGGCATCACTGTGCGCTTTCCCGGCGTGCTCGCGCTCGACCAGGTGTCGCTTGAAGTGCGGCGCGGCGAAGTGCATGGCTTGATGGGCGAAAACGGCGCCGGCAAATCGACGCTGCTCAAGGTGTTGTCCGGCGTGAATCAACCCGCGGCGGGCACCTTGTCGCTCGATGGCGTCGAGCAGCAGTTCACCACCACGAAGGCGGCGATTGCCGCAGGCGTGGCGATCATCTATCAGGAACTGCATCTGGTGCCGGAACTGACGGTTGCGGAAAACCTGATGCTCGGCGCCCTGCCGAATCGTTTCGGCATACTGGACGAAAAAGCGCTGGTGGCACGCGCCGTGCGCGAACTGGAACGGCTCGGCGAAAAGATCGATCCGTCGCAGCAAGTAAAGAATCTCTCGATCGGCCAGCGGCAAATGATCGAGATCGGCAAGGCGTTGATGCGCGACGCGCGCGTGATCGCGTTCGACGAACCGACCAGTTCGCTGTCGTCGCGCGAGACGACGCAACTGTTCCGGATCATTCGCGCGTTGAAGGCCGAAGGTCGCGCGATCATTTACGTCACGCATCGAATGGATGAAGTCTACGAGCTGTGCGATCGCGTGACGGTGTTTCGTGACGGCCGCCGCATCGATACGTTCGAAGCGGGTGAACGACTCGATCGCGATCGCCTGATCAGTTGCATGGTGGGCCGTTCGATCGCCGACGTGTACGGCTATCGATCGCGCGACCTCGGCGACGTGCAGCTCGACGTCAAGGAATTGGTGGGACGTGGCCTGCGCGAACCGGCTTCTTTCGCGGCACGCAAAGGCGAAATAGTCGGATTCTTCGGCCTCGTCGGCGCGGGTCGCTCCGAGTTGATGAAGCTTATCTACGGCGCGGTCAAACCGGCTGCCGGCGAGATCACGCTCAAAGGCAAGCGCGTGCGCTTCGCCACGCCGCGCGATGCCGTGCGTGCCGGCGTGGCGCTGTGTCCCGAAGATCGCAAACAGGAAGGCATCGTCTCGATCGCGTCCGTATCGGACAACCTCAACATCAGTTGCCGCCGCCATTTCAGCCGCTTCAACGTGCTCAACGGGCGCAAGGAAGCGCAGACCGCGAAAGAGTTCATCGGCAAGCTCGCGATCAAGACGCGCAATGGCGAAACGCCGATCGGCACACTCTCGGGCGGCAATCAGCAGAAGGTGATTCTGTCTCGCTGGCTCGCCGAAGACATCGACGTCTTCCTGATGGACGAACCCACACGCGGCATCGACGTCGGCGCGCGCAGCGAGATTTACGGGCTGCTGTATGGGCTCGCCGAAGCGGGACGCACAGTGATCGTCGTGTCGAGCGATCTCGCCGAAGTGATCGGCGTAGCGGATCGCGTGATCGTGATGAAGGAAGGCCGCATCGTCGGCGATCTGCCCAAGGCGCAGGCCACGCCGGATGCGCTGATCAAGCTCGCGCTGCCCCGCTGACGCTGCCTTAAATCCTCGACACAACGAAGGCAACTGAATCGAATCGCGCCATTGAAACGGAATACACACCATGCATACACCCTCCACCGATTCCACGACCCCAGCCGTCGCCTCAGCAGGCTTGAGCGCGCGCGCCGTGCGTACCTGGGATTTGATCAACAAGTCCGGCATCGTGATGGTGTTCGTGATTCTGTTCGCGGCCCTGTCGTTCACCGTGCCGGATTTTTTAAGCTCGCGAAACATCCAGGGCTTGCTGCTCTCCGTCACGCTGATCGGTTCGATCTCCGTGACGATGATGTTCGTTCTCGCGCTCGGTGAAGTGGATTTGTCGGTGGCGTCGATCGTCGCGTTCGCGGGCGTGGTGGCGTCCACGCTGATCACCACAACGCATAGCGTGATGCTCGGCGTCGCGGCCGGCGTGCTCGCGGGCGGCGCGGTCGGACTCGTCAACGGCGTGCTGGTTGCGCGCTACAAGATCAACTCGCTGATCGTCACGCTCGCCATGATGGAGGTCGTGCGCGGCCTCGCCTACATCACCTCGAACGGCGACGCGGTGATGATCTCCGAAGAGCGTTTCTTCGACCTCGGCGGCGGCGCGTTCCTCGGCATTTCGTTTCCGATCTGGAGCAACATCATCGGCTTCGTGCTGTTCGGTTTTTTGCTGAAGAAAACCGTGTTCGGCAAGAACGTGCTGGCCGTCGGCGGCAATAGCGAGGCGGCGTTACTGGCGGGCTTGCCGGTCACGCGCATCAAGATCACAGTGTTCGTATTGCAGGGCCTCGTCACCGGCTTTGCAGGCGTGATGCTTGCGTCACGTATGAGTCTGGGCGACCCGAAAACCTCGGTCGGCCTCGAACTCGGCGTGATCTCGGCATGCGTGCTCGGCGGCGTCTCGCTCACGGGCGGTGTCGCGACGATTTCCGGTGTGCTGGTCGGCGTGCTGATCATGGGCTCGGTGCAGGACGCCATGAGCCTGTTGAACGTGCCGACCTTCTACCAATACCTGATTCGCGGCGGGATTCTGCTGCTCGCGGTGCTGTTCGACCAGTTCCGCCGCAGCAAGCGCGTGCACTGACGCGCGCCCCCTCTACATGTTTGCCAACAGGAGATTTCATGGCTGATTCGAACCAGACTAAAAAGCCGCTGCGCAGCCAGGCGTGGTTCGGTCTCAAGGACCGCGATGGTTTTCTGCATCGCTCGTGGATGAAAAACCAGGGCATTCCACACGACGAATTCGACGGACGTCCGGTGATCGGCATCTGCAATACGTGGTCGGAACTGACGCCGTGCAACGCGCACTTTCGCGAACTCGCGGAGTACGTGAAGAAAGGTGTGCATGAAGCGGGCGGCTTGCCGCTCGAGTTTCCGGTGATGTCGCTCGGTGAGACCAATCTGCGCCCTACCGCGATGCTGTTTCGCAATCTGGCCTCGATGGATGTCGAAGAGTCGATTCGCGGCAATCCGATGGACGGCGTGATTCTGCTGGTCGGCTGCGACAAGACGACGCCCGCGCTGCTGATGGGCGCGGCA
>NZ_JAQQEG010000050.1:0-62513 GCF_046027395.1 Paraburkholderia dipogonis | reverse complement strand
ACGCGGTTGCCCCCCCCCCCCGCACTCATTCCCCCCCCCCCTGCCCCCCCCGCCACGCGAAAAAACCGCGACTCGTGGCTCGCGTAGCTCGCCATACACGTGGCCGTCAGCCCACTCGGAAAACGCAGCACGAAATGCACGGACTGCTCGACTTCCTTGAAGCGCGGGTCGTCGCCGGGTTGCCAGGTCGTGGCGACGACTTCGAAGGGTTCTTCACCGCTCAGAAACCGCGCTGCATTCAGGCAATAGATGCCGACGTCCGGCAGCGGGCCACCACCCGCGAGCGCTCGCTTCAGACGCCACTGGGCCGGATCGCCGACGTTCTGCGAATTGCCGGCAATGAATTCACGCAACCTTGCAAATGGTTGACAGCACATTCAAACCGGTTCGTGAATGGTTCGCATCGGCTATCGGGAACGATGGCGCCGTCGCGGCGTGGCCCGATATTTGCTGCTGCGTCCTCGTTTTGGCGCGGTTTTTGTGCGCGATATTTCGACTTCGGGTCCGCCGGCGGGGGCCGTGAGGAGACATGGATGATGCGATTGACGACAGCTGTTGCCCAACGCGCTTTTGTCGGCACTCGTTTCGTCGCTTTGACTCTGTCGGCCACGAGGGCTCAAGCCAGTCCCATCGCGCCGCTCAACTATTTCCTCCACGCCGCGGGACCGGCCACCGCGCCGACCATGCATTTAGGCTGGGCACTGGCGGGTATTTCGGTCACGGTAACAATCGTCATTGCAGGATTGCTGATCGCCGCGATCATTCGCAAGCGTCCCGCTGCAGCAAGCGATTCGCTCAACGCCGAAGCCGGCGGCATGCGCTGGATCTACATCGGCACGGGCGTGTCGTCGGTGGCTTTGCTGGCGATGCTGGTCTACATCCTCATCACGCTGGAATCGGTTGCTTCACCGGCGACGCATCCTCAACTGACCATCACCGTGACCGCCTACGACTGGTGGTGGAAAGTCGACTACGCCGACGATCCCGATCCGGCGCGCAACTTCAGCACGGCCAACGAGATCCACATTCCCGTCGGCGAGCCAGTGAAGATAGCGTTGAAAAGCGCGGACGTCGTGCACGCTTTCTGGGTGCCGCAACTTGCGGGCAAAACCCAGACGATCCCCGGCCAAACCAACGAGCAATGGATCCAGGCCGATCGAGCAGGCATCTATCGCGGACAATGCTCGCAGTTCTGCGGCGCACAACATGCGCACATGGCTTTCGAAGTGGTCGCGCAGGGTCCGGCGGATTTCAACGCCTGGCGCGGCGCGCAAGGGCAAGCGGCGACATCCGCGAATGACAGCAGCGTCGCCGCGGGCCGTCATCTGTTCGCCGAGCGTTGCGCCGGGTGCCACACGATTCGCGGCACGGACGCGGACGGTCTGCAAGCGCCCGATCTCACGCATCTGAACTCGCGTCGCATGATCGCGGCGGGTGAGGTGACCAATACGCCGGATCATGTGCTCGACTGGATTCAGCACGCTCAGTCGATCAAACCCGAGGCGCTGATGCCCAGCATCGCGCTGAGTGCCGACGATGCGGCCGCGCTGTCGGCCTATCTCGCCACGCTGCACTGAAATCTTAGCCGGCAATCAAGGAGCGTCTTTCAATGTCCGACCACGCGAGGCCCGCTTCGACACCAGGCGCACGGCAAGCTGCGGCAGACAGTGCGGCAATGCCGCTCACGCGCACGCCGCAATACGGTCGCGTCGCGCCCGGCAGTGCCGAAGAAAAGCGTCTGCGCGAGATCTGGGAAGCGCCGCCGGGTTGGCGCGGCTGGCTCTCGACGGTCGATCACAAAACCATCGGTCTGCGCTATCTGGTGACCGCGTTCATCTTCCTGCTGATGGGCGGCATCGAAGCGCTCATCATGCGCATCCAACTGGCGCGGCCCAACGCGACGGTGCTCACGCCCGAGCAGTACAACCAGCTCTTCACGATGCACGGCGTGACGATGATCTTTCTCTACGCGCTTCCGGTGCTGTCCGGCTTCTCGAACTATTTGTGGCCACTGGTGCTCGGGTCCCGCGACATGGCGTTCCCGCGTCTGAATGCGCTTTCGTACTGGGTGTTCCTGTTTGCCGGCATCTTCCTGTATGCGAGCTTTCCGACGGGGCAGGCGCCGGATGCCGGCTGGTTCAACTACGCGCCGCTCTCCGGGCTCGAGTACAGCACCGGTCCGAATATCGATGTCTACGCGCTCGGCATGGTGCTGCTGGGCATCTCGACGACAGTCGGCTCGATGAACTTCGTCGTCACCTTGCTACGCATGCGCGCGCCCGGCATGTCGCTAGACCGGATGCCGGTGCTGGTGTGGGGCACGCTCACGGCATCGGGCGGCAATCTTTTGGCGGTGCCGTCGGTGAGCCTGGCGTTCTTTCTGTTGTGGCTCGACCGGCGCATCGGCACGCACTTCTTCGACGTGCTGAACGGCGGACGTCCGCTGCTCTGGCAACACCTGTTCTGGATCTTCGCGCATCCGTGGGTCTATGCGGTCGTGCTGCCGGCCATGGGCATTGTCTCCGACGCGTTGCCGGTGTTTTGCCGCCGTCCGCTGGTCGGCTATGGGCCGGTCGCGCTCTCGACGGTCGCGACGATGGTGATCGGATTCGTCGTGTGGATTCACCATATGTTCGCGACCGGGATTCCGGCGCTCGCGCTGTCGTTTTTCGGCGCGGCCAGTATGGTGATTGCAATTCCCAGCGCGGTCGCTACGTTTGCGTGGATCGCGACGATCTGGACGGGCCGGCCTGTGTTTCGCGTGCCTTTC
The DNA here is from genome assembly GCF_046027395.1 of Paraburkholderia dipogonis. Lineage (GTDB taxonomy): Bacteria > Pseudomonadota > Gammaproteobacteria > Burkholderiales > Burkholderiaceae > Paraburkholderia > Paraburkholderia dipogonis_A. The sequence goes on along the minus strand of NZ_JAQQEG010000050.1, from coordinate 59,743 downwards.
CTGTTTTTCGCGGGCTTCGTGTTTCTGTTCGTGGTGGGCGGCGTGTCCGGCGTGATGACCGCCGCCGTGCCGTTCGACTGGCAGCTCACCGACACGTACTTCGTGGTCGCGCATCTGCATTACGTGCTGCTCGGCATCAACGTGTTTCCGGTGATCGGTGGCATCTATTTCTGGTTTCCGAAATTCACCGGCAGGATGATGAGCGAACGGCTCGGCAAGTTTGGTTTCTGGGTGCTGTTCGCCGGTTTCAATATTGCCTTCTTCCCGATGCATATCGCGGGTCTGCTCGGCATGCCGCGGCGTATCTATACGTATCCCGCCGACATGGGCTGGAACACGGTGAATCTCGTTACGTCGCTGGGGTCGTTTCTGTTCGCGGCGGGTGTGTTGATCTTCATGATCGATCTGCTGGTCAGCCTGAAGCGCGGCAAGCCGGCCGGCGACAACCCGTGGGACGCGCCCACGCTCGAATGGTCGATGAGTTCGCCGCCACCTCCGTACAACTTCGCGGTGGTGCCGACGCTGGCGAGCCGTCATCCGCTATGGGAAGGCCGCATCGAGGAGCCGGGCGTCACGCTTCACACGCGCTCGCAACTGCGTGAAGGCTATCTACTCGCGCAAGGCCGCGAGGCGCTCGGCACGACCGCGCTCGAAGCGAATCCCGACGTGATCCTGAAGATGCCGGGCGATTCATATGCGCCGTTCTGGCTTGCGGTCTTCGCGACGCTGGTATTCGCGGGACTCGCGATGAGCGCATGGACATTTGCCGGTGCGATGCTGATGGGGTGTGCGGTGTCGATCATCGTGTGGCTGTGGCCCGAACGTGCGTTGATCCAGCGCGAACCGGCCGCCGTTCAGGACGCGGGAGGCTGACATGAGCGACGCCGCGGACTTGAGTCAAACCGCCGCCCAACCGGCTGAGCCTTTGCCAATCGGCAGCGCGGGCGAGCGCTCGGGCGGCTGGTGGGGCTGCCTCACGTTGATCGCAACCGAAGGCGCGTTGTTCGGCTATCTGATCTTTTCATATCTCTATCTGGCCTCGCAAAGTCCGCAGCGCTGGCCGCCTGAAGGCCTGCCGAAGCTCGGTCTCGGCATCGCGAACACGATCATTCTGTTGTCGAGCAGCGTGTTCGTCTGGCTGTGCGAGCGCTGTGTGAGGCGCAGGCGCTTGCGATGGGCCGTTGCCTCGATTGCGGCGGGCGTCTTGCTCGGCATCGTGTTCGTGAGCATTCAACTGCTCGAGTGGCACGATCATCCGTACGGCCTGACGACGCATCTGTATGGCTCGCTGTATTTCACCATCACGGGATTCCATATGGCGCACGTCATGGTCGGGATCGTCGTGTTGCTGTTTTTGCTGCTGTGGACCGCGCTGGGCTATTTCGACGAGAAACGCTGTGCGGCGCTGACCATCGGCGGCCTGTACTGGCATTTCGTGGACGTCGTGTGGTTGTTCATTTTCAGCACGTTGTATCTGACACCCTACCTGTTTCGGAATGTGTCATGGCCGGGAACATGAAGCCGACGCTGGGCGCCGAACCGTCCGCCGCGCCGGCCGTGTCGATGCGACATGTGCTGGTCGGCCTGCTGGTCGCGCCGTGCGCATGGTTGGCACAGATGGTCATCGCCGAGACGCTGGCCGCGCAGAGTTGTTATCCATTCGATCAGCCACTATCGTCGCCGGCGTTGCCGTGGATGCGACCGGCGCTCGTCGCCATCAGCGCGCTATGTCTCGCGGCCGGCGTGTTCGGCGCGCTGACGGCCTGGCGAAACGTTCGCCGCCTCGAAGCGGCGAAGGAGGGCGCCTCGGGCGGCGCAAGCCAGAGGCGAAGCGGACTCGACGCTTTCGTGACACGTATCGCGGCGATGTGCAGTGCGCTGTTTCTCTTCGCGTTGATTGCAACCGATATCGCCCTGGCGCTCGTATCGCCGTGCAAGTGGTGGTGACGATGCGCGCGCCTGACCCATCCGTTTCACCACGCCGCGAAGGTTCGCTTGGGCGATGGCTTCGGCACGGCTCCCGCATTGCCGCCGCGATGCTCGTCTTGACCCTCGGCACGCTTGCATCCAGCTACACAGCCGACTCCGCACCCGGCAACGCGACGCCGGCCGACGCCGCGCAGATCGCGCGCGGTGCCTATCTCGCGAAGGCCGCCGACTGTGCGGGCTGTCATACGGCCGCGCCACGCGTTATGCAGCCCGGCGCGGCGCCGGTTCCGGCGACGCCGTTCGCCGGCGGTCTCGGCATGGCGTCGCCGTTCGGCACCATCTATTCGTCGAACATCACGCCGGACCCGCAGGCGGGTATAGGCCGCTATAGCTATGACGACTTCGCGCGTGCGTTGCGCGACGGTGTAGCGCAGGGCGGCAAGCGGCTCTATCCGGCGATGCCGTACCCATCGTTCGCGAAGATCGACGATGACGACATGCACGCGCTCTACGCGTACTTCATGCATGGCGTGCAGCCGGTTGCCACGCCCGCTCCGCCAACTCGATTGCCGTTCCCGTTCAACCAGCGTTGGGCGCTCATGTTCTGGGACTGGGCGTTCGTGCCGGATGACCGCTTCAAGCCGGAAGCAGGGCGCGACGCGCAATGGAATCGCGGCGCGTATCTCGTGCAATCGTTGGGTCATTGCGGCGCGTGCCACACGCCGCGCGGGCCGGCTTATGAGGAACGGGGCTACACCGAGGCGAGTCCGCTTTATCTGACCGGCGGCACCAACGATCACTGGTTCGCGCCGAACCTCACGGCCGACGCCGGTTCAGGCTTGGGCCGAAGCTCCGCGGCGGACATCGCCGCTTTCCTGAAACACGGCCACGGCGGCGGCCTGGTTACGTTCGGCAGCATGGTCCAAGTGGTGGAAGACAGCACGCAGTATCTTGACGATGCCGACCTCGCGGCCATCGCCACGTATCTGAAGAGCCTGCCGCCGCGCGCTCAGAGCGGCCACTTCAATGCACTCTCGCGCGGCGCGCTGCAGAGCGTGCAGGCGCTGAAAACTGGCGATGTCGAACGGCCCGGCGCCGGTATCTACGCAGCGTATTGCGCGCGCTGCCATCAGTCGGACGGCGCGGGTGTCACGCAAAAATATCCGCGCCTTGCGGGCAATCCGGCCGTGCTCGCCCCGCAAACGACCTCGTTGGTTCGTCTGCTCGTGGAGGGCGGGGGCAGTCCGAGCACGGACGGCGGCCCTGAGTCGCGCAAGATGCCAGCCTTTGCGGACAAGCTGACCGACAGCGAGCTCGCACACGTTCTGACTTTTATCCGCAACACGTGGGGCAACGCGGCCGAGCCGGTCACGACCCATGACGTGTCGGCGGTGCGGCATGCCTTGCATAAATAATGGCTGTGGAAGGCATGCATGTGGCGTCGGCGCTTGCGCGACCGCTTATCCACGTGCGCGGCTCACTTCTTCACCGAATCAGGAGGAATCGGGTTTTTGTCCTGAGACGAGTCGAGCGTGTTCTCCGATGTCGGATGCCGGCGCTTTTCCTTTGCGTCCTGCGCGCTTTGAGCGGTGTCTTTCAATGACTTGTCGCGCGTAGCTGTTTCGTCTGCAATGGGCTTGCGATGACTTTCGTGTCCGGCGGCATCGTCCGGGGTCCGTTGAGTGGTGTGCTTCATGGTTTGCCTCACATAAAAGACGGCGGCGTCGGCCGGAATGCGCCAACGTGCATGCCGGCCGAGCCGTCATGACGCGTGCTCTATTTGTCGTGATGGCCGGGCAGTACCGCGCCGAGCACCTGTTTGGCCGTCTCGACGATCACGTTGCCCTGGTCCGGGTCGCCCTTCATCAGCGTCGACGCAAACGCCTTGGCCTGCGCGAGCGTGATATGCGGCGGCAAGGGCGCGATATTCGGATCGGCCTTGACTTCGATGACCACCGGGCAATTCGCAGCGAGGGCTTCGTCCCACGCCGCGCCCATCTGCTCGGCGTCGTCGACATAGATGCCTTTCAGGCCGATCAATTCAGCAAACTTGTGATAGGGCACCGAGGGAATATCCTGCGATGCCTCGAACTTGGGATCGCCTTCCATCGCGCGCTGCTCCCATGTGACCTGGTTGAGATCGCCGTTGTTCAGCACCATGCAGATCCAGCGCGGATCGGCCCAGTTTTTCCAGTACTTCGAGACCGTGATCAGTTCCGCCATGTTGTTCATCTGCATCGCGCCGTCGCCCACCAACGCGATCACGGGCCGTTCGGGGTAGGCGAACTTTGCGGCGATCGCGTACGGCACGGCCGCGCCCATCGATGCGAGTCCACCGGACAGCGAGCACATCATGCCGCGTTGTACCTTCAGGTCGCGTGCGTACCAGTTCGCGCACGATCCGGAATCGCTCGTGACGATGGAGTTAGCGGGGATGCGTTTGGACAACTCCCACACCGTGCGCTGCGGATTGACCGCATCCTTGCCGGGCTCGTGTGCGCGCTTCTCTAGGGTCTTCCACCAGTCCGCGGTCCAGCCTTCGATTTTCTTGCGCCACGCACGGTCCCGCTTTTCTTCGAGCAGCGGCAGCAACGCGCGCAAGGTTTCGACGCTATCGCCGACCAGATTCACTTCCATCGGATAACGCAGGCTCAGCATGTCCGCCTTGAGGTCGATCTGCACGCCGCGGGCCGCGCCTTCTTTCGGCAGGAATTCAGCATAAGGAAAGCCGGAACCGATCATTAGCAGCGTGTCGCATTCGGTCATCAGGTCGTAGCTCGGCTTGGTGCCGAGCAGGCCGATCGAACCGGTGACCCAAGGCAGATCGTCGGGCAAGACGGCTTTGCCGAGCAGCGCCTTGGCCACACCGGCACCGAGTTTTTCGGCGACGGCGATGACTTCATCGGTGGCATGTAAAGCGCCGGCGCCGACGAGGATGGCGACTTTCTTGCCGGCGTTGAGGACGTCGGCGGCTTGCTGGAGATCGTCGGGATAGGGCATGAGACGCGGCGCGCGATAGCCCACGCCCGAATGCAGCGTGCCGTGCTTGCGGCCGGGCGCTTCATAGGGCAGATCCTGCAGATCGTTGGGCAGCACGATAGCGGTGACCTTGCGTTCGGAGAGCGCAATGCGCACGGCGCGGTCGACCAGATGGCGCACTTGGGCGGGAACGCTGGCCTGTTGGACGAAGGCGCCCGCCACGTCCTTGAACATCGAGACGAGGTCGAGTTCCTGCTGATAGTGGCCGCCGAGGGCCGCGCGAGCTTGCTGGCCGGCTATGGCGAGGACCGGCATGTGGTCCATCCGTGCATCGTAGAGGCCGGTAATCAGATGCGAGGCGCCGGGTCCCGAAGTGGCGATGCACACTCCGAGTTCGCCGGTAAATTTGGCGTGAGCCGTGGCCATGAAGGCGGCCATTTCCTCGTGGCGGACCTGGATGAATTCGATCGGGGCCGGTGGTTCTTTGTCTTTGCGATGTTTTCTGGACTCGGCCTGGGCTCGGTTGAGAGCCCCGAAGACGCCATTGATGCCGTCGCCCGGATAACCGTAGATGTGGCGGACGCCCCAGGCGTGGAGCCGTTCGATGATGAAGTCGCCAACGGTGTCGGACATCACTCTCTCCTTGAAAACGATTGAAGCGGCGACGGTTGAGGATGTGGCTGGGCCATCCCGCCGTTCGTCGTATGCCTGCTTCGCCTGTCGCAAGTCCCGTTCCGCGGTATTGCAGGCTGTAATCGTCAAGGGTGGTGTTCGGTGCGCGGGCGCTGCACGCGACACGTTGCGTCAGCTATTTCATCGGTTTTCCGCGGTTGACCTGCGAACCGCCGCGGTTTCCGTGAACTTCAAATCGCGGCGCACGCCGCGCCTCCTGGCTGATGACGGGCGGCGAGGAGAGGGTGAGGACGTAGCAGCAGGGCGCCCGCTTTCCACCAGTTGCCGAGATAGCGCTTCGAGCTTTTTGCGAAGGAGTTCGCTCGCCGCTATTTGTTCGTCGAGCGCAATTTCCCGTGACGCCAGTTCTCCTTCGACGCTCGCGCAACGTGTCATTGACGTCGCCAACTGGGTTTTCGCCGCAGTGAGGGCATCCCGCAGCTGGTCTCGCTCCGCCTGATGTGTGGCCTGGACCTCGGCCATCCGATCGATAGCGGCCTGTAGTTCCTGGCGCGTCTGGCGCGCCGCCGTCCGCTCGCTGTCGATCTCGAGGAGCGCCCGCTTTTCAGTCGCGGCCAGCCGCTGTTCGCTCTGATTGTGCATGACACGTAGCTTGCTCAACTCCTCGGCGAATTCCCGTCTGGCGTCCGACAACGCCGTCGAGGCGACCGCGCTTTCCTTTCTGGACTGCGCGAGCTGATCGGTCAGCATGGTTTTGGCGGTTTCCAGTTCGACCAGGCGAGCGAGCAGCTTCGCGTTTTCAATCCGGACGTCGGCCGCGTCGCGGGACGCCTGCTCGGCCGCGGCGATCGCAGTGTCGCGTTCCGCAGCCAACCCTTGTGCATGTTCACGTGCGTCGGCAATTTCGCGCTGGGCGTCCTGCCTGAAGACTTCCAGCGCGGCGTTTGCCGCGTCACCTGACAGCCGCCAAAGCGTCGCCGCCAATTCGCCGGCAGCGGTTGCGACTTCGGCCGGCAAATCTGGTTGCCCGACGTCGACCCGCGTCTTGTCCCTGACTTCCGTCCAGAAATCCCGCAAGGCTTTCGCCGGAGCGCTCATGCTGCCTTTGCGAACCAGTTGATACAGCTTGTTCGCTGTCGGCGTTTCTCCGTAACGGAAGAACATCAGCGCGCAAACCTCGCGATAAAGCTCCTGCGTGTCCGGGATGCGTTCACGCACTGCTTCAATGTCGGCTTCAAGAGGCATGGGGATCCCTAGGCATCTGAATTTAGCGAATGTGTTAATAATACAACGTATAACGTTGAATGTACAATCTCTGCCTATACACTACACGACATTAGTACTATAATGTCGTGTATGGTGTACCGGCCGCTTTTTGCAAAGAACCTCTGCCTCTGGAACCTCTTAAACCGTGCCTGATGCTCAACTTGTGACCGTTCAGCCCGTCGAATCGCTCGTCGTTCCGGAAATTCTCGACGGTCGTGACGGCACCAACCGTGGCGCAATCGGTGGCTCACAGCTGTCGGCCACCAACGATCTGGACGCCGTCCGCGCCTGGCTTTCGAACTACGCGGACACGAAGACGACGTTCGACAACTACCGCAAGGAAGCCGAGCGGCTACTGCTCTGGGCGGTCGTGCAACTCGGCAAACCACTGTCGTCGCTGACGCACGAGGATCTGCTGCGGTTCAAGGGGTTTCTCGTCGATCCACAGCCGGCGGCTCGCTGGGTTTCGGCCACCGGCGGCAAATTTCCCCGCAGCGACGAGCGCTGGCGTCCGTTCAATGGGCCGCTGTCGCCGGCCAGCCAGCGTCAGGCGTTGATCATCCTGAACGCGATGTTCACGTGGCTGGTCAACGCCGGTTATCTGCGGGGCAATCCCATGGCGCTGCTTCGGCAGCGCGCCAAACGTTCCGCGCCTCGAGTGACGCGCTATCTGTCGACGTCGCTATGGGATGAAGTGAAGGTGTTTGTCGAGCAACTGCCGCGCGAGACTGCCGATGAGCGGGCCTATTACGCCCGTAGCCGCTGGCTGACGACGCTTTTCTATCTGCAGGGCATGCGTATATCTGAAGTCGCCGGCGGAAAAATGGGGGATTTTTCCCGCCGGCTAGGCGCTGACGGCAAGGATCAGTGGTGGCTTGAAACGCTCGGCAAGGGGAACAAGGAGCGCATTGTCCCCGCATCGCCTGAACTGATTCAGGAAATGCGGCTTTACCGAACTGAAAATGGTTTGGCGCCCCTGCCCACCCGGAGCGAAGAAACGCCGTTGGTCCTTCCATTCAGAGGCCGGAACCGGTGTCTGTCCCGTTCTGCCATTCACGACGCGATCAAGAGCATTTTTGGCAATGCTGCCAGTTGGTTGCGCTCCAAAGGCGCCGAGTTCTCCGATCGGGCGGATGAACTGGAAAGAGCCTCGGCGCATTGGCTTCGACATACCGCGGGTTCGCATCAAGCAGACGGCGGTGTGGATCTGCGGACGATCCGTGACAACCTGGGCCACGTGTCACTCAACACGACCAGTCTTTACCTCCATACCGAAGACGATGCGCGCCATCGCGAAACAGTCGATCGCCACCGCATGAACTGGGACGATTCCAAGCCTGAGAGGAAATGAGCTTGATTTTGACTGTTACGCGGGCGCGCCGCGTCGGTTGCGCGAGCGTCTCCGAAATTAGAACTGCACACGCTCCTTCAGGGCTTTCGCAATCATTTCAATGTCCAGTTCCTGACCAGGACGCGTTGAGCAAAAGTCGTGAAGCACGGCGATGTATGCAGTGCCCAACGCCCTCGTCAACGCCGCTGCGGTGGTGGAGGCAATCACGGCACCGGCCACATTCGCGCCGGGTACGAGTTTGAGCAGACCGGATACGACACTGCGGCCGATCATGGTTGCGGCCGACGCACCGAGCGTCGATGTGACGAGCGTGGTAACGGTGGCCGTACTCAACTGCATCCCGAACGTCATGCCGATTTTGGCGATCATGCCGATCTGGATGGGCACTAGTGTGAAGGCATCTGAGAACGGCACGGGAATCGCGGCGGCCGCGGCGGCGGCAGTGGCTGCGATGTTGACCTCGTTCTCAGCCTGGCGCTTTTTTATGTCGAGCGCCTTCTTGTTGCGCGTTGATAAAGCGCTGGCATAAGCGCGTTGCTGGGCATCCGGAATCAGTTCCGACGTTATCTCGATCAATGCATCGAGACCCATCACGGGCAACTCCCCTTCCAGTTCCTCGATCCATTCGGAGATCGCGCGAACGGGCACGACACCCTTGGCTTGCGGAATCAGCGCCCTCGTTTGGTCGATAAATGGATCGCCTTTGCGCGCTTTCGTTAGAACCACGACCACCGGGATCTTATGCTCGACTAGCATTTTGCACAGATCGATTTCCGCGTCTTCAACCCGTTTGCTACTCGCGCTGATACAGATCCACGCCACGTGAATATGGCGGTCCTGATCCTCCTCGGACGAGCGCTCCCTGATCAGCTCATCCAATGCCGCGCGGGTCGCCTTGTAGTCCGCCACCTCGAGTCCCTTCGTGTCAAGGATAGTCAGTGGATGTCCCGGCTTCGTGATTTCGCTCATCGTTTGAGTGACGGGCCTGCCGGATCCGGTTTCGGCCAATTGGCCACGAAATACCGTATTGATCAGCGTGCTCTTGCCCACACCGGTTTTGCCCGCAATCAGCACGTTGACTTTGCCCACGCCCTGGGTCGCCGCCTTGATCGCCTCCGCCACGGCGTCGTTGAGAGCTTCGTGCGGCAACTCGTTGTCCGTTCTCGCATTCACTGTATGAATCTCCATTGTTGTTTGACCTTGCTGCAAGCCAGTCTGTGCGTTAGCGCATATCGACCAGCGTGCCCGCACTGGAAGCGCAAGCTGTCGTGCCGCTGGAATGCGGCAGCCGACGCGGCCCGCTACGCCTACTGCATGAACTTCACTTCGACGCGCCGATTTTTCGCATCTTCCGGGTCCACACCCGCGAGTGGATGCGAATCGCCAAAGCCGGCGACGATTACCCGCTTCGCTACATCAGCATTCATGCCGCCAATCAGCAGACGCCGCGCCTCGCGCGCGCGGGCAGCCGAGAGCGTGTAGTTGTCGTCATAAACCGTGCAAAAACGCGCGAAATCGGTGACTGGGCTCTCCACGGGCAAGCTGTCGGTATAGCCTTCAACGTAGATCTGCCCTTCCCCCGCTTCGGTCAGATAACGCGTGATTTCCGGTTCGACACTGGCGAATGCCGCTTTTGCTTGCGGCGTGACGCAGGCGCTACCGCGCGCGAATACGTTGTCCTTCAAGGTCACCTTGCCAACTTGCAGGTCGAATGCGACCAGACCCGCGGCGCCCTGAGCATCGAAAGAGCGGCGGATATCCGCGAGAATGGCTTCGACGCGTTTCTTCTGCGCCGCCGCGCCCTTTTGCGCCTCTTCCTTATGCTTGATTGCCGCGAACTGGTTTTGCAGGATCGAGACCACGAGAAGCAGCATGACCACCGCCAAAGTCCCCGCCATCAGGTCGGCGATCGACACCCACTCGTTCGGCTTATCTTTCATCGCTTGTGTCATCGCGCGGGATCACTGAAACGAGTCTTCGGGAATGGATGGGGCCGCGCTCGTCTGCTCCTTGATCCCGTCGAGCAATGCAACGATCTCTTCGAGACGATGACGATTGGACTCGTGGCTCTCGGCGCGCATATCGACAAGCCGGTTGATTGCATTCAGCATGCGCTCGTCTTTCTTGCGCTCGGCCAAGCCAGTCGCCACACTTGAAAACGTGCTGGCGGCTTGCCTGATGATGTCGGCTTGTGCCGCATTACTGTCAATCGCGGCCTTGTTCTGGCTGGCCAACGCGACGCAACTCTCTGCAATATCGCGCATGCGCATCCCGGCGTCAGCGACTGAAGCCAAGCCGTTCTTGATGCTGCCTGCCACATTTTCAATCGCCACTTGCACCTTTCCGGTAATCCTTTGAATCTCGGTGCTGCATTCCTCGAACTCACGGATTGCATCGTTCTGGTTTTCGCTCGCGGTCTCCATTGTCGATCTGATTTCTGCCATGGTAGTGGACACGCTTTGATCGAGCGCTGTCACCGCGTCTTTAATCCTGGTTGTGACCGTCGCGAGTTTGTCGGTCATCCCGCTCATGTTTTGCTGGAAGCTCGCGTTCATCTCGGCAATGTTGCCAGAGAGATCTTCTTGCATAGTCGAGAGCACGCTGGCAACGTCGCGCTTGAATCCTTCAACCCCTTCAAGCAGCGCTTTCGCCGAAGCGGCAACGCCGTCCGCGCCGTCAGACATCCGCACGCCGGCGTCCCGCATCGCCTCGATGTTGGCGCTGTTCGCATCGATAAACCCTTCGAGCGCGCTACGCGTTTTCTGCGTGTGATCCACCACTGAGTGCAGCGCAGCCAGTTGCGCTTCGAGATTCACGTCGAACAGGCGTTGCATGTTCTCTGAGCTTCGCGCGGCCGCGGCCGACGATTCGCCAAGGCCGGCGAGTGACGCCAGGATCTTTGCCTGACCGGCGCCTTGCTGCCGGCTTTGTTCTTCGACGGTCGCGATCACACGCTCGCCGAGCGCCTCAATGGCGCCGACGAGGCGGTCCTGATACTTCTCTTCCTGCTCGCGGCGCGTCGTGCGGCTAAGTGCGAGCGTCTGGTTGAACTTGTCCACGCACCATTGGAAACGTTTTTCGTCGTACTGGCACAGCGCTGAAAATGCCTTGAGCACGAGAAACGAAATGATGCCCCACGTCGATGTCTTGAACTTGGTGCCGAGCCCGCTCATCATGTGCGTCAGACCGCTCATGGTGTCGGCCGTGGCAGCGCCGTCGCCCGGCGGATGGGCGAGCAGCACGGCGGCGTCGTTCAGTGCGACGCCAAGCCCTAAAAACGTGCCGAGCAGTCCGAGGATCAACAGGATCCCTGGCATCATGTCGGCGAGTTTCTCGGCGCGCGAGGCCACAGCCTCCGAGAGTTCGTTGATCGAACCGTGATCGGCATCGAATTCAAACGCGTTGGATTCGGCGTGGTTCTGCCATTTCCGTGCCCATGTCTGCGGGCGCGCGTAGATCAATACACCCGCAATCGACCACACCGTCAGCACCAGCATGGTCAATCCGAATACCAACTGAACCAGATTATTGCCGGGCAGCAGGAAAGCCAGGAGTTCGTTAATCGACATCAGACGGCCACCTCAACCAGTTGAGACGCACGAGCCCGGCTGGCCGCCTCGAAGATATTGGAAAAGCCGACGACGAGCGACTTTTCGTCGTCAGTGAGCGTCGACCATGGCTTGTTGTGTTGCAGGCACTCGATAATGATTTGCCCGACGACTGGGCTGTTCTCGGCGAGATGCAGGATGTCCTCCTGGAGGATGGCATCCTCGTCTTTCTCCATGATCTGAAGAAATCCTTCGGCGGCCTGCAGGAAGATTTTGAATTCGCTGTTTTCCGTCTGCACCGCCTTCATCTCTTCCATGCGCCGGTCGAGTTCGACGCCTTGCTGCGTGACCTCTGTCTCTTCCGTGGCAGAGAGCCGACCGCTCTTCTTCTTGCGAAGCAGCCGCTTGTATTCGATATGTTCATTGATGAGTTGCGATTCGAGCGCGCTCTGCTGGGCCTCGCGTACCTGATATTCGCTCGCCCACGCAATGATCATTTCTTCGAAAACGAATGGCTGCAATGACTTGCCGAAGCGGACTTCCACAATGGCATCCAGACGTTCCGCGTCTGCGTCCGAAAGGCTTGGGAGATCCGCCAGCAATTCGGCGCCGACCTTGACGAGGAACAGATCGTCCGCGGAAATGGCTTCAACCGAACGCGCCGACTGAAGCACCTGCTCCGCGTTCTGCAGCAGCTTTTGCGCGGCTCTCAACCGCAAATAGTGCTCGAAACCCGGAATGCTGTCGGCCTGCAGCAGATCGTGAATCTGGCGCCGCACACGCATCGATTCAATCAGGAAGCCGGCGACCTGAATCGCGTGGCGTTCCGATTCATCGACGGCCTTGGCGGCTTCATGGGTGGCGCGCTTGTGCTTCTGAGCCTCCGCGACTTCCTCGTCGGTCAGGTATTGCGCCTGCAGCTTCTTCGCCTTTTCAATCGCCCAGGCAATGGCTGCGTCGAGACGCGCGGCAAGTGCGCTCTTATCAAAAGCAACCAGCGCATCGAGAGCGCGACTACATGCGCTCAGCGCGCCGCTCAGCCACGGATAAGCCCTCGTCGCCGTAGCAGCCGCTTTCATCACGATACTGGTTGTCGCCAGCCACGGCTTGACGGTCTGCCACACGCGCTTCACTTTGCCAACAATCGCCTCGGCTTCGTTTGCCATGACGCCTACTACCTTGGCCGCGATTTCCTTACCTTTCTGCACCACCGCCTTCACCCCGGAGACGACCGCGCTAACGACTGAGGAAACCGTACTCACCGCCGATGAAACAAAATCTGAAAGCCAGCCCATATCATTTCTCTCTTTTATTTTCAGGATTCGATGCCGAGAAGCCGCTTGGCCCCAAGAACGGAGGTGCTTTCCGAGCGGCCGGTTGCACTGCCAACCTCATGCCTCGCGCTGACGACTTCCGCGATGGCAGACTCGATGTGTTCGATCTGCAATCGCGGCGCGGCACCCGTCGTTCGCGCGGCGACGAGCGCTTTGGGGAGCGCAAGACGCATGCAGGTGCGAATGTCGCGCCCGGACAGACCATCGGATTGCCGGCTCGCGGCATCGACCAAAGATTGGCGCTCGCCTTCCAGCGGAATGCCTTCGACCAGCATGCGCTGCCAGATGCCTGCGCGCGCTTTCTCATCCGGCAGGTCGAAGCGCACATGGTGCGTGATCCGGCTGCGAAACGCCTCGTCGTAGTTCCTGGCGAAGTTGGTCGCGAAGATCGCGATACCGTCGAAACGTTCAAGTTCAATCAGCAAGGTTGAGCGCATCGCATTGACTTCATTGTCAATGCCTTGTGTGACGGACGACAGGCGCTTGCCGAGCAAGGTGTCGGCCTCGTCGAAGAACAGCACGGCATCCATTTCGTACGCGGTACGGAATGCGGCTTGAAGATTCTTCCCGGTCTCACCCATGTATTTGCTTTCGAGCTCCGCAATACTGATGGACACGATCGGCATGCAAAGCGTTCCGGCAAACGCTTCAGCCGCCAGCGTCTTGCCGGTTCCAGGCGGCCCGTAGAAATTCAGGATCGTACTGTGGCCCATCGGATCGACTGCGCCAAAACCCCAGTCGATATAGATTTGTCGATGAAAATCGATCTTCGCAATACACTCTTCGAGTTGAACGCGTGTGCTGTCGGGCAGAATAACGTCACGACCCAGTTCAAAGCGGGGCGGACGACTCTCGAATTTCGCACCCTCATCCGTGACAGCTTGGCGCCGCTTCGACACGGCCTGTTCTTCAGGCACATCCAGATTGCTCAAAGGATCCTCTTGATGCCATTAAGGCGCGCTGCGCCAAAGATTGTGATGCGGAATCGACTGCGTGACGACGGCACTGCTCTATTGGACATTGCGTGTCCCGCCCACAGCAGAGGTACCGATTGTGTTATTTGATAAAGAATGTCTTGCACACGCCGACAATCATCCTGAGACAGATTAATCCGGCGGATACCACTGCAATCCACTTCGCGACGAGGAGAAAAGTATCTGAAGCTCCTGGTAAAACCAGATCGACAACCCACCCCATAACAGCGACCAGCAACGCGATCAGGAATAGCCCCATATAGGCCCGCCATTCACGCCACTGCGGAGAATTCAACGAATTCCCCACCGCGCCGAGAAGAAACAAAAACACAACCCCGCCAATTACGAGCCTCATCTTTGTTCTCTGTTCTTCCGGAGATTTCGAATGGAGAAAGTACGACGCAGGCGTCGCGCCCTGACCGATTCAACTCTCCGAGTGCTTACTTCACGCTAATATCGGCAAACCCGGAACAAACTTGACACCGATGTTTACGTGCGACTTATGACCGGATGCTATCGAGGCGATGAGACAAAATATGTCTCGAACATTCAAGACATCGCCATATCTCAAAGCCTCCCCATCACCTCACCCGCCGCCCTTTCCGACATGACCAGCATCAACTTCATCGTGGCTCGCGTTACGCCAACGAATAGCCGCCTCAGCGCAACCTCATCCAGAACTTCAAAATCTATTTCAGTCAGAATGACGCAAGGCGCGCATTGACCTTTGAAGCGAAATACCGAATCGAACAGGATCTCTCCGTCACGATAGAGCGGCGTGCCCGCTGCATCGTAATTGCCCGTAAAGCTTCGCAGACGATGCTTGCCAAGTTGATCGAGCACGGGGAATACCGACTTCTCTCTTCCCTGGAAAGTCAGCACGGCAATGTCCTGCGGGCGAAACCCTAGCGCCAGCACTTCTGCTAACGCGTCGCGGGTTGCCTGTAGCGCGCTCGCTCCCGGGTAAGAAATCACGCCGATATCCGACCCGTCGAATGGGCTTGCCGCTTCAATCGCTGTCGGCGTGCTGGTGAGTTGCCCGAGGAAGCGCACGATATCGCGCGGGCTTCGATAGTTGGACGTGGCGCGGACCTCCACCCACCCGGGCAGCACGATAGCCTCGCGCCTGTAGAGGTTTTGCATCGGGTCTTCGAGCCACCACCAGCGACCGCCGGCCTTCAGCAACCGCTCGAGCGGCTCGACCCACGCCTGAATAAAGTCCTGGCCTTCGTCGACTATGATCACGTCGAACTGCAGATCTTCGCTTGTCTTGCCGCTCAGGAACGCCTGCTCGAGCGAGCCGAACGCGCGCGCGTCATTGAAGTCGACCTTCACGCCCGCCCTCGTCGCGACGGCTTCGCACAATTGATGAAACGACATCGTCGTGACGCCTTGCGGCGCAATTCGCCGAACGTGATCGGCAAGGGGACGGTTGTAGCAGACGTAGAGGGCACGAAGCCGCATTCTCGCCGCGTCTTCCAGCACGCGGATGGCGAGCTGCGTCTTGCCTGAACCGGCGGTGCCGACTACGCGTAGCCGAAACGGCTGAAATTCGATGCAGCGCGCCCAGCTGGCCAGCCCATCCGACACGCGCGTGACGAGCTTCGCGGCTTGCCCGATCATGGCGCCCGCGTCGGGAACAAGCGACAACTCGTTCGCCAGAAATCCGTGAATCTGGTCACGGCTCGGCAGAGGTACCTCGTCTTCCGGCATCATCGCTTCGATGATCCCGGCCAGTTTGTCTCGCTGCGAAGCGTCGACAATTCTGGACGGATTCACGCCCGCGATTGCGCGGTTGCGAACCTGATAATCCGGACAGTAAAGCAGTTCTTCAATCCGGTAAGTGTTCGAACCAAACGCCGCCGTCAGACGGCTATGCAAGCCGGCGACAGTGCGTGAAATCTGCGCCGCGACATTTTTCGGTTTGGCGGCGTACGTTTTTACCAGACCGTTTTCTGTCTCCTCGAGCAAGCCTGATTTCTGCTCGATCACCGTGAGTCGTCCCGAGGGGCTGACAACAATGAAGTCCGCCTCGCCGAACACCGCGAACCCGCTGCGCAGCTTGGTCCAGTGCACGCCGTGATACACCGTGTACGTATCGGCAAGTGTGGCCTTGAGCAGTGCAAGCGTTTCGACTTCGCGCCGCGCCCCTCCGCTCAGGCGCAGGGTGTCCCAGCCGTCGGGAAATATTCGAGCCATATTATTGAATAGGCAGACGATGCATGTCGCCGGGGCTTAGCCCCGGTAGATCTCCGCAAGCGCAAGCGCTTCCTGGGCAAACTCAGCGCGCAGACTCGCCGGCCCGATCACTTCGACGAAAGGCCCAAAGGAGCGCAGCCACCAGCGCAAGCGCTGGCTCAGCAACACAGTGCCCCGCACTTCGAGCCCATTGCCGCTCTGCCGGGCATCCTGGTCCGCCGCGAAAGGCGACTCGAGAAGGTGATCGCCGGCGCCGTTCAGGAACCGCAGCTTGAGCGTCACTTCGCCTTCGACCATGAAATCGAATTGCCTCTGCTGCTTCACATAGTCGTCGAGCCTGAAGGAACGGGGATACGTGAATGATTCCAGCATCATCTTCGCGCTCCCCAGACGATCCAGCCGGTACATGGTCGGACTAGGACGGCCTTCGGTGCCGCCGATCAGGTAGACGAGGCCGCCTACTTCGACCAGACCGAGTGGCAAGATGACCTTGCACTTGTCATTCGTCACATTGGAGCGCGGACGATAGACGATTTCCAGTTTGCGTTCGTGAAACAACGCCTGGGACACGATGGCGAAGATCTCGGCATCGATCGCCGGATAACGCAGCGCGAATCCGCTGTTTTCTACTGCGACTTTGTCCGCCCATCGGCTGTAACGACGCTCGTCCTCGGTCACCGCGACCTCGAGCCGCTTTTCCGCGACCTTGAACAGGTCGGACAGCGCCTCTGCGACGAGCGTCGGGATCTGCCGCGACGTGAAGCTGCGCAGCATGTGCAGGGCGAGCGCCTCCTCGCGCGTCATGATCGCGCCGGATTTCCCCGCCATGCCACCCGCACCCGCTCCTTTACGCCAGTACCACGCAGCGCCGCGCTTCTCCATTTCGACGAAGCCTTCGAGCTGCAGCTTCTCCAGCCGCCGCTGCACCGTTTTTATAACAGGCGCGTCAGACTCGATGATCTCCAGCTTCTTGTGGACAGCGGGTGTGCTGAGATACTCGGCGCTCGAGTCGGCATTGGGCAATACGCTAATGATCTTGCTGTCAAGAATGTCCATGCGGAAGAACTTTCGATTAGTTATAGGCTTCACGACATAGATGTTAACGGCGGAGCGCGGCAAATCTTAAGTGAATGCATCAAACACAGATTTCGGGTGAGGCATCGCACGTCATGCCTCGCCCCGCTACCACTTCATCGGGACAAAAAGTGTCTCGATATGACGAACGAATTGAGAAGCTGGATGGGACAACGATTGTCCGAAAGCACAGCCGCGGAGGGTGTCGCGCCGCCTGCATCGACGTAATTCAAACAGGCAGCGGCGGACAACTCGCGAAGCTCTTGCGCAAACACCTTGCGACCACACCCACGCAATCTCGCGCCAGCAAGCGTTCTTCGAGCGCGTCCTGACAGATCACGCCTCAAACGTCATGGACCATTTTCAAAACGTAACGAGGATCGAATGCTTTCGTGGGTAAAGCAAAAAATTGCGGATCGATCGGGACACGATTTGACTCCATGGCCCGCCACACTCTCAACCTATTGAACAGCGAGGAGTACGACAGTATGCGAAACCTGGGTTCCAATGCGCTCGAAATCAGCGGACGTCGTGGCAATCGGCCGCTACGCTCCGACGGCGCGGCGTTGCGCGTCGGCCTGCGCTTGTGGGGCTTTGCCGAGGCCGAGGTCGAAGCGTGGCTCGCCGGTCTGCCGGTACTCGACGGCCTGCTCTCCTGGGAGATCGCTCGCCATCGGGATGGCGACGGCGCCGGCATGATCATCCATCTGGTCAAGTCTTCGTCTCGAGCGCTGGGATCCTTCTGCTGGAACAGCGTAGGGGCAAATGAGGCCATTCGAGCTTCGGCAAATATGTCGCGCATTGAAGCGGCGTTGTTTACCGGCGATGAGAGCCGCTTGCCGGCTGTCCGATCCGGCCTCTGGGCGATGGCCGGAACCCGTCCCGTCGAAGCAGCGCTTCACACACTGGCTCACGCCGTCATCATTCCACGACTCATGGGTGAGCGCGTGCGTCAGTACGGTAGCGCGGTTCGCGTTGTCCCGCGGCGCCTTGCGCCGCTCTGATGGCGGCGGGGTTGCGGCATGCAGCCGCGCGCTGGCTGCGCAGCGACCGGTAGGCACTCCTGCGCCTACCGATCCCTTCGGCCCTGGGCGCCCTACGGCGAGCGCCAGAGCCGTCCCACGTCACTTGCGCTTAAGCTGCGAGAGATCCCGCACCGCGCCACGGTCGGCCGACGTCGCCAGCGCGGCGTAGGCCTGCAACGCTTGCGACACCACGCGTTCACGATTCACCGGGAGCCAGGCCTTATCGCCGCGTGCCTCCATGGCTTCGCGACGGCGTGCCAATTCTTCGCCCGACACCGCCAGGTGCATCTTGCGCTTGGGAATGTCGATCTCGATCACATCGCCCTCTTCCACCAGGCCGATCGTGCCGCCTTCGGCGGCTTCCGGCGATGCATGCCCGATCACCAGCCCCGACGAACCGCCCGAGAAGCGGCCATCGGTAAACAGCGCGCAGGTCTTACCCAATCCCTTGGACTTCAGATACGACGTGGGATAAAGCATTTCCTGCATGCCGGGGCCGCCCTTGGGACCTTCGTAACGGATCACGACCACGTCGCCCGCCACGACCTTGTCGCCCAGAATGGCTTCGACGGCGTCGTCCTGGCTCTCGAAGACGCGCGCGCGTCCGGAGAAGATCCATTGCGATTCGTCGACACCCGCGGTCTTGACGATACAACCTTTGTCCGCGAGGTTGCCGTAAAGCACGGCGAGACCGCCATCTTTCGAATACGCGTTCTGCTTGCTGCGGATGCAGCCGGTTTTGCGGTCGGTATCCAGCGACGCGAACGTGGCTTCCTGGCTGAACGCAACCGTGGTCGGAATGCCGCCCGGGGCCGCGCGGAAGAATTTCTGCGCTTCTTCGCCCGCGCCGCCAGCGACGTCCCACCTGGCGATGGCGTTGCCCAGCGTGCCGCTATGCACGTTGCCGCACGACAGGTCGAGCAGTTCCGCGCGGGCCAGTTCGCCGAGAATGCCGAGGATGCCGCCGGCACGATGCACGTCTTCGATATGGTATTTGTCGGTGGCGGGCGCCGCCTTGCACAGGCACGGCACCTTGCGCGAGATGCGATCGATGTCGGACATCGTGAAATCGACGCCGGCCTCCTGCGCCGCGGCCAGCAGGTGCAGCACGGTATTGGTCGAACCGCCCATGGCCACGTCGAGCGTCATGGCGTTCTCGAATGCCTGCTTGCTCGCGATGCTGCGCGGCAGGACCGACACGTCTTCTTCCTGATAGTAGCGGCGGCACAGGTCCACCACCAGGCGGCCGGCCTGCTCGAACAAGCCCTTGCGCCATGCATGCGTGGCGACGATCGTGCCGTTGCCGGGCAACGCGAGGCCGATCGCTTCGGTCAGGCAGTTCATCGAGTTCGCGGTGAACATGCCGGAGCACGAGCCGCACGTCGGGCAGGCGCTGCGCTCGACCTCGGCCACTTCAGCGTCGCTGATCTTCGGGTCGGCCGCCTTGATCATCGCGTCGATCAGGTCGATCTTGGCGATCACCTGGCCGTCCGTCGGCGATTTGACCTTGCCCGCTTCCATCGGACCGCCGGAGACGAACACGACGGGGATGTTCAGGCGCATGGCGGCCATCAGCATGCCCGGGGTGATCTTGTCGCAATTGGAGATGCAGACCATGGCGTCGGCACAGTGCGCGTTGACCATGTACTCCACCGAGTCGGCGATCAGTTCGCGCGACGGCAGCGAATACAGCATGCCGCCGTGACCCATGGCGATGCCGTCGTCCACCGCGATGGTGTTGAATTCCTTGGCGACGCCGCCGGCCGCTTCGATTTCCTTCGCGACCAGCGCGCCCAAGTCGCGCAGATGCACATGGCCCGGCACGAACTGCGTGAACGAGTTCACCACCGCAATAATGGGCTTGCCGAAATCACCGTCCTTCATTCCGGTGGCGCGCCACAAGGCGCGGGCGCCGGCCATGTTGCGGCCATGGGTCGAAGTTTTCGATCGATAGTCAGGCATCTGTATCCTCAGGTATTGGGGTCGTCGACATTAGAATTGTGCCCATGCCGGCCATGCACCGTTGCGGACGGCGACCGGCGCGGCGATTGCCGCAGGTGGCTCGCAATGGCGCGCGCGTGCGCGTGCGGCTGGGAAGGTACGAATAGTGCGAGAGGACGCTTAAGACGTCCAATATATTTTTCCGGTGCAATTAAGTCGGAAAAGATATTAATGAAAGGTCGGTGAAGGTGAGGAAGCGGCGGTTGCGTGAACGTTCCGCGGGGCGGCGCGCATCAGCGGAAACCGTATTCAGGGTTACCACGATCGAAAATGGAATCGCTCCACTGACGAGGCACGACGTCTTCGAAGCGGATCAACTCCAGCATGCCGCCCTGTTCGTCCCACGCGGCTTCGCCACAGGGCCAGGTGTGCTGAAGATCGAACAGCAGTCTGACGCGCGGCGCGTAATGCGCGGGCGGTCCTGACGGAGCGGTCCATGTCCACGCAAGCAATCGCGTGCCGTGCGCGTTCATGAGTTCGATGCGGCTCGGCTTTTCGCTGAGGCCCTCTTCACGAAAGCTGCGCGCATCGTGCTCGACGGTGCGCGCGATGAACTGCAAGCCGAGATCCCGGACGCTATGGCGGGACTGGGCGTGCGCGAACGGGCCGTCGACGGCGACCTTGCCCGACACGACACGCAGCCGGCCGCCCAGATGGCCGAACATGCTGTTCGGGTCCGTGGTCTCGTCGTAGAGGATCTCCTGTCCCGCATGGGCGCCATCAGGCAGCCATTTTGCGTAGACTTTTCGAGGGCTGTGCTGGTATCGGATAAGCATGTGGTCGGGGCGCTCCGGCCATCTTCCGGATATGCGCTCCTGACGGAACATGCTGTATTCGTAGGCGTCTTCGGCAATCATGTCGGACTTCGCGTACTCGACGAAGGCCTCAGGCTTCATCGCGTCCATCAGGGCAAAGATCTGATCGTCGGTCAGGGACAGAATCGAGTGGTTTTCGATCCGCGTGCGCAATGAGGCTGCCTGTTCGCGAGCCGTGAGACACCGGAACTGGTCGATGTCCGCATTCACGGTATCCGACGTGGCAGCATCCGTGCATTCCGCCGCCGTGCCGGATGAAGCCGGCGCAATCGGGCTGGTCGATTGGGCGAACGCGCCCATCGAGACCATCAGGCACGTCAATGCGAGCCCATTCAGCAACGTCCGCGCGATTGTCCGCCATCCCGCGGCAGGCAGCATGCGCCGGCGTACCGGATGATTGGAGATGCCAAATCCGCAAAACGTCATGGGTTTAATCCGTGGCTGGTTTACCGGCGTTTGAAGGGTTGCCCTAGCATGCTGCATGCGTCGATCGCCATGGGTCGCAATTGCGCCTCAGAGAGTTGACCGGTCAGCGCGCAGCCCGTTCCCTGGCTCCCCCAGTAGAACGTGCTGCGATTACCGTCACGAAACAGGCGGAATGCTGTCGCATCCTTTGGAACCGCGGCTACGTACATCGTGAGCCGGGCGCCTGCCGTGTTCTGATACATGAATTGCGCGGCAGGCCCGGACTCGCCGGGCAGCAGGCGGCCGCCGATCAGCGAATACCCATATTCCCGAAGCGAAGCCACTGACAACTGTCGATCGAGGCGCCGCGACAGCCAGTTGACCAGTTGGTCGCGTTGCAGCGCCGCGACCTCCACGGGGTGGCGTTGCTCGGGTGCGTACACCGCGAAAGCGATGTCGGCGCGCTCCGCGAACACGGGTGGATCGGCCGCGAAATTCGCCGACACCCAACCGGATGACGAGCCGAGCGCCACGCCCATCGCTATGCAGGAGGCTGCGAGGCCAGCCTGCCGCCACCATGGCGTGAGACGGCGTACGACGATACAACGCGTATCGTCTCGCGGATCCCTGAACAAGGCAGCAAGCGCGGCTTTTTGCGCGCGGTAATCGCCCACACGTTCGGCCGCCCCGAGGTCGGTCGTCAGCCAGACGAGCGTGGCTGCGCGCTCCGACGCGGACAGCTCATTGTCGGCAAACGCCGACAGCGGCCGCAAATCTGTACCGCTCAAGCCTTGCGTCCTCCGGTCACGGTCGTCGTTCATGGCTCGTTTGCAGGTTGCGACTACGCTGCCCTGATGCCTCTCAATGACGGAATGCCGTCCGTCGCAGGTCCACGCACGCGCGCGGCGAATCAGGGCCCGCGGCATAAATCCTTCTTTCTTGCCCGGGAATGACGCCCCGGCACGGAACGCGCTCGAAATATCCGGCGTCAATACCGTGAGTAAACGTCCGTAGGGGTCGCTCTATTCCAATCGTGTGAAGTGAGCGTTTGCCGTTGCGAGCCGTGAATATTTGTGGCGCAAAGCTGCGCCGCCGCTCAGGCCAGCCCATTTTGCCATGCCTGTTCAGCATGAACGTTTACACGAAAGATGGAATAGGCGGCCGCACCGAATCGTTTAGACAGCATGTCCGAACCAACGGCAGACTTCGATGAACATTCGACAGCAGCAATTCATTCGGCCTGTCGGCACACTGCTGCTGATGGCATCCGTTGCGTTGGTCGCCGGCTGCGGAGGCGGGGGTGGTGGCGGCAGCACGTCGATGGTTTCGATCGCCGGCACCGCGGCAACCGGCAAGGCACTTGCGAACGCGACGATCAGCATCGACTGCGCGCGGGGCTCGATGTCGGTTGCAGCGGATGCGAACGGAAACTACCACGCGACGCTCGGCGCAGTGATGCCGTGCATGATCGCCGCGACCTCGGGCGTGACAATGCTGCATTCCGTTGCATTCGCCGGCGGCACGTACAACGTCACGCCGGAGACGGATCTGCTGGTGTCGTATCTGGCGGCGCAACTCGGCACGAATGAAACCGGACTCGTCGCCGGCTTCGGGGTGAACACACAGTTTCAGCAGGTGCTCGCGAATCAGACCGACGTTCTGACTGCGCAGGCCGCGGTCGTCCAGAATGTGCAGCAAACGTACGCTGTCACGCTGTCCACACCCAATTTCCTGACTACCGCATTCGCTGCCGGTCAACCCGGCGAGGACAGCGATCTCGAAGCGCTGCTCGCTCGCGGCGCCATCGACGCCAACGGCGAACCGGCCGCCGCCGCCGTCGCACTGATGGCCACGATGGGGGCGGCACACCCGATTGCGGCATCACCGAATAACAGCACGGGCGGGACCGGGGTGGGCGGCATTGGAAGCTCGGGCGGCATGATGTGAGACGCGCCTTGCGTCAGAGCAGTTCCGCGGTGACGTCCCCCGCGGAATGGCTGTGGCCGGAACCAGGAGAACGCGCGCGAAACAAAGTCGTGAACTCTTCCGCGGGCAGAGGCCG
Organism: Paraburkholderia dipogonis; assembly: GCF_046027395.1. Taxonomy (GTDB): domain Bacteria; phylum Pseudomonadota; class Gammaproteobacteria; order Burkholderiales; family Burkholderiaceae; genus Paraburkholderia; species Paraburkholderia dipogonis_A. The sequence goes on along the minus strand of NZ_JAQQEG010000050.1, from coordinate 36,148 downwards.
TGAGAACAGATAGCCCTGTCCCGTTTGGCAGGACCATTCCCGCAGGAGCCGCGCCTGCTCGGCCGTTTCAATGCCCTCGGCCGTGACGGACAACCCAAGAGACTGCGCCATGGAGATGACGGCTCGAACGATCGCATCGTCTTCGGCACTCGTGCCGATGCCCTGAACGAAGGATCGATCGATCTTCAGCACGTCCAGCGGCAGCTTGCGAAGATAACTTAGCGACGAGTAACCCGTACCGAAGTCATCGATTGCGATCGTTACGCCAAATTCTTTCAGCTTTCGGAGCGTCTCGATGCTCTTTGCCGTATCCCGCATGATCAGACCTTCCGTGACCTCCAGTTTCAACGCCGACGCGCCGATGTGAGCACTGGTCAGCGCCGCCGCCACGTCCGCCACGAGGTTAGGATCATCGAACTGCCTGGGGGAAAGATTGACGCTGATCTGCAGTGGCGGCTCGGTTGGGAACTCCCTTTGCCAGCGCGCGACTTGCTGGCAAGCCTCTTCCAGTACGTATCGTCCGAGCGGAATGATCAGGCCGCTTTCTTCTGCAATCGCAATGAACTCGGACGGCGGCAACAAACCCCGCGTGGGGTGCTGCCACCGCACGAGCGCTTCCATTTCACTGAACCCGGCCGCCTGAAGCTGCATGATGGGCTGAAAATACACGCGCAGTTCGCGATGCTCGATCGCGTAACGCAGGTCCGTCTCGATCTCCAGCTTTTTGACGGCTTCCGTGTGCATGTTCTCTTCGAAGACCACATAGCGGCCCTTTCCGCCATTCTTGGCCCGGTACATCGCGACGTCGGCGTCCCGCAATAACGTTTCAGCATCGCCGCGGCCGCCACCGGCGCGCGCGAATGCGAGCCCGACGCTCGCGCTGACGATGTACTGCTTGTTGTCGAGATCGAACGGTTGACTGAACTGAGCAAGGATGTTGTCCGCGACCAGAGTCCCTTCGCTGGTTGCTTCACTGCCGAGGTGTTCCAGCAGGATGACGAATTCGTCTCCGCCCAATCGCGCGACAGTATCGGAGGGACGAACACAGCCTTCGAGGCGCTTGGCCGCTGCGATCAGCAACCGGTCTCCCACGTGATGTCCAAGACTGTCGTTGACGCGCTTGAAGTTGTCCAGGTCGATGAAAACGACGCCGATCATCGCATTGCGTCGACGCGCGCGAACTTCGGCCTGACCAATCCGGTCGAGCAGCAGTGCGCGGTTTGGTAACGCGGTGAGCGTATCGTAGAACGCCCTGCGCGCGAGTTGCTCTTCGAAGTTCTTTCTTTCGGTGGTGTCGCTCGCTGTCGCCACGATCGCGCCGACCGCTGGTTCGTCGAGCAGGTTCGTCAGAGTAAGCTGAATATAGCGCCACGCATCGCCCTCGCCTCGCGTGCGAATCTCGATGGACTTCGTGGATCGAGCCGTCGACGCCACGGTCTGCAACAGACCCGCCAACGCGGGACGATCAGTGGGATGGATCGGATCGAGCAGACTGCTACCGACGAGCTGACCCATGTTCTGCAACGGATCCGGTCTTCGCGTCGGCGCCTCGTAAGTCACCGTCCCGTCGATGTCCGAAACGAGTATCGCGTCCGAGGTGTTCGCGACAAGCGCCTGCAGCCTCTGCTCGCTCGTGCGCAGCGCGTCCTGGGCCGCCGCGTCCGCGTTCTTGCGAATACGCCGCAGCATCTGCAGAAACAGCAGCGTCAGCCCCACGCCGATCGCCAGAACCACAGGGGTCGATATCAGGACGATCCGTTGCACGGCAACGAGCCGGTTGAGTTGCGTCGTCGCATCGTCGCGATGCTGTGCCGCTGCTGCGAGGACCTGATGCTCGATATCGTCGAAGAGCGGATCGGCCGAATCCTCGTCGATCTCATTGGCTTTCGCGATGTCGTGATCGTCGACGGCCTTGAACATCGGCTTGGCGAACGATCGATACTTCGCGTGCTTCTCCAGCAGGCCGAGCAGCATCGTGCTGCTGCCGGGTTCAAGCGCCATCGCCTTCTTCAGCGAAGCGTCCAGTGCCGCGCCGGCTTCGCTGTGCTCGCGCAGAACTTCCGGACGTGGGTCGAGGAAGTACTTGCGTTCGGCCGACTCCTCCCATGCGACGCTGTAGCGGGCTTCCTCGAAAGCGTTATCCGCCTCGTTGGCAGCTTGCGCGGCGAAGCCGGCGCTCAAGCTTTCATAAGCTCCCCAGAAGGCCAGAAGCGGCACGCTCAGCAGAACGAGGATGAGTCCAAATACTGCGGTGCGCCGCGCCGGTGGGGGCGCATTCAACGACGACTGCGCCAATGGGTCTGCCCCTGAATCGCCTCGCCACAGGTAGCGACGCCTTTGGGTATCTTTCTTTCTGGTCACGGTTGCTCCAATGTGGAACGTCACGTCGACGGGTTAATCTGTTCGAGCAGGCTGGGCGGAAGGCCATCAGAGGTGCCGGTTTCCGGGGGACGACCCATGACGAACGACGCTGATCCCGGCCCGCGTTTTGTCGGACCACCGCTTGTTTACGGCATGCTCGGGATTTTCTGGAGGTGCCGCGCTGTCGTTCCACGCCGGGAACATGGTTTTGCCGTAGACGGATTTTGTTCTCCGGGTTTTCGCACGATCATAGACACCATTCCCGCTCGCGAAAGCGAGCCGACAATCGTAGCGAGGAGACAGTATGCAAGCGGCCATTCCGACGCCAACTGGCTGTAGTGACGAAGTAGAAGTCGCCAGATTCCGCTGGGTGATTCTGTTTTTCGCGTGGGCCGGGCTCATGCTAAGCACGGTCTGCCGCCTCGCCTGGGGAACGCTGGCACTTCCCGCCGGACAGTCACTGGGGCTTCCCATTGCCGCCCTCGGCGTATTTGTCACGGCGTTCTACGCGGGCTACGTTCTCTCCAATGTCGTGGGCGGTGTCACGACCGATCGGATCGGTGGCCGCACAACGCTGTCCGTCTCCCTTTTCGGCCTCGCAGTCGCGACGTTCTGCTTCGGTTACACCCCGTCATTAGGTGTGGGGCTCGTATTGCAATGCATCATGGGACTGACTGCGGGCGCCGACTACGCGGCCGGCGTAAAGCTCGTTTCGACGTGGTTTACCCGGCACGAACGCGGGAGAGCCGTCGGCCTGCTGATGAGCGCGTCTTCCATCGCGGTCATTGTGACCAACGCGGTTCTGCCTGGCGTCGTCACCCAGCTTGGCTGGCGCAACACCTATCACGGACTCGGCATTTGTGCGCTGATACTGGCGATCCTGACTGCGGTGATCGTCCGCAACCATTCCGTCCATTCCGACGTCAATCTGTCGGGACGCACCCCGGAAAAATTGCGCTTGAGGACCCTCCTCACGCGCAACTTCGTTTTGCTTGCGCTCGCTGGCTGCGGCGGGTTCTGGGGCACACTCGGCTTTGCGTCGTGGGCGATTTCGCTCATGGTAAAAGGACATCACCTCGTTCCGGTGCAAGCGGGATTCATTGTGGCGATCGCGGGAATTGCAGGGCTAGTCAGCAAACCGTCGATCGGCTGGCTCTCCGACAAACTGGGCGGACGCCGGAAAGCATTGACGGTCGCGTCGTTTATCTTCTTCTTTGTAGTTCTGCTGGCGTTCGGGCACCTTTCAGATATCGATGCATTTCGTCTCGCGGCTCCGTTCATCGGCATCGGAGCATTCGTCTACAGCCCGCTGCTGGTGACGCTGGTTGCCGAGCAGAGCGGCATCAATCGGGCCGGCTCAGCCGCCGGCATCGCGAATGCGGTCTGGCAGTCGGGCTCGGCGATGTCACCGGCTGTCGTAGGCCTTGTGTTTCAGGCCAGTCACTCATTTCAGATGGCCTTTGCCGCGCTCGCAGTAGGCCCGCTCCTGGGCGCGATCTGCATGCTGTTTGTGAAAGAGCACGCCAGCCAATAATCATCCGATGACCCGCGCCATGCGGGCGACACTCATCGCCCGTATGGCGCCTCAAGTTGCAACAGTCATGTTTCGACTTCCAACCAGCACGCCTGGGCAAAAGCGCCACCATCATCAAGAGAGGACTGGAATGAACCACATTACCCATACTTTCGATACGCCGTGGAGATCGCATCAGATTGAAGGATCGCGCGGCTACGAATTCATCTTCAACATTCTGGGCACCGAATATACCGACGCCTATAACATCGATATTGCGAAGGTTGCGCCTGGCGGATATTCGCCGTTGCATATTGATCAGGATAACCACGCGTTTTATATCCTCGACGGTGAAGGCGAAATTGACATCGCCGACCGGTGTTATCAGGTCAAGGCAGGATCAGTCGTCCGGATTCCGCGCGGCGTGGTGCATGCGATCCGAAATATTGGCGAGGGCTGGCTGATGTTGCTCAGCATTTATGATCCGCCACGCATCCGCAAGCAGAAGGCGGTGGAAACTATCTGAGGTCGATCTGAGGTCGATCGTTTGCAGGCGGGCTGGCGATTGGGCGTATCGCCCAGACTGGCCGCTGCGGTCTTCAGTCCGCAGCGGCCACCGTCTCTAGAAGTAGTGGCGCAGGCCGATTGCCGCGACGCCCTGTGCGGAACTCGAACTGAGTGACATGCCGAATAGCTGGGCCTGACGGCCACCCGTCGCATGCTGGAAAACGTAGGTCACATAGATGTCCGTGGCCTTGCTGAATTTGTAGTCGTAGATCACGCCGTATGTGCTTCGGATACTTGCATAGAAGACATTTTTCGGACCATTGTTCTTGTCGAGGAACGTGTATTCCACTCCGACAACCTGGAACGGCGTGATGTTGTACCGGACACCGACATCGAAGATGTCGGCTACGTCGCCGGTCAGCGTCCACCTCGAGTTGGTGTAGAGCGCATTGAACATGAAATCGCCCAAAGACGCCGTGCCGCCGGCGCCTAGCGTACGCAGTGTTCCTGGCGTCAGATTGTCCTTTCGCGTGGTGTAGACAGCGCCCAGAAGCGCACCGGTCGTCGTCCATGTCGCTCCATAGCTTTGCGTGCTATTGGGCGATCCGATTCCGGGCGCATCGCCGAACCCGTACATCGCACCAAAGTGGAGTGACTCCACAGGACTCCACGTCGCCTTCACTGAACTGTCGACTTCACCTCCGCCAATGCGGTCAAGCGAGGGATTGCTGCCGTTGTTCCCGAAGAAGTTGGCGTTGATTGCCGGGTGAAACTCAAGCGATGTGCCGTACCAGGAATTCGCCGTAGTCTGCAGGTAGTCCAGCATGAAGTCGGGCTGTCGTCCGAATAGCACCTGCACCTTGTCGTTTGCCAGTCCGACATAGGCGTAGCGACCGAATATTCTCTGAGCAGTCGCTGTGCTTTGGCCTAGCACGCCGTTGTTCAGGGAAAATCCGCTTTCAAGTCTGAATACCGCCCTGAGCCCCCCGCCAAGATCCTCACGGCCTTGAAGACCCCATCGGTCTCCACGCATCATGCTGCTGGCCTCCTGCACACTATGGTGACCACCCTGATTTGTGGTGTACTGAATCCCAACGTCAAGGATTCCGTACAATGTAACGGAACTCTGCGCGTGCACGATGGGTACGGCCGTTGCAACGACAGCTGCAACACCTGGATAGAACCATGACTTCACTTTTGTCCCCTTGTACTGATGAGTTTCACAAAATCACTGCTTGCGTGACGGCACGTTTTGTTGATTAAGTTGAACGTTCCGTGCTCCGCGCAATGACTCAAAAGTGCCCAGCCATTATTCGGCACACAAGGCTCCGGACTGGAACACCACATTCCGAATCTGGTCATCCGGGTTTTCACGGTGTTAGCGAGAACGTGCCTATGAGATTCGGTAAAAGATTTTTTGCGCCGCGGATCAACCGGCGCTCAGACTCGACATGGAGACCGACATGGAGACCGGGCGCCACATCGCGCCGCGTCGGTACAGCTGCGACGGCCAATGGCAATGAAAACCCGTGCAAACCGGACACGCGCGGAGCGCGCACGCAAGTGGATTCGCCTCTTGGGGAAGGAGGTCGGCGTAACGAGATCTAGCGCTTTTCGCTGCTGAAATGAGTGGCCAGAAAGTCCACGAATGACCGTACTTTTGGCGACAGCGTTCGGTGCCGTGGAAAGACCGCGTTGATTTCCCGCTCGCCTCTTTCCCAATCCGGCATCACGCGTACCAATCTGCCATCTGCTATGTCCTGACGACACAGATAGTCAGGCAACCAGGCCAATCCCGATCCAGACAGCAAGACTGTCCGGAGCGTGCTCGTGTCATTGGCAAAGAAGCGCGGATGGACGCCGATGGTCGACAACTCCTCGGCCCGACGCAAGCGCCACTCGGACGGGCCGTCGGCAATGTCAAGGAGGAAATGGGCCGGGAGGTCGTGCGGCGACTCAGGTGTGCCGCTCTTACGGAGATATGCAGGAGTTGAAACCAGGACCAGCCGGGCGCTCCCCAGTCTTCTCGCAATCAGTCTGGAGTCTTCCAGTGTGCCTGTCCGAATGACGACATCCATTTCGTCCGTCAGCGGCTCCATCTTATTGCTGGTGAGTTCCAGGGACAGCTGGACATCCGGATAGGCAGCGAGATACGCAGGGACAAGCGGTGCGATCATGAACTGCCCGGGCGTTACCGGCGAGCTGACCCGCAGAAGTCCTCGCGGGGTCAGTCGCACCTGCCCGACCTTCTCCTCCGCTTCTTCTACGTCGTCGAGTATCTTCTTTGCGGACTCGGCGAACAGCAGGCCGGTATCCGTCAACGCCACCTTGCGATTGGACCGGATAATCAGCGCCACGCCAAGATGCTCCTCAAGCCGCGACAGAGACCGGCTGACTGAAGATTTCGGCATCGCCAGCACCCGGGCTACCGCACTGAAGCTCATCAACTCGGAAAGTTTCGAAAATACGCGAATGTCGATGAGTTCAATCATAGGTTTCTGGATGCCGAAACGTTGAAGCTGACGCCGTTCCCGATTGCAACAAAATGCTTTCCACTCGGCAAACTGCAGTTCATTCCTTACCTATCGACTTGTAGCGGTGACAAAAATATCTGTCAAACCGGGATTTCCAGCACTCTTTGAGAGCGCTGCTCAACCGTTCGCATCTGCATTCGCTCGCCACCTTGTTCCCCGCATGGAACGTGACGTTTCACGGCTTCGTCTTGATATCGCGACCGGCGAGTGCAACGATAGGACTTGACCAGCGTATGCAGGCGCGCGTTCCCACAAACCCCACCTACGAGGCTAGTGTTGAAGATCGATCCCGAAGAGTTCCGCAAAGGACTCCGAGCCTTTACGACGGGCGTCACCGTCGTTTCCATGCCTGACGGCCAGGGCGGCATGCACGCTATGACCGCGAGTTCATTTGCAGCCGTTTCAATCGACCCCCAGCTGGTAGCAGTCAGTATCGCGAAGACTGCGAAGTCGCATGCGTTTCTGTCGAGCGACAACTATTACGCAATCAACATTCTGGCTGAAAATCAGGGCTTTCACGGCCACTACTTCGCTAACCGGATACCCGAGCGCTGGGATCCTCCGCATGAATGGATCGCGGACACGCCTATTCTCAGCGGGACGATGGGCTGGTTTCTATGCCGCCGCTGGGCCGCATACGAAGGCGGTGACCACACCATTCTGGTGGGTGAAGCATTGCAGATTCACCGCACGGATGATCGACCGCTAGTCTGCAATCGCGGGACTTTCTATTCGCTGGGTCAGCCGGTGGAAGCCGTCCATCCAGACCTGCAAGCCGTCGGGAAATCCGATTGATAGCGGCAAGCGACGTCACTTACTACGACAAGCGGACATTCTCCATGACGAACAGGATTCAGATAGTAGACAACGGACCAATGCAACTGACGGGCGATTTCGAGCTTGTGGACGACAACGGGCAAATCGTGCGCGCTCGCAAGGTCTATACGTTGTGCCGATGTGGCCTGTCAACGAGGCTGCCGTTCTGTGATGCATCGCACGAGACGGCTGGATTCGCGAGTTCTCCGAGAGCACCGCAAAGCGAAGCCGGCTCCGATCCGGCGTCGGCGTCGGCGTCGAATACAAGCGCCGCTCCACAATAATCAGTTTCCACCTGGTACTGCTATGTCTATCGTCAAAGGTCAAATCATGGACGCCGGCCCGCTTCACGTGGTCGGCGAGTTTGAAATCGTCGACGGCCTGGGCAATCGCTTTCCGAACAGTGGCATCTTCAGTCTCTGTCGATGCGGGCACTCGGAGAGCAAACCCTATTGCGACGGCGCGCATCGGGCGCAACGGTGGTCGGGGTGCGCCGCGGCCGCCGCAACTGTGCGAACCGAAACCAGGCCGCCTGCTCCGAACGAGCAAGCGGGCGAATCGAAGCCAAGCTAAGCCAAGCTAAGCTAGGGCGTTTTCGAACTCACTCCCCTGGACTACACACAATAATTTCGTTCGCGGACAATGCAAGCGAAAAGAGGCCAACCTTGCATCCCGCAAGATCAGCCCCTCGAGAAACACCGCAGGCAGCTATCGTTTGAGTAGAGAGCGAAGCGAGACGGACGTATCGGCCAACTGATTCGCGTCTACCGGACCACCAGCGACCATTCTCACGAATATAGCCATGTCCTTGCCCTTGTTGACCGTTACTGCGGCCCGTACATTGCCGGCGTCATTGAGGCCGATCATGCTGAAAGCGCCATCGGAAATCGCACCGCGCAGGACCACCGTATGAGCGCCTTCGAAAGTGCCAAGCGATTGCATATTGCAGTCGTATTGATCCGACCAAAGCCACGGCGTTTCATCATAGCGCTCGGTCGCACCGAGCATGTTGGCGGCCGCCACTGCGGGCTGCTTCTCCGCGACCTGCCAGGATTCGACACGCACGTGACGTCCGATCGAGGCGACGAAGTGCTGCGTGACCTCGCCGGCAGCAAAAATGTCCGGGTCAGAGGTGCGGCATTCGTCATTGACCACGATGCCATCTCTAACTTCGAGCCCTGCCCGCTGAGCCAGCTCCGTGTTCGGAACTACACCAATTCCAGCCACGACTACGTCCGCGAACAGTTCGCCCTCGCTGGTTGCCACGCGCACCGATCCGTCGAGTGCCTGCTGGATATCCGTGACCTGCGCCCCAAGGCGAAACTCCACGCCGCGACCAACGTGGAGCTGCCGCATGAACTCGCTGACTTCCGGCGGCATCGAGCGCTTGAGCAACCGGTCAGCCGGCTCGACGAGGGTCACCGCACATCCACGGCCGATGGCGGTTGCCGCGACCTCCAGTCCGATGAACCCGCCTCCCACGATCACGACTCGCGCCCCTTGTGCGAGCCGCATTCTCAGATTCCGGGCGTCGTCGAGCGTGCGCAGGTAATGCACGGGGCCGCCTTGCAGTTTGCGGACACGCGATCCGGTCGCCAGCAGAAGACGGTCGTAAGAGATCTCCGAACCATCGCTCAAGGTGAGCAAACGGTACGCACGATTGATCGCCGTGACTGCCAGTCCCAGGCGCACTTCAATACGCTGGCTCCGGTAGTAATCGACGTTTCGAATGAACGCGTGCCGCTCCCGCTCTGCGTCGAGCAGCGCATCCTTCGAAAGCGACGGCCGGTCATATGGCAGATGGGTTTCATCACCAATAATGCAGATGCGCGCATCGGGCGCCCGCTCGCGCAACACTTCCGCGGCCCTGCGGCCGGCTTGACCGCCACCGACAATAATAAGATTTTGACTCTGCATAGCTCAGCTCCCGCGGTTGCCCGACCGTCACTCTGTTCCGGTACTGCCGATTTCCACTCGACCATTGACTACCCGAATCGGATACGTGCGAACCGGTTCGGTAATCGGAGCAGAGCACGGTGCACCCGTACGCAGGTCAATCAGCCCCTGGTGAAGCGGGCATTCGACGCAGCCGTTCTCGACGAATCCCTCCGACAGGCGCGCATGACCATGAGAGCACAGGTCGTGCAGGGCAAACCATTCGCCATCGGCGCGGAACACCGCTACTGGGTGCGCGCCGACGGCAACCTGAGCCGGCTCGTCCTCCGCAAAGTCACTCATCGCGCCCACGTCAACCCACTGCATAATTTCCGACATTCAAACCCCCGTTCAGATCGGCGTTGCGAGCAGCGTCCGTACTCGCGACGTGTCGTAGATCACACGCTTTTCAGCGTAGCGCCAGCCATTGGGCGTCCGAACCACGCGGTCAAGATAACGACCCGCCTGGTACACGAACGACTCACCGTTTGTCAGCGTTTGAACGACGATGTAACTGCTCTCCGTGCGCACTTCATCTGCGGATTGCTCGAGGACCGTCAAACCGGACGTCATATGACGGTAGGAGTGTTCTTCGAAAATGTTTGCGTTACGCAGCGACACCACCCGATCGCGCAACATGCGCTTATTCGTGCAGTGAATGATGCCGATTGGCAAACCGGCATCGTCATTCTCGCGGGGTACGATCTCGTACAGGCAGTCTTCGACGAAGAAGTCGGGCCAGGCTTCGAGCCGATCATTGTCCAGCGCGTTGACGTAGCGGCTTTGCAGCATATGGAGGTCAATCCACAGTTGTGTTTCCTGTTCCATCTCTCGACACCCCCTGATTCAATAACCCATGATCTTCTGATAGCCGACCCAGAATTTTCGGATCAGACTTTCCGTTATGACCGTGTCCTGCTGATCAGGATTTCCACGCGACATCTCGATAACGGAGGTCGCGTCGGCGTCCCGCACCGTGCCTTGCTGCACGAGTTCGGTGGCCTCCGTATCCTCCATCGAGATGTACCCTGCCGGCCCGACGAGGTTGGCCTGCTTGATGCGCAGCGCGCGCATTTCGGAGGTGTCGTCCGTATAGCCGAAGAAGTGGAAAATCAGCTCGAAGCTGTCCGGTCCCTTCGCCAGCAATTGACGTGCAACCAGCGTGTTATGAATCTGCTGGATCACCAGTTGCGGGAAAATCGGCTGGATGTGATTGGTCGTGTCTTCTTCGAATTCGGAAACGAGCGCAAGAATCGAATCGTCTTCCAGCGCGAAGCCCTCGTCGAACGAGCGGATGTTCTGCTGCTTGTACGCGCTCGACGTGTCGTCCTCTGTTTTCGTCACGGTAATGATGCTGTGCAGGCCATGATTCGCATCCGGAATCGAGCGCGCTTTCATGCCCACACGGAAGATATTGAAGGTGGTGTGAAAGAGGTGCAGCATGCTCGCGTGGTACGGATCCTTCACGTTCTCCATGTAGAGCTTCCAGTTCGACCTGGAAAACTGGCGCGTGCAACCGAGATATTCGATGGGCTTGTGGAAGATGCGGTCGATCCACGGGCGCATTTCGTTGCCAAGGTATTCCGGCAACGGAACCACTTCTTCGCTGAACGAGGCGAATACGAGGCCACGATAGGTCTCAACGCGCAGTTGCTTCAGACTGTGCGCCTTCGGATCGAAGTCCGCAGGCATGCCGGACATGCCTTTTTGCCCGCGGCGAAACGGAACGCCGAGCAAATTGCCCCCGTTGTCGAAACTCCATTGGTGATAGACGCAGGTGTGCGACGTCGCGTTGCCGCGCGCCTTTCGGCAAACCATCGCGCCCCGGTGCGCGCAGCGATTGACCCACGCGGCAACCACGCCGTCTTCCATGCGGGTAACGACAACCGGTGTATCGCCGACGAACGTGCTCTTGAAGTCGCCGATATTCGGAATCTCAGCCTCGAGGGCCACAAAGTTCCATGTCGGGCCGCGGAAAATCCGTGCCTGCTCCCGTTCGAATACTGCTTGAGAGCTGAACACCTTGTACGGAACACGCGAGCCGTCCGTATGCGGAAATCTGACGAAATCATCGTCGAGTTCGGCGGCTGGCCGCAGGGGTATCTCAGTCGTTTGCATCATGCTCCTCCATGTTTGGAATATCGCCATGGAGGAATGCTGACGCTGCCAAAATGCATTCGCTATCCGTTTCCGGTGGAAACAGGAGGCGTTATCCATTTTCGGCACGTTTCGTCGGGACGGGCGAATCGTATTTCGCCGTGGCCATTTTTAGGCCACACTTCCACAGTTGATCATTGCGGCACTTACCCATCGGTTGGTCATGCTCACGTCTCCGTTTAGCGCGCCGGCCTTGCGCGAATTCCGGCTCTTCGAATCCGCAGATCTCGATGAAACGCGTGAGCGTATCTCCCGTGTGATGCAGCCACACCTCCTCGTGCCCTCTGGCGCAAAGGCAGGTCTCTCGCATATGGACTTTGTCAGGCTCGGCGGGGTCGGGATCGGCACCATTGCGTTCGGAACCGCGATGCGCGTGGATGTCGAGGCGGTTGACGGCTATCACCTGTTGATGTTTTGCGTCACCGGTCAGGCGAAAGTACGGACAAAAGGGCGAACTGTCTGCGTGGATCAGTCAAACGCGGTTCTATGTGCGGCGGGCGAGCCGTTCGACGCCGTTCTTTCGCCGGATTGCGAGCAGTTTATTCTGCGCATCGACACCGGTTTGCCAGGCAATCAAGCGTGGTCTGCATGCCTCGGTCTCGGCTCGCACATTCATGTCGACAGCCCGGCGCTGGGAGGCTGGATGCAGCAACTCAATCTGATTGCCAATTCCTCGGCTCTGCTCGATCTGGCTCGAAAGAATGATGGCGTTGGCAGGCAACTGGGTGGACTTCTGCTCGAGTTGCTGACGCCAGGTCACGCAACCGCGGCGCCTGAGCCGAATCGTCGGACGGCGTCGCCAGGCTTCGTCAAGCGGGCCGAGGATTTCATGCACGAACATTGTGGAGAAGTCCTGAGACTGCCAGATATGGCGATGGCGCTAGGGCTGGCCGAGCGGACACTGCGTGACGGCTTCCAGCAGTTCCGGGGCGTCAGTCCCACCCAGTATCTACGACAAGTACGTCTCGACAAGGCGCATAAGATTCTTCGTGAAGCGACAGCTGGTGTCTATGTTTCAGACGTTGCTATGGATTGCGGCTTCATGCATCTGGGGCGATTCTCGATCGAGTACAAGAAACGATTCGGCGAATCCCCGTCTGACACGCTGGCGCGGCGGATGTAGCTCTAGGTGCGCCGGGCTCCGCTAACGCGAGCGCTGCCGTCAGCAGGATGCGCCGATGCGTGCCGGGGTCGTCGGAGTCGTGCGGCGGTCACCCGTGAGCTAATCCGAGTGACCACTCACGACCGCGAACGTGACTGGTGACACAAACCACGTCACCGTCTCAACATCTATCCGTCAATCCAGTTGAGTCCCCTGCGACTTCACCCGGTGACATTTCCCCAGGCTCAAAAATTGGCATGGAGGTTCACAAACGCACTCAAGGATTCACCGACATACGCTCCAGCAGCATTTGCAGCAATGAAGTAGCGCCGATCCGTGAGATTGTGAACGTTGAGATCGACACCCCATCGGTGCGTTTCATAGCCAAACGCGGCATTCACAATCACATACGACGGAATGGAATTGACGTTCGTGATGTCGCTATAGGTCTTGCTGACATAGTTGACACCCGCGCCGACATGAAACCCCGGCAGTCCCGCGATGGAAAAGCCGTACGTGGTCCATAGGTTCGCAATGTATGCAGGCGCGCCTTGCGGGTGATTGCCCACCGACGTCACCCCTTGCGGATTGTCGGTGATCTTCGCATCTTGCGCCGTGAAATTGGCGACGACGTGCCATTGCGAGGTAATGCTTGCGTCAAGAGACGCCTCAGCGCCCTTCGTCCTCTGACTGTCGAAGATGACGCTTTCCACATTGTTGATCGTGGTCAGCGCAGCCACGTTATCGCGCTCTACGTCGAACAATGCCGTATTGAGGACGTACCGCTCGTCGAGAAACGAGAACTTGACGCCCACCTCGTATTGCAACGCGGATTCCGGAGCGCCGATTCCATTTTGCGTATTTTCGGAGTTGAAATTGGCGAGATGACTCTTCGACACGCCAAAGTACGGCGACATCCACGGGAGTGCCTTATACAGCACGCCAATGTTCCAGCTCACCGGCGCGTCGTTGCGTGAGTCGGTCACACCGGCAACGAGCGGTTGTCCCTCTGTGTCGAAGCGCCCGGGCACCGTGATATTCGGCGTGAGCGATGTGTCCCACCAGTCCTTGCGCACGCCCGCCCGCACTTTCAGCTTGTCGGTCACGTCGATCTGATCGGTTGCATAAACGCTGTAGTAGTTTGCAACCAGGTGATCGTTATCACACGAGTGCTTTGCGTCGCAAAGAAACGCCAGCCCAGCGAGCGACGTCTCCGGTGGCACGGGAGCGAAAGCGTTCGGTATGTTCGGCAAATCCGCCGTGGTGCGCTCAGTATCGATCGTCTGGTGCTGATACTCGAATCCCGTTAACAGCGTGTGTTTGACGCTGCCGGTCCCAAACCGCCACACCGGCTCCAGTTGATAGTCGAAACTGTTATCCGAATCATCCTGCTGCCGTAGCTGCCGGCCGACAACTTGATCGCCGCTCACCTTCGTGCTCGTACTGTCGCCATTGCCGAGCACATCGAGGCTTCGGTGCAAATACGAGAAACGGTTATTGATGGTCAGAAAATCATTGACCTTCCACTCGTCGGTGAGCGTGGGGCGGACGTAGTTGCCGCGCGCGAACGCAAAGGGTGTCGAGTACTTCGAATCGATTGACACATTCGTGATGGGCGAGCCATGAAAATAGATCAGGCCATACGAGTCGGGCGTTTCATGAATGTCGCGCGCATCGATTGAGAAATTGATCTTGTGATTGTCGAGCTTCCATTCGAATGCGGGTCTGATTTCCTCGTCACGGCTCGCCAGATCGCGAAATCCATCGGAACGCGATACGGTCGCATCGACCCGATAGTTCAGCCCCGAGATCCCTGTTGGCCCCGTCACGTAGCCGCTACCGGAGATTGTGCCGAACGAGCCCGACTGTATATTGCCGCCGAAATGGAAATCGGAAGATGGGGTGTAGTGGACGATATTGATCGTGCCTCCCGGCGGCCCACTGCCGAACAGCGCCGACCCGGGGCCTTCCAGAACCTCGATGTGCTCGACGCCATTCAACGAGTGTGAGATGCCGCCCAAAAGATCTCCGTCGGAGAATCCGTCGTTATAGATCTGCGCGTTCAGGCCGCGAATCAGAAAATGATCGTAATAGCCCTTGGTATCCTGGCCACCGACATTCACGCCGCTAGCGTTGCTGACGCCTTGCCGAAGCATCGTCGCGCCCTGCTCGGTCATCAGCGCGCGCGGGATCACCTGCACGCTTGCGGGCAAATCCTTGAGCGCGGTTCCCGTCTTGCTGACGGCCGCAACCTGGTCGGGGTCGTTCACGTTATCGTCCTGAGCGACCTGCCCGGATGCTGCCGCGCGAACCTGTACAGGCGGTAGAGTCGGCGCGTCGGCGACACCGTCCTGTTCGCCGACTGACGGCAGTGAGTCCTGTGCCGCAGCCGAATGCGCTAGCGTCAGTGCAATAAGTGAGCTGGTCAGTCCCGCGCTCGCCCTTTTCCCAAACCTTCGAACATCCATCTTCATCACGTTTTATTCTCCTGTCTCATTTGTCTGGTGCCGGTTCGCGGCCCCGCGTGCAACTCCACGTATCGGCCGCCAATGCAAGGGCGTCCACATCGGAAACCCTTTTCCAGAATGCAAATCATTACGATTTATATTCATAAAAATTCTGGTTTTTCTTCCTGTTATTCAAGGTTGGGGCCTCCGTCGACGGAATCTGCCGCGAAGTGCACTTCGTGCTGTTGCAATTTGTCGTCCGCTCTCGCCCGCGTCTGGATGACAAAGGCGAAAGGGAGCCATGACGGCTCCCTTTGAACGGTATCGGTCGAATTTTTATTCCCGCTGGACGAGCGCCAGCCATTACAGTCGGTTACAAGGGCGCTGTGGGAATGGTCGCCTCGATGATCGCTGCGCCGTCGATGCTCGCCCTTGCCAGGCGCCCTTGCCTCCGTCGCCTCCAGATTCCGCATCCGTAACTTCGCGTCGTTCTATCTCAACGCACCGACTTTCGGAAAGCTGACGATTTGCGTTACCGGGTCGGGACACTGTAGAATCGCCCCTCTCATTGGGGAGTAGCCGCCTCGACCGCAATGCTCGAGGGTGCCCGTCAACATACTTGGTGGTCGTCAGACCGCCATGGCGTGCACAGCACTATGCCTGGCAAGACCGATGACTCGCATTCCGACCTGACCGGGTCGCCGGAATGTGCGTCATCGCGTACTTATCGCGCGGCCCGGCCCACAACCTATGCAATCGTTCCTCGTTTCGACCAGCGTGGTCGGCCTAGCCGAAATCGGCGACAAGACCCAACTGCTGTCCCTGGTGCTGGCTGCCAGATATCGCAAGCCCATGCCGATTATTCTCGGCGTCTTTGTCGCAACGCTCATCAATCATGCTGCGTCCGGCGCATTGGGAGCATGGCTTGCCAGCGTTCTGAGTCCCACGATCCTGAACTGGGCGGTCGTTGCATCGTTTGCCGTCATGGCCGTCTGGATTCTGATTCCCGACAAGCTTGACGGTGCGGAAGCGGTTTCGACCACGCATCCGATGGGTGTGTTCGGCACCACGGCGCTGACGTTTTTCCTGGCCGAAATGGGTGACAAGACGCAGGTTGTAACGATCGCTCTGGCCGCGCGATTTCACGAGTTCTTCGGGGTGGTCGCCGGCACCACGCTCGGCATGATGCTGGCGAACGTGCCAGTCATCTACCTGGGTCACAAGTTCGCCGACCGTCTGCCAACCAAGGCGGTCCACATTCTGGCCGCCGTCATCTTCGTTGTTCTCGGCGGCTTTGCCCTCAGGACGGCGCTGTATCCGCACGAGCACCCGCTGTTCTAGTTCGAGAATTGCTTTGTATGCTCGATGCGCGCGCCGTCCGCGGTCGCCTGAGATGCCCTCAAAAATCATAGAGCCGGCCCCGACATCTGTCGCCAGCGATGCTGGGGCTGTTACTTCAGCCCGGCTGCTACTTCAGCCCGGCTGATAATCACGCTCTGACGAACGCTGAAGAGTCAACGGTGCTCGCAATTCCTCGCGGGCACTTTTTTGATGAACACCTTTTTGCAAGAACGCGCGAAAGGATGCGTCGTCGAACATGTCCAGCGTGCCGTTTCGCGTTCGAGAAAAACGCAGCCCTACCGTTCCGGTTTTAACCTTTGTAAAGGAAAGCGTGCTTGCATCGGGCGATGGGTATACAGTCAGTACATGGGTCGCACTCAGTGTCCCTTGTTCTGGAATCATCATGCGATCACAAATCAAAATTGCACCACGTACGTCGGGCAACGTGAGCGAGTATGCTCTGTCGCGTCAGGCACAAGCACTCTCCCTCGAACAGGCGGATCGTGCACGGGCGGAAAAACGACGCATCAATGACGCCCTCATCGATTCAAACGCAAGCAAGTGGCGCTATTCAGCGCCGTTGGCAGAGCGTTGACGCCGAGGTCTCTAGACCCCATCCACTTGATGACCGGCAAGCCTTCTGGCATTGCGGCACGCGCCCGTTCCGGATCTGCACACTGACTGCAAGGCCTGAAGAGTCAACGGCGGCACTTGCCGCTGGCTTAACGAACGTGTTTCTGTATCAGCCTGTCTGAATCGTGTGTTGCCGCTTTCACTCGTTGCCGCGGTCGCCGCAACGCAATTATTCCGGACGTCGGTGCCGGCGGCACTTCGTGTACGAAACAGATCGTACGCGCTAGCGCGCAAAGAAGACCCGTGCCCCGTGCTACGAGTGTGCCCCGTCGCCGACGCTATGGGACGGATGCCGACATCCCGTTGGTGAAGCCGTTTTCTATCGGTAGGAGAGAATCATGAATGATGACCAGGTCAATACAGAGGAATTGGAAGAAAACAGAAGGCGAAGAGAAGCCGCGGAAAATGCGACGGATGATGGCATGCCAGTGCTTGCGGAAGAAAAGGAACGCGACACGGAGTCGATTCAATCCGTAACGATCAAACGATGGATCAGGCACACGGGAAATGCCCGTAAAAACTGGATATTCACGAGCCTGCGGCGGAACTCGATATTGATTCGCCAAGTATGAATGCCTTCGCAGCGTTCGTTACCCATTCCCACGCGAGAAACGAAGCCTTCGCGGTACGCCACCGTACAGACATGCTCCCGCATGCCAGATAGAGTGGAAAACATAATCGCAATGCTGCGGAGATGCACCACCAACCGCGCATAAGGTTGTTAAAGCACACCATGTGGTGATTCCCGTTGGGATATTGCGGCTATCGGCGAAATGAAAATTACGCTGTCGCGTGTCCACTCCAGATGTGGATGCCCAGCAGGACGAACCAACTGGGACTCTTCACAACCCTTCTTTCCGAGGCTTCTGGTTGCCTTCGCAGCCAGTTGTCGGCGAAGCCAAGCGAATTGCATGCAGGGTTCGGCCGCTGAATGGCGGAGGGACTGGCCACCAAATCGACCGGAGCGTCAGATTTCGGGAGCTTCAATCTCGGTAAAGGATCAATATGTCGCATCATCAGCTTGAGAAAGATCTCACTCACCTCGAACACATACTCCCACAACTTGTCGCTAACAGTGTTCTCGGACTTGTCTATTGGCGCCAGCGTATTACAGCGCTCGAAACAGCGCAGACATTGCCTCCCGGTGGCGCCCGGCGAGTGACTCGCCTGCTGTGCATGTTTGACCAGATAGACAGCGGGATCACCCGCCTATAAGGCAGCAGCGTACGCAGTCGTTGATCAGCAAGTACTGTGCGGCTTTCACGCCGCCACGATCGAATAACCCTTGCCGCGCAGTCAACGCTGCCGGCGGGACGGCGCGCGAGCCTGCGCAGTCCCACACAATCGCCTCGATTGGGCGAACGACTCGCCGTCCATCCTGAGCCCGCTCATCAAAGCGGGCCATGAAACGTTGGTGCAACGCTTCGCGCGAGATTGTCTGCCAACGCTGAAGTCAACTTTCGACGGATTGCCCGACCGGTTCCTCCACCGCGCCGCCCTTTCCGGGCGAAACTTGAGCATCAGACTGAGTGGACAAACGGAGGTAAGCTGCCGCCAGCTTTCGAAGTTCTTCCTCAGACGCGTCCTCGATGCCAATCAGATTGTTGTTTGCGGCTCGATGCGAGGAAAGCAGTTCATTCAGCTTCAGATGCAAAGCGACGCTGTCTTTGTTCTGGCTCTGCTGGATCAGAAAGACCATCAGAAAGGTAACGATGGTGGTGCCGGTGTTGATGACCAGTTGCCATCCGTCCGAGTAGTGGAAGATAGGCCCCGTGATGACCCAGGCGACGACCGTCAGCACGGCAAGACAGAACGCAGCGGGTGAACCGGCCCAGCGCGTGACGAGGCTTGCAAACCGGTCGAATAGACGCGTTAGCGGGTGACGGCCGGCGTAGGCAGGGCTCGATGTGTCTGGAACAGTGGCGAGTTCGTCAGTTGGCGAAGGTGCGACAGGTTGGGTAGTCATGACCGGCTCCAGAAGGTTGCACGTGTCCTCTTCTGCAAACTTCATGCCGCTGTCGGTTGAAATCGTTCTGCAAGGACAGAGCCGCCGCCGGCGTCGATTGGTCGCTCCCAGCCGCATCCGCGCGGATTGCGCTTTGGCAACTGATACCGGCTTTGTACTTCTTGCCTCGCGAGTGCGACTCCCAGACGCTCATTACGGCGGGATTACCTGACGGCCGGTGTGCGGACATCATGGTCCGTTCTCGTTATATTCGGCGCGCACTCCGGCGGGTAGCCATGGCTCTTTGTGGCAACACCAAAGCTCGTAGCTCGGCTCATATAGGCCCACACGGTCGAAGCCTCCCAGCGGGAGATCCAGTTCGTCGCTGTCGAGGTATTCCATGAACGCGACTGATCCGCACGTCGGGCAAAAATGCCTTCGCGCCCCTGACGAACTCTGCCACGCCTGCGTAGAACCGGAAAACTCCACCGTGCCACGCTCGAACATGGCATAGCCGCCAAACACGTTGCCATGTATTCGCCGACATGTCATGCAGTGGCATATCGACACTCGCCGGGGCCGCGCGCTGACGCGGAATCGCACCGCGCCGCACGCACATCCGCCGGTTTCTTCGACCGATTCATTCGTCGTCACGATGCCTCCTTCGCGGACTCCGAGGACTGCTCGCCGTCCCTTACTTGTCGCTCTTTTTCGGAATCTTCGCGCCTGACTTGTGCGCCTGATTCAACGCAATCGCCACGGCCTGTTTGTGCGGCTTACCCTGTTTCGTCTCGGTCTTGATGTTGTGCGACACAGTGCCCTTCGACGTTCCTTTTTTCAGCGGCATGATCCTCCCCTATCGATCAAAGAGTGTTGAAGAGGCAACCGCTCGACGAGCGGCTGCCAGGTAAAACGACGGCAGCATACGGCTGCGCCATTCTCGCAACGAGTTGCTCTAGCGTCATATGTTTTTGCGTTTTTGCCTGGCGTCCGCGGTCCACTATCGCTTTGCTGCCCTTAAAGTGCCGCAGTCTTGTCGCCCACCGATCTGCTGCCCACCGCATCGAGCTTGCTCTGTAGTTCCGCCTTGCGTTTCGCCATCTTCTCGCCCAGCGTGCGCAGATTGCAATTCGACTTGCGCAGTTCCGGAAAGAGCTCCTCCTCCTCTTCCTCCACATGATGGCCCACCATCTCGCTCATCACCTTGAAGGTCGCGTCGAAGCCCTTGTCACCTGCTTTCATCGTTTCAAACTTCGCGATCAGTGTCTTGACGAGGAAGTGCTCGACGTACGCTTCTTCGACGTCGATGCTGTCGCTATCAGGTAGTGCTTCCTGCGCCGCTGGATAAAGCAGTTCCTCTTCGAGCATCGTGTGAATGGATAACTCCTCGCAGGCGCGCTGCGCGAGCGCCGACTTCGCTTCAAGATCATCGTCCGCGGCTTTTTTGAACGCCGTAAACAATTTTTCGACTGCGCGATGCTCCGCCTCGAGAAAGGCTAATGCATCGTGCGAGCCGGATTCAGTCGCCTTGTTGTCCTGCTTCGTCGCTTCCATGCTGCTCTCCTCGGTCGTGCAGTTGAACGTTTTTTAATCGAGCAAACGTCATGCCCAGCCAGCGTGAGTTCTGGGGAAGTGACGGGCCCGACGTGTTCGTGTCAGCCCGACCGCGCGAATGCGCATGGTGTGGTCAATTCGCAGTCGGTCAGAGAAGCGATTTCCGCCAACAGCTACCATCTCCCGCGCGCGATTTGCCCATTTACGTTCGGCAGGATCGGTTCCGCGTTCGAATTGCACCTGCGCACCGATCGCAGCCCGATAGGCATGCGCGTTGCGATCTTCGTTCGGCATGAACTGGACAACCCTTATTCGATCGGGCCTGACATGAAAAATCCGTGGATGAAAAAGAATCCCTTCCTCAGCATGTGGTTGAGCGGCGCAAATGCAGTGGCGGGTTCAGCGCGCGGTCACGCGACGGCGGCGGCGAAGCGCGGGACCACCGCTTTCTGGACCGCTGCGCTCGCGCCGCCGAAACCCAAAAAGAAAAGGCCCACGCGTCGCTGACCCGAGCGCGTGTGCATGTCGAGCCTGATTGAACGAGCATTTCATCAGACCATGTCCACCCGCCTCCGAGCGACGCACGTGAGCTTCTGAACCAGGTCCGTCAATGTAGGTACACCGCATGCCGACAGCTGCTTCTGCCGGGCGCACGTGCAGTCGAATCACGGAATCAGCCAAAGCCCCGCTGCATAGATAACGAGCGATACGACAAAAGTGATCGCCGTATAGCCCATGACACGCTGGATGCGAATGCCAGCGATCGCAACGACGGGTACAGCCCAGAACGGTTGCAGCATGTTCGAGACGTTTTCCGCCATGGCAACGCCCATTGCCGTGCGCGGAACCGAAGCATGCAGGCTCAATGCGGCGGGAAGAACGAAAGGTCCCTGAACAGCCCAGTGTCCGCCGGCGCTGGGAATGAGCAGCGTGATGATCAGCGAGCTGAAGTAACTCAGGACAGGAAGCGTCACCGGGGTGGCAATGGCCACAAACGTCTTGGCAATCGTCGACGCCAACCCGGTCCCCGTCATGATGCCCATGATGCCGCCGTACATCGGATATTGAAGCAACATCGATCCGGTCTGCCGCGCGGCGCGGCGAATCGCATCGGCATAAGCGATCGGTGTGCGCTGCAGCGCCAGCCCTGCCAGCAGGAAGATGAGGATCGTCGTGTTGATGTCCAACTCGAAGCCCTTGCTGGACCACGTCAGCGCGAGATAGCCCAGGCCCAGCGCCAGCAGGAGCAGCGTGCCGAGCACGGAGCGCTCGGCGCGGGCAGCGAATGACGATGTCTTCGCGTCCCTGGCATGGGGATCGGCCTCTGCCTGTGTTTCGGGCTCAGGCTGCGTTTCATTGAAAGCGACCACATTCTCCTGCTTCGGGTGCATCCAGATGAAGATCGCCGTCATGACGACAACGACCAGCACCGTCGGGATGAAGACGAACGGCGCGAACACGGTCTCACTCAACGGAATCACCTGTCCCGTGGCTTTCTCGACCAGGTTCAATGCGTTGCCGTGCGATGCCTGTGACAACGCGATTGAACTGGACAAGCCGCTATTGCAGACCGACCACGCGGAGTAGCTGCCCGCAACGAGCCATGCGAAATCCACTTTCACGCGCCTCGCGATTTCGCGCGACAGGAGCGCGCCGACAACCAGGCCGAGCCCCCAGTTGAGCCACGCGGCGACCGCGACGATCGGGAAGACCAACAGCGCGGCGCGCGTCGGCGTGCGCACGCCCGCAGCCATCGCCCGCAGTCCGCGCTGGACGAGGGGTGCGTCGGCGATCGCATAGCCAGTCGCGAGAATCAGGATCATCTGCAGCGCGAAGCCGAGAATGTTGAAGGTGCCGCCATACCACGCGCTCAGGATGACGGCGAGCGACGCGTGCGGCGCGAAGGCCATGGCCAGCAGGACCACCACGAGGGTCAAGCCAATTGCAAGGACGAATGGGTCCGGCATGACCTGCTCGAACACGTAAACGAGACCCGCGACGACGTTCCGGCGGCGCGCGCTGCGATCTGTGCTGGCTGAGTGAATGTCTTTCTCGTTCATGGTTGTCCAACCCCGCCATTGACATTACATCGCTTACAGCACCGGCAATCGATGACGGGCCGCCTCGCAAATGCATTCGATACTTTGTACGCTCGCGAAGCGTCCTGGACAAGGCTTAACTGTTCAACCGAGCGGTGGTCGGTCGAGGGTGAGTTGAATCAATGTCGGACGTAGCGACCTTGCGCCGGCCCGGCAAGCGCCTGCTAGAGGCGCTCCAGCGTTAGAGGATCGCCTTGGCCATGGAAATACTTCCTGAGCGCTTCCGCAAAGGGCTCTTTGTCGATCGCCGCGCGATCGAATAGCGTCATCGACGAGTGAAACTTCAGGTAATCCGGATACCCGAAAATTTCCTCGATTGAACGACCATCGACCCCGTTGACGAGTCGCGTCGATTCCCTCAGCCGCTCACCCAGTATCGGATGGCGCAGATAAGCATCGGCCTCGGCCAGCGACGAAATCGCGAACCGTTGCGCCATTGCGCTGGTTCCAAGCCCGTGGATCTGCGGAAACACGAACCACATCCAGTGGCTTCGCTTACGCGCGTTGCGCAGTTCGTCACATACCTGCGCGTACAGCGGATCCTGAGCGTCGATAAAGCGCTGAAGGTCGAAAGGATCGTCCAATTCGCTCTCCCGTTCACGCCGTTTCTATAGCGCTTTCAAAGCGGGCAGCAACCGGTCGAATTCACGCTTCACTACGCTGTAACATTCGCACACACGCTTTTCGAGTCCCGGCCTGTCCAATACCTCGATATGGCCGTGGCTATACCGGATCAAACCCGCATCCTGCAGTTTCAGTGCGGCCTCGGTTACGCCGGAGCGGCGCACGCCCAGCATATTGGCGATCAGTTCCTGCGTCATCTTCAGTTCGTTCGACGAGAGGCGGTCGATGCTGAGCAGCAGCCACCTGCACAACTGCTGGTCGATCGAATGGTGACGGTTACAAACAGCGGTCTGCGCCATCTGGGTGATCAACGCCTGCGTATAGCGCAGCAAAAGGCGCTGGACAGGCCCTGCACGATGAAATTCCTCTTTCAGGATTTGAGCGTCCAGGCGATACGCCTTCCCCGCGCTTTGTACGACCGCGCGGCTGGGCGTGGTGTCGCCACCCATGAAAAGCGCGATGCCGATAAGCCCTTCGTTGCCGACGATCGCGATTTCGGCGGACGCACCGTCCTCCATGACATAGAGCAGCGACACAATGCAGGTGGTCGGGAAATAAACGTAATTGAGGCGATCGCCGGATTCGTAGACGACGTTGCCGAGCGGCATCTCCACGAGTAACAGATGCGGCGACAGACGTTCCCACTCCAGGTCAGGCAACACTACCAGCAGATGGTTTTCGTTTTGACGGTGATCTTGAGACATTTCACACTCTCCGCAGCTCGCCCGGAACCGCGCCGCTTTCGCCGACGATTTCCTGACGGGTGAATATGGATAGAAGGAGGAATGCTCCAACACCTTTGCGGCTTGTGCCGCAGCGCGTCACGATGCGGTAATCTTCGCGTTACTCGAGATCTGGCGCGATACGCAAAAAGATTATAAGTCGCGTCGAAATTACGCGCCGATCCGCGTCCTGGCATGAGTTCGCGGTACGACACGCCGTGCATGCGGATTGCACGACCTTCGAAAACCATGGCCGTCCTCGGCCTTCCCGAACTAACGCATCGGCTGAACGGCAATCGTTGGTTCGACTTATACGTTGCCAAAAAAGGCGCCGCCGGACGTGACAATCGGCAACCTGAGCGTGAACTCACTGCCCTCCCCGGGACCTGCGCTGGTTGCCGACACCGCGCCACCGTGAGATTGAGCAATGGCTCTCACGACCGCGAGGCCAATGCCGAGGCCGCCCGCACTGGCGGCGATCGTTCTGCTCGATTGTGCGAATAGCTCGAAAATATGCGGCAGCAGGACGGCCGAAATCCCCGAACCATCGTCATTGATCTTGATGACAAGATCGTTTCCTTCTGCAAGCACGGTCATTCGTATATTGCCGCGGACCGGCGTGTATTTCACCGCGTTATGCAACAGATTGCTGACGGCCTGCGTCAAGCGGACGGGATCGCCTTCAACGCGCAAAGTCGCGTCGGGAATCGACACGGTGAAAACCTGGTTTTTCTCGGCGGCGGCGGCTGCCGTGATCTCGCAGATGTCGGCCAACAGGGCCGCGATCTCGATGTCGGCCTTGCTGAGACGAAGTGCGTCACGATCGACACGGGTCGCGTCCATCAAATCTTGCGCCAACCGTGCAATTCCGTTCACCTGCCGGTCGATCATATCGATCAAGCGGAGTATCTCCGGGCGTTCAGCCGACGCGTGGCGGATCAACTGGCTGGCGAGCCGCAACGGCGTCAACGGGCCGCGCAGCTCATGCGCCACCATCGCCAGGATCTGGTTGCTGACTGGCGGTGCCGCGCCGCCGAGAGCCGTCGTGCAAGCGTCCTCCACGGAGTTATCCGCGGCCGCCCGCGTGCCACGCGTCATCATTGCATCTGTCACGACGAAATAGTTGAAGGCAGAGCCGTCCGAAAAGGACTCGGTGGACGCCAGATGTGCTGACATTTTGATCCCCATTTCGCGCCTGGGTCGGCAACGAAGAGCGACGAGAAGCGCGTTTCGGGCTGGTGGTCAACCAAAGCAGGCTGCTTGCAAAGCATCAGAACCGCGCGGTTCGCCATGCCTGCGTCGCTGGCACGATCAGGAAATCGCGTAACGAACACAGGTTGAAACAACAGATTCGCCGATGCAGTCCGGTAAGTCTGTACGGTGCGGTTCGGACCGGAAAAAACGACCGCGTTGCGCGGCAAATCGGCCAGGTTTTAGCCCACGTCTGATGAATGCGGCGAACCTCGGCGGACCAGTGCCCACCGGCGTCAGAAGAATCTCGCGAGATCGGCGCGGTTTGTGCGTTCGAACATAGACAGGCGTCTGTACGTTGTCGTACCGCTTTCTCCCGTGCCCGCGCGTAACGTGTTTTCTATCGTCGACCAGCGGGGAGAAAATCATGCTTAGACGAACCTTCATCTGGAGTACGCCCGGATCGCTTCTGGCACTCGGCGCGGCGCTCTCAGGTTGCACCACCACCTCTTCTTCCGACGCGAGCCGCAGCGAGCAAATGGACAAGCGCCGCACTATCGATGCAGGCGTCGACTCCACGCTGGCGCGCCTCTATGGCATGGCGAACGGCTCGCGTGAACTGGTCGGTAAGGCACGCGGGGTACTGACGTTTCCGTCGGTCATCGACGCCGGCTTCGTGGTCGGCGGCCAGTATGGCGAGGGTTCGCTGCGCGTCGGCGGACACACCATCGGCTACTACAGCACGGCGACCGGTTCAATCGGCTGGCAGATCGGCGCGCAGTCGCGCGCGATCGTGTTCCTGTTCATGACCGACGAGTCGCTGACCCGCTTCCGCAGCAGAGACGGATGGTCGGCTGGCGGCGATGCTTCCGTGGCCGTGCTGAAGGTCGGCGCAAACGGCAATCTCGACACCAGCACCGTCACCGGACAGGTCGAAGCTTTCGTGCTGACCAATACCGGGCTGATGGCGGGTGCGTCGCTGCAAGGCACCAAAGTCACCAGGCTCGCGTCGCTTTGACATTCAAGACCGAGGGACGCGGCGCCATGCCCGCCCTCGCCGACACACAGGGTGGAGAAACCATGTTGCGAAGCGTTCGAGACTTGCACGGCAGCACCGTCAGCGCAGTGGACGGCGACATTGGCTCAGTCAGTCAGGCCTATTTCGACGACGAGTCATGGGGTGTGCGTTATCTGGTGGTCGAAACAGGCAATTGGCTCAATGAACGGCAGGTGCTGGTTTCGCCGTATGCCGTGAAACACACCGACCCCGGATCGGAAATCGTGCATGTCGGCCTTTCCCGCCAGCAAGTGAGGGACAGTCCAATGCTGGACACCCACAAGCCGGTATCGCGGCAGCACGAGATCGAGTATCTGCGCTACTACAGCTATCCGACGTATTGGGGCGGCCCCAACCTGTGGGGCATGGGCGCCTATCCGGCCTATGACCCGACAGGGGTGGCTCCGGACGCCCTGTTCGATACGCCGTCAAGGCCAACCTTGCACGCGAACAACCCGCCACCCGACGTTCATCTGCGCAGCACCGACGAGGTCAAGGGCTATCACGTCAAAACAGCCGACGGCAGTATCGGCCACGTGTCGGATTTCATTTACGACGATACCGACTGGGCGATTCGTTACCTGGTCGTAGAGACGCGCAACTGGTGGCCCGGCGGCAAGGCCGTGCTCATCGCCACTCACTGGATAGACGAAGTCGACTGGGTCGAGTCGACCGTATCGACGGCATTGACGCGCGACGTCATCAAGAATAGCCCCGCTTACGACGACTCCATGCCGATCGACCGGCATTACGAAGTTGAACTGCACCAGTTTTACGGCAAACACGGCTATTGGCTGGATGCCGGCGCCGGCGAGCGGGTTGCATCGGAATGAGTGCGCCGCGCAGACCACCGTTCTCGCCCGGTTCAGGCGGTCCTGGCCCGATCGCACACGCGAGTATTCAAGGCATAAAAGGCAGGAGCAGGTCATGAGGCAAAACATCCAGAAGTTGTATCAGGCCCGTATTCATACATTCACTCCCGAATGCATGGAGCTGCAGGACGGCACCTTCAATTTTCATCTTCGGCATGCTGTGGAAGGCTGCCTTCCTTCGGCCGACAAGCACTACGACATCGGCGTTTTTGCAACCAGCGAGCAAGGCTATGAGGCTGCACTCGCATATGGCGACAAATACATTGCGGAACATAAGTTCGGGATGTAGCAGCGCCGACGGTTATCGACGAACCGCGAGCATTACCTTGCAGCGACGACGGCCACTGTGGCTGTCGATCAATCAGACAGGCGGCACTATGGCAGACAGAATCATTTCAGGCAGAACACACGACGCTTACATGACGGTCAAGGATCATGTTGCCGATGGCTGGGTCGCGAGCGTGTGTCTTGTTCGGAAAGGCGCGTCAAAGGGCAAGGAACTCATCAAACTCGACACGTTCTTCGAACATGAAGATGTCGCGTGGGAATCGGTTGAGACGCTCGCGCGTGCCGAGCTCAACAATCTGAAATAACATAGGGCCGCACTTCGAATCCGCGCCGTGCAAGGCGCGAACGCCTCGCCTAGACCGTTCGGCAAGACATCGAACGGCGACATTGAGGCTGCGGCGCTCTGCGCGCAGGCAAGCGAATCCCACGACGGCGCTCGCCGTCCGAACGAATTCTTCCGAGGCCGACATGTATAAACGCATTCTGGTAGCGATCGACGGCAGCGAGACGTCTGAACATGCGTTCGACAGCGCGCTGCAACTCGCGCACGACAATGGCGCGCAATTGCAGCCGCTCTATGTGGTCGACAATCCCCTGATGGCATACGACTCGTCCGGTTACGATCCGACGATCCTGCGCGATGCCTGCATTGAAGAAGGCCAAAGACTGATGGCGGATGCGCTGGCGCGAATGAAGCACGAAAACGTCGCCGGCACACCGCGGATCGTCGACGTCGCGCCGATCGGCGAAGACATCTCGGAACGGATCCGCATTTCGGCCAACGAATTCAATGCGGACCTGCTGGTGCTCGGCACGCACGGGCGACGGGGTTTCAAGCGTCTGTTTCTGGGCAGCGTGGCCGAGCGCGTCGTGCGCAGCGCAAGCCTGCCCGTGTTGCTCGTCCCGAGCCGGCAAGCGCAAACCGCGGTCACAGAGACCGCGAGGCCCGCACACACCGACATCGCCGCCGCGATGTACGAACTGCCCGGCTAATGGCGCCCCATGCATCGCGGCGAGCTAGGCCGCGATGATCACCTTGAGCGCGCGGGTGTCGGCCGCGTGCGCAAAGGTTTCATACGCATCGAGGATCTGTTCGAACGTGAAGCGATGGGTGATCAGAAGTTTGGGATCGAGCCTGCCGGAGCGCAACGTCTCCAGCAGCATGGGTGTGCTCACGGTATCGACCAGCCGCGTGGTGATCGTGATATTCCGGTCCCACAGGTGCTCCAGATAAAGATCCACCTTCACGCCATGCACGCCGACGTTGGCAATCGTGCCGCCCGGCGCGATGATCTCCTCGCACAATTCGAAGGTGGCGGGTATGCCCACCGCTTCGATGGCAGTATCGACGCCACGCCCGGATGTGAGCTTCATGATCGCCTTCACTGCGTTGCCGTCCGTGCTGTTGATCACCGCGGTCGCACCGAAACGCTTCGCGGTCTCCAGCCGGTTGTCGTCCAGATCGACCATGACGATTTCGGCAGGCGAATAGAAGCGGGCCGTGAGCAACGCCGCGAGTCCGATCGGCCCGCTACCGACGATGGCCACCGTACTGCCGGGTTCAACCTTGCCATTGAGCACGCCGCATTCGAAACCCGTCGGCAGGATATCGCTCAGCATCACGAGCGCCTCTTCGTCGGCGTTGTCGGGGATGCGGTAAAGACTGGTATCCGCATGCGGGATCCGGACAAATTCGGCCTGCGTGCCGTCGATCTTGTTACCTAGAATCCAGCCGCCGCTCGCACAATGGGAGTACATCTGTTTGCGGCAATACTCGCACTTGCCGCAAGCACTGATGCATGAGATGAGAACGCGCTCACCCGGCTTGAACGTGGTCACGCCCGGGCCCACCTCGTCGATGACGCCCGTGCCTTCATGCCCGAGCACGCGACCCGGCTGGCAGGTCGCGACGTCGCCCTTGAGTATGTGCAGGTCTGTTCCGCAGATCGTCGTCTTGCTGATCTTGACGATGGCGTCGGTGGCCGCGTCGATTACCGGTTTGGGACGGTCTTCAACCGCTTTCTTGCCCGGGCCGAGATAGACGAGTGCCTTCATTTTCGATAACTCCGGTTGCATGCGTGGGGTGCGGGTCGTGCGAGAACTCACGCGCGATCGCAGCACGCGGCGTCACGATGCTCGTGCTGATACGGCAGCCGGATTCAATGCCTCTTTCGTCAGAGCGCGACGGCGTGCCGGCTGAAGACCTGTGGCTCGCCAATCGGCATGACTATCCGGCCGTGCACCTCGTTGATCACATCGGCTGCGGACAGATAGAACGCGAGCGCCGCCGTGACAAGTCCCATGTAACCACCGGCCATCCGCAAGAGGACCGAACCCGTCCACTCGCCACCCGCCAGCAAGCCGAACGTGATCCACAGCGCCAGAAAGATAGCCTGCAGCGCGCGGGGCGAACGAAACGTGGCCAGCCACATATAGAACGTAAACACACCCCACAGAAACAGATACCAGCCAACGAAAGCGGCCGGCACTTTATCGTGCAGAAACAACACGAAGAGTGCGAATGACCACCAGAACGCCGCGTAGCTCAGAAAGGCGGTCGCGCCGAAGGTGTTGCCGCGCGGCAACTCCATCACGCCGGCAATCGCCTGCGCGGTCCCGCCGTAGGCTAGCGCGCAGGCGAGCACGAGGCCCATCGACTCGCCCGAGAACCAGCCGGCGTTGATCATGCTCAGCAGCCACGTCGTCAGTGCAAAGCCAGCGAGACCCAGTGGCGCGGGGTTCGCGAGTGGTGTTCGGTTCGGTGCGCTGGCCATGGCCTGCTCCTGAAGATAAAAAACAATCCGGCGATCCCCCGCCGCTGGCGACGAATCACCCGAGCTGATCGAGAATGGCCGGATTTTCCAGCGTGGATACGTCCTGGGTGATCTCTTCGCCGGCCGCAAGCGAACGCAGCAAACGGCGCATGATCTTCCCTGAACGGGTTTTCGGCAGATTCTCGCCGAAGCGGATTTCCTTGGGCTTTGCAATCGGCCCGATCTCTTTGCCGACCCAATTGCGCAGCTCATTCGCAATTCTGATCGCCACGTCCCCGGTTGGCCGCTCGCCCTTCAACACCACGAACGCGACGACGACTTCGCCGGTCGTATCGTCAGCGCGCCCGACAACAGCGGCCTCCGCAACCAGCGGATTGGCGACCAGTGCCGACTCGATCTCCATGGTGCCGAGCCGGTGGCCCGATACGTTGAGCACGTCGTCGATCCGGCCGGTAATCGTGAAGTAGCCCGTGTCTTCGTCACGCACCGCCCCGTCACCCGCGAGATACAGCTTGCCGCCGAGGTCTTCAGGAAAGTAGCTCTTCGTGTAGCGGTCCGGGTCGCCCCATACGTTGCGCAGCATCGAAGGCCATGGACGTTTGACGACGAGGATGCCGCCCTGCCCGTTCGGCACATCGCGCCCGGTCTCATCGACCACCGCGGCCATGATGCCCGGCAACGGCAGCGTGCACGAGCCCGGCACGAGCGGCGTGGCGCCCGGCATCGGCGCGATCATGTGACCGCCCGTTTCGGTTTGCCACCAGGTGTCGATAACAGGGCAATGGCTGTGACCGACGTGCTCATAGAACCACGTCCACGCAGCCGGGTTGATCGGCTCGCCGACCGTGCCGAGCAGACGCAGCGTCGAGAGGTCGAAACGCTCCGGATGAACCTTCGGATCGGATTCGGCCAGCTTGATCAGCGAGCGGATGGCGGTCGGTGCGGTGTAAAACACCGTCACCCGGTGTTTCGCGATCATCTCCCAGAAACGGCCGGCGTTCGGCCACGTCGGCACGCCCTCGAACACGACCTGGGTTGCGCCGATCGCCATCGGACCATACGCAATATAGCTATGGCCGGTGATCCAGCCGATGTCGGCGGTACACCAGAACACGTCGCTGCGCTTTGCGTCGAACGTCCACTTCATGGTCTGCGCGGCCCACATCAGGAAACCGCCCGTGCTGTGCTGGACGCCCTTCGGCACGCCGGTCGAACCGGACGTATAGAGGATGAAGAGCGGATGCTCCGCGCCCACCCACTCCGGCTCGCAAACGTCTCCTTCGGCTTGCGTGAGTTCATGCATCCACAGATCGCGCCCTTCATGCCACGCGACCTTGCCGCCCGTGCGCCGATAGACGATCACGCTCTTCACCGCGTCGCAGCCGCCCATCGCGAGGGCTTCGTCCGCAATGTTCTTCAGAGGCAACGCCTTGCCGCCGCGCATCTGCTCATCGCAGGTGACGAGCGCAATCGCCCCCACATTGACAATCCGCTCATTGAGCGACTTCGACGAAAAGCCGCCGAACACGACTGAATGGGTCGCGCCGATCCGCGCGCAGGCCTGCATGGCTACGATGCCTTCGATCGACATCGGCATATAGATCACCACGCGGTCGCCTTTTTTCACACCGCGGGTTCGCAGCGCGTTGGCAAAACGGCTCACCCGCTCAAGCAACGCGCGATAGGTGACATGCGTGACGGTACCGTCGTCGGCTTCGAAAATTACGGCGACATGGTCCCCGTTACCCGCTTCAACATGGCGGTCGAGGCAGTTATACGAGGCATTCAGGGTCCCGTCTTTGAACCATGCATAGAACGGCGCGCGGGATTCATCGAGAATCGAAGAAAACGGCGTTTTCCATTGCAGCGTTTCGCGTGCGAGACGGGCCCAGAATCCTGTGTAATCGCGCTCTGCCTCGGCAACCAGCGCGCGATAGGCATCCATGCCGGATATTGCGGCGTAAGCCGCCACACTGGGGTGTGGGAGGAATGACTGGGGTTCCTCCAGAATCGAATCGGTAGTTGACATCACGTGTTCCTCGCACGCTTTGGTGCGTGCTTGAAAAATGCTTTCCCGCGAGCCATTGCGCCATTGCAGCGCAAGTCACCGGGCAAGGCAAAGTAGATCGGTCACGGAGATCGTGACTCGAGAAATTGCTTCGTTTCCTGTAGTTGCGTTACGCCAGGACCTTGCAATGACGGTGCTCGTGCAGTGAGCGGAAGTCGGTACGGTGGCGTACCGGTTCGGGAAATCCGCTTCTGATCACCGTTTTATGCGCATCTACATGCGCGTACCCGGAAATGGTCTAAACCCAGGCGTCAGCCGTAATGACGAAGACGTAGCGAGAATTGTCTCAGGGCGTCGATGCGACTTTGTTCCGCACGACGGCACCAGTCCTGCAACTGGCAGAGTAGCTGTTCACGAGAGAGATTCGAGCGCGCCCAGATTGCCAACAGATCCTCGCGCAATTCGACGTAGACACGAAGCGTCGGGGCGTTGTCGTATAGCCCTTTGGGCACAGGTTGATACGCCTTGGCTTGACCTGCCTGCCCGTCGTCGCGAAACCAGTGTCTTACGCCACGCATAAGCAGGGCTTTCTCGCGGCGGCTCGTGTGTTTCACATGTGCCAGTTCCTGCCGGAATGCGCGCTCAGCTGTTCGGGCATAGCTTGCCATCACCTCGAAGCGATTTCGAAGTACGGCCTGCAGCGTATCGTCGTCGATCTCCGCTTTGCCTTTGACCAGATGCGGCCTCGGCGCCACTTTCCTGACCGTGGCCAGCCCGAGCGCGGCAAGGACGCAAATGTACATCCAGCCCATGTCGAACTCGTACCATCTGTTCGACAATTTTGCGGATGTCGCATACGCGTGGTGATTGTTGTGAAGTTCTTCGCCGCCGATCAGGATACCAACCGGGATCACATTCGTGCTCGCATCCGGAGGACCGAAGTTGCGGTAACCCCAGAAATGACCCAGCCCGTTGACTACCCCGCCAGCCCAGAAAGGAATCCACATCATCTGGACGGCCCACACCGACACGCCGACGACTCCAAACAGCGCGACATCGATCACGATCAGCAGGCTGATGCCGAGGTTCGGATACTTCGCATAGACGTTCCGCTCGATCCAGTCGACCGGCGTGCTGTGGCCGAACCTGCGAAGTGTTTCCTCGTTCTTCACTTCAGTGCGATAGAGTTCGGCACCGCCGAGCAGTACTTTCCAGATGCCCCTGATCTGTGGACTGTGCGGATCCTCTTGTGTCTCGCACTTCGCGTGGTGCTTGCGGTGGACCGCAGCCCACTTGCCCGTCACCATGCCGGTCGTCATCCACAGCCAGAACCGGAAAAAATGGCTGACGAGAGGATGCAGGTCGAGCGCGCGGTGAGCCTGGCACCGGTGCAGGTAGACGGTTACGCTGATAATCGTGACATGCGTCGAAATCAGCGTAGCTAACAGGATCTGCCACCCGGAAAGGGCAAGCAGACCGTCTGAGAGGAATGCGAGTGAAGTATCGAACAAGTTGACCTTCTTTCTACGACAACGTAGTGCCGATCCGAACGCTTCGCTTCCGATCAGTGATATCGCGCAGCGTACAAGACCTTCAGGATGCGTGAATCCGTATGAGACGTCGGTACGGTGCCGCACCGGTTGCCAATGCTTCGTGACAGGTATCTGCTTAAGCGGGGACATCATCGCGCCACAGCAAGCCGCATGCCTTGCGCGACCAGGTGCTCCCCTATCGCGGGAATCACGCTTGCTCCCGGCTCCCTAATACTCCGCGCGGGTTCGCAATGGCGAGCACGTTTCGAAACAGCCTGAAACATCGACGATTGCAAACCTTGAGAATGACGTTGATGGACACCCGGACGTCATGAGCGATTGTGGCGACGCCCGTTGACTGATGATCCGCTCCTGTCTACCACGAACGGACTTCTACAAAGGACCTCGAATGGCTAACGATACATTCCGTACGATCGAGCCGAAGATTCTCTACTTCGGCACGCCCGTCGCGCTGGTCAGCTCGCTCAACGAAGACGGCACGACCAATCTCGCGCCGATGTCCTCGTTCTGGGCGCTCGGCTGGACACTGATGCTCGGCCTGCTCGACGAAACGAAAACCGCTGAAAACCTCGCACGTCATCCGGAGTGCGTGATCAATCTGCCCTCACCCGACATGTGGCGGCATGTCGAGAAGCTGGCCCCGCTCA
Organism: Paraburkholderia dipogonis; assembly: GCF_046027395.1. GTDB lineage: Bacteria > Pseudomonadota > Gammaproteobacteria > Burkholderiales > Burkholderiaceae > Paraburkholderia > Paraburkholderia dipogonis_A. Next base: position 1,468 of record NZ_JAQQEG010000050.1, on the reverse strand, counting down.
CCGGCAAGGATCCGGTGCCGGACATCAAGGCGAAGCAGTTCCGCTTCGAGAAGTGCAAGTTCGACGTGGCAGGCTTGAGCCAGCTCGCGAGCGAGCAGGTGAAGCCGTTGCGCGCAGCGGAGTGCCCTGTCCATCTGGAGGCACGTGTGCGCCATATTCACACGATGGGTGGCGAGAAGCTTCAACAGCTCGGCGGCGGCGTCGCGGCGGAAGTGGAGATTCTTCGCGTGCATGCGAGCGAAGCGTTTATCAAGGGCGGCAACCATATCGACGCCGAAAAGTGGTCGCCGCTCATCTACAACTTCCGGCATTATTTCCGGCTAGCGAAGCACGAGCTGGGCAAGACATTCCGGGCTTAGCGAAGGTTGCCGCGTTCACTGCCCGTAGACGTCAAAGTCGAAATACTTTTTCGCGATCCTGTCGTATGTGCCGTCCGCGCGCGTGTCGGCGATCGCCTTGTCGATCTTCGCCTTCAGGTCGGTGTCTTCCTTGCGCAAACCGATCGCGGTACCGCTTCCGAGCGTCTTCGCATCGTAGAGCGCATTGCCGGCAAACGCAAAATCCTTGCCTCGCGCCGTGCGCAGGAAACCGACGTCGGCCTGCACCGCGTTCTGCAGCGATGCATCGATGCGGTCAGCGATCAGGTCCGAGTAAACGAGATCCTGATCCTGGTAAGCCACGATCACCGCGCCGGCCGGCTCCCAATACGTCTTCGCATACGTTTCCTGGATCGAGCCCTGCTCTACGCCAATTCGCTTGCCCTTCAGCGCTTCTGGTGTTGGCGTGATCGTCGAGCCCTTCTTCGCGACGAGGCGCGTCGGAATACGGAATACCTTCGACGAAAACGCGATCTGCGCCTGACGCGCCGGCGTCATCGACATGGTCGATAGCACGCCGTCGAACTTGCGCCCCTTCAGCGCGGGAATCATCCCGTCGAACGCGTTTTCGACCCACACGCATTTTGCGTTCACGCGGCGGCAGATTTCATTGCCCAGGTCGATGTCGAAGCCGACCAGCTTTCCGTCGGCGGATTTCGATTCGAATGGCGGATAGCTCGCGTCGACACCGAACCGCACGGTCGACCAATCCTTCGCGATCGCGCTGCCGGATGAGATAGCCAGCAGCGCAATGGTCAGGCTTGCAAGCAGGGATTTCATGTTTCTCCTTTCATGACTTTTTTAACGAAAGAGCGGCGGCCCCTACAGTCGGAGCCGCATCCGGCGCGTAGCGCCCGCCATTCGACCGTAATTCGTCCGGTCTTACCAATTCATTAAAAAAATCAACTCATGCATACGGCGCATGTCAACGTGCCGCCGACAGACGTCCGGGTTCCGGACGCGCCAGTCTATTCCGTGACCAGATGAGCGGACGTCGAGTTAAGGCAAAGCCTCGCGAATGGCAGGCGGGGGGGGGCGGGGGCGGCCCCCCGCCGGGGGGGGGGCGGGCGCGCGCGCCGGCAGTTCGATGA